>JADKHW010000062.1 GCA_016721565.1 bacterium | reverse complement strand
TCCACCATTGCCGAGTGAATACTGGCTTGGGCGCAACACTGACACCGTTGGGATCAGCGGGAGTTGGATCGGGAGGATCGAAACATCTTGAGCAGAGAGCTTAGTATCCAGTGCGGCGAGGTTTTCTTCCAAGCGGTGAATCTTGCGCGTGCCGGGAATCGGAAGCATGTCTTCACCCTTGGCCAAGACCCAAGCGAGCGCGAGTTGTGCCGGAGTGCATTGATGTGCTTTCGCTTTGTTCTCAATTTTCTCGAGCCACTTGGCATTGGAATCCAGATTGTCGCCTTTGAAACGCGGGAAGTTGCCGCGTCTGTCACCGGGAGAAGAAATCGCGGTCACATCCTTATACTGTCCTGTCAAGAAACCGCGTCCCAGTGGGCTATAGGAACACCCGATTCCCCAATTCGCGGCAAACCGAATGATTTCCCGGCTTCGATCTCGCGCGTCCAGAGAGATTATTCATATTGCGCGGCAGTGATCGGATGAACATGTGCGCGGCGAATCGTTTTCGACCCGCTTCGGAAATTCCGAGATAGCGCACCTTGCCCGCCTGCACAAGTTCTTTCATATCGCGCCCCATGTGTTTTTCAATCGGCACTTGCGGATCCACGCGATGCTGATAGTAAAGATCAATCACATCGACACCGAGCCGCAGCAAACTCATGTCACAGGCGCGCTTGACGTAATCCGGTTTGCCGTTCACCCCGAGAAATGCACCGTCGTTACCGCGCACGTTGGCGAACTTCGTGGCCAGAAAAACCTCGTTGTGGCGCTCGCGCAGCACATGTGAAAGCAGTACTTCATTCAATCCCACGCCGTACATATCCGCCGTATCCCAAAAGTTACAGCCCAATTCCAGCGCGCGATTCAAGACCTTGATATTTTCTTTTTTATCCGAGACTCCATAAAATTCGGACATGCCCATACATCCTGCGCCGCCCGAGATGAGAGTTTTGGAACCATCTTTACCAAGTTGTCGTTGTTGCATAAATTTCGTTTTAATTTGTGTGGCGATCTGGACCCGCCGCATTAACATACGCACCAATCGCAAATGGTGAGACGGCAGAGCCTGCTTTCATCCGGCAACCTTTTTCGCTTTGTCATCCTGAACCGCTGCGGGTGAAGGATCTATTTTAGCAAATTAATCATCCCGTTAAAAATGTAGTGCCGCACTGTGCGCTCCCTGCTCCGCGAAGCGAGATTTAGCGAAGCGTTTCCCGTCGGTATCTCCTTAGCCACCGCAACCAGTCGCTATATAGTCGTTATCACCATACCGGAACAAAAGTACTAATTGGTTTGACACTCCGCTCAAAAATATAGAGCGAATCACTCGAGATCAGATATGATCTTGCGCTATTAAGGAGATGTACCATTTGTTGGTCAATACACTTTTTGTTGGGACGCAGCGGCAACTAGCGGCCGGCCATCCGAACTTAGTTCCATGTAGAATAGAATCTCCCTGAATTGTTATCCATCGCGCGGCAGAAGTTCCCCCACCGCACGCACTCATGGCAATTTCAAGACTATCACGGTTGAACGACAATACCGGAAACTTCTCGTAAACGCGATTGATTACAATTTCCCATGAAGTTCAACGGGCCACCATCGTGCCGTCAAGCTCGTGTCTCTCCAATCCAACTGTTGGATTAGGATTCTCTGCGCATGAGAATATGATCAATGTGAGCAAGAGAATATTGGCAATATCCGTCTTCATTGAGACCTCAAATCATGAAGCTACTGCGCCAGGGCAATGGATCCAGCGTCTACGCTGGCTATTTTCTCACCGTCGCAACACCATCATCATGCGCATCGGCCAAGACAAAATCCTGTATCTTCGTCCACTTTGGATCTTAGCGACGCGGTGTTCCGTTGCGGCGAAAGATCGAAGCGGGCGGCCGCGGGTGTCAACATTAGGCCGACTACACCGCCGTGCAATGTTGCTGTGATTTCTTTGCCATTGCCGCCGCCGACGTCAAAAACCTTTTCGGGTTTGATGGTGGCTTTGATTTCGTCACCCGGCACAAGCGGGAACAAGATGAGTTCGCCAAACGCAATCGATTCGTTAAACTGCTTGCCGCTCTTTGATGTGCCCGTAATCGTCACGCATGGCTTGCCATCTTTCGATTTACCGACAGGACAAACACACGAGCCAAGACGCACGAGACAATCTTTTTACCGCAAGCTCGGTCACACCTTCTGGCTGGAAGGCATCTATCATCATATGCGGCTTGTGATCTGCGGTGCGTGTGACAACACACCGCCGGAACCAACGATGATATTCAAGTCCATCAAGTTCACAACGGTTTCGCCGGATGAACTCTGATCGAACGTATCGGAAATTGTGCGCTCTTGCTGCACACCTTTCAGCGACGTGGCGAAATTCTTATGCTGAATAAACGCAAGTCTGAGCGCCTCGCGCGAAATCGCCTGCTCAATTTCCAGATCTTGTTTCGTCTGCGGAATCGTTGTTGGGCGAATCATCTTGTTGGCAATGCGGTTGCGCAATTCGCGTTCGTCAATTTCAAACGGCACCCAGCGCATAATGTTTTTCGTCGCGCCGCCGATGTCCACACCAACGAGTGTGATGTCGCGCGCCTTGGCCACGCGCTGCATAATATCACCCACCGCACCCGGCGTAGGCATAATCGGCGCGTCAGCCTAACTCATCAGCTTCTTATAGCCCGGCGCCTGCGCCATCACGTGCTCCATGAACAAATCATGAATCGCGTCGCGCGCGGGTCCGAGATTTTCGCGTTCGAGTACAGGACGCAAATTATCGACGACGAGCAAATCCACTTCGTCACCGAGGACTTTTTTGATTTCGTCGCGCGCTTCTTTATTACCTGCATAGATAACCGGCAACTTATAAGACGAACCCAAACGCGGGCGCGGACGCGCCGCCTTCAAGAGTTCCGCAAGCTCAATCACATGCTTCGTCGTGCCGCCGTCAACGCCGCCGGAAATCAGAATCATGTCCGGACGCAGTTTGCGGATGCGCTCAATCTTTGATGCGGCAATCTTCCGTCGTTCGAGGCCATTGTATCCATCACAATCGCACCGGCACCAAGCGCCGCGCGCTCAGCCGACTCAGCGGTCATCGCTTTCGACACCGGATACCATCATCTGCAAAACCGCCGCCCGCAGACGACGTGGAAATATAAATATCGCAGCCGCGATTGCCGGACTTCGTTTTGATGACGCCGTCTTTTCCGTGAATTCGCGGCCTATTTCACCGATTTCGAAATCGCGTTGAGCACACCCTTGGTCACGTCCTCGAATGGTGCTTCCACGGTCGTCGGCGCTTCACCACGACACACCAGCCGGTACTCATCTCCTGTTTCTCAATCAAAATGGCCTTCGTCGTCGTCGAACCGCAGTCGGTCGCCAGAATCGTGATCATCTCAGACTGTTTCTTTGTGCTCATGCGTCTCGTGTGCTTGTGGTGAAATGAAAATGGAATCGAAAATACTTAGTGTTTAGGTTCTACATACTCCAGATATGGAGTCAGTTTCGGAATGTGGTAGGGATCAATGACTCCGTATCCGGCAAACTTCTTTTCAACCGGAAAGTAAGTCAAGCGATGATCCGGCCCATCCTGCATCCAATCCGTGGAAATTGCCACAATAGAATCCGGTGCCGTGCCGTACATGCGAATGTTCCAGTTAGTCTTGACACTGTTCCGGCATCATCACATTTATTCCTCGCCAGTTGTACAACGCTTGCCTTTCGCCACGGTCCTATAGTAAACTTGGCTGGCGCTGGCCAACGCATGCATGGACGATTGAGCTTCAACAATTAGTACTGATTGTTGATCAAGCGTGAGCGTGTCAACTCCAAACATTGGAAGGCCCGAACCTGCCCAATAACCGGTACCGATGTTGTACCACAGTCGGTGATAGTCTCCAAAACCGTCCTTACGCGCATTCTTTGCCAGATAATTTTGTTTGGCAATCACTGCTTCCGGCGGGTTGCCACGAAACGTGAAAGTCCAATCAGCGCGAATCGCTGAGTCCAATTTAATGTAGTGCATGCTGTCCAGCGATAACCGACTCAGGCCACTTTCCACTGTCTTCGTTCTAGACCTGCGCTCCGCGCCATATCTCGAGAATTGCGTGTCGCGCAGCCACAAGTTTTACGGAATCCTCCGGCAGCGGATCCGGCGTCTGCAGCTCGCCCTTGCCTAAGCGAACGAGCCTAAGCGCCGCCATGAAAATATGTGCCGAAGCAGTCGCCAATCAGATCTTGGTTTGAAACTTCCCTTCAGTATCCAAAGAAGCCTTCCGCCCGCGGCCAAATCCGCTTCCCGTCTCCAATTTCTTCAAGGAAAATCGCGTCCATCGGGCAGGCATGCGCCGCAGTAAGACGCCCTCCGTCATCGGCGTCTCGGTGCAATAACGTGCGCCTGATGCTCTTCGTCGAGCGCAAAATATCCGGCGCTTCCATCATGCACAGCGTTGAACCCGCAGCGGTTCTTATCGATCGTGATTTTGTATTTGGACATAAGTGGAATTGTTTGATGTAGGGCGGCAGGCATGCCGCCCGCTAAAGCAGGATCGAAAATTGCAATTGTCTTCGCGTCAGCGACTGGGTCCAGCGTCAACGCTGGTGCAAATGGCACGCTCGCCCAACTAACCGGAAACTCCTTCGGTGGTTTGGCACAATCGCCGGTTGATATTCAAGCTGTTGGCTTCAAGCTTCGCGGGCAGTGCGCTCGGCCACAATCTGAATGTCTCTGCCGCTTCGGGTTCGCCAGCGGCCTGCCGACACTGCATGAATCCCGTGCGCAAACGCGACGTGCACTTGGGTTGCGTGTGATGTCAAGCTTGTCGGGATTCGGGAAATTCCGGATCACGGTTGTTCCAGTCGACGCAGCAGCAGCCGCTGGTCCTTTTAATCAGTTTCCCACCGATTTCAATGTCGTTTTTCGCCCAGCGCACCGTGGCCTTCACCGACGTGTCGGTGCAGGGTTCTTCCACCGCACTCTCGCTTAAACTCAGGATCCGCTTTCAACAGTTCCCACTGATCGGGATTATTCACAACTGCGAGCGTGCCGTTGTTAATCAGGTTCGTCGTTGTTCATTGTCCGCTGAAACAACCGCCAGATCGTCGTGGCAATCACCTCGTCGCTGGTCAGAATTCCCTGCTTCTCCGCTTCCGTGAGAATGCTGATCACATCGTCTTTTGGGATTCAGGCGGCGCTCTTCCCGACCAGCGAAGGCGAAGGAAATTCACAAACGATAAATCCTGCACGCGATTCGCGGCGCCCAGTTTCGTCGGCACGAAAAAAAACAGCAAGCCGATCTGCTCTGAGCAATGCCGGATGTCGTCGCGATCCTTATCCGCTTCGGGAACTCGAGCATATGCCCAAAATCACGGTCAACGGAATCAGGTAAGGAAAACTCTTTCACCATATCAGCTTTCTTACCCGCTGAATCCGGTTAATCGCCAGAATGCACGATCTGCTAGCTACGCGGTTTGTCTTTTCCAGCACTCGGCGTCATGTGCGGATTCAGCAAACGTCTGATGCGCGTGTGGTCCGGGCTATTCTTTGAAGGTAACCGCTAGTTGGCCAAGACGTCGAAAGATCGGCGAAACTTATTTCATCACCGGGCCGCATCTCTTCTAGGAGAGATCGGATCCGCTGTGAAGACCATCCCGCCAGATCGCGCGCACCTTCACGATATCATTATACCGCTGAGCACCGCCGCCCCCACTTTTCATTCCAATCTACCGGATCGTGCGCGCGCAGGTGTTGGTAATACGCATGTGGATCGTTCATCACATCCCGCGTCATCATGCCACAAAATATTCGGTTGGTGTGCAAGTGAAAATTGGAAATATGAAATGTGAAAATTTTGTGCGCAACAGGGGCGGCAGGCGTGCCGCCCTGTGTTAAGCAACCCTATTCTTTCGTCGCCTGAACCCCATATTTGTAGTCGCCTCGCAAAAGCAAATCAACATCAACATCATCGAGCTTTTGGTTTGATGCAATACCCGGTTGGCAGTCGTTGCCAAGTTTCTTTCCATACGTTTTGGCTAAGTATGTCAGATCCTGAGGTTGTGATGTACACTCGAGATTCCGATCGTGTTTCGCACTCAAACCAATTTGATAAACTCTCGGTAGATCCGTCAGCATATTTGGTGGTAAAATCCATAGCCGATGTGGATTGCGCGCTTCAACTTTGCCCTCGCTGTTCTGCCGTCAAGAACCACAACTTAGATTTGCTAAGCACGAACAATAAGCGATGCGACTCTTGCATATCAGCTCGCTTCACTTCGGGCTTGCGGTGATATACTCTTTGATCTGTTCTTTGACGTTCATATGCAGGCAAACCCTGACAAATTGAGAATCTCAGCGCGGCGGCAGGTGTCTTCACATGCCCCACGTCCATCGACCAACCCAAACCATTGTCATCCCGTGGGGATCTCGCCACAGAAGGTTACCATCTCGTTCCCTTCACGAGGTCGTGCTTCCGCCAGCGACCTTCCGCGCTCCGCCGAGCGAAGTTGGGTCCGCGCAACCCGACCGGAATCTGATTCCAATATAGCGCCCAGCTT
>JADKHW010000061.1 GCA_016721565.1 bacterium | reverse complement strand
AGCTTGTTAAGTTCAATAAAATGAAAATAACTCTTGTCATACGTTCAAATTTTCGTATATTGGGTATCAAAATAACAGCAGGATAAGACTTTGTGAAACATAGTGCACCCCCAAAAGTTAACCCCTTATTTATACACAACTCCTGTTTGGTCAATTATTTGCGTTTTACACAGAAACAACCCCTTACAACCCCACCTCGCCTCTCCAAAATTGCACAAAAAAACGCGGCCAACAATCGTTGAGGCCGCGTCAGCGCAAAACCGCTACAAGCGGTCCAGCGTTTTAACGCGATTAATCGCGTCATGGCTGTGTAGCCGTGCAATTTCAAAATCTGAATTGCGTTGCGTGAATCAGCAAGCGACTCCAACGTCACTCGTAACATTCCACCCTGCCGCTCACTGCTGTGCATGACTCCAATATCACGAATATTGATCTCATGTTCTGCCAAGAGTCCCGCAATCGCCGCCAACACACCGGGCCGATCCGGAACAATCACCGTCAACTCAGACTGTGAATCCCAATCTCCCGGACGCTCACGGCCAAGCTTTCTCTGAAATGAGTAAGCCCTCTGCCAAACCTCTTCTAACTTGCCCGACAGAAACGCCGCTTCGATTTCGTCGAAGTGTTTCCTGAATTTCCTCAGCGCGTCAAGCGTCTGTTCACGATTTGCGGCCAGCACCGATTCCCAAGCACCCAGCGGCAATGAAGCCATCGCCGTCATCGCCTGAAAATGTCCCGTGGCAATCTTTTGCAACAACGGAAGATCACGGCTTTCATTGGCCAGCCAATCGGTTAAAGCCAAGGCAAATATCAACGGCATGTGTGTCGTCGAAGCGATAATCCGATCATGCACATCAGCAGGCAACACAATCGGATAACCACCCAGCGTGCGAATCCACCACTTGAAGGCCGTGAGTTTATCCATCGGCACATCTTCATCCGGAGTCAAGAGCCAATAGGCGCTCGCAAATAATTCCGGATGAGCATTCGCAATCCCCTGCCGCTGACTTCCTGCCAGCGGATGCCCACCAATAAAAATCGCGCGGGCGTCTTCCACCTCGCGCGCGATCTTCAAAATTCCTGCCTTAGCTCCCGACGTATCCGTCACCACCGCTCCTGCTTGAGCCGTGCGCAAAATCGTCGGCAGCATCTTCACGACTTCATCGGCAGACATCGCAAGAATCACCAAATCCGCTCCGGCAATCGCTTCAGAGATGTCACCGACACCGTGATCGATTGCTCCGCGCATCATCGCTTCCTGCAACACTTCTTCACGGTCGTAACCCACAACCGTGCCGCTGAACTGCATGGCCTTGAGTTTCAGACCAATAGAGCCGCCAATCAGCCCTACACCGAGCAGAGCGACCTTGTTGAAATCATTTCGAAATATATCGAGCGGATCGGGAAGCGTCAGTTCGACAAGATCCGTGACGGGGGAATGTGCCTGTTCCGTAGAACGTTCTCCAAATCAGTCCTTAAATTCAACCTTGATTCCGGCCGATTTCAGCAAGCTCACAGCTTTGTTGCGGTGCTCTTTGCTTTCCAATCGGAGCTTGTATGTACCTTCGGAATCCTATTTCAACTCTTCAAGCTTGGTCACCACAACGCGGGATTCCGACAGCAGACGAGCAATCTTCTGCATGATCTGGAATCGCCTTTTGTCGCAACGACAATCTCATCACTGGCGGCATCAATCGTCTGCTGATGCAAGTAGTCGCCTTTAGCCAAAACACTTGCAACGCGCGCTTCAAAACTACCTGCAAGCAAATCTTCACGAACCGTTTGAATCGAGAGCTGGATATTTGCAAGCAAACAATCAATCTGACTGCGCGTTCCAATTAACGAGTCGTGCCACGGGCTTTGATGCAGATCGGCCAGCCGTTTCAAGCGCGCGTACAGACGCTGACCCAAATGCTCCGCCGTAATCTTGTCGGCGCTTGTGCTGGCGAGAACTGCTTCTAATTCGAGAAATTCAAGCAGGTCAGGAACGAAATCGAGCATTGCAAGCCGTTCGTAAAAGGCATGCGGATACATCGGAATGACTTTCGCTCCACACGTCTCTAACGCGGCGGACAACATCTTGAAGGCCGCAAGGTCGGTGCGACTGCGCGGTGTTAGGATGATCGTCTTGCCATCAAAAAAGAAATGCGAAGGCTTGGCGTCGTCAGTCGCATGGTCTTGCTCGTGAACGAGGAAAAAACCAATGTGACGAATATCTTCGCGGCCTGAAGCAACAATCACTTCTTCAGCGTAACCTTTTACGGAAGACGCATCGAGAATGATCGTTTCAGGTTCGGCAAGCTCCAGCACTTTGGCAAGACGTGTGCGGTAGTTGCGAGACTGTCGTGACAGCACGACAAACTTGCAGTTCGTTAGCGCGTCTTTCCATTCTGTTCCACCGTCAGTGACGCAGCCATTATTCCAAGCTTGCGTGATGACTGCCGCGCTATCTACTCCGTAGAGCGCACCCTTATAGCCCGCACGTTTCAGGGATAATGCAATCGCTGAAGTGATGCTATCCACGCCGCCCAGCGCGATTTTTCGCAGGTCGTTAAGTTTCGGATCCACAATGCCCTCTTGTGACTTAGGACCCGTTTCTGCAAAGTTCACGCCATCCCAGCAGTATGCGAAATATAACTTTCTCTATAGCTTAAAGCAATCGCAACAGACCCTCAAGTTAGCAGAAATTGCATAAAAAAAGCCTCAAAACGAGGCTTTTTTAGGAATTTTGAACGTTCATTTGGGGGCGGACTTTAACGCCTCTTCCATCGTCGTCCACGGGAGGGTGGCACATTTTACACGTACAGGCAACTGAGCGACACCGATAAGTGACGTGATGTCGTCCATTGATTCGCCCTCAGGCTCTTTGCCTTCGCGGATGAGAACACGAAATTGGTCGATGCGGCGGCGGACTTCTTCAAGTGTGCGGCCCTTCAAATCTTCGGTTAACATCGAAGCGCTGGCCATTGAGATTGCACAGCCTGTGCCTTCAAATGCGATGTCTTGAATCTTGCCGTCCTGTACTTTCAAATGCAGAATTAATTCATCACCGCAGAGCGGGTTCTTGCCTTCGACGGATAAGGTCTCATCGGCAAGTTTACCTTTGTTGCGGGGCAAGCGGTAGTGGTCGAGCAGGATATCGCTGTAGAGATCGTTCATGCAAGAATCGCGCGGGCTGAGCGGACGGCAGAGACAAGAGCGTCGATGTCGTCCAGAGTGTTGTAGAGATAGAAACTCGCTCGTGCTGTAGCTTGAACTCCAAGCCAGCGCATCAGAGGTTGACAGCAATGATGTCCAGCGCGAATGGCGACGCCCTCGCGGTCGAGCAAGGCTGCCATGTCGTGCGGGTGAATACCGGGGACGTTGAACGATATCACCGCTCCACGCTGCGTGCGTGGGCCGTAGATTTCGAGGTCGTTTTCGGCTGAAAGTTTTTCAAGCGCGTGCATTGTCAGATGATGGTCGTATTGAGCAATGCGATCCATGCCGATGGCTTCAAGATATTTGACGGCAGCGGTTAGGCTCACGGCTTCAGCAATTGCAGGAGTTCCCGCCTCAAACTTGTGCGGGAGACTGTTCCACGTCGCATGATCGAGAAAGACCTCACGGATCATCTCGCCTCCCGTCATGTACGGTTCCATGTCATTCAAGATTTCGGGATTGCCGTAAAGCACGCCGATTCCAGTAGGGCCGAGCATTTTGTGCGCGGAGAAGGCGTAGAAGTCGGGATTTAATTCGCGCAAGTTAATCGGCATGTGCGGAACAGATTGCGCGCCGTCAATTAGAATGCGCGCACCCACTTTGTGTGCAAGCTGAACAAGTTCGCCAACAGGATTGATTGTGCCAAGCACATTTGAAGAGTGCGTAACAGCAACGAGCGCTGTCTTAGAATCAATCAGCTTGCGAGCTTCAACCAGATCGAGAGTGCCGTCGCTCTTGATCGGAATGAACCGCAGTTCTGCGCCGACCGATTTTGCCACCAATTGCCACGGAACCAAGTTGGCATGATGCTCCATCGGAGTCAAGACAATTGATTGACCGTGCTTGATAAATTTTTTCACCAAACGAATGCGCAACGAGATTAATTGATTCCGTCGTGCCGCGCGTGAAGATCAACCCCTCGAGCGCAGGCGCTTTGATGAAATCAGCAATCGCTTTCCGCGCGCCTTCGTAGTCACCCGTTGCGGCCTCACCCAGGGTGTGAATACCGCGATGCACATTGGCGTAGCGAGATTCACAGAACTTGCAATAGGCCGTCATCACTTCATTGGGCTTTTGTGAGCTTGCGGCACTATCCAAATAGACCAACGGTTTTCCGTTGACTTTTACGTTCAATATGGGAAAGTCCTTGCGGACGTCGCGTCCCAATATCACAATCAGGCTCCTTCCGCCTGCAAGTACTTAACAGGAATGGCGACGTAGATGTCGTCGTCTTTCTTTTCTACCGCGAAAACCTGAATCGGTTCCGTGGCAGGAAGTGACAGCGCTTCACCGGTATCAAGTGAAAAACGCGCACCGTGCCGGGGACATTCAATGCAATTTCCTTCAAGCCAGCCGTCGGTCAAGTACTCATCTTCGTGCGAACAGAGATCGCTCGTCGCGTAGAGCTTGCCGTCTGACTGAAATATCGCTAATTCGAGAGACCCAACTTGAAAACCTTTTCCGCCGTTGCGGGGGAGATCCGAAACCGAACAAATTTTGACTAACTGCGTGTCTTGGCTCATGCTAATTAGAGTGACAATGTCGTATTTTTGATTGTGGCCTATTGTTTGCCATCTACTATGGCATTACTATCATTAGACAAGCTCAGGTGGTTTAGATGAACCGATTCCTATACTTGCCTTTGTATCTTGTGGTGCTTTTCACCATTGGATGCGATGACGACAGCGACACCGCACCTGTCAGCTTTCCAGCCGAACCGACTCAAGAGATGCTTGAAGCCGGACCGGGGGAAGGGGCAGAATTTTTCTGGTGGAGCGACTCAGGTAGAGCACGCGCCACGGCTGCTGATTTTCATGCGGCATTGTGGGTAACTAACGTTGACACAACACATATCCAGATTGAAGATATGGTTGGTTTGTTCGTGTATCCCGGATGCCTTGGAAGTCACCCAAACCTTGAGTGCGATATTATAGTCAAAGATGCAACGTACTCACAGCTTGAATACGGACCGACGGGAATGCAATTTACGGATTCTGTGGGGCTGTGGATCGACTCCACGGTAATCGAATTTCCAGAGAACACATTTGCCGCAGATGTTGCATACTACTATTACAATCCAGACAGCGGACAGTTTGAAGAACTCGACACATGGGTTAATCCAGACAACGGTTGGATTGAATGCAAGGTCTTGCACTTCTCACGTTACATCATTGGCCGTCGTTTGACCCAACGAAACTGACACATCCAATTTAGCGGGACATATATAGCCCGCATCATACAGAAGCGCCCCGTGCTGAATCATGCACCGGGGCGTTTGTGATTTCCGTCAGTGTCCCGATGCCAGACCGACAGCTTGCGCAACACGTTCACGCCAACTCTGTCGCACGTCTTCCAAGACTTCCGGAACGTTTTGAATGACTTGTTCGCCGAAGCCCATACCGATCGCGGTCATCGCTTCGCGGTAGGTCAAACCACGCGTTTGCAGATAGAACAACTGCTCTTTGTTCAACGTGCCGATTGACGCGCCGTGACTGCACTTCACGTCGTCAGCGATGATCTCAAGCTTGGGAATTGCGTCCGCGTGCGTGCCGGGATCGAGCATTAGGTTACGGCATGTTTGATAGGCATCAGTCTTTTGCGCGATTTGCGGAACGGTGATGATGCCTTGATAGATCGAATGTGATTCACCGGCCAGGATCGTCTTAAACAACAAATTCGAGAATCCGTTTGGTGTACCGTGATGCTGATGCGTGCGATGCTCAGCGCGGGCTTTGCCGATGCCACTGAACAGACCGCTCAAATGACATTCGGTATTCACACCAATCAGATCCATGCGCAACTTGGCGACGTGCCATGCTCCACCGGTTGTGAAGGCGCACCAATTAAGATAGCCGTCGCGCTCGACTTGGATGCGGCCCGTCCGATAGATAGCAGAGTCCGCGGGCGTGTGCTCGTCGTGAACATAATGCAAACGAGCACCTTGCTTGACCACAATTTCAGTCCGGCCGATGATCGGGCAATCTTTGCTGTCCGTATGCCAACGATCAAACACGATGGCTTCGGCTCCGCGTTCGACAACAATCAACGTCGTCGGTGCGGCGAGTCCTGATCCGAAATGACGATGCGAAAGATCAATTACAACACCTGTCGTGTTTGCGGGAATACGCAAACAGATCGGCTGTGCAGTTAAGGCACGATGGTAGTGCAGGAATTTGCTGTCGAAATTGTCAGCCTCAACTTGAAGCATGGATGTGAACAGCTCGCGGTCGTTCGCTGTGGCGACGAGCGCGTCTTGCGTCAAGCCGTTGCGGACATTGATGGACGTTTCCAAAGCGCGTGGCATCCGTCGCGGATTCAACGTTGTTCCACGGAAGGCGTCGGTTGTTTTGCGCCATTCTTCGATATCCTTGGCAGGAGTGGAAGCGGCGCGGGCCTGACTAAGAGATTGCGCACGGTCGTCTGACGAAAAGAGCGAATGACCGGCAGATATTTTTTCGAGATAGCTCATCGGTAATGTTTGAGTGCGTGTCTCAGCCAACAGAACCCTCCATTTGGAGCTGGATGAGACGATTCATTTCAAGAGCGTATTCCATCGGGAGTTCTTTGACGACCGGCTCGATGAAACCGCGAACGATCATGGTCATGGCTTCCGATTCGGAAATACCGCGACTTTGCAAATAGAAGACCTGCTCGTCACCGATCTTGGAAACCGTGGCTTCGTGACCGAGTTCGACGCGATCTTCCTGAATGTTCATGTAGGGATAGGTGTCGCTGCGGCTGTGATCATCAAGCAGAAGCGCGTCGCAACTGACGGTGCTCTTGCTGTTGGTCGCGCCTTTGGCGACTTCAACCAAACCACGATAGGACGTTCTGCCGCCGCCGCGAGAAATGGACTTCGAGATGATGACACTCGTTGTGTCAGGAGCCTTGTGAACGACCTTTGCTCCGGCTTCGGTGTGCATGCCTGAGCCTGCATAGGCGACGGAGAGAATGTCCGCTTTTGCGCCGCGACCCATCAGATAGACTGACGGATACTTCATTGTGATCTTAGAACCGATGTTGCAATCGACCCATTCCATCGTGGCGCCCTCTTCGGCGATGGCGCGCTTGGTGACGAGATTATACACGTTCTTCGACCAATTTTGAATCGTGGTGTAGCGCACGCGCGAATTCTTCTTGCAGTAGATTTCGACGACGGCGGAGTGCAGTGAGTCGCTCGAATAGACTGGCGCAGTGCAGCCTTCAACGTAGTGGACGTTGGAGCCTTCATCGGCGATGATTAGCGTGCGCTCGAACTGGCCGGAGTTTTTCGCGTTGATGCGGAAATAGGCTTGGAGCGGAATTGTGACGTGCACGCCCTTCGGGATGTAGATAAAGCTTCCACCGGACCAGACTGCCGTATTCAGCGCGGCGAGCTTGTTGTCTCCGGCGGGAATGGCTTTGGCGAAATACTCTTTGAAGATTTCGGGATGCTCGCGCAAGCCGGTGTCGGTATCGAGGAAAATGACGCCAAGTTTGCTCCACTGCTCTTGCAAGGAGTGGTAAACAACTTCGCTTTCATATTGTGCCCCAACGCCAGCGAGGAAATTCTTCTCGGCTTCGGGAATTCCGAGCTTGTCGTAGGTCTCGCGGATTTCTTTGGGAACGGCGTCCCAATCGTGCTCGACCTTATCTGAGGGCTTGATATAGTAGTGGATGTCTTCAAAGTCGATTACCTTCAAGTCCGGTCCCCACTCGGGCAATGTGGCTTGTTGTAGAGCTAGTCAGGCCTTTCAAACGCAGATTCAACATCCACCAGGTTCATTTTGTAGCGTGAGATTCTCGACGATCTGCTTGACAACCCCTTGGGAAGCTTGACTATGTTATGCTCCGCATATGGAAGCCGTAGCGCCTGTAGTTGTCGAGGTCGTGAGTGAATTCTTTGATTCAGCTATTATATCTCCAGACTGAAAAATCGAATTAGGAACTCAAAGGAAGGCGGTCAAAGAGTCGCGGACACGCTTGTTCAACTTGAAGTTCTCTACGCGACCATTGCTGGGGCGTAAAGGTGCTTTTGTGTGCAATCCAGCGGTCGATTGCGACCGAAGCCGAAGGGTATCGGGGTGAAGCGTGACTTGTTCAGACCGACGAAGGACAGAGCGTATTCGCGCTTTTGGATACGCTGGAATTTTACTTCGGTGAAGAGATCGCGGTCACTTGCTTCATGCCGAGGAAGTCGCAGGAAGGCCAGGATGTAATCACGTTTGATGATTACCGAACTTCGCTCGATGCGGACGTGACACTTGAACCGCCATAGAGATGTGTCAGCGCGGGCCATGCTTTTCGATGGCGGGTTCGATGACCTTTCCCTACGATTAGGCAACTTGCCTCTAAGAAAACTGAATACCTGGCATCATTCAGATAGGCGTACATGGCGCTGAGCGCGAAGGCTCCTCCAACAACCTCCGTATTGCCCTTCGCAGACCATGCCGTGCTTAAAATTCGTCTTCAGGTTTACCCATTCAACGGACTTGCCGGATATGTCTGGCTTCAGCGGGCTTGCGGAATCTATGACGATGATCTTCTCGGGGTTCGAGAATTTCGTGACGCAATCGTACCAGACATCAAAGAACTTCGGAGTGCGGATGCGGTCATCGGATTCGTTGTAGTTCGCGCCGATGTGCCTGCGCGATTCGTCACACCACCAACCACTGTGAACAATGTACCCGGGCATTTAGCGATTCAGAGGTCTCATGACGTAGCTGATGTGCTTGATATAGTGTTCGCTCATTCGGTTGGTGAACCTATCCATGTTAACCGAATGTGGATACACGAAACGGGGGTAGGCGTGACCCGGCCCAATCCAAAACATGAACAGTCCGACTGACTGACGTGTGACTCGGTGGGCACCGGGCCATACGGCGGGCATTGGTCAAGACGTCTTGTGAATGATCTGGTCAGAGTTCCGTCTGGAACTTCTTCTTGCATGAACGCATCACTGATTAAAACTTCTGCGGTGCGGTCGTAACTGCCAAGATTCAGGCGAAATGATTTGTCGTAACCCAAGCCGTATTCTTCGGCGACGTATTCAGGCACGAA
>JADKHW010000060.1 GCA_016721565.1 bacterium | reverse complement strand
GCAAACCCGCTTATCAGCGGGCGGTGCGTTATACGCACGCTAATCCTGCGCATCGCTGTGTAGCCGTGCAATTTCAAATCTGAATTGCGTTGCGTGAATCAGCAAGCGACCCAACGTCACCCGTATCATTCCTGCCTGCCGCCCACGGCTGTGCATGACCCAATATCACGAATGTTGATTCTGTGTTCTGCTAAGAGTCCCGCAATCGCCGCCAACACACCGGGCCGGTCCGGAACAATCACCGTCAACTCAGACTGTGAATCCTAATCTCCTGGCTGCTCACGGCCAAGCTTTCTGAAATGAGTAAGCTCCTGCCAAACCTTCTTCTAGCTTGCCCGACAGAAACGCCGCTTCGATTTCGTCGAAGTGCTTCCTGAACTTCCCAGCGCGTCCAGCGTCTGCTCACGATTCGCCGCCAGTACCGACCTTACCCCCAGCGGCAAATGAAGTTATCGCCGTCATCGCTTGAAAATGTCCAGTGGCAATCTTCGCAACAACGGAAGATCACGGCTTTCATTGGCCAGCCAATCGGTCAGAGCCAATGCAAATATCAACGGCATGTGCGTCGTCGAAGCAATAATCCGATCATGCACATCGGCGGGCAGCACAATCGGATAGCCACCGAGCGTGCGAATCCACCACTTGAAGGCCGTGAGTTTATCCATCGGCACATCTTCATCCGGAGTCAGAAGCCAATAGGCGCTCGCAAACAATTCCGGATGAGCGTTCGCAATCCCTTGCCGTTGGCTTCCCGCCAGCGGATGCCCACCAATAAAAATCGCGCGGGCGTCTTCCACCACGCGCGATCTTCAAAATTTTCTTCCTTCGCTCCCGACGTATCCGTCACCACCGCTCCGGGGTGAGCCGTACGCAAGATCGTCGGCAGCATCTTCACAACTTCATCGGCGGACATTGCAAGAATCACTAAATCCGCTCCGGCAATCGCTTCAGAGATGTCACCAACACTGTGATCGATTGCTCCGGCGTATCATCGCTTCTTTGCAACACTTCTTCACGGTCGTAACCCACCACCGTGCCGCTGAACTGGATGGCCTTGGAGTTTCAGACCAATAGAGCCGCCAATCAGCCCTACACCGAGCAGAGCGACTTTATTGAAATCATTGTCGAAATATATCGAGCGGATCGGGAAGCGTCAGTTCGACAAGATCCGTGACGGGGGAATGTGCCTGTTCCGTAGAACGTTCTCCAAATCAGTCCTTAAATTCAACCTTGATTCCGGCAGCTTTCAAGAGCGAAGCTGCTTTGTTTCGACTCGCTTCACTGTCCAAACGAATCTTGTATGCACCATCCGTTTTGCCTTGCATCAGTTCAAGCTTACTGACAACAACGCGTGATTCCGCGAGCAGTTTAGCTATGTGCTGCATCACTTCGGAGCGCCTGACGTCATAACGATGATCCGTCCTGGTTGGCGTCAATCGCCTGCTGATCGCAAGAAGATCGCCTTTGTCAGAAACAGCGGTGACTCGCGCCTGAACACTCCGTTGAAGAAGGTCTTCCCGCAGTGTCTGAATTGAAAGCTGATATTTGCCAACAAACTATCAACATGTTCTCGAGTTCCAAGCAACGACCGTGCCACGACGTTTCATGCAATCCGCAAGCTGTTTCAATCGACGTGCAGCCTGCTGGCCCAGATATTCCGCAGAAATCTTCTCTGCACTTGTACTGGCGAGAACTGCTTCAATTCAAGAAACTCACAAATCAGGCACGAAGTCAAGCATCGCAAGCCGTCGTGAAATGCCTGCGGATCCATGGCAATCACTCTTGCTCCAAACGATCTGGAACGCAGCCCTCCAACACCTTGAAGGCAGGGTAATCTGCGCGAATGCGGAGTCAGAATGATTGCCTTACCATCAAAGAAAAATGCGATGGTTTGTCGTCTGTCGTCCCGTGGTCTGGTTCGTTTACAAGGTGGAATCCTACATAGTGAACGAATGTCTTCGCGGCCCGAAGAACAATCCATTGTGGCTTCTCCGTGACCCTTTACAGCGGTGGCATCCAAGATTATCGTATTCAGGTTCGGCAAGCTCCAGTATTCGCAGTTAGGCGCTGGATTGAACCGCGTGACTGCGTGAAGCACAACGAGCTTGCAGTTCGCTAAGGCGTTCTCCAATCTGTTCCGGCCATCTGTAACACAGCCGTTATTCCAGGCTTGGGTGATGGTCGATGAATTGTCAACCCCGCAAATTGCACCCTTGAAGCCGGAACGTTTCAAGATAAAGCAATCGCGGTGGTAATAGTATCCACTCCACCCAATGCGATCTTGCGCAGATCACTCAGTTTCGGATCCACAATTCCCTCTGTTACTTAGGACCCATGTTTCTGGAAAGTTCACGCCATCCCAGCAGTATGCGAAATATAACTTTCTATAGCTTAAAGCAATCGTAACAGACCTCAAGTTAGTAGAATTGTACAAAAAGCCTCAAAACGAGGCTTTTTAGGAATTTTGAACGTTCATTTGGGGCGGACTTTAACGCCTCTTCCCATCGTCGTCCACGGAGGGTGGCACATTTACACGGACAGGTAACTGGGCGACACCGATAAGCGACGTTATGTCGTCCATTGATTCGCCTTCAGGCCCTTGCCTTCGCGGATGAGAACACGGAATTGGTCGATGCGGCGGTGGACTTCTTCGAGTGTGCGGCCCTTCAAATCCTCGGTCAACATTGAAGCGCTGGCCATTGAGATTGCGCAGCCGGTGCCTTCAAATGCAATGTCTTGACTCTTGCCGTCCTGCACTTTCAAATGCAGCGTCAATTCGTCACCGCAGAGCGGGTTCTTGCCTTCGACGGATAAGGTCCGTCGGGAAGCTTGCCTTTGTTGCGCGGCAAGCGGTAGTGATCGAGCAGGATTTCGCCGTAGAGATCGTTCACGCAGGAACCGCGCGGGCGAGCGGACGGCAGAGACAAGCGCGTCGATGTCGTCCTAGGTGTTGTAGAGATAGAAACTCGCCGGCAGTGGCTTGAACCCGAGCCAGCGCATCAGCGGCTGGCAGCAATGATGTCCGGCGCGAATGGCGATGCCTTCGCGGTCGAGTAAGGCGGCCATGTCGTGCGGGTGAATCCCGGGACGTTGAAGGATATCACTGCCCACGCTGCGAGGGCGGGCCGTAGATTTTGAGGTCGTTTTCGGCTGAAAGCTTTCGAGCGCGTGCATCGTCAGATGATGGTCGTATTGCGCGATCTGCTCCATGCCGATGGCTTCAAGATACTTGACGGCGGCGGCCAGGCTTACGGCTTCGGCGATTGCAGGCGTGCCCGCTTCGAACTTGTGAGGCAGATCGTTCCACGTCGCGTGATCGGGGAAGACTTCGCGGATCATCTCGCCGCCGGTCAGTATGGTTCCATGTCATTTAGGATTTCGGGCGGCCGTAGAGCACGCCGATTCCTGTGGGGCCGAGCATTTGTGAGCGGAGAAGGCGTAGAAGTCGGGATTTAATTCGCGGAAGTTAATTGGCATGTGCGGAAACGGCTTGCGCGCCGTCAATTAGAATGCGCGCACCGACCTTGTGTGCAAGTTCAACAAGTTCGCCAACAGGATTGATCGTGCCGAGCACGTTTGAAGCGTGCGTGACTGCAACGAGCGCAGTCTTGAATCAATCAGTTTGCGAGCTTCAACCAGATCGAGCGTGCCGTCGCTTGATCGGAATGAACCGCAGTTCTGCGCCGACAGACTTCGCCACCAATTGCCACGGAACCAGATTGGCGTGATGCTCCATCGGAGTCAAGACAATTGATTGACCGTGCTTGATGAACTTCTCGCCAAACGAATGCGCAACGAGATTGATGGATTCCGTCGTGCCGCGCGTGAAGATCAAACCTTCGAGCGCAGGCGCTTTGATGAAATCAGCAATCGCTTTCGCGCGCCTTCGTAGTCACCCGTTGCGGCCTTCACCCAAAGTGTGAATACCGCGATGCACATTGGCGTAGCGAGATTCGCAGAACTGGCAATAGGCCGTCATGACTTCATTGGGCTTTGCGAGCTTGCGGCACTATCCAAATAGACCAACGGTTTGCCGTTGACCTTTACGTTCAAGATGGGGAAATCCTTGCGGACGTCGCGTCCCAATATCACAATCAGGCTCCTTCCGCCTGCAAATACTTCACTGGAATGGCGACGTAGATATCATCGCCTTTCTTTTCAACCTCAAAAACTTCAATCGGTTCCGTGGCCGGGAGCGACAAGGCTTCACCTGATTCAAGAGAGAATCGTGCACCGTGTCGAGGACATTCGACGCAATTGCCTTCAAGCCAGCCGTCGGTCAAATACTCATCTCGTGCGAACAGAGATCGCTGGTCGCAGAGTTTGCCGTCCGATTGAAATATCGCTAATTCGAGAGACCCAACTTGAAAACCTTTTCCGCCGTTGCGGGGAGATCCGAAACCGAACAAATTTTGACTAACTGCGTGTCTTGGCTCATGCTAATTAGAGTGACAATGTCGTATTTTTGATTGTGGCCTATTGCTTGCCATCTACTATGGCATTACTAACATTAGACAAGCTTAGGTGGTTGATGAACTGAATCTTATACTTGCCTTGTATCTTGTGGTGTTTTTCACTATTGGATGCGATGATGACAGCGACACCGCACCTGTCAGCTTTCCAGCCGAACCGACCAAGAGATGCTTGCGGCCGGACCCGGAGAAGGAGCCGAATTTTTCTTTGGAGTGACTCGGGGAGAGCGCGCGCCACTGCCGCCGGGTTTCGCGCGGCTTTGTGGGTAACGAACGCTGACACAACCCATGTCCAGATTGAAGATATGGTCGGTTTGTTCGTGTATCCCGGATGCCTTGGGAGTCACCCAAACCTTGAATGCGATATTATAGTCAAAGACTCCAACGTATTCGCAGCTTGAATACGGACCGACGGGGAATGCAGGAACACGTTTGCCGCAGATGTTGCATACTACTATTACAATCCAGAAACGGGACGGTTTGAAGAACTCGACACTTGGGTCAATCCGGAAAACGGTTGGATTGAGTGTAAGGTCTTGCAATTTCTCGTTACATCATTGGTCGTCGATCTGACCCAACGAAACTGGACATCCAATTTAGCGGGACATATATAGCCCGCACCATATAGAAGTGCCCCGTGCTGAATCATGCACCGGGGCGTTTGTGATTTCTGTCAGTGTCCCGATGCAAGTCCGACAGCTTGCGCTACGCGCTCACGCCAACTCTGTCGCACGTCTTCCAAAACCTCTGGAACGTTTTGAATGACCTGCTCGCCGAAACCCATGCCGATTGCGGTCATGGCTTCGCGATAGGTCAAGCCGCGCGTCTGAAGATAGAACAACTGCTCTTGTTCAACGTGCCGATGGACGCGCCGTGGCTGCACTTCACGTCGTCGGCGATAATCCTAGCTTGGGAATTGCGTCGCATGCGTGCCGGATCGAGCATTAGATTGCGACAGGTTTGATAGGCATCAGTCTTTTGCGCGATTTGCGGAACGGTGATGATGCCTTGATAGATCGAATGTGATTCACCGGCCAGGATCGTCTTAAACAACAAATTCGAGAATCCGTTTGGTGTACCGTGATGCTGATGCGTGCGATGCTCAGCGCGGGCCTTACCAATGCCGCTGAACAGGCCACTCAGATGACACTCGGTGTTCACACCAATCAGATCCATGCGCAACTTGGCGACGTCCATGCTCCGCCGGCTGTGAAGGCGCACCAAGTTCAGATAGCCGTCGCGCTCGACTTGATGCGGCCCGTGCGATAGATAGCAGAGTCCGCGGGCGTGTGCTCGTCGTGAACATAATGCAAACGAGCACCTTGCTTGACCACAATTTCAGTCCGGCCGATGATCGGGCTATCTTTGCTGTCCGTATGCCAACGATCAAACACGATGGCTTCGGCTCCGCGTTCGACAACAATCAACGTCGTCGGTGCGGCGAGTCCTGATCCGAAATGACGATGCGAAAGATCAATCACCACACCAGTCGTGTTCGCGGGAATCGCAAAACAGATCGGCTGTGCAGTTAAGGCACGATGGTAGTGCAGGAATTTGCTGTCGAAATTGTCAGCCTCAACTTGAAGCATGGATGTGAACAGCTCGCGGTCGTTCGCCGTGGCGACGAGCGCGTCTTGCGTCAAGCCGTTGCGGACATTGATTGACGTTTCAAAGCGAGTGGCATCCGTCGCTAATTCAACGTTTTTCCACGGGAAGGCGTCGGGGTTGTTCTTGCGCCATTCTTCGATATCCTTGGCAGGAGTGGAAGCGGCGCGGGCCTGACTAAGTGATTGCGCACGGTCGTCTGACGAAAACAGTGAGTGACCGGCAGATATTTTTTCGAGATAGCTCATCGGTAATGTTTGAGTGCGTGTCTCAGCCAACAGAACCCTCCATTTGGAGCTGGATGAGACGATTCATTTCAAGAGCGTATTCCATCGGGAGTTCTTTGACGACCGGCTCGATGAAACCGCGAACGATCATGGTCATGGCTTCCGATTCGGAAATACCGCGACTTTGCAAATAGAAGACCTGTTCGTCACCAATCTTGGAAACCGTGGCTTCGTGACCGAGTTCGACGCGATCTTCCTGAATGTTCATGTAGGGATAGGTGTCGCTGCGACTGTGATCGTCGGGTAGTAAGTGCATCGCAACTGACAGTGCTCTTGCTGTTGGTTGCGCCTTTGGCGACTTCTGACCAAACCGCGATAGACGTTCTGCCGCCACCACGCGAAATGGACTTCGAGATGATAACGCTTGTTGTGTCAGGTGCCTTGTGAACGACCTTTGCTCCGGCTTCGGTGTGCATGCCTGAGCCTGCATACGCGACGGAGAGAATGTCCGCTTTCGCGCCGCGACCCATCAGATAGACTGAAGGATACTTCATTGTGATCTTGGAACCGATGTTGCAATCCACCCACTCCATCGTCGCGCCTTCATCGGCGATGGCGCGCTTGGTGACAAGATTGTACACGTTCTTCGACCAGTTTTGAATCGTGGTGTAGCGCACGCGCGAATTCTTCTTGCAGTAGATTTCGACGACGGCGGAGTGCAGTGAGTCGCTCGAATAGACTGGCGCAGTGCAGCCTTCAACGTAGTGGACGTTTGAGCCTTCGTCAGCAATGATTAACGTGCGCTCGAACTGACCGGAGTTTTTCGCGTTGATGCGGAAATAGGCTTGGAGAGGAATCGTGACATGCACGCCTTCGGGATGTAGATAAAGCTTCCACCGGACCAAACGGCCGTATTCAGCGCGGCGAGTTTGTTGTCACCGCGCGGAATGGCTTTCGCGAAATACTCTTTGAAGATTTCGGGATGCTCGCGCAAGCCGGTGTCGGTATCGAGGAAAATGACGCCAAGTTTGCTCCACTGCTCTTGCAAGGAGTGGTAGACTACTTCGCTTTCGTATTGTGCGCCGACGCCTGCGAGGAAATTCTTCTCGGCTTCGGGAATTCCGAGCTTGTCGTAGGTCTCGCGGATTTCTTTGGGAACAGCGTCCCAATCGTGCTCGACCTTATCTGAGGGCTTGATATAGTAGTGGATGTCTTCAAAGTCGATTACTTTCAAGTCCGGTCCCCACTCGGGCAATGGCTTCTTGTAGAAGTAGTCAAGACCTTTCAAACGCAGATTGAGCATCCACTCAGGTTCATTTTTGTAGCGTGAGATTTCCTCGACGACCTGCTTGGACAATCCCTTGGGAAGCTTGACTATGTTATGCTCCGGCATATGGAAGCCGTAGCGCTCGTAGTTGTCGAGGTCGAGAGTGAATTCTTTGGATTCAGCCATTATATCTCCAGATTTGAAAATCGAATTAGGAACTCAGCAAGGCGGTCAGAGAGTCGAAGCGAACACGCTTGTTCAACTCTTGAAGTTCTTCACGCGACCATTGCTGGGCGTAAAGGTGCTTTTGCGTGCAATCGAGCGGACGATTGCGACCGAAGCCGAAGGGTAACGGCGTGAAGCGTGACTTGTTCAGACCAACGAAGGACAGAGCGTATTCGCGCTTTTGGATACGCTGGAATTTTACTTCGGTGAAGAGATCGCGGTCACTTTGCTTCATGCCGAGAAAGTCGTGCAGGAAGGTCAGGATGTAATCGCGTTTGATGATTACGAAGCTCTGCTCGATGCGGACGACGCTTGATCCGCCATAGGAGATGTCAGCGTGGGCCATGTTTTCGATGGCGCGTTCGATGACTCCTTCTCCTACGATTAGGCAATCTTGCTCTAAGAAAACTGAATACCGGCGTCATTCAAATAGGCGTACATTGCGCCAAGCGCAAAGGCTCTCGTCCAGCCGCCGTATTGACCTTCGCAGACCATGCCGTGCTTGAAGTTCATCTTCAGGTTGACCCATTCAACGGACTTGCCGGATATGTCGGGCTTCAGTGGACTTGCGGAATCTACGACGATGATCTTCCTCGGGTTCGAGAACTTCGTGACGCAATCGTACCAGACATCAAAGAACTTCGGGGTGCGGATGCGGTCATCGGATTCGTTGTAGTTCGCGCCGATGTGCCTGCGCGATTCGTCACACCACCAACCACTGTGAACAATGTACCCGGGCATTTAGCGATTCAGAGGTCTCACGACGCGGTTGATGTGCTTGATGTTGTGCTCACTCATTCGGTTGGTGAACTTATCCATGTTAACCGAATGCGGATACACGTAAACGCAGGTTGGTGTGACTCCGGCCCAATCCAAAACATGAAACAGTCCGGACTGACTGACGTGTGACTCGTGCGCACCGGCCATCCGGCGAGCATTGGTCAAAACGTCTTGTGAATGATCTATCGGTGTCCCTTGCGGGACTTCTTCTTGCATGAACGCATCGCTGATTAATATTTCATCGGTGCGTTCGTAGCTGCCGAGATTGATGCGAAACGAATTGTCGTAGCCCAAACCGTATTCTTTCGGCGACGTATTCAGGCACGAAACGGCGCGGGGTGCGGCGAAAACCTAAGTTGTAGTACTCCGTTGCGGCGACACCATACTGATTCGGGTCGTGCTTGTAGGGTTCTCCACCCTTCTCCCAATCGATGATTGGAAAGTCTGCGAGAGTAACATCGTGTGTCAGCTCTTGCAGTTTCAATAACGAAATCGTTTGGGCAAAGAGCGCGAACTTGCTTGCAAGCACAAAGTGAATCTTTTGTCCACGAGTCTTGTAAAGCCAAGATGCAATCGGAAGACAGGCTATGAAGTCGCCGAGCTTGCCGCAGTGCGTTATTGTGATGACGTGCTGCGGATTGTTTTTGAAGCGCCAGCTATTTGTCCAGTAGTAGAGTTTAGCAGGCAGGCTTCCATAGCGCGGACCAAGGTCTGTCACGAGGCGGGATTTGCTCCGAATTGCTTAATGGCGGCGCTGACGGCTTCTGCAACAGATGTTACCGAGATGGGTCCAAGGCTTTACTCTCGGGAGCGTGGGCAGAAGCATCTACAACGAACGTGTCCGGCCAGTTTGGATCGACTTGCGACTTGGCCGCGGCGATGACGATTTGCGGTTTACCGAGTGCTGCGACGACACTCGCCACGGAGTGTTCATGCCAACCCAGAGCAAGCTTTGAAATTACTCCGGCGCGGTCGGCTGACGATAATTTCTTGAAGTGGTGATTTGCGCGAGCAAGTCGCCTGACGACGGATCACCAACTTGTACAAACCGTGATGCTAACTGAATCGAGATTCGCGATTAGAATCTCAAAGCGAGGCGTCGGCCAAAACTCACCGTCATCGGTGGGAGTTGTATCCATGACTACCGTGCGTAGCGGCTCAAGTGTGTGCGGCCACTTGGGAGAACCGAGCGGCGGTCTGATTAGTTTGGGGCGACCTTGCGGATCAAACTCTAATTCGATGCCGAGCGAGTCATGGACTCGCGTTACAAGGTCTGATTCAAGCGTGGTCACGCGACTTTAGGCGGCAACTTCCGACTTAATCCAGTCGTAGCCTTCGCTCTCAAGCTGGTAAGCAAGGGTCTTGTCGCCTGATTTGACGATGCGGCCATCCACGAGAATGTGAACGACATCGGGAACGATGTAATTCAGGAGACGCTGGTAGTGGGTGATGACGAGAGCACCAAATTCGGGTCCGCGTAATGATTCGACTCCTTGGGCCACGATCTTTAATGCGTCAATGTCGAGACCAGAATCGGTTTCATCCATTATGGCCATCTCGGGCTTAAGCATTCCCATTTGCAGAATTTCGTTGCGCTTCTTTTCGCCACCGGAGAATCCTTCGTTCAAGAAACGCTTGGTGAACTCAGGGACGGATATCCAGCAACTGAGCCATTTCTTCATTTCGGCATCAAACTTTGAAAGTCGGAGTTTTGCCGAAGCGCTCAGTCATCGCCAGACGCAGGAAGTTGTTGACTGATACGCCGTAGATTTCCTGCGGATATTGAAAGGCCAAGAACAATCC
>JADKHW010000059.1 GCA_016721565.1 bacterium | reverse complement strand
CGATGACTTGTTCGGTGGTCTGCGGTATCCGTGTGCGAACAACGCTGGAGTCTCTTCGCCCAAGCACTTCAAGAAAGTGTTGTTGTCGCTTGACGTGATACAGGCGGGCTTCCATGAACCCTGCATAGTCAGGAAACAAGTTCAGCTTGTTTTCAAGTTCAATCGTAATAACAAAGATCTTACCTGTTGTATCGAGCGGCACGGATATGTCCTGTGCCTGTGCGCTGAGCATGCATAGAAGCAGCCCACAGCAAGCGATGAATATGCGCACGATTTGTGCCTTTAACTATTTGTTCACGAACATACTCAGCAAACCCATACCCTGTTCTAACGAACGATTACTCTTATCATTTACTTCGCCGTCCGGCGTTAATTTATCAATAATCAACGGCAGCGCCGCCGTCAGAATCGGCAGGAATTTTTGCAAGTCCATGCCCGATTTATTCGCCAAGTCATTTAGTTTCTCATGTCCGAAAACTTGCAGCAATTGGTCAGGTGAAACGGGCATATTCTCACCCGTGCTCACCCACGACTTTGCAATTTCGCCGAGGCCGTTATTCTGAAATTGCTCCAGCAAGCCGTTAATGCCGCCTGATTCCTTTGACATCATGCCCATCACGGATCCGGCCAGAGCGCCTAAATTTACTTCACCGTCGGTTTTGCCGAGAATGCTGTTGGCACTCTTCATCAAATCAAACATATCCATTATCAGTTCTCCCTGTTAAATTTGCCCGCGATCGGTTTCCGTGATCCATCTGTTGAACCACGTCTTGGCCGGTTCGCCGCCCGCTTGCCGCACGACTTTCGCGATTTGTCCGCGATGGTAGGTGCAGTGGTCGTGCGTGTGAAAAATCAAATCCGAAATTTTGCGCGTGACCGTCTTGCCTGCCGAGTCCACGAAAGTCACAGGCTTTTCCAATCCAGCCTCGCCTGCGCGAACGATTAGTTCTTTGTAGGCCTCGTCGAGCTTGGGAATCTCTTTCACGCACTGGACAAGATTGTAATCTGCCGCGTCGTACCAGCGTTTGCCGTTGTCGCGTTCTTCAATCAAATCCATCACATACCAGTTGTTCTGCAAAATATGCGACAGCAGCTCCACACCGACACCCGGCACAATCGGACACGTCTCAAGCGACGCCACAACTTTGTGATTCGCCCACGTGTTGAATTTGATGATGTCTGTTAGGAAGGTGTGCATGTTGTGATAGTGCTTGTGTCACGGCTTGCTATCAGCTCAAGGATGGACGAATGAGCGAACTGGGCAATGCGAGGTAGTCGTGGAGCAAATTATTCAACGGCAAAACTCGCGGTTACCACCGCTGTCACATCTTTCTCAAGTGTGGAAGTGTCGTAAGAGCCGTAGTCACGGACATCGCGCGAATTCGGCGCAGTAATCTGAAAAACGCCCATTTTGGCGTTACGCAACGTGCTCACTTTGCCGCCTGCGCTGCCAGCAATCATTTCAGCGCGTGCTTTGGCGTCCATAGTGGCTTGTCCAAGCAGCTCTATTCTCAAATCAGCAAGCTTTGTGAAATAATACTGCGGAGATTCTGAGTTGAGTTCAATTAGTTCGGGAATCAGTGCCGAAAAATCCTTCACCAGTTTGTCAAGCGAAGCGACGTTCGTCGTGTGCACCTCGATTCTCTGCACACATTGATAACCGATAAATTGCGATCCTCCGGTTTTCATGCCGCCGCGGTCGAACATCTGTTCTACGCGGATTAAGCCCTCAACGATATCGGAATCAACAACGCCGTGACTTTTCAAGAACTCGACAATACGTTGACCACGGTTCTTTGTGCAATCATACGGAGGAGTGTCGGGATTCAAGCACCAGACGTTAACACCCCAAGTCGCGTAATCCGATTGCACAGTCTTGCGTGCAGATCCGGTAACCGTTACAATATCGTTGGAACGCCGTGCATCACGAATTGCTTGAGCCGTAAACAAACCGACGGCGACCAACCCAAGCGATAATACCAATAATCCAAAAAAGAAGTAGCGCGGAAATCTGGCATCCATCTCGATCTCCCCAACGCTTATGAAGATAAGTAAATTTGTAAGTTTAGTTCACTCTTTCCCTGCGGCGCAAACGCGCCGCAGGGAAAGCAAATGGGTCCAGCGTCACGCTGGTTACTCGTCAATCTGCGCTCTCTGCAACTTGCCTGAGTAATCAATGTAGCAGGCCTTGGTCTCTGAATAGAATTCATAGACCTCCCAGCCGCCTTCTCTATGGCCGTTGCCGGTGGCTTTCATGCCGCCGAACGGCATGTGCGCTTCGGCGCCGATAGTCGCCGCGTTGATGTAGGTGATTCCGGTTTCGATATCACGGAAGGCGCGGAAGGCCTGATCCACATTCTTCGTGAACACCGCGCTCGACAGACCGTAGTCAATGTCGTTGCAGACCTTAATCGCTTCGTCAAAATTCTTAATCTTGATCACCGACACGACCGGCCCGAAAATTTCTTCCTGAGCGATGCGCATGTTCGGCTTCACATCGGTGAAGATGGTCGGCTCATGGAACCAACCGTCAGCATGATCGCCCTTGGTCAAGGCTTTGCCGCCGTATGCGAGCGTTGCGCCGTCTTCCTTCTTGCCGATTTCGACATATTCCATCACGGTCTTGCGCTGGCTTTCGCTCACGCACGGCCCCATCGTGATGCCTTCATCATTGCCGTAACCGATTTTCAATTTCTTCGCGGCTTTGATGTACTTTTCGACAAACAGATCATGCACGCCTTCCTGCACAATCACGCGGGAGGTCGCCGTGCAGCGCTGTCCGGTCGTACCGAAGCCGCCCCAAATCGCGCAATCGACAGCGTGATCAAGATCGGCGTCGTTCATCACAATCTGACCGTTCTTGCCGCCAAGTTCCATTGAAACGCGCTTGAGCATGTAGCTTGCATCACGGCCAATGATCTTGCCCACCGCCGACGAACCCGTGAACGAAATCACAGGAATATCCGGATGGTTGACGATGTGCGTACCGACTTCTTTGCCCGAGCCATGTACGATGTTGATGATTTCCGGTGGGAAACCTGCATCAAGAATTGCTTCAACGAGATTATGCGCCGAAAGCGGAGTGATTTCGGCTGGCTTAAACACCACCGTGTTGCCGGACATCAGTGCGGGAATAATCTTCCATGAGGGAATTGCCATCGGGAAATTCCACGGCGAAATTAAACCGCACACGCCGATCGGCATGCGAATCGTCATGTTGAACTTGTTATTCAATTCCGACGGCACGGTCTTGCCGAACATACGATAGCCTTCACCGGCAGCATACATCGCGGTGTCAATGGCTTCCTGCACATCGCTGCGTTTCAAAATGGGCACCCATCTAGGTGTCATGTCAAAGGCAAGTTGCTCTTTGCGCTCGTTCAAGATCTCAACGAGTCTGAAGAACAATTTAGCCTTCGTCGGTGGGGGGACCAATCGCCAAGTCTTGAAGGCTTTCTGTGCCGACTTCACGGCGCGGTCCACGTCTTCCTTCGGGCTGTGCGGGAAGGTGCCGATCAAATCCGACCACTGGGCCGGATTACGATTTTCGATAATGTGACCATTCGCGGCGTCGCACCACTTGCCCGCGATAAAATTCTGATAAACTTTCGTCTTGCTCTTGCCGCCGTTGGGGCTGGCTTTCTTCTTTTCGGCAGTTGTTGCCACTGTAATCTCTCCTGCGCTTATAACTGACGGGTAGCCCGAAAACTACCCGAATAACTCTGTGCCACCTATAGCTCTAAATAGTACAAAATTAAACCCCGAGAGTCAACCCCAAATTAGGCACCATGTAATAATAAAATCAATATGTTACACGCAATTTCTGACCATTGACGAGGCAGGCCTATAATAGAGGAAACAGAAACGGGGCGAACCCTCGCGAGTCCAGCCCCGTCTCTTTCTCCCAGTCCTCCTGAATTTATGGGCCGACTGCGATCACTTGGTAATAGACCTGTGTCGGAGGTGCTATTGCCTGATTCAAAATCGTGTAGTTCGGTGTTCCCAGGGTGACGAGTGTTGTCCACGGGCCGTTAACTCCCGGTGAACTTTGCACCAGATAATTTGAGGCCACGGGCACCGCACTCCAGAACAAGCGGATATCGTTCCCGCTCCGCAGAATGGTCAAGTCAGACACTGCCGGAGGAATTCCGGTCGAGTTGGCTGACTCAAAGCCCCAGCAATCAAGCTCTGCATACAGTTGTGAAGTCAGGGTGAACGAATGTTGTCCAAATCCGCCGGCATCTCCTACCGGGAAAATGACTTCTTCGTTGCCGCCTGAAAGAGTTGTTGAAACAAACGAGTTTTCGCAATCGGCGCATTGCACACTCATTGTTGTTCCCGCTATTCCGTTCAACACCTGGACATAAACCTGCATGTCCTGCCACCAATAGTTGTCCTGTAACACGTCATAGAAGGCCACCAAGTTGACTATTCCACCGGGTCCAAGATATTTGGGTGCGTCGGTTAGGTTGAAACCGATGTCATCGGCATTCCCGAGCACTAAGACTCCGCCTGCATGTGAGCCAAATTCTTCTGAAGTACCCGATTGCCAACCCACACCGAATCCCGCATAATCCTGTGGGTTAGACGGACTAATTTCCAGTAATGCGGGTAAGGGCGGATTAATTTGGCTTACCGAGACATTGAAGGAATCGCTCAAACTGTGCAGAACATACACTCCAGAGTGTCCCGGTCCTGCATCAACACGTCTGACGTTTTGCCCGTTGACGTAACCCGCCGAGCCGGGAACATTCCAGTTCCAATGTGAGACTCTGACCCAATTCCCCAACGTGTCACGGCACATCACTTCGCTGTTGCCACAACTTGAGGTGGGGCCAGTGTAGGTAATTTCGAGTCTTGCTCCGGGCTGAACGACGATTGTGTCGGCTTGACAGCGTTTCTTGAGCGAGAAATTTCGCCAATATTGGGCTTTTGCCGGAGCAGTGCTGGCACCGTTCAACCAATCCTCCCATGCTTGGGCTGTCACGGAGTCAGCGTGCGTCATCCGCGACCTCAAGGCTGGAATCACCGCACGTGCAAATGTTGAATCAGCGGATGAAAGAGTCATACGCTTTGTTCGCTTCGAGAATCGCTTCTAACGATTTCCCCTGATTGCAAGCGCAGACTTTCGGGTTCAGCCAGTTGTTATAATCCACCGTTACCGCCCCGTGCTGTAGGTCGAATGCATCGTCTGTCGCAGAGGAAGCTGTAATGTCGCAGCCCTTTGCCACGAGGTTGGCGCGCAGTGAATCTACCATCTGTCCACCAAAACACTGGCCGAACTCAACATCCATTTTTGTCAAACCAGAGTCAACCAGCGTCTGCATCATGGCTGTCACACCGGTGGGCGTGATGAGATCGTTGCAAGCATGTTGATTCCACCCGGATTGGCGTTGTTGACGCGCTGTTGTCCGTGATTGGAAACCACCATCCCGTCTCGATGTCTTGCCTGCGGCTTTGCAAGCTTTGATCTTTGATGAGATGGCGTTGATCTGTGCCTGAATTTTGCCTGAGTCGCCGAGTCAACTGCCGCCGCAGGAATCGCTGTTCCGCGTGAATTAAATGGCGCGGTTGGACGATTGCCCTTGAAATAGAACACTTTTTGTATTCGCTTCACACCAATTGTGGAACGCTTATAGCAATAGAAATCGGTCAACCGTCCCAGTAGTCCGAACGGTTATTCGTTGAATCTACGCCGCCTGATAACAGAATCGCGAAGCGGCATGTGTCACAATCGGCACTTGGCGGCCAATTGCAGGTCGCCAATTGGGTGGATGTACCGGCGGCGGGGGCATGGGAACTATCGCAGGTGGTGCCTCCCAAGAAAAATCAGGGCGTTATCGCCCGTAGGCGCAATCGGATTAATTTCCGATTGTACCTCGATAATCATCAGTTGATTCCAGTACGGCGGAAAGATCGAGCCGCTCGCGATGTGTAAGACAAAGTTTGGAGGAACTTCTGGTTAGTCTGCCAAACCGCCAGATTGTGAACCAGCATATTTTGCGATCCGTCGATTGCGTAGCACTCAACCTGCACATCGGTTCCAACTAAAGAGGGAAGGTTCTCATAGAGTTCAGGGATTGTGTACACATGTCCTGTTCCCGAGCAGGATACGCCGTTGTCTTCAACTACGAAGGTGAAACTTCCTGTTTGCCCAGTGAAGCCCTGAACTAAAATGAAATAAACCTGTCCGGCCACGCTGCACCATGAAACAGAACTTTGGAGTCCGCATGCGTCGTCGTTGCCCGTGACACAAATCGGAGCCGTGCAATCGCCTGTGTAGATGTTGATTTTTGTGTCGTAACTTGCACCGAAGCACGTATGCGCGGTCATCGTATTTCCGGTGCTGATGGTTCGAGTACCAAACACCTGGAGCTGTGATTGAGGTTCCGCAATCAGGTACGGCATCCAGTGTGGCAGTTGACGTGTTGCCTGTAACAGGCGAGAACGGCCTGACAAACTGCGCGCCGGAACAATTGTCATTGGCCGGGCCACCGGTTTCTGCAAAGGCAATTTCCTAAGTTATAATTTCCTGAAGCGCCATCCCAGCCGTCGACTACGATATAGATCGGTTGCGAGGGAGAGAGTGCAAGAGCCGAAATCTCAGATTGGAAGGTCGTGACGCCGCAAAAATCGTCATTGCCGCAAATGTAATCACCCGGTTGGACGGCGGCAATTCGCATTGTAAATCAGCAGTCCAGTATCAAAGTCGGAATTGTAAAAGCGAAATCCGGTACAATGCGGATACGGGCGGAAAATGATATACAATATCGGGACCAGTGCCGGTTAGGGTTTCATTGTAATACCCATCCCAGCACGGCGGAGTTAGCGGCCCAGCTCCAATGCAGAATAGTCACTTGTGTAGCCAATCGTTGTGCCTGAAACAAAAGGAAGCGGGGCCGTTGAGCAATGTGGCGTCAAAACATGTCCTCACCACCTTGATCTAAACTGTGAGTAGGTTCTCGTGAGATCGTTCGGCAAGAGCGCGCGCATTTGAGCTTTGATCGCAATCTGCTGTGCTGTGTCTTGGGTTGTTAAAGCTCAACTTGAAGGCCTTTATCTGCATCACAGTTGACAGTTCAGTCTGCTCAGCCTTGCCCCTAACCCGCGCCCCAGCAACAACAGCAGTACTCCCACCAAAATTATCTGAGTTTTCATGGCCCTCTCCCCATTTGTGAAGTTTGTGAAAAATAGCGGCACTTGTGGTGAATTGCAAGCAAAATCAGAACAATCGAAAATATATCGAAAATCTTGAACGTCAACAAACCTTCTGAATTCATAGCACTTGCTGTGCTTGACTGACTGGAATTACGGGACTTTGTGCACCATGTGAATAAATGAGGGAAAAAGGCTCCAAATTATCGAGGAGCCTGTCCAGAATATGGTCAAAACCCTGAACCCTAATCTTTCATCACAACGTGCCCCTCAGCGCTGGCTACACACGTTGCGCAGGTCATATCTCCGTGACGTTGATCACAGTTCGCGACATATCCAATATGCGATCGACGCCGAGAATAATTCCGATTCCTTCACCCGGCACGCCGACCGATTGCAAGATCAATACGATCACCGGCAACGATCCTCCGGGCACACCCGCTGTTCCAATTCCCGCGACAACTGCCGCAAACACCACAGTTGCTTGCTGTCCAATTGACAATTCAATTCCGAAAAATTGTGCTAAAAACAGCACCACAATTCCCTCGTACAACGCCGTGCCATTTTGATTTGCCGTGGCGCCCAAAGTCAGCACAAACCGTGAAACCTTCGGCGGTAATTTCAATTCTTCTTCGGCAACTCTGAGGCGGTTGGCAGCGTCACATTGGAAGAGCTTGTCGAAAACGCTGTCGGAATCACGTCGCGCATTCGGTGAAAGAATTTCCACGGATTGACCTTGACAAAGACTCTAAGATGAATCCGTAAACCCCGAACATCTGCAACGCGAGCACGCTTAACACGACGAGCACAAACTTCCCCAGAATGAACACGACATCGACGCCGAGTTTTGCCACCACGCTAAACACCACGCGGCCACGCCGTGGTGCGAGCTTCATGGCAATTCGAGATCATCTTCATCACAACTTCGTAGAATCCCGCGAGCCATTCTTCGAACACGCGCGTGCGCTCCGATCTCACAAGCGCCAATGCAACGCCCACAAACAGCGCGAAGAACATTAGCGCCAGAATTCCGCCGCCGTGATAGCCGTCTTCAAAAGCTAAGGCCGCATCGGCAAACGGATTGCGCGGAATGATATCGAGCAGCGTCTGCACCCAATCTTTGGTCTTGCCCGCGTTTTCGACTGCCGAACTGACCGTTTTGCCCGTCATGGCTTGCATCAATGATTCGCGCGCCGCCGGATCGAGTCCCGCACCGGGCTTCACCCAATTGGCAGCCGTGATGCCAATTAGAACAGAAATTGAAGTCGCAACAACCGTGAATGCAAACGTTCTGAGTCCGATTCTTCCGAGTGCTTTTGCATCTCCAAGCTCCGCACCCAATGCCAATGCGCAAAAGATCAGGGGGATCACCGTCATGAAAATCAGCCGCAGGAAGACCTGACCGATCGGAGATAGCACATACCGTATCAATCCATCCAGCCACGGCTGTCCCGCAAACAACAAATTCGCGAGCAAACCGCCCGCGATACCAATCAACAAACCCAACAGTATTTTTTTATGTAATGACATTCGGTAAGCTTTCTATTTCAGCAGCATTACTTTCACCCGCCCCAAATCCTCTCCTGCTCGCACCGTAACCCAATACACCCCGAAGCAAGCCGCTGCCCCACACCAATCGTATGAACTCGGCTGTATAACTTTGCTGAATGTGCATTGCTTCACGGCCCAACACGTCATGGATCACAATCGAGACATCAGCAGAGTGGGGGAGCGCGAGTTCAAGCTGAGTGCTGTTGTTGAACGGATTCGGGCCGGTCAGCTTGACTCCAAACTCCAGCGGAATCATACCCGAATTTGCATCCAACGCCGGATCTGCGACCACAAATCTTCGTCGTTCAAAACTCTCTCGCGGCGTCTCCGGTCTCTGTGAAACGGCTATCACCCACCATTGATATTCGCCGTTAAACAATCGCACCGTGGCCGAGCGCGCCGTCCCTGCGTGAATTGTTGTGTCAATCCCTCCGCCGACCAATCTCATGCTGTAGGTCACGGTGTCGCCCGGATCATAATCAATGGCTTCGTTCCAGACAAACACAATCGAATCACCCGGATGAAAACTTGCGTTTCGTTCAGGATAGGTTGTTAAACGGTTGCGGCACATGATAAGGCCGCACACCCGAAAAACAACCCAATATCCGCGCGTGTGCCGTCTGCATCCAATGGTAAGAGTGAGTCCGCCGCGTGCAATGCGTGTGAAGTTGAAAGAAGATGGTAGTCGCGTCCTGCGGCGTTTACAAAACCCGGCTCCATGATCAAATTCATCCGACTGTCAGCATGAATCCCCGTTAAAATTCACCGCCGGAGGTAAACCATTCGGCTCCTACGGCATTGCAATCGGTTCATCACTCAAACAGAAATAGAACTCACGGTCGAGCGGATCGGCAACTCGTATCGGCAGATTGCCGTTGTCGGCAAACAGACCGGAATTTGCTCCTACTATGGAGTTCTCAGTCGCAAACATCACTGCGCCGGAGCTTCCCGCGCGATGATTTACGAGAGTTGACTACGAATCGCCGAAATTCCTTCATCAAGATAGATTGCGCCGCCGTTGCGTGCTGCATAGTTGCTGTCGAGCAAGCAATACTCAAACTGAATCTCCGCGCTATCCGAGTAAACTGCGCCGCCGTCGAGAGCGTGATTGCGAGTTAATGTGCAAAAGTTAAATGTGCCTGTAACGAGATTGTCGAGCCATATTGCCCCACCCACGCTGTCGGCAAAGTTGTTGTTGAACAGTGCCGAATCGGCAGTGAAGGTTCCTCTGCTTAGCGATATTGCACCGCCCATCAAGGCGGTTTCCTGTGTACGTATTGCCATGATCACGAATGCTTCCCCCATAGGTGCCAACCGCGCCGCCGACTTCTTTCGCGGAATTGTTGCGGAATTGCGTTCGACTGACTGTTGTCAAATTTGTCGGCAGAAATAGTCCGCCGCCATAGTTCGCACGGCATGAATCAATCACGCAGTCACTTATTTCACAGCCAACTGAAAAGATTGCACCGCCTGCGTATGCTGTATCCCGCTTGAATACACAGTTAGATATCTCGGCAAAATCGCGTAAATTGCGCCACCAAGTCCGTGAGGCGATGGAACCCTTTATTTCACATCGGCTGTTTGTGACAAAATTATGTCGTTCCGTTCAAAACTTGCACAGCGCCGCCGATTCCCGCTGTGTTTCCTGAAACACTGCAAGCTTGGATTTCTGCATAACCATGGAACATCTTTGTGTTCAGCGCCCGGACCATCCGGATTAAATTCGAGGAAAATGTGCAATGTTCATACCCCGCTCGCGCATTTTCTATGGTAACCGCAGACGTTCCCACAACTCTCCGAATCGCACTATACTCAAATCTCGATGCTGATGATCTCTCGAAAGATATCCCGCCCCATGTCGAGTTCGGTAATTCGAAATAGCGGTCAAAGATGACTGAATCACGCTCGGTTCCAAGCGCCAGCAACGCTCCCCGAACATACAAGCCCGCTCCCGGTGCAAACAATAATCTCGATCCCGCCATGATGATCAGCGTGTCTTGCCATTCAACGCGCAATGAACACGGAATAATGTAATCTTCCGGATACCAAGCACCACTTGCCGAACCGCAATTTCCAGCAAGCGGCAGAGGGAGCGTCACTCTCAAATGCTCCTGTATCCGAGCAGCTTCCTTCCGAGCGACGCGCATTCCCCGAAAATCATTTCCCGTTCGAATTGCTCGTGTCCGCGCCAAACAAACACGGACTGTTATCACACAAGCTGAAAATCGCCAAGTTCTCCATTCACAAATTCCGGATTCCGCGAGAAATTCCGCAGTGAATCGCACCCACCAAAGCCAATTCTGGCGCGTTTCTCTGAGCAATCCGTCAGGCACAAATCCACAGTTCATTTCCTTCGATTGAAAAGATATCCGAAAACGTATCTGTGATGGGCAAGTTCGGCAAAATAAATTAGTGAATCTTCCCCTGTCAGAATTGAACTCGTCAGCGTTCCCGCGCCGTTGAAACTTATCGCCGATCCTTCTGTTGCTGCATTCCCATCAATAGCCACAACCGCGGTACCGGAGCAGAACTAACCGCTCCGTACACCGCCGCCTGCCAGCCCGGTTGTCAGTTACAATTGAATTTCTGACCACAGCGCGCACTCTCAACAAAATAGAGTCCGCCGCCGTCTTCAATTGCCGAATTACCGCTAATCACCGTCCGCAATATCGGAGAGGTGTTGTTGCTTCCGCGGGCTGCAATGCCGCCGCCCACGCGTGCATCGCATAGTCTGAGTGAGCACAATTCTATCGTCGCGCGTGTGTTGTCCAAATAGAGGGCGCCGCCAAGATCCGCCGTGCATGCTTCAATCACACAATTGCGCATGTATCCAGCAACAGGCGACGAGCGCAACTGCACCGCACCACCGCGCTGGAGCGCGATGTTATTCGCAAAATAGCAATTTTCAATCCTCGGTGTCACACCGCTTTCGACCATCACCGCGCCGCCGCTTGTGGCAGCTTTGTTATTTTCAAATCGGCAGCGTTCGATAGTTATACTACCGCTGGTGCGGCGAGAATCGCTCCACCGCCACCAAAGCGCGTGCTGTCCGCTGAACGGCAATCCTCCGAACGGTCAGCGTGGCTGCGTCACGGCACAAATTGCTCCGCCGTCAATGCGCGCACGATTGCCGCGAAATGAGCACGAGTCAATTTCAACTTCCGCCTGATAAAGCTCAACAGCACCACCGTAGCGCTCTTCGTTTCCGACATTGGCGAAACCGTCTTCAAACAAGACGTGATTCAATCTTGACACCGTTGCCGCGTTACGAAATCTGAATCCCAAATGGCCTTCCGGTGCATGAGAGGGAGTTCGCTGCACGCGGATCGAATCTTCATTCGTTCCATTCGCCAACAGAGTTCCATTCACCACCAACGAAAAACGCCCGGAGAAGGCCACAACCATTCCGGGCGCAATATTCAATGTCTCAGCCTGCGCAACCCACGCAGCCGCCGTCAATCACCACCGTATCAATCGGAGCGGCCCATTCACCGGAAACTGCCCGCGAACAAAGAGAGCTTCCGCACGGGCGACTGAAGTATTCACTCCAATCACCGCACAAATTAGCCCAAACAGCCAAACTATTTGAGCAGAATGGCGGGTGTGTATGTGGACACGCCGTGCGCGCGAACTCAATGACATAGACACCGCTTGCAAGTTGGCCATCACCGGAATTTCACGCTTATGTTCTCCAGCAGGATAGCTGCCGCTCGCCAATGTTGCCACTGTCCGGCCCAGCATCATGCGGTTAACTTAATTTCCATCTGCCGATCCAGCGAAAACGGAATCGTCGTCGCGGCATTAAACGGATTGGGATAGGCATGCCCCAAACGGAAATCACTCGCTACGCGCACTGGAGGTGCCGCGCTTGGCGTGGCAATCAGCTCAAAATCTATTCCGTCGGGATATTGCTCACCCTGCACAATCGAAATCGGCTCAGGTTCCGCGTCATCCTGTACAGTCGTACGGCTCGCCTTCGTCAAACTGGAATTCGTGTTAATGTCCATAAACGCGTAGGCGTAATACGTTCCGAAGCTGTCAACCACGGCCGTGTAGTCCCGTTTCAGGTGTTGTTGAACAGCACACTTTCGCCCCGCTCGAAGGCCCTCAAACGTGTTTGTCCGGTGGGCGAAGATGAGAGTCGTTCCTGTCTCCGTCCCCTCGTAAGTGACAGTCCCCGTGAACCCACCTGTATTCGGAGCCGCCAGCTCAATGTCGATCCCAGACACATCCTCCGTAACCTGCAAGACTGTTGGGATATCGCCGCCGTAAAATCCACGCGGTTCGTCAATATCCGGCAAAAAGTTCACGTTCCCGTCCTGAAAGGCCATGAACGTGTAGCCTCCGGAGTCCAGATTACCCTGTGAGTAATTCCCGTTGAAAGGGTTGGCAATTGTGACATAAAACGTGTCCAGTGCCGTGGGGATGGTATAGATAACAGAACCGGCAAAACCCCGAGGCCCCTGAGACGTTACCGAGACCGTAAACCCCATTGCTGTCAATACAGACAATATCAACGCAATCAAACCAATACTTAAGCGGCGCATGCTGGCCTCCTGTGAAATTTCGGCTGCCCTACCAAAAACCACTTCCCGGTAATATAAACCAAAAGAACAACTCAAGCCTCTTAGGGGTCAGCCAAATCTCCCTGCTAGAGCCTTATCGTCTGATTCTCCTGTTTTCAACTCTCCGCACCCAAACCCTTTAGAGCCCGTTCTACAATGTATATTTAACTGTTTACCAATGAGCAACTCAGACCAGTACCCGTCACTCATTCCCAACCCCAACCATGCGCCCACCCTATTGATTTTGTGAATTGCCTGCCTGATCCTGTCAGGAGTAGCCCACGCCGTGCCGAGGCACAGCCCGATACCCCTTTGGACAAGGGCCTAAGACTTCGTGGATGAATTCTACTTTGCAAGCAGCTGTTGAACTTCACAACGGAAAAGCTTTACGCCGCTGGATGCACGCTCAGGGCCAGGAGCTAAACGCCTCGTTCTGGCCATCGATCCTCTCGGCGACACGCTTTGGACTCTCACAATCGGCGATGCCGGTGCAAATGAGAAGGCTTACAATATTGCGGAACTGGCTAACGGAACGCTAGTGGTCTGTGGTTGACTACAGCCCCCAGCTCCTTGTATGTTAATGGCTTTTTCAATGACCCTGGACAGCAGCTTTGGTCTAAACCCTTGCAAGCTGGTTCATGGGCAGCGGGTGCAGGCGTATTATCGTTGATGACGGAAGTTTCTGGTTTTGGCCCCAGAAGATGGTCCAAACCCGATTCCTTTATTTCTGGCTCATCCGCTGCGACAACGCATGTCTATTACCCCAGCTACCGGCACTTTCGGTACAACGGGCACCGACGTACCTGCGATGAGACTTCTCCAGGGCCGAAAACGGAAGGTTTGAGCTGGTCGGAAGCACCAAAGGTCGGGGTCGTCCACATCTGATATGTACCATGTCGCGGTGCTGATGCGGCCAAGTGATTTTATCAATGAGGAGATATTTGGCGGCGAAGACTGGGGACAGGTCTGTTATGCGGCTTATTTGATATACCTACCGGGGACATCATCATGGTTGGCGAAATTCGTATCGGTTCAGACTGGACGGTTGGGCGCATCTGAATCTTTATTTCGCAGGGCTGGCTGTGGGACGATGTTCGCGAAGATGGCAGATTGAGCGAGTACAAAGGGCGGCGAAGCTACCCGGTCCAGCGCGGCAACGTCGTTGCCGGGCAGACAGGCGGATCCCGTAGGCCCCAGTCAACTATGGCCTGATGTCCGCTCCGAATCAACGGAGACGTTGCTTGGGAGTGGACTGACACCAGTCCAGGCCGAGCCTTTGAAGATTCTGGGGGTCATCGCTGATGGCGGGATTCATTGCTCGCGGCAAAGCTAACAGATCGGGCAATCGCGATCGCCCGCTGGGTGGCGGATCAGACCGCCGTCCGGAATTTCCATAAAAGTCCGTGACCGTTTGACGAATGAGGTCGTTGCTGGAGTCCGTGTGTTCAGGCCGCCGAGCGGCCCCTTTTTTTTACCATTTCAATCACGGACACGGTCAAGGCCCTTCACACCCAGCGCTCCCGGCAGGCGTATATCTTGCGCACGGGCGGAGTTTGTTTTTCTGGTGATACATTGCATAGCATCATGGTCGTGCCAATAGAATACTTATAGGATATCACTGTCGGCGTCGCTCATACGACCGTGAGTCACTGACCATCACTGTCCTTGAAAAGAATCACGAAGAAGGGCACGCCGATCTCGTTTCAGGAACCGGGGCGGCGATCTGGTCTATAGTTTTGCAATAATTACTTTGTACCCCGCCGAAGACTGGTTGAGCGTTGAACCCCCATCAGGAAGGCTTGCACCCGGTGACACTTTGGCTGCCCAAGTTATTGTCGCTGCCGACACCACTGATGATGGAACCTACGACTATTTCGGTGAGATAAGGCTCCACTCAAACTCCTGTCCGGATACTTTGCGCATCCTTCAGGTACTCGCTGTTGTCCTCGATGCTGAAGAAACAACGGCACTTCCATCTGAATTTGCACTCTATCCGGCCTTCCCGAATCCGTTCAACAGCACGACGACATTGCGCTTCGGACTCGATCACGATGCCGATGTTACACTGAGCATCTACGATGTCACACGTTGCCAAGTCGCCACATTGCTGAGTCATCAAAGACTCTCTGCCGGGTGAACATCACACGGGCTACGAGAGCCCACCCAACTTGCAAGCGGTCTCTCTTTTGTCCGACTTCAAGACAATGTTCGCAGTCAAACACAACGACTGCTTATATCCGCTAAACAGAAATGCGGGGCATCCCACGAGGGTGCCCCGCATTACATTTTCGCCTTCCTCAATTCGCAACGAGGTACAAACATGCCCGCACTGCTCCTGCTGTTGCTCCTGCCTTGTCTCGCTTTTTGCACGGCCACACCACCTGGTCGCAAAGCCTCCTCGTCAACGACCGAACCTACCTCTACGATATTGCGGTTGTCAACGACTCGATCATCGTTGCCTGCGGTAATGCACAGACCGAAATCGGCCCAAACAATTGGGACTTCCTAATCGCCGGCTACACATGGACGGTGAGCAGCTCTATGCACGCACCATCTCAGGAGACCAATGACAAGCAGGCTCTCGAAAGCCTTACTCAATTGGCATACGGTCGTTGCTGTTGGTTGGACGGACTTGCAAACCGACGTTCTCAATCTGATTGCCTTCAGCGCTTCGACGGGAGACACTTTATGGACCAAAGCCTTCACTGGCTCTGGCCAAACCCGAGGCCGCAGTATTATCTGCTTGGATGACGGCAGGCTCGCCATTGTCGGCTATCGACTTGGACCACAAAACCGCTCCGACGGCATGCGGTCCCTGCTCGTGCGAAACAACGGAGATACTATCTTCACCCGTTCGACGGCACTAATCGTCACCGATGTGGGCAATGCTGTCTTGCAACTGCCCAATGGGAACATTCGTGTCGGCTCGCAGTGGCGCGAAACTACCACCTACGACCAGTGGACACGCGTTTATGATTTAGATGGCAATATAGTCGGATCGGATCTCTTCTTCGGCACAGACGGTGATGACTTTGTTTACAACATGGTTCTTGATCGTGCCGAAAGAAGCTGGCTCATTGGTCGAACAGCTACTGCCGGAGGTGCAGGCTACGCTACCATCATCCTCCCACAGGTCAGCCCACAACATTGACTTTTCGTCAGCCGGCTATTCTGATCAGTTCCTGAATGCACTACCGTGGTTTGGCGGAATGCTCTTTGTCGGGCGCTCGGGCAATCCAAGGAACATTCACCGGGCCTTTCATGCGCGCGATTGACGGTACCAATGGTTCCCTTTGGACATGGCGGTTTGGTGCGCTCGGAACCGAAGGCGGATTCTGCAATATCGCGGCAGCTTCCTAACGGCGGTGCGGTTGCCGTCGGCGCGTATGTCGATGCTTCCGACACGGACGATTGTTTCAGGTTACCTGCTTACGATTGCGCCGCCTGCCGGTGTGCAGGTGTCGTGCTTGGAGCCAGTGACAATCAACCCATTGTTGGTGCGCGTGTCAAAGCCGTTGATGACAGCCGTTTCACGCTGACCGATATCGAAGGTCATTATCGCCTTGAGCTTGCAGCCGGAATGTGTGATATCATGGTGTCCGAGCGTGATCGGGTCCGATACCGTTTACAACATTACGACCGTTGACAACCGGCTTGCGCAAGCGGGGTTTCTCGGTTGGCCAACCGGTTTATGCTCCTTGCAGTCGAGCATTAATATCATTGCTCAAAACGAAATGATTGGCGGCACAATCCTGATGCTTGGCAATGACGGCACGGGTGTGATGAGCTATTCCATTTCTGCTGAAGCCATTTCTCCCACAGGAACGTGGATTACTCTGGATCCTTCCTCGGGCGTGCTTCAGCCGGAAGAACATATTGACATCAACGTGATCATTCAGGCTGACACCACCAATGACAACATCTTCAATTCTTCGGTGAAGTCACGGTCCCAGCAATGCTTGCCCTGACACGGTCGTCACCCTACCGGTTTTGGTTACCGTGCTCGATGCTAAGAACCCTGAGACCTTACCAAATAACTTTGGCCTGCCGCCTTCCCGAATCCTTTCAACGGCACAACCACTCTGACATTGCAAGTCCCCGTGGAAACGTGGGCTTCGTTGGGAAGGTGTTTAACATTGAAGGAAATGGCCCAAGACGTTGATTGATGGCCGCGTAATTGCAGGTTCACACAACATTAACGTTGACTTGGCTGGACAGGCTGGGCGTCTATATCGCCCGTGCCCAATCCGCAGAGGCTATCTCCACCCAAAACTGCTCTATATTCGCTAATCTCCCCCCAACAAAGCCAAAGCACCACAAATACAAAATCCGCTAACAAGCGCCCGGTTCGGGATGGGTCCCGCCCGGACAAATGTTCTTCTTCATTGCATTGCACCATCAGAACAGAGTTCCCCTGAAGTCATTTGGTTGGATCGCATTATGCTTGTCGTATGTTCCGCGGCTCACGCTGAAATCGACACCCTTGGTATCGTCAGTCCCGCTGACAGGTTTAACTGGGCCTTGACATTGCCACGGTTTTGCATGACGGAAAAGTCACGGCGCCTTCCCGCTCTGACGGTCCGGCGTGAATCTCTGGCGCTTCTCCTTTGAAAGGTTCGTTCGAACAGAGCGATACCATTTCATTCGAGGAACGTACGCCGCGATTATCGGCATGAAGCAATTGGCGGGCGGCGAGATTGCGCTTGTTGCATCTTACTACACCGGAGCCTGACTCGGGTTACTCTGTTGCGGTCAAACGATTACCGGATGGTGTGGAACTCGGGAGTTACGGTACAGCGCATGCAGATTGCTGAAGCCCCGTGAATATGGCCGCCTTGCAGACGGTGGGTTGTCGTTCTCGGCAGCCACTGCGATGCCGCCGGTGGTGCGAAGCGATACTCGCGCGGTTTAACTCAAACGGCGATAAATTGTGGACGCGCGATGTTGGCCCCGGACGTATTCGTCAATATGGCCGCGCAATCCGCGAACTCGACAATGGTGATCTCTTAATTGCCGGTTACATCAGCGACGAGAACTTTACAACGAGTGCCTATGTCATGCGCACGGTTCGGGAGGTTCGCAATTTGGAACGCAGCTACATAAGTTCCACCGGATTTGGCTTGACTGCAACCAGTGTTGATGTCGATGGCGGAAACATCGTTGTAGGGGGCACCGACGGCAATTTTGCTGGTTCAGTCGTCCGTGGGCAGTTGGTCTTACACCGGAAGGCAACCCGCGCTGGACCATTACAGGAACAGATGATCTCGATCTCGAATTAACGGAACACACGCGTTGCCCGATGGCGGTGCAGTGTTCTGCGGCCCGAACTTCCCGATTTCGATTTATGCAGTCCAAGATATTCTCCATGCCGATGACGGCGCGGCGAATCTCGAAATGGGTTTGAAACTCCTGCGGCTTACAGGTATGTCTAATGACGGTCCACGCGGCAGTGTGATTTATGGCTCACGCGGAAACAATCAAGGCATCAATGAAGGCTGTTGATTCGCTTGGACCCGGCACCATCATTCAGGCTTCGTCCGTGCTGAAGGCGCCAACGCACCGCTTGAGGGTGTCCGCGTCAGCTGCTCCGAGAGCAACGGATTCACCTATACAGACGAGCAAGGAATTTACACTTTCGGTGTCGGCCGCACAGAAGGCCCGCTTTCGAGTCTCAGTCCGTGCACCGAACCGCATCAGAGACCGTAACGCTGATTGAAAGGTGAACAAACGTTCACTTCACTCTCGGTGTCCGCGTTACGACAACCCGATCGACAGTCTCAATTGTCGTCACGTTCAATGTGGCGGTATGACACGCTAAATCAGTCTATAACGACGGCAACGGCACGCTGTCATTCGATGCCAGCCGTTGAGCTTTCGGAACCCGTCGAATACAATTGATATCTGTCGCCTGCTCACGGTGAGATTGCACCAAACGGATCTGCGCAAATCATCGTCGGTATCGGCCCGAATCCGCAATATCCCTATAGCGAGTTGTGTGGGAAGTGCGCGTACATCACAATGCATGCCCCGACACCGTAAATGAGATCGGTGCATTCTCTGGCACTCCGATGCACCTGATCACAATCCGATGGTTGAAACATTTGCGCTCCATCCGCCTATCCGAATCCGTTCAATGCCGGGAATTCGCGGCTTTGACCTTCCGCAAACTGCTCAAGTCACAACCAAGCTCTACAATGTTCAAGGCGCAGTGCAGTCGCAACTTTGCGGACCGCGTTATGATGGCGGCTCACACGAACTGAACTTCAGCGGCAACTTCAACCGGGGTTTACCTGCTCCGGCTTATCCGCGGGCCAATGTTCGGCCACCCAAAACCGTTCTGCTAAAGTAATCTTGAAAAGCAATTCACATTCCCTCCCCCTCCAGGCGTCCGGGGAGGCAGAGGGGGCGTCAAGCACTGCGATAACTTTCGCAGCGCTTTGCTCCTGTCACTCTTCTTCAATTCCTGCGGCGGAACTCCCACCCGCATTGTCTTCCGTGGCGCAGCACGGAATATATGCCTTCTTGACAGCCGCGTTGTGCGCTACCGTCAAAAAGGCAGTGGTGAAACCTCCGAATACACTCTGACGTTTAAATATATCGGAGGCCGGGCTTGGAAGGTCTACACCGCTAAAGGTGACAACCTCCCCTATGGTGAGCTTGAGTTTTCGTCAAACGGCACCATTGTTGAAGCCGCTACACAAATGTCCCTGACGTCACTTGAATCCCGCAACACCGTTGGCGCGTTCAATCAAGTGTGGGTAGATGAGATGGACGTGGACAGCGTCTGGTATGATGAGCAGACTGGCACAGAAACGGTTGTCGCAGGCTTCGAGCGTGTTACGGTTCCGGCGGGTACATTTGACGAATGCCTCAAAACGGTGACGACCCCGCTGGCGGAAATTGCCGACCCAGTTACGCCCGCTATCACAGTGGTGACCTCAAATGAGCAGCTCCATCCCCAAGGAAAAAGAAGGTCGCTTGGCGACCGTTCGTTGGTTCGCAGCAGGAGTGGCTAGTCAAGGAACAAGTCGGCCCCGCTCCTGGCAACATCCAAGATCGTTCGCGAACTCATGCAATTGAAGCCGAAGGCGCAGGTTTGCTTGACAGCACTCAGTCGAAGTCCAACACCGAAGCCCCCAAGATAAGACCCAAGCAATCGCTCGAGTCTGGAAGAAGATTCCCCGAGGAACTCGACCGACGGACCACAAACAAACGGGTAACTCATTGAAGTGTAGCGGCTGCTCCCGTGGCTGCCGATTTGCGGAGAAATGAGTACGGATACAAAATTACAAAGCATGAAACTCTCCTTGATCTCGCTCGCACTCACCTTTAGCTTAGCTTTGCCGCCGATGTCAAGCTGCAAACCTATTCGCAAAGCAAAGGCCGAATCACAATTCGCTGTCGCGCTCGATACGTGCAGCACGTTTATGAATCGTGTGACCATCGCGCGTCAGTTCCAAAGAACTATCCTGCCGATGCAGGCGTACAAATTCCGCGCCACGGATATGCTCATGCTGGAAGATCCGGCGCAGGTCGCAGCGTGCTGTCCCCGACCTCGTCAAAGACAACCAATTGGAACTCGATCTATACATCTCAGGCCGCTACTCCCGACTGTTGCAGACAAACAGAGCTACGTTGCCAAAATTCTCACGCTGAACCCCAAAGCTCATTGGGGTTCTTTCCCAGGCCACAGCGCGTATTCAAGAAGACAGCGATTTCACCAAGGCTGAAGCATCGCTTAAGCGCGCGATTGAAATTGACAATACGCTGCCCTACGCTCCGGCTATGCTCGGCGAACTCTGGGCCTGCTCCGGTAAGAAAGAAGCTGCTGAACAGATTTTTGTCGGGATGACCAAGCAGTCACCTGAAATTTTGCAGACCCGTCAGCGCCGCTTGATGCCTATCCGGTGAATTCAAGAAGCATTTGACCATTGTCAACGGGTTTCTCGATAAGAACCCAAAGACGTGATGGCCCTCGATATTCGTGCGGCGTTTGCCGCGAACTTGGGGTTGGGATTACTATGTCAACTCAAATGCAGCGCGCGCCGTTGCAGAGTCACTCGATGCGGTCAATCACTACAATCTCGCCTGCGGTTTTCTCTCACCGGACAAAAATACCTGGCACATACAACATCTGGTTTCGAAAGCCAATCGCGATGAGATGATGCGTCACAACACACCGACGATGACGATTTGATTCCTGTTCGCGATGATTAGCGCTGGACTGATTTGTTTTGCCGCAATCGAAGAGAGCCACGGCAAAGAGATGCTCGCTCTCGCACAAGCTGTACAGCGTGAAATGCCCGCAGAGCAAAAGCAGCAAGTCACAGAAAATCGCACCGACACTCCCGCGCCAGATTTCTCACTCGAGCAGCTCGGCGGTGGTACGGTGAAATCCTCCAGAGTTAAAAGGCAAAATTACAGTTGATTTCTGGGCAACGTGGTGCGGTCCGTGCAAAATGACCATGCCGCAGATTGATCAATTCTACAAGAATAAAGACAAAGACGTCGTTGTGTATGGCGTCAATGTGTGGGAACGCAACGGTACAGGTGGAGTAGGCCCGTTCATCGAAAAGAGCGGCTACACCTTCCCGATTCTGTTCGGCACAGCTGATCTGGCAAGGTATATGGTGCGCGGCATATTCCGACGATGTTTGTGATTGACAAGAGGGCAAGATTGCGCATCGTCACGTCGGCTGCCAATCCGCAACAAGTAAAACTTGAAAGCTCAGACTGACGCATCCTTGAAGTGAACCCGTCCGGAGAAATTCTTGCGCGCACTGCTCCAGTTATTCCGCGCTGTCAGGTTACGCAAATGCGGCCAAAATTTTCGCAGGTTATCTCGGGACCACAAAGTACGAGATCCTCGGTGTGTACACAAAAGATGTTGAGCAGATTGGCAAGAGTTTGCTGGCTGAGCTTCCAGACGATTGGGCCGCCGCGCCAACCGACAAGCGCGCCCAGCCGCTCCGCAGTTTGGTCGCCAATGACATCGCTGTTCGCAAGCGCAAGCCTTCACGAAAAGCCAGGGGCCTGAGTTCAGCAAATGGCTGAACGATTGTGAAGGCTGGGCCTTGTGGACAATCCCAAAGGTGATGTGTTCTCCGAGTCTTGCTTCGCTGGCCTGAGTTGCTGGAGACAAATCGTCCACATGGTCGCGCTCGCGGAATCTGTGGAAACGACGTGCCGCAATCGTCACGCTTGTCCGCCCCGTTCGAGACGGTCATTTTGCCGCCGAACTGTTCGAGCGTATGGAAGATTTGGCCGATGACCACGACCCTATGATCTACAAAGCCGTCTCATGGGGCTTACGATCCACTGTCCGCCAAACCGTAAGGACGTGGAGAAGTTTTGCATGACTATTCGCTGCGTTCTGAAACCCGCAGTAATTGTAAGCGAAGTTCGCACGAAATTGATACGGGCCCCGAGCGGGTCAGAAATCCTCCGCAGAAGAAAGTATAACTTTGACACAAATGATGAACCGTTTCTGCTTTGATTGCACCGCTCAGCGTGCTCACTCAATGCGTATGCCGAGCACCCAACTCAGCCAAGTATCTTCAAAGCCGCCAGAAGAAGGTGATTTGAATGCCGTCACGCGGTACCCCGAAAATGGATCGTATGTCAGCGACGTTGGTGACGCCGGTCTTTCACCGCTGTCTACTGCTGCCGCGCGGTCATAATGATGTTGTGCGTTTCCTCGTCTAAAGGGCGCTGACGCCAATGCCGTGAACGACGACGGTTTCATTCCGCTTCGCCAACGCTGCATTGCGGTGACAGCGGGACCGTAAAGACCCTGCTTGATCGCTTGGGGCGGTTATCTACGCGATGGACAACAACTTCGATGTTTCCGTTGTTTTTGCCGCGCTGACCGACAACATCCCCGCGATGAAGGCGCTCAGGGTCGTTGCGCCGACGAATCATATGAACGACAACAAATGGACAGCGCTCCGCGTCGCTCAGTGGAAGAAACACCAAAAAGTCCATCGAATACCTGAAAGCCTACTTACGCGAAAGAGTAAGTTCGCGTTAGCGCTGTTTCCACCCTCCGGATTCCAACCGTAAATCGCTCGTCCGCCGTGAGCAGGATTAGCGAGCAACGCGTTCCCTGCCGGGAATCTGTCTTAATGTAACATCATGCCAACATTTTCTTCCGTGGCCGTACTGGGCGCGGTACAGGGGAGCGGTATCGCCCAACTTTGCTCCGCCGGCAGCACGGTCTTTCTGTTTGATGCCTTCCTGATGCACTGAAACG
>JADKHW010000058.1 GCA_016721565.1 bacterium | reverse complement strand
TGATAAAGCCGCGCTTCAAGGAAACCCGGATAGTCTTGAACAGCCTGAGCTTGTTTTCTAATTCACGTGATGACAAAGATCTCGCTAGTCGTATCCAGCGGCATGGAAACTTCTCAGCCTGTGCGCTGAGGATGCCTAAAAGCAGCCCGAAGCCAACGATGAATATGCGCACGATTAGTGCCTTCAACTATTTATTCAGGAACATGCCCGGGTGACACCGAAGTTACTTTTCCAAAGCACTATTGCTCTTTCATTTACTTCACCATCTGTGAGTAAACTTATCACTAATTAACGGCAACGCCGCGGTTAGGATCGGTAGAAACTTTGCCCAAGTCCATCCGGCTTTGTCGGCCAAGCCACTTAACTTATCCTGTCCGAAGACTTTCACTAACCGGTCCGGTGGAAATGGCAGATTTTCCCCCGCGCTCACCCAAGACTGGGCCATCTCACCCAGACTGTTAGTTTGAAATTGTTCCACCAATCCGTTGATGCCGCCAGATTCTTTCGGACATCATTCCCATCACCGAACCTGCGAGGCCGCCTAAGTTCACTTGACCGTCGGTCTTGCCGAGAACAGTGGGCGGCACTTTCATTAAATCAAACATGTCCATTGAAATTTTCCTCCCGTTAGATTTGCCCGTGATTCGTATCTTCTGATCCAGCGGTTGTACCATGATTAGCCGGTTCGCCGCCTGTGGTTCGCACAACCATCGCGATTTGTCCGTATGATAGGTCCAAGGATCGTACGTATGGAAAGATCAACTCCGACACGGTGCGCTCGACTCTATTCTCGAGAAATCTATAAAATCCACCACGGTCACATCTGGTCTTAACTGTCGCCTTTATTAGCCTTATAGGCCGCGTCGATTTTCGGAATCTCCGCATGCTTTCCTCGAACGTATAGTCCGTCGTGTCATACCACCGCCGTCCATCGTCGTTGCTCAATCAAGTCCAGCACGTACTCGGTAGTCTGCAGGATATGCGACAACAACTCGATCCCTTTTGGCGGCATCCTCCGGGCACGTCTCGAAAGCGATGCCGCCGACTTTAGGCCAGCTCATGTGTTGAACGAGATTGGAAGCTGGTTAGGAAGGTATTCATGGGGTGCCGTGATTGTTTCCTTTTCCCACCTGGGGACTAAGCGTGCGGGGTTCCGCCGGCCGGCTTTACTTCACCAATGTCGCAACTGGCCGCGATGTAGGTGCTTCGTGATCCCCGGTGTCATCAAATCATTCGACAACGCGTGTCGTCTTGACCGACGCTAATCGTCAGGCCAAGTTCGAAGAGCCCTTCTTGACCGACAGATACTTCCACGTCGGTTTCGTGCTTAGCGCATGTCCGTTGGGCAACGCACTTCATCGAAGTGTCCAAAGTTCGAGTTCCACCTTCAGGTAGCAGTCCCGGGCCTTCACCAAATCCAGCGCGAACCACTTCTCTTAAATCGCCTCTATGGATTTGCGAAACCGATTTGCCAGGTCGCCATCGTGGCACGAAGTCAAACTTACCTCTACATCAGGTTAGCACATTGATTCAAGTGGAAGAGGCCAAGTTCTTCGGATATCCTGCGAACCACTCAAGGATAGCTTCATTCACTTCGCGTTGCTTCACCCCGCCGTCGTTACTAGGCAGTAACGTAATGGTCACTGAAATGCTTCCTTCAGTGAACGGAACTGTCCTCGGTCGTCTCAGGCTTAACCATCCTTTTCGTAGAGGTTCCGGCGGGAACAAGTACGCCGCTTGTAGAGATCCGGTTCGCTACCGGAACGAAGGGCATTGCTTTCACGCTGGGAGTTCTTTCCTGTCGAGCCCTAACGCGAGGTCCAGCGCCCAGTTACTGACGATAAGAGCTGTTACGCGTACCTGTCTTGATCCGGTTCGGAGACAGAGTGCGGGCTTAGATCTGGAAACAACGGACTTCATTCAGCAAGACAGTTGACTCGACTGTATTGCGCGACTTTGAACCAAACGTTTCGCGCACCCCCTTTGGTCGCCAACGTTAGCCCTTCTACGTACCGATTTCCGTCGGACTTTGGTAAGGTTGATAAAGCAAAGGTACATCCCAATATCGTGTTGCCATTCGCTTACTTGCTTAAGTGAACGACTGGTCGCCGAGCGGGGTGAAGCGATCCTTCGCGGCGACGAATTGTCTGAGAACTTTGCGCGAGGTGTCTCCGTCCTGCGCGCGAATTTTAACTTAATCGTCAATCTGCGCTCTTGTAATTTACCTGAATAACCAACGTAGCAAGCCTTGGTCCTGAATAGAATTCGTAGATCTCCTAGCCGCCTTCGCGGTGGCCATTGCCGGTGTTTTCATGCCGCCGAACGGCATGTGCGCTTCGGCGCCGATGGTGGCTGCGTTGATGTAGGTGATTCCGGTTTCGATATCACGGAAGGCACGGAAGAGCCTGATCCACGTTCTTCGTGGAACACCGCGCTTTGGAGAGACCGTAGTCAAGTTCGTTGCAAACCTTGATGGCTTCTGTCGAAATTCTTAATCTTGATCACCGATACAACCGGGCCGAAAATTTCTTCCTGAGCGATGCGCAGTTCGGCTTCACGTCCGTGAAGATGGTCGGTTCATGGAACCAGCCGTCGGCATGCTCGCCCTGGTCGAGGCTTTGCCGCCGTACGGCCAACGTCGCGCCATCGTCTTTACTGCTGATTTCGACATAATCCATCACGGACTTGCGCTGGCCTTCGCTCACGCACGGTCCTCATCGTGATGCCTTCATCGTTGCCGTAACCGATTTTCAACTTCGCAGCCTTGATGTACTTTTCCGACAAACAAATCGTGCACCTTCCTGCATAATCACGCGCGAGGTTGCCGTGCAGCGCTGACCGGTCGTGCCGAAGCCGCCCCAGATTGCGCAATCCACGGCGTGATCGATATCAGCGTCATTCATCACAATCTGACCGTTCTTGCCACCGAGTTCCATTGAAACACGCTTGAGCATGTAGCTTGCATCGCGGCCAATCATCTTGCCGACCGCCGACGAACCTGTGGAACGAAATCACCGGAATATCAGGATGGTTGACGATGCGAGCCGACTTCTTTACCCGAAATCCTGGACGATGTTGATGATTTCCGGCGGGAAACCTGCATCAAGAATTGCTTCAACGAAGTTGTGCGCGGACAGCGGCGTCATTTCGGCAGGCTTAAACACCACCGTGTTACCGCTCATCAGCGCGGGAATAATCTTCCATGAGGGAATCGCCATCGGGAAGTTCCACGGTGAAATCAAACCGCACACGCCAATCGGCATGCGAATCGTCATGTTGAACTTGTTATTCAGTTCCGACGGCACGGTCTTGCCGAACATGCGATAACCTTCACCGGCGGCATACATTGCGGTGTCGGTAGCTTCCTGCACGTCGCCGCGCGTTTCAAAAATCGGTTTGCCCATCTCGCGCGTCATGTCAAAGGCATATTGCTCTTTGCGCTCGTTCAATATCTCAACGAGTCTGAAGAACAATTTAGCCTTCGTCGGTGGGGGGACCAATCGCCACGTCTTGAAGGCTTTCTGTGCCGACTTCACCGCGCGATCCACGTCTTCCTTCGGGCTATGGGGGAACGTGCCGATCAAATCCGGACCACTGGGCCGGATTGCGATTTTCGATATCTGACTATTCGCGGCGTCGCACCACTTGCCCGCGATAAAATTCTGATAAACTTTCGTCTTACTCTTGCCGCCGTTGGGGCTGGCTTTCTTCTTTTCGGCAGTTGTTGCCACGATAATCTCTCCTGCGCTTATAACTGACGGGCAGCCCGATAACCACCCGGATAACTCTATGCCACCTATAGCTCTAAATAGTACAAAATTAAACCCCGAGAGTCAACCCCAAATTGGGCACCATGTCAACCTCCCCGTCCCCACTAAACCCACAACCTAAAATCAATTCACCATGTTACGCGCCAGCGTGAAAGTCAATTTCCACGACCGTCTGGCGAGGCAGGCCTATAATAGAAGAAACAGAAAGGATAAGGTCGCCGGCGAACCCTCGCGAGTCCAGCTCCGTCTTTCTCCCCAGTCCTCCCTGAATTTGAGTGGGCCGCGAGACTGCGATCACTTGGTAATACACCCGTGTCGGAGGTGCAATTGCCTGATTCACAATCGTGTAGTTCGGTGTTCCCACGGTGACGAGTGTTGTCCACGGGCCGTTGACCCCCGGTGAACTTTGCACCAGATAATTTGAGGCCACGGGCACCAGCACTCCAGAACAAGCGGATATCGTTCCTGCCCGCAGAATGGTCAGGTCAGAGACCGCAGGCGGAATTCCGGTCGAGTTTGCCGACTCAAAGCCCCAGCAATCAAGCCCGACGAACAAGTCCGAAGTCAGGATGAACGAATGCGTTCCAATCCGCCGGCATCTCCAACGGGAAAATGACCTCTTCGTTCCCGCCTGAAAAGAGTGGCTGAAACCAGCGGATATTCGCAGTCGTTGCATTGGACACTCGATTGTTGTTCCTGCTATTCCGTTCAACACCTGAACATAAACCCGCATGTCCTGCCACCAATAGTTGTCCTGTAACACGTCATAGAAGGCTACCAAGTTGACTATTCCACTGGGTCCAAGATATTTGGGTGCGTCGGTTAGGTTGAAACCGATGTCATCGGCATTCCTGGAGCACTAAGACCCGCCTGCATGTGAGCCAAATTCTTCTGAAGTACCCGATTGCCAACCCACACCGAATCCCGCATAATCCTGTGGGTTAGACGGACTAATTTCCAGTAATGCGGGTAAGGGCGGATTAATTGCTTTTACCGAGACATTGAAGGAATCGCTCAAACTGTGCAGAACATACACTCCAGAGTGTCCCGGTCCTGCATCAACACGTCTGACGTTTTGCCCGTTGACGTAACCCGCCGAGCCGGGAACATTCCAGTTCCAATGTGAGACTCTGACCCAATTCCCCAACGTGTCACGGCACATCACTTCGCTGTTGCCACAACTTGAGGTGGGGCCAGTGTAGGTAATTTCGAGTCTTGCTCCGGGCTGAACGACGATTGTGTCGGCTTGACAGCGTTTCTTGAGCGAGAAATTTCGCCAATATTGGGCTTTTGCCGGAGCAGTGCTGGCACCGTTCAACCAATCCTCCCATGCTTGGGCTGTCACGGAGTCAGCGTGCGTCATCCGCGACCTCAAGGCTGGAATCACCGCCGTCGCAAATGTTGAATCAGCGCGGATGAAAGAGTCATACGCTTTGTTCGCTTCGAGAATCGCTTCTTGCAACGATTTCCCTGATTGCAAAGCGCAGACTTTCGGGTTCAACCAGTTGTTATATCCACCGTTACCGCCTGTGCTGTAGGTCGAATGTGCATCGTCTGTCGCAGAGGAAGCTGTAATGTCGCAGCCCTTTGCCACGAGGTTGGCGCGCAGTGAATCTACCATCTGTCCACCAAAACACTGGCCGAACTCAACATCCATTTTGTCAAACCAGAGTCAACCAGCGTCTGCATCATGGCTGTCAACTCGGTGGGCGTGATGAGATCGTTGCCAAGCATGTTGATTCCACCCGGATTGGCGTTGTTGACGCGCTGTTGTCCGTGATTGGAAACCACCATTTCAAATCTCGATGTCTTGCCTGCGGCTTTGCAAGCTTTAATCTTTGATGAGATGGCGTTGATCTGTGCTTGAATTTTTGCCTGAGTCGCCGAGTCAACTGCCGCCGCAGGAATCGCTGTTCCGCGTGAATTAAATGGCGCGGTTGGACGATTGCCCTTGAAATAGAACACTTTTGTATTCGCTTCACACCAATTGTGGGAACGCTTATAGCAATAGAAATCCGTCAAATCGTCCCAGTAGTCCGAACGGTTATTTGTTGAATCTACGCCGCCTGATAACAGAATCGCAAAGCGACATGTGTCACAATTATTTTGCGATCCGTCGATTGCGTAGCACTCAACCTGCACATCGGTTCCAACTAAAGACGGAAGGTTCTCATAGAGTTCAGGGATTGTGTACACATGTCCTGTTCCCGAGCAAGATACGCCGTCGTCTTCAACTACGAAAGTGAAACTTCCTGTTTGCCCGGCGAAGCCCTGAACTAAAATGAAGTAAACCTGTCCAACCACGCTGCACCATGAAACAGAACTTTGGAGTCCGCATGCGTCGTCATTGCCCGTGACACAAATCGGAGCCGCAATCGCCTGTGTAGATGTTGATTTTTGTGTCGTAACTTGCACCGAAGCACGTATGCGCGGTCATCGTATTTCCGGTGCCGATGGTTAAGTACCAAACACCTGGAGCTGTGATTGAGGTTCCGCAATCAGGTACGGCATCCGGCGTGGCGGTTGACGTGTTGCCTGTAACAGGCGAGAACGGCTCGACGAACTGCGCGCCGAAACAATTGTCATTGGCCGGGCCGCCGGTTTCTGCAAAGGCAATTTCTAAGTTATAATTTCCTGAAGCGCCATCCCAGCCGTCGACTACGATATAGATCGGTTGCGAGGGAGAGAGTGCAAGAGCCGAAATCTCAGATTGGAAGGTCGTGACGCCGCAAAAATCGTCATTGCCGCAAATGTAATCACCCGGGTTGGACGGCGGGCAATTCGCATTGTAAATCAGCAGTCCAGTATCAAAGTCGGAATTGCAAAGCGAAATCCGGTACAATGCGGATACGGGCGGAAAAAACTGATACACAACATCGGGACCAGTGCCGGTTAGGGTTTCATTGTAATACCCATCCCAGCACGGCGGAGTTAGCGGCCCCAGCCCCAATGCAGAATAGTCACTTGTGTAGCCAATCGTTGTGCCTGAAACAAAAAAAGGAAGCGGGCCGTTGAGCAATGTGGCGTCAAAACATGTCTCACCACCTTGATCCAAACTGTGAGTAGGTTCTCGCGTGACATCGTTCGGCAAGAGCGCGCGCATTTGAGCTATGATCGCAATCTGCTGTGCTGTGTCTTGGGTTGTTAAAAGCTCAACTTGCAGTGCCTTTATCTGCATCACAGTTGACAGTTCAGTCTGCTCAGCCTTTGCCCCTAACCCGCGTCCCAGCAACAACAGCAGGACTCCCACCAAAATTATCCGAGTTTTCATGGCCACTCTCCCCATTTGTGAAGTTTGTGAAAAAATAGCGGCACTTGTGGTGAATTGCAAGCAAAATCGGAACAATCGAAAAATATATCGAAAATCTTGAATGTCAACAAACCTCTTGAATTCTATAGCACTTGCTGTGCTGACCCGACTGGAATTACGGGACTTTGTACACCATGTGAATAAATGAGAGGGCAAAAAAGGCTCCCCGAATTATCGAGGAGCCTGTCCAGAATATATTCAAAAACTCCTGAACCTAATCTTTCATCACTACGTGCCCCTCAGCGCTGGAACATACGCTGCGCAGGTCATATCCCCGTGACGTTGATCACAGTTCGCGACATATCCAAAATGCGATCGACACCGAGAATAATTCCGATTCCTTCACCCGGCACGCCGACCGATTGCAAAATCAAGACAATCACCGGCAACGATCCTCCGGGCACACCCGCTGTTCCAATTCCCGCGACAACTGCCGCAAACACCACAGTTGCCTGCTGTCCAATTGACAATTCAATTCCGAAAAATTGTGCTAAAAACAGCACCACAATTCCCTCGTACAACGCCGTGCCATTTTGATTTGCCGTGGCGCCCAAAGTCAGCACAAACCGTGAAATCTTCGGCGGTAATTTCAATTCTTCTTCGGCAACTCGTAGAGCGGTTGGCAGCGTCACATTGGAAGAGCTTGTTGAAAATGCCGTCAAAATCACGTCGCGCATTCGGTGAAAGAATTTCCACGGATTCACCTTGACAAATACTCGTAAAATGAACCCGTAAACTCCGAACATTTGCAGCGCGAGTACGCTTAACACTACGAGCACGAACTTCCCGAGAATGAATACGACATCGACGCCGAGCTTGGCCACAACACTGAACACCAAAGCGGCAACGCCATACGGTGCGAGCTTCATGGCAATCGAAATCATCTTCATCACAACTTCGTAGAATCCCGCGAGCCATTCTTCGAACACGCGCGTGCGCTCCGATCTTACAAGTGCCAGCGCAACTCCCACAAACAACGCGAAGAACATTAGCGCCAGAATGCCGCCGCCGTGATAGCCGTCTTCAAAAGCTAAGGCCGCATCGGCAAACGGATTGCGCGGAATGATATCGAGTAGCGTTTGCACCCAATCTTTGGTCTTGCCCGCGTTTTCGACTGCCGAACTGACCGTTTTGCCCGTCATGGCTTGCATCAATGATTCGCGCGCCGCCGGATCGAGTCCCGCACCGGCTTCACCCAATTGGCAGCCGTGATGCCAATTAGAACAGAAATTGAAGTAGCGACAACAGTGAATGCAAATGTTCTAAGACCGATTCTGCCGAGAGCCTTGGCGTCACCAAGCTCGGCCACACCCAAAGCCAGTGCGCAAAATATCAGCGGGATCACGGTCATGAAAATCAGCCGCAGGAAGACCTGACCAATCGGCGAAAGCACATAACGTATCAATCCATCCAGCCACGGCTGTCCCGCAAACAACAAATTCGCGAGCAGTCCGCCCGCGATACCAAGCAACAGACCCAACAATATCTTTTTATGTAATGACATTCGGTAGGCTTTCTATTTCAGCAGCATTACTTTCACCCGACCCAATTCCTCACCTGCGCGCACCGTAACCCAATACACTCCCGAGGCAAGCGTGCTACCGTCCACACCAATTGTATGAACTCCCGCAGCATAGCTTTGTTGAAGGCGCATTGTTTCGCGGCCCAACACGTCATGGATCACAATCGAGACATCAGCAGAGTGGGGGAGCGCGAGTTCAAGCTGAGTGCTGTTGTTGAACGGATTCGGGCCGGTCAGCTTGACTCCAAACTCCAGCGGAATCATACCCGAATTTGCATTTAACGCCGGATCGGAGACCACAAATCTTCGCCGTTCAAAACTCTCGCGCGGCGTCTCCGGTCTCTGTGAAACGGCTATCACCCACCATTGATATTCGCCGTTAAACAACCGCACGGTCGCCGAGCGTAATGTCCCTGTATGAATCGTCGTGTCGATTCCTGCGCCGACAAGCCACATGCTGTAGGTCACGGTGTCGCCGGGATCGTAATCAATGGCTTCGTTCCACACAAACACAATCGAATCACCCGGATGATAACTTGCGTTTCGTTCGGGATAGGCCAAGTTAAACGGTTGCGGAACATGATAGGGCCGCACACCTGAAAACAACCCGATATCCGCGCGTGTGCCGTCTGCATCCAATGGTAAGAGTGAGTCCGCCGCGTGCAATGCATGTGAAGTTGAAAGAAGATGGTAGTCGCGTCCTGCGGCGTTTACAAAACCCGGCTCCATGATCAAATTCATCCGACTGTCACATGAATCCCCGTTAAAATTCACCGCCGGAGGTAAACCATTCGGCTCCCACGGCATCGCAATCGGCTCATCACTCAAGCAGAAATAGAACTCACGGTCAAGCGGATCGGCAACTCGTATCGGCAGGTTGCCGTTATCTGCAAACAGACTGGAATTTGCTCCTACTATGGAATTTTCAGTCGCAAACATCACTGCGCCGGAGCTTCCTGTGTGATGATTTACGAGAGTTGATTTACGAATCACGGAAGTACCTTCATCAAGGAAGATTCCGCCGCCGTTGCGCGCTGCATAGTTGCTGTCGAGCAGACAATACTCAAGTTGAATCTCTGCGCTGTCTGAATAAATTGCGCCGCCGTCAAGAGCATGATTGCGAGTTAATGTGCAAAAGTTAAATGTGCCTGTAACGAGATTGTCGAGCCACATTGCCCCGCCCGCGCTGTCGGCAAAGTTGTTGTTGAACAGTGCCGAATCGCCAGCAGGTTCCTCTGCTTAGCGATATTGCACCGCCCATCAAGGCGGGTGTTCCCAATGTACGTATTGCCATGATCACGAATGCTTCCCGCAGGGTGCCAACCGCGCCGCCGACTTCTTTTGCATAGTTGTTGCGGAATTGCGTTCACTGACTGTTGTCAAATTTGTCGGCAGAAAATTGCTCCGCCGCCATAGTTCGCAGGGCATGAATCAATCACGCAATCCAGTTATTTCCATATTGCCGACTGAAAAGAGCGCCACCTGCGTATGCTGTATCCCGCTTGAATCTGCACCGTTAGATAGTCTCGGCAATTCGCGAAATTGCGCCACCCAGTCCCATGACCATTCAGGCGATGCAACGTTATTTTCAAAGCGCAATCTTGTGATTCGCGCTCGTTCCGTTAAATGGCACAGCGCGCGCCGATGCCGCGGTGTTTCCTGAAAACTGCAAGCTTGGATTTCTGCATAACCATGAAATCTTGTGTTCAGCGCGCCCGGACCATCCGGATTAAATTCGAGGAAAATGTGCAATGTTCAAATACCGGATCGCGCATTTTCTATGTTTACCGCAGATGTTCCCACAACTCTCCGGATCGCACTATACTCAAACCTCGAACCAGATGATCTCTCAAAAGGTATCCCGCCCCAAGTAGAGTCCGGTAATTCAAAATAGCGGTCAAAGATTATTGAATCACGTTCGGTTCCAAGCGCCAGCAACGTTCCCTCGAACATATAGGCCCGCACCGGGTGCAAACAATAATTTCGATCCCGCCATGATGATTAGCGTATCTTGCCATTCAACGCGCAATGAACACGGAATAATGTAATCTCCCGGATACCAAACACCACTTGCCGAACCGCAATTTCCAGCAAGCGGCAGAGGAGCGTCACTCTCAAATGCTCCCATATCCGGCCAGCTTCCTTCCGGAGCGACGCGCAATTCCCCTGCAAAATCATTCCCGTTCGAATTGCTCGTGTCCGCGCCAAACAAACACGGACTGTTATCACTCAAGCGAAAATCGCCAAGTTCTGCATTCACAAATTCGGGATTCCGCGAGAAATTCCGCAGTGAATCGCACTCCACCAAAGCCACATTCAAGCGCGTTTCTCTGAGCAATCCGTCAGGCACAAATCCCGTCAGTTCATTTCCTTCGATTGAAAAGATATCCGAAAAACGTATCTGTGATGTGGCAAGTTCGGCAAAATAAATTAGTGAATCTTCCCCTGTCACAATTGAACTCGTCAGCGTTCCCGCGCCGTTGAAACTTATCGCCGATCCTTCTGTTGCTGCATTCCCATCAATAGCCACAAACCGCAGTACCGGAGCAGAACTAACCGCTCCGTACACCGCGCCGCCTCGCGTAGCCCGGTTGTCAGTTACAATTGAATTTGTGACCACACAGCGCGCACTCTCAACAAAATAGAGTCCGCCGCCGTCTTCAATTGCCGAATTACCGCTAATCACCGTCCGCAAAATCGGAGAGGTGTTGTTGCTTCCGCGGGCTGCAATGCCGCCGCCCACGCGTGCATCGCATAACCTGAGTGAGCATGCTTCAATCGTCGCGCGTGTGTTGTCCAAATAGAGGGCGCCGCCAAGATCCGCCGTGCATGCTTCAATCACACAGTCGCGCATGTATCCAGCAACAGGCGACGAGCGCAACTGCACCGCACCGCCGCGCTGAAGCGCTATGTTATTCGCAAAATAGCAATTTTCAATCCTCGGTGTCACACCGCTTTCGACCATCACCGCGCCGCCGCTTGTGGCAGCTTTGTTATTTTCAAATCGGCAGCGTTCGATAGTTATACTACCGCTGGTGCGGGCGAGAATCGCTCCACCGCCACCAAAGCGCGTGCTGTCCCCGCTAAATTCGCAATCCCGAACGGTCAGCGTGGCTGCGTCACGGCAATAAATTGCTCCGCCGTCAATGCGCGCACGATTGCCGCGAAATGAGCACGAGTCAATTTCTACTTCCGCCTGATACAGCTCAACAGCACCACCGTAGCGCTCTTCATTACCCACATTGGCGAAACCGTCTTCAAATAAAACGTGATTCAGTTTTGAAACCGTTGCTGCGTTGCGGAATCTGAATCCCAAATGGCCTTCCGGTGCATGAGGGAGTTCGCTGCACGCGGATCGAATCTTCATTCGTTCCATTCGCCAACAGAGTTCCATTCACCACTAACGAAAAACGCCCGGAGAAGGCCACAACCATTCCGGGCGCAATATTCAATGTCTCAGCCTGCGCAACCCACGCAAAGCTGTCAATCACCACCGTATCAATCGGAGCGGCCCATTCACCGGAAACTGCTCCGCGAACAAAGAGAGCTTCCGCGCGGGCGACCGAAGTCTTCACTCCAATCACCGCACAAATTAGCCCAAACAGCCAAACTACTTGAGCAGAATGGCGGGTGTGCATGTGGACACGCCGTGCGCGCGCAACTCAATGACATAGACACCGCTCGCAAGCTGTCCGTCGCCGAATTTCACGCTATGTTCACCGGCAGGGTAGCTGCCGTTTGCCAATGTCGCCACCGTCCGGCCCAGCACATCATGCGCGGTTAACTCAATTTCCATCTGTCGATCCAGCGAAAACGGAATTGTTGTCGCGGCATTAAACGGATTCGGATAAGCATGACCTAACCGAAAATCGGTTGCCACGCGCACCGGAGGGGTCGCGCTAGGTGTGGCAATCAGCTCAAAATCTATTCCGTCGGGATATTGCTCTCCCTGCACAATCGAAATCGGCTCAGGTTCCGCGTCATCCCCATACACGTCATACGGCTCGCCTTCGTCAAACTGGAAATTCGTATTGAGGTCCATGAAGGCGTAGGCGTAATACGTTCCGAAGCTGTCAACCACGGCCGTGTAGTCTCCGTTTCCAGTGTTGTTGAACAGCACACTCGCCCCGCTCGGAAGGCCCTCAAACGTGTTTGTCCGGTGGGCGAAGATGAGAGTGGTTCCGGTTTCGGTTCCCTCGTAGGTCACAGTCCCGGTAAACCCACCCGTATTCGGAGCCGCCAACTCAATGTCGATGTCTGAAACGTCCTCAGTCACCTGTAAGACAGTAGGAATGTCTCCCCCGTAAAACCCACGCGGATCGTCAATATCCGGCAAAAGGTTCACGTTTAAGTCCTGGAAGGCCATGAACGTATAGCCTCCTTCGACCAGATTACCTTGCGAGTAATTCCCGTTGAAAGGGTTGGCAATCGTCACATAAAACGTGTCCAGCGCAGTCGGGATGGTATAGACAAACACCAGAGAAAACCCCGAGGCTCCCGAGACGTTGCCCGACACCGTAAACCCCATTGCTGTCAATACCGGCAATATCAACGCAATCAAACCTATACTCAAGCGGCGCATGCTGGCCTCCAGTGAAAATTCGGCTGCCCTACGGAAAATACCAATTCCCAGAATATAAACCAAAAGAAAACAATTCTCAAGCCTCCAACGGGGTCAACCAAAATCTCCCTGCTAAGCCTTATCGTCTGATTCTCCTGTTTTTCAACTCTCAGCACCCAAACCCTTGAAGAGCCCGTTCTACAATGGTATATTAACATGAGCAACTTCTGAACCAGTGACCCGTCACCCATTCCCAACCCCAACCATGCGCCACACCCTATTGATTTGTGGAATTGCCTGCCTGATCCTGTCAGGAGTAGCTCGCCGTGCCGAGGCACAGCCCGATACCCTTTGGACAAGGGCCTATGACTTCGGCATGAATTCTACTTTGCAAGCAGCTATTGAACTTCACAACGGAGGCTTTGCCGCCGCTGGATACACCGCTCAGGGCCAGGAGCTAAGCGCCCTCGTTCTGGCCATCGATCCTCTCGGCGACACGCTTTGGACTCACATAATCGGCGATGCCGGTGCAAATGAGAAGGCTTACAATATTGCGGAACTGGCTAACGGAACGCTGGTGGTCTGTGGTTACGACTACAGCCCCCCCAGCTCCTGTATGTTAATGGGTTTTTCACCGACCGGACAGCAGCTTTGGTCTAAACCCTTGCAAGCTGGTTCACAGTGTGCAGCAAGTGCAATACTGCCGTTGGATGACGGAAGTTTCTGGGTTTTGGCTCAGAAGACGGTCCAAAACCGATTCCTTGATTTCTGGCTCATCCGCTGCGACAACGATGGGGATACCCTGTTTACCCGCACTTTCGGTACAACGGGCACTGACGTGCCTGATGAGATTCTCCAGGGCCGAAACGGAAGGCTTGAGCTGGTCGGAAGTACACGGGCCGCAGGGTCGTCCACATTCGATTTCTACCATGTCGCAGTCGATGCGCAAGGTGATTTTATCAATGAGGAGATATTTGGCGGCGAAGACTGGGAACAGGTCAGCGGCGCGGCTATTGATAGCACGACCGGGGACATCATCATGGCCGGCGAAATTCGCATCGGTTCAGACCGGGACGGTTATGCCATCCGAATTGATCCCGCAGGGGCCGAGCTGTGGGACGATGTCTACGAAGACGGCAGATTGAGCGAGAGAATCGGCGGCGTGGCACCCTACCTCGAAGGCGGTGCCTTATTTGCCGGTCAGTCTGGTGGATCCGTCGGCTCCGGTCAACTGTGGCTCATGTCCGTCGGAATCAACGGAGACGTTGCTTGGGAGTGGACTGACACCAGTCCGGGCCGAGCCTTTGAAGACTTGGCTCGCATCGCTGATGGCGGATTCGTCGCCTGCGGCAAAGCTAATATCGGCAATCGCGACCGCGCCCTGCTGTGGCGGATCAGACCGCCGTCCGGAATTTCCGGCGAAGTCCGTGACCGTTTGACGAATGAGGTCGTTGCCGGTGTACGTGTTCAGGTCGCCGAGTTGCCGCAGTACTCAATCACAGACTCGGTCGGGCGTTTCACACTCGCTCTCCCTGCCGGTGTATATACTCTCTACACGGGCGGACCTTGTTTTTCTGGTGATACATTGCATAGCATCATGGTTGTGGCCAATGAGAATACTTATCAAGATATCACTGTCGGCGTCGCTCACATGACCATGAGTCACTCGACCATCAATGTCCTTGCCAAGAATCACGAAGAGGGGCACGCCGATCTCGTGGTCAAGAATGAAGGCAGCGGTGATCTTGTCTATAGTTTTGAAACAATCGCTATGTTCCCCGCCGAGAATTGGTTATCTGTTGAACCGCCGTCAGGAAGACTTGCTCCGGGTGACACCTTGATTGCCCAAGTCATTGTCGCAGCAGATACCACAGATGATGGCACCTACGACTATTTCGGTGAGATCAGGCTCCACTCGAATTCCTGTCCTGACACCTTGCGGGTAATTCAAGTGCTGGCTGTAATCCTCGATGCAGAAGAGCCGCTTGCTCTGCCTTCAGAATTTGCTCTCTATCCGGCCTTTCCAAATCCGTTCAACAGCACTACAACACTGCGCTTCGGACTCGATCACGATGCCGATGTTACACTGAGCATCTACGATGTCACGGGCCGCCAAGTCGCCACTTTGCTCAGTCACCAAAGACTCTCTGCCGGTGAACATCACATGAGCTACGAGGCCAACGGTCTCGCAAGCGGTCTCTATTTCGTTCGACTTCAAGACAATGTTCGCAGTCAAACACAACGACTGCTGTATATCCGCTAAACAGCAATGCGGGGCATCCCACGAGGGTGCCCCGCATTTCACTTTTCGCCTTCCTCAATTCGCAACGAGGTACAAACATGCCCGCACTGCTCCTGCTGTTGCTCCTGCCTTGTCTCGCTTTTGCACAGCCCGACACCACCTGGTCGCAAAGCCTCCTCGTTAACGACCGAACCTACCTCTACGATGTTGCGGTTGTCAACGACTCGATCATCGTTGCCTGCGGTAATGCACAGACCGAAATCGGCTCAAACAATTGGGACTTCCTAATCGCCGGCTACACATTGGACGGTGAGCAGCTCTATGCACGCACCATCTCAGAGACCAATGACAAGCAGGCTCTCGAAAGCCTGTGCTCAATTGGCGGAGATACGGTCGTTGCTGTTGGTTGGACGGACTTGCAAACCGACGTACTCAATCTGATTGCCTTCAGCGCTTCGACGGGAGACACTTTATGGACCAAAGCCTTCACTGGCTCTGGCCAAACCCGAGGCCGCAGTATTATCTGCTTGGATGACGGCAGGCTCGCCATTGTCGGCTATCGACTTGGACCACAAAACCGCTCCGACATGTGGTTCCTGCTCTGCGAAAGCAACGGAGATACTATCTTCACCCGTTCGACGGGCACAACCGTCACCGATGTGGGCAATGCTGTCTTGCAACTGCCCAATGGGAACATTCGTGTCGGCTCGCAGTGGCGCGAAACTACCACCTACGACCAGTGGACACGCGTTTATGATTTAGATGGCAATATAGTCGGATCGGATCTCTTCTTTGGCACAGACGGTGATGACTTTGTTTACAACATGGTTCTTGATCCTGCCGAAAGAAGCTGGCTCATTGGTCGCACAGCCACTGCCGGAGGTGCAGGCTACGTTACCATCATCCCTCCCACAGGTCAGCCCACAACATTGACTTTTTCGTCAGCCGGCTATTCTGATCAGTTCCTGAATGCACTACCGTGGTTTGGCGGAATGCTCTTTGTCGGGCGCTCGGGCAATCAAGGAACATTCACCGGGCCTTTCATGCGCGCGATTGACGGTACCAATGGTTCCCTTTGGACATGGCGGTTTGGTGCGCTCGGAACCGAAGGCGGATTCTACAATATCGCGCAGCTTCCTAACGGCGGCGCGGTTGCCGTCGGCGCGTATGTCGACGCATCCGACACCACGATAGTTTCAGGTTACCTGCTTACGATTGCGCCGCCTGCCGGTGTGCAGGGTGTCGTGCTTGGAGCCAGTGACAATCAACCCATTGTTGGTGCGCGTGTCAAAGCCGTTGATGACAGCCGTTTCACGTTGACCGATATCGAAGGTCACTATCGCCTTGAGCTTGCCGCCGGAACGTATGATATCATGGTGTCCGGAGCGTGTATCGAGTCCGATACCGTTTACAACATTACGACCGTTGACAACGAGCTTGCGCAAGCGGATTTCTCGGTTGGCCAACCGGTTTATGCTCCCTTGCAGTCGAGCATTAATATCATTGCTCAAAACGAAATGATTGGCGGCACAATCCTGATGCTTGGCAATGACGGCACGGGTGTGATGAGCTATTCCATTTCTGCTGAAGCCATTTCTCCCACAGGAACGTGGATTACTGTGGATCCTTCCTCGGGCGTGCTTCAGCCGGAAGAACATATTGACATCAACGTGATCGTTCAGGCTGACACCACCAATGACAACATCTTCGAATTCTTCGGTGAAGTCACGGTCCACAGCAATGCCTGCCCTGACACGGTCGTTACCCTACCGGTTTTGGTTACCGTGCTCGATGCTAAGAACCCTGAGACCTTACCAAATAATTTTGGCCTCTCGCCTGCCTTCCCGAATCCTTTCAACGGCACAACCACTCTGACATTGCAAGTCCCCGTGGAAACCGAGCTTCGTTTGGAGGTGTTTAACATTGAAGGGAAATGGCTCAAGACGTTGATTGATGGTCGCGTAAGTGCAGGTTCACACAACATTAACGTTGACTTGGCCGGACAGGCTACAGGCGTCTATATCGCCCGTGCCCAATCCGCAGAGGCTATCTCCACCCAAAAACTGCTCTATATTCGCTAATCTCCCCCCAACAAAGCCAAAGCACCACAAATACAAAATCCGCTAACAAGCGGCCGGTTCGGGATGGGTCCCGCCCGGACCAAATGTTCTTCTTCATTGCATTGCACCATCGAACAGGAGTTCCCCATGAAGTCATTTGGTTGGATCGCATTATTGCTTGTCGTATGTTCCGCGGCTCACGCTGAAATCGACACCCTTTGGTATCGTCAAGTCCCGCTGACAGAGTTTAACTGGGCCTTTGACATTGCCACGGTTTTGCATGACGGAAAAGTCATGGCCGCCGCTTCCCGCTCTGACGGTCCCAGTGTGAATCTCTGGCGCTTCTCCTTTGAAGGTTCGTTCGAACAGAGCGATACCATTTCATTCGAGGGAACGTACGCCACGATTATCGGCATGAAGCAATTGGCGGGCGGCGAGATTGCGCTTGTTGCATCTTACTACACCGGAGGCCCTGACTCGGGTTACTCTGTTGCGGTCAAACGATTTACCGAGGACGGTGTGGAACTCGGGAGTACGGTACAGCGCATGCAGATTGCCGAAGGCTCCGTGAATATGGCCGCCCTTGCAGACGGTGGGTTTGTCGTTCTCGGCAGCCGCTACAATGCCGCCGGAGGTGCCGAAGCGATACTCGCACGGTTTAACTCAAACGGCGATACATTATGGACGCGCAATGTTGGCCCAGACGCATTCGTCAACTATGGCCGCGCAATCCGCGAACTCGACAATGGTGATCTCTTAATTGCGGGTGCAATCGCCGACGAGAACTTTACAACGAGTGCCTATGTCATGCGCATGAGTTCGGAAGGTTCTGCAATTTGGAATCGCAGCTACATAAGTTCCACCGGATTTGGCTTGACTGCAACAAGTGTTGATGTTGACGGTATCGGAAACATTGTTGTCGGCGGCACAGACGGTAATTTTTGGTGGTTCAGTCGTCCGTGGGCAGCTGGTCTTACACCAGAAGGCAACCCGCGCTGGACCATTACTGGAACAGATGATCTCGATCTCGGAATTAACGGAATACACGCGTTGCCCGATGGCGGTGCAGTGTTCTGCGGCTCGAACTTCCCCGATTTCGGATTCATGCAGTCCAAGATATTCTCCATTGCCGATGACGGCATGGCGAATCTCGAAATGGAGTTTGAAACTCCCTGCCAGCTTACAGGCATGTCTAATGACGGTCCACGGGGCAGTGTGATTTATGGCTCACGCGGAAACAATCAAGGCATCAATGAAGGTCTCTTGATTCGCTTTGGACCGGGCACCATCATTCAAGGCTTCGTCCGTGCTGAAGGCACCAACGCACCGCTTGAGGGTGTCCGCGTTGAACTGCTCGAGAGTAACGAATTCACCTATACTGACGAGCAAGGGATTTACAACTTCGGTGTGAGCCGCACAGAAGGCACGCTTCGTTTGTCCAGCCCGTGCACTGAACCGCATCAGGAGACCGTAACGCTGATTGAAGGTGAACAAAACGTTCATAACTTCACTCTCGGTGTCCCGCGTTACGACAACCCGATCAGCAGTCTCAACCTTGTCGTCACGTTCAATATGTGGCAGTATGACACGCTAACCGTCTATAACGACGGCAACGGCACGCTGTCATTCGATGCTGAAGCCGTCGAGCTTGAACCCGTCGAATACAATTGGATATCTGTGTCGCCTGCTCACGGTGAGATTGCACCAAACGGATCTGCGCAAATCATCGTCGGTATCGGCCCGAATCCGCAATACCCCTATAGCGAGTTCTACGGGGAAGTGCGCGTACATCACAATGCATGCCCCGACACCGTAAATGAGATCGGTGTCTATTCTCTGGCACTCGATGCACCTGATCACAATCCGATGGTTGAAACATTTGCGCTCCATCCGGCCTATCCGAATCCGTTCAATGCCGAAGCTCGTGTGGCCTTTGACCTTCCGCAAACTGCTCAAGTCACAGCCAAGCTCTACAATGTTCAAGGCCGCGAAGTCGCAACGCTTGCGGACCGCGTTTATGATGCAGGCTCACACGAACTGAACTTCAGCGGCAGCAACTTCGCAACCGGAGTTTACTTGCTCCGCTTATCCGCAGGCCAATATTCGGCCACCCAAAAACTCGTTCTGCTAAAGTAATCTTGAAAAGCAATTCTACACTTTCCCTCCCCCTCCGGCCGTCCGGGGGGGCAAGGGGGAGTAAAACTTCAAGCACTGCGATAACTTTCGCGGCGCTTTTGCTCCTGTCCCTCTTCTTCATTTCCTGCGGCGAAACTCCCACCCGCGTTGTCTTCCGTGGCGGCACGGAATATATGCCCCTGCTGGACAGCCGCGTCCTCCGCTACCGTCAAAAAGGCAACGGTGAAACCTCCGAATACACTCTGACGTTAAAGTATATTGGAGGCCGGGCTTGGAAGGTTTACACCGTGAAAGATGAAAATATCCCTTACGGTGAGCTTGAGTTTTCGTCAAACGGCACCATCGTTGAAGCCGCTACACAAATGTCCCTGACGTCACTTGAATCCCGCAACACCGTTGGCGCGTTCAATCAAGTGTGGGTAGATGAGGGAGCCGACGTCGACAGCGTCTGGTACGATGAACAAACCGGTACGGAAACGGTTGTTGCAGGCTTCGAGCGGGTTACGGTTCCCGCAGGCACGTTTGACGAATGTCTCAAAACCGTGACGACCCCACTTCCGGAAATTGCCGACTCCATTGAAGCCCGCTATCAGCGCGGTGACTCAAACGAGCAGCTCTATCTCAAGGAAAAAGAAGTTGTCGATTGGCAGACCGTTCGTTGGTTTGCAGCAGGAGTGGGCTTAGTCAAGGAACAAGTCGGCCCGCTCGGTGACATCAAGATCGTGCGCGAACTCATTGCAGTTGAAGCCGAAGGTGCAGGTTTGGTTGACAGCACTCAGTTGAAGTCCAACATCGAAGCCCCGAAGATAAGACCCAAGCAATCGCTCGAGTCTGAAGAAGATTCCCCCGAGGAAACTCCGACCGACGAACCACAAACAAACGAGTAACTCATAGAAGTGTAGCGGCTGCTCTTGTGGCTGCCGATTTGCTTCGAGAAATGAGTACGGATACAAAATTACAAAGCATGAAACTCTCTCTCTGGATCTCGCTCGCACTCGCCGCACAGCTTAGCTTTGCCGCCGATGTCAAGCTGCAAACCTATTCGCAAAGCAAAGCCGAATCACAATTCGCCGTCGCGCTCGATACGTGCAGCACGTTTATGAATCGTGTGACCATCGCGCGTCAGTTCCAGAAGAACTATCCTGCCGATGCAGGCGTACAAATTCGCGCCGCCGATATGCTCATGCTGGAAGATCCGGCTCAGGTCGTAGCATACTATTCCGACCGCTCAAAGACGAATCCGAATTCGGAACTCGATTTATACATCTCTGGGCGTTACTCGGCGACTGTGGCAGACAAACAGAGCTATGTTGCCAAAATTCTCACGCTGAACCCCCAAAGCTATTGGGGTTCTTTGCTTCAGGCCACAGCGTATTCAACCGAAGAAGACAGCGACTTCACAAAGGCTGAAGCATCGCTGAAGCGCGCGATTGAAATCGACAATACGCTGCCCTACGCGCCTGCCATGCTCGGTGAACTCTGGGCGCGTTCCGGTAAGAAAGAAGCTGCCGAACAGATCTTTGTCGAAATGGGCAAGCAGTCGCCAGACAATTTTGAACCCGTACAGCGCCGCTTGATGCTTTACCCCGGTGAGTTCAAAAAGCATCTCACCATTGTCAACGAGTTTCTCGACAAGAATCCCAAAGATGTGATGGCGCTCGATATTCGTGCCCGCGTTTGCCGCGAACTTGGGGATTGGGATTGCTATGTCAACTCAATGCAGCGCGCCGTTGCCGAATCTCCCGATGCGGTCAATCACTACAATCTCGCCTGCGGTTTTTCTCTCACCGGACAAAAAGACTCGGCTTACACGCATCTGTTTGAATCCGCCAAGCTCGGTATGAACGATGCTTCGCAGTACACCGACGATGATGATTTGATTCCTGTTCGCGACGATTCGCGCTGGACTGATTTGCTTGCCGCGATCGAAGAAAGCCACGGCAAAGAGATGCTGGCTCTTGCTCAAGCCGTGCAGCGCGAAATGCCTGCCGAGCAGAAACAACAGGTCACAGAAAACCGCACCGACACTCCTGCGCCCGACTTCACACTCGAGCAGCTCGGCGGCGGCACGGTGAAACTCTCAGAGCTAAAAGGCAAGATCGTCGTGCTCGATTTTTGGGCTACGTGGTGCGGTCCGTGTAAAATGACCATGCCGCAGATTGATCAATTCTACAAGAACAAAGACAAAGACGTCGTCGTGTACGGCGTCAACGTCTGGGAACGCAACGGCACCGGTGGAGTTGGCCCGTTCATTGAAAAGAGCGGCTACACCTTCCCGATCCTCTTTGGAACAGCCGATCTGGCAAGCGCATGGCGTGCGCGGCATTCCGACGATGTTTGTGATTGACAAAGAGGGCAAGATTGCGCACCGTCACGTCGGTTACAATCCGCAAACCGCGCAAATCCTAAAAGCTCAGACTGAAGCTCTCTTGAAGTGAACCCGTCCGAGAAATTTGCGCGCAATGCTCTAAAGCAGCTCCGCGCTGTCAGGTTACGCAATGCGCCGCCCGCAGGTTATCTCGGGACCACAAAGTACGAGATCCTCGGTGTGTACACAAAAGATGTTGAGCAGATTGGCAAGAGTTTGCTGGCTGAGCTTCCAGACGATTGGGTTGCCGCGCTAACCGAGTTGCGCGCACAGCCAATCTATGAAGCCAAAGTTCTCGCCACCGACATCGCCGTTCGCAAGCGCAAGCTCTTTACGAAAAGTCAGTGGCCCGAGTTCAGCAAATGGCTGAACGATTGCGAAGGCTGGGCCTTGGTGGACAATCTCAGTTGCGATGTGTTCTCCGAGTTCCTGCTTCGCTGGCCTGAGTTGGTTGACAAATCGTCCACATGGTCGCGCTCGCGCAATCTGTGGAAACGACGTGCCGATTGTGACGCTCGTCCGCCCCGTTCGAGACGGTCATTTTGCCGCCGAGCTGTTCGAGCGTATGGAAGAATTGGCCGATGACCACGACCCCATGATCTACAAAGCCGTCTCGTGGGGCTTACGATCCGCAATTTCCACAAACCGTAAGGATGTGGAGAAGTTTTTGCATGACTATTCACAGGTTCTGAAACCTGCAGTAATTCGCGAAGTTCGCACGAAATTGGATACGGGCCGTAAGGCCGTGAAATCTCCGCAGAAGAAAGTATAACTTTGACACAAATGATGAACCGTTTCGTTTTGATTGCACTGCTCAGCGTGCTCACCAATGCGCTTGCAGAGCATCCGTCTCAGCCAAGTATCTTCAAAGCCGCCGAAGAAGGCGATTTGAATGCCGTCACGTGGTATCTTGAAAATGGATCGCATGTCAGCGATGTTGGTGATGCCGGTTCTTCGCCGCTCCATTTCGCTGCCGCACGCGGGCATAACGATGTCGTGCGTTTCCTGCTCTCAAAGGGCGCCGATGCAAACGCCGTGAACGACGACGGATTTATTCCGCTTCACAACGCTGCATTGGGTGGTGACAGCGCGACGGTAAAGACCTTGCTTGATCACGGCGCGGTCATCTACGCGATGGACAACAACTTGATGCTTCCGCTGTTTTTGGCCGCACTGACTGACAACATCCCAGCGATGAAAGCGCTCATTGCCGCCGGTGCCGATGTGAACTACATGAACGACAACAAATGGACGGCTCTTCGCGTCGCGCAGTGGAAGAAACACCAAAAGTCCATCGAATACCTGAAAGCCCACGGCGCGAAAGAGTAAGCTCGCGTTAGCGCCGTTTCCACCTCCGGATTCCAACCGTAAATCGCTCCTCGTCCGCCGAGCAGGGATTTAGCGAGCAACGCGGTTCCCTGCCGGAATCTGTCTTAACAAACACATCATGCCAACATTTCCTTCCGTGGCCGTACTGGGCGCGGGTACAATGGGGAGCGGTATCGCTCAACTTTGTGCTCAAGCCGGCAGCACGGTCTTTCTGTTTGATGCCTTCCCTGATGCACTGAAACGCGCCCCGCAAAAGATCGAAAAAGATCTCGCCAAAGGCGTCGAGCTCGGCAAACTCTCAAAAGAGCAAGCCAAAGTCATCGTCGATCTCATCAAACCTATTAACCTGCTTGATGAATGCAAATCCGCCGACCTCATCATCGAGGCCGCGTCTGAATCGCTCGAGGTCAAAGTTGAACTCTTCAGCCAACTTGATGACCGCGTTGGCCACGACTGCATTCTCTCGACCAACACAAGCTCACTCTCCGTGACGCAGATTGCGGCCAAGACCAAATACCCGCACCGCGTCTGTGGGTTTCACTTCTTCAATCCGGCCACACGCATGAGACTTGTCGAAGTCGTAGCCGCGCATCAAACCGACAAGAGTGTCATCGAACGCATTGTCGCCTACGCCATCGAGCTTGAGAAAACGCCCGTCGTGACCAAAGACACGCCGGGCTTTATTGTAAACAGAGTTGCGCGTCCCTATTACGGTGAAGCTTTGCGCGCGCTGGGTGAAGGCCTCGCCGATCACATGACGATTGATAGAATCATGCGCGAAGGCGGCGGCTTCAAGATGGGCCCGTTTGAGTTAATGGACTTAATCGGCATCGACATCAACTTCGCCGCCACATCCTCCGTTTGGGAAGCCTATTTCCGCGATAGCCGCTACAGACCTCATCTCATCCAAAAACAAATGGTCGATGCAGGCTTCTTAGGCAAAAAGTCCGGCCGCGGTTTCTACGACTATTCTGCGGAGGGGAAGTAATGAACGCTGAACTCGAACTCTACCCCATCGAACGCATCCTCTTCGTCGGCCCACTCGAAGACGTACTGCCGCTGGCCGACCGCGCCAAACAAGCCGGACACACCCCGACCTTGTTACTCGCTCCCGCCGAAATCGAAGAAGGCCGCAAGCGCACCAGGATCCGCATTCTCGGCGAAAATGAGCACGCCGACGCCGACGGCTTTGACATAGCCTTCGAGTGCTACACCACCGACGTGACCTCGAAATACGAAGCCATCCAATATCTCGAAGATGCCTTCTCCGGTGAGGCACCGATCATCACCCTCACGCTAACCAGCGCGTTATGTGATTTGCTCACGGATGCCGCCGCTCCCGATCGCTTCGTCGGCGTGTCCATGTTGCCCCCGTTTTCTGAAACCACCTTAGCCGAACTGACCAAGCTCGACAGCACCGATCCCAGTATATTTGCCACCGTCGAGTCGCTGTTCGAATCCTTTGGCCTCAAAATTGCCACCGTCGGAGATGCCCCCGCCGGGGTGCTCGTCCGTGCGGTTGCATGTTTGGTCAACGAATCCTATAATGCTTTACAAGAGGGCGTAGCCCCCGCCGCCGACATTGACACGGCCATGAAGCTCGGCGTCAACTACCCACACGGCCCCATCGCGTGGGGTCAAAAAATCGGCTTGGCCAGAGTAGAAGCCATTATGGACGGCCTATACAATTGGTTCCACGAAGACCGCTACCGCGCCACGCCGCTGTTAAGAAGAGCCGCCCGAATGTAGGGGCGGATGGCAATCCGCCCGCGTTTGCGTTCCGCAGAATCCCCGAAGCTCCCTCACCAACGGCAAACCCCTTGCCCTTGACGAGAGCACTTCACCAAGATTCTGGAGGGAATCATGTATTCAAAATTCTTATTGTTACTCGCGGCCCTTATTGCCGCCACGCTTTGGTTCGGTTGTGATGACAAGCAAGAAGTGACTGGCCCCGACTTCGTTGAACCGCCGCCAAATTTCCGACTTCAAATTATCACAATTGCGACAAATGACCGCACGCTGGTTCTTGCACGGAGATTCTCTGACAACTGCAATCACGATTGTTGCGGCGGCTACGATCACCGCCCATTCCGGGGTGTAAGATTGAAGTGCACTGGCAAATCCGTCAATTGGTACTGATCGAATACGTAGATCCTCTTTGCCGCAGACACCACAAACTGCGTGGCCGCGCTAATTTGATTTTTCACAGCTATGCCCTTGCTGGCGACCAAATTATCTCCGCTCACGCATTCGGCTCAATGGCGACGGCAACACTCACCATCCGCGAGTTCGACTTCGCAACATTCACTGCTGAAGTCACATTGAACGTGGACACGGTTTACGTGGATCAGTGGGTTCAACCAATATTGCAAATGCGCGTATTGAGCAACGGACGGATTCCTGTCCCCAACTTAATACTGCCATACTTCTTTAACGGATTCCCATTGGGGAGATTTCTCCATATCCAAATATCGGGCCGACCGACCAAAACGGATATGCAGAATCTCCATTGCCCTTGTACCCTTGGTCAACAGCCGGGACATATTGCGTTGGCATGGTGTTTACTTGGCAAGACTCTGTCTGCGTCGTACTGAGATAACTATCTGAACGAGTGCGGGGCGGCGTTTTGTCGCCCCGCCTACCATTCTCTCCCCCCGAAGCCCCCTCCCCAACGGCAATCCCCTTGCCCTTGACGAGAGCACTTCACCAAGATTCTGGAGGGAATCATGTATTCAAAATTCTTATTGTTACTCGCGGCCCTCGTTGCCGCCACGCTTTGGTTTGGTTGTGATATTGAAAGAATGGCAGATCCGCATTCGCCGAACGGAGTTGGTTCGGTCCAAGTTGTCTCAGAACTTCCTAATGAAGCATTGAGGTTCTTTACCGATGACACAGTCGGTTTCACGGTGACTGTCATCGTGCTGGACAATCACGGTCAACCGTTTCCGTATCTACAAGTTGACATTTCGCTGTCAGACCCGTATTTAGGTGTAATCGAATACTTCGATTTGCTGCAAGACACAACCAACTCGGTTGGCCGTATCAATTGCTATTTTCGCACTTTCGCGCATTCCGGTGAACAAGTCATAACTGCCACTGCCGGAGGTCGAACAGACTCCATGCCAATCACGATGATCGAAGTTCCGCGCCCACTGAGCGGATTCACACTGGCTTCCGACCGGCCGCACGACAGATTAACGTTGCTCCGGACAGCGAACTAGTAATCCACTTCACGGCAAACTTCTTCGACGCCGATGCGAATCCGATCCACGATTACGACGGCATGTTTATCAGTTCGTCTGCAACGGGCGGGCATCTGGAGCGCTTTAGCGTGATTTCCAACGGCCAAGCCACGAGCACGTGGTCATTCTACAATGAATACGGCACATTTCAAGCACGCATTTTCGGCAACTGGCTCGACCCGTTCACAATTCTCCTCGACACAACAGGTTGAGTTCCCTTTTCTTCTTTCAAATTTCCTATTTCCAATTTTAGATACCGAGGTCCCATGAAGAAACTTCTCCCCATCATTCTCCTGATTGCCGCATTCTCCGTCGGTTGCCTGAACGTGCAGCACAAAACCTACACCTTCAAGCTCAACGACGACGGCACCGGCTCAGGCTCCATCTTCTTCTACAACATTCATTCGAGTGACGAAGAAGAGCGCGACGTCTCCTTCAAAGATTTCGGCACACTCGTGACCGACTATCTTGAAGGCCAAACGTTTGAGGGCGAGAACCCCGATTGGGCCATCACTAAAAAAGATCTCTTCGAGCAAGACGGCGTCCTCTGCGGCAAAGTCGAGTTCACCTTCAGCAACATGGGCGCGGCCAAGCTCTATCGCACAGCCGATTGCAATTGCGCACCCATTCTGTTGCTCCCCGGCGCCATCGACGAAACCCTGATGGAACACAACGGCGAAGGCGTCGCCCTCGGTGATGCCGAAGTCGTCGAGTGGAAACCCGACGTCAAAGAGATCACCTACAAAACCGAAGTCACCGCCGACACCGAAAACGTCCGCAACTTAGTCGAAGACTACAAAGCTTGGAAAGCCAATCACAAGTAGAATGCTAATCGCGGGGCACCACATCAGGTGCCCCGCATTCATTTTGTAAATTTCCTCCTCCGAAGTCCCCTCACCGACGGCAATACCCGCCCTCGACGAGAGCACTTCAACCAAGATTCTGGAGGGAATCATGTATTCAAAATTCTTATTACTACTCACGACACTCGTCCTCGCAACAACCCTATGGACAAGTTGCGATGATGAACCACAGACATGCAACGATTGCGGTGACCCGTGGTGGTACTCCGACGTCGGCTCAATCCAAATTGTTTTTGGCGTACCGAATGACACGCTGAACTTCCTGCCGGGACTCAGCATCCACAACTGTAACGGTAATCGTCACTGATAGGCAAGGCCTGCCCTATCCCGGCGTCAAAGTCGCCATCTCACTCGCAAATCCGAGTCTCGGAGTCATTGAATACGTTGACGATGCCTTGCGCGACACAACCAACGCTTTAGGCCGTGTAAATCTGATCTTTCGTACCTTCGCGCAAGTAGGCGATCAAATCATTGCCGCAACCGCAGGTGGTGTCACCGCGCAAAGGATTCTGGTTATTCGGCAGGGACGCAACAACCCCAACATAATCAACCTAACTGCCACGCCAACGCTACTTGAAGCCGACATAAACGGCTTTGCGCAAACGCGTATTGATTTCACCATTCGTGATCAGGGTAATCAAGGCATCCCAAATTTCAACGGCCTCTTTTCCGCAACTGGCGGATCAATCATCTTCCCTTTGCCGACTGACTCCAATGGTCACACCTCTTTCTTCTGGAACTTCACAAACGAATTCGGTGAGTTCTGGCTAACCGCTCGGGCTGGTACAAAACGCGACTCCGTCATGGTCCATGTGCAAGAATCCCCTGACCTATTCTCTCTAACAGTCACTGCCGATCCATCTTTATTAGAAATTGATTCAAACGAGGAAGTTCACAGCCAAGTTACAATCACACTACTCGATGGATTTGGTCAAGGCCGTCCGAATGCATTAGTGAACATCTCGGCAAGTGGTGGAATAATTCCAGAACTTCCGCTAACGGATGCCAATGGTCAAATTCAATTCAATTGGGCATTCAGAGGATTCGGTGATTACTATCTCTTCGCATACTATTCAGAATGGGGACTACGCGACACAGTCACCGTCTTGATCTCGTTGCGTGTGCACGAACCCCCGCAAGTCAGCGTTTACACGATTCCACTCACGTTACGCGTAGATTCCAATACCGTTGGTACTGCATTCATTAGAGTCGTCGCACAAGATGAAAACGGAATTCTCTTGCCCGGCATAACACCAACTCTGTCCGTCGAAGCCGGAGAATTCGACCCGCCTCCGCCCACCGATTCAAATGGCGAATCCGAAACTGAGTGGCGCTTCTTCAATCAGTTTGATCGCTTCCAAGTTACTGCGATGATCGAATACAACGGTCAAGCCGCAACCGATAATACGTTAATAAACGTCGTTTACGGGCCATAATGAATCAAAGCGCTTGCGTCACAACAGTGCTTAACACGCCTGCAGGGGCCCCCCCCCCCGGCCTGTCCTCGTGTGGGGGTCTTGCCCCGAATCTTCCCCCCCCCCCCCCTCGATCCACATTGAATCCGAGCATCTTCCGCCGAGCCTAATATTCCCGACCAACACCGGCCCCTGCCGTCGTCAAGATCAGCCACCAGTTGAAAGTTCATCCATCGAAGCGGTTTCAACAACGGTAATCTTCCGTCAACGGGAGGTTCCACGCCTAAACGGCTTCACCCCACCCCCCTGTTCGTGACAATGCGCCCCAGAATGCACAATCATCTGCTGTGAAGCCGCTTCGTACTCCTTGCTTATCGAGACTGGTCCGAACAACAGTGAGTATTGCGGATGCAAACTCACAAAGCGCGCAATCCCTTTCCACAACAACGCCAGCGCCGCAGGCGAACGCTGATATTTTGCGCGCACAAAGCTTCTGCCCATCTCCAATCCTGGTCGCAGTTGATCCATCAATCGAGGATGAATTTTGAACAGCGTCTGAACATATAGCCCGTCACGCGCCTTCAATTTGTCCGTCGGCGCAAGCCTGTAAGCGCCAATCAACTCTTTGTCGGCGCGGCTCCAACTGAACAGATGCAGATATTGCTGGTCAAACGGGTCCAAGTCAAGCGGCAGTCCGCTGCCTTCACCACACTGCCGAAACGCGATTTCACGCTGCCTTCCGATTTCAAGCAGCATCTCCGAATCTGCCGTGCCTCGCCACAACCCCCATATCTCCCGCCCCACCCATCCCGCGGAAGTCTTTCTACCTCGTTCGGAGAGCGTAAGGCCCGGATGCTCTTGCACAGGCGGCAAACTCTTTGCGGCATGCCCGCGATCGGACGGAATTTCCAACGGTTCTTCAGATGAAACGTGCGCTGCCTCAAATAGCTCGTCGCCTCTTCATCCGAACTAAACTCTTCTAACGTGCTTGCCGGAATCGTGTGACCGATGGCAAGCTTAATCTCCATATTGCGTTTGTTCAGAAGTTCATGTGGCAAGAGTGCTGTCCGCAATCTTGGATGCACCAATCCCGCCAAATGAAACACCGGACAATTCGTCCCTTAACAAACCGGCACAACGAGCCCTTCCGCAAACCGCGCCACGACTCCACCCGTCCCTGCCAATGGCGTCATCCGCAACCTCCGCTGGAAACATCACCACCATTCCCCCGTCACGCAGCCACTCCATCGTCTCGCGCACAGCCTTTGCATTTTGCTTCGCGGCCTGCGGCCCCCCAAACGGATCGACAAAAATACAAAAGTCGTGCAGTTCGCGCAGCCTCGACAGCATGAAGTTTGTCAGCACCTTCACGTCAGGCCGTATCGCGCGCAGCGTCACATATAATATCATCGGGTCAAGCAAACCGAACGGATGATTCGCCACCACAACCGAGGCTCCGCTCGTAGGAACGCGGCTCAAATCTTCATCCGATACTTGAATTTTCAAGTCCAAGCGGTTGAGAATATCCTTACAGAATCCTGACCCTGTTTCGCGTTCTGCTACAGAGTTATAGAACTTCTCCGCTTTCGGAAACGACAAAATATGATCCGCCACCGATGCCGCCATACTTGCGGCCTTCAATGTTAGCGTATCGTTACGACTTGGTCCGACCGAAAAGACTCTGCTTTGTCCAGCCTGCATATCCACCTCAACGTTTCGTGCATGCAGAAGACACACGATTGTCAAAACCGAGTGTGTTCCATATGAGTTTTCTGTAAAGTAAAGCGGGGCGAACCAGATGGTTCGCCCCGCTTTATATTCCAAGCCACTGCGCCAGCGCAATGGGTCCAGCGTTCACGCTGGTTATTTCATCAAGACCATCTTCATCGTCGAAGTGAACTCACCTGCCGTCAAGCGATAGAGATAGACACCACTTGTAAGATTTGCGCCGTCAAAATTCACGGTGTGCGATCCCGCGTTCAAGTTGCCGTTCACGAGCTTGGCAACTTCTTGACCGGTGATATTGTAGATCGTCAAGGTCACAAGTGAATTCTCGGCCAAATCAAAACGAATCGAAGTCTCCGGATTAAACGGATTCGGGAAGTTTGGATAGAGTGCGAATTCCGTAATCACTTCTGAATTTGCAGAAGGAGTAACCGTTTCACTTGCAAGCTCCGACCGCGCTCCGTCCATCTCAACCGCAATGAGTGAGTATGTGTACGTGATATCGTTTACTGCATTTTCATCCAACCAAGCATAGTTGGTGCCTGAAGCCGCATTCGCCGCTTCTTGACTATGGAACAGTTGACCGTTGCGAAGAATTTCAAAGTGATCCAAATCAGATTCAGAAGCCGTGCTCCACAACACTTGAACTTCGCCGTCGCCGCTAATCAACTCAAACGAAGCAAGTTCTACATCCAACGTTTGATCGCTTCTGATCTCTAAGGTCAAATCTCCACATTCACCGTGAATCGAAGTGGAAACATAGTAAATACCCGCAGGCAGTGTGAGAATCAACTCTTCACCGCCCGGCGTATCTTGTCCGCTGTCGGATGCCGCTATGCAGCTTCCCATCGGATTCGAGCAATCGGTAAAGATCATCAACTGCTCGTCAGTAGAGAAGGGACCCTCAACGGACAGCGTGCAAGTCGCAGCAGAAGCAAGATTGACCAAATAGATCACGTCCGGCCCGGAACAATAGCAACTGTCCGAGCACGACATACACGTGTCCGCACATCCCGTAGCAGGAATACAGGGAATCGGGTCGGTTGCACAGCATGTGTGCGCGGTGTATGAATATTGCAGCACACCCGGAACATGAATCGGGTCGGCACAATAGTTTGTCGTATCACAATCGCGATTGAAATCATCTGCCTGATACGGTCCGGTCAAGAAGTGAGGTTCAATCACGTCAATCCGGTTGCGCAGCGTGTCCCGTACCACCACATAGGCCAAACTGTACGGACCATCAGAGCCAAATCCCGAAATCGATGCGCCGCCAAAATCAATTGTCAGCAGATTGGGTCCCGCGCCAACCGTATATGTGGATTCGCCTTCAACAACGATATTTTCAGCGGCATCTGCAAGTCCTGCTGTCAACGTGAAGCTACCGGGCGCGTCGGCCTCAAAATTCATCTGCATCCGCAGCGACTCAAAGTCCGGATCTCCGCCCGTGTCCATACCCATGTCGCTGTGGCTGCTGTCCGGCGCAAGATGCAGCGTCGCCAAATCAAAACTCGACGCGCTATAGATCTGAGAGTTGTAATCCAGAACGTGAATCGGCAATCCATCGCCGCTCTCAATACCAATCGTCAAGCCATACGGCCCGTTCTGACCGGATTTGCGAATCGGAGCGCCCGGAATATCCACCTGCACAATCGAAACTCCCGGCCCAAGATAGATCGGATCAGTTTCGCCATACGCAAGCACTTGGAATGTATCCTTCGACGCCACTGCGTATAGTTTGTAGAGACCGGATCGGCGCACTGAAACGGTAACATCATTGCGAATGACGTTATAACCCGCCACCGCGTCCGTGTTGACGGCGTTATCAACCGCTCCGGTTAAATAGGCCTGTAATTCACCAAATTGGCTGGCAAACAAACCGGAGCTTGAAGACACATCCAACGAATCTTCAGGGTCAAGCGAGTCTGCCGCGATGCCTGTGTTATACGCATACGCAATCAAGCGATAAGGAGCGTTGTAGCCTGACTTCTGAATATCTTCGCCCGAAAATTCCAAATGCGCGCTCAACGTGCCCGGTCCGCCCGATAAATCAGCCGTGGACATACCCGCGCTATAGAATGACTTGCGCGAAGTAATCATCGAGTCATCTTTCATCAAAGCCGCGATGATGAAGAAATCACCCGGCGCAGTGACGTTCACATCCACGTCGGCGAAAAGTTGATCATAGTAGCCGTCGAAATTCAAATCTGCCACGCCAAACGTCGTCGATCCGGGATTGAACGAAAGCAGCGCCGAACTCACATGCATATCGTTCGTGCCCTTAAGAGCAACCGGACGATCCGTTGGTTCTGTCACCGGCGGAGCAGGCATCACGATGCGATAGGCATAGTGCCCCCAATTCGCGTCATAAGGATTTCCACCGCGCTTGGGAGCGGTGAATAACCTGAAGTCGTTTGTGAACGTACTGCCTGACGTTTGAGTAGCCGCAACGAACTGCGTGCGATTGGGATAGCTGTTGCCAAATGTCGCGTCGTAATATCGCCCGCCAAACTCTCGCAGATCGTGCATCGTGAAGACATAACGGTCTTCTGTTCCGTCAGCAGTCGTTGTCCTTCTTGCCATACCCGGAAAATTCGGATCCAAACAAGGTGATGCCGTGGTAATAAACAGCGGATCACCCACAAACGAAGTTTGTCTTTGCACAAATCCCGTTAAACCCGTGACGCGGCAAACATTTACCAGCACATCCGAAAACGTCACGCAATTCGCGTCATTGCTTCCAGCCACAGGCGGCAAGAGTTCCTTCCAATCGCGATAACGATCAAGATAGATGACCTGCACGGCTTGATTGTTCGCATAGAATCCGTCTCGAATCGCGCGAATTGACAACACGGTATCTCTTTGGCCGTGCGCCCACCAGCAGGCCCGATCAAACCAATACCGCTTGTTCGGCAAAGTTCCTTCTGCGGGAACCGTCTCAGCAAAAGTTGAAAGCACTCTTCGCTGTAGCTGTTGTACCACGGTTTTGCTACATGCTTCCGGTCCGAGTTCGTTAATCTGAATCCACAAATCCAACGCGCGCGCGCCCTCCTTGCCCGGTGAAGCCACAGAGAAAATCGGCTCGGTTTCGGTCGATCCCTTTTGTTGTTTCGATTTCGTCCACTCCGTCGTCGTACCCGGATAGCGGTACCACAACTGCACGTAAGGGTAACGATTGGCCAATGTCGTCGAGAGCGCGCACGATCCTACTTTGAATTTCAACAGGAAATTCCCTGTCATCGGTGCGCATATCGGATAGTCGTAATAATCCGTTTTGTCATTCGCCACACTGCAAGCCGGTGAAGCAGAGAAGTGCTGTGCCCAAACCACGCTGTCCGGCAACTCCCGAATGGGATTGCCCGTCATCTGCTTAATCTCGTTAATGTTGTACTTGAGCGGAACTTTCTTGGCAGCCAGCGCAGGTTGCAACGTCATGAGAAAGAATGTGCAAAGGATCGTGAGGATCGCGAAACTTGGCGAAACACGAAAAGCAATCTTCATGAGGCCCCCGAGTGAGGAGTGTGGAGTGAAAAGAAATCGCAAATTAAAAGGAACAGCAAACGCGGGATATTGCTATCCCGCGTTTGCTCAAAAGAACGCGATAGTAAAAGAACGTTCGCTAACGCACTTATTTCATCAAGACCATTTTCATCGTCGAAGTGAATTCGCCTGCTGTCAAGCGATAGAGATAGACACCACTCGTGAGATTTGCGCCGTCAAAGTTCACTGCGTGTGAGCCTGCATTCAAGTTGCCATTCACAAGGGTAGCAACCTCTTGACCCGCGACGTTATAGACCGTCAAGGTCACAAGCGAATTCTCAGCCAAATCAAAACGAATCGAAGTTTCCGGGTTAAACGGATTCGGGTAGTTCTGACGCAGAGCAAACTCCGTCACAAGCGAATTATCGCTTCTTGGCGTGGCAGATTCAGTAGCCAAAACTTCGCGCTCGCCATTCACCGAAATCACCGACAGCTCGTAGCTGTAGGAAACGTCGTTGGAAACGGTTGCATCGGTGTAGGTGTAGGTCGCACCGGCTTCGGCATTACGAGCCTCAACACGAGCCAACAGCTCACCATCACGACGAACTTCAAACTTGTCCAAATCAGATTCCGAAGCCGTGCTCCAGTTCAACTGCACTTCTGCATCACCGGCAACGGCTGAGAAGCTGTTGAATTCAATAGGCAACGGACCATCCACTTGACCAGAGTTGCCGCCTGCTGTCCAGTTCACACTGTCTTGGCACGACGGATGATAGAGCATGAAACCTGTGACCGAACCGAAATTGAGCGGCTGCGCCGCAACGAAGATGATTGAATCACCATCATTTCCGTCGCCACCGGGGAGAACCGTCCAATACGTTGTTGCTTCGGAAGATACCGAACCAACCGTGCCTGCACAGAAATTCGTGAAGATGACACGGTCAATACAACCGCTGACGTGAGTCAAGGTGTAAATCCACGACGGCGGGCCATAGGTGGAAAGCGAAATCGTTCCGGCAGCCGGATCCGGGCAACAGAAGCCTTGATCGTACGGCGTGCAATGACGATACTGGCCAACGGTGGCGTAGGAAATTTTGGTTTCCGTCCACTCAGCCGGATCGCCCGACCAACCTGCATCAGGATTACACTTTTCAATCGAGTTACCCGCATTGCCGAAAGCAAGGTCAGGGAAGAACACGGTCAACGAACCATCGACCAGCTGGCCACCTGTTGCGGAGGTGAACAGCGCGAGGTTGTCACCTGTGTTGCCAAGTGTCCATGAACCGATAACGGGAGAGCAGATAATTTCGCCGGTGATGACCGGAAGATCAACACGAGCGAGAATCGCGCGTGCGCCTGCGCCGATGAATGTTCCGGCGGGAATTGCAATCACGCCTTCGCCGCCATTGCCGGGATAGACGTCGTCGTCAGACAGAACCCAACCGGAGATATCCAATGGCACGTTGGTTTGATTCAGAATTTCAACCCACTCTGCATCGGTGGAAGCGGTGTCATCATACATGATTTCGGTGATGACGACGTCGCCTAGACCAACGGTGATGTTCACGGTGAACTGGCAGATGCCGTCAACCGTCAAGTTGCCGAAGAGGTCGGCAACGTCATTCACCGTAATCGTGTAGGTGTTGTTCGCCAGCGGCGCGAAGGTGAGGTGAACCAAACGAAGGTTCACACCATCGCGGACGGCGGAAAGCGGTGCACCGATACCGGGAGTCACGTCGTAGTTGGCTTCGTTTTCAGCGGTGGTGATTTCCACGGTTTCGCTGAAGAGAATATCCACTTGCGTGTTGGTGACTGCCGAGCAAGAGGTCACCGTGGGCGGAGTCGTGTCGGCACACGGGCTGTTGGCAAAACCCGGGGTGCACTTGCGGTAACGGCCAGCAGCGGCAAAGATATTTGTGGATTCGTGCCAGGCGGCAGGATCGCTTGACCATGCGGCATTGGGGTCACACTTTTCAATCGTGTTACCGCCGTTGGTTGCGGCAAGGTCAGGGTATTGAACCGTCAACGAACCGTCAATCAGAATTCCACCCGTTGTGGCAGAGTAGAGCGCGAGGTTGTCACCGCTGTTGCCGAGTGTCCAGTTTGCGGTTCCTGCGCCGACGACTTCGCCTGCGATTTCAGGAAGGGCAACTTTACTTAGAACCAAGTAGGCGCCTGCGCCAATAATTGTTGCAGCCGGAACCACGATTTGACCTTCAGTGCCGGGACCGGGATAGACTCCGGCATCCAAGCAAACCCAGCCTGAAATGTCAATTGCGGCGGCTGTTGTGTTGTGAAGTTCGACCCATTCCACATCGGCGCTCGCGGTGTCGTCATACATCACTTCGGTGAAGACGACTGAGCCGGGGACTTGGGCAAAAGAAACGGTTGCGGCTATAAAGAGGGCCGCCAAAATCATCCAGAAACGGGACATACTAACCTCCGGTTGTCACAGATATTACCATAGCAAGTCGGTTAAATATACCTAAACCGTTGCTGGAAGACAACCAGAATTCATCGTTTATCAATATTGACCCAAGATGTCAACTACATGAGTATTTGACAGTTTGGGGCTGGGGCTTACGAGATCTATACAATGTGAGAAATTCCAGGAGGCCCCACTTGAAAAGTGGGCAACGTTGCGCTGCGCTTGGGCTTTGGATTTGGTGCGGCGGCTCGAAAGGGTCGCCACGTTTTTTTTGGGGAAATTTGGAGAGGCGAGGTGGGGGTTGTAAGGGGTTGTTTTTGTGTAAAACGCTAATAATTGGCGGAACAGGAGTGTTTGAAAAACAGGGAGTTAGTTTTCGGTGGTGCACCATTTTTCACGAAGTGCTATCCTGCTGTTATTTTGATACCCATAATATACGACACTTTGAACGTATGGTCAAGTGTTATTTTCATTTTATTGAACTTAGTAAACTCTTGAGATGACTTGAGTTGTGTGAAAAATGAGGGTTGGGGAGGCATTTCTCGGATTTCGGGGACCCTTCGCTAAATCCCCGCTCGGCGGAGGATAGCTGCTTCCCCAAAGATCTCGGTTAGCGGGGCAGGTGAAGACACCTGCCGCCGCGACGCTTATCATTGAGGGACTTGCGGATTTGCGGGGGTGGGTGTAGATTGGGGTATGAAGTGTGATTTTCTTCAGACGCGAATTCTATCTGTATTCAATCTCTTGAAGCGGGTGGGGTTCGCTGTTTTGGTGTTGGGGTATTGCTCTCCCAATCTGCGCCCAGCCCTACGAGCCGACGTTTCTGTTGGATGTTACGGGGGAGATCAATCAACGAATAGGAGCATTTTATTTCCAGTCACTGGGCGATCAAAACGGAGATGGATTTGATGATATCTTGACGACCGTCAGAAGCTCACAAAACTCGGTAGACCTTCGGCTGTACTATGGAAACAATGCAAATGAAGAGGACTTCATTGACTTTGGTCGATTTGACACAACGAACGATCGTTACGGATGGTCAGATGCGGCCTTTGATGCCGGATTCACAGTTCCAAGTGGTGATCTCAATGGAGATGGCTTCCGAGATATATTGCTCAGTCTCTACAGACGGTCTGTCGGCAACGGATATAGTCCAGCACTATTTTTAGGCGGCCCCGGCGTATTTGACACGCTTGCAGATTGGTCGGGCACGCTCACAGATCTCATCTATATCACGAATGTCGGTGACTACAATGGTGATGGGAAGGATGACTATACGAGTCGCCCGTTGAGTGCGCAGAATTTTGGGTTTTACTTGGGCGGTGTTCCTCCGCTCAGCCAGATTCCGGAATGGGAGCATATTCCCAACCGAGCACACATGGGGTTTGGGGATGTGAACGGTGACGGATTCTCGGATTTTGGGATGAGTTACTTTATAGGATCACAGGATTTGTCCAGAATGGATATCTTTTTTAGGCTCGCCAGAAGCGGATTCCATTCCGGTCTTGTCTATCAGCGGCCCCGGGGAACTCGGATTGATGGAACGGACGAATTGTTGGTGATATTAATGGTGACAATTTTGACGACATGATGACTTCGGAGCGTCTGGAATAGGTGCGGAAGTATGTCTATTTTGGCAGTGAAAGTTTAGATTTTGAACGGATGATGAGTTCATCTGGGGCAACGGCATTGCGGCGCCGCTTATGTCACACCATTGGGGATATCAATGATGATGGATTCGATGATTATGCGCACTACTACGATTACCAACAACCTCCCATTGACCACATCGAAGTCTGGCTTGGCGGAAGCCCTCTTCCGACGACTCCGGCGTGGGTGTTGGATGGTCCGTTGGACGGCATGAACTATCCGTATCGCATCGGTGAAGCCGGTGATTTCAACGGCGACGGGATTGATGATTGGTTTTTCTCGGCTTATCACGGGTTGGAAGCAAGAGGAAGAATCATTGTCGTGGCCGGGGATCGGAATTTCGGTTTGGCGGTGAATGATCACTCGCCGATTGTTCCACAAGAATTTTCACTCTCTGTTTTCCCCAACCCCTTCAACTCGACTCTTTCAATTTCGTTGGATGTGCCGTTGCATCAAGAGGTGACGCTTTCATTGTATGATTTGTTGGGGAGAGAGGTGGATGTGGTTTATCGGGGGAGACTTTCGTCGCAAACGATTTCTTATGTTGCGCCTGCGGCTTTGAGTAGTGGGGTTTATTTTTTGCGGGCGAGTGCTAATTCGCAATCTGTTTTGGGGAAGGTTGTGTTGTTGAAATGAGAAAATGGAAAAGGGAAAGCGGAGGGATGCGCTTTACATCTCGAATTTGCTTGGCGAGATCCTTCCAGGATGACAAGGTGACTTGACGTTGTTGGATGTGCAATCATTCTCGTGGTGCTTGGGTAGATCCTAACAGAGGATGACAGAAATGAAGGCAGGCGGGTCAAGACCCGCCACTACGTCTTACATCATATGTTCTTGCTTGGCGCGGGCGGCACGCCTGCCGCCCCTACAGTGAGATAGGCAGACCGAGGTCTGCCACAGCAAATGAAAAACCCTCGCTGGTGCGAGGGCTTTTTTATTTGTGGTGAATCGTGAGATGTTATGATTCTAAGACGGGTTTTGCGGCGGCGGATTTTTTTGTTACTCTTAGTTTGGCTAACCAGCTTTCCAGTTTTACATAGAAAGAGGGGACTACGAACAGACTCAAGGCAGTTGAAACGAAGACGCCGCCGATGACTGAGATGGCCATGGGGGAACGGATTTCTGTTCCGGCTCCAAGGCCTAACGCGGGTGGAATGGCGGCCATCATCGTGGCGATGGAGGTCATCAAGATTGGACGCAATCTTATCGGACCTGCGACCTTCATCGCTTCGGCAGGATCAAGGCCGCGCGCGCTGTTGGTTGGCGTAGTCCACGAGAATGATGGAATTCTTTTTGACGATACCCATCAACAACAACAGGCCGATCATGCTGAAGATGTTCAGCGACTTGCCTGCAATTAACAAGGCTGCTGCGGCTCCGGCGACGGAGAGCGGCAAGATGGTTAGAATCGTAATTGGATGCGAGAAGGAATTGAACTGCGACGCCAACACCATGTAGGCAATCATGATGCCCATGAACAACGCGAAGAGCAAACTGTTCGACGATTCTTTGAACGCGACCGACGAACCGCTCAGCACCGTGCGATAGCCTTGCGGCATTTCGTTGGTGAGATTTTCGACGTAGTCAATGGCTTCCTTTTGCGAATGGCCGGGGGCGACGTTGGCGAAAATCGAAATGGCGCGCTCGCGGTCTTTGCGCGTGACGGCTTGTAAGGCGGGAAGTTCTTGATAGGTCACAAGCGAAGAAAGCGGAATCAAGTCGCCGTTGCGGTTGCGAACTTTTAAGCGTGAGATGTCGTCCAATCCGGTTCTTTGTTCCGCGAGTAATCTCATGCGCACGTCCACACGTCTGCCGCCGGAAGAGTATTTGCCGACGCGTTCGCCGCCGACCAATGCATTGATGGCAGTGGCAACATCTTCGACTGAGATGCCTAAATCTGAACAGCGCGCGCGGTCGGGTTCGATGCGCAATTCGGGCACGCCGATTCTATAATCTGTGTCCACGTCCACGGCGAGTCCTGATGCGGAAAGTTTTTGCGTGATGTCGCCGCTAAGTTTTTCGAGTGTTTTCCAATCGCTGCCGCGAATGGAAAATTCAATCGGGAAGCCGCGCTGCGCGGTGAAGCCTTGTTGAGACAAGTCTTGCACGACGGCGCGGACGCCGGGGATCGAGTTTAGCTCTTTGCGCAATTTGGCGGCGAATTCGGCTTGTGTGAATTCGCGCTCGCTGGGAGGTGCGAGCGTTGTGAAGACGACACCGCCGCTGGTGCTGCCGCCGCCGAAACCGCCGACGACTGCAAACGTGCGTTGGACTTCCGGCATTGTGTTGACTTTTTCTCGACCTCTTGGAAGAGATTGTTGGTCTCGTTCATGCTCGAACTGACGGCGGTCTGAATGCGGATCATCAAGCGGCTTTGATCTTGCGAAGGGACGAACTCACTCGGAAGCGAACGCAAGACGAACACGGAGCCGATGAAAATTATTAACGCGCTGGCGAGCACCGTGCCGGGGCGCTTCAAAGCTCTGGCGATGCCGCGCGAATAGCGGTTCTCGGTTTTGGAGAAGAGTCTATCTACCCACACGCCGAGCTTGTTGCGGTGTTCGCGGGAGACGTCGAGGATTTGCGAACAACGGGCGGGGGCGAATGTGACGGCTTCGATGTAGGACAAGACGATTGCGACGCAGAGCGTGACGCCGAATTGCAGGAAGAATTTTCCGATGATGCCCGACATGAAGACGACGGGAATGAAAATCGCAACGACGGCGAGCGTGGCTGAGAAGGCTGAGAAGGTGATCTCTTTTGTGCCTTCGAGCGCCGCTGTGACTTTGTCTTTGCCCATCTCAGCGTGGCGCACGATGTTTTCCAAGACCATGATGGCATCGTCCACCACAATTCCCACAGCGAGCGCGAGGCCCAACAAGGTGAAGGTGTTGAGCGTGAAGCCTAAGAAATAGATTACTGCGATTGTGCCCATCAACGACATGGGAATGGCGAGTACGACGTTGATGGCGTTTGAGATGGAGCCTAAGAAGAGCCAACAGACGAGCGCGGTTAAGATGACTGAGAGAATCAGCTCGAATTCGATTTCGCTGACGGACTCTTCGATGAAGACTGTCGAGTCGAAGTTGATGCCGAGTTCCAAACCTTCGGGCAGAGTCTTTTGAATCGTGGCCATTTCGGCGCGCACGGCTTTGGCGACTGCCACGGCGTTGGCGCCACGTTGTTTTTTGATGCCCAAGCCCATCGCGGGAACGCCGTTGACGCGCGAGATGCGGCGCACATCTTCGAATCCGTCTTCAATGACTGCGATGTCTTTCAGATAGACTTCGGCGCCGGGAGTGTCGCGGATGACGATTTCACCGAGCGTTTTCAAATCGAGCGCTTCGCCCATGACGCGCACGCTGACTTCGCGGCCGCTGTTCTCAAGTCTTCCGGCGGGAAGTTCGACGTGCTCTCTTTGTAATGCGCTGGAGATGTCGGTGATGGTGAGCGAGTGTTCGTCGAGTTTGGTGGCGTCAATCCATAGGCGGACGTTGCGTTCGAGCCAGCCGCCCATCGTGATTTCGCCGACACCGGAGATGGTTTGAATTTTCTCTTTGACTTGATAGCGGGCGACGTCGCTGATGTATTGCTGCGGGAAGGGACCCGAGAGACCGATCCACATGATGGGATTGTCTTCGGGATTGGATTTGTTGACTGTGGGCGGGTCGATGTCGCGCGGTAATCTGCGTGACGCTTGCGAAACGCGGGTTTGCACGTCTTGCAGTGCGACGTCCACGTTGCGCGAGAGATCGAGTTCGATGGTGACGGACGCGCTGCCTTGACGAGCGGAGGAAGTTATCGAGCGAATGCCTTCGACTTGTGCTAAGGCTTCTTCGATAATTTCGACGACGTCGTGCTCGATGACTTCGGGTGCGGCGCCTTCCCATGTGACGTTGACGGAGATATTGGGAAAGTCGACGTCGGGGAATTGGCTGATACCGATGCGCGTTAATGCCACAATGCCGAACAAGATTGTTCCGGCCATGAGCATCCACGCGAGGACGGGTTTGCGAACGCAGACTTCGGTTATGTTCATTGCTTCGCCGCTCCGTTGCTGACGCGAATCAGCGCGCCGTTGGTCAGGGCTTCGTTGCCGCGAATGACGAGCGTTTCACCGGCGTTGACGCCGCTTTTGATTTCGACGGTGCCTTCTTCGGTTTGCAAACCGAGTGTGATGATGCGCTCTTCGACGGTGGAGTCTTTTACGACGTAGGCCAAGAAACCTTTTTCACTCGGGCGAATGGCGGTTTGCGGGACGACGGGAAGTGAAGAGGGTTGGCCGAGACGTGCGGTGACTTCGGCAAATACGCCGGGGCGCAATGCATCGGGATAGGGGGCGATAACTTCGGCGATAACTTGCACCATGCGGGTTTGCGGGTCAGCAGACTCTGTTATTGCGGTGACTTTGGCCTTTTGCGGGGTGACGGTTTCGCGCGCGAGGAATTCTACTTCGGTGCCGACGGTCAGCGGTTCGGCTTCGTGCACGGGAATTGAGAATTTCAGTTGCAGAGGATCTTTTCTAATCATCGTGCCGATGACGGTGCCGAGTTGGATATATTGTCCGGTGCTGACTTGGCGCGATTGGATTAGACCACTTACGGGTGCGGGAACGCGGGCGTCGCGCGAATTGAGTTTGGCGAGTTCGTATTCGGCGGCTGTGCGCGCGGAATCGGCGCGGGCGGACAGCGCGCGGGTTTTCCAATTTTGCAATTCTTCATCGCTGACGAAGCCGGGGTTTTTGCCGCCGATATCGAGGCGCGCGAGAGGCCCGCTCTTGACTTCGAGCAGATTGGCTTTGGCTTTGTCGAAGTTTGCGAGCGCGGTGAGTTTGTTCAGCCCGTAGCGCTCGGGTTCGATTTCGATTAGCCCTTCGCCTGAATTGACATGGTCGCCCTCTTTGAACGCGACTTTGTGCACGACGCCTGACACGCGCGCGGTGACGGGGACGATTTCGAAGGCTTCGACGGAACCGACGGCGCGAATGACGCGATAGCTGTCACGGCTTTCTACGACTTGCGTTTCGACCGGAAATTTCAGAGCGGGGCGACCGCCGGATTGTGCGGAGCCAGAGGAGCCTTTACAGCCGAATAACGTCAGTGTTGCGGCAATTGCGATGAGCAGAACAAAGTTTGCGCGAAGAGAATGCATTGAAGATAAATAGAAAATGGAAAATTGAAAATCGAAAAGCGGAGGCAGACCCCCAACTAACCCTTCCCCCGTGAAGGGAGGAAGGGGACAAGAATTATTTTAGCAATACAACTTTTTGCATTGTGGAGTTTGTGTTTGTGGCGGCGCGGAGGAAGTAGATGCCGCTGGACAGATGAGCGGGAGTTGTGTAGTTCAGAGTTGTGCTGTTCAGTCTGCCGCGATGGATGACGGCGGCTTCGCGGCCTAAGATATCGAATAGACTCAAGGATATTTCTTGATGTAAGGGGATGTCGAGCGTTATGGTTAGTGTGCTGTTG
>JADKHW010000057.1 GCA_016721565.1 bacterium | reverse complement strand
GCCCCTACAATTCAAATTTTCATGTCATCCGCTTCGTCAATAATATAAGTTTTGCGGATCTTTTGAAGCGGCGTTTGGTCAGCAGCCAACGCGTGCGGCTTTTGAAGAGTTTTTACGCCTGGCTTGGTGATGAGCGAAATATGGTAGTGTGATTGGGTGCGGCGCGCGGTGGAGTGGGAATCGTTTGATATTACCGGAAAAGATGGACCGAGTACGCGAGTTTCGGACCGAAAGGATCTGAGCCATGCAAATAGTATTGCTCTTTTTGTTATTCGTGACAGGCGCGTTTGCGGCGGACTCGACGGCCTCGGTGACGACGATTGGAGATTACACGTTCACCATTCGGAAAAAGAATTTCGGCATGACGCACGAACTTGCGGTGACGCGCCGTGACAAGCCGGTGTGGAGTGTGTCGGATTATTATGTGAAACTTCTGAACAGCGATTCACTCGGAATGCCGCGCGATTTGACTGACGATAAGATTCAGGATGTCGTGATTGAAACCCATTCAGGCGGCGCGCATCTGCCGTCGGCACAATATGTGCTCTCGCTGGGAACGAAGATAGAAGCGCTTGACACGATTGAAAATGCGGGGAAATGGTCTGATAAAGATGGTGACGGATTGTGGGAAGTGACGGCGAACGATCTGACGCTCGACTATTGGAAATTGCCGCACAGCGACTCGCCGCTGCCGGTGGTGATTTTGGAAGCCACGCGCGACGGGTTTGCTCCGAATGTTGAGTTGATGCGCGCGGAGGCTCCGACGACGAGCGAAGTGCTGGCCATGCTCAGAGAATCGCGTGATGCGGGAATCTGGAAAGATTATTTGGCTCTTCGTGACGACGACTTTCTGCCGGGTTCGATGGCTGTATTGCATCGGCATTTTGTGGAGCTGATTTACACGGGCAATGCCAAGCGGTTTGGAAATGCTTGACACTGGATGGCCACCGTTTATTCTTGGGCGCGCAATACACGCTGGATTTTTTTGAAACGCTGCGCAAGAGTCCGTATTGGGGTGTGCTGGCAGAGATGAACACGGGCACGATCTTCGGACAATAGTAAAAGAACCTGTTACCGTGGAGTTGCAATGCTGAGGCCATGGTTTCGCTGGATTGCGATTTTGCTGCTTGCCGTATCGGCATATGCAAAGCACTACTCGCATCCGAAAATTGAGCAGGATATTACGCTGCTGCCCGACGGTTCGGCAGTTGTGGAAGAGATACGCACGTTTGATTTTTCGGGACAGTTTGGGCGCGCGTATGTTGATCGTTTGCCAAACGGTCAATGCGGCGACTACCGGATTACCTACGAGGGTGTGTGGGACGACGACAGCGGCAAGCAGCTTGAATGGCTGCAAAGTGTCAATGAAGGTTACACGCGCATCGGTTGGCGCTATTCGGCCAATGATGAGATTAAGCGCTTTCGTTTGCGCTACCGGATCGAATGGGCCGTGCAGAAATATCATGACGTCGGACAGTTCTATTGGAAGTGCGTCGAGGATGATCACGCGGCGATTGATTCGGTTATCCTGACGATTAGAACTTTTCCCTGAAGCTGCAACGCTGGTCGGTGAAGATCGCGCGAGTTTGCTCGAAGCCGAGCGCAAGATTATGGAGCCGACGCTGATAGAATGGGCGTCGCGCTATGCCGCGCAGGTGTTGTCGATTTTGTTCTTTGTCGCGTTGGCGTTGTTCGGGCTGCTGCTCTATTATATTTATGGGCGCGAACCGGAGTTGAAGAAGGAAATATTTGCGTCAACCACCGAGTGATATTCCGCCGTGCATGGTGCCTGCAATTATGACAGGAAGATATCACCATGAAGACGATGGTGAACGGTTTTTCGGCGGCGCTGTTGGAATGCTCGCGCATGGGATATGTGGAGATTAACCACAACACGGGCAAGACCGGCGAGTCGGAATTTATTTTGACGGAGAAGGGGGCCAGCAGATTGTCGAGCGTGCACCTGCTGAATTGGGCGAAGGCACAATTTCGCAGTTCGAGCAGCGCGTATTGAAGATTGTTTTTGGGGAAGCGCAGCACGGCACGAAGATTAGCTCGAGCGGCTTGAAGGCATGGGCGATATCACCGTCTGGAACTTCAAACGCGATTCGAAGCTTTTTGAATTCGTGGGGAACTTCGATGCGCGTGTGGTTTGAACAAGAGAAGTTCGAGCTCGACGATCAGGAGAGCAGCGCCATCAGCCACGGACTTCCGACGGGCGCAATCATCATTGCGTTTGCGACTTTCGTGCTGTTAATCATGTCGGAGCAGCCGATTTCTTTGCATATTTGCTGCCGGTTGCGATTGCCTTTACGGGTTGGAAGCTCGCGCCTGCTTTGGCCAAGCGCACGCAGCAAGGCGCGCGCGAGGTGCATCGCTGGGAAGCATTTCGCACTTTTCGAATCTCGAAAATGCGTCGGAGAAGATGCTGCCGATGTGGGATAAGTATCTTGTCTATGCCACCGCGCTTGGCGTGGCGTCGGAATTTTCGGCGCAGTTGCGCAAGGCCGCGATGCAAATGCCGAACGCGGATTGGCAGATGGGCGGCCACAACACATGGGCGCCGTCGTGGTATCACATGGGGCACATGGGATCGGGGAGTGATTTTCAACTCAGCGACGTGACGAGCAGTTTGAGCACGACGCTCAACAATGCCGTTTCGGATTTCTCTTCGATGACGCGCGACTTTCGTACGACGAGTGGATCGGGTTGGAATTTTGGCGGGGGTGGTGGAGGTTTCGGCGGCGGTTTCAGTGGTGGGGCGGCGGTGGAGGTGGTGGCGGAGGCGGCGGAGCAAGTTGATGACGTGGCTTGTTGTTTTATTGCTCACTCGTCGGCGGAATAATTTTTCTGTACAACCGGCTCGTCACGCTGCGGCGCAGATGTCAGACGCAGTGGCTGCAAATTGACGTGATGCTGAAGCGGCGGCCGATTTGATTCCTGAGCTTGTCACGGTGGTGAAGGCTCATCAGGAGTTTTGAAGGGCACGCTTGAAAATGTCACAAAATGCGCACGGCGGTGGACAATTCAAAAACTCAGAGTGAACGCATCCAAGCTGAAAGCAAACTCGGTGCGGCGTTGGGTTCGATGTTGATTGTGGCGGAGCAATATCCGGCGTTGAAAGCCGAAAAGCTCACGGGGCAATTGCTCGACGGCAGATTGAGACCGAAGAGCAGATTCGTTACGACCGCCAGTTTTACAATGACACGGTGGTGAAGTACAACACGGCGTTGGAAAGTTTTCCGGATCAGTTTGTGGCGAGGGCGTTTGGGTTTAGGAGATATCCTTTTTTTGCTGAGTAACCCCCCCTTCCGTCCCCCCGCGCAGCGCGGAGGGAGACCTGAAATGAAAATTAAAATCTGTTGCATTGCATCAATTGAGGAAGCGGAGCTTGCGATTGCGGCGGGAGCGTGGGCGATTGGTTTGGTGGGAAAGATGCCGAGCGGGCCGGGGCCGATTGCGGATGAGTTGATTGCGAAAATTGCGGAGCATGTACGCGGGCGGGGTCAGGGACGTTTTTGGTGACGAGCGAACAGAGCGCCGCCGCAATTATCGCACACGCACAGCGCACGCGCACGACGACGATTCAGATTGTGGATACGCTAACCGAGGGACGTACGCCGATATTCGCCGCGCACTGCCGGACGTCAAGCTCGTGCAGGTGATTCACGTCGAAGATGAAACGGACATTGACGAAGCGCTGGCGGCGGCTGAGCATGTGGATTATCTCTTGCTCGATTCGGGTCGGCCCAGGCTTCAGGTCAAAGAACTCGGCGGCACAGGCCGCGTGCACGATTGGCAGTTAAACAAAACCATTCGCGAGCGTTCGCGCGTGCCGCTCTTTTTGGCGGGCGGATTGAATCCTGAAAATGTTGCTGAGGCAATTAGAATTGTACAGCCGTTTGGTGTGGATGTTTGCAGCGGGGTAAGGAGAGAGGGAAAGTTGGATGAGGGGAAGGCTACTTTGTTTATAAATTCTATATTGACTCCAAATTAAAGATTGTAGGCGGCTATGCATCGCCTTGTAATACTTGTCTTGTTTGTGTCCGCATGTACTGGATGCAAGGGGTCGATTCAGACTACACCTGAGAAATCTTGGCCGCACGCTCTTTGGCAAATTCCGTGTCTACAGCAAGCCTATATTAGAGAAATTGTAGTTGCCCCTGATCAGGGATTCATCGTGATATTGAACAAAGAGCTGTGTATTGGTCAGTCAAGAACATACCTGCAAAGATATTCCTCTAATGGTGTACTGCTAAATTCGCTTGAATTGGACTTTTCGATCAGTCCGCATGAACACTCTATTTCACCGCAGGTATTCTTTGACAAAGATGAACATGGTGGATTTGGGTTGGATATTGGCGAAACGGACTCAACTTAGAGCACTATGATAGTGAGCTTTAATCGAGTCCTCCATTCGTGATTCGAGCTTCGAGGCAAGACCTTTAGCCATGAAAGCAACACCAACTGGATTTTTTGCTTGCAGTTTTGAGGGCCTCTTGGGCCGTCTGTCGAGCACAAATTGCTTCGTCTTGACGCGAACGGGAAACTGTTGTCCTCGATCACTTTTCCTTCTATCTGGTACACTGACAGAATGATGTACTCGTCAGTTAACATTAAGTATATTGAGCCAGCCTTGATGGATCGTACTATCTGATTGGGGAAATGATGCTCGGCCGCAAACCAAGCAGCTTTGATTCATCACTTGTACGTGGCGCAAGTTGATTCCTTGGGAGAAGAACTATGGAGTAGGACATGTCTCCATCATAGCTATAGCACACTTTATGCAGCAACCGTTCTCTCAAATGGACACCTGTTGTTTTCTGTACGCACAAGTGATTGGCCGGTTAAGGCAAATCGGGTTGTAGAAATCACGAATGACGGTGAAATCAAGTTTCGAGATGACATAATGGATAAGTTAGAGGGCACTCATGTTTCTGCTTTCGTTCCATTCTCAAACGAGACGCTTGTCTTAGGTCATGAGTACCGTGATGATGTATTCCCTCCACGTGATCGCGAGCTTTTCTTGATTTCATTGGATAACGAAGGAACAATTCAAGGTGACCTTACTACGGGATATACGATTCCTGTTAATGGTGCAGCAGAAATGTCCGATAGTACTATGTTAGTCGCAGGTTTCGCAATCGATTCCTTAACCTCAGTAGTTGCGCTCATCGAAAGATAGTTTGTGCGAATTGTACAGCCGTTTGGTGTGGATGTTTGCAGTGGGGTGAGACAAGACGGGACGTTGGATGAGTTTGAAGTCAAGTTCTTCAAAGAAGCCATATTTGGTTATTCGTTAAAAAAGTCGGCGGTTATGTATCCTTATTTTATAATTCTTGTTCTGGCAATCGGCGGATGTAGGCGAGCGGAACAAGCAGAATGACAATCTTGGCCACAGGATGGCATGTTGCGTACAATCCGCAAACACACATTAAGGCTATAAACGTCGCACCTGATCACGGGTTTATCGTGCTTATGAGCGGGTTTCCACCAGTTAACCCTTGGCCATACTTATTGCGATATTCCCGCGACGGTGTCCTATTGGATTCGGTGCTAATGACCTTTCCGGGGAAATGGTACAAATCTTCACTTTCACCTGAAATGGTCTACGATAAGACCGATAGCGGTGGGATTTGGATTGGATACCAAGATAAAGGGCTCAACATTGATTACTTTGACAGCAAACTGAAAAGACTACAGTCAATTCGTGATACGAGTTTCAAGAACTCGATTACCGCTATGGAAGTGACTCCTGAAGGCTTCTTGCTTGCCGTCGAAGCATGGAGGGAGGGAGACCTGATTGGAAGTAAGATAGTTCAACTCGACAAAAGCGGCAAAGAGATATTCTCAGATCCCCATTGATTCGGTAACATCTCGTTCGACAATGCACCAAGCGTAGGGGATGTATCAATTCAACCAGACAATACTGTTGATACGTTACTTGTGGGGAAGCGATCGCACTAAGTATGAAACGTATCATTCACAGTCAACATATATAGCCTATGTTGATTCGTCGAGGGAAGTTTTGAGAATAGACGGTGTTTTGGAAAACATTACAACCAGAGTGACTGCTTCAGCGATTCTTCCGAATAGCCACCTCCCCGGTCTCCGTTTCAGGGGTTCTGGGTTGCAAGGGGAAACCACCGGACCATTTACTCCATTGATGTTTCACTGATGGTGAACGGCGGTGCGTGGATATCGTCGAAAAATCTCTTGGCAGTCGAGAGAATCAGTTTGTTGAATTTTCGCCAGATGGTGTGCAAACATCTCGGGAGGACTTTCAAGTTGGTTTTCAGCTTGGTCCGTTTACGGATTCATAAAGTCACCGTATGGGAGATCCTACGCCATCTGTGGCCGATCTTTGTTGTTAGGTGTGGGTGCGCGCAAATTTGGTGTTGTCATTGGACGAAATTGGCCAACGGCAATTTCGAGGATGACTATTCAAAATGGCCATGGGAGCAACAACCTCCAAGGCTGTGGCTATTTTGATGGTTCTCTGGGACTATTGGGTTGGATCCAAGCGATGTATTTCCACAACCATCCGCAATTGCTAAAAATACAGTTTTGAGCCGAGTATTTGGCGAGATCCCTACGGGATGACTTTGCGCTTGATATGATTTGGTTTTCTTGGGGATTTTGCCCAGCAAGCTGCGCGCCACATTCAATCAGATTCCGGCCGGGTTGCGCGGACTTAACCCAGGTCGGCGGAGCGCGGAAGGTCGTGCTTGAAACACGACCTCGTGAAGCAACGAGATGGTAACCTTCTTTGGGGATCCCTACGGGATGACATGTGCGTTTGGGTTGGTCGATGAATGGGGCATGTCAAGACACCCTGCCGCCGCGCTGGAGATTTTCACTTGCTTGGGGTTTTGCCTGCTATGAACGTAAAAAGAACAGATCAAAGAGTATATCACCAGCCAGCCCGAAGCGAAGCGAGCTGACATGCAAGAGTTGCATCAGCTCATTGTTCGTGCTTTGCCCAAATGTAAGTTGTGGTTCCTTGACGGCAAGAACAGCGAGGGCAAAGTTGTTGCCAATCCGAACATCGGCTATGGATTTTACACCATAAAATACGCTGACGGATCTACCAGAGAGTTTTATCAAATTGGTTTGAGTGCAAACACGACTGGAATCTCTGTCTATATCCTTGGCTTAGAGGATAAAACATACTTAGCGAAAACGTACGGAAAGAAAATTGGCAAGGCTACTGTAACCGGGTATTGCATCAAATTCAAAAAGCTCGGTGATGTTGATGTTGATTTGCTTTTGGAGGCGATACAATATGGGGTTCAGGCGACGAAAGAATAGGGTTGCTTAACACGGGCGGCACGCCTGCCGCCCCTACACAAAAATTTTCACATTTCACCTTTCTAATTTTCCCTACATGCACACTACTGAATATTTGAATGACATGATGACGCGGGACGTGATGAACGATCCGCATACGTATTACCATCACTTGCGCGCGCACGATCCGGTTTATTGGAATGAGAAGTGGGGCGGCTGGGTGCTCACGCGGTATAACGATATCGTGAAGGTGCTGCGCGATCCGGCGGGATGGTCTTCACAGCGGATTAAGTATCTCTCAGAAGAGATGCGGCCCGGTGATGAAATTAAATTCAAGCCGATCTTCGACGTGCTGGCCAATTGGTTTATCTTCAAAGATCAACCCGACCACACGCGCATCCGCAGGTTGTTGAACCCCGTGCTGACGCCGATTGCGCTCGAAAAATATGAGCCGCGCATTCGTCAGATTGTGCACTCGGTGATTGACCGGATTGAAGCGGGCAAGAAGTATGATATGGTGAAAGAGTTTTCGTATCTGATTCCGCTGACCGTGATTTTGAACATGCTGGGGATTCCCGAAGCGGATAAGGATCGCGACGATATCAAGTATTGGTAAGCGCCGCGAAATCGCGTGCGAAGGGATTACCTCGTTTGTGAACTATCTTTCGCCGCTGGTCGAAGAGCGCCGCCAGAATCCCAAAGACGATATGATCAGCATTCTCACGGAAGCGGAGAAGCAGGGAATCTTGACGAGCGACGAAGTGATTGCCACGACGATTCTGTTGGTCTTCGGCGGACACGAAACGACGACGAACCTGATTAACAATGGCACGCTCGCGTTTGTGAATAATCCTGATCAGTGGGAACTGTTGAAAGCGGATCCGAGTTTAGCCGAGAGTGCGGTGGAAGAATTGCTGCGCTACGACACGTCGGTGAAGGCCACGGTGCGCTGGGCGAAGAACGATATTGAAATCGGCGGGAAGCTGATTAAGAAAGATCAGCGATTGTTGCTCGCGTTGACTGCGGCCAATCGTGATCCGGAAATTTTCCCGAATCCCGACAAGCTTGACATCACACGCAATCGGAATGTGCACGTCGCGTTTGCGCACGGGATTCATGTGTGCGTCGGCGGGCCGCTGGCGAGACTCGAAGCTGCCGAGACCTTCCGGATTATGGCCGAGCGCATGCCGCTGGCGAAACTTGAAGCAAACATGCTTGAATATCAACCGGCGATTGTGTCGAGAGCGCTGAATGAATTTCCGGTCAGTTGGGCGATGTGCCCAATTGCGCACCAGCGTTGACGCTGGACCCAGTGCCGCTGACGCGAAGAAAATTGATTTTCGATCCTGCTCGGCGCGGGCGGCACGCCTGCCGCCCCTACATCATAACAATTCCACTTATGTCCAAATACAAAATCACGATTGACAAGAACCGCTGTGTGGGTTCCACGCTGTGCATGATGGAAGCGCCGGACATTTTTGCGCCTCGACGAAGAGCATCAGGCGCACGTTATTGCACCGGACACGCTTGATGACGAGGGCGTCCTAACGGCGGCACACGCCTGCCCGATGAACGCGATCTTCATCGAAGAGATTGAGACCGGGAAGCGGATTTGGCCGCGGGCATAACCAGCGCAGGCGCTGGACCCAATGCGCTGGCGCAAGCGTATAACTGCAAGAAGTAGTTTTCACCTTTCACCACAAGCACACGAGACGCATGAGCACAAAGAAACAGTCTGAGATGATCACGATTCTGGCGACCGACTGCGGTTCGACGACGACGAAGGCCATTTTGATTGAGAAACAGGGAGATGAATACCGGCTGGTGTGTCGTGGTGAAGCGCCGACGACTGTGGAAGCGCCGTTCGAGGACGTGACCAAAGGTGTGCTCAACGCGATTTCGGAAATCGGTGAAATCATGGGCCGCGAATTCACGGAAAAAGACGGCGTCATCAAAACGAAGTCCGGCAATCGCGGCTGTGATATTTATATTTCCACGTCGTCTGCGGGCGGCGGATTGCAGATGATGGTCTCCGGTGTCGTGAAAGCGATGACTGCCGAATCGGCAGAGCGCGCGGCGCTCGGTGCGGGTGCGATTGTGATGGACACGATGGCGTCCAACGACGGCCGCTTGCCGCATCAGAAGATTGAGCGCATCCGCAAACTGCGTCCGGACATGATTCTGATTTCCGGCGGCGTTGACGGCGGTACGACAAAACACGTCATCGAGCTTGCAGAACTCCTGAAGGCCGCGCGTCCGCGCCCGCGTTTGGGTTCGTCTTATAAATTGCCTGTGATTTTTGCGGGCAATAAAGAAGCGCGTGACGAAATCAAGAAAGTGTTGGGCGACGAAGTTGATTTGCTCGTCGTCGATAATTTGCGTCCCGTACTCGAGCGCGAAAATCTTGGACCCGCGCGCGATGCGATTCACGATTTGTTCATGGAGCACGTGATGGCGCAAGCGCCGGGCTACAAGAAACTGATGAGTTGGGCTGACGCGCCGATTATGCCAACGCCGGGTGCAGTGGGTGATATTATGCAGCGCGTGGCCAAAGCGCGCGACATTACGCTCGTTGGTGTGGACATCGGCGGCGCAACGACGGACGTGTTCTCGATTTTTAGAGTACCCGGCGGTGACGGCAAAGAGACGGTGTTCAACCGCACGGTGTCGGCCAATCTCGGTATGAGCTATTCGGTGATGAACGTGCTGGCCGAAGCGGGAGTTGAGAACATCATGCGCTGGGTGCCGTTTGAAATTGACGAACGCGAATTGCGCAACCGTATTGCCAACAAGATGATTCGCCCAACGACGATTCCGCAGACGAAAGAAGAGCTGCAAATCGAGCAGGCGATTTCGCGCGAAGCGCTCAGACTCGCATTTATTCAGCATAAGAATTTTGCCACGTCGCTCAAGGGCGTGCAGCAGGAGCGCACGATTTCCGACACGTTTGATCAGAGTTCATCCGGCGAAACTGTTGTGAACTTGATGGATTTGAATATTATCGTCGGCTCCGGAGGAGTGCTGTCGCACGCGCCGCGCAGATCGCAAGCCGCGCACATGATGATTGACGCCTTCCAGCCCGAAGGCGTGACCGAACTCGCCGTGGATTCGATCTTCATGATGCCGCATCTTGGCGTGCTTGCAAGTGTGCATGAGCAAGCCGCGATTCAGGTGTTTGAAAAAGATTGCCTCGTGCGTCTTGGCTCGTGTGTTTGTCCTGTCGGCAAATCGAAAGACGGTAAGCCGTGTGTTACAATTACGGGCACATCAAAGAGCGGCAAGCAGTTTAACGAATCCATTGCCTTCGGCGAACTCATCTTGTTCCCGCTTGTGCCGGGTGACGAAATCAAAGCCACCATCAAACCTGAAAAAGGTTTCGACGTCGGCGGCGGCAACGGCAAAGAAATCACCGCAACATTGCACGGCGGCGTAGTCGGTCTAATTGTTGACACGCGCGGCCGCCCGCTCGATCTTTCGCCACAAACCGATCACCGCGTCGCGAAGATTCAGAAGTGGACCAAGATTCAGGATTTTGTTTTCGCAGATGCGCACGATGATGGTGTTGCGACGGTGAGGAAGTAGCCAGAGTGAACGCTGGACCCATTGCGCTGGCGCTGGCTCTTTGTAATTAGAGGCCACAATGAAGACCGATATTGCTAGTATTCTCTTGCTCTCGTTGTTCATGTTTTCGTGCGCGGAGAATCCTGATTCATTAGTTGGATCAAAGAAGCATGAGCTTGACGGTACGCGTTGGTGGCCCGTTGAACTCCACGGGGAAATTGTTATCAATCGCGTTTACGAGAAGTTTCCGATTTGTGCTTCAACCAAGACAGTCTTGAAATTGCAATGGTGCGTGCGAGGCGGAGAAACTAGTGCTGGACGCGGGATAATGATTCAGGAGATTTGATCGTTACTGGAATCCAAGTTGCATGGCCAGCGCCTGCGATTGCCGCTGTGTCCTCGGACGATGGAGTGTATTGATCCTCAGATGGAACGGCTCCGTATAGCGCAAGATTATATCTGATTGACGGCGACACGCTTTATTTTTTTGAACGGGGTGATAAGCCTATTGGCACTTTTTGTTCGGTATGGCGATAACGACTATATGGCGACTGGTTGCGGGGGCTAAGGAGATTCCGGCAAGCCGCTTCGCTAAACCCCCGCTCGGCGAACAAGCCATTGCGGGTCTAGAGACCTACAACAGCAAATATAAATCGGGCGGCACGTCCTTGCGAAGACAGGCTCTGCCGCCGCTACATTGCGATTGAATTGATATGTTAATGCGGCGGGTCAAGATCCGCCATTACAAATTGGAAACGAAATTTATGCAACAACGACAACTTGGTAAAAACGGCCCCAAAGTCTCGGCTCTTGGCTTGGGATGTATGGGGATGTCCGAATTTTATGGAATCTCGGATAACAAAGAAAATATTAAGGTCCTGAATCGCGCGCTGGAACTGGGCTGCAACTTTTGGGATACGGCGGATATGTACGGCGTGGGGTTGAATGAAGTTTTGCTTTCGCATGTTTTGCGCGAACACCGCAACGAAGTTTTTCTCGCGACGAAGTTTGCCAATGTGCGCGGTAACGATGGCGCGTTTCTCGGTGAAACGGGAAACCTGAGTATGTCAAGCGCGCGTGCGATATGAGCTTGATGCGGCTGGGTGTTGATGTGATTGATCTCTACTACCAGCACCGTGTTGATCCGACCGTGCCGATTGAAGACACTTGGGGAGCGATGAAGGAACTCGTACAAGCGGGTAAGGTGCGCTATCTCGGAATTTCTGAAGCAGGTCCGAAGACGATTCGCCGCGCACATGCCGTGCACCCGATTACAGCGGGACAATATGAATATTCGCTCTGGACACGCGACGTTGAAGACGCCGTAATACCAACGTGCCGTGAATTGGGAATCGGATTTGTTCCCTATAGCCCGCTCGGTCGCGGTTTCTTGACAGGACAGTATAAGGATGCTGCTGCGATTTCTACGCCAGGTGACAGACGCGGCAACTTCCCGCGCTTCAAAGGTGAAAATCTGGACACAAACGCCAAGTGGCTCGAGAAGATTGAGAACAAAGCCAAAGCTCACAACTGTACTCCGGCGCAACTCGCGCTCGCGTGGGTTTTGGCTAAAGGTGAAGACATGCTCCCAATTCCCGGCACACGCAAAATTCATCGCTTGGAAGAGAATCTTGCCGCGCTGAACGTCAAGCTTTCGGCTCAAGATATCTCTGAACTCGATCAAATGGCCGACCCCAACGGCGTCAGCGGTTTGCGCTATCCCGAAGCGAGTATTCATACGACCTTGGTGGAGAGTTTAGAGAGATGGTTACCGCCCGCCCCCTGGAGAGCCGGCGCACGCCCGCGCACTATCCGGGCAAAGCGGGCAGGCTTGCGGTCAATCGCGAGCTTGTGCGCTTGGGAAATCGAAGGAGATTCTGCGTAGGAGGGGGGGCGCATGCGACAGAACGAAGTTCCGATATGACCGGTTGTGCCTGCAATTGCGCACACAAAAGCGCCGCCTCGTGCGCAATTTGTGCAGCAGCTTGCTGCACTTCCCGAAGCCTTGCAGAATGAGTTGCCGGACGCGGATGAAATCGCGAAGAAACTCAATTTAGAAACTGATTAAGCTGCGCAAGCCACAATTGCCATGAAATTGATCCCATTGCTCCTCGTCGCTCTTCTTCTCATCTCCTGCCAAAAATCCCGCGACGCGCGCGAGTTGAAGAAACAGCAGAAAGCTGAAGCGATTCCGATGTACGGCATGTTGACGTACAAAGCGGACGCCGCTTCATATGTAGATTGCCGCACGCTGCAAATGTATGCTGTGCCATTCAAAGGTGATTGGCTGAAAGTTGAGCATGAGTACGTCAACATGCGGAAGCATGGCGAACCGTTGTATATCGAGTTTCGCGGACGGTTAACAAGCGACACGACCGACGGCAACATCCGCCCTGCTGTGGTGATAGAAGAGGTCACCAACATGCGTCCAGATACAAGTTGCGGCACACAGTTCCGATAATTTTCCATCCCCTATTTCACATTTCCTATTTAGAACATGATTGCAGTTATTGGCGCTACCGGCATGCTCGGCGCTCCCGTTGTGGAGCAATTACTTGAAGATGAAATCACCGTGCGTGTCTTGAGCCGTAATCCGATTGGGGCCAAGGAACAATTCGGTACGCGGCCCGAGTATTGTTTCGCGGACGTGACGGATTACGATTCGCTCGTGCATGCCTTTGAAGGTTGCGACGCCGTGCACATCAATTTGAACACGGATCAAGATGCAGAACCTGACGAAGTCTTGCATCAAGGATTAGTGAATGTTGCTGAAGCCGCCAAAGAATGCGGTGTCAACAGAATTTCAATCATCGCAGGAGATTGGGAGCCTGATCCGAATCATTCGTGGAAACGCCGAGCGGAATTTTCCAAAGGCATCCTTGCGCTTGAAGCAAGCGGCATACCGACCGTGCTCTGGCAGTGCACCTGGTTCTATGAGAGTCTCGACTATTTTGTCATGCCCGAACGCGCGCTGATGGTGGGAATGCAACCGCTAACGTGGCATTTTGTCGCGGCGTCTGATTATGCAAAGATGGTCTCAGCAACCATGGGAGATGAAGATTTTTCCGGCAACAAACGATTTACCGTGCACGGTCCGCATGGCTTCAAGATGTTCGACGCGTTAAAACTGTATTGCGAACTCTTGCGCCCCGGTTTGCCGGTCGAACAATTGTCAATTGAAGACACCAAGAAGTTTGCACAGGAAGACGAAGAATACGGTTGGCTTGAGCACTTCGCTGATTTCATGGCGCCGTTTGAAACATTTGGCGAAACCGGAAATCCCAAAGATGCACAAGCCTTGTTGGAGGAACCCATGCTGACGCTTGAAGAGTGGGCTAAGGAGCAGATGGATTGAGACTCGCATTCCTTATAATATGCACGCTACTGCTCGTCGCGTGTAACAAGAAAGCCGATCCGCCCAAGGAAACGGTCAATCAAGTCGCGCCGCAGAAGCCCGCTCCGGTTGTCAAAGACTCAACAACCAAAGACAAACCTATGCCTCCACCGACGGAAACTGCTGAGCCTATAAAGCCCGAGTTGAAGAAAGCAAAGCCATCCGAATCGCCAATCAAAAACAAGCGTTGGAAGCTGCTTGAAATGGACGGAGAGAAAGTTGAAGTCACGGAAGCCTTCAAAGGTGAACCGCATATCATTTTGTCTTTGCAATCCAACAAAATTCACGGGAGCGGCGGATGCAATCGGTTCGGGGGAATATATGCTCTTGAAGGCGAGAAGTTAACATTCAGCGGCATCGCCTCGACAAAAATGTTATGCGAAGGCGTAATGGAAGTCGAGGACCCGTACATGCAAGCTCTGGCCACAGTGAACGGTTATCGCGTCAATGGGGATGCGATGTGGTTGTTGCGCGACGGCAAACAAGTTATGAAGTTCGAGGCGGTGTACACAAACTAATGGGATCAGGAACGAGACAAGCAGAACTCTGGGGACCAAGTGCAAAGCTCTGGGCCGAGAAGCTCGAAGAGGCTGGTTTACAGCTTTCGGAGTGGCTGATTGACCGGGTTTACTCAGGAAACGGCGCACACATTCTCGACGCAGGTTGTGGATCCGGAGGCGCACTCGCAATTGCAGCAGCGCGCGGAGCGACTGTAACCGGCACGGACGTCGCACAAGAGATGCTTGAAATTTGCAAGCAGCGAATTCCCAACGGCAATTTTCAGGTCGCCGATACTGAGTCGCTTCCCTTTGCGGATCACAGCTTTGACGGTGTGATGGCGCAAAACTCTTTGCAGTTCACAGAATCTCCCGTGCGCGCCTTGCAGGAGTTGGCGCGCGTGGCAAAGCCCGATGCGAAAATCGGCATCGTCTGTTTTGGAGACACCGCGCATTCCGATTTTGCAACGGTCGGTGCGGCGGTGAGGAAACTGTTTACTACACCACCGACGTTTGAAGGACCATTTTCGCTCTCCCCTCCGACCAAACTGCACAAAGCGATTTCGGACGCGGGTCTAAGCGTGCTTGAAATGGAAGACATTGAGGTTTCACGCACCTACGAGAGTTTCGAAGATTTCTGGTACAGCCAGTCCGGCACAGGCGCAACTCGTTTTTCAGTTCGTGAATTGGGTGAAGATTTAGTCAAGAGCACGATGGCAGCGGCTTTGATACAGTTCACGAATGCTGATAATAACATTACATTGACAAATAGATTTCATGCCGTGATCGCGAGGGGCAATGGCTAAACTGCACACTTACAAAGGCAAGGACATCACCGTAACATGGGATGGCGCACGCTGTATTCATGCCGCCGAGTGCATCATGAAACTGCGCGAGGTCTTCGACCCGCGCGAGAAGCCGTGGGTACAACCGGACAATTCACGGCCAGAGCTGGTCGCCAACGTTATTCTGGATTGTCCGACAGGAGCACTGAAGTACGCATCCGATAACGTGAAAGCCGAATTACCCGACGGGATAAATACTGTAATGATTCGCCCACACGGCCCGCTCTATGTACGTGGTGACTTGAAAGTCATGTTACCGGATGGCGAACAAGCTGAAACACGCGCGGCGCTATGTCGTTGCGGCCACTCACAGAATAGGCCGTATTGCGACAACAGTCATTTTGAAGCAAAGTTCCGTGATCGAGGTCAACTGGCCGAGAATGAACAGGCTACAGCTAAGCTTGAAATTAGCGATGCCTTAGTCATCGAACTCTTGCCCAATGGCCCAATCAAACTGCGCGGCCCGCATGACATCGTAAGCTCTGATCGTGCAGTCACATCACGGATGGAATCAAAACTTTGTCGTTGTGGCCAATCCCAGAACAAACCATTTTGCGATGGCTCACATAAGCAAGGTTTCATTTCGGAGTAAAGGCTCTCCAACTTTAGATTTTGAAGATTTTGGAAATAAATAGCAGAAAGACGTAATATTTGGATTTCGAGATAATCAAATGGATAATTTTCACCGTAGGAATCTTGTCACTCCTACTGGTGGACCTTGGCGTATTTCATCGCAAGTCCAAGGTAATGAGCAAGAAAGAGGCCTTGAGCTGGTGTGTCGTTTGGATTACGCTCGCACTGGCCTACGGTGGGTTTGTCTATTGGTGGAAAGGAGAACGGACTGCCGTTGAGTACGTCAGCGGCTATCTGATAGAGTTGTCCTTGTCCGTAGACAATATGTTCGTGTTCATCTTAATCTTTCAGTATTTCAAAGTTCCGCCGAAGTATCAGCACAGGGTATTGTTTTGGGGAATCTTGGGTGCAATGGTCTTCCGCGGTGTGATGATTGGCTTAGGAGCCGCGTTGATCGCGCAATTCGACTGGATTCTCTATGTCTTCGGCGTGTTCCTGATTTACACGGGTATCCGCATGGCCCTGCAAGACGAGCAAGGAGTGGAGCCGGACAAAAACCCGATGGTAGCACTAACGAAGAAGATCTTCCCGATTACGAAACGGTTTTATGGAGAGCACTTCTTCATTCGCCGCCGTGGATTCATGGCCGCGACGCCGCTGTTTGTTGTGCTTCAGGTTATCAATTTCACTGACGTGGTGTTCGCGCTCGATTCCATCCCCGCGATCTTTGCAATCACGCTCGACCCGTTTGTGGTCTTTACCTCAAACGTCTTTGCAATTCTCGGTCTGCGCTCGCTCTATTTTGCCCTCCACGGTATGATGGATAGCTTCCATTATCTGAAGTTTGGTCTGGCCGGTGTACTCTCGTTTATCGGCGTAAAGATGCTGCTCGGGCACACACCGTACGCAATTCCTCTCGGTTGGGCACTCGCAACGGTGGCAGCAATGCTTGCACTTTCCGTGATAGCATCGCTTGTGTTTCCAAGAAAGTCGCATGGACAAGAGCATCACCACGAACATCAGGACTAATTGAGTATGGCTGTTGTCCTTATCACGGGCTGTTCATCGGGCTTCGGTAAACTTGCGGCCACAGAGTTTGCCGCGAATGGCCACAATGTCGTTGCCACGATGCGCGATATCAACGGCAAGAACAAAGCCGCCGGCTGAAGCGTTGCGCAAATTCAAGGATTAAAGTCGTGGAACTTGACGTGACTTCCGACAGTTCTGTAAATCAAGCCGTCGAAGCAATCTTGGCACTGAATCACCGGACTCGATGTCGTGATTCACAACGCCGGAATCGGCGTCAACGGCGTGGCCGAAGGCAGCACACCCGAGCAGCTTTCATATATTATGGATGTGAACCTAATCGGCGCGCACCGCTTGAACCGCGCGATTCTGCCGCATCTGCGGACACGCAAATCTGGTTTGCTGATTTACATTTCAAGCGGATTGGGCCGTACGGTGCTGCCGTATCTGTCGGCCTATTGCGCGAGCAAATTCGCGCTTGAAAGCCTACGCGGAAGCGCTTGCTTATGAAGTAGGCATGCACGGAATTGACACATTGATTATTCAACCCGGGCGCATTTCCTACAAACTATCGCGAATAATGTTCTTGACCCTGATGATGCAGAGCGATTAACCGGCTATCCGGTAGAGCAGGCCGAGGCAATCCAAAGCCATCTGAATACCAGAGAGATGCTCGCCAGCGAAATGGCGCCCGATCCGCATGACGTCACAAACGCGATGCTGAAAGTGTTATCCTTGCCTTCCGGTGAACGTCCGTTGCGCGTCGCGCTGCGGAAAGACTCCGGTGGGCTTAAAATGATTAATCAAATTTGCGGTGAAGTCCAGGGCGCGCTCTTACGCGGCATGAGACTGGAACACCGCCTTCCGAAACGACCCCAACTGTAAAGAAAGACCTTATTTTGAAGTTGCATGAGTTGCCGTCAGGACGGCGAATTCCGAACGAGATTTTTGTTGTTGTAGAAGTTCCTTATGGACATCGCAACAAGTACGAATACGACAGTGAACTTGGCGCGATCGTATTGGATCGCCCGCTGTTCTCACCTGTGCACTATCCCGGCGACTACGGGTTTGTACCGGGGACGTTGGCAGACGATGGCGATCCGCTTGACGTACTGGTGATGGTCAAGACACCGACGTTTCCCGGCTGTGTTGTCGCTGCGCGTCCATTGGGTGTCTTATTGATGCATGATGAAAAGGGCGGTGACGAAAAGATTCTCGCCGTGCCCTGCACCGATCCGTCATTTGAGACCTATCATAGTTTGTCCGATGTTCCGCCGCACTTCTTGCGCGAGATGGATCACTTCTTCCGGGTCTATAAAGAACTCGAAGGTAAGCATGTGACGTCAATGGGTTGGAAAGATCGCTGGGAAGCCGAGCAAGTGATTAAGGATTGCATCAAGCGCGCTAAAGGTGGAAAGACGGCAACAAAAAAGAAAGTTGTCGCGAAAAAGAGTGTTAAAAAGAGTGTCAAGAAAAGCAAACGGGGAGCAAAATGAAGAAAGTTCTGTTGTGGGTAGCGATTATGTGTAGCGCAATGGCCGCAAATGCCGCCGTCCGAGGAGTCTATGTGGATTACACCGTTGATGGCAAAGACTATCAAGGCTATGCCGTTTACAATCCGGATCAAAAGGGCGTGCGCCCTGCAGTTGTCGTGTTCCCCGAATGGTGGGGAATCAATGAGTATGTGAAGCGCCGCGCACGCGAGTTAGCCGAGCTTGGTTACTTTGCGTTCGTCGCCGACATGTACGGCAAGGGTGTTGTGACCACAAAAGCCGATTCTGCAAATGCACTCGCCAGTGCGTTTTACAGCGATTTCAAGAAATTTGAAACCATGACGAGCGCCGCCTACGAACAGATGCTGATGCAAGACAACGTGGACACTGCCAAGACTGCGGCCATCGGTTTCTGCTTCGGTGGAACAGCCGCGCTCGAACTTGCCCGCAATGGCTCAGACATCAAAGGTTGCGTAACATTCCACGGCGGTTTAGGCACACCGACTCCAGAGAAAGCCAAGAACATCAAAGGCCGCGTACTTGCATTGCACGGCGGCAATGATCCCTTCTCACCTGCCGAGCAAGCCGCCGCTTTCGAGAAGGAAATGAAAGACGCCAACGTTAACTACAAGTTGGTCACCTATCCCGGCGCAAAGCACGCTTTCACAAATCCGCAAGCCGGAACCTTTGGCATTGAAGGCATTGAATACAACGAAGCCGCAGAGAAGGCTTCGATGGACGAAATGCGCGTCTTCCTCCGCGAGATTTTTGTAGACCAACCCGCAAAGAAAGAGTAAGTAGAAGAATGTTAGTCAGCGAGCGCGAAATACAGGACTTCTGCGACCGTTTGGTCAAAGAGTTTAATCCGGACAAGGTGATCTTGTTCGGCTCGTACGCGCGCGGCGAGCAGCGCGAATGGTCCGACGTGGACATCATGGTGGTCATGCCGTTTGAAGGACGAAGTTTTGATAAAGAAATGGAAATGATCAATCAACTTGATGCTCCATCATTTTGTGATCTTCGCGCAATTCAACCTGCGTTGCTCGAAAAGCGGTATCGTGAGTTTGATTCGGTTGCCAACGACGTGATTAAAAACGGCAAAGTGCTGTATGACAGATACGCTCAGGGTCTGGGTAAGAAAAGCTGAAGCGGATTTCAAAGCCGCAAAGAAGATTCTGGCCGAGTTTGAGCCGGACTCTGCCGATATTGTGTGCTTTCACTGCCAGCAGACAATCGAGAAACTCTTGAAGGCTCTTGCCGTTCAGTGTGAAATCGCGCCGCCAAAGATTCACGACCTTGTCCAACTGAGCAACCTTTTGCACGGCAAGTATGAAGATTTGGAACTCGAAGAACGTGAACTGCGAACTCTTTACAGGCTTTCAAGCTTTCGCTACCCCGGCGACTTCGCTCTCAAATCCGATGCTGAACTCGCGTTCTCCCTCTGCCAAAAGTACCGTGAGCGTCTGCTCGCTCACATTAAGTGGGACTAAGCAAATCGAATCATCAAAGGCGCAGACCTAAAAGTAAGAAGTGTCGCTTCTTTTCTTGAATTTTCTATTTTCCGCTCTCGAAACATACCAACCCTGATCGCATGGCAACATCATTTACACCCGGACTGCGCGTTGCTGAGACAACGCTGATTACCAAGGATCGCATTCTGCCGCTCAAAGGCAACGTCGTCGTCAAAGTCGGCGAGCACATGGCGGCTGATGAAGTCGTTGCAGCAACAAATCTTCCGGGCAATGTGACCCCGCTCAATGCCGCGAATTTGTTGGGTGTACTTCCCGGCGACGTGCGCGCAACCCTGACGATTAAAGAGGGCGACAAGGTCGAGAGAGACCAAATCATCGCTGAAGCAAAATCATTTTTCGGCTTGTTCAAAAACAAATTGAAATCGCCAATCACAGGCTCGCTGGAATCCGTCTCCGATGTTACAGGACAATTGATATTTCGTGATCCCCCCATTCCAGTCGAGATAGAATCCTATCTCGAGGGCCGCGTCACGAAGATATTTGCTAACGAAGGCGTAGAGGTACAGGCTGTCGGTACTTTTATACAAGGTATATTTGGTATAGGCGGCGAAACGCACGGCAAGATAAAAATCATCGCAGACTCGCCCAATGATGAAACAACCGAGAGCAGAATTCCGTCTGATTGTAAGGGAATGGTCTTAGTCGGCGGCGCGTTTGCTGGCCACGATGCCGTAAAAAAAGCCATTGCAGGCGGCGCGGCGGCGCTCGTCATCGGCGGGTTTGACAGCTTGGATTTGAAGAAGCTGCTCGGTTACGAACAAGGCGTTGCCATCACTGGCGGCGAACAAATCGGGATCACGCTCGTGTTGACCGAGGGCTTCGGCCACATCGCGATGGCGCGCCGCACCTTCGATTTACTAAAGCGCAACGAGGGCCACATGGCCTCCGTCAGCGGTGCGACTCAAATTCGCGCAGGCGTAATGCGGCCCGAAATCATCATCGCCAAGAAAGATGTCACTCACAATGAACCGCACGATCACGAACCTGCCGGACTCGAACTCGGCGACGTGGTGCGTATCATTCGTGAGCCGTGGTTCGGCAAGATTGGCAAAGTGACCGAACTGCCGCCCGAACTTGCCGCGCTCGACACCGAAGCGAAAGTGCGCGTACTCAAAGTTACCCTCGATAGTTCAAACGAAACCGTGACGCTTCCGCGCGCTAACATCGAAAAGATTGAAGCTTAGTCCACTTTCAATAAACAGAGGAAATGAACATGAAAAAGGTATTGGGAATTGTTTTAGCGGCGCTCTGTGCAGGTAGCGCCCTGGCGCAAATTACGATTAACTCAGGGAATGCACCAGCAATTGGTTCGACAATGGCAAGTTACGGCACCACCGGAAACGTTGACTGGAATCCGGGATCGGGTTCCAATCAAACGTGGAACATCACCAGCTTTGATTACACGCAAGACGGAGGCGGAACATATGTATTGCCGTCGAGCACACCGTATGCCGCAACGTTTCCGTCTGCTACGCACTGCGTCACTGCCGGGGACAATACATGGAGTTACTACCGCGTAGCCAACGACGGACTTTACTTTGTCGGGTTTGTCGCTCTCGCCGACACACTTGAAATCATTCAGGATCCGGAACCGGACGCGTTAGTCCTTCGCTTCCCGTGCACGATGGGAACGAACTGGACCACAGTAATCCGCATAACGTACGAGATCTTGCCTGGCTTTGTAATGACGACTGTGGACAGCTCGACGAACACCGTTGACGGTTGGGGTAACTTGACTGCTCCGGGTTGGACTGAAGCGGCATTACGCGCATCATCTCACGGTTACCTGTCTTCATACATGAACGGACAACCTCTTGGCGAAGCGACTGAAAGTTGGTCGTACATGTGGGTTACACAAAACGGAAATCGCGGAGCCAGCTATTCCAATCCTGATGCCACCGGCCCGGGTTTCACCACTGGTGAAGTCGGTTACACAACCACAGGTACTGTTGACGTTGATCCAATTCGCGGCCCGGTCGCCGAGAACTTCAAGCTCTCGCAAAACTACCCCAATCCGTTCAACCCGAACACGACACTTCCGATCGAACTCGCGAAGTCGGCCAAGGTTGAACTGACCATCTACAACGAAGTCGGTCAAGTCGTCAGCACGATGAGCTACGATCTGAGCGCCGGTCAACACAATCTGCCCATCGACGGCAGCGCGTGGAGCACAGGAAGTTATTTCGCGAACGTGAAGGCGGGCGATGAAGCCCAAACAACCAGAATGCTTCTGGTAAAGTAAGCAACTGAAACGGGCGGCATGTGAGCGACATGCCGCCCGTTCTTATTTTTCGCTCAACCGCATGTTGCTATGGAGGGCAGGATGCGCACACTATTTAGTTTGATATGTTTGGTAGCAGCGTGTATTCAAAGTGCTAACGCACAGCGTACGATTGTTTATACTTCAGAAAATGTCCCCGTAGCAATCCCCGATGGCCCAGCAGGAATTGTCGAATCAACTCTCGGCATCGCGGAGTACTACTGGATAATTGATGTAAACGTGATTGTTTCTATTACGCACACGTTCGATCAGGATTTGCGTATCTACATCGAAGCACCCAATGAAGAGGTCGTGAGACTTGCCTACGAATGCGGGCAATCGAATGACAACTATACCAACACTCGTTTCGATGACGAAGCATCAACAGGAATCTGCTCAGGCAATCCGCCCTTTACAGGTTCATTTAGACCAGATCACCCGCTCGACTTGTTTGATGGAATGTTCACACACGGCACATGGACATTGCGCGTGACTGACAACTGGCATGGCGACACCGGAATATTACAAGCATGGCGCATGGAAGTAACGATTGACACAACAGTCAGCGCGCACGAGCCGCCGCTCGCGACGACATTCTCGGTCGGTCAAAACTATCCCAACCCGTTCAACGCCACCACAATTCTCCCGCTCGAACTCGGTTATCCATCATTGGTCAAACTAACCGTGTACAGCATTGATGGCCGCACCGTTCAGCAAAGCCTGCTCGGCCTAACCGCAGGTCACCACGACCTTCCCATCGACGGTAGTAATTGGAGCACCGGCAACTATTTCGCTGAAATCATCGCAGGTAAGAATCAACAAACCGTGCGCATGTTACTGCTGAAGTAAATGAAAGTTCTTGTTGCACTGATGCTCTTGCTACCGGTTGTGATGTCTTGTAATAAGCCCATTCCAACCACGCCGCTCACCGCGCTGTGGTTCGCGAATGCGCAATCAATAAACTATCTTAACGTCGAACGCTTAGCTCTTGACCTCCGCGCGGATTCAACCTACCGCTACTACTATCGCAATGCGCCGATTCCTCCCGCAGAAGTCGGCGACGAATACACCGAAGGCGGAACATACAACGTACGCGGCGATTCTTTGCGCTTCAGTGTTTTGGAAACAAACGGCGCTAAGAAGTCTTACGACTACGCGCGCAAATTTCGTGTCCTCGCCGACACCGCCGAATGGCCTTTGCGAGTAACCTACAGTCGCAAAGGAACAACTTACGAAGTCTATTTCCAAGCGCAGAAGTAAATCTCAGTATCGATAAAATAGAAAGCGGGACGCAATTAAATGCGTCCCGCTTTGTGTTCTGCTCTCCCCCAAAGTTGCTGCAACTTTGGGGACCCGCAAAGTGGCAAAAAACTTAAAGTTTCCCGACACTCTCAACAACTTCTCTTCTGCTTCCGCCGCAACAGGTTTCAGCGCGTCATTCTCGATAAACAAGAACATCGCCTTCGGATCAATAATCGAAACAATGGATCCATTGTGCTCATCTTCTTGCACCACCACATTGCACGGCAGCATCAAACCAATCTGCGGTTCAGCAGCAAGCGCGCGCGATGCCAAATGCGGATTGCACGCGCCCAGAATCACGTACTTGCGAAACTCAAGATCAATCTTCTTCTTCATCGTGGCCTTGACGTCAATTTCCGTCAGCACGCCAAAGCCTTCTTCCTTCAACAAATCAGTCACGCGCGCAATCGCGTCATCGTAACCCACGGCGGGAAGTTTCTTCTCCCAACCGTACTTAATTGCGGACATGGTGCTTACCTTCTTGCCGCGTCGTAATTCTTTGCGACCGTTTCCCAGCACAGGTTCTTGATAAAAGCGTCGATGTAACCCGGACGCGCCGCGCCGAAGTCAATGAAGTACGCGTGTTCATACACGTCCATCGCCATGATCGGCTTAAGATTCCAACCGAGATACGAATTTTGCGCGTCACCGATCCAATTGATCAAACGCTTGCCGTCTTCCCACCACACCAGCCACACCCAACCGCGCGCGGCCATTCCCGATGCTTTCAGATCGGCAATGTACTTATCAAAGCTGCCGAAATCTTTTTCAATCTGCTTCTTCAAATCACCGGACAAAGCCGAACCGCCCGGCGTGAGATGCGCGAAATAGATTTCGTGATTCTGCATTCCGGCAATCGCGAAACTCATATCCACTTTCAGTCCGCGAATTTCCGAATACACTTGATTCGCTCCGGCGCCGTCGTGCGCGGCCAATTTTTCCAAGACTTCATTCGTCTTGTTGATATAACCGTTGTAGAGCTTCAGGTGCTCTTCGCAGGTCTTCTTGGAAATACCGTCCAGCTCAAACAGTTTGGTGCCGAAATCTTTGGCAGTAAAAGCCATTTGCTTTATCCTTTCTATTGAATGACAAGTTATCGTAGGATGAACAATTAAGTTACGACTTTCTACCGACTTTTTCAATCTGTCTCGTAAAATTCACAAAGCTTGAAAAAGCAAGCATTAAGTTCAGCCCTATTATGTAAACTCAGCGTCATTCAAGAGTGTTCCACAACCAATTGCTGGTGATTTCCCCCCAAATCGCCGCGGTTTTGGGGGGATTAAGGGGGGTAAGTCTGTTTTCAAATTCGATATGTCAAGCTTTGCGTCAGCGCAATCAGTCCAGCGGCACGCTGGCTACTGGCAGCAACCATCCGCACAGCCGCAATCACGAACCTTCGGCTTATAAGCCCTGACCTTCACCGAGGCCACCGCTTCCAGAGCTTCGTTGCGCAATTCATCACCAATTGAGTCAAGACCGACATCGTATTGAATCTCGTTCACAATTTCAACTTCCGTGAGTCCCGCTTCCAGCGCGAGTGTCAAATACTCTTCTTTCAGCGACGCACCCGCCACACAACCGACATACGCTTCCACGTTATTCTTCAGCGCATCCGAGAGCGGACGGTTCAGCACAAGATCAGACACGAGCATTCTGCCACCGGGCCTAAGCACGCGCGCGATCTCCTTAAACACCGTCGGCTTGTCCGTCGAAAGATTGATCACGCAATTTGAAATCACCAGATCAACCGAGTTATCTTTGAGCGGCAAATCTTCAATGATGCCTTCGCGAAACTCCACGTTCTTCGTCTTGAGCGATTCCACATTCGCGCGCGCTTTGGCCAGCATATCCGGAGTCATATCCACTCCAATCACACGACCGAGCGGCCCCACCTTGCGCGAAGCCAAAAACGCGTCAAACCCCGCCCCGCTTCCCAAATCAAGCACAGTTTCACCCGGCTTCACATCGGCAAACTCAAGCGGATTTCCGCAACCGAGCCCAAGATTCGCTCCATCGGGAACATTATTCAAATCATCTTCCGAATACCCAATCGCCGCCGCAATATCTTCCACGTTCGTAGCACCACAGCACCCCGAAGTCCCGCAGCAGCTTTCCCCACGTGCCGCCTGTCCGTATTTTTCGCGCACCACTTCGCGAATATTCAAAGTTTCCATTCTATTTTCTCCGTTTGTGTTTTGCAAATCCTGCCCGCGGCAAGGTTCCAGGCGTGTCTCCTGAACCCGTGAAGGAACCCTCAATCCAAGCCCAAAATCTCCCGATCAACAGCGTCAGCGCAATCAATCCAGCGGCACGCTGGTCATCTCAATGAGTTTGCTGACAGTATTAAAATTCCGCGCCGTCATCGTCACACCCAATTTACGTTCCAAAAACGCGTTCGTGAGTTTACTTCTCGCCGCATTCCCCGGCAGATACAAATACGCCGCGAGCTTCGTAATCACAATCTCCTCGTCTCCAAAATCCTGCGCGGTCAATTCTTTCACCCCCGCCGCCGCAGGTGCCGCAGCAAACAACGTAAAAAACACCCGCGCAATATCATATCCCTTGGTAAACGGATTGTTGTCGAGCACTTTCGTAAGTTCCGCTCCCGTCCGCACCACCACCGTCAACTCCGGCCCGATGTGTTTCTTGATAAGATCGTGCACATGCTTCTCAATCTCGCGCGGCTTAGAATTACTATCCACCAAAGCATTCCCGCTCGCAATATAAGTCCGCGCATTCTGATACCCCGCATCCGCCAGCACCTCACGCAGCACCGCCATCGGCACCCGGTTCTTCCCCACAGGCATCACCCCGCGCAGCAAAACAATGTATGTCTTCATTGTGAAAGTACAATATTAATTGTAGTGGCGGGTCTTGACCCGCCTGCCGTAATTTTGTATGTCAGTTGTAGGGGCGGATGGCAATCCGCCCGTCCCGACACATGATCAGATCCCGCGGCAAGGTGTCTTGACCTGCCCCCGCATACCGAAGCGATCTACATATCCGCGGCAGGTGACTCACCCTGCCCATCGACCCAATGTCCAATCACATTGTCATCCTGAAGCAAGCGGAAGGGATCTCGCCAAGCACCGCGAAAATGCTTGCGCATCCACCAATGTACAATCACCTTGTCATCCCGCAGCAAAGCGAAGGGACCTACCCAAGCACCGCAAGAATGCCCGGCGCATCCACCAATGTAAAATCACCTTGTCATCCTGGAAGGATCCTGCCTAATCGCCACGCAGAATAAACGCAATTCACGATGTAATAACATTGTCATCCTGAACAAAGTGAAGGACCCCTCCACATCTCAACCACAAATCACTATCAAACAAGTCGTCATCCTGAATGCAGGCTCGGCGGAATGAAGGATCCCTCCGCATCTGCAACTAAATTTCTGATATCCTTCTACCGCTCAGTCATCTTCAGCATTAGAGCTTCACGCTGTTTTGAGTAGCTTGCTTTGTCAAGAGAGAACCCTGATAGGTAGTCTGGCTTTGCATTTGAATCAATTATCCCTTGGTATTGTGCATCGAGAAATCGCAACTCTGCTTCCCAATTCTTTGCTGCATTTGCTGAGTATCTTCCGAACACTAACCCAGATACCGCCATAGCTCCAAATGGGATTAAAGAATCTGCCAATACAATCGCTTCCTCATAGTTGTGCATGTTGAACGCCGCTTCAATCTGGCTTGCAAGCATGCTGGCCGTATCTGCTTTTGTACAAGGGTCAACTATTGAGATGTAATCACTAACATCGAATGCGTCGACATTCTGTGCGATTCATAAGTTGATGGGTTACCGTCTTCTTTAGAATACACGGAAACGGGTTTCTCTTGTCGGGCCAGCTTTCTGGAATTCGAAAGAAGGCGGAATATACCTTCCGAAAGACTGGACCTGCCGTGAAAAGGTCGCTTTCCATCAGAGCTTTCGCTGACGCGGAAAACTCTTTGCATTCATACGGAAACAATTTCAACTCGTGAGTTTCTTGCGCATTGAATACAAAGCTGTCACCCGAAAAGCCCCAACCTCAATATAAGATTGCTCGGGAATGCTGCGGCGGCATTCGTGACTTCCATACTTTGACAACGAATCAAAGAGTCCCAAATTCGCTCTGCGTCAGGTAAGCGTCGAAATCACCAGCTTCGCGAAAGAACCTTTAGCACTCGCCCTCTTGAACACCGTCACAATTGCTTGTTGGCCGTGGCCAAACTTGTGAGCTTACAGACCCACGTAGGAATTTCTTTCCAATTGACGGCTGAACATCGGAGTGGAAGAAGCGGATTGATGTCGTTCGAATTGCTGCATTTGTGCATCCCTTAACAGCACGGTTCCGTCAACAAATCGAATATCTTCTTAAACCGCTGCACCGAACGCGGCTCGATACAATAACAAATCTTCGGCCCGTCAATCTCGCCCTTAATCCAACCTGCTTCCTTCAGCTTCCGCAAATGCTGCGACACCGTGGACGGAGCCACCGGCAATTGCTCCACAATATCCCCCACAATACAGCCCGGACTGGCCAGCAAAAACCGGATAATCGCCACCCGATGCGGATGCCCCAGCGCGCGCGCTAACTTGGCCATGTCCTGATCCTCGTGACTCGTGTCGGGCGGATGAATCGTAAATTCGGGTGCGTTCTGCATAGCTTCTCTCGGTTTCTGTATTCGTTGTTCGTAAAAATACGAAATGATTTTACTTTTGTCAAGTCCCAAACACAAAAAAGCGGCCCTCAGGCCGCTTTTTTATCAAGAATATCAGTCTAAACTATTGTGATGTCACAACATAATTAGCTCTTGTTGGCACCGGAGTAACATCCAAATAGGTCGGAGCCGGAGTCATTCCAATCAAATTAGCCGGGATCGTTGCCACGGTTTCGAGCGTATCCCGATATACATTATAGAGAACCGCGTTCGCGCTCGCATCCCAATTCAGCCGGATTCCCGTGTCTTCAACCAAAGCCGTCAAATGCTGCGGAATCCCCGGAGGAGCAGCCAAAGTTACAAACTGCCAAACACTGCCCGCCGTCGCGCCACCCGCATTGCGTTCGTCTATTCTCCAGAAGTACGTTGCTCCAGCAGTCAAGTCGCCCGCAGGATCATAAGTGAGCGTAGCTTGATTGCCGATAAAGGTCGGAGGATTCGTCGTTCCAAAATAAACATCGTGCGAAGTGGCTCCGCTTCCTGCAACCCATGACACCGTGGTTGTTACTGCAACATCAACAGCCATGTCTGCTGGAGTCGGCGTCGTCGCAACTCCCGGAAGCGCCAGCGCTTCATTAGAAGTCAAGACAATTGTATTGTTATCGCCGTCAAGATCCGTCTGAATTGCGCCCGCATAGAGCTTCACCAATCCGGTTCCCGCAGCCGGAGCCGTCCAAGTAAACTGGCCCGAGTCATGTCCCGCAACTGAGAAATGCACGCCGTTTGTTTCGCCGGTAACATTGTAAGTCACAGTTGAAAGACCTGCACTGATGACGCCCGCATTCGCTGTTCCGCTGACACCAACACGGCACGACGAATTGAAGTTGACAATCGTTCCGCCCGAGACTTTGCGAATCGTTAAGAGATACGCTTGCCCCGGAGTGTAGTTCGTCGGAAATCCGGTGATCTGCACCGTGTTCACGACCGGACCACCGTGACAACTGCTCGCGCACGTATTTCTTCCCGGTGCGCCCGATCTGCCCGTGTAATTATCGTGGGCAAAAGCATTGACTGCAAAACATAACATCACAACTGCGATAACTGTACGCATGATAGCATGCTCCCTCTTGAGTATGTATTCACCACTGCACGGCAACCTTGCCGTTGCATCCTATTACATCGTAAACTCGATTCCACGTCACATCCCGCGCAAGAAGTTGCCATACTACATCATACAGAACCGAAGCGAGCGCAAACTCTCAATAGAATCTAATTGCGCTCTGCTGCATTCATTCTAATCAATCACATCTCAAATTCAAAGTACTTCACACCCTCAACTAATTTTTCTGCTATATAACCAACTATGCAAGTCTCTATAAGAAACACCAATCGCGATAAATTTTGTCTTATTCAAACACAAAAAACAGAGGCGCAGTCATGTACGACCGCGCCTCAAATCAATTTCATTCCGTGTTTTTCAATCAGCGGGAAATGCGTTGCGAAACTCCAACATCAAAGCATAAACTTAATGATGCGTTGCTTGATGCTGCACGACATGCTCAATGGAGAATCTGTTCCCTTCCGGATCCTCACCACCGCAAACCCAGATGTTTTGAGCTACCATCTTCGGCTCTCCCATTGGAACTCCGCGCTCGGTTAGCTCATCGCGGGCCAATTCCATGTCAGCCACCCGGAAAACGAAAGATGAAGCATCCTTCCCTAATTGCCGCCTGCCGCCGGAGTGGAGGCACAAATCGCAAGCTCCGGTTTCAAACACGATCCACTCCTCCTTACGGTAGTCCGGCTGATCGCCCGGGTACCTTACGGTGAGTCCCATCGCATCGCGGTAGAACTCCACCATTTCCTGCATATTTTCAACATACAGAATAACTTCGGCAAGTCCTTTGAGACATCCCATGGGTCTTTCTCCCGCGATAAATTGAACATGTTTCCATAATATAACATCGGCAATCTTTTTCAGCAAATGCCAACCGCTTGCACTCGGTCAGATAACGCGCTAAATTGAAGCTACCATGAAAACTACTCCTATGATGCGCCTCTTTTTACTCCTGACCCTTTGTGGTCTTGTCCTGACCGGCTCCGCGTTTGCCCAAATGGACGAAACCCCGCCTGCTTCACCAGCCGAGTTTCACACTCAAGAGCTGGGCCGCTGGCGCACCGTGATTGAATCACGTGAACATTTCACCCTCGACGAAACCCAAGCCGATTACGACGCGCTCTACTACGAGCTGTGGGTCGATCTGCGCAATTTCGCCGGACAACAGATTACCGGACACACGAACATTCAAGGCCGCGCGCTGGTGGCCAATTTCAACGAAGTTGTGCTTGACTTGTGTGACACACTCACAGTTGATTCTGTTCGTGGATCAATCGGACAAGTTCTAAGCTATACTCGCGGCGGGCAGCAGATTACCGTGACGCTCGAACGCGATTACGCTTTGAACGAAACCTTCATGCTCACGATTTACTATCACGGTCATCCGTGTTTAGGCGGCGGCATCGAGACGTTTGATTGGTGGAATCGCCCGGTTTCATCATACAACGTTCCTTCAATTGCCACGCTGTCTGAACCGACAGGTGCGCGTGATTGGTGGCCGTGCAAGGATATTCCGCTCGATAAAGCCGACAGCGCACGCATTCATCTCACGGTTGTCGATAGCATCACCGCAACATCCAACGGATTACTTGAGAACATTTCCGTCGTTTCTCCCGGCGTGCGGCAATTCAATTGGTTTGAAAGCTATCCGATTGCGACGTATTTGATTTGCGCATCCGCGTCAAACTTTGCGTCATTCACAAACTGGTATTACGCGCAGAACGGCGACAGCATGCCGCTCACATATTACGTTTATCCCGAGAAGCTCGCGGCGTCGCAAACGGATTTTAGCATCATGTCTGCGGCGATTGGTTTTCTTGCTTCAAAGTTCGGAGAATATCCGTTCATTGAAGAGAAGTACGGCCACACGATGTTTCGTTGGGGCGGCGCGATGGAGCATCAGTGTAACACGTCATACGGCCGCGGCGTTGTCACGGGATTTCACACTTACGATTACATTCTTGTTCATGAACTCGGCCACCAATGGTGGGGAGACATGGTCACGTTGGCTGATTGGCCGGACATTTGGCTGAACGAAGGATTTGCGAGCTATTGCGAAGCTCTCTGGTTTGAACATCTCGGCGGACCTGCGAACTATCGCAATTACATGAACAACAGTCTCGTTGTCTCTGATCCTTCGGGACCGGTGTACAATCCGGATCAACTCTTTGACGGCAACACAGTTTATCACAAGGGCGCGTGGGTGCTGCACACACTGCGCGGCGCGATTCGCAACGACTCACTGTTCTTTGCAGGCATGGCCGAATACCGCGCGCGCTATGAAGGAGCTTCGGCTTATACTCCGGATTTTCTCGATGCGATGAGCGACGTTGTGGGTTATGATGTTACGCCGTTTGTTTCGGCTTACATTTACGAGACGAATCGTCCGCTCTATCGAGTTTCTTATGGAACCGGAATCGTTGACGGTGTGCAAACCACTGCGGTTAGATTAAGGCAATTGCACACGACTCCGCCGGTTGCTTTCACAAACAAATGCGATTTACGATTTGGCGGCGCACAAACGGTTACGCAAACCGTTGTCTGCAATAGCTATCGGCAGGAGTATCTGTTTCAAATGGGATACTCTCCTACTTCTATAATGTTCGATCCGGACACGTGGTTCCTGAAGACTGTGTTGACGGAACCTCTGGCTGTCATCTTTTTGAATGGTTCGTTATCAACAGGACTTGAAAATTCAAGCTATGCTGATACGTTGGTGGCTCTTGGTGGAAATGGAAATTATTCGTTTAGTTTGATTGGTGGGACACTTCCGAATGGAATTTCGCTGGCGAACAACGGAAGATTTTCCGGAACTCCGACGGAGGGTGGAAGTTTTCCGCTTACGTTGCGAGTGCAGGATACAAACAATCAAGCCGACACAACTCAGCTTGTGCTGAATGTGACGCCGGTGATTGCACCGCCGCAAGAGTTGACGATTGTTGCCAATGATGACAACACGGTCACACTGCGGTGGTTGAGTTCACCGGATGCTGTAAGCTATGAGATTTCATATGCTACGCAGGCGGATTTTTCTGATCTGACGATTTTAGCCACGGTGACCGATACAACATATGTTGATACCGCCAATGTTGGGCAGAAATTTTACATCGTGAAAACAAACGGATTATAACTGCTTGTTAAGCACAATTTGCGGTGACGCGGCGGCTTGAAAGAGTCGCCGTATTTTTTTGTTTGGAAATTTAGAAAGGAGAGGAGGGGAATTTGGTGGGATTGTTGGTGACAGTTGAAGGCGGTCGTACGCATCCGCATTCATCTGTAAGTTTCTCTCGCCGTGCTGTTCAAATATTCTCACTCCATGGTAGGGAGTATATGGCAAGCGCGGCGGTATCAAGTCGGTCAATCTTAGGATGTTGTTCAGACAGCTAAGAGAAGATTTGTAAAAGAAAACAGGCGGTATTCCTATAATGGCACCTGTACGGGGTGAATGACACCCGAATATCCCCACGGTTGTCCGGGGGATTTTTTTTGGGTTCGTCCGAATGTGTTGATCTATTTGCTTGTAGGTACACAAGGCTAAAATCTCGGACAATGTGATATTTGCTTAGTCGTCTCGGCCCCTTTGACTCAGACCCCTATCCCCCGGCCCCTTTCCCCATAAATGGAGAAAGGGGAGCCAGAAGGAGAGCGGAAGGAGTGAATGAACTTACCCGGCTAGCACGGGTGAGTCAGGTTGGGCTTTGATTGGTTAGCTGGGTACAATATACGATAATTTGAACGTCTGGGCAAGTGTTATTTTCATTTTATTGAACTTAGTAAACATTTGTTCAAGTTGTAGTTAGGGAGAAAGTTGGGGTTTTGGGAGGCAAACTTCGGGAATTTCCCGATTCCGGCCGGGTTGCGGCGGACCTTAACCCGGCTCGGCGGAATTGCCGGAAGGCAGACCAAGGTCTGCCACTACGGATGCGAAAAACACTTGCGGAATTGCGGGGGTGGGTGTAGATTAGGGGTATGATGAAGTGTGATTTTCTTCTTACGCGAATTCTATCTGTATTCAATCTCTTGAAGCGGGTGGGGTTTGCTTTTTTGTGTTTTGGGGTGGTCGAGTTGGCCTTTGCCCAACCCTATGAACCGACTTATTTTGATGTGACGGGCGAAGTTGGGCAGTCAATAGGCGCCTATGATTTGCAATCACTTGGTGATCAGAACGAGGATGGACGTGATGATTTCCTTACACTGATTACAGAACCAAACACCGGATCGACTTACGAATGTATTTTGGTGGCGCTGATGGAGCAGAGTCATTTATCGAGTTCGAGGCTTCGACACAACTGGCCGAGGGTTCTTCTGGCTTGACGCCGAGTTTGAGAGGGTTCACGGTTCAGGCAGGCGACGTGAATGGAGACGGCTATGCGGATTTTATGCGCACGCTTTGTATCTGGTATGACGATCATTGCCATCTATATCCTTACCTTTTCCTCGGCGGTCCCAGTGTCTTTGACACGCTTGCGGATTGGTCGGGGGATCTAACCGTCATAGAGTTCATCACCAACGTTGGTGATTACAACGGTGACGGGAAGGATGACTATACGAGTCGCCCGTTGAGTGCGCAGTATTTCGGGCTGTATTTGGGAGGTGTTCCGCCGCTCAGCCAGATTCCGGAGTGGGAGCATGTTCCCAACCGCGCGCACATGGGGTTCGGGGATGTAAACGGTGACGGATTCTCGGATTTCGGAATGAGTTACTTTATAGGATCACAGGATTTGTCCAGAATGGATATCTTTTTAGGCTCGGCAGAAGGCGATTCCATTCCTCTTGTCTATCAGTATGGCCCGGGTGAACCGGGGATTGAAGGCTTTGGACGAATTGTTGGTGACATTAATGGTGACAATTTTGACGACATCATTTCGTACTTCACGGCGTTCGAAATAGGTGCGCGGAAGTATGTCTATTTTGGCAGTGAAAGTTTAGATTTTGAACGGGATGATGAGTTCATCTGGGGCAATGGGAATGCGGCGCCGCTTTATGTCACACCATTGGGGGATATCAATGATGATGGATTCGATGATTATGCGCACTACTACGATTACCAACAACCTCCCATTGACCACATCGAAGTTTGGCTTGGTGGTAGTCCATTACCTAGGAGCCCGGCGTGGGTGTTGGACGGCCCGTTGGACGGCATGAACTATCCCTATCGGATTGGTGAAGCGGGTGATTTCAACGGCGATGGCATAGACGATTGGTTTTTCTCGGCCTATCACGGATTGGAAGCAAGAGGAAGAATTATCGTTGTTGCGGGAGATCGTGATTTTGGATTGGCAGTAAATGATCACTCGCCAATTGTTCCGCAAGAGTTTTCTCTTTCCATCTATCCCAATCCATTCAACTCGACGCTCTCGATTTCGCTGGATGTGCCGTTGCATCAAGAGGTGACGCTTTCGCTGTATGATTTGTTGGGGAGAGAGGTGGATGTGGTTTATCGGGGAGGCTCTCTTCGAATACGATTTCTTATGTTGCGCCTGCGGCGCTGGCGAGTGGGGTTTATTTTTTGAGGGCATCTTTTGCAGAGCAAAGCTCTTTGGTTAAGGTGGTTTTGTTGAAATAGCAGAAGGCGGAGGAATGCGCTTTACATCTCGAATTTGCTTGGCGAGATCCTTCCAGGATGACAATGTGTATTACATCGTGAATTGTGCTTGAGAGTCGCGTGGTGCTGGGGTAGATCCTTACAGAGGAGACGCAGGCCAGACCCCAGGCTGAACTCACTTGTGAACATGCTCGTGGTGCTTGGGTAGGTCCCTTCGCTGCGCTGCGGGAAATGCTTTGCTGCGGGATGACAATGATTTTACATCCCTGTGCTTGGGCGCGGGCTTGGCGATCCTTCCCGGATGACAATGTTAATTACACGACAGGCGCCAAGGTGCTGCCACTACGATGGAACAAAAAGCGGCGGGTCAAGACCCGCCACTACGAATGAAAAACCCTCGCTGTTGCGAGGGCTTTTTATTGTTAGGGTTTTACGCCTTTATCTCTTAGGAACTTGCTGGCTTTTTCTAAGCGTTGTTGTTCGGCTTTGGTTAGGCCGTCCATGCCAACCTTGTTGATTTTGTCGAGTAGGTCATCGACTTCGCGGCGGACATCTTCGATGTTTTGCTCTTCGCGTTCTTTGGCGGAGTCATCGAGCTTTTTTTTCCATTCGCGCATTCTGGCACCGGGAGCTGAGTAGCGTAACGCGCCCCACTTAAGATAGGCAAAGCCCATCACCATACCGCCTAAGTGGGCAAGATGGGCGACGCCGCTGCCGATGTTGAAGCTGGCGAGAAATTCAATCACACCGAAGATGATGGCAAAATATTTTGCCTTGACCGGAATCACGAACCAGATATAGATGATGTTATTCGGAAAGAGTACGGCATACGCGAGCAGTAAGCCATAGATTGCACCGGACGCGCCGACGGTCGGGACATACGAATTCATGTTGAAGAGCGCGTAGCACAATCCGCCGCCGAGTCCCGTAATCAAATAGTATTTCAAGAACTCTTTGGAGCCCCACACGCGCTCGAGCATCGAGCCGAACATCCACAAGGCGAGCATGTTGAACAGAATGTGGCTGAAGCTGCCATGCAGGAACATGTAGGTGACGAGCGTCCACACATGTCCACCGAAGAACTCTTTGGGAATCAGCGAGAAGTTCTCGATGAAGAATTGATCCATGCCGAGAATCATCTGCGCGGCAAAGATCGTCACATTGGTCAAGATTAGGAACTTGACCACCTCCGTCCAGGCCATCTCGGGATTGATGAATCTCAGCGGCGGTTGACGGAACAACATTTCGAAGCGCCGTTTCATAATTTACAGCACCTCAAACTTCCATAGATAATTGAAGATCTGATTTTTGTCTCCGGTACGAATCAGGATTCGGTTTTCGCCGGGCACAAGCGCGTGCTGCAGCGACCATTCTTCGAACTTTTCCCCGTCGGCCATAGTTTGATCGTGACGCGGACGGAAGCTATCCAAGAACACACGGCCGTTGACGGTCACGGTGATTTCACAACGTGACGACAGCGACAGCGGATATTTGCGGTTGGTGCGGTAGAGATATAATCTCAAATTGAGCGGCGTTGACGGCGGAACTTCTTCGGGTAGGGTGAAGATGAACTCGATATAGTCCGCGCCGGTGGGATTGCGATTGGGATCTCCCATCGCGAGTTCCCAGCCGGATTTGTTGCTACCGGGAATCTCGTTGACTTTCGGGCCGTGAGTATCGGAAACGCGCGCGCCTTTGTCTTTGTCGTAGATTCCGGTTTCCCAACGAATCTCGCCAATTTTGTCTACGCTACCGCCGGCTTTGCATTCGGCTGAGACTTGGTATGCGCGCGGATATTTAACGGTCAGTGTGGGATTCGGTTTCGCGGGTGTGATGACCAAACGCGCAGGCTCGGGAGTCAGGTAGCCATCCACTTTGCCGAAGGTAATTTCCAAAACACCAAAGTCGTGCGCAACGACTGCTAAACCGAAGCCGACTGAATCTCCATTTACAAAGATTGCGCCGGGGACGGGTTCGGTGGTGATGGTGGCTTCTTTGCGCGCGCTTTTGGTTTCGGTCAGAGTGAAATAGACCAATTGCCCACCGGCGGCGCGGGAGAGACGGACATCGTGCTGCTCGGGGTCGGTCTTGTAGCCAGCCATTTCGACCCGGATCGTGTGAGTGCCGAGCGGCAAGGTCACATTGGCGGGCGTGCGCTCGGCGATCTGCTTATCATTAATGATAATCGTCGCGCCGGCGACCGAGCTTGAGATTTCGACGGTGCCGGTGGCTTTGTCGAGGGTCTCGGAAATGGACTCTTTGGGGAAGTCGCGTGCCTCGCCTGATTCGATGTGCTCGTGCTCGTACTGGGGAAGCGCGCGGGTGGCGGTGTCGATGCCGGTCAGGATTGACGAGTCAACCGAGCTGGGGACACGGCGCTCGACCTCCCAGGGGAGTTCGCGCTTGACCTTGTCGCTGATGGACTCGGATTTGGGCGGGACGCTGGCAGGCGGAGTCGCTGTTCCGAAGCCGTCATATTGTGCAGATGGAGTGTCATTTCCATCAAAAACAAAACTTAAGGTATCTGAGCTGCCGTGTTCGACCTTGACCACCTCGACGAAGGGCTGGGGTCTGCGACCCTCGAGTCTGACAGTAATGGAGTGTTTGCCGATCAGGATGTCGCGCATGTCGGCAGGGGTGGTGCGGCCTGTGGGAGCAAGGTCCACCCAGATTTCGGCACCGGGTGGGGTGCTATGGACCACGACGGTTCCGGTGTGGCCGGGCCAATAGCGGTCGTAGAGCAGGTAGCTCCCAAGACCTATCACCCATAGAATCAATACCAACAGAATGATGCGCATAAGACAGTAAATATAGGCTTATCTTAGAGAAAAGCAATTGTTAGCAGGGGAACGTTTTGTCAATCAAACCGTATCAAAGTTTGACAAACCGTGCTCGAATCGGTATATTTTGCAATTGCTTACACTTCACGAGAACTGATGGAACTGGCCGCGCCTCCCCCGTTGACCCGGGTCTCACTTTCTTTTGACAAGCTACCGGGCTTCGGTCCGGCGTGGCAAGCGGTCGTGCGCGAGCTGCCGGATGCGGAGTGGTTGTATGCGCGATCTCCGGCAAATCCGGAAGCTTGCAAGGCTGCGGCGGATGAGCGGCTGAAGAATTTTCCGTTTTACAAAGAGCTTGCAGAGATTTTGAAATCCGAGGGCAAGCTGTATGGTGTGCCGGAGGAAACGCTGGCGAGACTCAATCATCTTGCCAACGGCAAAGCGGTGATGGTGGTGACGGGGCAGCAGGTGGGTTATCTTGGCGGGCCGCTGTTTACGTTTTTGAAAGCTTATCATACGGTCAGATTAGCACGCGCACTTGAAGCGACGATGAAGCTACCTGTGCTGCCGTTGTTTTGGCTTGAGGGGGAAGATCACGATTTGGCGGAGATTCGCACGTCGCATTATCCGAAAGCGGATGGGACGATTGGTGCGGTTGAGTTTGCGCCCATTAAAGAGATTGCGAATCAGGAAGTCGGAAGATATGCGGTTGGAGAAAATGCTTTAGCTCCGCTGCATGAACTGATTTCGCAGTGGGAGAATGTTTCGGGAGAAGCGGCTGAAGTGTTGGAGCATGCTTACTCGGATGGGGATTTATCCACGGCGATGGGGAGATTGCTGGCGGCGACGTTGGGGCCGAGGGGATTGCTCGCTTGCGAAGGCAGACATGAGGGGTTGAAGAAGCTCTCTGCTCCGTTGTGGGAGCAAGTGATTGATTCTCGCGAAGAATTGCGCGATGTGTTTCGCAAAACGTTCTGAAGAAGTACGCGCCAAGGGATTCACGGGTTCAATGAGTCCGACACCGGATGCGCATTTCTTTTATATTGTGGCGAAGGATTTTGTGCGCAGAGCGGTGACGCTGGATGGTGTCGTAAAACATCCGGACGGATCATCGGAGAAAGTTACGCCGGAGCAACTGAAGGCGAAATTTGCGAGCGGTGAGTGGAGTGTGAGTCCGAAGGCAGGACTCAGGCCGCTGTATCAGGATTTTGTGCTGCCATCCATAGCTTATGTGGGCGGGCCGGGAGAATTAGAGTATCATGCGCAGCTTGCACCGTTTTATGAATTGTTGAATGTCACGCCGCCGAGTTTGTTTCCGAGACTGTCGGCTACGTTTGTGGATCAGAAGTGTGAGCGGCTGAGAGAAAAGTTCGGGCGGACTTGGGAAGAGTTGCTCATGACAAATGAGCATGAGTTGACCAAACAGCTTTTGCGCGAAGCCGATGAGAACGATACGGCCAAGACGTTTGCCGAAGCGAGAGCGGAGATCGAAGAAGCGATTGCAAAGTTGAAGACGCTGCTACGCGATTTGGATCCGACATTGGAAGGCGCGCTTGGCTCAACTGTGGGGAAAGCTTTGCATCCGCTTGAACAGCTTGAGCAGAAGGCTAACAAAGCTATCAAGCAAAAGCACGCGGTGGAGCTTGCGCGGTTGCAAAAAGTTCTGTTTGCGGTTCGGCCCGGTGGAAAGCCGATGGAGCGCGCGTACGGGACGGCGTGGGGACTTTTGACTTATGGGGTTACGGAACTTTTGAATATGCTCGATCAATTGCCCGCCGACGGCGCGGCTCATCACATCGTCATTACCGAATAGCGAATGAGTGAACCAAACACACAAGTAGTGGACGTGCTCGCCATCGGCGCACACCCTGACGACGTAGAACTTTCGTGCGCGGGCACGCTGCTCAGAATGCAGGCGCAAGGCGCGAAGATCGGCATGGTGGATATGACACGCGGCGAAAGCGGCTCGCGCGGCAATGCGGAGATTCGCGCGGTCGAAGCACAAAACGCACTCAAGATTTTGGGTTTTGAGTTCCGCGAAATTCTCGATGTGGGGGATTTGCAGATTCAGGACACGCACGACCGCCGCGTGAAAGTGGTGGAGTGTATTCGCCGACATAAACCGAAACTTGTGCTGACGCATTGGTGGCGCGACAAACATCCCGATCACGAAGGCACGAGCGAACTGGTCAAGCATTCGATGTTTGTGGCAGGTGCTGCGAATTTTCCGGCGAAATATGAGCCGCACAATCCCAAGCGGTTGCTCTATTGGCCCTCGACGTGGATGATGGAGCCGAATGTGTTTGTGGATGTGACGGATTATTGGGAGAAAAAACTTGAAGCCGCGCGGGCGCACAAGTCGCAGTTTTTTGATCCGAACAGCAGCGATCCGATGACGGTGCTCTCGCAACCTGTTTTCTTTGAACGTCTCGAAATGCGCGCGCGCTATTTCGGAGATCAGGTCGGCGTCAAATTTGCCGAAGTTTTTTACATGCGCGAACCGGTGCTGGTCAAGGATCCGATGACATTATGGGCATAGCCATTAAAGGCGAATTTTGGTTCGTCAAGAAAAGTAAAGTTCACGGTCGGGGTTTGTTTGCGCGCAAGGATATTCCGAAGGGTACGAAAATCATCGAGTATAAGGGCACGCGGATGCCGCCCGATGCTCTGCCGGATATTGACGAGAATGAACCCGAAGCCTTTCACACGGTTATCTTTTCGCTTGACAGCGGGTGGCTGATTGACGCATCGCGCCGAGGAAATGCCGCGCAGTTTGCCAATCACTCTTGCAATCCCAATTGCTCAACGATTGAAGAAGATGACCGGATTTACATCATTGCCGAGCGCAAGATTCCTAAGGGAACCGAACTCGTGTACGATTATCATCTGCACCAGACCGGGCCGTTTCAAAAAGATTGGCTCACTGATTATGCCTGCCATTGCGGTTCCAGCAAGTGCCGCAAGATTATGTTGAAGCGGAAGATTCCGCAGAAGTTTTTGAAGTTCGTTTAGCAGATTCCGGCGGGGCGAATCTCGCTCTCCATCGCAGGCACAGGGCCAGCCGCTACACTATTTGGTTTCAATTTATCCTTCATCCTTTATCCCTCATCTTTTCCCTCTGATGTCCAAATCCTCCTCTCCTTTTTTTGTTGTTCGCGGCTCTGATATTCAGGGCAAAGGCGCATTTGCCACGAAGCCGATTCGCAAAGGCACGCGCCTGATTGAATACACCGGCCAGATTATTCCCGAAGACGAAGCGGATCGCCGTTATGACGATTCCAAGATGAAGCGTCATCATACGTTTTTATTTCAAATGTGCGACGGCGCGGTCGCGATTGACGCGGCTGTCGGCGGCAATGACGCGCGGTTTATTAATCACTCCTGCGATCCCAATTGCGAACCCGTTGAAGAGCGGGGCCGCATTTTCATTGAAGCCATTCGCGCGATCAAGACGGGCGAAGAGCTTTTGTATAACTACGGTTTAACGGGCGACGGCGACGAGCACGACGATTGGAAAGAGAAGTACCGCTGTAACTGCGGCGCGTCGAATTGCTCGGGCAACATGCTGATTAAGCCGAAGAAGAAGAGAGTCGTGAAGGCGGCGAAGAAGGCTGCTAAGAAGAGTGTGAAGAAAGCCAAGAAGGCTGTTAAGAAGTCGAAGTAAGAACTTCCCTCAAGATAATAGGTGATCTGTGTTGGCGGGATACTCATTATTGGGTGTCCCACTGAAACAGAATCTACCAACATTAGTTCTGGAGGGAACGAAATGAAAACGACTATTTTTTATCTTCTTATTTGCAAGCGTGACCGGAATCGCGCTACTCGGTTGTGATGATGACAATGAGAAGGAAGCGCCTGAGCGAGTTTTGACACTTTCTATTGATGCGCCCGCATCCGTTGAAGCTGAACTCTGTGAGTTCACAGACTCAGTTGAAATCATTATCTCGGCACGGGACCAATTCGATCAAGAATGGAACAATGTTGCGGTAATATGCACAGTCGGTATTGATATTGGTAGCTTTGGCTTCCACGTTGACACGGTGTTCGTGGGATCAACGGAATCAAACGGCGATATACATTTTCTTTTCCCTGTCGATTACGACGCATCTATCATCACGCTCTATGAATTACGCGCCTGGGCCGAAGTAGATTCGATAGTTTCCGAAATGACTGTCGTTGGATTCAATGAAGGACCACTTGGTGTCTATGTTTCAGTTGAACCTGATACGATACCGGTTGGCATGATTCCTGACAGCGTGCTGACCCGAATTAGGTTTATGTATGATTTCGGTGGACCAGCCAACGAGTTGTTCACGCTACATCCTGAGATTGGCCTTCTTTTGGATTCTGTTCTGTTTATTGACAATTCTTACATGGAAACTTATTGGTATTTGCCTGAGTCACTCCCCGTTGGCCGCTACAGTATTGTTGCTGATTACAGTAGCTCTCCCTGTCGAGATATGTCTGACACCGCTTGGGTAACAATTATTCCATGACAGAAGTTCATCACCAAGAACATAAATGAGAATCGGCATTATCCTCTATCCAACGTACGGCGGCTCGGGAGTCGTTGCTACGGAATTGGGAGTCGCGCTGGCGATGCGCGGCCATGAGGTGCATTTTTTCTCGACATCGCGACCGTTTAGATTGCCTGCATTTCAAGAGCGCACCTATTTTCATGAAGTGCCCGTCGTCGGATATGATTTGTTCGATCACACACCTTACACGCTGACGCTTTCTTCGACGCTGTTTGACGCGTTCAAGATGTATAAGCTGGACGTTTTGCATGCGCATTACGCGATCCCGCATGCAACGGCGGCCTATCTTGCACGGGAAATGAACGGCGGATTGCCGCCGGTGATTACGACGTGTCACGGCACAGACATCACGCTCGTCGGCGCGCATCCGGCTTATGCTCCGGTGGTGAAATTTACGCTCGAACAATCGAATGCCGTGACGGCGGTGTCGCATGATCTCGCTCGTGAAACCCGTGAGAATATCGGTTACATGGGCAAGACGAATGTCATTTACAATTTCATCGACACGGAACTTTACAAGCGCGAGAAATGTGTGATGCGCCGCGATTGGCTGGCAACGGCCGATGAGCCGATTATTTTGCACATCTCAAATTTCCGGCCTGTCAAACGGATTCCTGATATTATTACGGCGTTTGCGAATGTGCGTAACAATGTCAAAGCGAAACTTGTGTTAGTTGGTGACGGGCCTGCACGCAGCAACGCGGAACTTCAAGTACGCGAACTGGGTTTGCAAGGAGAGGTGAGGTTCCTCGGCAAGCAGACGGGTCTTATTGATTTGTTGAGCGTCGGTGATATTTACTTATTGCCATCGAACAAGGAAAGTTTTGGTCTGTCAGCACTCGAAGCCATGAGCTGCGAAATGCCCGTGGTGGGGTATGATGTGGGTGGTTTGCCTGAAGTTGTGATACACAACGAGACAGGCTTCCTGCATCCGGTGGGAGATATCGAAGGGCTGTCGGCAAGCATTTTGCAACTGGTGAAAGACAAGGATTTGCGGCACAAGATGGCCCAAGCAGGTCGCCGCCGCGCAACCGAAGTTTTTCACATCAATAACATCATTCCGCAGTATGAAAAGCTGTACTTGGACACACTACATGAGACGGAGGCGCAATGTCTAAGCAAAGCGTCCCATCGTTCTTTGTCGTCCAAGTCCGCGACCACCTGACGCGATTCTACCACTTGCCGCCAGAACTTCCGGCACGTTCGGAAGATGAGGTGGAAGAGATTCTCAACAACGGTTACAATCTCAGCGATGGCCGCGAGGCGATGCGCTGGGTGCTTGAACATCGTCCGGATTATGAACACGCTTCAGCGTACCGCAGGTTTTTGCTGAAGTGGGATATGTTTCAGGATGCCAAACGCGCGATCAGCGTGCAGCAATTTGAAACGGCGTTGATGAGTTTGTCAACGATTCTGATGATGGACGATGAAGATCCGTCGGCGCATTATCACGAAGGCGTGGTGTATCGTTATCTCTATCGTTTTCCGGACAGCGAACAGAGTTTACGCCGTTGCTTAGGTCTTTATCCTGAACTTGCAATTGGTCATCGCGCGTTGGGTTACACGCTTGCCTATCTCGACCGCAAGGACGAAGCAATTGCCGAACTTGAAACGGCGTTGATCGGCATGCCTGATGATCCGGAAACGCTTCGTGCTCTGGCTGAAATCCGCTCGCATTAGTTTTTCCCTCGCAGATTCCCGCTTTTTTTTGAATACGTTCTCTATATTCCTGTTTCTTTTCGTCATCGTTAAGGGAACTTGACTCCTTTTCATATAGTACAAACTATACGATGTCGATTGGGTCGTTGCCTGAATGGGTAGCGAATGGTTAATTATGAATTAGGGAGAACGATTATGGACACGCCGACTCAACAGCAGATCAAAGGAACTTGGAAGCAATTTCGCGGCAAGCTCCAGGAAAAATGGGGCGAGCTGACTGATGATGACCTGGATCGCCTTGAGGGGAAGCGCGATCAGATTGAAGGATTCATCGAGAAGAAGACCGGCGAAGCCCGCCAGGCCGTTCGCGATGCAATTGACGAAGCCGCAAAAGAAGTGAAATACACGCTCTAACGGCAGCATATTCTTGAATAGGGCCGGTCCCAAAAGGATCGGCCTTTTTCTTTGATTGCAGGTTTAGCGTGAATTTGATATATTCCCTTATTCGCCCACCAGTGGCGACATTCCGCACAGATTTCCAACAAAAGACCTCACTATACGCAAGGACCCCTATCCATGGCAATTCGCAAAGCTACTGCAATTTGGAGCGGCACGCTCAAGACCGGTAAAGGCAATCTCACGACCGAATCCGGCACGCTTAAGAATATCAACTACTCGTTCCACGATCGTTTTGAAGACGGCAAGGGCACGAATCCTGAAGAATTGATTGCGGCGGCGCATGCGGGCTGTTTTTCAATGGCGCTCTCGGGCGGAATTGAGAAGGCCGGGCACGTGGCTGAAAGCATCGAAACCGTTGCGCATGTAACGCTTGACAACGTTAACGGCGCACCGACGGTTACGAAGTCGCATTTGGTTTGCACGGCCAAGGTTCCGGGTTTGGATGCGGCTGCGTTTCAGGAAATTGCCACAGCAACTAAGGGCGGCTGTCCGATTTCGCGCTTGCTGATGGGTTCGGCTGAGATCACACTCGAAGCGAAGCTTGCTTAATCTAAAGCTTCCACCTCCGACCGAGCGGCTGCGCTTTCGGGCCATGACTCGCGGCGACGTTGACGAGCTGTTTGAGATGCTCGGCGATCCTGATGTCATGCGTCACTACCCTAACGTGATGACGCACCGTGATGCGCAGATTTGGCTGGAGAAATGTTTGGCCCGCTACAAGGCCGACAGTCACGCATTTTATTTGTGTGAACAGCGTGATACGGGTGAAGTGGTAGGTCAAGTGGGAATATTGGCGCAAGATGTAAACAGCACGCCTGAAAAGAGGTTGGGTATCTTTTGAAAAAAGATTCTGGCATCAAGGTTATGCAACTGAAGCCGCGCGGGCCTGTCGTGATTTTGCGCGTGCCGGGTTTGGGTATGATCGGATTATTTCGCTGATTCGTCCGGAAAACACGCCGTCGATAAATGTTGCCAAACGATTAGGCGGAGTGTTGGAAGAGACGGTGATGTGGCGCGATTACATGCACGGCGTGTGGGTGTTGGGGCGGTGATGGCCGAGCGCACACTTAAGCTCAATCTCACCGAAGGCGCGCGGCGCGGGCAGATGATGTATCATTCCATGCCGGGCATCATGCTGATCGTGTATGGTGTGTCGGCGTTGCTTGAAGGCCACTCCGAGCATTTGTGGGTGGATGTGCTCGGCATTGTCGCAGGTGCGGCGTTGCTAATTTCTCTGAAGCGCGAACTCAAGAGCAAAGGTCACAGTCACAGCCGCGTGGCATGGTTTGACGTGCTGGCAGGAATTGCGGTTATCATCGAAGGTTATCACAAACTGCATCCCGGCAGATGGTTTCAGCCGGGCACGCTGTTGATGCTCGTGGGATTGATGTTTATTCTGATAGGCATCTTTCACGAAAAGATTAACGGCTTCAGAATTCTGACTTGCAACGATAATGGATTCACCATCCGCACAAGATTAATTCGCTCGTTTTCCGGTCAGTGGAA
>JADKHW010000056.1 GCA_016721565.1 bacterium | reverse complement strand
ACGCTTCTAAGGTTACTACGTGCGAGATGTTTTTCAGATGCAGTGAGCCGTTTGGTTTGACGAACGGTTTGACTGACTCTAATGCGGTTTGCTTGGTCTTTTCTTCACCGACGTTGGCGATGGCGGCGCGGGACGGACCGGCGGAGCGGAACGTGACCCAGAAATCTTCGACATCGGGATAGACGAAATCACAGGGGACTTCGACATCACGGACAACTTTCAAGCCGCTCTTTTCAATCGCGGTTTCAAGTAAGCCGGGTTTGCCGAGAGCGAACGGGCCGACTTTCGGCGGCTGCGGAAGTAATCCTGCAAGCGCCTTGATAAACGTCCCCATGTTGTTGCGTTCAATGTCGGTGAACACGGCTACGATTGCTTTGCCATCAGGTCCAAGTACGCGCTTGATTTCAGCCAGCGCTTGTGCAGGGTCGTAGGTGAATTGCACGGCATTGGCGGCAAACACCACGTCAAAACTTCCGTCTTCGTGCGGCAAATTTTCCAAATCGCCGACGACGAACGGGGCGTGGGGCATGCGTTGCTGAGCAATTGAAATTAACTCCGGCGTCGCATCCAACCCTGCGACCTTCGCTCCGCGCCTTTCTGCGATGATTGAGGCTCCACCCGAGCCGCAACCGGCATCAAAGAACTTCGTTCCCTTGGTTACCCCCGACATCGCGAGCATCTGATGCCATAACGGCTCAAAATGCGGCTCAAATTTCGTGGCCCACTCGTGGGCGCCTTGCGCCCAAACTTTTGCTTGATCTTGTGCAGATCCCATTGTAGAACTCCCCGTTCTGTTTTTTGAAAGCTAAATTATTGTCACTTAGCTCTCCCATTCAGCAAATTTCCAAACCCAGTTCAATGATTGCCCAGCAGTAGCAACCCACAAGCTAAGATGTTTTTTTGCAGAAGCCGAAAATATAAGAGTCCTGAAGATTATTGTCAAGTATTCGCTATTATTATGGATTTTTGGATGAAATTCTCCTCAAACCACTCTGACCAGACCTGCTTCCCGCTCCGTGCCCAAAATGATTTTGTATTTGCCTTTTTTCTCGGGTAAGAAGGCAATGATTGTGGTGTGTCCGGCGGGCAGGAGTTGGTAAAGCTCGAGTTCTTCTATTTCGAAGATCTCGTCATCGGGTTCTGTGTCGAAACGGTGGATCAGCCACTGCACCGGGTGGTCCACGCGGATCTCGTACCCGGCGGGTTCCAGTTGGCCGTTTTTCAATTTGGACTCGAATTGCTGGAGTTTTCGTGGCTCCCGAGGTTCAGAATTACTCGATCTGCCTCGGAAATAGAAATACCAGAAGATTGCGGCCACGAAGGCGATGCCTGCGACCATTTTCCAAAAGCTCAACGGATCCACAAACTGCCTCCAAGTTCGATTCTGTAAGCTATTTTATAACATTCTCTTAACAAGACAACCTCGGGAATATTTCAAGTTCAAACGACTCGATATCCAAGTATTTAGACGGGCGTTGCGAAACTGGGAACTATCGTGAAAGTTCAATCGTCTAATAATAGCAAGCGGATGAAATCAGGGTCTCCGCTTGTATGTTAGCAGTCATCTAACCAAAGAAGGAGTAGATCATGGTGATTCTCAGCGTTCAAGAGGCTGCGAAGTTTCTCGGTAAGACCCCGGCCGCTCTGCGTAACGGCTATAAGCGGTGGGGGGTTCCACACTTCAGGCTCGGCGGGCAAATTAAGTTCACCCAAGAAGCGTTGCAGGAATGGGTTGAAAAGGGCATGACCGTCGAAAGCAACGAACCGGCCGCGCCGGTTAAGAATGGCCGCCGTGCTCGCAGAGTCACGGTGGAAACCAAAGCCACTTCGCACTCAGGCAATCCGATTGTCTGAGCCTTGTAATCAGGGATCCAAGCAGAGCGGGCGTCGAGCAATCGGCGCCCGTTGCTTGTTAAGCAGGTTTTGCGCTGACGCTAGCGCTTGAAGACGTTAAATAAGATAATTTTTGTAGGCTTCTGGCGAACGAATCTGATCTATTGCTTTATCGCGCGTAGAGTGTTAATGTCTGATACAAATTTGAATACACGTCCTTCACATGATTAGTTAACGAAATTGGTGCAACGTATGATGAAGATGAACAGAATCTCTACTCTCAGGCTGAATTTCTTGTTTGTGACATTGCTCACTGTCACTATCAATGCCTCCGCTCTTGAATACACCGTGACATTTCTTGGTAATTTGCCGGGGCAGCTTACAACTCGTGCGCTTGCGGTCAATGATTTAGGTCACGTCTGCGGATTCTCCGGAACAAAAGCATTCTTTTGGACACCGGAAAACGGAATGGTGGAGTTGCCGCCTCTTCCTCCACGGACGGACGCCATTGCTTACGACCTGAATAACTTCGATGTCGTTGCTGGTACATCCGGAATTGACTTCGCCGGAGCGAATGCGAACAGGGCTGTACGCTGGAACAATGGTGTTGTCGAGGACCTTGGAACTCTGCCCGGCGGTTCGAGAAGTCAAGGATACGGTATCAATGACTCAGGTTGGGTTGCGGGCTACGGACACTACTTCCAAGCTGGTTCCGAATATTGGCGGCCTGTTCTTTACCGCGATGGAATCGGCATGACCATTCTGGACGGCGTTACGGGCGGCTATGCGTACGATGTCAGCAATCTCGGTCAAGTTGTCGGGTTGACGAGCGGAGGAGGATACACTTGGACTGTCGCAGGCGGCCTGAACTTGCTTGCAGCGCCCGTTGGCTGGGGTAGCACGCGCGCTGGTGGCATCAGCAAAGATGGGAACTGGGTTTCGGGATCGGTGCTTAGCGCGAGCGGCAATCTTATTCAGTTCGCGCGTTGGAGCATAGCTACGGGTTGGCAATGGTTCAGCGGCGTCAACAACTCCGGCATGGCGAGCATCAACCGAAGCGGAGACTGTGTCGGCAGCGGCTCGGGCTTGACAGGCTACTTTTATACAGACTCGTTGGGTCTGCGTGATGTCAACACATTCATTAATCCCGCTTCCGGTTGGGTGGTGAACACCGTCAGCGATATCAACGATGCGGGACAAATTGTCGGCTCCGGCCAGAATACAATTACATTTGAAGCCGGTGGGCTTCTGTTGACTCCGGTGATAGTCACTTTGCCAGCAATTGACGATCTAACAGTGACATTTTCCGGGGACAGTCTGCGATTTGACTGGACACCTGTCCAAGGCGCGAGTATATATCGACTGTTCTGTGCTGATGTCATACCTGTGCCAATTTTGCCCGAGTACCAAGTTGCCGAGGTCGCTGGTCCCGGAATATCTCTGCCTCTCGGTCCAATTAATTCTCAATTCTACGTACTCGTGTACGAATAACTCGACCTAAGCAAACCGCTCCATCGGGCGTCGAGCAATCGGCGCCCGCTGCTTGTTAAGCAGGTTTTGCGCTGGCGCTAACGCTTGACTTTTCCGTGGTCCCCAACTTCGCAGAGCGGGAGCGTCCCCGCCCAGCCGGAATCGGCATCTCCAGCCCGATTAGGAGATGTAACTAATTTTTCGTATATTAGCAATCGAAAGGTGAACGGGACCGTCCCGCAACCCACTTTTCACAGTTCGCGATTTCAGTTTGTGTAAGCCTGTACGTCGTCTCGCCGTTTGTCCCTCGCGATTCCGAAGCAGTATTCACGGAAGTCGTTCGAGGGCATTTTGCTCTTCTAAGTGCTGTATTTACAATCTCTGGATGTCCTTTTAGGATGAGTCCAGAGGAAAACACTATGAGGGACATAGGAGAAATGACGATGGCAACACGTCTTTATATGTTGGAAACCTTCCGTTTAGTGCAACGGAAGATGAGCTTCACGGTTTTCGGAGGAATTCGGAACCGTCGAAACTGCTGAATTGGTGATGGATCGCGAAACCGGCCGCCCGCGTGGCTTCGGTTTCGTCCAGATGGACCTGATGGTGCCGCGACTGCTATCAAGAAGCTTGACGGCTTCGAGGATGGGTGGCCGCGCCTGAACGTGAACGAGGCTAAGGAGCGTACCAACTCCGCCCGCCGTCGCCAGAGCAACTGGTAACACCAGTTCTGGGGGAAGCTCACCGTACTTAGTACGGTATATAGACTGACCTATCAAAAGTGGGTGCCGATTTGTCGGTGCCCACTTTCTTTATTTTGCTTCGAACACTTGGAAAAATGAGAGTTTGTACTTATATTGCGCGCAGTAAGATGGACGGATTACCGAAACCATCCTCTGCTGTTCGCGATTTCAGTTTGTGTAGTCTGTCCGTCGTTTCGCCGAAAATTCGTCCCTCAGCGATTCCGATGCAGTAACCACGGAAGTCGTCTGAGGATTTTTTATCCTCTAAAGTGTTGATTAGTAAATACCTAAGAGGGACGAAACAGGAGAAATGACGATGGCAACTCGTCTTTATGTCGGAAACCTTCCGTTCAGCGCAACGGAAGAAGAACTTCGCCAAGTTTTCGGCGAGCATGGTACGGTGGAAGCCGTTGAGTTGGTTAAGGACCGTGAAACGGGTCGTCCGCGCGGATTTGGTTTCGTGCAGATGGATGCCGAAGGTGCTGCCAACGCAATCAAGAAGCTGGACGGCCAGCAGATGGGCGGCCGCGCGCTGAATGTGAATGAAGCGCGTGAACGTACCCAAGGTGGTGGCGGTGGTGGTGGCGGCGGTGGCCGTCCCCGCGTCAGCGTCGCGAAAGCAACTGGTAGTTTTCCCCAAGTTTTGCCGGAGCGGATCTAACGATCTGCGATTGCGATACGGTCAGCGGATTTCCGCGACTGGGAAGAATGAGAAAGCCTGTCCTATATGGGACAGGCTTTCCGCTTGTTAAGCGGGTGTTGCCGCTGGCGCGAAGGCTTGAGAGGGTGAGGCTTCCCTGCCGGAGGCAGGAGAGGTAGCTGATCGTGAAACTGTCTTGTCAGGCCCGGTGGTACAAACTTGAGGTTTTTACAGGATTTCTTCGTCCTCGGCCTGCCAAGCTGGATCAACAATACAAAGAAATTCGAGAATTTCGGGACCCAAACAGGTGATTCGTTGAGTTGAAGAGGGAGCGATGTAGATGGTATCCCCGACTCCGACTTCACGGGTTTTTCCGTCGATTTCCATTTTACCCCGGCCTTTGAGAATGTAATAGACTTCACTTGTGGCCAGTCGGTGTAAGACTGAAGTCACTCCGGGATCAAGACTCGCATGAGCCAGCGAGTAGCCCAGAGCAAAGGAGCTTGTCAGGATGCAGAATTTCGCGCAGGCGCGTTTGGTCGCCCGCGATAAATTCGTCGCAGGAACGTAAGGGGATAATTTTCACTTTTCGATTCCGGCGGGCAAGGGCCCGCAAGAGTCCTAATTTATATCCGTCGGGAAGTTCGAACATTCCGATGAAGCCCATTTCGTGGGGAAGCGGACGCTTTTCGTCGATGACTTTGGCTCCCAATGATTTGGCTTTCGTTAGAGTATCAGCAACGTCTTCAACGTGCACATAGTTCTGTGCACCGCTGTCGAGAACGGAATTTACTTGAATTAATGCACCGCTTACGCCGTCTGCATCGCCGTTCAAAGTAATCATCCAATAGCCTTCGCTCATCGGGTCAATCTTCCAGCCGAACATAGTTCGATAGAAGCTTGCCGCTTTTTCGAGATCTGTCGTGGTCAGCTCGATATGACAAAAAGTGTTCATGGGTACCTCCGTGGGTTGATACTTTCGCCTGTAAGTGGTTAATTATAGTGTTGACAAAGGTGACACCCTGAGCCATAGAATATGGTTTTTGACGGACTTTCGCAATCAATTTGATACATTTTTGGCAACTGATGGAATGTGACTCAAGTCACAGATAACCCTCTGGAGAAATACATGTTTATGAAGCGCTCGAATGTTCTGATCCTTTCCGGAATTGCTCTCGCCATCGTGGCCGGTGCCTTTTTGTATCCTCAGAAAACTGTCGCGGCTGCCTTGGCAATCGGGGCCTCTGCGCCGTCGTTTGAATTGAAGAATGTAAATGAGCAAATGGTGAGCTTAGCCGGTGCATCTGGTGAAGTTGGAACACTCGTTGTGTTTACCTGTAACCACTGCCCGTTTGCGATGGCTTATGAGGATAGATTGATTGCCCTGGCTAACGAGTTTCAACCCAAGGGTATTAAGTTCGTAGCCATTAGCGCCAACGATCCTAAGATCAAGCCCGAAGACGGCTTTGAAGGAATGCAAAAGAAAGCCAAAGAGAAGAATCTTCCTTATCCGTACTTGATCAACGAAGACGGCACCGTTGCCACTGCTTATGGTGCCGCTCGCACGCCCGAGACTTTCTTGCTCGATAAAGACGGCTAGGTTGTTTACACTGGCCGCATCGATGACAACACCGAAGTCAAAGATGTCAAAGTTCACGACTTGCAGAATGCGATGACGAAATTGGTCGAAGGCAAAGCTTCAGAGATCGATCCCAAAGTCACCGCCGCATTCGGCTGCACGATTAAATTTAGAAAATAACCGCTCGTAAAGCCCCACTTGCATAAGTGGGCAACCTTGCGCTGACGCTGTAGCTTGAAAATCGCGGTTTGTTGTTCTCATGCAACTGTTCCTTTTACTACTATTTATTTCGCCATTAACGGCGGCACCGTGGACTGTGGGAAACTCCGGTGCGCCGGGGACGTCGTCTTGTGCTTCATCCTGTCACGGCGAAGGAGAAGGAACAGTTGTCATAGTAGGTTTCCCCGAATCCTACATTCCTGATTCAACCTACTTGATTCGGTTGACAGCAACTGATCTGCCGATCAAGAATTTTAATGCGTCGTGCCGAGTCGGTGCGAGTTCTTTAACGGCAGGAGTAATGATCGGGAACGGAGTTACGGCAACGTACTCTGTAGAGAAATGAACCCAATGGCGTGCATTCGATAGCCTCGATCAAGATACGCTCGAGTTTACTTGCTCGCCGCAGTTCGGAACGGGGGAAGTTCGACTGTACGTGGCGGCGCATCAAGGTTCAGAAGCGGGACCCAACAGCGACTTCATGTTGCCAGCGACAGAGCAGGATGTTCCGCATCCACCTGACGTCCCTTCGCATCCGTTTCGCTTGACGGGGCCGTTAATGTGAGTGCTAACGATCGAGCTGCATTGGGATGAAGTGGCGTTCGCCGATTCGTTTCGAGTTTATTTCGGCACCGCTTCTCAGCCGCCGCTCGTCGCGCAACAAACTGCGCTGGCATTCGATCCGGGTGATTTAGTATTCAACACGCTCTACTATTGGCGTGTCGAAGCCGTCAACGAGGATAGGGCAACCTCAAGCCCCGAGTGGAACTTCACTACTGAAGAATCTTCGGGAGCCAAGGTCCGTTTGTCGGTGACTTCATGCTTGCACCGCCGTTTCCGAATCCGTTCAACGGGCCCACGACATTGCGGATGCAGCTTATCGGAAATGTGCCGCTAACAATTGATATCTATAATGTCCGAGGCCAATTTGTCGAGACTTTATTCTCAGGCATATCACAACACGGACGAAACGAATTTCTCTGGCGGGCAAACGGTTCTGCCGGGGTTTACTTTATTCGCGCGAACATTAATCACACACCCGTAATTTACAAAGTACTCTACCTTAAGTAAGCAGATTAGGCCGGATTAGTTTTGATTCTATTATTTTGGTGGTCCCAAGAACTTAGCCTTTAGGACAACAACATGTTCAGCAACAGAAGGTCTGGCCCGACCCGTACACTCGTTATCATGGAGACAACGATGAAGAAAATGTTCGTTTTGCTTGTTTTTGATGCTGGCCAGCGTAAGCATGGCCACGGTACACACAGTTAACCTCGTCGGTCTTCGTTTTCGCCCGCGAATATCACGATTCAACAGGGCGATACCGTCCGTTGGGTTAAGCCCGCAGGCGGATTTCACAATGTGAATGAGACGAGTCATAGTCCGGCCACATTCAGGAGCGGTGATCCGACTACTGCGGCATTCACGTATAGTTTTGCATTCGCCGCGCCGCTTGAAGGGGTGTTCAATTACGAGTGCGAAATCCATGCACCCGGTATGGTCGGTTCTGTCACCGTTGAAGCAGGCGGTACGCCGCCCTCGACCCCGACGAATCCAATTCCAAACAACAACTCGACCAGTATGCCGCTGTTGGGATTCCTGGATTTGGGGAAGACACGGGAGCCACGCACCACATCGTGCAATTCGGTACGACCAACCCGCCGCCAGTTGTCAATAACAACTTCCTGGCATGATGTTCTCGTATTCAAATCTGACTGCGAATACACAGTATTTCTGGAAGATCACCGCTGTAATGGCGACGGAGAAACCGCCGGTCCGATTTGAATTTCACAACTGTCGCTCCGCCTGCGCAAGCTACCGGCCCGTTCCCCGCGAACAATGCGACCAACGTGCCTGTGAATACGGTTCCGCTTGGGATGCTGCTGACGGCGCAACGTCGTATGAAGTGTTCTTCGGCACGGCGCAGCCTCTGTCCATCGGGAAATTACCCAAACGACGATTGATCCTGCTGGTAATCTGAACACGAGCACGACTTACCCGTGGCGCGTGAATACGAATAACGATGCCGGTACAACCACCGGACAAACGTGGACGTTTACAACTGCGATCGCCAAACGCGGTCGGCGATCCTGCGATGCCGGTTGCGTTTGAGTTGCAAGCGGCCTATCCAAATCCGTTCAATAGCTCCGTGCGCATTGCATTAAACGTCGCGCAAGAGAGTCAAACCACGGTCCGAATTTTCGACATCGTCGGACAAGAAGTTTCGACGCTTATTAACTCGAAATTGAGCGCAGGTGAGAGCATCAGCTTGAGTGAATGCTTCTGGTCAAGGTGCTGGATTGTATTTCCTGAAATGTGAATGCGCAGGCATTACGCAGACTCAGGAAGCTGATCTATCTGCCTAATTCTTTGACAACTTCGATAGCGGGTGCCGCCGTCTCGGCAATGGGAGAGCCAGTGTTCGTGATTCGATGCTTTCAAACGCATCACGGATCGAATCCGGTGTTATGCAACATGAAGGATCACCGCGATGATTCGCCACATTGGCTTTTGTTTCTGTTCGTTTTCGCTTGCAATGTCTTTGCAAGCCCCACTAACCGAGGATACTCCGGTGCCCGGTTCGCTCGGCAGATGTTCGTCGTCTTGTCACGGCGTAAACCAAGGACAAGTGCAGATCACAGGTTTTCCCGACTGAATATGTCCCTGGACTCGACGTACCTGATTGCTATTGAAGCTGTATCGGGTTTGCCGATCAAGAACTTTAACGGCTCCGGTCAGGCGTGGTAGGGTTCCGGTGAATGCCGAAACGGATTACCGCCGGATTCAATACAGGTCACCCTATTCGGTCACCGGAAGAGACGAACGGTATTCGATTGACTTGGAATTGACCGTCAGAACGGTAATTTAACTGGCGCGCACCGAAGCGGCAGGGACTGGTACGGTTCGACTCTATGTGGCCGCTCATCAAGGCGACCGCAATACCGGCCCGAACCGACGATCTCGCTGACTGCAACCGAGGCAGTAATCCCGCAGCCGCCTGACTGCGCCATCGGATCCCGTTCCGCAATGGCTCAACAGGAGTCGCCGCCAACACAAGTCTCTCCGTGGTCGGTTGTTCTTGGTGCCATCGGGTACGATGTCTATTTTCGGTGCTGAGGATCCGCCGCCGCTTGGTGCAAAGTGCGACTCAGAAAACACGTATCCTCTGCCGGGATTACAGCCGGGCACGCAATACCATTGGCAGGTCTATGCCTTTAATGACAACGGGAGCCTTGCGGTGCGATCTGGTCTTTCACGACCAGACTGCCCCGATCCGTGTACGAATCCTTCTCCTGCAAATGGCGCTGAGAATGTTCTCATCGGTGCGGGGTTGAGTTGGAATCCCGCGTCCGGTGCTGAAACGCGAAGTGTTTCCCGGAACAACCGAACCGTTAGGAACTGTCTTCGGTACCACCACGGAAACGGTATTCAGTCCAGCCACGCAGTTTGAAGTTGGCACGACCTATTTCTAGGCGAGTAGGATCCACTAACTCCGCCGAACAACGGTTGGACAGACGTGGGAGCTTTACAACTGAAGCTGAATCCGGTGCAGATGATTCCCCTGTCGTGCGCGGCTTGCAACTGAGTCAGCCTATCCCAACCCGTTCAACAGCAACGTGCGTGTAAATTTGTCTATTCCACAGGCGGGGATGACCAGCGTCACCGTGTACGACATCAGTGTCCGCGAAGTGGCTACGCTTGTGAATGGCACTCTCCCAGCGCCGGTGAGCATCTGCTGCTGGAATGGAATGCTTCGGGCAATGCCGCCGGAATCTACCTCATCGCTGCCTGTGCCCGGTGACCTCGTCACAGAAACTTGTGTATTTGCCGTAATTCATTTTTGCACACGTATCGATTAAAGTGGGAATGCCATACGCATTCCCCACTTTTTGTTTTTCCACTTAATTATGTATGTTTAGTCATATTGGGAGAGATTGGTAGCGATAGTGCCTTATGGCGCCTGCATTTGAACCTCCCGTGTTATGCTTTTGCACGGAAATCCGCTTTTGATGCGAATCAGTTTCATATATTTCATCTTATCTGTCAGGACGCAAAACATGGAATCGAATTGTTCTTTGTATTGTAGCCACGCTTACGTTGGTGGGTGCAAATTGCCCGCCCACCTATCGCGTACCCGGTGCGCCCGGAGCTACCGGAACTTGTGTCGTCTTGCCAGTCTCAGGCGGCGGCACGGTTCAGATTACAGGCTTTCCCACTCAATACGTACCTGACTCATCTTATCCAATTACGATCACAGCGACCTCCGGGCTCATCAATTAACAACTTCAACGGTTCAGTCCGTGTTGGGACAGGCTCAACCAATGCAGGTACTATATCAGCCGGAACCAACACGGCAACGCACAACGTAGCCGGTGAGACCAACGGTATTCATCTGTCGTCTAACAATCGTACTTTGGGTACTCAAGTGACTTGCACCCGCCGCAGGTACTGGAGCCGTGCATCTCTATGTTGGTGCACATCAAAGGTTCAGGTATGGGCGGAGCCAATACGGCAATCAACTTGACTGCAAAGTGGCCGTTGTAGAAAGCCCGCCGGATCAACAACGAATCCCATTCCTGGCGATGGTAGGCAATATGTGGACATTCTCAACCGCACAGCTTTCTTGGGAATCTGCAAACGGCGCGACAAGTTGCGAGTTATTTATCGGTGCGGGGAACCCTACTGGTCACTTGGTACCGTCACAACCACTTCATCATCATCCCGGATGCTCTGAATTATGAAACCGCATATGAATGGCGAGACGCGACAAATCCATCGGCACAACCACAGGAACAGTCTGGCATTTCGGACAGCGTTGCGCCCCCACCGCTTCCCGGTTTAGCGACAAATCCCACACCCGCAAATAACGCGAGCAATGTGCCCGTCATTTCAACTCAGTTGAGCTGGACTGCTGCGGAATTCTGCGAAGACTACGGTATCTACTGGGGCAACTGAACCGCTCGAGTTCATAGGACCCGCAGAAGGACCTTCTTTCCTCTATGTTCGGCCAGCTTGCACCCAGCAGAACCTGCATAGTGGCGAGTTGATGCGAGGAAACATAACAGGAACAACAACAGGCGAAATCTGGTCCTTCACAACCGAAGCTGTCAATACTGCACATGATGAACTCGTGGCTAATGAGTTTTCGCTTGGTGAAGCCTATCCTAATCCGTTCAACAGTACGGTGAGAATCAATCTTAGTATTCCAACGGAGTCCCAAGCTACTGTCTCCATCTTCGATCAAACCGGAAGATTGGTCAACACTTTGCTCGACAACACGCGCGTGAACGGCAACGTCGAGTTGGAATGGAATGCCACCGGACACTCAGCCGGAGTCTATTTCCTGCGCTGCGAATGCGCCGGAGTTTCCTTAGCTCGCAAGCTTGTCTATCTGCCTTAAGAGACTTTATTGCAAATCAAAAAGCCCGCTCAATTTCGAGCGGGCTTTTTGTTGATCTGAAATTTGAGATTTATAGATTCATTGACTTCACCACGAGCATCTTCTCAACCTGCATATCCCCGATCGAACAGGGAATTCCGCCGATACCATGACCTGATTGCTTGAGTCCTGCAAACGGCATCCAATCCACGCGAAAGGCCGTGTGCTCGTTCACCATCACTGCCGAGGCATTCAGTTTCGAGTAACACTTCATGGCTGTGTCGATGTTCTTGGTATAAACCGCCGCCTGAAATGCGAACGGAGAATTGTTCGCCGTGCAGTTGCTTCATCGAGGTCCTTGCAAAGATAAAACACCTCACCGGCCCGAATATCCTCCTGTGTCGTCACTTCGAGTTTTCGCTCGGATTCCACAGCACAGTTGTCTTATAGTACGTTTCGCTTAGTGTTCTGCTCCACTCAGCGGCACGGCACCTCTGCTACAGCTTCGCGCACCCACATGTTCAATCGAGTGACTTCCTGCGGGCGAATCAGCGGCCCGACCTCCGTATCCGGCAATGTCGGATCACCAATCCTCATCTTGTTACCTGCTTCCGCAAGCTTTTGAGCAAACTCAAAGCCAAAACGATTCGTGCACATACACTCGCTGCACCGACACACACACCTGTCCCGCTGGTAGAATCCGCCTTTTGCAATCGGGGCGACTGCCGCTTGCCAATCAGCATCTTCGGCCACAATCACGGAGCTGCCCCACGTGTTCAAGCGCGCAGCGCGTTCCGGGCAATCTTCGAGCGCAGCATCCAGCCGACTTTGAAACTCCCAAACGTCAGAAATGCCACACGCGGACCGAGTGCCAATTTCTCGGCAACACTCAAATGACTGGTTATGCAAGCTTTCGACACCCTCTTCAGGTAATCCTGCCGCATGAAGCATCTCGACAAATCGAAAAACATGACAACGGAGTGTCATCGGCAGGTTTCACTATCACCGGACAACCCGCGCAACGTCCGGGCCGACTTGATGGGCAATCAGATTGGGCGGGATGATTAAATGCAATCGATGGCCACCACGGGACCGATCGGCTCGCGGCGCGTCATTGCAAGCTTATTTGAAGATGAAGCATTCAGGTTCATTGGAACCTCGCGGCCTGCGTCTGTGCGCATCGTTTCGATACAGACGCGAATACTGTCCGCTGCTCTGGCAATTTCGACTTTTGAATCAAGAAGCGGCTTGCCACCTTCGCGCGCCGCCTCAAGTGCCAGAGATTCTGCGTTGTCAAGAATCAGCTTCTGCAAGTTCTCCAGAATCTGCAATCGCTTCAGCAATGGCAGCCACGCGCCCCGATCATTGTACAGATTGTGCGTGTGGCGTTGAGGGCGACTTCAATCGCTCTGCTCCGGCCGTTTGACCGTCGCAATCGGTGTCAAATCAAACGGTAACAACTCGATCTTTCCCGCCGGTCGTGCGCCGCGAATCATGGAGAGGATAGTGAGGCATGGGTTTTTTGTGATTCAGTTTTTTTGTCAAAATAGGGATTCACCGCAATTGGCAACATATTCCCTGAATGTGAGGTTGGGCGCTAGGGCGAAGAAATTCTGTATTTGCTTTCGGGTGATAAAACCCTAAATTGTAAGTATCTTGCTATTTCTTGGAATCCTCGGAACTACCTCCGATGCTGACTCCAATTTATAAGAAATGCAGGTGCTGTCGGCGTAGTTTCCTCGGAATCGCATGTTTACAATCAACTGGACATGATTACTTGGACTCTTGCCACATATTAGCCAGTATCCCCATGAGGTCACGAAATCCCGATGTTCTATGATCTGGCGATCATCTCGCCTGCGCGCTGCCGGTCTTGTTCCTGTCGCGCCGGATTGGATTGCCGCCGATCGCTGGATTGTGCTTACGGGCACAATGATCGGCCCCTCTGGACCGGATTCGTGCAGGCGAATATGGATCATGTCGAGAGTTCCAGCCGAGGTCGGCGTCGTACTCTTGCTCTTTATAGTCGGGCTTGAACTCTCGATTTCAGGACTAAAGAGCACTCCGCTCAAAGTCTATCTCGCAGCAATTGCGCAAGTCACAGGCACGACCGCGCTTGTCTTCGGCATTATGATTTCCCTTGGAATGCCGTTCGAGTTGTCCTTGGTCGCCGGATTTGTCGTCACCGTATCGTCATCGGCGCTCGTGCTGAAAGGCATTGCCGACAAAGGTGAACTGAATACACCGATGGGCCGAATGGTTGTCACGATTTGCGTCGTGCAGGATCTCGCCATTGTGCCGATGATGATGATCGTCAGCATTCTGGCTTCCGGCAATCTGACCACCTACGAAATCGGTGTACGAGCGGTCTTGGTTGCAGGTTGGGTGTTGTCGCTTTATCTGCTCGCACGTTGGATTCTGCCGCAATTTCTACGCTGGCTCGTGCGTGCCCAACTGTCCGAAGCGCTCTTTCTGTTTGCGATTTTGCTGATGCTCGTCGTCGGTGCCATCAGCTCAATTGCCGGATTGTCGATT
>JADKHW010000055.1 GCA_016721565.1 bacterium | reverse complement strand
AAGCGAGCAACGTGCGCGCTGTTGTCTATGATGTCTTAGGAAGAGAAGTGGCAAAACTTGCAGATGCATCATTCAGCGCCGGAAGTCACCAGCTTTCATGGGCCGCCGCTGAGCAAGCAACGGGAATCTACTTTCTGCGCTTTGAAACACTTGGGCAAATCGAAACAAGGAAGTTGATGCTTATCAAATAGCTGAGTCGAGGCAACCTCCAAGCGGTTGCCTATTTGTGCAAAAGTCCGTATCTTCACCCCGTGCTGACCGCCTATCTGGCCCTGCTCGGGGTGACGTTTTTTTGGGGCTTTACGTTCCCCATCGTGCAGTGGTCGTTGGACGATTGTTCACCGATTTTGTTTGTCGCCCTCCGGTTTGCCATCGCGGGGTTGCTCTTTCCGCTGATTTTCGGCAAGAAATCACTGAGTCTCGATCCGAAATTAATCAAGCGCGGACTCATTCTCGGTTTCTTTTTGTGCGGCGGTTACATCTTTCAGACCATCGGCCTGAAATACACGACCTCCGCGCGCGCGGGATTTATCACGGCGCTCTATGTTCCGCTCACGCCGCTGCTCGCGTGGATGCTCTTTCGCGCGAAGATCCGCAAACGCATGTGGCTCGCGGCATTGATCGCGTTCATCGGGATAGTGGTATTGGCGCTGCCGGAAACGCTTGTCGATGGCACTTCGGTGATCAAACAACTTGCGCTCAATCGCGGTGATAAATTGATTCTCGTGTGCGCGCTCTGTTATGCGTTGCACATTCTGCTGATCAACCGTTGGTCCAACGAGTCGAGCGAGTTGCCGCTCTCGTGGCTGCAACTCATGGGAACCGGACTCATCGCCGGAGCGCTTCTGCCCGTTGATCAGTTGCACTTTAATTTGACGCGCGAACTTTCCATCGCGCTGCTGTTCACCGCGATTTTCGCATCCGTCATTGCAATTTGGGCGATGATGAAATTTCAACCGCGCGTTCCCGTCACCGGCGCGGCGATTGTCTATTCGATGGAACCCGTCACCGCCGCCATCGCCGCGTGGAGTTTGCAAGATCAGATTCCACCGACCGTCACGCTGTTCGGCGCAGCACTTATCATTGTCGCGATGATCGTCGCGTCCACCATTCAAGAACCCGAAGTCACCCGCACATGATTGCTCGCTTGCTGTTAGTTTTGCTGATGCTGTTTTCGATTCTCGAAGCGCGCCCGCGTGTCGTCGTCGAGCGCGATTCCACTTTGATGCAGCCGGAAAACCCGAACTACTTCCCGCCCACCGATTCGACCGGCGCGCGCATGGTCATCGATCCCAGTGCGATGGTTTACCAGATGAAAGTGGATTCGATCAACAAAGTCGCCGAAGACAAAATTCGCGAGCAGATTATCGCGCTCGAGAAGAACTTTGAGAACCCCGAGTTTGAAGAAAAGGTCGGGCGCGTCATCGGCACCATCGTGATGGATCAACAGATGGCCCTGCTTGATTTGCAAATCGGTCGCGCGATTTCATTGCAGGACACGCTCCTGCTGATGGGAATGCAGGTCGGCTTGGCGGAACTTTTGAAGCAGCATCCCGAGTTAGAATATGAGCTGATGAACCTCGATAAGCGCATTTCCAAATCGTTCAACATGCTCTACGAGCACACCGAACGCTAACCGCATGTTATGCGGGTTTTGTTTTGTTATAGTATTGGTAATTTTAACATACACGAAATGATTGATTCCCCATCCCCATTCGCAAAACCACATCCCGGCCTCAGAGTCAAAGAGTATCAGGCCGTCGTTCCGCGTCCCACTGCCGAGCAAATCGCGGGCTTCCCTGAAGAAGCAACCGAACTGCTTGACCGCATTTGGACTCGCCACAACGAACTGATCCCCTACGGTCAATACGGTCTCGATTGGATTCGCGGACGGCATTTCGTGCTCGCAGGCGCAACCGGCCCCGGACTCGGCGGAGCCATTGAGAGCGCTGTGCGCCGCTTCACTGCCGTGGATGGCAGCGTCACCGTGCTCGCGCGCGATCTGTCGCGCAGTGTCGGGTTTGAAATGGGCAAGCAGATGGTCACGCGCGCGCAAAACATGGGACTTGGTTCGCGCTATCACATGACGAATGACGGCATGGCGCTCGACGGCCCCGCATTTGATTGGGTGTTGCAATCGTTGAAAGAAGCCGGCGCGAAAGAAGTTATCTATATCAACTGTGTCGCTGCTGCAATGGCCGGAATGATGCCGGAGATGCCGCCGATCTATGTCAAGGATGTGGACGAAGAAGGTTTGTTCCAATACAAACTCGGCTATTTGACCGATCAGCAGATTGAAAACACGCGCCACATCATGGGCCGCATGGCCGTCGAATTTCCGCAAAAGCTTGCTGAAGCGGGCATCAAAGTGCGTGTCACCGGATTTATCGATTGGCGCGGAAGTTTGGATGTTATCAGCCGTGATCCCGAGAGCGTGTTCTACGGTCGTCAGGGTCCGTATTCGACGAGTCTCTATCTGCCTAAAGAATTCCTGCAAGCCGAGACGATTAAGTCCTACGGTCACGGTCGCATTGTGCTTGATCTCTTCCTGCCTGTGATGCGCACACGCGCGCTTGGTTTTATTCCCGGCGCGATTCCGCAAGCATATATCGTCGAGAAGATGATGAAGATGTCCGGCATTCGTTTGCGCGATGTTCCCGAACTTGCACTCGGCACACTCGATCATATTGGCCGCGCGCTGAGTGGCGGAACCTACAATCCCTTCCCGCGTTTGGACGAACACGAAATTCCGCTCGAAGAGTGGTATTGGCAAGTCGTTCAACGCCTATGCGACGAACCCGACAGCGAGTTCTACTGGAAAAAGTGGATAGAGATGGGCAACTGAATTAGAAGTCCGGAACTAATAGCAAATGAAGCCCGAGGTGTTGCCTCGGGCTTTGTCAAAAAATTGTCTTTGTGTTGAACAGGGGAAGGATTCCAATCATGGTTTCGGCAATTCAAAAAGCAAATGCGGAACGGTTTCTGAAATTTCACCATGACCGTGAAACTCTGGTTCTGCTCAATTCGTGGGACATCGCAAGCTCCAAAATCATCGAGGCCTGCGGCTACAAAGCCGTCGCGACGACCAGCATGGGCATCGCTGCGGCTTTGGGCTATCCCGATTGTCAGGTGATTAAGCTCTCCGAGATGCTCGAGAGCATCAAACGAATCGTCGACAACGTAAAAGTTCCGGTCACCGTCGACATCGAAGCCGGATACGGACGCGATTTGAACGAAGTGGTCGAGTCTCTCAGACAGATCATTGCCACGGGAATCGTTGGCATAAATATCGAGGACAGTACTGATATGAGTCCCAAGCTAATGGATGAGAACGATTTTTGCGAACGACTTTCGGCCATTCGCGCGCTGTCAGATTCGTTAGGCTTTCACTTGGTGATCAACGCAAGAACAGATGCGTTTTACACGTCAAAAGGTTCGACTCAAGAAAATTTAACCGAGTCTATTCGCCGCGGCAACAAATACAAAGAGGCAGGAGCCGATTGTATCTTTGTGCAGCCCTTGTGGGACAAAGAGATGATTGCAACTTTAGTCAAAGAAATCGACGCGCCCATCAATATTCTCACGAATCCGCGCATGAGTGAGGAAACTCCCCCAACAGTCAGCGAATTGCAGGACTTAGGCGTCGCGCGATTGAGCGTGGGCTCCGGTTTGATGAAATCGACTTTGGCCTTAATCAAGAAAGTCGCTGAAGAACTTTCCGGCCAGGGAACATATACCACTCTCTTAAACACAATGTCCCCCATGACCGAAACAGCAAAAGCCTACCAAATGGCCACAAAGTCGGTCGAGTAGTCTGCCACTCTACGAATTGAAAGAGCCCGGAGGGCAAGTTCCCCGGGCTTTTTTCCTCTTCACCTCTCCCCAATTTCCCCCAACTTCAGTTTTCCCCGTAATTCCGACTGAACCTGTCCGGTTTTATTTGTGTAATTTTTCACTATTATCTGTTGCGTAGATTCAATACATTGTCTTTGCAAACTATCGTAAACAATTAAGAGCATAGCCACGCCATGGAACTCGACTATTTCCTGACTGAAGACCAGCTCGCCCTGCGCGATCTTGCCCGCAAAATCGCCGAAGAAAAAATCCGCCCCGTTGCCGCGCAATACGACCGCGACGGAACATTCCCGTGGGACATCGTCAAGGTGTTCGCTGAAGCAGGCCTGTTCGGTATCGTCATTCCTGAAGAGTTCGGCGGCCTCGGCATGGGCGTGTTTGAACTCGCAATTGTCACCGAAGAACTCTCCAAAGCTTGCGGTGGTATCACCCTCGCACTTGCGGCATCCGCGCTTGGCACGTTCCCGATATTGCTGAGCGCCAACGAAGAGCAGCAGAAGCGTTACTTGCCCGATCTTGCCGAAGGAAAATATCTCGCGGCATTTGGTTTGACTGAACCCAATGCAGGCTCGGATGCAGGTTCAATGAGAACGCGCGCGGTGCGTGACGGTGATGATTATATTTTGAACGGTTCGAAAATCTTCATCACCAACGGCGGCGTGGCGCATGCCTACACAATTATTGCTGTAACAGATCCGACAAAGGGTTCTCGCGGCACATCTGCATTTATCGTGCAAGACGACTACCCGGGTTTCAAAGTCGGCAAGCACGAAGACAAGATGGGCATTCGCGCGTCGGCAACCAATGAAATCGTCTTTGAAGATTGCCGCGTGCCCGCAATTAATCGTATCGGTCGCGAAGGCGAAGGCTTTATCGTCGCAATGAAAACATTGGACAAATCACGTCCCGGCGTCGCCGCGCAAGCATTAGGCATCGCGCAAGGCGCGTTTGAACTCGCCGTGGACTATGCCAAAAATCGCATTCAATTCGGACATCCGATTTTGAATTTGCAAGCAATCCAATTCATGCTCGCCGATATGGCCACGTCCATTGAATCGGCACGCGCACTGCTTTACGCCACCGCGCGCCACATCGACAAAGGCAACAAAGACATCGGTCGCTATAGCGCGATGAGCAAGCTCTACGCATCGGACACAGCAATGAAAGTCACCACCGACGCGGTACAAATCTTCGGCGGTTACGGCTTCATGCGCGACTATCCCATTGAAAAATACATGCGCGATGCCAAGATCACGCAAATTTACGAAGGCACCAATCAGATTCAGCGCTCGGTTATCGGGCATTCGCTTGTCAAGGGTTGACCATCTCCTTCACTCACATGACAAGCAAAAAGCGCCTGACCAATTTGGTCAGGCGCTTCTGTTTTATATACTCTTTAACTTTGGGCGATTGATCATTTATTGCACTTGCGGCAGCGCAATGGGTCCAGCGTTCACGCTGGCTATCCGACCAGCAGTCCTCCGAAGTAGACCAGCGACAACCCACTCAGCACAATCACCATCACCCAACAAATAGTATTGTAAACCGGCCCGTTCACGTACTCATCCATGAGTGATTTCTTGTTCACCATGATGAGCATCGGAATCAAAATGAACGGCAGTAGCACTCCGTTGACCACCTGCGAGAGAAACATCACGCGAATCAACGGTAATCCCGGTATCAGCACAAACCCCGCCCCAAGCACAATCATCGCTGTATAGATGATGTAGAACTGCTTGGCTTCATCAAACTTGTACTTTACTCCCGATTCCCAACCCATCGCCTCACAAATCGTGTAGCTCGTGGACATCGGTAAAATCGAAGCGCCAAATAAGCTCGCGTTCAATAACCCCAATCCAAACAGCGCCGCCGCAAATGTCCCCGCCACCGGAGCCAAAGCTTGCGCGGCCTGCGCCGCCTGTTCAATATGAATTCCTGTCGGATGAATCGTCTGCGCGCACACGACCACAATAAACAGCGCAATCACACTCACACCAATTCCGCCGACAATCGTATCAATCCGAGAATACTTGTAATACTTTAGCGGAATCTCTTTTTCAACCACACTCGCTTGCTGATAAAACTGCATCCACGGCGCAATCGTCGTTCCAATCACACCGATAATCATCAACAAATAAGCTCGTCCACCGGAAAAATCCGGCGTCACCAAAGCTTCACCGACTCGAGTCCAATCCGGTTTCGCCTGCACACCCGCAATGATATAGGCAACATAAAACAACACCGCGATCAAGAACACGCGCTCTATCGTCTCGTAGTTTGCCTTTAATACCAAGATCCAAACCAGAAATGCCGCAATCGGTACCGAGAGATATTTCGTAATTCCGAATAATTCTCCCGCCGCCGCAATTCCCGAAAACTCCGCCACCACGTTGCCGAAGTTCGTCGCAAGCAGCGCCATCATCAAGTAGAAAGTCCACTTCACCCCGAAGTGCTCGCGAATTAAATCCGATAGACCTTTGCCCGTCACCACGCCCATGCGATTCGACATTTCCTGAATCATAATGAGCGCGATCGTCATCGGAATAAAAATCCACAACACCGTCAATCCAAAATGCGCACCCGCTTGCGAGTAGGTTGTAATCCCACCCGCGTCGTTATCAACATTCGCCGTAATCAATCCCGGCCCCATGATGGACAGGAACAACAAAAACCTCGTCCATGCGGGCGAGGCTTGCTTTGTCCATTTAGAGAGCAGGGAAGTCATGGCTTTTATTTCCCTCCATTTTTGTCTGCAAAAATGGAGGGACTAAGGGGGATTGTTCACTCTGGCTATCGTCCCGTCTTGCGAGGTATCTTCGGTCTGCGATGAGACGATGCAAATGTCTTCTTTTGCGGGCCAACCGTTCCGCTTGTTTTTTGCAAGCTGCTGGTTTTTTCCGGAGCAGGAACCATGTAATCAAAATGGTTCAATGCCGAGCGTGTCATCTGTTGACCAAGATGGCGTTCAATTTCACGCAGCAACACTTCTTCATCCGGTGCCACCAAAGTCACAGCATCACCCAAGCGCTCGGCGCGTGCCGTGCGGCCCGTGCGATGCACGTAGTCTTCGGACGTTGCCGGCAAGTCGTAATTGATCACGTGCGTAATGCCCGTTACGTCAATTCCGCGTGCCGCAATATCCGTTGCCACCATGATATTATACTTGCCCTGCTTGAATCCTTCCAGTGCCGCAGAGCGCTGCTTCTGCGTTCTATCACTGTGCAGCGTCGTGACGCGAAAAACACTCTTCGTGAGCATTTTCTGAATTCTATCTGCACGGTGCTTCGTGCGCGTGAAAATCAGCACGGCAGGTGAATTGATCTCAATCAAAATTTCCGACAGCAAATCCGGCTTCAAGTGCGCAGGCACCGGATAGGCCGTGTGCGTCAAGCCGCGCGCGGCGCTGCTCTTGTGACCAATCTGCACAAGCTGCGGATTCTGCAAAATCTCTTTCGAGAGTCGCGTCACTTCATCCGGGAACGTCGCTGAAAACAGCATCGTCTGCCGATCTTTCGGCACGCGCGCAATAATTCTGCGTACGTCCGGCAAAAATCCCATGTCGAGCATGCGGTCCGCTTCATCGAGCACAAGCATCTTCAATGTATCAAGATGCAGTGTGCCTTTGGAAACGTGATCCAACAATCGCCCGGGCGTCGCAACGATAATGTCCGCGCCTTTTTTCAATCCGTCAATCTGCGGGCCGTAACCCACGCCGCCGTAAATCGCGAGCACTTTGAGCTTCGTGTGCTTGGCGAATTTTTTCATCGCCTCTTCAATCTGCACAGCCAGTTCGCGCGTCGGCGAAAGCACCAAGGCCACGGGCTTCTCATGTTTTTCCGTCAGCGCGCGATGCAAAAGCGGCAAACCAAACGCCGCAGTTTTGCCCGTTCCCGTTTGTGCCGCGCCCATCACATCAATCCCCTTAAGCGCAAGCGGAATCGCCTGACTCTGAATCGGCGTCGGGCGCTCGTATCCCATCAGCGCAACCGCACGCACCAACCGCTCGTCAAGCTCAAACTGCTCAAACGCGGTATGCTCTACTATCTTTTCTTTTTCTTTCGTCACGAATCTTTCTTCCAAGTCTTGTAAAGAGTCGGCATCAAATCATCTAACGAATCCTTGAAGCTCACGACCCCTTTTTGAATTCCGTTCTCATCTACCACCGGGATGAAAAGGAAATTATACCGCAAAAATAATTCGGCAATTTCGCTCAAGCTTGCGTCGAGTGGTACCGTAATCAAACGGCCTGACACAATGTTTCCAAGCTGCAATGCGGGATCCGTGACCAACAGATTCCGCAGCGAAAGCGCCCCTAACAACACGCCGTCTTCGTCGTGTACATAGACGTAATAATACGCCTCAATTTCATCGGCGTTGGTGCGCAAATAATCCAGCGCATCTTCCACCGTCTTCTCGTCGGACAATTCCAAATAGTCCGTCGTCATTAGCGCGCCTGCCGTTTCCTCTTCGTAGGTCATCAGCTCGGCGACTTCGGCGCGCTCATCTTCAAACTCAAAATTCTGGATGATCTGTTCAGAAGCCGTCACATCCAAATCCGAAAGCAAGTCCGCCGCAATCGACGGTTCCATCTCTTCGAGAATATCCGCCGCGCGCTCAGGTTCAAGACCTTCGAAAATCGTCTTCTGTACGTCGTAGTCAGTCTCTTCGAGTGCTTCGGCAGCAGTCTCGGCATCCATCGAGGCCACCATCACCTGCCGCTGCTCGTGCGAAAGCTCTTCGAGAATATCCGCGATTTCACCCGGATGCAATTCCTTCAAACGCTGCGCGCCAACTTTCAATCTCACTGGCCCGGGAGCATCAGCAGAGTCGCTCACCGGCTGCACATACTTCCACGAAATCAACTCGTCGTCAAATTTCCTGCCGACCATTTTCGCGGCTTTGCGGAGTGCATTTTCGTACCCCAATCTGCGCGCAAGTCCCGACACACCGACATCCACATGCACAACCCACTGCCGCTCGCCGATCAGCAGTTGCACGTCGTTTACGCGCACAACCTTCGCACCTTCGACATCCACAATCTGCCGATCCCATAAGGTCTCGCGAATTGAGATATCATCCGGCGCATGCACCAGCGGCACAATCTTGTGCTCATCGACTTTCAGCTTGCGCGTTTTCAGGAAATCCAAGTACTCCTGCCCCGTCGCCGGGTAGAGCACCAATCGCCCGCCATTGCGCAGCACCAGCCCCTTTACTTCAGGAAACATCTCCGTCACCTGAGCAATAACGTCCCACACCTTCCCCATTCCTGTCCCTAAGGTACGAGAATAGGCCGGTCGCCCCAACATGGCCGACAGATAAACCAGTTCTTCAGGTAAACGTGTGGGCATTTTTCCGGTTTCCCCCGTCTTTCTGGGGGTTGGTGGGGGTCAACGGTTGGGGGTAGCCTCTCGAATGAGGGACTCGCACATAACTTACTAAAATACGCATTTTGAGGCACTTAGTCAAACTGCCCTGCTTGCGGATTTTACTGGGTTTGCGTATCTTTTCGCAAACTACCCTATTGCAACTTATTCGGAGTTCCTGATGGCCAGTATTCATCCCTTCCGCGGTTTGACTTATTCCCCTGCATTAGCCGCGAAGCTGGACAAGCTCGTTTCCCAGCCCTATGACAAAATCGACCGTGCCTTGCAGGAGAAGTATTACGCACGCGATCCCCATAACGTTATTCGTGTTATTAAGTCCGATGAGACCGTAACCAATCCCGAATCCCCCTACCCCGGCGCCGCCGCAACACTCAAGCAGTGGATTGCCGACGGCACGCTGGTTGAGGCTAAAGGCCCCGCGTTTTATCTCTACTACCAGACCTTCACCTTCTTAAACAAGACGTATGTGCGCAAAGGTTTCATGGCTTCGGTCGCGCTTGAAGAAGAGCATGTCAAATCCCATGAGCACACGCTTGCTGGCCCGAAGGCCGACCGCCTGCGTCTGTTGCGTGCGCTGGAAACCAATGACGAATTGATTTTCATGCTCTATTCGGATCCCAACGGCGAAAGCGTGAAGCTGATGGATTCAATTGCCAAGTCACACAAGCCTACGCTTGAGTGCCGCGACGATTTCGGCGAATTGCATCAAGTTTGGATTGCCGATGATCCGGAATTTGTGGCCAAGTTGCAAAAGCTTGTGGCTCCGTGTGATCTGTTTATTGCCGACGGTCACCATCGTTACGAAACGGCCTGTAATTACAAGCGGGAAGCCCTCGAAAAAGGCTGGAAGCCTGTGGGCAAGCAAGGCTTTGATCATCGTATGATGGGGCTGTTCCCGATGGAAGATCCCGGTCTGGTGATTTTGCCGACGCATCGCTTGATTCAGAATGTCGCAAACTTCTCAGCTCCAAAACTCTTGGCTGCTCTGGCCGAGAATTTTACAATTACACCGCTGTCCAGCGAAGAAGCCTTGTTCGTACACATGGACATGGAAAAAACGGATCAAGTCTTTGGCATGAAGGCTATCGGCACGAAGGACAATTTCTATTTCTTGAAATCCAACGAGCACGGCGGCCCGAACCGCACGTTGGGCGTTACGATTTTACATTCGACGATTCTCGAAAACGAACTCGGCATTGACGCCAAGACGCTCACCGCCGGAACCCATGTAGATTACGTTCGCGCACGTCAGGAAGCCATTGACGCTGTCGGCAAGAACGGTATTCAAGCCGCGTTTGTTCTGAATCCCACCAGCGTCGATGACGTCAAAACTGTCGCCGCGGCAGGTCAAAGAATGCCGCAAAAATCCACCGACTTCTATCCCAAACTGCTGGCTGGTTTGGTGATGATGAAGCTCGATATGCAGAAGTAAGCGCTTACCCTTCTGACTCATCTACGGTTTCAGATTAGCGAGGCCAAAGAAACCCATTTGGCCATGAAGCTTTCAGTTGACCCAAGCTCAATATGCCTTTCTCCAAACGTATTACCGAGGAAGCCACCCCCCCGGGGCTTACCACAAGCTCTATTTCCCGCCTACCGTGACTTGCCGGAGCTGTTTTTGCGGCATGTGCGCGGCGAGATGGTGCTGGATTTTGGCTGTGGTGCGGGTCGTTCGACTCGATTTTTAAAACAGATTGGCTTCGATGCCATCGGCATTGACATTTCCGAGGATATGCTGAAGCGCGCTCATCACAGAGATCCCGAGGGAATTTACTTGTTGGCCGAAGATAATGGCAGTCTTGAAGTCTTAGCCGAATCTCATTTTGACCTGATCTTTTCGGCCTTCACGTTTGATAATATTCCGACAGCAGAACACAAACTCGCGTTGTTTAAGACTTTGCAAAGCCACCTCAATCCGTCGGGCAGAATCGTTAATCTTGTCTCGTCACCGGATATTTACACACACGAGTGGGCTTCGTTCACGACCAAGGATTTTCCTGAGAACAAGCTTGCTAAGAGCGGCGACGAGGTGAAAATTGTAATGACAGATATCGAGGACTCACGGCCTGTGCTTGACGTGATGTGGTCAGACGAGGCCTATCGTGAACTGTATCAACAGGCAGGGTTATCGGTTATCGAAAAGATTTCTCCGCTCGGCAAACCCGAAGAACCTTTCGCATGGAAAAGTGAGACTTCTGTAGCTCCGTGGACGATTTACGTTCTCGGAATCTGAATCAATCCAGGTTTCCCTGTGGTTCTTGTTATTTCCCCTTTGCTTTTTCTTATTTCCGTTTTCGGAGGTGGTATTATGAAACGTGTTCTATTCACTCTGCTCTGCACCCTCTCCGCACTTGCTCAGTGGCCGAGTAATCCAAGTCAGAATTTGCTGATTTGTGATCACAACGGTGAACAGGCCCTGCCCAAAATCGCCGCACTGTCTGAAGGCGGCTGTTATGTCGCGTGGCAAGATCTTTCGTCCGGTAATTATGATATCTATCTGCAACGATTAGATGCTGACGGAGTACCGCAGTGGGCCAACCCCTGCGGTATTTTGATTTCTGATCATCCGCAAGATACATGGCTGACCGATTGGGATATTGCCGTGGATATTGCAGATAATTGCATTCTCGCCATCAACGATATTCGCAACGGCGCCGACCGTGATATCACCGTTTACAGCATCGGGCCACAGCAGGAATTTCTTTGGGGACCTGATGGAATCGCATTGTCCAACAACGACGGCTTTGAGCCGGACCCGCGCATTCTGCCGATGGAAAACGGCGATGTTGTTTTTGCGTGGCAGGAAGAAGATTCGATCCACATACGCAAGCTTGACTCCGAAGGACAAGACGTATTTAATAATCCTGCAACGATAACATTCACGCAAGCCAACGGTGTTTCGATTCCGCGTTTGACCGCGCTCGACAGCACTGGATTTGCACTCTCTTACCTTGCACAGCAAGGCACACAGTTTTCCTCCCCGCGCTATCTCTATGTGCGTGCGTATAACGACGACGGTAGCGCAAGATGGGTTGAACCCGGCATCGAAATTATGAACCAAAGCGGCATCGGAATTCAGATGCGGCCCGACTTGGTGAGTGACGGCGCGGGCGGTGTGTATGTCTATTGGTACGACGCGCGCGGGAATGTGCATCATTGTTACGTTCAACATATTGAAAACGACGGCGTAGCACATTGGACTGCGAATGGTGTTAGCGTGGATGCCTCGCCCTCCGAACTGCAAATGTCGCCGTCGGCGGTGAACACCGGAGCCGGCATTGTCATTTTCTATCAGTCATCCAACACCAATCAATCGCAAGGCGGAGTGCAGGCGCAGTATTTGAATACAAGTGGTCAGGCGCAATGGAATGCCAACGGAGTTGTGATTGCACCGCTTGCTGCCGAGCCGTGTTTCAATGTCAAAGCGTTCGTTCAAAACGGCAACTACTCCGTTTTCTATTCGCAATATGCTCCCGGCAGTCAGATCAACACGCTTCTCCGCGCCAGTCAATTAGGCGAAGCAGGACAATCTACATGGACTCCGGCCATCAAGGAACTTTGCACTGTCGTCAGTGAAAAGGGCCGTCCCTTTACCTGCATCAATCCGCTTAATCAGATCATCGCCGCGTGGCCCGATGCGCGTGACGGCGACATGGATTTGTTTGTGCAGAACATCAACTCCAGCGGCTCGCTCGGCCCGATTCCAAATCTTCCACCGTCGATCAGCATCACTTCTCCTACGGAGGGTGTTGTTGTTCACGATGACACTGTGTCACTCGTGTTCGATGTAGACCACTTTGATCTTGATCCGGATAATGGCGATGGTTATGTTATGCTCTGGGTTAACGGAATTCTACAGATACACTGAGTAGCGAGGCCGCTATCCGGTTGGCTTGTTGGAGGGTGAAAATCAAATTCTCGTTTACCTTGTAGACCGCCAGTATCAGTCACTCGATCCGGTTGTCTCTGACATCGTCACCATTCATTACACTCCGCTGAATCCAAGCATCACGATTACATGGCCTACGCAACCGCCTGATACTCTTGAGTGGTATGATGACAACCCCCCGTATTTTCAGTTTATTGTCGAGGACTTCGTGGTTGCCGATTCGGGAGGCGACGGACGCATTCACTTGCAGGTTCGCGATTTCTGGCGAAACGAAGAGCCATTTGAATCCTCATTCCACGTTGTATTCGATTCAATCGAAGTACCACTATGGTATTTCACAACCAATGAAATCGTGCTCTCGCTTGTAGATTACGATGGCAATCAGCTTGTTCCTCATATCGCAGACACAGTCTTTGTGCGCGCTTGGCAAGTCGCCGCCGACCCCATCCCCGGCGGCATTCCCACAGAATTTGCAATAGCTAACACCTATCCCAATCCGTTCAACTCAACTTTGAGCATTCAATACGATGTGCCGACACCTGCGCATGTGTCTTTGAGTGTTTATGACTTGACCGGAAGACAGGTTGCCACGCTTGTCAACTCTGTTCAGCCGTCCGGCAGCCACAGCACAAGCTGGCAGGCCGACAATTTCCCGAGCGGTCTTTATTTCCTGAATCTCCGCTCAGGCGGTCACTCCGAGTCCCGCAAGATCGTGCTCCTCAAGTAAGTTTTGCATTAGTGCGACAATGTCACAACGGCGAGCCTTAATTCGGCTCGCCGTTCGTTTTTGGGAGGCAAGCATGAGGGTCAGACCAATTGGGGCACTCTAAGTTGTTATATTACAAGATATATCATGTTCTACCTATCTGTTTTATGTGTACTTCCGGTCTGTATTTTGGGCTGTTTTGTGTGTATATTTACGAGCTTCAGAAGAATCCAGTAATTTCCACTTATGTCTCCGAAAGGACAACACATGAAAAAGTTCGCGATTGGGCTGTTCGCCCTCATGTTTGTACTCGCATCCTCTGCATTTGCAACCATCCGCTATGTCTCGACCACGGGTGCCGGTGGCTATACCGTCATCAACACAGCCCTAACAGCTGCGGTTTCAGGTGACACAATCCTCATTGGACCGGGTAGCTACACGATTTCGACCCAAATCAACGAAGTCAAACGCTATACAGTTATCGGTGCCGGTTGGGATCAAACGCTTATTACGATGACCCAAGATTGGTATCTGAACAACTCCAATCGCCATTCGTTTGAAGGCATGTACTCCAACTCCAACAGCAGCTTCAATATCTTCAATACGGTTGATTCTACGACTTTTCGTCGCTGTAGAATCAACGAAACTGTGAATACCTCAAGCATTTTGTGGACACTCGGCCGTTCCCTCACGTTAGAGGATTGTATTTTCACGGCTGCGTACACATCCTCAAGTGTCTGGCAGGTCCTGATCAGCCAGTCGAATTTCCCGACGACTATTCGCAATTGCGTTTTTGCCAATACGGGAACCAGCGGTGCCATGAAAGCAATCGGAGGATATGCAACATCCGGAACTGTTGAACTGTATAACTCTGATTTTCTGAACTTCCAAATTCCGCTTGTTTTGAATACTGCCGGCGCGCCGCTGATTGCCATCAACAACGTCTTCCACGATTGGATGGCGTCGCCCTCCTACGGCTCGTATAACGCCATCAGCACGTGGGACTATAACGCTTCGACCACTCTCATTCCGCCGGGAACGAACGCGCTCTTACTCGCTGGCGATCCATTCGTGAACTATGACGAAACTGCGAACTACGTGCATGGCACAACCGATTTGCATCTCGATCCCACCAACGGCGCGGCATGTATCAACAGCGGTCATCCGAGCTTGCTCGACTTCACCGACGGCTCGCAATCCGATCGCGGCGTCTATGGCGGTCCCAAGCCTTTGGTTGACAACGGCATTCCCAACTACCCGTGGGCCGTTAATATTCTCCTGAACCCGAACCTTGTCGGAGTCGGCACTCCCGTCAACGCCACCGCCACCGGTCGCGTCGGACCGCAATACTAAACAACAGGAGAATCTCAGTATGAAGAAGATTCTTCTTCTGTTCACATTGCTCGCGATGTGCTCGCTTGCCTTTGCGCAGCGCGCCCTCGTCACGCAATGCGAATGGTTCACAGGCGCAGATCCCGGTGTCGGCAACGGCAACGCAATCTCCATTGGCTCTCCCGATCCCTCTGAGGCCCTTGCTTTTTCGATCGCGACGGGTTCCATGAATGCCGGTGATCTCGTCCGCGCAAAAATCCGCTGTAAAATTGACAGCTTGCGCTCTGGCGCGACAAATGTCTGGGGCGTTGCTACTGACGGCTTCGTTCTGCTTTCACCTGCGACGGGTTCTGCCCGAGTTGTAACCATCATGGGCTACCAGTGGAACAACGGCACATTCAACAATGTTGACGTTGTTGATGCAGGAATCACGAACTTTGCACAAGGTCTTTCAACCACCGGTTTGCCGGATGGTTTGAATCGTTTGCGGATTCGAGCTATCGACGATTTGGGCCGAACCGGAGTAGTCGTGGATGGATTTGTCGTCATTTCCAACACCGCCGGATTTGCGAATCGTTTGGTCACGCAAATGGAATATCGCTTCGACAGCGGAACGTTCACACCAGTTGACGTTGCTGACGGCGGCATTGTTAACCTGAATGAAATCGTGGCCACCACGGGTTTGACTAACGGCGTGCATCGTTTTCAGGTTCGTTCGACAGATGACTTAGGTCGTGTCGGACAAGTCCACGATGGCTATCTCGTGATTTCAAACACAGCCGGAAGTTCGCCGCGCGTTGCAACAAGCATGGAGTATCGCATTGACGGCGGCTCCTACACGAACTTTGATTATCCCGACAACGGTATCATCAGCTTCAATGAAATCATCTCGACCAACGCGCTCGCAATCGGCTTGCATCAAATTGATTTCCGCACGCTCGATGATTTAGGCCGCGTCGGTCAGCCGCATCGCGCGTTCTTAATCGTGTCATCGCCGTTCGTCGGCGGAGTCAATCACACCGTCGTCGCGGCTGAAGTCTTTGTCGGCTCCGATCCCGGTCCCGGCAATGGCGTTGATATCCCGCTTCCGCAAGACGGAGCCTTCAACGAAGGCACGGAAGATTTCCTGCAAGTCTATACCGATTTTCCGGTTGGCTACTATCGCGTCGGCTTCCGCATTCAAACCGATGATGGCCGCTGGTCACAACCTGAATACGATTCATTGCTCGTCGGACCGATCCTCACGATCTTCCCGTCCGGCAATGATGCTGTGTTGAACTGGACCTTCCCCGACGGCATAGACAAATACTACGTCTATCGCGCCGCCGCTACCGCCGGACCGTTCAACGTGATCGACTCCACAACTGCCCGCACGTACACGGACACTGGAATTGTTACCACTCAAGACAAAAGTTTCTATTACGTGACTTTCCGTGACGATTCCGTTCACATACAGCAACCCGGTGGAACTCCGGTTAGCAGATAGTTATTCGTTCTCTCCTGTTTCGAAAGGCAAAATATGAAAACATGTTTGACTGGGCTTCTGGCCCTTATGCTTTTTTCCGCAACTTCGGCTTTCGCCACGATTCGCTTCGTCTCCGCACAAGGCGCCGGACAATATACAACCATGGAATCTGCGGGCGCCGCTGCGGTCACAGGTGACACAATTCTTGTCGGACCGGGGACATATTCGGTACCCGGCTTGAATCTCCCGAACAAACGATTGATCTGGATCGGTGCTGGATGGGATCAGACAATTGCCCAACTCAACGGCGCTCTTTGGTACTTCAATAGTGCCGGTGCAAACCGCACGTCCATTGAAGGTATTAATATCCAGCAATCCACCGGAAATTATGGCTTGGTCATCACTAACAACGTTGACTCCTGCACTGTTCGCCGTTGCATCGTTGCCAGCGGCTACGATAATTTTCGCGCCGGTGGCGGCAATACTGGAAGAGGATTCACGGTTGAGGACTGTATTTTGATTCTAACCGCGAATACAAATGCGCCAAATGTTACGATCTCAGACGCGAACTATCCGACTGTCTTCCGTGGTTGCGTGTTTGCTCAGCAAAACGGCATCACCAACAGTGCCACGTTTACCGGCGGAGCATCGTCAGGAACGCTTGAGATCTACAATTGCGTCTTCCTGAACAGCCATTACTGGCTGACTCTTAACACCGCAGGTGGGCCTGTGATCGCAGTAAATAACATCTTCTGGGACTGGTTCGCGACTGGGTCGGTAATCGGCACGTACAACGCTGGTTCTGTCTTTGACTACAATGCTGCCCCTTCGACTCCAGCTTTCCCCGGAACGAATGTCTTGACCATTTCCACCGATCCCTTTGTCAACTACGATGAAGCAGTCAGCTACACAGGCTTTAATGCGGATTTGCATTTGCATGCCACCAACGGCGCTGCTCTCGTCAACACCGGACACCCGAGCTTGCTCGACTTCACGGATGGCAGCCGTTCGGACTTTGGTGTGTACGGCGGCCCCAAGCCACTTGTGGACAACGGCGTTCCAAACTATCCGTGGGCAGTCAACGTTACCGCCGCCCCGAATCTTGTCGGCACGGGTTCTCCGATTAACGCCACAGCCACGGTGCGCGTCGGCCCGGCATACTAAACCAAAGGAGACTCCCGCTATGAAACAGAGGGTTCTCCTGAGCCTCTTGTGCCTATTCGCTGCGATAAGCGCGAATGCACAAGTCCGGCTCATCACCACCGTTGAGTATCAAGTCGACAACGGTTCCTTCACTTCGTACAACGTTACCGACGCCGCAAGTGTAAACTGGGCCGATGTTGTTCCAACAACTGGCTTGCAAAACGGTTTACATCGCCTGCGCGTTCGCGGCACTGACGATCAAGGCCGAATTGCACAGGTCACCGATGCGTTTTTCGGAACTATCAGCAATGATTTCTCCGGACAGACTCGCGTCATCACCGATTTGGATTACCAAATTGACGGCGCATCATTCACGAATGTGAATCCGGCTGATGCAGCCTCCGTGAATTGGGCTGACATGCTCCCGACAACGGGCTTGCCCAATGGCTTGCACAGAGTACGAGTCCGTGGCCGCGACAGCGGTGGCCGCACAGGTGTCGTCACCGACGGGTTTTTCGCCACCATCAGCAATGATTTTTCCGGACAAACCCGGCTTGCAACTTTAGCCGAGTACCGCGTTGACGGTGGAAGCTATTCGCAAATCAATCCGGCTGATGCTCCCATCATTAACGTGGGCCAAATCATCTCGACCAACTCGCTCGCAATCGGATTGCATTCGATTGATTTTCGCGGCGTAGATGACTTGAATCGCACCGGACAAATCATGCGCGCATTAGTTATCGTAACGAGTCCGTTTGTAGTAGGTCAGCAACGCACCATTGTTGCCGCTGAAGTCTGGTTCGGCAATGACCCCGGTGTTGGCAATGGCATTTCGATTCCGCTTCCTGTTGACGGCGCATTCAACGAAAACTCTGAAGACGTCGTCCACATCTTCACGAATCAGCCCGTCGGCTACTACACCTTCGGTTATCGCGGATTGGATGATGCGGGTCGCTGGTCAAGTGCAGTTATTGACTCCGTGCTTGTCGGACCGATCTTGGTCATTTCCCCCTCTGGAAACGACGTGATCCTCAACTGGCAATTCCCCGACGGAATTGATCAATACTATGTTGAGCGCGCTCCGCAAGCAACGGGCCCTTATGCGGTTATTGATTCAACCACGAATCGAACCTACACGCATGTCGGTATCATCAGCACGCAGGATCGCGGTTTCTATCAGGTCTCTTTCCGCGATGATTCTGTTACTTTGCAGCAACCAACCGGCGTGCCTGCACGCAGATAGCGTATTTTTATATGAACAGTTTTGACTTACCCATTGAAAGGCCACGCATGAAAGTCTTTGCGACCGGGCTATTCGCCCTTATGTTATTGCTAAGCTACTCTGCTAATGCAACCGTTCGTTATGTCTCCCAAACCGGAGCAGGCACATTCACACTTCCCAGCGCCGCGCATGCCGCAGCTGTCACCGGCGATACAATTCTCATTGGACCGGGAACATACATTGAAGTCAATTCAATTTTGGTAACGAAGCGTTTAACGTGGATTGGCGCAGGCTGGGACCAAACACTGATTTATGGCTTTGCCAATTCGGGAGTAATTCAATTCAACGCCGTGGCTGCAACCGGCAGCACGTTTGAAGGTCTTCGCCTTATCGGTGGCGGTCCGGGCCAAGCGGGGTTCTACAACGCGACCGCTAACTGCGATTCCATTACGGCGCGCCGCTGTATGTTCAACGGCGGCATAAATACAAACGCCATTGGTTGGACGGCTACGGGCGGAAGGCTCTATCTCGAAGATTGCGTGGTTATTCACAACTACCAATTTGTGAACGGCATCGAAGGCCCACGCTCGGGTGGCATGTTGCGTAATTGTGTCGTCGCAAGCAATGTCTCGCCATCTCCTGGAAGCTCATGGGCAATTGGCTCGGGAACTGCCGCAACTGGACCGCTTGAAGTTTACAACACCGTTTTCCTGAATTGGAATGCGGTTTTTAATACTTTCTTCGGATCACCTGCCAGCGTCCTGATTAACAATGCAGCCTTCGACTTCAGCGGCGGTGGAACGTCATGGGGCACAATCCCCGGCGCGTCGCTCATGGATTACAATGCCGGTCCTGCAGGTGTTGCGGCAATCGGCACGAATTACATCACCATTCCGAGCAACCCGTTTGTCAACTATGACGTTTCACTTAACTACGTCATCGGCACGACGGATTTGCACCTGATCGGTGGCTCAAACTTGATTGACGCCGGCAACCCCGGTATTCTTGACGTCGGTGGTTCGCGCTCTGATGTCGGTGTCTATGGCGGTCCGCGTCCGTTGATTGACAATGGCGTGCCCAACTATCCGTGGGCTGTGAATATCGTCAATGTTCCCAATGTCGTCGGACAAGGTACTCCGGTGAATGCTACGGCCATCGGCCGCGTCGGACCGCAATAATACATAAAGCACAAGGAGAACCAACATGAGAAGAATTCTTCTCATACTTGGCCTTGTCGTTGCGTCGATTGCCTATGCGCAACCGACGATCACGAATGCTGAGTATTTTATCGGCGCTGATCCGGGCCAAGGATTGGCCACGGCCATTACTGTTCCCACTCCGGGAGCTGCGGTCAATCTCGCGTGGACGATTCCGACCGGAAGCTTAACCCCAAACCTCTATCGCGTTTTTGTCCGCGTGCGCAACAACGCAGGTTTTTGGGGTGTCGCCACAAATAGCTATTTGATTATTGCGGCGGCAACTCAAGTTCCGCTCTTGGTCACGCAGTTTGAATGGTCCGTTGACGGCGGCGCTTACACACCTGTCGATGTTACCGATGCAAGCGTCGTCAACATCAATCAATTGCTCTCCACGGTTTCGCTGGCTCCGGGTGTTCTGCATTACGTAAATATCCGGGTCTCTGACAACACGGGCCGCACCGGACCGACCCACATCGCCTATTTGGCAATCACCGCTCCTAATCACATCACCAGACTTGTCACACAATTCGAGTATGCAGTGGACGGCGGAACCTTTACTCCTGTAGATATTGCCGATGCATCACCTGCCAATCTCGCGCAAGTGATTTCAACCGTCAGCCTTACCCCCGGCGTGTTGCATTCGGTGAAGTTCCGCGTGACGGATGATCTCGGTCGCGTCAGCGTCATCACCAATCAGTACTTGCCGATTGCCGGGCCGACATTTGTCACTCGGAACGTTGCATCGTTTGAATATTGGGTTGACTCGAATCCGCCCACCGTCGTGAACAACCCGGATGCGCCCATCATCAACATCAGTGAACTGATCGCGACGAACAGCATTCCGGTTGGGCTGCACTCCCTGAATATCCGCACGACGGATAACATTGGCCGCACAGGTGTTGTCCATAACGGCGCGTTCATTGTCATGTCGCCGTTTCAAAATTCCGTCCCGCGCACCATCACCGCCGCCGAAGTATTTGTCGGTGACGATCCGGGAATTGGCAACGGTGTGAATATTCCGCTTCCGGTTGACGGCAACTGGGACGAAGGAAACGAGCCGTTTGCTCATGTTTACACCGGTTTCGATGTCGGCTACTACCGTATCGGCTATCGTACACAAGATAACTTGGGCCGCTGGTCGGGTGTCGAGTATGATTCGCTGTTGGTAGGGCCGTTGCTCACGGTTTTGCCATCCGGCAACAACATCATTCTGAACTGGGAATTCCCCGACGGCATAGACAAATACTACGTCTATCGTGCGGCGAACACAGCCGGACCGTTCGCGGTTATTGACTCGACCACGTTGCGCACCTACACCGATCCCAACATCATCACGACTCAGGACAAAGGTTTCTACTACGTCACATTCCGGGATGACTCGATTTCGCTTCAGCAACCCAACGGAACACCAATAGTTCGTTGAAGTTGCCTTTCTGCATCTGATTCAGTAAGTTTAAGGGTGGGCTGAAAAGCTCACCCTTTTTCATAATCAGAACGGGAGTCGTCCATGTGTTCATCAGGTGGTGGTTGTTCGATGATTTGCTGTATCCTGTGGGGCCTCGGCTGGTGGCTTGTCGCATCGCTGCTCCTGTCGTTTTGCTGGAACAAGGTCGTAACGGCGCTTGTGACGGTCAAGGAGATGAAGTTCTGGCATGCCCTGATTATCGTGGCTACATTGGCCATTTTGTGCTGGGGAATGTGCGGAAAGTGCGGCTCAAAAATGTCCTGCGGCTCTCGTGGTGACTGCTCAAGTCAAGGCTGTGACGAAGGTTACGGCAAAGACTGCTGCCCGGACTCCCTGCACGGCCACTAAGCTCGCTGGTTGCCTTTATCAAGATTTTCCGCTATGTTTAGGGGCGAGCCGCGATGCTCGCCCTTTTTTGAACTTTGCCAGGAATCGGGGTCAAGCACCGACCAACCAACAATCTCCCGGAGAATAATATGTTATCCAAAAAAATGTACGACGTGCTCAATGCTCAGGTCAATCACGAACTTGAAAGCGAATACGTCTATCTGCAGCTCGCCGCATGGTCTGCGGCTCAGAATCTTGAAGGCTTCGCAAGCTGGATGAAGCATCAGGCTGAAGAAGAACGTGTACACGCGATGAAGATCCATGACTTCATCATCGACAACGGCAATGAAGTTGAACTGTCGGGTATTGACAAACCGAAACTCAACATCAAGTCACCGGTTGACGTGTTCCGCGCATCGCTGAAGCACGAGCAAAAGATCACCAAGAACATCCACGATTGCTACACCGTAGCTCTGGCTGAAAAGTGCTACCGTTCGCAAGTGATGCTTCAATGGTTCATCGAAGAACAGCTTGAAGAAGAAGCCACCGCCAAGTCCGTTCTCGACAAACTCGAAAGCCTGAAAGACAGCCCCTCCAGCATCTATTGGGTCGACAAAGAGCTGAAGAAAAGAGGCGCGTAGTTTCGATATTGTAGGGACGGATGGCAATCCGCCCACACTATGTTTCTTGAAAGCCGCGACACTCTCGCGGCTTTTCTCTTGAAATGTCATCTGCCACTTGATTTTCAGTGATTTCGGCTGTACTCTCTAAGCATGAAACCAAGCGATGTCATTCGGGTTCTGGCTATTTCAGCCTATTCGGTTGTTTTTGCTACGGTTCGGCACGTGCCTGCCGATTATCCAACTATTCAGTTGGCGGTTGATGCGGTGCAAGCTGGAGACACTGTCTTGGTTGCGACAGGAATATATGCGGAGGCCGTTATCACTTCGTCTGTGTTCTTTAAGCTAATCGGTGAATCCACAGTGGATTCGCTGCGCCCGATAATTGATCCTTCTCCATTAATTGATCCAACAAATATCAGTTGCCTGACTTGGAACGGAGCTGCGTGCCATATCGAGAATTTTATCTTTCGCAATGGCCCTGAGATGTTCCCGCGGACATCCACATTTACCGGCGGTGTTGTCTTGCTAACTTCCGATGCAGCATTTTGGAACTGCTCTTTTGATTCAACGAATACCGGAATATTTGTCGCATCACCGGGAACGCTGACTCTTGATCGCTGTGATTTCGTCGAATGTGTGAATCTATCAATCAAAGGTGAAAGCGGAGCACTTGACGCTACAAACTGTCTTTTCAAACGCACCGGCTTAACGTGCGGAGATGGTTCGCGATTTATGTTCTGCATGTTTGATAGCATTTCACCGCGCTACGCGATGATGCCGTTTGGCCATCTCTCTTTGGAATCCTGCATCTTCGATCATCAAAATAGCCCTAATTGGCCCTTAATTGACACCGGAAATTTAACTCCTACAATTCGCGATTGCATTTTCAGAAACTGCATCGTCAGCCGTGGAATATTCTTCCTTCAGAGAGATTGCACAGAGGACATGCTGTTCGAGAACAATCTCTTTGAAAACATTACGGCATCATCTGAGATTGGAATCTCGTGGGGTTGTAGCTCAAGCGAGACAGGAAGTCTGGTAACATTTCGAAACAATACTTTTTTGGACATTGCTGATGGAAGCGGAAGATGTATATCAAGCCTTGATCGCTCAACCGTACTCTTTCAAAACAATCGCTTCATAAATATCGGCGGAATAGAGCCGACAATAGATCTTCCAAACGCGCATATCGTGGCCCGTGAAAATATCTTCATTAATACGGATTTCGCGATATATACCGAGCACGGATCAGATGCCCGCTTCAACTATTGGGGTGATGCTACCGGACCATTTCATCCTTTTCTCAATCCCTTTGGACTGGGCGATGAGATTTCTGACTCGATCTTGTTTGATCCTTGGTATCCAGACTCGACGCTTCAAATGGAAGTAGCCGATTTTGGCAATGCGTTGCCCACCGAGTTCCAATTATCTGTCTATCCTAACCCTTTCAACGGCACGGCTCGGCTGTCGCTTTTTGTACCCACGTCTTTCATTGGATCGATCGAGCTAATCAATACTCTTGGCCAGCGCGCTCAACGTGGCCCCTTGTTCGGCCAGCTCGAGTATTCGGTCAACGCCGACAATCTCTCTTCGGGTATCTATTTCGTCACTGTCCGTGATGTCATCAAAAATTCTGTCGAATCCGCACAAAAAATCGTGCTTATTCGGTAGCCTCGCCTCTCATTCGTTCTTCCGAGCTGCATGTTGCTCCCGAACTAACTCCTGATTTTCCTTGCATGTTACCCCAAAATTGACCATATTTCAGGCGGTCAATGGACCACCGCAAAGCGGACAGGAAACTGGCCGCTTTTTATTAATTATCAATAGCTTATAGCTGTCTTTGCGGTCCCCAAAACCCGCCATTTCAGCGAAAATCTGTGCCCCCTCGCGGCCCCGTGGCCGCAGAGCGCGCCAGGGAGATTGCCTCGTGACTTTCGTTATCACCGAAAAATGTCTCGGCGAACGCTACGCCTCCTGTATGCAGGTCTGCCCGGTCTATTGTATCTATCCGGCAGAATATAAGGGCGAAATCTTTGCCGTCATTGACCCCGAACTTTGCATTGACTGCGGTGCGTGCGTCCCTGAATGTCCCGTTGAGGCCATCGTGGACGACGGCGATATTGCGCCCGAATGGACGAAAATTAATGCCGATCTCTCCCCGCAGTTCAAAGACAGCCCCATGCCCGAAGTGCGCAACGCGACCGATCCGCCGCGCAAGGGCAACATCTACAACGATCCCAGAAAGAAATAATGGAAACGCGTCGCTTAGGTAAATCCGGCCTGCAAGTTTCCGAACTTGCCCTCGGCACAATGACGATGGGCTGGCGCAACGATGAGCCGGAATCGCATCGCATTCTTGACGTCGCTTTTGATAACGGCATCACGCTGATTGATACTGCGGATATTTATTCGCGTTGGGTGGAAGGAAATCCGGGCGGAGTTTCGGAAAGTTACATCGGCAATTGGCTGAAAACCAAATCGCGTTACGATGTCGTGATTGCGACTAAGGCGCGTGGCAGAATGTGGGATGGGCCGTCTGGTGAAGGTTTATCGCGCATGCACTTGATTAAGGCTTGCGAAGATTCTCTGAAGCGTTTGAAGATTGATCACATTGATCTCTATCAGTGCCACTATCCGGATGAAGCCACTCCGATTGAAGAAACCGTTGAAGCATTGGGCGAGTTCGTTCATCAAGGCAAAGTGCGCTATCTCGGTTTGTCGAACTTCCCTGCGTGGATGCATGCCAAAATGAACGGCTATGCCGCCATGAAAGGCGAGCCTTCTTTTGTTTCGTCACAGCCTAAATACAATTTGATCTGCCGTCGCGACGTCGAAAAAGAACTCGCGCCCTATTGCACGGATGCTGAAGTGGGTGTGCTTCCCTATTCACCGCTGGAAGGCGGTTTGCTGACGGGCAAGTATCGTCCTAATGAAGCTGGTCCTGCCGAAGGTCGTCATACGATTAATGGCCGCGCACAAGACAAGCTCACTCCGCAAGTCGTGCGCACGCTTGAAACGCTCGCGAGTGTCGCTTCACAGCGCGGCGAAACGATGACACAAACGTCGCTCGTGTGGATGCTCTCAAAAGAGTTTGTCACCAGCCCGATTATCGGCGCCACATCCGTTGAGCAATTGCTCGATTCTCTTCCCGCCGCAGGCAAACGTCTGTCGCTCGAAGAACTCGATCTGCTCGACGATGTCAGCGCTGGATTGTAAGTTCGTTACATTGATTTTTTTCTAATCAACATAGAACCTCCCATGTTACAACACACTTCTATCGGTAGCGGCCCGCCTATTGTGCTTCTGCCATCGATGCTCGGCTCAATTGATGCCGAATGGCGTCCTTACATGAAGACCATTGCCGATCTCGGCTACACGGTCATCGCGATTGATTGGCCCGGTCATGCAAAATCGGAAATGACCAAGTCGTTCACGTTCCGCGTTTTGGTTGAAGAACTTGACGCGCTGTTCAAACACTTGAAGACTGAGCCTGCCGTTATTTTCGGTTACTCGATGGGTGGGTATGCGGCTTTGCATTACGCGCTGAAGAATCCGACGCGCGTGCTCGCCATTTGGATGCACGGTACAAAGTTCTATTGGTCCGGTGAAGAAGCCGAGAATACGGCTGCCGAACTGGATATGGAATGGCAGCAGGAAAACAAGCCCGAGCGTTTGGAAAAACTGCGCGCCATTCACGGCGACAATCTTGACACGCTAATGCCGTGGCTTGCAAAGATGGTGGTCAATCTTCCCGACACCGGCTTGACGCCGTTTGAACTGGAAGATTTCAAGATTCCTGTTTTGGTCAGCGTCGGTGATCGTGATGATTTGATTCCGGTCAATGAAGCCTACGATCTCTATGACAGCTTACCGAATGCGCAGATGGCCGTTTTTGCTGACACCAACCATCCGCTGCAATCCGTTCGTGACCATGTCTTTGTTCCAGTCCTGAAGGATTTCCTGAACCGCTTAGACTAACCAGCGTAAACGCTGGACCCAGTTTGCTAACGCGGCGGCCTTGAATGGTCGCCGCGTTTTTTTGTGCTGACCTTTGCCAAAGCTGTCATTAATATACAGTATTTGAACGTTTGTGTCAATATTTTGTTTCTGAAAAGCGCGTTTATCGTAAACGTTTGTTCAAATTATTATTATAGCGTTTTGGCATTGAACTTACGCGGCGAGGAGGAAAAGTGGGGAGGCATTATTTTTTCTTGGCCCCAAATTCCCTTGACTCTTAGGAGCATCTTAGATAGTTTGAATTTGATGAGTTTTGTGAATTTTCGGTAACTACCGCAGGTGATTGAACACTTGCAGGAAGGATTGGGGAATCATGTTCACGAGATATGCTCGAAGTCTGCTGAAAAGCGCTCTGTTTGTGACTCTGATTGGTCTGCTACACGCACCGTTGGTGTTTGCGCAATGCGGCGGACAAATCTCGCTATCGACCGACACGCTCGAATGGAACGGATCACAAATCGGCATGCCGTCGCAGCAAACGATTGTGATTACAAACACAGGTGTTGATCAGCTTTGCCTGTTCAATGTGACCAGCACATGTCCCGCTTTGCTTGCTTCGTTCAATCCCATTCCGATTCCTCCGCTCGGTACTTCCACAATCACGGTAGATTTCTTTCCGCAGCTTGATCGGTGGTATTCAGCCACGATTGAAATTTTCACTTCAGATCCATCCAGCCCGCGTGACAGTGTTACTGTTTTTGCGCGCTCCTGTCAAACGGCATTAGCTCCGGGCATGCCGATCCTTATGCCGCCGATGTCGTCGTACATGGTGTACTGGGCGATTCCGTGGGACGAAAATAAAGAAGGCGTTGACTATGCGTTGCAAGTGCGCAAGATGCCAGAGAATGAAATATACTACTGCACGATTGACGGCGGTTTGGATTTCGATTATAATTGGCATACAGATTTGGAATGGGCTCGCAATGGAATCGGAGCGGTAGGTGGACTTGAGCCGGGCGGAAATTACGAACTGACATTGCTTACGCGCGATTGCATGGGGAATATGAGTGTCGGTGTGTCTGCATTTATTTTTATGCCGCAAGAAATTGATGAAGCCCCGATTGAGGACTTCACCGTGCATGCGACAACAGCAGGCGGACCGGTTGAATTGCGTTGGGATCCTGCTGTAACCGATATATTCGGCACACCCCTTCCGTTTGATGGCTATCTTGTTTTGGAAGGCAGCCATCCTGACAGCATCGATAATTATTATGCTTCGTGCTCGGGCAATTTTAATGCACTTCCCGTTGAAGACGGTCTCAAGCTGTTCACTGTTTATCCGAACACAAACGGTACCTATTGGGGAACCAATCCGTTCTTTACCTGGCCGCCCGATAATGCTCCGTTGTTCGGCCTTAACACCGTTTCACTCCGCGACCCCGCGAATTGGTCAGAGTGGTCAAGCGTGCTTATCCAAGTTGATTCAATGGGATGGGTGGTCACCCTCGATTCACTCGGACACGAAGATTTGCAGAGAACTGGAAACATTACTTTAACCGTAGACTTTGACAAGTACGGTTTAGGACCGCACACTATTTCGGCCGTAGTCACCGATTTGCATAATGTGGTCACAACAGCTTGGAAGACCGTCAACGTCGTTGAGCGGCCGCGCGCGGACTTCATCGCAAGCTATGCTCCCGGTCCGCGCCTATTTAACTTGACGGCCACAAATGTCTTTACGCCGGCACCCTACATTGACCTCTGGTGGCCGACTTCAACCGTTGACGAGCGCTACGGTCCGTCCATTCAGTTTGAATCCAAAGAGGGAGAGGAAACGCTACACGTAATCAAGCCTATTCCGATACTGGCTTCGAAAATCTTGAACGAAGAACTGCCTTGGCCCCTGGATATTGATTCCACATACGGAGTCGTCGTTGACGTGAACGCGCCGGGAAACTTTCAGGTCGTCGGGAAAGACAAGAAGATCTTTCCGTGTTGCGTTGACGTTGGAGCCAACGAGACTGAAAAGGATACCTTCAAAGTCGAGTGCGTAAAAGTTAAGCAAGAAAGCGTTTGTAAAATTAGCGGCAATTTCCAATTCACCATAAATTGGAGTTGGACATTGACACAAAAGCACCACAAGCTGGTCGGTTAGTACGAGATCGACTTCGTCGTCAGTTGACGGAACATGTATAGCTGGTCCAAATGGTACGACGATCTTCAGGGCAGGTAAGGGCAACTTTGCTACCAAGACAAAGGCTTACAAACAAAAGAATGAGGTTCACCCCCTGAACCGGGTTTTCCTTTTAATGGTGGAACGGAAGATGAACTTGCCAGCATGACGGACAAGAAGAGGAAACCTGCTATATTGCCCCATAAAACTAAATACGATACGGAAACCATTGATGTCCCCAATACAACGGAGAACGCGGTAACAAAGTCTGGTGCGGATGCAAAAACGATGAGCACCCGCTTGGTCGGTAATTTCTATTTCAGCCTGGTTGCTTTAGATGCATGTGGTGCCGCTTGCGTTAAAGAGAAATACGTGCAATATGATGTCTATTGTTGCCGCAGGGAAGGAACGGATTGTATAACGTATACGGTGATTCGTCCGGACCTTCGGGATGGACCACCTCTGGTGAACCCGAACCCATGACGTTTCGAGTCTCATTCTATATTAAGAACGGCGGCCTCATCAGGTCGCCGTTTTGTTTTGATAGAGTCTTACGCTGCTAATCGTAACCCACTCGCTTTTTCAACGAACCATAATTCAGTGCCCACGCGTGGGTGATTTCTGCTCCGAAGAAGAACACGATTGATGCGTAGTAGATCCACACGAGCAATACTAAAATCGATCCGGCTGTGCCGTACAGTGAGCCAATGTCAGCATAACTCAGATATAGACCAATCGCCCATTTGCCGACCTCAAACAAGATTGCGGTAACAACTGCACCGAGTGCAACATCGCGCCAACCGATAGTTATGGAAGGCAGCAACCAGAAGATGAAGCCGAACAGTAGTGTGTTTAAGAATAGCGATACACCGATATTGAGCAAAACCCAGAGTCCCGTTGCGGGAAACATGTAACCTTGCACAGCCGTAATGACCATTGACACCAACAGCAATAAACCGATGCCAGATGCAAGCACAAGCGAAGTTGCACGCGCCAATAACCAGTTCGCCACAAACGACGAGCTATCGTTCACTTGCCAGATTTTATTTAACGCGTGACGAAGGTGTGCAAACGCCATCGTGGCGGCAATCAGCATCATTACCGCACCAAAGAAGCCGATCTTCCCTCCCGATTTCAACTCGCGCGTACTTTGAATCACAAGCGCCAACCCATCGCCCGCATTTGGGCCAACAAAGGCATTAATTTGCGCGATGAGTAAATTCGACGTTTGGTTCGACAATAACTCTGTAGCCGCTAACAGAAGCACCAGCAGCGGAACAAGCGAGAGCACCGAATAGAAGGCTAAGCCCGCGCTAAGCGATTCTAAATCGTTCTTGGTGAAGTTTGTCACCGCCTGCTTCAAGACACGGCCAACGTTTATCAATATTTCACCATGAAAACAGTTAAGTTCTATTGTTTTAACGCTTCCATGCCGAATATTTCTCCCGCAGGCATCTCCCGCACGGTCTGAACCCCTCCGCTATCGCTTCCGGTTCAGTTGCAAAAAAGACTCTGTTCTCGCGTTTCATCCTTTTGCCAGATGAGCACGCGAGCGTACCATAGATTTTCAGCTTGCTGTTTCCGGCGAACTGAATCTTGTTTTGCCGAATCCGTTCGCGCAGTTCGGTTTGACTAATTTGTGAGTGATGGATCATTTGGAACTTTTTCTGGCACAGGTGCTTGTTGCTCGATTAAATCGGCAATCGCCAGCAGCAACAACCCTCCAAAGAGAATTGCTAACTCAGGGAAGATTGCCTTATCAATCCGCAGCCCTGTTGTTGTCACATGTTTACTCAGCCAGATTTGCAGCAGCAACGTCAACGTTGTATTGGCAAGCTCGAAAAATATTGTGAGCACACCGACTTGTCGAAACATCGCGGCGATTACGGATCGCGAAACTGTTGCCTGATTCAAAGCACGAAAAGCTCGTCGCAGTAGGAAGAGACCCACAAATACCCAAATCTGAGCGATGCCCTCTTTGATATTGAACAACACCGACCACAACGTACCCGGTGATTTAATCATCGCATGGCCGTATGCGTTCATGACAGGAAGCTTTGCTTCGACTCCGTGAAAATCTAACGGCAAACCTGTTGCCTGAGAAACGATTGAATAGGGTGTCGAACTTGAATCCATGACAACCCCAGCCATTATCCAAGATTCTGGGCGCATTTCAGGTCTGAAGATCAATACGAAGATGATAATGGCGAAAAAAGCAATCGTCACATACCATGTGATATCCAACACCTTTGCGGTCAGCTGAATTGCCTTCGACTGCTCAGAGGAATTCATGAGCGTCTCCTGAATTTGAATGTTCAAGCTCTATTTTCTGCGGGCTTCTGCGCACCCCCGAGTTTTACAAGGTATATGCGGGTCAGCGGAATGTCAAGCAAAACGGCGCTGAGCAAAATTTCTGCACCTGTTTTTGCAAATGTTGCGAGGATATCACCAGAATAGAGGCAAAACAGCGTGATTATTACCGATTGCTGTCTGGATCGACGCTTCCCCTACGGGAAGGGGGAAAAATCGTCGCCTTGACTATCCCCCCAAAGAGCAGTAAATTCTATATTCAACCGTAACTTGAATCCTTATATAATATGAAATTAGGCCTCCTCACCAGCGGTGGCGACTGCCCGGGACTGAATGCAGCCATCCGCGCCGTCGTCCGCACGGCAAATAATCGCTTCGGCTACGAAACCGTCGGCATCCGCAACGGGTGGAAGGGATTGCACGACGGCGACATTATCCCCCTGCCCCCCAAGTCCGTCGCGGGTATTCTGGCCCGTGGCGGTACTATCCTCGGCACCTCGCGCTTCAACCCCGTTCACGACCCCGACACGGTGGCCCATTGCTTGGAAAATATCGCATTGCATCGCATTGACGGTATTATTGTCATTGGTGGCGACGGTAGCTTGTCGGCGGGATATGAACTTTCGAAGCTTGGTGCGAAGATTATCGGCATTCCCAAGACGATTGACAATGACATCGCAGGAACCGATGCAACTTTCGGGTTCTATACGGCAGTTCAAACAGTAACGAACGCCATCGACAGCTTGCATGCCACGGCGGAATCGCATCACCGCATCATGATCATTGAGACCATGGGCCGCAACTCGGGTTGGATTGCCGTGACTGCGGGAATCGCGGGCGGTGCGGATATGATCTTGATTCCTGAGCGTCCCTTTAATTGGGACAGACTCTGTCGTCAGTTGGTCACGCGTCATGAAGTCAAGCGTTTCTCCATCGTCGTTGTGGCTGAAGGCGCTATCGCTGAAGGCGAAGGCATCATCACCACAGGCCAACTTGATAATTTCGGTCGTCCGGTTTACGGCGGCGTCGGTTATGCCGTCGCCCGCGAAATCGAACAGCGCACCGGTATCTCCACTCGCGTCACCGCACTCGGCCATGTTCAACGCAGCGGCACTCCCGTCGCCGAAGACAGATTGCTCGCCACCACGATGGGTGTGCAAGCCGTCGAAGCCGCATCCGCCGGAAAGTGGGGTCAATTCATGGCTCTTAACAGCGGACACATCGTCACCGTCCCGCTTTCAGAAATGAAAGGCAAGACAAGATACGTTGACGACCGCACGTATGAGATTGCGGAGATCTTCTTTGGGTAGTCACTTGAAAAGTGACCAACGTTGCGCTGACGCGTGCGTTTGACAGATCAACAAATATTTCTTTTCAATTTTCCTATTTTCAATTTTGACTATTTCCTCCCATGCCTATTCGCATAGCAATTAACGGATTCGGCCGTATCGGCCGCTTGGTGTTTCGCGGAATTTACAACGACCCGCGTTTTGAAGTCGTTGCCATTAACGATTTGACGGACTCGAAGACGCTCGCGCATCTGCTCAAATTTGATTCGACGCAAGGTAAGTTCGGCGGCACCGTTGAAGTCACCGCCACCGGATTTCAAGTCGGCAAGAATCATGTGAAGGTCACCGCCGAAAAAGACGCCAAGAAGCTCGATTGGGCGACGGACAAAATTGACATCGTCGTCGAATCCACCGGAGCAAAGTCGTTCCGTGACCGAGCAGGCATTCAGCAGCACATCGACGCAGGCGCGAAGAAAGTGCTGCTCACCGTGCCGTCGAAAGATGAAATTGACGCGACCATCGTGCTCGGCATCAACGACAGCGCGCTTGAAGCCCGAACACAAGCTCGTCTCTAACGCAAGCTGCACGACCAACTGCGTCGCGCCGATGGCGAAAGTCATGCTCGACAACTTCGGCATCGAAACCGCGTTCATGACCACGATTCACAGCTACACCAACGATCAGAATATTCTCGACGCGCCGCACAGCGATCTGCGCCGCGCACGCTCGGCTGCGTTGAGCATCATCCCGACGACCACAGGCGCCGCCAAGACCGTCGGCAAGATCATCAAGGAACTCAAAGGCAAGATTGACGGCACGTCGTTGCGTGTTCCGACTCCGACAGGTTCCATCACCGATCTCGTGGTCAACACCACCAAGCCCGTCACGATTGAAGCCGTCAACGCCGCGTTCAAAGCCGCCGCCGAAGGCCCGATGAAGGGCGTGTTGGAATATTCCGAAGACGAACTCGTCTCGGTGGACATCATCGGCAATCCGCATTCGTGTATCTTCGATGCGAAATCCACGATGGTCATGGGTGACAAGATGGTCAAGATTTTCGGCTGGTACGACAACGAGTGGGGTTATTCAATGCGTTGCGTTGACCTGCTTGTAATGATGAGTAAACAATAAGAGTGTAGCGGCTGCCCCTGTGGCTGCCGATACTTCTTCATCAATTGCGAATAAATGCTAAAGGATGAACAACATGAGCGACACTGAAAAGAAAACCGATCTCAAAGAAAATTTCGACGAAGCCAAGGCTTCGGTTTCGAAACTCTGGGGCAGTGTGACATCCGAAACGCACTCAGCGTTTGAAAAAGTTGCCGACAAGACCGGCAAGTGGTTCGAAGAGAAGAAGAACACCGTCACCAAAGAAGACGTCGATAAAGTCGTTGACAAAGCGGAAGGCGGCATTAAGAAACTGCTGAACTCCGGCAAAGAGTACGTTGTCAAACTCGGCAAGCAGGCTCAACTCCTTTGGGAAATGCTGCGCGACAGCGTCAAGAAAGAGTTCGACATTCCTTGGGCGTCAGTTGCCGCAATTACAGCGACGCTGCTCTACTTAATTTCGCCCATCGACGTTGTGCCGGATTTTATTCCTGCTTTAGGCTTCGTTGATGACGGTCTCGTGATTGCGTTATGCATCTCGCTTGTGCGGATGGACCTGAAGCGCTACGCCGCGCACCGCAACTTGAACTTGGCCGATTACGGTTTGAGTTCTGAAGGCAAGCCGCTGGACGACGACAAAACGAAAGCCTGATGAAGAAACGCCGACCAGGGTTCGGCGCCGCCTTTCTTGCTTTTTTCGCCATCCTGCCCAAAACGCGGAGCGGCTGGAAGTTTCTGTATCGCCGCTTCAAGCTATGGCGGCAAATGGTTGGTGCATTTTTGCGGCGCGGTGGCAAGACACCGTGGGCGACGATTGTCGCGGTCATCGCGATTGTCCTCTATGTGCTCATGCCGTTTGACTTAATCCCCGACTTCTTTTTGTTCTTCGGCTGGCTGGATGATGCGTTTGTTGTTGCAAAGCTGTTCTCAATGATTAACATTGACCTGCGGCGCTACTTGAAACAACAACACATGGATCCGGAGCCGTTCAATCTGCAAGATGAACCCAGTACGCCGAGCGGAGAAGATACTTAGCGTCCTTCCATTAGAAGGAATCTCCGCCGGTTTTAGCGTCCGTAAACCTCAATTTTTTATTCCAAGATGAAAACGAAAACTCTACTCGTAATGACGATTGCGGCGTTGTTCGCCGTTTCGTGTGCCTGCTCAAGCAAAAACATGAGCACCTTCGGTGAAGAACCGACTCTGAAAAGACCCGCCAAGATTGCTGAACTCAACGCGAATCCCGCGCAGTATGTTGATCAAGACGTGCTCGTGAGCGGAACCGTTGTAGATATTTGCAAGCATGCCGGATGCTGGGTGGAAATCGAGCAGAAAGATAAATCGAGAATTTTGTGCAAGAGCATGGGCGACGTCGTCACGTTCCCGCAAGATGCTCTCGGCAAAAAGATTGAATTGCAAGGCACGCTGATGTTCGATCCGAATGCTCCCGGCGCTGTCGAAGAGCAGCACGAAGGTGACACCGAATCGCACGCCTGCCCGCAACCCTCCATCATGGTTGCCATCAAAGGCGCGCGCGTCAAAGGAATCTGAAATAAATTTTAACTGGCTGGCGATGCCTTTATCGTCACGCAGTGCTTCAGGCTCGTGAAGCGGGATCTGCGAATTTCTTTCGAGCGGCAGAACAATTCGCCGAGTGGTGCACGATGTCTGTTTCTGTCACACCCCTTTGTGAACTGGAGTATCTACATGGCAGATGATGCCAAGCCCAAGCGCTACCGCTTGGCCGACCCCGACAAGAAGCATGTGAAAGCCAAGCCGCCGCGCGCTGCGTCGGATGGTCCCAAGCGTGAGTGGACAGAGCGTCCCCCACGTCGCGATGCAGATGGCCCCAAGCGCGAGTGGACTGATCGTCCCCCGCGTCGTGATGCAGATGGCCCGAAGCGCGAATGGACAGATCGTCCGCCACGCCGTGATGGCGATAGTGGTCCGCCGCGTGGTCCGCGTCGTGAATTTGGTGGGCCGCCGAGTCGTTCGTTTGGTCCCAAAAGAGAGTGGACGGATCGTCCGCCACGTCGTGATGGAGAGGGTGATGGCCCGAAGCGTGAGTGGACAGATCGTCCGCCGCGTCGTGAGTTTGGTGGCCCGCCGCGTGCTCGCTCATTTGGTGGTCCCCCCAAGCGTGAATGGACAGATCGTCCGCCGCGCCGTGAATTTGGTGGCCCGCCCCGTCGTGATTTCGGTGACCGTGGTCCCCGTCCCGCTGGCGGCGGTAATGCCGAAGTGATGGAAGCTTTGTCGCGCATCGAAAATGCCGTCAAGGACATCGTCAAGCGCATCACCCTCATCGAAAATCAGTTAGACGAAATTTTCGACGGCAGCGAAGAAGAATAAATGAATTTTTATGTTCGCGGCGGCAGTTGTTTCACCTGCCCGCCCAAAGGATGGAGGAACCTGCTCGACACCACCAGTATGACTTGCCTGGTAGCCGCCATTTCGTAACAACTGTTACACTGATTCGCGGTTCATGGTTTGTCGATGCGAGTTTATGTCAGAGGATATTGGAGACCTTTGAAGAGTGCAGAGCTAAAGCTAATCTGGTGTGTGGGGGCTACGTTTTGATGCCGGATCATATCCACGCCGTTCTTATCCAACACGACGACGCGGATTCAGTTTCAGATTTCATGCGCGATTTCAAATGAAATCGGCATTCGTTGTCTTCCAAAGGTTATCCGCAGGAAACCTTTGGCGGCGAAGATTTGACGATGTTCCGTTGCCCGCCCGAAAGCCGTTCAAACTCGCCTGCGCACATGCGCGAGATCGTGAAAGCGGAATCAGGCAACGGATTCCGAGTCGTGCTTTTTCGATAAGCCAAGCATCCCCGCCTTCCGGCATTCCTAAGATCTCGGCGCCACCTGCCGCTGGGATTCGCACAGACGCGACAGATGTCCGCCCCAAGTTCTGACCATGAGACCTTCTCATCTTTTAGCTTGGAATCAAATGGCCCTCGCGCGCAAGCGAGAGCGATTCCCTTGGGAAATTGGGTTCAGTGTATGTTCAAGGTTCATGGACCAAAGGTTGCTATGATTCCCCGTTGTTGTTCCTATCGAAGGAAAATGTCCCCAACCGAATTATCCACAGCAAGCGCTACAAGACAGCGTTAAAGGCAAAGTTGTTGTAGGGGTTCATGTGGATTCATGTGGACTCGTAAAGGAATGGAAAGTCTTCCAAGAAAAACCCGAAGGAAAAGGCTTCGCAAAAGAAGTTGAGAAGGTTATCCCGCATTGGGAGTTCTTGCCACCGTTACAGCAAGACCATTCAAATTTGAATTCCCTGTTGTCAACCAACGAATCCAGACAAATAGTCCGTTACCAATTTCCAAATCCCTACCATTTTCCGGATTGAACAAACAAAAAAACGATTGATCAGGTTGACTTAAGCGGCAAGCGCGTGTTGGTGCGCGTGGATTTTAATGTGCCGCTTGACGAGGGCAAAGTTACCGACGACACGCGCATCCGCGAGTCGCTGCCCACGATTAAGAAGATTATCGCGTCCGGCGGCATGGCCATTTTGATGAGCCACCTCGGACGACCCAAAGGCAAAAAAAATCCCGATATGTCGCTGATGCCCGCCGCCGTTCGGCTGGCGGAATTGCTCGGTGGACCCGTCACGATGGCTTCCGATTGCATCGGCGAAGAGGTCGAAAAAACTGTCGCGGCCATGCAGCCCGGTCAAGTTGTGCTGCTCGAAAATCTGCGCTTCTATAACGAAGAAGAGAAGAACGATCCCGAGTTTGCCAAAAAGCTCGCCAAGCTCGGCGATCTCTATGTCAACGACGCGTTCGGCTCCGCTCATCGCGCGCATGCTTCCACCGAAGGTGTGACGCAATTCATCAAGCCGTGTGTCGCGGGTTACCTGATGCAAAAGGAACTTGAGTATCTCGGCAAAGCTTTGGCCGAACCGAAGCACCCGTTCGTGGCGGTACTCGGCGGTTCGAAAATTTCCGGCAAGATTGACGTCATCGAAAACCTCATCGGCAAAGTGGATACGATTCTGGTCGGCGGCGGTATGGCCTATACATTCTATAAAGCTCAGGGCGGCCAGATTGGCGAATCCATCCTCGAGACGGACAAGCTCGACCTTGCGCTCGAACTGATCAAGAAGGCCAAAGGCTCCTCGACCAAGCTCGTTCTGCCTCCCGACTCGCGCATCGCCTCCGAGCTGAAGTCCGGTGAAGCCACCACCACGGCTCCTTCTGACAAGATCCCCGATGACAAGCTGGCGGCGGATATTGGCAAAGATACCGAAAAACTGTACAGCGATTATATTCTGAACGCGAAGACAGTGGTTTGGAATGGCCCGATGGGAGTCTTTGAAATTGATGAATTTGCATCCGGTACGAAAGCTGTAGCCGAAGCCCTGGTAAAGGCCACCCAAGCCGGAGCCATCACGGTTGTCGGCGGCGGTGACTCAGCTGCGGCGATGGAGAAATTCGGCTTGGCCGACAAGGTCTCGCACGTTTCCACCGGCGGCGGAGCCAGCCTCGAATTCCTCGAAGGCAAGGTTCTCCCGGGCGTTGCGGCGTTGACAAATGCATAATTCATAATGAATAGAACGAAACTCCTTGCCGCAAACTGGAAACTGAACAAACTCACGGGCGAAGCCGCCGAGTTTGTGCGGGAGTATGCGGCCAAGCTACCCGCCAGCCCCGTCCCAACGGTCTTGCTTCCAACAAATACGGCTTTACAAGCCGTTGCAAGTGCTTGTAAAGAGAGTGGTAAGACCCCTTCCGAGCTTGCATTTGGAGCCCAAAATTGTTACTTTCAAAGTTCCGGTGCGTTCACGGGAGAAGTCTCCCCGGAGATGCTGGTGGACTTGGGCTGTCGGTATGTGGTCTTGGGACACAGCGAGCGGCGGGCGATTTTCGGCGAATCCGATGACCTAATCGGCTTGAAAGTCGCGGCGGCATTGAAAGCCGGATTGACTCCGATCTTCTGCATCGGCGAAACCCTTGAAGAGCGCAACGCCGGCAAGCTCGAATATGTGTTGGCTCGACAAGTCAAAGTCGGGCTGGCAAACATTGAAGAAGCCCAGCTTGACAAAGTGGTGGTGGCCTACGAACCCGTCTGGGCTATCGGCACCGGAGTCGTAGCCACACCCGAGCAAGCACAAGCGGCACACAAGTACGTGCGCGAGTTACTTGCCAAGAAGAACTCTGAAGCCGCAATGAAGATGCAGATCCTCTACGGCGGTAGTGTGAAACCCGACAACTGCTACGAACTGATGACACAGCCGGACATTGACGGCGCGTTAGTCGGCGGAGCAAGTTTGAAGGTGGACAGTTTGCTTGAATTACACAAGGAATGCACGCGAGCTTCTCGCTGATTTCCTATTTCTTATTTCCTATTTCCAAAGTTTTGTCATGATCTACGGACTCTTAATCGCACTTCAAATCATCGTTTCGCTTCTGCTGGTAGTTACGATCCTGCTGCAAAGCGCGAAGGGCGGCGGCCTCGCCGGTGTTGCGGGCGGCATGGGCAGCTCAACGGTGTTTGGCGGACGCGCGGCATCAAACTTCTTACAGAAGGCCACCACAGTGCTCGCGACGATTTTCCTGCTCAACTGTTTGGTGATGGCGCTCGTGTCTGGACCTGCGACACAGCAAACTTCCGTCACTCAGCAAGCCGCGCAGGGCCAGATTGATACGAGTCCCGTTCCGTCCATTCCGGGTGGCGCGCAAGTGAGTCCGGTTCAGCCGGGCACGACTCCCGCGACGACTCCTGCTCAGCCGAATTCAACTCCGGCCAATCAGCAGCCCACAACCGGCGGCAATTAAAAGAACTACCGAAGCCGTGAGCGCAAACGCGCTAGCGGCAAAATCGGCTTAACAAGCCGCCCGAATGGTGAAATTGGTAGACACACTATCTTGAGGGGGTAGCGCCGCAAGGCATCTCGGTTCGAATCCGAGTTCGGGCACCAAATTATATCTGAAGCCCTGCGCGAACCTGCGTGGGGCTTTTTTGTAATATTAGTTTTAAGATTTTCGTAAATTAGGACTGACTCATAAAGAGGTTTGCTGACTTCATTGTAAAGATACTACTGCATTTCTTTCAATTAGGATGAACTCCAATGGCCACCAAAGCACCGAAGAAGTCCGCGAAAAAAACCGCGAAGAAGACCGCCAGTAAGAAAATCGTTGCAAAGACGGTGAAGTCCAACACCAAAGAAGATCTCGGAGATTGGCGCGAAGAAACTCTTGCTCGCATGCGCGTGTTGATTCTTGAAGCTGATCCGCGAATGACGGAAGAGCGCAAATGGAAGAAACCGTCGAACGGAATGGTGGGAGTTCCGGTTTGGTCACACAACGGGATTGTCTGCACCGGAGAAACATACAAGGCGGTCGTGAAACTCACGTTTGCACACGGAGCCAAGCTTCCCGATCCGTCACAGCTTTTCAATGCAAGCTTGGAAGGCGGCACACGCAGAGCAATTGACATTCGTGAAGGAGAGAAGGTTGACGCGCGTGCGTTCAAGGCGCTCGTGAAAGCTGCCGTTGCGTTTAATGGCGCTTCAAAAATTCCGGCGAAGTCGAAGGCTGCCAAGGCTCCTGCTCTGCTCTCAGGCGGCAATCCGCAAATCGCTAAAGCCGATGGAGATGCTCCCGTGCAAGCTTACATCGCTGCTATGCCGGGTTGGAAGCGCGAAGTTGGACGCAAGCTTGACAAAATCATCATGAGCAGCGCACCCAAAGCGCATAAAGCTGTCAAATGGAACTCGCCGTTTTACGGTATCGAGGGCCGGGGCTGGTTTCTCTCTTTTCATGTGTTCACACGCTACGTCAAAGTGACTTTCTTTAACGGTGGATCATTGAAACCCATCCCGCCCGGCGAGTCAAAGAACAAGGGCGTGCGCTATCTCGACATTCACGAGGACGACCAACTCAACGAAGCGCAGTTCACCAAGTGGGTGAAGCAGGCCAGCAAATTGCCGGGCTGGACGCCGTAGAAGGCCATCTGCAAGCGTTCCAAGGTGGCCGACTGGGTTATTATAACCCATCCGATGAATCCAGAAGCCTCGCGCACCCGGTAGGCTTTTTTAATTTTTGTATCTTTGGCAACCCTACTCTACATTGCCGGTTAGGAGATATTTATGCGAATAATGTATTTGTAATTCTTGCCGTATTTGTGTGCGTGCGAAGGACGATTCGATAAGCCAAGAGCCAATTGAAACCTGGCTAAAATATGCCATTGGCAGCGAAGGGGGTATCTGCGCCACTAGTAACGGTGGATGCGCCGTTGTCCCAATCGGAGAGCAGACAACCGTTCTTCTTTGATTCGAACGGAGCTCTAACCGCGGGTCGAATTGCGAAAATTCGCAGAAGGGGGGCGCTATTTGAATAATCGCAACGGTGATCTGCTCGTTACCCGCAAGAGCACACAAACCGCTGAATGTTTGTCGCAAAAGTAGTTCCATCAACAACTCGAATTACAATCGATTTCGCGGTGGTGCATGGGACGCGCCAGCATGGCAGAGCGCCGGGGGTGTATATGTGCGGACAGTTGCTCAGAGTTTGGACTTGTAAGCTAAACAGCGATTTGAAATTCAGTGGGTAGGCTATGCCGGGGACACCTTGATGGTGAAGCCATGCGCTAACTATTCTGCCGGACGGAAGAATTGCCGTTGCCGGTCAAAGCGATGGCAGGGACTTGTCGCAAAATTTGATTCAGTGGGCAACGTCTTGGAGCAACAGATCGCTCAATGACGGTCTCAGATTATTGTGGTCAATCACGATACACCGGACTTCGGTGCCGTTATCCTTGGCATTGACAGGATATCATTCTTGATCAGGTTAGACAAAACCTTCGTCATCTTCGATCGGTGGTGACCGTCGCCGAAGGTCAAATTGGCTATAGGTGAGTCCTGGCAAAAACCGTTTGCCCAAGATGCTCTGCAGACTGAAATAACGATTCATTTGCTCTGGGCCAATGGTACATTCTCGGGGACCCCAATGGATGTGTGCTCTATGGTAATTGTGGGACGCTTCAGTCGCAATCGCCTGCGTTCAGAGGTATTTCCTTATGGATTAACAGTTTTAACTAACATTCATTTGCTAAAAGGGATGAAGATGAAACTGTAAAGAAGATGGTGCCATCAATGAGCTTTCTTACTGCACTTGTTTGTCGGTGTTACTTTGCGTCGCACATCATTTGCGGCAACGCTTAACGACGCTTCCCAAAGTCCGCGCAACATACGAGCACATTCACGCGCATCCTGAAATCGGGAACAAAGAGTTTGAGACTTCCAAACTCATACGCACAGAGCTTGAGCAGGCAGGTTACACGGAGTTTGTGGATTCACCTTCACTCAAGACAGAAGTGATTGCAGTCTTGCGAACAGGCAGGCCCGGCCCGACGATTTGTTTGCGAGCCGAGCTTGACGCGCTTGCGATTGCCGAAGAGACCGAGTGCAATTTCATTTCAACGGTTCCCGGAATGATGCACGCCTGCGGGCACGATGCGCACGCGGCAATGCTGCTCGGCGCGGCGATTGAACTAAAGAGCGACCCCAACGTAAACGGCAACATCGTTTTTCTGTTTCAACCTGCCGAAGAGGTCAAAGGCGGAGCAGATGACATTGTCAACGACAGCACGCTGCAAAAACTCGGTGTCGAGAAAGTTTTTGCTCAGCACGTCTTTCCCGGTTTGCCTGTCGGTGTGATTCGCATTGCACCCGGCCCTGTGCTGGCCGGTAGCAATTATTACAGTGTGAAAGTTGCCGGTCGCGGTTCGCATGCGGCTTATCCGCATCAAGGCGACGACGTGCCGACGTGCTTGGCCAATATCATCTCTGGTTTGACAAGCCTGCCCGCGCGCAAGATGAACGTCTTGGAAGAGCCGTGCATCATGAGCGTCGCGTGGATTGAGTGTGACACCGCAAAAACGTATAACGTTTTGCCCGAAGAGTGTTCGTTCGGCGGAACGGTGCGTGCTTACATTGACATTGCAGATTCGATTCAAAACGGCGGCACGATTGAATCACTGATGAACGACTACATCACCAACACCGCCGAAGCATATGGCTGCACGGCGGAGTTGAAGCTTCGGCGCGGCGCTCCTCCGACGACGAATGATCCTGCATTGTGTGAAGCCGTTTTGAAGGCTCCCGACAAATTCCCAGCCTTGCGTGCAGACGGCGAAAGCATCAAACGCATGACTGCTGAAGATTTCTCGTATTACACGCAAGCTTTTCCCTGTCTGTATTTTAGTCTCGGTGTGGCCAAAGACGGCTTAGGTGAAGTCGGATTGCATCAAAGCAAGTTTTCCATTCACCCGGACGCGCTTGAAGTCGGAACAGAGTTTTTGATCTGGCTGGCCGAGTGGAGCACACGAGCGAAGTAACATGAGCGGCTTCACTCCCTTTCCCGAAACACGCTGGACTGCGATTCGCGCTTTATTGAGCGACGATGAAACCGCGCGGCAGTTAGGTTGGGATGTTGTGTCGAGGCTCTATTGGCATCCGGTGCAGAGTTACATTCGCGCGAAATGGAACTCAAGCGAGAGCGATGCCAACGACGCGGCGCAGAATTTCTTTACTTATGTTTTCGAGCGCGACACGTTTTCCAAATTCGATTCCGGCAAGGCGCGTTTCCGGCATTTCGTGCGCGTGTGCTTGGACAGATTTTTGATTAACGAATACAAAGCCGGCATCGCCCAAAAGCGCGGCGGTGGGTTGGTTGATTCGCTCGAAAAATCGGGAGTGGATGGCGAGCCGCTCGATCCCTGCCGATCCGGACTCGTTTGAAGAGTTGTTCGAGCAGGAGTGGCGCAGAAGTTTGTTTGAAACGGCGGTCAACGATGTGGAAGCACTGGCCACAACCGACATGGCCAAACTGCAATTTCAGATTTGCAAGCGTTACGATATTGAGCGCGGCTCCGCTGACAAGTTGACTTATGATGATCTCGCGCGCGAATTCAATTTGATCACGGCAACGGTCACGAATCACTTGCACGCGATGCGCACGAAAGTGAGAATGGCTTTGCTCGATAGATTGCGCTCGATTACGGCCACGGAAGAGGAATTTCTCGAAGAGTCGCAAGCTTTGCTGGGTGTTAAGCGCACGAGCAAGAGATGAGACTCCCTGACGACGCACTCGATCATTTGCGCGAGGTCATTGAAGAACCTGACCTCTCGCAGACGAAATACAAACTCGTTGGGCCGCTCGGTCAAGGCGGTATGGGCAATGTGTTTATCGCGTTTGACACCGCGCTGAATCGAAACGTCGCCTTGAAAGTTCTGCGCGTGCATGACAAGCAAGGCGAGTTGGTCAAGCGCATGAAAGCTGAAGCACAAACCGCCGCACAGCTTGAACATCCCGGAATTATTCCTGTACACGATCTCGGCACATTGCCCGACGGTCGTGTTTTTTATGTCACGAAACTTGTGCAAGGGCTTCGTCTTGACGAGTTCGCGGCACGTACTGATTCTGTAAGTGATCGCTTGCGCGTATTCTTGAAAATTTGTGACGCAGTAGCTTATGCGCACAGCAAAAATGTCCTGCATCGCGATTTGAAACCGGCGAACATAATGGTCGGCGAGTTCGGAGAAGTGTTGGTGTTGGATTGGGGAACGGCGCGCGAATCACATGATGAGACTGCACACACAGGCGGGCACGGAACGGTGGGATATATGTCGCCGGAGCAGATGCGCGGCGACACTTTGGATGCACGGGCGGATATTTTTGCGCTCGGCGTTACGCTGTATCACTTGTTGACGAGAAGCGATCCTGTCAACGGATTTTTGCGTGAACACATGCGCGCACTGCCTAAAGAGCTTGCGGCAATTATTCGCAAGGCGGCGCACGAAAATCGCAACGAGCGCTACGCGAATGCGGCGGATTTGGCGGATGATGTTTTGCGGTACTTGGACGGCGAGCCGGTCACAGCTTATCGGGAATCGCCTCTCGAAAAGATCGCTCGACTGGTCAGCAAGCATCGGTTTATTGTGATTATCCTCTTGACTTATATGGTTATAAGACTAATTTTTTATCTGGCCCTGCGGCGCTAAAGGATTTCTGAATCTTTCTGTATTATTCTGTGACAGCAAATTTCACGCAACTAAACCGGAGGCCGCCATGTCCAAACCAGTGTTAGGAATTATTCTCGGAGTCATTCTCGGAGTGTTCGACGGATTAACCGCTTGGTTCACGCCGGAAGTGCGCGACGCACTGGCAGGAATTGTGATGGGTTCATCGTTCAAAGGATTGTTGGCCGGACTAATCATCGGATTCTATTCGCGTAAAGTCAGCGACATGACCAAGGGTTTAATCTTCGGCGGCATCATCGGACTTGCGTTAGCAACACTCGTGGCCGCGATGCCCGGCGAAAACGGTGAACACTATTGGATCGAGATTATGATTCCCGGTACAATCGTCGGTATCATTCTCGGTTGGGCCACACAGAAGTACGGCAGGCCCTCAATCGCTCGTTAGCACTTTTCAATTTCTTTTTCAATATTCATTTAGGAGGGACTCACGATGGGAATGCCTGTTGTACATTTTGAAATCACCGGACATGACGGCGCGCAACTGCAATCGTTTTACAGCAAGATGTTCGGCTGGAAGATTGACGCGAACAATCCGATGCAATACGGACTCGTCGCGGCGGAAGAAAAGAGCATCGGCGGCGGTATCAGCGGTTACGAACCCGGCGGCGCGCCTAATGTGACCGTTTACATCGCCGTAGATAAGATTGACCCGATGTTGGCCGAAATTGCCAAGAACGGAGGTTCGACTGTCATGGAGCGCACTGTTATTCCCGGGATGGTCATCATGGCTTTGTTCAAAGATCCGTCAGGCAACTTGATTGGCTTGGTTGAGAACGAAATGCCTGCGTAAAATCGTAGAATGTTGATTGTAAAGGCCCTGCATTGACTTGCGGGGCTTTTTTGTTGGCTGATGTGCAAGATTTCGAAGTCGGGCGTGCAAATTTTCAAGGCGAAATTGCGCACGATGTTCCCAACATCCAACAGTTCGGCCCCGCCCGACGCGCCCTGTAGTGAATTTCACAAGCAGAGTTGCAAAGGGGCAAGAAGCATGTTATCTTATAGCTTAGTCCTGAGGGTTCGTGGAGCAAACCCGCACGAGCGGGCAAAGGGGAGTTTTCTTGAGACAGTGGCTGGTGTTCTTGTACCTTGGCTGTCTGGCTTGGGGTACGTCGTTTTTGTGGATCAAACTGGCCTTGCGCGAAATCGGGCCGATGACCATGGTGAGTTGGCGGCTCATTTTCGGTCTCGCGATTACATGGGTCATCGTCAAGTGGAAGAAGTTTGATCTCAAATGGTCGGGCAAAGAATTTTGGCTGCCGTTCTTTTTGGGAATCACGAGTGTCGCGGCTCCGATTAGTTTAATCGGATTTGCGGAAACGCGGATTGATTCAGGCCTGGCCGGAGTCTTGAATGCCACGATGCCGCTCTGGACGATGCTCATGGCGCATTTCTTTTTGCACGATGAGAAGTTCACGGTTCCGAAATTCTTAGGACTGCTTTCGGGAATTGCGGGAATTTATATTTTGATGAATCCCGACTTCGGCGCGACGCATGACGTGATCGGACAAGCCGCGATGATCACCGCAACCTTCCTTTATGCGGGCAGTACGGTTTCACAGCGAAAGTTCTTGCGCGGCGTGCATCCGTATCAGATGGGATTCCCATTGATTATGGGCGGCATGATTTTTATCATCATCATGGCTGCAATCTTTGAAGCGCCGTTCAAGATTCCGCAATTGCCCATGACATGGCTGGCGTGCGCGTGGATGGGGATTTTGGGAATGGGTTTGTCCACGGTGGCGTGGTTCTATTTGATGAATCGATGGGGCGCGACGCGCACGTCCATTGTGACGTTTGTGTTTCCGCCGACTGCGGTATTACTTGGTGTGATTTTTCTGGATGAGCCGCTGCACTGGGATATTGTGCTGGGCGGCGCGCTGATTATCGGCGGAATTGCTTTAGTAAATTTTAAGCGAACTTAAACAACTTTACTCTATTCATAACACGATCATTTATTATGATCCTATTTGCAAACGGAGACAATACGATGAAACGGTCCCTTACTGTTCTTTTTTTACTGACAATGTGCTGCTTGGTTTCGACAAGCTTTGCACAGGTGTCACAAGGCGGCGCTCCCGCCAGTTTGAACATGGCCGCGCTTGACGCGCCTGCTACACGCAGTTTGCCTGCTGTGGATGCGGCAACGCTGTTGGCTGAAGATGAAACCGAAAGCAAAGATGTTCCGCTGCGCTTCGGTTATCCGCATGACGTGAATTTCAATTTGAACAACAGCGGCACTTGGACAGACGCCAAGGATGGCCGTGTGTGGAGACTGAGAATTGAATCGCGCGGCGCCTATTCGATCAACATGGTGTTTGACCAATTTGATTTGCCCGAAGGTGGGCGGTTCTTTGTTTACAATGACAATTACGACTATGTGATTGGTTCATTCACCGAAGCCAACGAACTGCCGACACATGAGTTTGCGACGCAGCCCGTTCCCGGCGACGCGATTACGCTGGAGTATTTTGAGCCTGCCGAAGCGATGGGACAGAGCGTGATTTCGGTTTCATCCGTGATTCACGCGTATCGCAATCTGTTTGGACGCGCGAACAATCCGCTGGACGCATTCGGCGAGAGCGGCACTTGCAACAACAATGCGAATTGCCCTGAAGGCGCGTTGTGGCAAGATCAAAAGCGCGGCGTGGTGATGCTGCTCACTTGGTGGCGCTTCCGTTTCTGCTCGGGATCATTGATTAACAACACGAACAACGGGCACGCCGTTCGTGTTGACAGCCAACCATTGCGGTCCGGCCACCACGACGATTTTCATGTTCAATTATGAAAGCCCCGGTTGCCCGAATGTGGATGGTCCGACAAATCAGACTGTTGCAGGCTGTACACAGATTTTCAATAGCAGCGCTTCTGACGTTTATCTCGTGCGCATGAACAGCGCGGCTCCGCTGGCTTACAATCCGTATTTTAGCGGATGGAATGCCAACGACGTGGCTTCGACGAGTTCGGTTTGTATTCATCACCCGAGCGGCGACATTAAGAAGATTACGTTTGACAACAACGCGCCGCAGTCGAATACGTGGTCGGGAACTCCGGCTAATTCGCATTGGAGAATTTTGGCTTGGGATGACGGCACGACTGAGCCGGGTTCTTCGGGATCGCCGTTGTTTGATCAGAATCATCGCATCACCGGACAATTGCACGGTGGTACGGCGAGCTGTTCAAATAACATTGACGACTACTTCGGCAAGTTTTCGCTTTCGATGACGAACGGTTTGCGCGCGCATTTGGATCCGACAAACTCGGGTGTGATGACGCTGGACGGATTTGATCCGCAGGCCGGTGGATTTGTTTCTGGTATTGTAATAACTGAGGAAAATACTGGAATTCCAGACGCGACTGTACAAGTAATTGGAGAATCGAATAGCGCAACTACAAATATTGCTGGCCAGTTTATTATCCCACTGCCAGATGGTGTAACATATGATCTTGCAATTAGCAAATTCGGGTACCAATCTGATACGCTTTTTGGAGTCACTATCACTGAAGGCGATACAACTTATGTTGTTAGCCAATTAATAGCTCTGCCGATTATCACGGTACTGAATGAGGATTTTGAAACGGGCGCGCCGGGTTGGACGCACAGCAGCGCCGGCGGAACGTGGGTGGATGATTGGCACATTTCGACGGAGCGCGCACACACGACGACGCATAGCTACAAGTGTGGCTCGACGACGACTGGAACTTATCAGGCTCTAAATGACGCGCGTTTGTTGTCACCCGTGTTGAACAATCTGCCTGCAAGCGCCAGCTTGACGTTCTGGATGGGGATGGAAGGCGAAGTGTCTGCGGCGTTTCCGGACTCGGCTTATGACGGCGGCATTCTGGAAATTGCTATGAACGGCGGCGCGTTTACGCAAGTCACGCCGACGGGTGGTTATACTGAAACGTTCCGCATTTTGCGCGGCGGCGGCAATCCTGTGACCGGGCCGATGCCCGGACTTCCGTGTTGGTCTGATTCAGTTCCAGCGTGGGCGCAAAGAACGGTTGATCTTTCAGCATACGCAGGATCTAACGTGCAACTTCGATTCCGTTTTGGTTCAGATGCCGCAGGTAACAAAGAGGGCTGGTATCTTGACGACATACTCGTGCAAGCAGTTGGAGAACTAAGTACGGTGACTATACCGGAAGAGCTGACGATTTTCGTTGACGGTGAAGATGTGATGCTGCGCTGGTTGGCAGACGAGAATCCGATGTACCGCGTGTACACTTCAACTGACGTTAACGATCCATTGCAAACGCTTGTCGATGAAACGGATCAGAACTCTTACACTATTGTCGGCGGAGCAACGGCTGATTCGCAACGTTATTATACAGTGGTAGGTTACCAACCCTAACCGCCCAGCGTGACGCTGGACCCAGTGCGCTTCGCTTGCGCTTTTGAATTTACGCGGCGGCCTTAATTGGTCGCCGCGTTTTTTGGCGAAACGGCTAAAATCAGAAATGGGAAACGGGAAATAGGAAAGGCGGGCCGGAGGGGGGTAGCAAAGTATGCACATAATATACACTATTATAACGGCTGTGTCAAGCGTTTGTTTCAAAAAAGACGAATTTTTATAAGTATTTGTTCAATTTATGATTATAGGGTTTTGGCATTGAAGTTACGAATTTTGGAGGAAAAGTGGGGAGGCGTGGGAAGGGGGGTGAGGAAGGGATTTTTATAATCTCGCCTGAACTCTTGACATCTTCAGTTTTTTTTTTGATTTAGTAGTAGCAACTCAAGCCGCCGGGGATGCGCGGCATGTTATTTTCTAAACGGAGGTTGCGATGAAGAAACTATTATTGATCACAGCGTTTATGTTAGCAATCAATGCGTTTGCACAGAATCCGATTTGCGTGACAATGCATGACACTCCGTGTGATGCGAACTGGACTCAGAATTCTGTGGAATACAACTGGAAACGAAATTACAGGCCTCTGGGTGCATTGGGATGCTGGCGGAGAATCGAACAGTGTGACATGGAGATATACTTGGACACTGCTTTAATGTATACAGACACTCGGTGTGGTTGCGGAAACTTAGACTATTCAGGGTTTTTTCACAGATGCAGCGCACGAAATAATTGTCAAAAGCAAAGTAAAAGCTTGTGTCAATAACTGCTCTTCTAATTCAACGAGCATTGATTTCAGAGTGTATTCACCAGCTTCGGGAAACACTTGTAAGAAAACGTGTGAATAGGTTGTTTTAGTGAGACTGTACTACTCATCACTTTTTCTGCTATTTTTTAACGCAATTGTAGCCGCAGAAATAAGGAACGTCCCAGGAGAATATGCGAGTATCCAACTTGCATTGGTCGAAAGCGAGCGAACAGATACGATATTGATTGCGCCCGGAAGATACTACGAGGTTCTAACAGCGCCAGATTACTACGTAACCCTCGCAAGCAACTTCATTCTCTCAAATGACAGTAGCCAGATTGCGATAACAACCATACAAGCACCATTGGGATCAGCATCAATATACGCGCCCAATAACACTCTTGCCGACACACTGAATATTGACGGATTACGCTTTGTGGGCGAATCTTTATCAGGTGTAACACAATCAGGCGGGATTAGTTGTCAAAATCGAACTCTCATTATAACACAATGTTTGTTTGACTCTATAGGTGGCGGTGGAAGTGGGGTCCTGAATATTGAGAACGGTTCTGCAGAGATTAGTGCTGTTCGTTTCCTTGACTGTCATGGCGGGACGGGTGCGTTCATAAGCTTCTACCATACGTCGGTAGCAATGAGATCAACAAGTATTGTTCATTGCAATGCGTCAGGGAGTATCTTCAGTACGGAAAATTGTTCGGCTTGGCTTCGCGATGTATTGATTCGCGATATTGGTGGCAATACACTACCAGACCTTTTTGGAATTCATGGAGATTCTGAGATTGAGTTAACAGAGTGTAGCGCTTCATCAAATCGATTCCTATCGGGATTTCGGGTGGCACAAAATAATTCTGTAGTGCATTTGACCTGTGACTCCTGCCTATTTGATTCAAACCAGTGTGGATTTTCATTTCTTGAAATTGATGGAGGTTGGGCGGCAAACAGTTCAGTTTCATTTCAACGCAGCGTCATTTCCCATACATCAACAATTAATGGATACGGGGGCCTTCACCTTATTGCTCTGACAACGCAAGAGAATATCACAGGAGACGTCACGGGAAATCTTTTCCTGCGAAACCATCGCAGACAGGACGCAGGAGTTTTTATTAGCGATTTCGGAGACTTCAGCGCAATCAGAAACTATTTCATCGAGAACACGACGGATGGGTTTCTGTCATCTCCGGGTGGACCGGTCATGCTTATCGGAAATTCGACGGGAACATTTCGTGAAAACATCTTTCATGGGAATGAAGGCAATGCTGTGGATCACTTTAGCAACGATGAGCCTGGGTTTGCCGAGCACAACTATTGGGGTGACGCATCGGGGCCGTACAATCAATGGTCAAATCCAGAGGGATTGGGCGATACGGTTGATACTTTAATTTTCTATGAGCCGTGGGAAGAGGATACTTTGTTTCTCGCGGCACCGGATGATCCAGATGTGCCGATCACCTTTGCGCTTGGCTATCCATATCCTAATCCGTTCAATTCATCAGTGACAATTGAGTATGTGCTGACACGCGAGCAGAATGTCCCGCTTGAGATTTATGATGTGTTAGGGCGGCAAGTTGAGACGCTTTTAAGCGAGCGGCAGGGAATTGGGGTGCATTCCGTTTTGTGGAAAGCTGACGGGGTTGCTTCGGGTTGTACTTTGCGGATTGACATCAGATGAGGGCTGGCGCGGGCCGTGAAGTTGATGCTGTTGAAGTAGGAAGGTTCCTTACAAGGGCAGGCAAGACCTGCCACTATGTTTGAAGGAGAAGGAGGTCGTGCGTTGGGCACGACCTCTCTTATTGAAGTTATGCAAACGTAGGAGCTATTTCAGAAGCAGGAGCTTTGTTGCGGCAAGCGCGCTTTCCCCGGAACGCAGTTGAGCAAAGTACACACCGCTTGAGAATTGCTCTGCGTTGACGGCAATTGTCTGTTGCGTATCTATTCTGCCCGAAAACAGTTTTGCGACTTGACGGCCCGTTACATCAAAGAGTAGAATGTCATAGAATCCGCTCGCGACACTTCGATTTTGAGTGACGTTGTTGCGTTAAATGGGTTGGGAAATACCTGCAGGGTAAACGACGAGGAAAGAGATGGACTCCTATCTTCTATCCCACTTATCTGTCCGTTTGGTTTGTAAACGAGAATCCGGTTTGTCGTCGAACCATTTACGACTTCATTCACGGCAATTTCTCCGTCGCCCGAGAAGTGCTTTATTGTCCTTGAGAAGTTTCCGCCAATTGAAGTGGTAGAGTCTCTTAAGTTTGAAACAATATCTTTTACAAGGAAGCGATCGTCGTGCTGACTCCAAACATGCTCTGAATTGCCTTGACCAATTGCTAACGTGAAATCGCAATTCCACTCTATTGTATCAATGGTCTCAAGTGCAGGAACTGAGAATAAAACATTTCCAATTGCGACAAAACGACCATTTAGATTCGTGTTAATTGCGCACGGAGTCGCAATCAAACACGGAGTATCGCAAATTAGGCGTTCAAAAGTTTGGTTTAATTCCGCATCATAGAATTCAACGCTTACCTCACCATAAGTGTCGTCTGATCCATCGGACTCTTGCCCCTCAAGTGAGTTATTGAAAACTAAATCCCCATTGGTGTTCGAGAAGAAATCAAATTGCCCGGGATGAAAAGATACATAAAGCGAGTCGTCGATTATGTCAAAACGTCTTGTCCAATGGGTAATCTCAAGGCGATTTGTGCCGGCGGCATCGAGATCTGCAACCCGACGATTTTGCCGGTATATGGCGTTGGCAAAAGCTGGAGCAGGAGGCCACGAACTTAGTTGCTCCGTGGATTGATCGTAGTTCCAGCCCTGTGAATCGCTATAGTATCCAGTAAACGCGCGATTATAGTATAGTAGATCATGTTCCTCAAGGTCAAAAACATGCAGCATATGAAAGCGCTCGATTATCCCTCCGCTATTAATGGCCATTTCCGTTGAAATTGCAATTATCGGCGCATTTGGTCTTGCTTCAAGTCTCATTAAGTGAATGGCCTGAAACTCTTGCCGGCTCCAATTTGCTGAATCGAAAAGCGCGAAAGGAAGTTCAAACGATAGTGGTTCATCCTCCGCTCGCAGTGCATATTGTACTGTTGTATCGCGTCTAAGCGCCGCCCAGCCGAATGTGCTGTCGTCCATCCAATGTTGGACATCCCAGGCTGTGGTGTTCTCGGGTAAGTTGAACTCGGCAACCAAATCAAGCGGAATGATGGCTTGAGCGGATAGCGGGATTAGGGATAGTATGAAAAATAATAATATGTGGCGCATGGGTGCTCCAATTGCTATTCAAACACGGCAGAGACGGTATAAAATTCTTGCGGCCGATTGGGATCGATGGTGAACTGTGTGGCAGTCGTGGTGACGGTGAATACGTCGTCGCAATTGCCGACTTCATTGAAATCGATACATGCGACAGACACGATAGGCGGTTGCACCGGGGACGGGATCCCATGCGAGCCAAATGTAGTTGTGCTGTGGAAGGTAGGTGATGATGAGCCGTTCGGGCGCGGGGATTACGCGGTAGAAACGCACCGTGCGAGTTGGCGGGTCGTAGGTTACGAACTCACCAAGTTTGCCCGGAAGGTTGAGCGCGCGAACGAACTCTCCTTGGAATTGAGCTGTTGTGCCGAGATGTTCTGCTGTTGCGGGATCGAATATTTCAAAATACTGCCAATGTCCTACAAAGAAACTCTGTTGATCTGAAGTCGGAAAACTTAACCCTACTACTGAGCCATCGGAAGCATTGATTAAATCAGAGTTCGTCCAAATTTCGTTTCCGGTGTAAGGATCAAAGCAAACAGTGTCGATGATTGCGTACTTGCTGCCGTTCTCGTCGATTGACCCGGCGATTGAAGATGCTGCACGACAAAACGTTTGTGGCTCGCCGTTTTCGACATCAGCCTCGCAGAGCAATTGTTGAGCGCCTGTTGCTGAGAAAAGAACTTTCGTGCATCTATCGCGAGTACAGTAATTCCAACCTTGCCCGCATGGCCAACTTGAGCTTGAGCTTGCACCGCCCGCGGCGACCATCTCGAATTGGGCAGTTCCTTGGAGGATTGAAAATGCGGTACAACTATCTCGATATGATAAACTCGTGAACGCAGGAGCGCTGTAAACGGCGACTGCGTCGCAATAAGTGTTGCTATGGTGATCGCCCATACCATCTCGGTCCGACCAGCCAGTAGAACCTATTACGATTCGTTGTGAGTTTGCGGGCAACGGCGGCCAAACTTCATGCGATGAGACTTCCGCCTCTGCATAAACGTACTGATTGCATGATGTACTCCCTCCCCAAAATGCTGATGATTGTGCTGCACCTGTTGTAAGATCAATCCTGTATGCTTCACTATAAGTTAGGCAGGAGTACGACGCGTCTTCTACAAAGACCGCTACTACTGCGACTGCGGGGTTGTCTGTTGATGCAGCATCTTTGAAAATCACAGGATATTTATAGTGGGAGAATCTGTAATCTTCCCGTGCGCTATCAGGCGGTAGTAATTGGATTGCATGCATTCCCGCGCCGTCGCCAAGATCATAATAAAGCGTGTCGTGATGGCCGACCGAAACCCAAGTGATAGTTGAATCGTTGTAGAAATACTGTGCGTCCCAGCCGTTGTTCAGCGGGAGCTGAATTTCTGTTAGCAACTGCAGCGGGATCACGGCCTTCGCTGATAGCGGGATAAGGGATAGTATGAAGATTAATAATGTGTGGCGCATATATGGCCTTTCAGATTCCGGCGGGGAACCGCTACGTGCTTTTCAAGCACTTCGCTAAATCCCCGCTCGGCGGAATTTAGAACATTGGGCGGGCGGCACGCCTGCCGCCCCTACCCTACAATATAGCCTCGAAATGGGCGGGACACAACGAAATTCGGATGACAGAATATGATAAACTTCGCTAAACAATTCACAAATTGAATGCTAACATGTGGATTGTATATCATTTATAAACAGGTTTTAGGATATTTTTTTAGACCCCCGAAAAGGCTTGACAACCGCACCTTTCACAAGCTATATTGTGACAGAGTCTCAAACTGGGAGGTTTGGATGAAGCTATCAGAGGTGTTATTCGAGAAAGGAACGCGGGTCTATTCTGCCCACGAGTCCGATCCGGTCTTATCAGCAGTCGAGATGCTGGTGTCGCATAATATCGGCGCACTGGCTATTCTTTCGGGGGACAACGTGCTGGCGGGGATTTTCTCCGAGCGCGATATACTCAGATTGGTCTCAAAAAATGCCGGGCAATTGGCGAAATTGCAGGTTGGCGAGTTCATGACGCGCGACGTGGTGACGGGTACGCCGGATGATTCCGTTGAGGAAGCCATGTCCCGCATGACCGAAAAGCGCATCCGCCATCTGCCGATTTTGCAGCATGGTCGGCTTGTGGGAATGATCTCAATCGGTGACCTTGTGAAATCAAGGCTCGAAGAGACCGAATACCACAAACAGCAAATGGAGAACGTAGTATTGGGGAAGTACCCGGCTTAGCCGCCCCACTTGAAAAGTGGGCAACCTTGCGCCCGCTTGAGGATTTTGGGGCTCACCCCCTACCTTGCCCCCGAACGGAACCCCTAACCCCGCCCCCTTTCCCCGTAAACGGGGCAAGGGGTACAGAGGTCGGGGAATATATGAAGAGCGAATCTGGTGCTGGGAAGATATCCGACTTTGCGAGTGAAACGCTTGGTTGGGTAACGCGCATTCAGATCAACAAAAACGCCGGACGTGAGTCCGGCGTTTTCGATTTTCAGTCGGTACAGAATTATGCGGCTCCGCCGAGTTTGGCGCGCTTCAGGAAGGCGCGGTATTTATCGGCATGAGAGGCAATCGTGTTCTTCGGGCCGGTTAGCTTGACGAAGTAGTTACCTGCCGGTGTCTCGAGAACGGAGGCCAACATGCGATAGTTGGGCTGTTCTGTGCTCGGACCTGTACCCATCGTGGACGGCAGCATCGTGCCTGTAATGTCAATCGTGATGACCAAAATGCCATTATCGAGACGCATCGAGTCGGTTTTGGCGATTGACGCACCCGGCTCACCATTCGGGCCGGTCATCTGACCTTCCCAACGCTGCAAGTTTGCCATTGAACTGCCGCCTGTTCCGGGGAAGTGGAAGATTGCCAATTCGCCGTCGGCATTGTCGCCGTTGGCGCGAGCCAGTGAAGCCTGACCGAGGCGCATGTTCGAAGACGGCGTCGTCTTGGTCCAGCCAGCGGGTAACTCAGACATGAAGCTGGTCAGGTCCAAACCCGGCCCGGTCGTCGCGTGCGGATTGGTCGGCTGGTCTCCCATCGGGCGATCTCCCATCGGCTTCTCCATGGGCGCCTTTTCAACTTTCTTTTCGGGCTTCTGAGGAACACAGCCTACCGCCCAAACCATACAACACAAGGCCAACAAAACTCGATACATAAGAAAAACCCTTGTACTTTAGTGACAAGGGTTATAATAACGGATTTGCGTTAGAATCGCAAGTAATTAGAGCTTACTCATAATTCCTTGTGCAATCAGCTCTAAAGACATCACCGAATCGACGCCGCCACGGGCAATGGCTTCCTTCGGCATGCCGAAGACGACACAGCTTTTCTCATCTTGGGCGATAGTCTTGGCTCCGGCTTGCTTCATTTCGAGCATGCCATCCGCCCCGTCTCCGCCCATACCTGTTAAAATTGCTCCGACTGCATTCTTTCCGGCTACGCGGGCAATGGACTTAAAGAGCACGTCAACAGCAGGACGCTGATGATGGACACGCGGACCATCTTTGACTGCAACGGAGTAAACTGCGCCGCTTCGTTGGAGCATCATGTGCAGATTTCCCGGAGCGATCAAGGCAAGACCCGGACGCAAAGTATCGCCGTCTTTGGCTTCGCGGACTTCAATCGCGCAGATTCCATTCAACCGATCTGCAAATGCCTTCGTGAATTTTTCCGGCATGTGCTGCACGACAACGGTCGGAGGTGAGTTGACCGGGAAGCGCTGCAAGACTTCGCGCAACGCTTCGGTGCCACCGGTTGATGCGCCGATGGCAATGATCTTGAGTGTCGTTTCTTTCAAGGCTTCCATCGGTTTTGACGGTGGAGCGTCGGTGCGAACGGTCATGCGCGCGCGTGCGGCTCCTTTTACACGCGCAATGAGTTCTTTTGAAAGTTCGCCAACGGAGTAGGCTTCACCCGGCTTACAAAATACATCCACGGCTCCAAGCGCGAGCGCGTCCATCGCCATTTCACTACCCTTTGGAGTCAGCGACGAAACGACGACCACAGGCATCGGTTTATGCTTCATTAGCTTGCGCAGGAAAGATAACCCGTCCATACGCGGCATTTCAATATCGAGTGTTAATACATCGGGAGCAAGGCTAAGTATCTTGTCGCGTGCGACATAGGGATCTGGAGCTGTTCCGACAACTTCGATTTCAGGATCACGCGCAAGTTCTTCACTAAGGACGCGGCGCACGAGCGCGGAATCGTCCACCACCAATACTTTTATCATGATCTATGTTCGTTAAGAGTTCTTTTGATTCTGCACTTCAAACATCACTTCAGCCAGCGTGTGCTCAATGTTTAAGAGAACATGGTGCACTTCTGCGGATGTCGGAGCAGGCATTTCCGCCGATTCAATCACTTCCGGTGGCGAGAGATTAAACACGGGGTTTGAACCAAAGTGCGCGGTGAGCAGGTTCCCGCAGAGCATGTTGAGCATTTCTTTGAGAACGTCGTTGCGCCGCTTCATCTGCTCTTCGGGATCAGAATCCATTTCGAGCACGTTGTCAACGATAGTATCGAGCACTTCACCGGCGATGCGCATGGATACTCGGCCATCCGCCGCGCCTCTGAAGGTCATCGTCGCGCAGAAGTCAGGGGGCGGTAATTCCCCTCCCTCATCAAGCGGATACACACTCAGGAATGCGGAGGTCTCGAAGACGTGGCTCGCCACGTCGAGAATTGCCTGTTCGTAATTATCAGACATTGTTCTTGGCTCCTAAGACTTGTTGAATCATCGTCGCCACATCTTCGGGTGCGAACGGTTTACGAATGTAGCCTTGCACACCGTTACGACGCAGTTCTTCCATGCGGGTTTCGCTGCCTTCCGTCGAAACAATTACGACGGGTAAGTCGCTCCACTCGCTGCTGTCTTTGAGAGTTTGGACGAACTGCAATCCGTCCATCACGGGCATGTTGATATCGCAGAAGACAATGTCGGGCCAGAAGTCCTCAAGCACGGCCAGGGCAGCTTTGCCGTGCTCTGCCGTACGGATTTCACTGATCTCGACGCCGCACATGCGTACCGTACGCTCCATTACAGTTCGGGTCAAAGCTGAATCATCAACGATGAGAATGTTGTACGCCACTGTGGACATCCTCGAATAGTTCTAATGTTATGGGTAATTCCAGCATAGTTTGCGCGCACAGTGTTTCCAACGATTCGACTGTCAGTCCGAGCGCGCGCACGGATTCAGTATCTACCGACATATTCATTCCCTCTACGCCAAGACCTTGTCCGATGGTCTTGGCAACAGCATTGGAAACGTGTACCGCATCCAGAGCCGGACTTGCAATGTTATCGCGGTGTGGATGATGATGCCACGCAATGCAGTTGGCCAATTCATCCGGGAATCTCCAACGACGCGCCACCAATCCTCCGATTTGTGCATGGTCGAAACCTAATGCCCGGCGCTCGGCCTGAACGTAGGTTAATCCCTCGTGGAGATATCGGCGAATCTCTTGCCGCGTTTCTTCATCGAGATGACGAGAGATAACCAGTTTGCCCATGTCATGCAAAAGGGCCGCCGTAAATGCCATTGGCGGAATCGGTACTAAGGCGTAACGCGGCAAGAGTGAAGCGGCCGTTGCCGCCGCCACAGAATGATGCCACAGTTCAAGCTCTTCCATTTCATAAGCAGGCATAGCTTTTAAGAAGCGCGGTCCGACTTCGCGACCAACAGCATCTTGCAGGATTCTGCCTGCGCCGATCTTGTTGACGGCTTCGCGAACAGTGTGTACCGCGGCAGGTGACGCAAAATAGGCCGAGTTTGCAAGTTTTATTGCATTGGCCGTAAGCGCAGGATCATACTCAATGACTTTGCAGATTTCATCGACGCCTGCGTTTTCGTCTGCTACAACGCTGGCAAGGCGAGGCACCGTGGCTGACACAGGCTCAAGTCGCTCTATGTCCAAGGAAATTGCAGCTATGGAAATCATAGATCCACCTCTTGCCCGGAGTTTGTGAACCACGTGCGGCCACTTCCTATTTCAAGGTAGAGCGTGCGTGATATTGTGCCACCAACGTGTTCGCCTTTGCAAAGCAGACCTTCTTTCCAGAAGATTTTGCGCATGGCGGTGTAGTTTCTTTTGCCGATTGCAAAGAAGTCTTTGTGATCAACAAACTGTGCTCCCCCGGCAACTTTCACAACAAGGCGCGATTTTACGGCGCCAAGAGCATAAAGCCTTTGGAGAAAAATTGGGATTCCGGTATCGGCGAACATGTAGGGGTTGGTATCTGCGCGCCCGGGATTCACGGTAGAATCCGGAAGCATGTAATGCAACATGCCTCCCACGAGCGCAACCGGATCATGAATTGCGATGCCGATGCAGGACCCCAAAGCATGGGTGACAATCAATTGCCCTGCGCCCTTCGCAACCTTCATGTCGGCGACACCTACGATGTGACGACGAGTATCGGTTGATGTTGACTGAATCACGGTTTCTCGTAAATCGTGGGTCTTAGGTAACGGAATGAATGCTGCACGCCGGCCAAACTTTCAGAGTGACCAACAAAAAGTGTCCCGCCCGAACGAAGCAAACCGGCGAACCGTTCCACAAGTTGCTTTTGCGTAGGCTTATCAAAATAGATCATCACATTTCGGCAGAAAATCATGTCGAACGGGCCTTTCATCGGCCACGGCTCCATCAGGTTCAACCGCCCAAACGTGATAGCGGAGCGAACGTTCGGATTTATTGAATAGATTGCTCCGTGCGGACCGTTCTCTTTGGTCACGAACTTATTCCGCAAATCTGGCGGAATATTCTTGACACGCTCTTCACCGTATTTAGCACGTTTGGCAGTGTCGAGGACGCGCGTGGAAAGATCCGTTGCCAAAATTCTTAGCTTCGCATTCTGAGCATTCTTCAGATTTCCGAGAATCAACATAGCCAACCCGTAGGGTTCTTCGCCCGTCGAGCAACCAGCAGACCAGATGCGAATTTCGTTTGTCCCACGCGATTCGAGTTTGGGCAAGACCTGTTCGACGACAAAATCAAAGTGATCTGACTCGCGCCAGAAACTGGTGAGATTCGTCGTGAGTGCATCGAGCATCATCACTAACTCATCTTGCGTTTTGTCCTCTTTGACGACATCAAGATAGTCATTGAGTGTAGCCAAACCGAGGGTGCGAAGGCGTTTTGCTAATCGCGCACTAACAAGTTCGCGCTTGCCATCCGTAAGATGAATACCAGCAAGTGACTTGACCAACTCAGACGCTTTGCGAAATTCAGAGTCAGTGATCTTTAAGCTCTGTGCCGCACCGAGCGGTTCGGTAACCGAATGTTTCATGCTGTTGTTTCCGCCGCCGCCGGTATATATGCGGGATAGGTTTTTTGACTTACGGAAAGAATTCCTTCAATATCGAGAATTAAACTGATGCGACCGTCGCCAAGAATTGCGCAACCGGCCACGCCGTCCATGTCCTCGAAGAGGTGACCAAGAGATTTAATGACGACTTGCTGTTGACCAACCAGCGCATCCGCCATGATTGCGATGCGACGCGATTTGGCTTCGGCCACGATCAGAATGCTGTCTGAGAGCTTTGTGCCTGCATCTACTACTCCGAAAACTGAATGGAGGCGACTGACCGGCAGTAAATGCCCGCGGAGCTTAACCATTTCTCCGCGACCGTGAACTGTAACAATGTCATCCTGTTGTGGCCTAAATGATTCTGTAATGGCAATCGTCGGAATGATGAAGCGCTGCGAGCCAGTTTTGATCACCATACCGTCAATGATTGCAAGCGTCAACGGGAGGCGAATGCGGAAGATGCTGCCATGTCCCGGTGTGGAGTCAATCTCAACCGAGCCGCGTAGCTTTTCGATATTCGTACGCACGACGTCCATGCCCACACCACGGCCTGACACGTCGGTGATTTTGTCCGCCGTAGAAAATCCCGGCAAGAAGATCAAGTTGTAGATCTCCTTGTCCGTCATCACTGCATTCGGTTCGATGATGCCGCGCTCAATTGCTTTCGAAAGGATCTTTTCACGGTTGAGTCCGCGTCCATCATCCGTAAGTGTAATTAGCACCGAGCCGCCTTCATGCGCGGCAGAGAGATGCACGACGCCATGGCGAGTTTTGCCGACTTCAAGGCGTGTCTCCGGCGGCTCGACGCCGTGATCTACTGCGTTGCGAACCATGTGCACAAGCGGATCGGCGATAGCTTCAACCATGTTGCGGTCGAGTTCGGTCTCTTCACCGGACATTTCAAACTCGACAATCTTATTGGATTTGCGTGCCACGTCACGGACAAGGCGCGCCATCTTTTGGAAGGTTGCCTTGACGGAAACCATGCGCATCGAAAGTGCAAGCTCCTGCAGGCTGCGCGTAATCTTTGCCAACTGCGCAACGTTTTGAGTCAGCTTGCGATTGGCGGAGAGCAGAATATCGGGATCTTGACTAACCATCGCCTGTGAAATCACAAGTTCGCCGACCATATTAATCAGCGAGTCGAGGCGCGACATGTTTACTTTGACGGTGGCATCAGTCACCGCACCTGACGATGATTGGCCTTCGGCTTTAGGAGTTCCGGGCTTCTGCTCTGCATTTACTGCCGGGTCACTTTGTTGTTGACCGGTCGTTTCGGATTCTCCGTCACCGTTTCCGTCGGTGCCGTCTTCAAATATCTCTTCTTCTTGCTTGACAATCACACCGCCGTTGGCGCGGAAGTTTTCGAGCACTTCTTCAGGATGCTCTAAGCGATAAAGCAAACTCGCGTAGTTCTTGGGAACAGCATACTTGCCCTCAGCGATTGCATCTGTGAGCGTTTGCACCATGCGGCGAACCAGATCCATTGACTCGAAGGCCAAGTCCAGAAATGGACCCTCGAGTGTCAGAGTACCTTTGCGTACGCGGTCAAGCAAGTTTTCGCCTTTGTGCGCAAGCTCCGTGATGTAGTTTACGCCGACGAAACTTGCCACACCCTTAACCGTATGGAACGCTCGGAACACCGTGTTTACCGATTCCATATCATCGGGTGTGGATTCGAGGTTCATCAAGCCGACTTCGATGTTCTGGAAGTGCTCTTCTGCTTCCGTGCGAAATTCACCGACAAGTTCAACATCAACTCCATCTGGGATGAGGAAATTTCCGTCGACCACGCTGTGTAGTTCGGCTTTGCGCTGTTCAAATGGAATCGAGTCTTGCGTTTTCGTTGGTTCTGTAGTCGGAGCAAGCGGCGCTTGCTCTACAACCACGACAGCTGGCTGAACGACTTCCACCACTGGCACCGGTGCAGGCGGAGCTGCAATAGTTTCTGGCGCCTGCACGAGCAACGCCAGAACTTTGTCCGTTTCCAATATTGGTTGCCGTCCTTCGCGCAACGCCTTGAAGCATTCTGCCATGCTATCCTTTAGGTCGAGCATGGCGTCGCACACATTTTGATATGCGTCTTTAGTAATCCCGTCAAGAGAATCTTCAATAGAGTGCAGCGACTTTGCCAGGCTATCGGCACCGATAATGCCCAGTTCGCCTTTCCAAGTGTGAACTTGCCGTTTCAGCGCCCGAAATCCCTGTTCCCCTTGCGCCACAAGCCCCATGGCAAGCTCTTCAAAGTCATCGAGCACGGAGTCTTGGGAAGCGAGATACTCGGCCACCAGTTCATTCGAAACACTTGTTGGAGCCGTTGCGGTTTCCATGTCCTCTAACTTCGAGAGCAGGCCGAGCAAAGCTTGCAGGTCCGCCGCCGTGGATTTCTTCGTGGCGAGTTTTTTGGCAAGTTGACTTGCATCGGTCGCGCACTTACGAATCTCCGCGCTGAGTCCGTTTTGCTTCGAGAGTTCGGCCAGCATCGACGCGACTTTTTTGGCGGAGGCGTCGCCGGGACTTAGGAGGAGAACTTCTTCAGCTATTTGCGTCAGATTGATCATATGGTTTTCTTCAGATTTTATGTCAGACCTTCCCGTGCCGTTTCCTTGAGGCAGGTCAGGAATGTTTCAAAAACAACTTGAGAATACTACAGACAGGAAATCCTTGTCCAGCAGCAGGGTAAAATCGGGACGAGATAGTCCCAGTTCTGTCCACCGCCCGCAAGATTTCTTCTGTCTTTATTATTATATTTATTGAGTTTGCAGTTGCCACAGCTCAATTCTGGGTCACATTCAGTGTGTCACAAGGGCAAGCCTTGCTCCACTTTTCTCAGATGGGTACGTAGGATAAGAATTGCGCTTGCACGAGGCTATCTAATTGGCTACCTTGTGGCACTTCAAGTCCTTGAAAAAGCAGACACCTTACTTGTCGAATCCTATTCACATAGAGAACAATCCAAAAGTATCTGTCGTTATCGTAAATTATAACGGTGGACAGGATATTTTTGATTGTCTCGAATCGTTGCAAAATGACCAAGCGGCGACGAGTATTGAAATCATCATCGTTGACAATAATTCGACGGATGGTTCGACTGCGAAGATTTCAGCTCACTTCGAAAGCGTGAAACTTCTCCCTTTAGGTGAAAATCGAGGCTTTGCAGCGGCCTGTAACGCCGGTATCGCGATTGCACATGCTGACACAGTCTTGCTGTTGAACCCAGACACCGTTGTGATGGATGGCGCAATCAGCAAGATGTATGACGAGCTGCTGAAGCATCCGCAGTGGGGCATCGTCGGTGCGCGAATGCTAACAACTGCACGCATTTCCTATCGCGCGGCCAGACGATTCCCCACGCCGCGCAACTTGGCGATGACGTCAATCGGTTTGGCGAAGATCTTTTCGACATCAAAGTACTTCAACGGCTATCTCTATGGAGAGCGTGCGATTGAGAGTTTGGATGAAGTTGATCAGGTTGAAGGTAGTTGCCTGATGATTTCCGAAGCCGCGCGCAAAACAGTCGGCAATCTTGACGAACAGTTCTTCATCTTTTTTGAAGAAGTCGATTGGTGCAAGCGCGTGAAAGCGGCGGGCTATGAAATTCACATTGTGAACGAGGCCGAAGTGGTTCACAAAGTCTCGACTACGATGGGCAAGTATTTTGAATTCACGCGCACTATTCATGCTCAGAGTGCCATGAAGTATTTCCGCAAACACGAGGGTGAAAGTAGTTACAACGCTATACGCAATGCGATGTCAAAAGCTTTGCTGGTTCGCGCGCTGATTCTGGCTATTCCCGCGCTTTTTAATATTGGCGGCTCGCGCAAGCGGTTTGCCGGCACCCTCGCGGAACGGCGCACATATAAAGAGGGGTTGACGGGTTGAAGGTCCTGCATGTGATGAACGGCCCTAACTGGGGCGGATCATATCGCTTTGTGTCGCAGCTTTGCGAACGCCAACGCGCGCAGGGCGTTGACGCGGTCGTGTGTTATCTTCAAGGTGGCGAGGTCAAACATCGCGTCGAAGAACTCGGCGCACCGCTGCTTAGCTATGATCCCGTGCGAACCTATTCCACGAAACGCGAGCGTTGGGCGGATATTGAAAAGGGTTATGAAAAGATCGCGCGCGAATGGAATCCAGATCTGATAAACTCGCATCTTTCGTTGTCTCACCTGCTCACGCGCCGCATCCTTTCACGCTGGGAAAATAAACCCAAATGGGTAGCCTTGATCCATCAATCATGGAAGCAATATGGCTATGGGCAAGATGTACAAAAGCACCCGTGGAAGAAGTACATGATGATGATGCGCTACGGTTTAGGGGACGCAGTCATTACAAGCAAATGCGATCGCATTACAACGGTTTCTGAAGCGGTTAGACAAGATTGCATCAAGTTGTGGATGGGCAAGGATCGCGTCACGAATGTCTATAGCGGGATCATTCCGGTTCCTGCCGATACGATGCCCGACTTGCGCTCGCAGTGGGGCATTCCCAAAGAGCATCGCGTCATTGCCGCGCTGGGCTACTTTGATCCGCGCAAGGGCTTTGACCAACTTATCAAGGCATTTCTTTTATTTGCCGATCGGTATCCCGATGTGCACGTCGTGATTGGCGGCGGAGATATTTGGGGCGACCCACAGCATCGCGAACTTTTGTTCAGTTTGCGCAACTCATCGCGCCACGCAAAGCGCATCCACATTCTCGGAGAACAGCCTTCCGGCGCAGCATTTATGTTCAATGCCGACATTTGCGCCATCCCCTCTATAGAGGAGGCATTCTCACTTGTGGTGGTCGAGGCGATGCAATTTGGCAAGCCGAGTGTGGTGACTTCTGCCGGGGGGTGTAAAGATGTTGCCCGAGATAACCTCGAATCGCTCGTGTTTCAATCTTGCAACGTACCCGATCTTGCAGCCAAACTTGAGCGGCTCTTAGCCGAGCCTGAACTCGCGGCAAGGCTTGGAAAAGCGGCAGCTACGAGGGCATTGACGGAATTGACCCTCGACAGATGTGCGCGAGATCACATCAGAGTTTACACAGAAGTATTAGGAGAGCGCGAGACAAAATAACTGGAGAGATAGTTGCATTCACACTGGTCGGTGCGAGGGTCTGCTCTCGTTTAAGATTCGGCTCACTTCTGCCGATACCTTACCGAGAGTGCCTGTCCGGCACTACTCCGCAACGTTTTGCGGAGTCTTTCATACAGGAACTTTATAGCAGGGCGAGCTTGCCCCATAGCCTGTTTAGACCAGGAGGATGTTTTGAAGATCGCAACAGTTATAACACGAGTGGTAGTGTGGACGGTTTTGTTGACCGCCGCGCTGGCTCAAGCCGCGTCCGATGCAACGATTAAAGAGTTGTGGCAGCGTGCCGAGCAGGGTGATCTATTGTCGCCCGCCGAAAAAGCGGAGCTTGCACCATATTTAATGGAAGTAGAGCGCCGCGGTCCGGAAAGCATTGACGCCGTAGGAGGTCCTGACAACTACGGCTATTATTATGTTGACAACCAGAACGGTGACACCACGACCTACTCATGGATTGAGTTGCGTGGTGACAATTTGGCGACGTGGATTAATTTCGAGAATGCCGACGACGGCACCGCTCCGGTTCCGATGTCATTCAGCTTCCCGTTCTACGGTCTGCTTTACCCAACGGTGAATGTTTGCACCAATGGATTTATCACCTTTGAAGATGACCGCTCCTCGGCATCGAATCAATGTCTGCCCGCGTCGAGCCTCGGCGGACCTGCAATTGCGATGTTCTGGGATGACTTGCATCTGCACTTTGGTGACAACCAACAGAATGACAACACAGTTGTCTGGCGTGACTTCGGCGACTTCGTCGTTATCCAGTTCGATCAGGTCGGCCACTACGGCTTCCCGACCCCGCCGACAGATAACTTCACGTTCGAGTGCATCCTATATGCGAACGGCAGTATCAAGCTGCAGTATCAGGATATGAACTACAGTTCGTTCGCCGGCTCGCAAACAATCGGTTTGCAGCAGAGTACTGCGGGAACGTCTTTGCAATACGTTTGCAATGGCGGTTCACCTGCTGACGGCCGTGCCGTTTGGTTCTATCGTAGCGGATATGGTTCGATGGGCGGAAATGTCACATCCAACGCGCAGCCTGTGTATCAAGCTACCGTACTAATTGAAGATGCCGGCCTCTATGCCAGCACTGACGGCAACGGGAGCTTCTACTATCCGATCGCTCCTGCCGGAACGCATTCGGTGACGGCCCGCATGTTTGGTTATCAGCCGATGACAGCGCAGAATGTTGTCATTAATACGAATCAAGTGACGACGCGTAACTTCACGCTCACTTCGGTTCCGGTGATTGATTTTGAAGCGATGAACCAAGGCCTGACTATTCCGGATCGTGATACAGTTATGACGTCACTCTTTGTCAATGATAACGTGACCATCTCAACGATGGCTGTGCGCATTGACGAGCTGTCGCACTCTTATGTCGGTGACTTGACGATTTGGCTTGAAAGCCCGTGGGGTCAGCGCGTTCTGCTCAGCAACCGCAACGGCGGAAGCGGCGACAACATGATGAGCTGCCAGTTTGATGACCAGTCCGGTCAATCCATCGCCAACGGTATCGCACCGTTCACGGGACGCTATTGGTCGGAAGAGCCGTTGTCTAACTTCAATGGCCTGCCGTGTCGCGGCGAGTGGAAGCTGGTCATGTATGACGCCGCCAATCAGGATCAAGGTACCTTGAATGATTGGTCGTTGTCGTTCACCGGAACACAGATTCCCGAAGGTCACGTTTGGGGCGTCATCAACGATGCCGAAATGCTTCCGATTGAAGGCTGTCTCGTTTCTTATGAACCGTCGGGAATGACGACCTCAACTGATGAAGACGGTGTGTGGGAGATGTGGCTGCCGGTTGGAGTGTGCAACCTTGATTTGAGCGCTCCCGGCTATTGCAGCCAAACACTGTCCAACATCAATGTGACGGACAATTCGAATCAACAACTCGACACAGAGCTTGGCGCACCACACGGTTTCAGCAGTACCGATTTTGTCAACCAACATGCAGTCGGCGGCGGCATCTTCACGCAACAGTTCACGCTGTTGTCGAGCGGCGAATGCGCGTGGAACTATTCAATTGAAGTCTTAGCCGGTAACTGGCTCTCGGTATCACCGAACAATGGCACTTTGATGACAGGTCAAAGCGATCAGATCACCGTGACGTTTAACACCAACGGATTGCCGGGCGGTGTTTACACTGGTGAACTTGAAATCAGCCATAATGGCGTCACGGGCCGTATCACGATTCCTGTGATTCTTGACTTGGCTACGGCTGCCGATCCGGCGCGCAACTTGCCGACGGCTTATGCACTGCATGGCAACTATCCTAACCCGTTCAATGGTCAAACCGACATCGCGTTTGATTTGCCGGCGACGGGCAACGTGAATATTACGGTGCACAATCTGTTGGGCCAGCAAGTGGCAAAGATTATGAATGAGACGCGCTCCGCCGGTTTCCACAGGATTAGCTGGCAAGCACGTAGCGATTCAGGTCAGGAACTTACGACGGGTCTCTATTTCCTCCGGGTGAATATGGGTGGTCGCGATTACGTCAGCAAGATGATACTGGCGCGCTAAGCCGCAGGAAAATGTAAATGAGAAACGGGCCGCAAGTTATCTTGCGGCCCGTTGCAATTTCGGCGGGATCTTATTATCTTGGGCTACTCACAAACACAACCACTTCATGTCAGCAGAACCCTTTCTCTTTCCTTATACTGTCAGCCTGCACGACAGCGACGCGGCAGGCATCATCTTTTCGGCCAATCTGTTCCGCATCTGTCACGAGGCTTACGAGGCCATGATGGCCGAGCTTGGTTTCAGCATCGGCTATCTGCTCAAGCACCGGCCGTTCGGCGTGCCGCTTGTGCACCTCGACGGTGACTTCATGCAGCCTTCGCGGGTCGGCGATCATGTTACGATTGAAGTGCGTATCGTCGAAATGAATCGTAGCTCATATCGCGTCGAATACTCGCTTCGCACTCCTGATGGAACCGCTTGTGCGCGTGCGGCGACGGTGCACGTTGTAGTGGAAACGAAAACCTACAAATCTATTCCAATCCCCGAAGGTTTTCGCGCCGCGCTATCGAAGCACTATCTACCCGAATAGTTTCACTGCGGCCTGGTAATCCGGCTTGCCATTGGCCAGCGTCGGAAGCTTGGCAACCGTTGCAATTCTTTTGGGAAGTTTGTGAGAGGCTACATTGTTGCGCAGGCTTTCGCGCAAATCGTCGAGTGAGTATGTCGCGTCTGTTTCGATCACAGCGGCAACAATGTGACCCCACTCCAGATCTTCAAGCCTGACACATAGCGAGTCGCGCACATTGTCAAGTGCTCTGAGGGCGGCCTCAACCTCTTCGAGTGAAACATTTTCTCCACCCGAAACTATGATGCGGTCTCGTCGGCCCAGCACATGCAAGTAGCCGCGCGCGTCTAAGAAACCGGCATCTTCCGTATGAATCCAGCCTTCACGAAATGTGAGGGCTGTTTCTTTTTCATTGCGGAAATACTCCGTTGCCGCCCCGGAACTTCTGACCACTATTCTGCCAACTTGTTCGTTAGCGACTTCTATTCCGTCGTTGTTTAGAATTTTGACTTGCGCGTGCGCCAGCGCGGGACCTGTCGTTTTGCGTTCGACATTATCACATTTCGGGCGCGCACACGTCACCATCGAACCCGCTTCTGTCAAGCCATAGGTCGGCAGAACTTGCGGGCAGCGCTCGACTAAATCCATTGGAATCGGGCCGCCTCCGAGAATCACCGCACGCACACTCTCCGGCAAATTGTCGCTGCGGATAGCCAGCACACGCCGCAATGTTGCTTCGCTTTGCCTTGCGAACCAGAAGTTGTGATAAACACCCCGACAGGAGCTGCGATTTGGCCAAAGAGGTTGTGAATGGCTTCACGTTCGTTTAGTGTAATCCGCGAGCTGAACGGAACTGCCGAGCATCTTCCACTTGCTGCCGCAAACAACACAGCCGCTTGCGAAACCGAATTGCCGCCGGAGAGATAGTGCACACCTTCCGGCACTTCGTCGGCTAATTCCTTGAGCTGCCGCCACGTTATCGTTTCGTGCGCGTCGCTGATCTTTGATTTTGATTTGACAGCAATGTCCAGCATCACAACTCCAGCGCGCGTTTGTATTCAGGCAGCAACCGATCCGCAAGCGTATAAAGCGGCGGCACAACAAGATGACCCGCTTCAACGGTAAGACTGGGATGCAGTGTGTCCTTCTTGAGAAAATGCAATGTCCCCAATCCCTGTGCAACTCCCGGTGAACTCCATTCCGTGGTCAAGTGCGCCAGATGTGCTAAACCGATACTGCTATCAAACATTGAAGACAGTATAATCACAATTTCTTCGTCACGCATGCGTTCAAGCAGGTTCGCGCGCGCCGTAATTGCTCCCATCCGTGCGGGTTTCAAGACCAGCGTTTGAAAACCGGGCACACCCTCATATTCAAGAATCTCTGTCTCCGTGAAGGCTTCGTCACACGCGAACGGAATTCCTACTTCACTCTGTAGTACACTCCACTCGCGCATTGATGAGCGGCACGGATCCTCGATCCATTCTATGGCTTCACGCGGCAGCGCTTTTGCGAACCGTTTCACGTCATCGCTTGTCCAACCAAGATTGGCGTCTAACCGTAAGATGAGTTCCGGTAATTCGAGTGCGATGGTGTTGACCAATGCGATATCTTCTTCAACCGGACTAAAACCGACTTTTAGCTTGACTGTATCGTAACCGGCAACCGTCGCCTGCCGCGCCGCAACGATGATCTCTTCATGCGATCCGCTTGGCAGCAGTTTGGCAATCGGTACGCGAATTTCGCGATCGTCTTTCTTCTCCAGTGCATGCCGAATACAATCCAACCCAAATACTGCCGATGGGGCGGACTGCATTAGCATGGATTCCCCCTCAAGAATCCGCTCTGCATGTTCAAAATGCTCTGTTCCAAATTCCGGCAACAACGCCGACTCGGCGACGTACTTTCTGCCGTCGTGCTCAATCGCTAATAGAAACCCGTGTCGTTTTGAAATTGTTCCGCGTGCAGTAATCAGCGGTGCATTGAACTCAAACGAAATCGGGATGTGACGAATTTCGCTCACAGCACAAGCCCTATTGTGAGCAGCAACCCAAACACCAGCATGTGCCGCGCGGTTTGGGCAAGCGCGCGATTGAGTGAAGGCCCATCATGTTTCGTCCACACAGTTGACACCGGCGCAACGGCGAAGGGAAACGCAAGTATTGGCAGAAACACAGCAAGCATCGGTAAGCGCAGCCATAAAGCGAGCAACAGTACATACGGAAGAAAGACAGATCCCCCAAATTCAATCTTCCCGAACGTTCGCCCGAATCTCACGACAGGAGTGCGTTTCCCCGCTTTGCGATCGGTCTGTTCATCGCGCACGTTATTCACGGCAAGTAATCCGCAGGCAAGAATACCCGGAATCAAACCGAGCAGAAAGGGAGTGAGTGACCATTCGAGCGTAAACAAATACGACGTGCCCGCAACTGCCAGCACGCCGAAATAGGTCAGCACAAAAAATTCCGCAAGCCCGTTATATCCCAGCGGATACGGCCCACCCGTGTACATCCAGCCAAGTAAAATTCCGCTCAACCCGATTGCAAGAATCGGCCAACCTCCCCGCAACATCAAAGGAATCGCAAACACTATAGCCAGCGCAAACGCGGTCATCGTGCCGGCCAACACGGCACGCGGTGACAACAACCCTGCTTGCGTCACCCGCGTCGGGCCGATCCGTTCGTGCGTGTCTGCGCCTTTCTTGAAATCACTGTAATCGTTGGCGAAGTTCGTCCCGATCTGAATGCATGTCGCCGACAACAAAATAAGGACCCCAATCGCCAAATCGAACTCCTGCCGCCCATACGCCCACGCCGCACCGATAATCACCGGCAACAACGCCGCAACCAATGTTTTTGGACGCGATGCAAGAATCCAAGCGGAGAAAGTGCTCATCTGCGCGCTACGGCAACCGCTTAAACTTTGAGAAGTCGGGTTTGCGCTTTTCCTTGTAGGCATTGCGGCCTTCTTGCGCTTCCTCGCTCATATAATAGAGCAATGTCGCGTTGCCTGCGAGTTCCTGAATGCCTGCTTCGCCGTCCGTTTCGGCATTGAATGCGGCCTTCAGACAACGCAGCGCCATCGGGGACATCGCGAGCATCTCCTGACACCACTGTACGGTTTCTTCTTCGAGTTTTTCAAGCGGCACTACCGCATTAACTAGTCCCATGTCGAGCGCTTGTTTGGCGTCATACTGCCTGCATAGAAACCAAATCTCTTTGGCTTTCTTGTGACCCACAATCCTCGCAAGATAGCCGGCGCCAAATCCCGCATCAAACGAACCGACGCGCGGACCGGTTTGACCGAAGCGCGCGTTTTCAGCAGCAATTGAAATGTCGCACACAACATGCAGCACATGCCCGCCGCCGATTGCATAACCCGCAATCATCGCCACAACAGGTTTCGGAAGCGAGCGGATCTGCTTTTGCAAATCAAGCACGTTCAATCGCGGCACTTTGTCTTCGCCAACGTAGCCTTGGTCACCTCGAATGCGCTGATCGCCGCCTGAACAAAACGCCATGTCGCCCGCGCCCGTGAGAATAATCACACCGACATTGCCGTCTTCGCGCGCATCGAGAAACGCGTGCTGCAAGTTGAACAGCGTTTGCGGACGAAACGCGTTGCGCACTTCTGGACGATTGATCGTGATCTTCGCAATCCCATTCCACTTGTGATAGAGAATGTCCTGATATTCTCCGGCGACTTGCCACGGGAACTTGCTCATGCTATCTTACTTTCTGCTGCTTGAATGAAATCAATGAGGAGGTTGGTGAACACTTCAGGCTGTTCGAGATGCGCTGCGTGGCCGCAATCGGCAAACTCGTGCTGCGCAAGGAGTAATGATCGAGACTCTGCGGCTATGTGTTCGTTGGTGACGCGGAACTTTTCGTCAAGTTCTCCCGCCGAAAGGAACAACGGTTTGCTCCACAAAGTCAGTTGCGTCAATACATGCGGTTGCGTACCGACTCCGTAGTGTTCAAGCGCGAATTTCAATCCCGAAGGGTTGCACGCCATGCGTTCATTGCGGATCAAAGCTTGCAAATGCTCGGGAAGATCTTTCTGTGTCGCAAATATCGGCAACGATTCCCAAAACTCTGTGAACCAATTGAGTCCGCGCGAAACGATATTTTGCCCCAGTAGTTTATCGCTGTCACGGCGCATTTCACGTTCAGATTCATCGGCAATGCCGGGACTTGCGCCAAGCAGGGCAAGGCTCTTAACGCCATCTGGATTCGCAAGCGCGCACATGATGGCAACTCGCCCGCCTTGGCTATAGCCAAACCAATGCGCGGGGCGCGAATCAATTTGCGCAACGGCTTCATGCAGGTTTGCGCACAGCGTTATCCAGTCAAGCGTCGTCGGCGCCTGCGTGCCGCCGTGACCCGGTAGATCAATTCGCACAACTCGAAAGTGTTTTGTCAATTCGGGAACATGCAGAGTAAAACTATTCACGGACTGCGCGAAGCCATGCAGCATCACGAGCGGCGGCGCGTCACTGTCGCCGTCAACAAGCGCGTGCCAAGCAATATCGCGCGTTGTGATGATCATGCCTCAAGCTCGCGCAGAATACTCTCCACAAAGTGCTGGTGCGCTGCATGGTTCTTTGTTCTGTCAGATATGACTTCAACAATGCGCGGAAATCCTTTATTAATTTCCGTGCGGCACTCATCAGGCGTTGAAACGGTCTTTAAGCTATTCCCCGTTAACCCGGCAAATCCGGAAAGGTCGGCTTCAAGTTCAGTGCCGTGAATCAATTCAAATGAGTCCTTGTATTCGACAACCGGCAAAAAATGAAAAATCCCGCCGCCGCAATTGTTCAGGAGCAATACCTTCAGATCTTCAGCATGTCGTGTGAGACCCAAACCTTGCAGATCATGCCAAAACGCAAGGTCTCCGCAAATCAACAGAGTTGGCTTGGCGCTACTCATCGCAATACCCGCCGCATGTGAAAGTACACCATCGATTCCATTCGTGCCGCGCTGAGCAAATACGTTAATGTTGCGACCTGCCGGTACGGCAATCATGTCCGCATAACGAACAGACATGCTTGACGCAAGGACAAGATTCGCATCATCAGGCAGCTCGCCAATGGCCGCGTTGACGTAAGCGAGTTCGCTCTCGTGCGGAATGTTGATTTTTGTCAATAGCGAGCGGACCGAGCCAACGACCTTCCAAAACGCGTCAAGAAGCAAAGAGTCCCGCGACACTTTCACGCGTTGACGAAGTTCACCCAATAACCCCGGTAAATCGGTAACGATGAGTTCGCTCGCCCTCCCGTCCGGATCGTGCGGAAGTGTGTCGCGCTGGAAGCGAATAGTTTTGGCGCGATGGCGTTTGAGATACTGCGTCAAAGTTTTGCTCGTCGGCGTCATGCCAAATTCCAGCACCACATCCGGCGCGATGCGAGCCAACGATTCGTGGCGCAGGAAGATGTCGTAATACGGCATATTCGGTTCGCCGCAAAATCGCAGCCCTGATGCAATATCGGCAAGCAGGGGCCAACCGAGCTTGCGTGAGAGTTCGTGGATCGCATCCCGCTCGCTTCTGTTCCGTGCGGAATCCGGCCCACAAACGATCAATCCACAGATACTGTTGTCGAGCGTTTGCAGCAGTTTACCTGTCGCTTCAACTTTCGTTTGCTGCAGTGGAGTGATTGGGGCAACTTCGAGCGTTAGATTCTGATAGGTTAGCAGACACTCCTCTGCCGCATTTTCAATCGGTACGAGCGGCTCATCCATCGGGACGTTTATCTGAACTGGGCCGTATGGGTGTGTTTGAGCGATCTGCAACGCCCGCTTAATCCAGGCCAGAGATTCCTTCATTGCCGAGGCATCGGAAGTCGGCTCGTTTATGTCAACGCACATGCGCGTATAGCGCCCGAACAGCGCGACCTGATCAATCGTCTGAGGCGCGCCGGTATTGCGAATGTGTCGCGGTCTATCTGCCGTGATAACGATCAGCGGATAACCGCTTTGCGAGGCCTCAATCACCGCAGGATAGTAATGCGCGGCGGCTGTACCCGACGTGCAAATGAGCGCAACTGGCTTGTCGCTTCCTTTCGACAAACCCAGCGCAAAAAATCCCGCCGAACGTTCGTCAACAACAACGTGACTCCAGAACTCGCCACAAAGCAAAGCCGTTCGCGCAAGCGGTGTCGAGCGAGAGCCGGGCGAGATGACGACGTGCTCGACTCCTGCCGCGTGTAATTGCTCGCACAGCAGTGTTGCTTGCAGGTAATTTGGATTTGAAACTTTCACACTAAGTCCATCAATGCGCGGCGCATAATTTCCATTTTCCAACCGCACTCCGAGTATTCAAGTTCAGCATCGGAGTCTGCAACGATTCCCGCGCCGCCAAAGAGTCTCGCTTTGCGGCCATGCACTTGTGCGCACCTAAGAACGACAATCGCGGTTGTCTGATGACCATTGCTGTAACCCAATACTCCGCTGTATAAATCGCGCGGCATCGGCTCAAGCTCTTCGAGTATTTCTGCGGCGGCATCCCGCGGAGAGCCGCACACCGCAGGAGTCGGATGCAGCGCATCGAGAATGTCGTCGTCGTTCACTTCGTCGCGCAATACTCCTTGCACCTGACAATAGACGTGCTCCAAATCATCAGCGCGTCGTTGTGTCAAAGGCGAAACCGACACATGCACGCACAGCGGTTCAAGCGTGGCGCGCAAGAAGTCCGTGACAACGGATTGTTCTCCGAGCGATCTTTGAGTAAACGAATTGTTTTTTTTGTTCCCGCTAAACTGTCGACAAATATCTTTCGGCCTTCGCGGTGAAACAAAACTTCCGGCGACGCACCAAGCCAAACTTTCTTGTCACTAAGTTGATGCGCGTACACCGACGTGCCTGTAGAGTGCTGCAACAGTTTTACAAGCACGCTATCCACCGGCCACGGTTCGCTGCTGAATAAGCTAAGTTGTCTGCTGAGTACCGCCTTGCGAATCTGTTGTTGCTGAATGTGCGCTTGGATCTTTGCAACCGCCTTGTTCCAGCGTTGAGCAGGATAGGCATCAGCTTCGAGCGGTTCCGATTCGACGGGTTCAAACTCGTGATCTTCGCTCACTTCGCCGAGCGGAACTTCGCCGTAATAGCATAAGCGGTCTTCGCGCAACTCGACTAACCAACTCGGCTGCCAAAAAAATTTCAGCGCGCAATCGTAGTCAATCCGAAAACACACTGGAATAATCGAACCGCCGTCGCGATCGGCCAGCAGATCCGCAATCGAGCTTCCGCTGTGGCGAATCCCGCCTGCGCACCACGCGTGCTCTTCATCCCGCACACGTAGCAGCAGCGTCGCGCTGTCGGCCGTCGCGTACCGGGCCAGCTCGCGTAAGCGCACGTTCTTTTCGGCGTGTGTCTCTTCCACTAAACGCATAGCCTATAATTTAGCCATAATCCTCGCTCTTTTCAAACCCATCCCCCGCAGTTGCACCCCAACCCAAGACCCCGTATATTCAGCATTCATCATTCAGTATTTCCCTGTGTCTCGCCCCATCCAATTTTACGATACCACCCTCCGCGACGGCGAGCAAACGCCCTTCGTGGTCTTTTCCGTCGAGCAAAAGCTCCAAATAGCCCACAAGTTGGCTGATCTCGGAATGGATATCATCGAGGTTGGTTTTCCGGCGGCTTCTGAATCTGAACAGGAAGCTACTCGACGGGCAGCTCTCGAGGTCAAGGGACCAGTTATCGCCGGGTTGGCCAGATGCAAAACCGCTGATATCGACATCACGGCTAAAGCCTGCGAGGCGGCTGACAAAGCCAGAATTTCCATTGTTTTACCGATTTCTGATCGACACCTTTCAGCTTCGCTAAGAATCACCCGATCCGAGGCGGAGTCGCAAATCAGCGAGGCCGTCCGGCATGCGAAGAAGTACCTTGATGATATCGAGTTCATCGCCACCGATGCCACCCGAACCTCTGAGGCAGACCTGCTTTCGTGCCTGAAAGTTGCCGCCGAAGCCGGAGCCATGACCCTCGTTGTTGCGGATACTGTGGGCTGCGGATTACCCGAGGAGATAAAATCACTCTTCGGGAGGCTACGTGCGAGTTTCTCTCCTCATATAAAGCTCGGGATCCACTGCCATAACGATTTCGGCCTCGCGACGGCTAACTCGCTGGCCGCGCTCGAAGGAGGTGCCGATCAGGTCGAGGGCACGATCAACGGCTTAGGTGAGCGCGCAGGGAACACCGCCCTTGAAGAAGTGGCAATGATTCTGAAATATCACCAAACTTCCTTAAAATTCTCGACCAACATCCGCACCGAGCGAATTTTGGAAACTTCCCGACTTGTCCGCGAGGTTTCAGGAGTGGTAGTCCAGCCGAACAAAGCTCTTGTTGGCCAAAATGCTTTCCTGCATGCCGCCGGAATGCACCAACAGGCCATGCTCGCCGATCCGCTGACTTTTGAGCCGTTCGGCCCCGAGTTGGTCGGTGGGGATGCCGCTCTGGAAGACCGGATAATTTTCGGTAAGTTTTTAGGAAAGAATGGCTTAAAGAGGCTACTCACTCTGGACGGAGTCGAATTGAGCGAGTCCGACCTCGAAGCTTTAGTAGCCAAAATCCGCGCGGCCATCGAGCGGCGTGAAACCGTTTCCCGCCGGACCATGCTCGCTTGGGCAAAAGGCGGGTAAGCCTTGCATTCGCCTGCCGCTTGTATTATCTTTATGGATTGATGTTCTAACTTGTTCTGCCGGAGTTCTTATGAATCGCTTACTTGTCGTTCTGCTTGCGGCGCTGTTTTCCGTCGCGACTTCCTTCGCTCAGACTTTCACGTTTGAGATGCACGAAACTGATCAAACTTATTCTGACGGTAACAACACGTTTACGTGGCATGCCATCGTTACAAACTTGTTGGATGCCGACCGGAACCTGACACTCGAAATCATGCCAATTGAGAGTCCCGATTCGTTGCGTGGTTATGCGATCTGCACATATTTGACTTGCCTTCCTCCTGATACCGGTTTTCAGTACATGACGATTCCCTATGCTCCGAATCAGCGCGACACGCTCGTTTCGACATACGTGTACAACATGGCTTTCAATCCTGACTTAGGTTTTTTTGATCTTGCTCCCGTAGTCGGTGATTACGCACTTAGATTTACAGTACGGAATCCGGAGAATACTGATGAACACATCTCTTATGATTTGCATTTGGATTTCGTAGAGGGAATTACTCCGCGCCTCGAGCCTGTTCCGACTTCAGCGGCTTTGATTCGCAACTATCCGAATCCGTTCAATCCCGAAACCACTATTCAATTTGTCGTGAGCAGTCCCGGCGCCGTGGAACTCAACGTGTTCAACATGCTCGGACAAAATGTGGCCACGCTGTTGAATTCGCCGTTTATGAGCACGGGCAACTACAGTGCAAACTGGAAAGCCGTTAGCGCTCAAGGTTTGCCGCTTCCTTCCGGAATCTATCTGCTTGAGCTAAACAACTCAGGCATGCGCGCCGTGCACAAGATTGTGTTGTCACGGTAAGCGATAATTATTTGCCGAATAATTGAAAGGGCACAGTAACTGTGCCCTTTCCTATTTCAAATTTTCTTTTTCCTATTTCTGCCATGTCCCTCCCCACAGCCTACGACGTTCTCGATGCCGCCCAAGTTTTGAAGGGTATCGCACATAAGACTCCTGTTCATACTTCGCGCACACTTGATGCCCGAAGCAATGCGAATGTGTATTTGAAGTGCGAGAGCTTTCAGCGCGTGGGCGCATTCAAATTTCGCGGCGCTTACAACGCGATGTCGCGCTTGACGTTTGAAGAGAAGAAGCGCGGTGTCATTACACACTCGTCGGGCAATCATGCGCAGGCCGTTGCTCTTGTCGGATCGTTGTTGGACATCAAGACTGTAATCGTCATGCCGGCTGATGCGCCGCCCATCAAACTTGCGGCCACGCGCGGTTACGGTGCAGAAGTTGTTTTGTATGATCCAAAAGAAAGAACACGCGAAGAGATATCCGCAGAGCTGAAAGAGAAACACAACTACGTTTTAATTCCGCCTTACGATCACCCGCACATCATCGCGGGTCAAGGCACCGCCGCGCTCGAACTACTCACCGATTACCCTGACATCGAGATGTTGTTGGTTCCATGTGGTGGAGGTGGCTTGCTGTCCGGCAGCGCGCTTGCCGCCAAGCACATCAATCCTAATTGTAAAGTCGTTGGAGTCGAACCCGAAGTGGCCAACGATGCAACTCTTTCATGGCGCACTGGCACATTACACACTGTCAAGAATCCTCCCACTATCGCCGATGGAACTCGCACACCATCATTAGGCAAACTTACATTTCCACTAGTGCGCGCAAACGTTGATGATTTTGCCAACGTCACCGAAGCAAAGATTATTGAGGCCACAAAATTCCTGTTCGAGCGAATGAAACTGGTAGTTGAACCGAGCGGTGCGCTTGGAGTTGCGGCATTGCTAAGCGGCTGGCAGGCCCCGAGTAGGGTCGGCGTGATTATAAGCGGCGGCAATCTGGATCCGTCCGTGTTGTGTTAACGCCTCTCGTTTGCGGTGGCTTGCCGTATGTGATTTAGTAACACAAGAAATGTAAGAGACTTAGCTCTTTTGCCGTGTCAATCGACACGGCTTTCTTTTTTTCACAAACTTCACAAACCCTTGAGTTCTGCATGATTTGCCTATATCTTGATATAAATATCTCAGAATAGGGGAGTCAGTCATGAGAAACGTCTCGACAGGTTTGTGGATATTGCTTTACGCTGTTGCCGGGCAAGCACAGGTCTGGCAGGTTACTGGCGCAGTCGTGCAGCTAAACGGGTTTTCTTACGCGGACAACGCCTGCTTCAATCCGCCTTTCTGTGTCCTGGACGGCCTATCAACGGACAGCTACAACGCCAACGCCTTTCAAGTCGGTGGGTTGGGCAACGACTTCGGTGTTTCGCGCGGCAATCGCGTGAGTGAAGATGCGCTTCCAAATCTTTGCTGTACCGCGAAAACTTGGGCACACACGAACAACATCGCGTATGCAACTATTGACGGCGACAACACGGATTTCATCACAATTGCTTACGGAATTTCGGGCTATGCGCAAGCAGGCAATGACAATCTATTCTCTTGTCAGGCCACGGACACTCTCACATTCACAATTCTCCTCGATATCGCAGGCGGCCCTCCCGGTTTTCCGGTCATCGTGAATCTCTCTTGGGATCACTTCGCTGGAATCGGCGGACAGAGTGAAGCTCTGGATGAAGACAGTTGTTGGACGCTTGGCCAGCTCGTTGTTGACACGCGCGGCGACGTGTTGCAAAATCGTTTTAACTTTGCAAGTCCGCCGAACGGCCTGTGGGGTTGGAATAAGCTGAACAGTCAAGCCGATTCGCTCATGCGCAATATCGGCGGACAGATTGTGTTGAGCGGTAGCTTTGTGTTGAATGTTAACACGAATGTACCACCGCCGTTCCCTGCTCAAACGCTCGACGATCAATCAGCATCACAGTGGGGCCGCATTCGATTGAGTTTGGGCACTCCGATTGTTCCTGTTCCCCCTGATACAATCGGCCCATCAGCATGGTGGGAATTCTCCGTGGACATCGGCGGTGATTGCGAAATGAGCGACCCCACAATTGATGGCAACGAGGTTTTTGATCCGGGTGATTCGTATGTTTGGCAAGGCCCCGCTTTACCTCCCGGTGGAGCAGACGGCATCAAAAATGATGAAATCATCAACGGCTTTGATCCATTTCCAATTGCTCCAGACGGCCCTCCTGCAATCACAGGTGCGCCGGTTGCGAGCGGAATTCCGCTGCCTCTTGTGCAAAACGCGTATTTTGATCTTGATGCGGAAGATTATCTCGATTTCGATTTAAGTCAATTCGCCTACGGCCCGCGCAATCCACCCATCGGTCAATTTGACACCCCGTGCATTTTCAACGGCGAGAATCTTTTCGTCTCGTTCGATGATGATGATGCTTCCGCATATGTCGATCTGCTCGGCTCGGCTCCGACGAACAGCGGCTCATCTTTAGGCGGTACTTACGGACAAGCAATTAATCGCGATGAAGTCATCGGACTAAGCGTGTTCCCGCCCGCACCCGCAGCGGTTTACTTCACCTATCCGTATCTCAGTGAATCCATGCTGCATGTAAGCCTTGCTCCCGATCCATTGCCCTTCGCGGACGATTTGGATGACGATGCAGACGCGCTCGACCTGCATGACAGTCAATGCTCAGTTTGGTATTTCTCTGTTGACCACGAAGCCGCATTTGGATTAGATCCCGGTACAATCTACATGAAGATTGGCGGCGGCCCAGCAATCCCGAGTGTGCCCGTCATCTATGATTCACTGCATCTTGGTCTTTCACCTGACGTAGACATAGATGCAATCGAATTTGCATGGTTGCTTTATGATCAAACGATAAATGCTTACGGACTCGCTTTGCTCTTCAGTGTCTCAGCCAATGATCCGCTCACTCCGCCTGATGAATCCAGTGCGCTTGATCCCGGAATGATCTATGCGTCGTTCTTAAATGGCCGTTCGTTCCCCTATTTGAATGCGCCGTTCCCCGAGGATGTCGACGCGCTCGCAAGTTGGGGTACGCCTCTCTATTCCGGTTACGTCACACCGCCGACTCCGTGCGATCCTCCAACCGAACTTGTCATCACAGCGGAAGAATCCGGCGGAATCGGCACCGTTGTTTTGCAGTTTATTGCAAACGAAACGGCATCGTATGACATCGTTTCAACAACAAATGCGTCCGCACCGCTTCCGCCCGGACCGGATTGGTCAACGGAAGGAACAGTAAACGCGAACGCCGGTGATGTTGTAACCTACTCGATCAGCTATCCGACACTGGATGCCGTGCGAATATATCGCGTCATCGCAACCTGCCCGTAGACAAACGTAAACATTTTGAATACAAAGTCCTGAACCTTCGTTCAGGACTTTTTTTCATAGAGCAATGTAAGATATTGCTTCTCCGCTCAATCTCTTTATATGTTAGTGCTTGAACCATCGGTCGTCTTTGCGGCCGCTTGGTAAAGCGAGAAAGAATTGAACAGGGAGAAGAAACGATGGAAAAAGGTTCTCGTACCTACGTGGAGTTGCAGTTCTATGAACGCGACGCCAAAGAAGAAACTCCGAAACTTGCGCTCTACTTGATTGAGCAAGGCAGTGCACCGCGCAAACTTTCATCAATTGAAGGCGAGCGTTTCACAGCCGATCCCAAATGGGAGAAGATGCCCGATGCTGTTATCGGTATCGGTCCTGATGTTGACGATCTTTCATTATTGAAATCAGGCACGTTGCTGAAGTATCGCGTTTTGGATGTGCTTGACGATTGGCGCAGAGGTGCAATCCTGCAATTGCCCCCGGATTGGTGGCGCGGTTGGTTGTTTCCGCTGCGCTGCGTTTCAGGTCGTGTGCGCAAATGCTGGCCGATCTTGCGGCCGATTCACACACCCATCGGCCTTCCGCATCTTCCTCGACTGATTCAACGCTGCTGGCCGATTTGTAACGGCGTCGTTGAAGTCTATGAGCGCACCTGCTGCTGTCATTGGATTCACATCAACATTCGCGATCTGCTCCGCCGCATTCACGAAGAGTTGATCCCGATTCCCATTCCGGATCCCGATCCGGGTCCCATCGTTCCTCCGGGCGTCGGTCCTGATCCGTCACCAATTGAATCCGCGTTTCGTTTGAATCGCGGTGAAGAAGTCGGTTTCAATCCGCAGCCTGATCCGCCGCTGGTGCGCGTTGATCGTTTAGCACAACGCGCCTACAAGCGTTTGGAATCCGCAGGCATTGAGCAACTCAATCTCGATTTGCAAACCAAACTGCGCTCTGACGTCACCGCTCTCAAAACCATCGCACAATCCGAACTCGCCGAGTTCATTCGCATTCGTCCCTATCTCTGGCACTTGATCTGTCATTGCACGTCGCGCAAAGTCGGCGAAGCCGTCTTACGCCCCGACGGCACGTTCACATTCTGTTGGAGAAGTTTCCCCCTCTATGTGCACGCGCATTGTCACCGCAGCTACTTCTACAAAGTTCGTCAGTGGATTGACGGACAGTGGGTTTATGTTTACGACGGTGCCGCGCGTCACGATTACTTCGGTCAATCCGAATTCGCGGACTTGCGCACCTTCCTCGGTCGTACTTGTGGTCAAGATGATGGTGATTTTGAAAACGATCGCCCGTTCGTGATGCTGCAAGAGATCGGCAGCACGTCAAGCTCCGAACTCAACAGCCATTGGCTCGGCAAGAACTTCGCAGGTCTTGATCTCACCCAAACGAGTGAGAACAACATGGCGACATCTCCTGTCAACGGCGGTCTTGCGAATCCGTCGAACGCGAACGGTGAAAGCTTGCTCGTCAACCGCCCTTGGGGCAGCTCGCTCGCACTGCGTCTGCTCTTCCATCCCGATATGAAAGCACTCGGTGCCTACTACTATCGCATCAGCACCGTCAAAGCCGGTGACAACGGAGATCCGGTCGCAGGAGAAACTCCCGCGCCGCTTTCACAACCGTTGTCATGGAGCAAGATGGAGTTTCTCGGCGGCAACTGGGAAGTCGTTTCGGAAGGTTTGGGTCCGGATACAAAGATCGTGGCCGGAAATCCCGTCAGCGGCCTTTACAAGATTCCCTATTTCGCGGATGGCATCTGGCTCGGCGGACAATTCCACGGATCATGGGACACCGGCACGAACAACGGCAAGTTCCTTGTCTATATTGAGGTGTTCGATGTTAACGGCAATCGCTTGATGCCGAACGTCGCCGGCTTTGATTTCTTGCGCCGTCTTGCCGTCAGCGGCCCCGGCAGCACAAGCAAAGTTCAATTCGGCAAGCTCGCGCATTTCTTCTGGGTGGACAACCGTCCCGTTTATGCAGACATCGAAGACTTGCGCCGCAACGGAGTGGCTTCTGGTGATGAATGTCAATTTATGACCGGACGCGCAGGCACGCAATTCTCCGTCGGCTTCCGCGCCTTCCATCGCACGGTGAACAGTGGCATCGTACCGGAGACGTTCATGTACTACTACACGATGAATTGGCATCGCGGCTTGAACGGCCCCACGGTAACTTTCGAAACCGCCGGAGCCAACGCACCCGCAACGCTTGACGTGGGAGCCGCTCAGCAATCAAACACACAAACGTTCGCACAAATGCTCGGCACAAATGTTGTCGGCGCGAAGTGCACGTTTGCAGTAAACCTCGCCTGCTACGCCAAGCACACCAACGGCTCACGCAGGCTAAGCGAGTACGACCGTTACGACCAAGCCGCGTTCGCCCTCGAGATCACGGCTTAGTCAATCAACTTCGCCATTGCGGAACCCTGCATTCCCTCAGATGGCCCGCAATGGTCGCCGCGCAAAAGCCCCGCTCAATTGAGCGGGGCTTTGTGATTTGCTTGCTAAAGTCCGAGAAGTTTCCGAAATTCTCATGACCAAAACACAGGTATTTCCAGGATTGCAATAAAATGACCGATTCCAAACGGAAGAACTTGGTTCAAGTTACAGCCCAAATTGTTATCTCTGGCTGGGCCGCCTTTTGGACCTATTTCCTCGGTGCCAATCTTATTGACAACACCAAAACGGCCCCGAAATCTGAGCAAACAAAAGGTTATTTCTTCATCATAATCGGCTTGCTGCTCGTGTGGGGTTTAACTGTCTTTGCATGGCGCAAACAGAAGATCGGCGGCATGGTCTTGCTTGCTTTCGGTGTCGTGCTCACTGCGGCCTACTTCATCTCTCCGCCACCCAACATGCTTATCGCTGACAGATTCATAACCGCTGCGCTGCTCGGAGCATTTCCAATTCTGGCGGGAGCATTATTTATCCTGCCCACGAAGCGAACCTGAGGCATCTTTTTCTGATTCTTCATCATGCCCCGCTCAATCGAGCTGGGCTTTTGATTGTGTCTAAATAATTTTGATCGCACGTTTAATTTGACACGGGTCAATAATTATATCCTAAATTTTGTGCTGCGTTTCTCTTGCAATCTGACATCTTTTGGCATATATTGGCCAAAACTCAAAACACCAAAAGAGCATTAGATGAACACATTCGTTAGAATCTGCTACGTGAGCATACTCCTTTTACTATGGTCAATGCCGTCGTTTGCACAGCCGGACAGCGCATGGAGCAAATCCTATGGCGGATTAGGTAACGATGATTGCCACAAAGTGGTAGCCACTTCAGACGGAGGGTTTGTTCTCGCGGGGACCACCACATCTTTCGGTAGCGGTAATCAGGACATTTGGCTGCTGAAAGCCAATGCAAATGGCGATAGCATCTGGAGTCGCACTTTTGGCGGCACGAATGACGATCAAGGCAAAGTCGTTCTTGAGACCATAGACAATGGATTGCTCGTTGCCGGCGGCACCTCTTCGTCTGGCTCAGGTGGGATGGACATGATGATTGAAAAGACTGACTCAGACGGTAACACCGAATGGAGTCAAGTTATAGGTGGCACGGGCAGCGATATATGTTATTCTGCTGTGCAAACCACAGACAGCGGATACGCTGTTGCAGGTGTACTCAGTGTAACCGGCGCAGGCTCAAACTTTGGCCTCGTAAAACTATCTGCGAGCGGTGCCATACTTTGGAGTAGATCTTTCGGCGGAGCTGGAATTGAAATCTGCAATTCAATTCAACAGACTTCAGACGGCAGCTACATCCTTGGCGGCTTCACAAATTCCTTCGGATTAGGAAGTTTTGACTACTGGCTGCTGAAAACCGATGCCAACGGCGACAGCATGTGGAGCAGAACACTCGGCACTCCGCTATCTGACACGGGCACTTCAGTAGTACAATCCTCCGATGGTGGATATGTTATCGCAGGCTATGCAAATTCTGGCGGTGCGTTGGGCATTCAATTCTGGTCTTCAAAACCAATTCTTCTGGCACCTCGCAGTGGGCACGCGGATTTGGCGGAACCATGACAGATCGTTGTAATTCGATTCGGCAATCGCAGGATGGTGGATACTTTTTGATCGGCACCTATAACAACGATTTCGGCCTGCTGAAGATAGCGTCAAACGGAGACAGCCTATGGCTGAGCACCGTCGGCGGAAGCAACGCCGATGAAGCATTTGCATTAGCGGAAACGGCGGACGGCGGACTTGCGTTGGCCGGAGTAACCAACTCCTTCGGTGCGGGTGCGACAGACATGTGGCTCGCAAAACTCCAACTCTGTACAAATATGACACCACTCGCACCTGAGCTTGTCGTCATTCCCGAAGGAAACAATATCCGCCTTTCATGGAATCCAATTACTGAATCTGTTGAAGGATGTTTTCTAAATGTCACAGGCTACCTGCTCTGGTATTCACCAACCAATGTAGGCCCGTACTACTTCCTCGATTACACCACGGACACTACTCACGTTCACACCGGAGTCATTGCCTTCGCGACTGGGATGCACTACTATGCCGAGTCTTACGTCGGTGATCCGATTGCACTGCAATCACTTCCGCACAATCCAGTATCTCGATTCACACGCGAACAAATACAGCGGATGTTAAATCGTTAACTTTGCATCAGCACATGATAACACAAAGCCCCACTCAATCGAGCGGGGCTTTGTGTTGCTGTCATTCACATTTCTTACAATCGGTTCGCCAGCCAATGCATCGTGTTCAACAGAAGCTGCGCATTCTGCGGAGCTTCCGGACTGTTCATTCCAACAGGATTTTTGTTTGGCCCGGCAAGCTGCGCGCTGAACATCGCCGCTTCACCGAACACTGCCACTCGACCTTTTCCAAATTGCTTCACCGCTCCTTGATACCATCCGCTTACGTCAAGCTGCGCGGTTTCATCACTAAATTCCCACGCCACACTCGGCATCAAGATCACCGTCGCAGGTTTCAAGAATCATCAGCGGTATCAATCCCGAATCCGGTTGAATGGCTTCACCTGTGAAACTTCTTACAGAGTCAATTCCGCTTGTGATTGCGTGCTTGCTCAATCCGTGATTTGCATGACTGAACGTGAAATTCATTTCATTCGTCGTGTCAATTGCAAATCCGTTCGTCAATCGTATTCCGAATGCCTCTGCCAGCGTTTGCGTACATCCGGGAAACGGCATGTGATCAGCAATCAAAAGCAGTGAACCGCCATTCTCCACCCACGCTCGCACCGCGCTTACTTCTTCTTGTGTAAAAGCGTCCTCGGTTGGCAGCGACCAGCCGTGACAAGTCGAGTCGGCATCCGTATTCGCCCGCGCCAACGCATTCGCAATCACGAGAATACCAACTTCAGTTAACGCATCTCGGCTAAAAGTCTTGTCAAGTCCCTCTACACGAAACCCGTCGCGCCGCAGTAACTTTGCAAAGGCTTGATATCTCCCATCAACCGTATGAAAGTTGTAATGTGCCGCATCAATAACCACCAACGGCCCCGCGCCTTCTGCAAACGCAGGCTTGGCAATCGGCGGTGCAAACGCGGTGTCCGGCACTTGCTGCGAGCACGCGCTGATCGCACTGACCAGAATAATTAGTATTGCGAGCATGCTAAACCTCTTTGCGGCGTGAATGTTCACTTATTAGGAGTTAGTTGCTTGCCATTGGGTTGCAGGGAGCAATCCCTCCTGCCTCCCCCAAAATCCTGCCTCATCCGCAGGATTTTGTTTTTATTAGAACTAAGCACTTTGTACGGGCAGTTGACAGGTGGGAACCAAGAGCGTATATTATGGGTATTATTAGCAGTCACGTCTATTGAGTGCTAACACGCTATTTTTCAACAACCAAACAACTATATCCTCTCAAAGGGAGACCTAAGACCATGAAAATCAAGCCGATTGACGAGCGCGTCCTGATCAAGCCGCTCGAAAAAGAAGAAAAAACCGTTGGCGGCATCATCATCCCCGACACCGCTTCTAAGGACCGTCCCCAGATGGGCGAAATCGTGGCCATGGGCGACGACGTGGAAGTCGCCGATCGTAAGCAGAAGAAGATGTCTGAAATGCTCAAAGTTGGCGATACCATCGTGTACGCCCGCTACGGTGGCACCGAAGTCAAGCTCGAAGACAACGAGTACATCCTCATCGCGCGTAATGACGTCTTAGCCGTCGTCGTCAAGTAAGAGACGCAAGCACCATCGTTCACAACTGCAAAAACTAACTTTTCAAAAAACAAACACTCCTGTTTGGACAATTGTTAGCGTCGTAACACGAATACACGACTTACGACAGACCCCGAAAAGTTAGTTGATGCACCCAAAAGCAATCTCAAACAAGGAACTATAAAACATGGCAAGCAAAATCATTGACTTCGATGTTGATGCGCGCTCAGCGCTGAAGAAGGGCGTGGACATCCTCGCTGACTCAGTGAAAGTGACGCTCGGGCCCAAGGGTCGCAACGTCGTGATTGAAAAAAAGTGGGGCGCCCCGACCATCACCAAGGACGGTGTGACCGTGGCCAAGGAAATTGAACTCGAAGATGCCGTGCAGAACATGGGCGCGCAGATGGTTCGCGAAGTCGCTTCCAAGACTTCCGATATCGCCGGTGACGGCACCACCACTGCCACCGTGCTCGCGCAAGCGATCATCCACGAAGGTTTGCGTAACGTCACCGCCGGTGCCGATCCGATGAGCCTCAAGCGTGGTATTGACAAGGCCGTCGCCGTCGTCGTTGCTGATCTGAAGAAGAACGGCAAGGCCGTCAGCGGCAAGAAGGACATCGCCGCCGTCGGTACGATTTCCGCCAACAACGACAAGACCATCGGTGATCTGATTGCAGACGCAATGGACAAGGTTGGCAAGGATGGCGTTATCACCGTCGAAGAAGCGAAGTCCATGGAAACGTCTTTGGAAGTCGTCGAAGGTATGCAGTTCGACCGCGGCTACCTGTCGCCCTACTTCGTCACCAACCCTGACGAAATGGAAGTCGAACTCGAAAACCCGTACGTCTTGATCTATGATAAGAAGGTCTCCTCGATGAAGGACTTGCTCCCGATTCTGGAGAAGGTTGCCCAAGCCGGTCGCGCGTTCGTCATCATCTCGGAAGACGTCGAAGGCGAAGCCCTTGCGACGCTCGTGGTGAACAAGCTGCGTGGTACGCTCAAGGTTGCCGCTGTCAAGGCGCCGGGCTTCGGTGATCGCCGCAAGGCCATGCTCGAAGACATCGCCACGTTGACCGGTGGTCGTGTGATCTCGGAAGAAGCGGGCTTCAAGCTTGAGAACGCCGTCATGGGCGATCTCGGCACCGCCAAGAAGATCATCATCGACAAGGACAACACCACCATCGTTGAAGGCGCCGGCAAGGCTGACGAAATCAAGGGCCGCATCGCGCAGCTCAAGAAGCAGATTGAAGGCACGACTTCGGATTACGATCGTGAAAAACTGCAAGAGCGTTTGGCCAAGCTCGCCGGCGGTGTTGCTGTGCTGAAGGTTGGCGCCGCGACTGAAGTTGAGATGAAGGAAAAGAAGGCTCGCGTTGAAGATGCTCTGCATGCGACCCGCGCGGCTGTTGAAGAAGGTATCGTCCCCGGCGGCGGTGTCGCTCTGCTTCGCGCGCAGAAGGTGCTCGACAACTTCAAGCTTGAAGGTGATGAGCAGTTGGGCGTGATGATTGTGCGTCGTGCGTTGGAAGAGCCGATTCGCATGATCTCGCAGAATGCAGGTCACGAAGGCAGCGTCGTCGTGAACAAGATTCGCGAGAACAGCAAGTACAGCTTCGGCTTCAATGCGGCCAGCGAACTCTACGCTGACTTGCTTGAAGACGGCGTCATCGACCCGACCAAGGTTGTGCGCGTCGCACTCGAAAATGCAGCATCAGTGGGTGGCTTATTGCTCACCACCGATTGCGCCATCCACGAGAAGAAGGACAAGAACCCTGCACCCCAAATGCCCGGTGGCGGCGGCATGGGTGGCATGGGCGGCATGGATTACTGGCGATGGACATGTGTTGTAGAGAACAATACACATTGTTTATAGGGGGCAGCTGGGCTGCCCTGTGCTTTTTTCACAAAGTTATTAATAGCACATGAGCTCGTTCAAAATTCTCAGCATTGATGGAGGCGGAATTCGTGGAGCTTTTGCTGCACACATTTTACGTCTGATAGGGGAACGGCATCAAATAGACTTTCTGGATACTTTCCAAATGATTGCGGGTACGAGTACCGGATCCATTGTTGGAGCAGCTATCGCCACAGGGGCTGATATTGGAAAGATTAGCGACTTGTACAAGAATCACGGAAAGGAAATCTTCAAACGAAAATTTTTTTCAAGTTTGTTTCTTGGTGATTATCAGCCTGGGTTTGTAAGCAAGTACTCAAAGCGGCTCTTACAGATCACCTCAAAAGAATATTTGGAGACAAGCTACTCAAAGAGATTTCCAAACCTCTCTTAATTGCAGCAACGGATATCGGCAATGGTGGAGTCCATGTGTTTAAGTCATCTTACTCCAGTGAATTCGTGCGAGATGCGGATGTCCCCGTGTGGAAAGCAGTGCTTGCATCGTGTTCCGCACCAACTTTCTTTGACCCTACAGTAGACAAATATCTCCTCTCCGATGGTGGACTCTGGGCGAACAACCCGTCACTGGCCGCTGTGATCGATGCACAAAAGCGACTTGGTATCGATCTAAGGGATGTCAGAGTCCTTTCAGTAGGAACTGGCCATGCAAAGACGTGCTATGGTGTAAATCCATACCGAAACTGGGGACTACTCAACGGTTGGAAAGGCCCAGGATTCATAGATTTTATGATGTCTTTACAAGCACAATCGACTCACAACTACTTACAGTTGCTACTGAAGTCGGATCAATTTGTTCGACTTAATTTTGAATCGGATTGCCCACTCCCGCTCGATGATTACAGAGAAGTTGACAACCTGATTTCACGTGCAGACAAGACTTTCACATATCACAGCGAAGCCATTCGCAAACTTCTAAGTTCTTAAAGGAGCAACCATGTCAACAGAAAGTTCTTCAAACGTCATTTTAGGCGACCTCCATCGTGATCTCGAACTGCCAGATTCAGCATACGACAAAGCAAAAGCTCGCTATGAAGATCTCGGATCGTGGCTCAATAGAGACGCTTCGAATCTAAAAGAATTCGATCCGCACGTCTTCGCGCAAGGCTCCTTCCAATTGGGAACGGCAATTCGTCCAATAGATAACCTTGAGGACTATGACCTCGACCTCGCATGCAAGCTCCGAATCGGAGCCAAAAAATCCACGCATACTCAAGAAGGCATTAGACGGCTGGTAGGCGACGAACTAGAGAAGTATAGGCTCGCGCGAAATATTCAGAGAAAACTTGAACCAAAACACCGTTGTTGGAGGCTTTATTATCAGGATGAGGTTGCTTTTCATATGGACGTCGTCCCTTGTATACCTGAGGATTCTGTTACGCAGAATCGTGTTTTCGAGTCCATGGTCAAACTGGGTGCTGCCAATTCTCTCGCAACTTCCGTTTCTCAAACTACCATTTCGATTACCGATGACAGGCATCATAGCTATCGAACGATTTGCAATGACTGGCAAATCAGCAATCCGGAAGGCTATGCAGCATGGTTTGAGAGTCGTATGCGTATGTCACATACATCCTTTAGCATCAAAGAAGCTCAACTTGATACGCTGCCCATTTACAAGAGAAAGACTCCCTTGCAAAGGATTATCCAGTTATTGAAACGCCATAGAGATCAAATGTTTCAAAACCGTCTCGAACTGAAACCAATTTCTATAATAATTACAACTTTGGCCGCTAGTGCTTATCGAGGTGAATCTGACGTTTCTGGTGCGATTGATCGAATTCTGGCTGACATGGAAACCTTGGTGAGACCAACCTTTCCGCGAATTCCTAATCCTGTCGATCCTAATGAGGATTTTGCCGATAGATGGGCAAGGCGGGAATGCTCACACTTAGAGCTGAGAAGAATTTTAGACTCTGGCTCAACAAGCCAGAGCGGATTTTCTTCTATTGGGTAACCCTGATAATGTTGCTCAGCTTGAAGAACGATCCATGAAAACACTGGGGCTTCGGTTTAATGCGTCCAAGACCGCAGAAAAATAGGACTTGGGTCATCCTGCAATTCCGCGTTCCCTCATACAATTTCAAATGCGCCAAAGCCTTGGCATGATACGAAGCGCTGATTTGCATGACACATTAGATGTAGTTAGCTTCTTGGGTTCACAACCCAAAATGTCAATCGTGCTTGGGCAAACCGACCTCACACTTAGGGGGACATTTGAGTTTTGTGCTCAATCTGGTGGTTTCCCTCCAACAACCGATTCGTACGATCTTAAAATATGTGTTCCAGAAAATTACCCCTTATCGGTGCCAGAAGTTTGGGAGTTGGGAAACCGGATTCCACATAAAGACCGGTTTCATGTGAACAGGGATGGAACACTATGCTTAGTTCTCACCTTCGTATTCTGACTTTATTAGCTGGAAGCTATACACTCCGCAATTTTGCTGAAGCTTGCATTGAACCTTTCTGTATGCAATGTCGCATCAAGTGCAGCATGGAGGTAAGTTAGTCTTCAGTGAGTTACGACATGGACGCGATGGTCTATTAGATGATTACATGGAGTTATTTGGAGTAAACAAGCCTGACCAAGTGCTTCAGACTTTGAGTGTGCTAGGTATGAAACGACGCATTGCAAACAAGAAGCTTTGTCCATGTGGATGCGGCAAACGCCTGGGCAGATGTTGCTATCGCTTTATACTGAGGCAGTTTAGGAGTTTAGCTCCTCTTCATTGGTTCAGGCAACAAGCTTTCAACTTGAAGAGTTCAATTGGATGAGCAATCAACAAGAACTGCGGGGCGAACCAAAAGGTTCGCCCCGCTTCATTTTATCCACTACCGTCGGCCTCTGGCCGTCAGCGGCTTTACAGTTGTCGTTTGCCGCCCCGGCCGGGAGCCCAGGCGAGGTTTACGCCCCCTGCCGGAGGCAGGGCATGGGTGTTTCGCTTCCCAACACGACCGTCTGCCTAATCTCAATCTCCCTGCCGCCACGCATGCCGGGGGGCATGCCTTCGCCGCGTCGCATTTTGCCGCCGCGCATTCCGCCTACTCCGCCGAAATCATCATCTCCACCGCCCATTCCCATCGGGGGACGCTCGTGATCACCATTCGCGCATGTGTTTCGGCATGTCAAGCTTCGGCACATTCAGTTCAAGCATCACCTCATCACCTGCCTTAAGCCACGGCGCGAGCGAATCAAACGCAATCACAATCGAATGCGCCACCGTGGTCGCTTCATAATTCGTTTCAGCGGTGATTCCAATCGCATGCGCTTCATTCAAACTCACCATGCGGCTTGCCGAATTCTTGCTTAGCAACTCGACGTTTGCAGGCAATCGCTCTTGCATCTCAATCGGCTGCTCGGGTCGGTGTTCACGTCTTTCCAGCGCAGGATAACGAAAACCTACAGTCTCTTTTTTGTTCTTAGGATTCGTCAGCCACACTGTCACGCCGCCCATCTCAATCTGCTGCCGCAACGCTTCATCGCTCGTTTGCACGGCCAGCAAGAGCTGTTCGTTGTCATTGGCAATCACAAACCTTGCCTGCACGTCCTTGATGTGCAAGCCTTTCAATTCGGACAAATCCGGTTTACCGTTCATGTCCGTCGCCGCATCGTGCCATTCGGCTTTGATCGGTTCAGACGAGTTACAGCTTACAAACAATAAGGGAAGCGTGAGCAGGAAAGTATAGAGCGCAAGTTGTGCGCAAATACGGGTTGTGTGTCGCATGAGGAAAAGGGCGTCTTGAGCGTGAAAGTGTGCATTCATCTCTTAGACGCACGACGGCCAAAAAAGTTTAGCAAAACAGGGCGAGCCTATTAAAGACTCGCCCTGAATTGTTGTAGAGTGAGGAGAGAAGCTCACTTTTTCGGTTTAACACGCCCTTCAAGCATCAGCTTCGGGTTGATAAAGCGGCCTCGCGGCGTGCTCGGTGCGTCAGGCTTGTTCGAGCGCGGAGGCGTCGGACCATCGTCAGGCTTGGCAAGCTTGATGCTGACCGCGTGGTCGTCATCTTCGACTTGGTAAACCACTCCCTGCCCGACTTGCAGTGCGGACTCAGCCTTCGCCTTGGCGGAAATGGTCAGCGCGGCGGGCATTTGCATCTTTTCCTTGCCGCGTTCGGGATAGGCCACACGCACTTCTGACTTCGCCTTGCCGCCTTTGGCTTCCACTGCATACGCACCCGGACGAATCAACGCCGATGCAAAGTAGTCACCTTTGACGAGTCTGCGTGTGTCGTAAGCATGGCGCTCCTGCTCGTTTTGCGACAACAGCACCGCGTGATAGCCCGCCGGACCTTGCGAAACAAAGAACTGCAAGTAGCCGCCGGGTTTGACCGTGAAACGCTTCGTTTGATCACCGCACTTTTCGGTGTGAGCCGCAAAGCTTGCAAGATCAATGTCGGCTTGCATGGCGGTTGATTTTTCGTCGCAAACGAGCGTGAAGCGACCGATGAAACGATCCTTATAATAGACCGTGCCCGTGTGCTCGCCGGGTTCCGAGATTTGATGCACAATTGTGCTTAACACGCCAAGCGAACTTGAATCGTACGACGTGGCCGCAAAGATGCTGTTATTGAAATTCGGTTTCATGGAATTAGGCTCCTATGTCGGCGGTGATGGTCATTTCTTTGTCGTCTACAGCGACGGCGAACTGCGCAATCGGAATCTTGACGGGAATCAACGCGCCGCTGTAACCCAATATCGGATACGGATCTTCGATGCCGAAGATGGGGAACTTCGAAGCAAAATAATCAGCAACCATCGTGAGCACAAAGTCAAACAGTCCGAAGCTTACACCCAACAAGTTTGACAGCCATTCGTCAATGTCATCCACAAGGTCAAGCGCCGCGCGAACGAGATCCACAATTGAACCAAGAATCCATTCAATGGCATCCTTCGCCCACCCCGGCAGCCAGCCGAGCAGATTGTCAACCGCGTTTTCAATCGCCGCATCGAGAATGTTGCCGACGGTGTCTGCGATATCAATCAAGTCAATATCCATCCACACCGGATCGAGATAGATGTTCCACTTGTCAGGAACTCCGGCGTCTTCGGCGTCGAGGTCTGTCATGGTTGCCAAGCGGTTGGGATCAACTTCATTCTTGGTGAGAATCTTGAATGAACCCGAGACTTCGCTCTGAATCAGCCCAGAAAGATCGAGTGGAATTGAGATGTCTGGATTTGCCGAGAACAGCGTCCATTTAGGCGCGCGCACGATGCAACCCTTGATGGGAACCCAGAAAATACAGAAGCCGCCGATGACAACCTCTGGAATGTTTATTCCGAGATTTAGTGACAGCGGATCATAGACGATATCAAGCTCCTTGATGCGAACCGTTCCGTCTGCTTGCAAATCCACTTCGCCGCCTGCGAGTTTGACACCGGCAGAGTAAGAAGCTGTGAACGGCCCCCAACTGCCACTGTCTGATTTGGAGATTGCGAACGAGTCGCGGGCGCGCTCGAACACAAGTTGAAAGGCCTTCTCCGAGGCCGCAACAGTCATATGTGCCATCTGAAGAATTCCTTATGAAATAGTTAAGAAAACTTTGATCTGATTGTCTTCAACCGCCGGATTGTTCGGAACGGCAGCCGAGATCGGCGTCGGCCCAACGGTAAAGAGCTTGCCAAGCTCAAACGTCAGCGTTTCAAGCGTGATACGCGCTTTCGGCAGAACTGCGAGTCTTAGCGTCGTAGTCATAAAGCACTCAAGGCTGTTTTCCAGACCCTTAGGATTGATGTCCACGATTTCAAGACCGTCAAGCTTAACGGCTATCGCTTCTCCGTTACTCGTCATCTCGCGCGTCAGGTGGGCAACCGCAAAGAGTTCCACGCTGAAGCAATGAACCTTCTCATGCGGAACTGCAATCGTGCGGATAGGTGGAGTCTCTTTGTCACGAGGCTTGTTGTCGATTTCGCGTAATTGCAGACGTTCAAGAATGGCTTCGACTTGCGACAGTGTTCGTTCTGACGGACAGCCAATTCCGGCGCAGAACTTTGCGCGCAATGCAAGAGTCTGTGGAGCAAGCGGCGAGGGCAGCTCGGGCGGCAACGCGAACACTCCGCCCGGATGAAGATCGATTTGCAGCGACGAAAGCTGCACGCAAAAATTGAGACCAAACAGATTGTTTGTTCCCGGGATCGCGATCGGATCTTCGACGGTGATGACAGGATTGTTGCGGCGCAGCACTTCGGGATGCGGATTGACTTTGCAACAAAGCCGGCGGTAATCGGAAAGGAAGAATTCCGTTCCGTAGTTGAACAGCGAAGGCCGCTGCTCCATGATGTGTTTCACAAAGAGGTTAATCCCCTCTTCATGGACTGCGCCAAACACATGGCAGTGATCGGTGAGTGCCATTTCGTGTCCTCTTGTTTTGTGATCCGGCTGGTTGATTAGGTAAGGCCTCATAAAGGGTATTGCCGGAATCGAAATTTTCATACGGGTCAAGAGGACTTGACTCTCTTTTGAACAAATGTTATATTGCTCAAAATTCACAAAAATTCATTGAATTGAGGTGTCTGATGAAGAAGTTCAATCTGCTTGTTCTGGCTGGAGTTATGTGCTGTTTTGCGGTCGGTTTCGCCGCCGAAGGGGGCGCGCCGTCCATGGAGGAAATCATGAAAGCATGCACCGAGGCCGCGAAGGTAGGCCCTGAACACATGGCCCTGGCAAAGTATGTCGGTGCATGGGACTGCGCGGTGAAAATGTGGATGGATCCGACTCAACCGCCGATGGAATCCAAAGGCTCGGAAGTTTGCGAAATGGCAATGGGCGGCCGCATGTTGGTCGGGAATTTCACGGGTGATATGATGGGCCAGCCGTTTCACGGTCAAAGTCAAATGGGCTATTCCAATTTCCCCAAGAAATATTGGGCGACGTGGATGGACGACGGTAGCACTGGATTGATGTATTGCGAAGGCACGGCCAGCGCAGACGGCAAGACCATCACGATGATGGGTACATACGACGATCCGATGTCGAACACGCAGGACAAGCCCTGGAAGCAAGTTATCACGCTGGTTGATGACGATCATCACATGTTCGCGGCGTACGATAAAGTCGGCACGCCGGCTGAGTACAAGTCCATGGAAATTACCTACACTCGCAAGAAATAATCTTTCAAACATAATCAGGGGTTACGCATGAAGAAGTTTGCATTAGCATCAATGGTGCTGTGTTGTCTGGTCGGCAGCGCATTTGCCGCAGAAGGCACGCAGATGTCCGAAGAAGAGATGATGAAGAAGTGGATGGAAGTCGCCAGCCCCAAGGCCGAGCATGAAATGCTCGCTAAGGGTGTCGGTGAATGGAATTGCTCCATGAAGTTCTGGATGGGTCCGGGTGCACCTGAACAAACCGCCACAGGCTCGTGCACCGAAACGCTCGTTAACGGTGGCCGCGCACTGAACGAATCGTTCAACGGCATGATGATGGGTATGCCGTTTGAAGGTCACGGCATGTCAGGCTATGACAATTTCAACAAGGTCTATTGGTCAACTTGGACGGATAACATGTCCACCTCCATGATGTACATGGAAGGCACAAGCACCGACGGCGGCAAGACAATTGTATTTAACACCACCATGGATGAACCCGTGATGGGCGTTAAGGATAAGCCTGTACGTTTTGTCTCCAAGTGGGTTGACGAAAACACCCGCGTGCTTGAAAGCTGGGACGAAGTCGGCACACCGAACGAGTTCAAAGCAATGGAAATCACCTACTCGCGCAAAGCTAAGTAGTTTTGCGTTTTCGTTTTTTGCAAGGGCGGCAATCGTGCCGCCCTTGCTGTCTATTTTAATCTGAAAGGGAGTATGATGACTGAACAAGAGATGATGGAAAATTGGATGCGCAACGCGACTCCGGGACCGCAGCACGCCAAACTCGCCAAAGGATGCGGCGAATACGAAGTCAACATGATCGAGCGCGGACAACCGATGGCAGGCAAAGCCAAACTCGAAATGATCCTTGACGGCCGCGTGCAGATCCAGCACTTCAAAATGGATTACAATGGCATGCCGTTCACCGGATTCGGCATGACCGGCTTTGACAATTTCTCGCAGCGCTATTGGTTCACATGGAATGACAATATGTCCACTGGCCTTTTCTCGATGTAGGGGTCGAAAAGATGGCGGTAATAAAGTTGTCTTCGACGGCAAGATGGACAGCCCCGGTTTGAATCTGAAGGAATGTCCCTGCCGCCATGCTTACACGTTCATTAACGACAACGAATTCAAATGCGAAGCGTGGAACTTCCCCGGCACTCCGCAGAAGCGAAAGATGGAGATGCACCGCGCCGCATGGATACAGGACTTGCGCCGGCGCGGAAGATAAAATTGCGACTCAAACTGGCGCAATAAAAGGAAAGGGGCAAACCATTTGGTTCGCCCCGCTTTAATTTTATACTAACTACAACTCCAAAGCGCCTGCGTCAGCGCAATGGGTCCAGCGTTCACGCTGGCAAGTAGGTTACTTCAGTTCAACAAAGATAACATGCGTATCGGTTTTACCGATGTTCTCGCCCATGTGATCTTGCGCTTTGCCAAAGGCGACTTCCCCAACCTTGAACTCGCGTTCGCGCGATGTTCCGTCCGCACCGGACAATCGGCGTTTGAACTCTGACATCGTGATCAATACAAAATCGGGATGCGAGTGAAGCGAAGTCTTGTCGCCCGGTTTGTCGCGATACTCCAGAACGCGGACGCGATCATTTTCAAACAGCGTCTTATACTTATCGCCATCGGTAATTGTCGGATCGTGTTTCATAGTTCTCTCGATGTTTGTCTGAAAACAATTTGGGGGCGGGTAATTAAACCCGCCCCCAACATCAAATCACTGCCCAATATCAGCGGTTACTTCAGCAGCATCAGCTTATGTGTGCTGTGGAAGACGCCGGACTGAACGCGCGCAAAGTACATACCGGACGGCAGATCAGCGCCGCCGAACTGCACGGTATGATAACCCGCTTGCATGCGGCCCAAGTTCATCTCACGGACTAACTGGCCGTTGATGTTGAACACCAAGATGCGCGTATCCGAAGCTTGCGGAATCGCGATGCGGAAGTTCGTCTGCGGGTTGAACGGGTTCGGGAACACCTTCACAGCATACTCGGTCGGAATTTCTGCATTCTCACCCACCGGCAGCGGACCACGAATCGAACCACCTGACTGACCCGAACCCCAGCGACCGTTACCGTCGCAAGTCGGGTGCGACAAGCCAAAGCCCGTCACGGTTTCGCCGGCACCGGCAGGAGTCGTCGTAATGTACTGAATTGAATCAAGGCCAAAAACTGTCACAGTCCAACCCGTCGGAGCCGTTGCCGTGGTGCCTGCGCAATAATCGCGAATCACTACGCGGTTCAAACAGCCCGTCAACACGGTCATCGAGTAGGTCCAGTTCGGCGGACCGGCCGTCACGAGCGCAAACGTCGCCGTACCCGTTCCCGGAGCAAGCGCGTTCCCGCCGTTAGCTGCAACAGCACCGGTTCCGCACTCGCTAAATCCTACGACTGAGTACGTTCTGGTCTGTCCCGGCGACGGCATTGGTGTCACAATATTGAGTCACGTTTGCGCCAACGGTGTCGATATTGGCGCCCCTGCTTACGGATTTAGCTGTCTTCGTCTGCAAGATCGGTCCAGGTGAGGCAAACCGCGTCACACAAATTATCCGATGCTACGATTCCCTGAACAGCGGAGGGAGGTCCAAGGCGCGTGCCGTCGACGCCCGGGTTCGGCGTCAAGCGTGCCTTGACCGCAAAGGTTCTTCGCACGAACTTGGAACGTTCCAGTACCGACCGGAGCCGCATAGCAGAACGTGAAGTTCGGACCACCCGTATTGATAATGGCACCAGCGCGAGCGTTGTTGCGGAAAATTTCAAATGAATCCGCGTCTGCGCACGTTACCGTCCAAGTAATACAAATTTCGTCGCAATCGTCATCCGATCCGTCAACATTCGTAATCGTACACGTTGGACCGGCACCGGCCGCGCCGTTGTCACAAGCTTCCGGACCGTCACTGCAATTCACCGAGGTCCCACGAACACAATATTCGTGCACACCCGGAAGCGGCGAGTTGTCAAAGAACTGCTCGACAAACCCGGCATTGTGATTGTCAAGCGTGTCAAGCGGAACGTCGTCGCGGAGAACAACAAATGAGTCGAGACCCAAAATCGTATTTACTGACCAGCTAACAAGCACACGACCACACTGATTGTCAGATGCGGTCATGTTCTGCGGAGTCGGCGGTCCCACAAGCTTACGACCCGTGGTTTGCGACGCAGTTGAGAAAGCCGTATCAGCATCCTGTCCCGTGCCACAGATTCTATAAGCACGCACGCGGAACGAATGGTCTTGACCTCCGATGAGATCATAATTGGTGTAGCTTGTAGTCGCCGGGTTCGGAATGTAGAGGTACGGTTCCGTTCCAGCAATCAACAAACGGTAGCCGTCAATGTCTTCTTGCACATGACTCCATGTCACAACAATTGAATCACAAAATGCCTGTGATGCAACAAGGGTCTCGACCGGCGGCGGCGACGGGCAACCTGCACAAACACCTGTTTGGCATGTAAACGGAACAAGATCGTCGCCCACGCCAAAATAGACTTCGGTGATACCACCCGTGAAAACTCGGAATGTATCGCTCTGCCAGAAGATACCTTGATCACCTAAGCATACACGAAGCCAATAGAGAGGATGACCGGTGTTCTGGGCCGGATCAGGAATGCCGCTTGCCATGGCGAAAAATGGATCGGTACCGAAGCCGCCGGGGACATCAAGTAATTCTACACCATTCAGGTTGAACTGGTTGAAGTTCACCTGCAAAAAGCCGGGGCCTTCGATCGGTTGATTGTCATCTTCCGTTGGGCCGTTACCCAATGAGTCCCAGAAAATCTGGACCGTGGTTCCGTCAGGCACTGGGGCCCCACTGCCACAAGCCAGAGTGAGTGGCTGCAATTCGTTGACAAGGATAGCATTAAACTGCGCGTTCGCGACAGTCGCCCCGAGCAACATGCAAAACATTAAAAAAGCAAATCTTAGACGCATCACGAACTCCTGTTTATCAAGACATGTGAAGAAGATAATGCGGTAATTGAGAACATATGATCTGAAAAGTCAACTCAAACTTACTCAATTTCTTGAAGTTAAGACTTTTTTTAGAGGGTCAGAATACTCCGAAAACATAGTGAGTTAAGGCTCGATTATTCAGAAATGTAGGGGGAAGGAAACAAAGCGGGGCTAAACCGAAGCTGAACGGGTGGCCAGAATGCCTCTTGCCAGCAGGAAACCCGCCAGCGAAAACTCGAGCATTCCGCCTAAAAACAGCACAATGCTGTAGGCATGGAGATTGGAGTACCAAAGCATGAACAGCGACAGCAAACCTCCGGAGACAATTGGCCCCAGCAGGAAGCCCAATGCCCCCGCCGAGGTAAATCCACCCATCGAGGTCGCTAAATGGCCTTGCGGAGCGCCGCTGGCCGAAAGCTGGAGCGTCGGAATGAACATCACTGCCGAAGAAGCCCCCAGTGCGAACATCCACACAATCAGCCACGGCGGACTAACCCACCCAACCGTCGCGAAAAACAACCCGTAAATCAGAGATCCCCAGAGCAACAACTGCGGCTGCGAGTAGCGCTTCGAGAGCTTAATCACAAACGGACATAGCAAGCCCATCGTGAGCATAAACGCCGCAATGTGACCGCCGATCTGTCCGGGCGTAAAACTGAATTTCTGCGTCATCAAAATCGGGAATGATGCCACGAAAATCCTACCGTAAACCGATCCAGAAACGCGAACAGATACGGGCAAGTCGCAAGCGCGGCTCTGGTCAATAGCTTGAGTATTGCACTCACCGGCTGACGTTGCGCCAATCCTTGCGAAGGCACCACCACCGCAACCGAAGCCAAGCCCACGAGCACCATCAGCACGCCGCCCAGCGATAGCGAATACACCGGTGACATCGATCCCAGCCAACCTCCAATTGGCGAACCCAAAGCCACCAACGTAATCGCCGCACCGACAATTCCCATCGCCTTACTGCGGTTCTCAGTCGAGCACCCGCAATCGCTAAGAATATCGACAGCGCGCCGATATGAAAAATCCTCAATAAACCCAGTACCATCAGCGAAGCAAAGTCCGGCATGTGCGGCATCAGCAAAAAGCACACACCGTCCAGCATCGCCCGCAGTTGCCACAAACATCCTCGGTTTGCCGAATTTGTCCGCTAAACCCCGCAAGTGGTGCAAAACAGAAACGCCGCCAGCATATTCGCTGACAAAAACGCATGCGTCCAAACCTGATACCCCGAATCCGTCCATCACAAACG
>JADKHW010000054.1 GCA_016721565.1 bacterium | reverse complement strand
CTGAAGTCGGATCAATTTGTTCGACTTACTTTGAATCGATTGCCCACTCCTGCTCGATGATTACAGAGAAGTTGACAATCTGATTTCACGTGCAGACAAGACTTTCACATATCACAGCGAAGCCATTCGCAAACTTCTGCGTTCTTAAATAGAGCAACCATGTCAACAGAAAGCCTTCAAACGTCATTTTAGGCGACCTCCATCGTGATCTCGAACTGCCAGATTCAGCATACGACAAAGCAAAAGTCATATGAAGATCTCGATCGTGGCTCAATAGAGACGCTTCGAATCGGAAGAATCGATCCACATCTTCCAGCACCAATTTGGGAACGGCAATTCGTCCAATAGATAACCTTTTGAGGACTGCGACTTAAAACTAGCATGCAAGCCCGAATCGGAGCTAAAAAATCCACGCATACTCAAGAAGTATTGACGGTTGGAAGGACAACTGTGAGGAAGTATAGGCCTGTTACGCCGCGAAATATTCAGAGAAAAACTTGAACCAAAACACCGTTGTTGGAGGCTTTATTATCAGGATGAGGTTGTTTAAACATGGACGTCGTCCAAGTATACCTGAGGATCTGTTACAGAATTGTGTTTTCGAGTCCATGATTAAACCAGGTGCTGCCAATTCTCCTGCAACTTCCGTTTTCAAACTACCATTTCGATTACTACCGATGACAGGCATCATAGTTAATGAACGACATGGTACGACCTGGCAAATCAGCAATCCGGAAGCGCTATGGCATGGTTTGAGAGTCGTATGCGCATGTCACATACATCCTTTAGCATCAAAGAAGCTCAACTTGATACGCTGCCCATTTACAAGAGAAAGCATCTTTGCAAAGGATTATCCAGTTAATGAAACGCCATAGATCAAAATGTTTCAAAACCGTCTTGAACTGAAACCAATTTCTATAATAATTACAACTTTTGGCCATGCAAGGTCAGAGGTGAATCTGAAATTGCCGGAAACGATTGATCGAATTCTGGCCAGACATGGAAAACCTTGGTGGTACTAACCTTTTCCGCGAATTCTAATCCTGTCGATCCTAATGAGGATTTGCCGATAGATGGGCAAGGCGGAAATGCCTTTACCAGAGCCAGAGAATATTCTTAGACTCTGGCTTCAACAAGCCAGAGCGGATTTTCTTTCTATTGGGTAACCCTGATAATGTTGCTCAGCTTCTGGAAGAACGATCCATGAAAACACTGGGGCTTTCGGGTTTAATGCGTCCAAGACCGCAGAAAAATAGGACTTGGGTCATCTCCAAATTCGCGTTCTCATATCAATGCGCCAAAGCCTTGGCATGATAAAGTAGCGCTGATTTGCATGACACATTAGATGTAGTTGGCTTTCTTGGGTTCACAAATCCAAAATGTCAATCGTGCTTGGGCAAACCGGACCGGACACTTAGGGGACATTTGAGTTTTGTGCTCAATCTGGTGGTTTCCTCCAAGAACCGATTCAAAATAGATCTTAAAATATGTGTTCCAGAAAATTACCCTTATCAAAGTTAGAAGTTTGGGAGTTGTGAAACGGATTCCACATAAAGACCGGTTTCATGTGAACAGATGGAACACTATGCTTAGGTTCTCACCTTCGTATTCTGATTCATTAGCCGGAAGCTATACACTCCGCAATTTTGCTGAAGTCGTACTGAACCTTTCTGTATGCAATGGCGCATCAAGTGCAGCATGGAGGTAAGTTAGTCTTCAGTGAGTTACGACATGGACGCGCGATATTCATTAGATGACGGCATGGAGTTATTTGGGATAAACGCCCGACCAAGTGTCAGACTCGGAGTGTGCTTATATGAACGACGGTCAAATAAGCAGTTTTGTCCATGTGGATGCTGGCAAACGCCTGGGCAGATGTTGCTATCAGCTTTATACTGAGCAGTTTAGGTTTCTGAAAAGTAGTTCCTTCTTCATTGCCCAGCACAAGCTTTCAACTGAAGAGTTCAATTGGATGAGCAATCCAACAAGAACTGCGGGGCGATCCAAAAGGTTCGCCCCGCTTCATTTCCCCACTCACTTGTCGGTCTTCTGGCCGTCAGCCAGCTTAACAGTTGTCAGCTGCCGCCCCAGCCGGAGGCAGGTTTTAAGGGAGAGGCTTACGCACCTTCTTGCCGGAGGCAGGAGCCAGTGCAGGGGTGTTTTTCTACTCTGCCAACACGACCGTCTGCTAATCTTTATCTCCTTGCCGCCGCGCATGCCGGGGGCATGCCTTCCGCCGCGTCGCATTTGCCGCCGCGCATGCCGCCTACACCGCCGAAATCATCATCACCGCCACCCATTCCCATCGGCGGGCGTTCGTGATCACCCCGCTTCACGCATGCGTTTCGGCATGCCAGCTTCGGCACATTAAGTTCAAGCATCACCTCATCCCCGCCTGAAGCCACGGTGCAAGCGAATCAAACGCTATCACAATCGAATGCGCCACCGTGGTCGCTTCATAATTCGTTTCTGCGGTAATTCCAATCGCATGCGCTTCATCCAAACTCACCATGCGGCTTGCCGAATTCTTGCTTAGCAACTCGACGTTTGCAGGCAATCGCTCTTGCATCTCAATCGGCTGCTCGGGTCGGTGTTCGTCTTTCCAGCGCAGGATAACGAAACCTACAGTCTCTTTTTGTTCTTAGGATTCGTCAGCCACACTGTCACGCCGCCCATCTCAATTTGATGCCGCAACGCTTCGTCGCTCGTCTGCACGGCCAGCAAGAGCTGTTCGTTGTCATTGGCAATCACAAACCTTGCCTGCACGTCCTTGATGTGCAAGCCTTTTAACTCGGACAAATCCGGTTTACCGTTCATGTCGGTGGCCGCATCGTGCCATTCGGCTTTGATCGGTTCAGACGAGTTACAGCTTACAAATACTAAGGGTAGCGTGAGCAGGAAAGTATAGAGCGCAAGTCGTGCGCAAATACGGGTTGTGTGTCGCATGAGAAAAAGGGCGTCTTGATCGTTTAAGTGAGCATTCATCTCTTAGACGCACGACGGCCCAAAAAGTTTAGCAAAACAGGGCGAGCCTATTAAAGACTCGCCCTGAATTGTTGTAGAGTGAGGAGAGAAGCTCACTTTTTCGGTTTAACACGCCCTTCAAGCATCAGCTTCGGGTTGATAAAGCGGCCTCGCGGAGTGCTCGGTGCGTCAGGCTTGTTCGAGCGCGGCGTCGGGCCATCGTCAGGCTTGGCAAGCTTAATGCTGACCGCGTGGTCGTCTTCTTCGATTTGATAGACTACGCCCTGCCCGACTTGTAGCGCGGACTCAGCCTTCGCCTTGGCCGAAATAGTCAGCGCGGCGGGCATTTGCATCTTCTCTTTGCCGCGTTCGGGATAGGCCACGCGCACCTCAGACTTCGCCTTGCCGCCTTTGGCTTCCACGGCATACGCACCCGGACGAATCAGAGCCGATGCAAAGTAGTCACCTTTGACGAGCCGGCGTGTATCGTAAGCATGGCGCTCCTGCTCGTTTTGCGACAACAGCACAGCGTGATAGCCCGCCGGACCTTGCGAAACAAAGAACTGCAAGTAGCCACCGGGTTTGACGGTGAAACGCTTCGATTGATCACCGCACTTTTCGGTGTGAGCCGCGAAGCTTGCAAGATCAATATCGGCTTGCAAGGCGGTTGATTTTTCGTCGCAACGGGCGTGAAGCGGCCGATGAAGCGATCCTGGTAATAGACCGTGCCCGTGTGCTCGCCGGGTTCGAGATTTGATGCACGATCGTGCTTAACACGCCAAGCGAACTTGAATCGTACGACGTGGCCGCAAAGATGCTGTTATTGAAATTCGGTTTCATGAATTAGGCTCCTATGTCGGCGGTGATGGTCATTTCTTTGTCGTCTACAGCGACGGCGAACTGCGCAATCGGAATCTTGACGGGAATCAACGCGCCGCTGTAACCCAATATCGGATACGGATCTTCGATGCCGAAGATGGGGAACTTCGAAGCAAAATAATCAGCAACCATTGTGAGCACAAAGTCAAACAGGCCGAAACTTACACCCAACAAGTTTGACAGCCATTCGTCAATGTCATCCACAAGGTCAAGCGCCGCGCGAACGAGATCCAAATTGAACCAAGTATCCATTCAATGGCATCCTTCGCCCACCCCGGCAGCCAGCCGAGCAGATTGTCAACCGCGTTTTCAATCGCCGCATCGAGAATGTTGCCAACCGTGTCTGCGATATCAATCAAATCGATATCCATCCACACCGGATCGAGATAGATGTTCCACTTGTCAGGGAACTCCGGCATCTTCGGCGTCGAGGTCCGTCATGGTTGCCAAACGGTCCGGATCCACTTCATTCTTGGTGAGAATCTTGAATGAACCCGAGACTTCGCTTTGAATCAGCCCAGAAAGATCGAGCGGAATTGAGATGTCCGGATTTGCCGAGAACAGCGTCCATTTAGGCGCGCGAACTACACAACCCTTGATGGGTATCCAGATAATACAGAAGCCGCCGATGACAACCTCGGGAATGTCTATCCCGAGATTCAGTGACAGCGGATCATAGACGATATCAAGCTCCTTAATGCGAACCGTTCCGTCTGCTTGCAGATCCACTTCACCGCCAGCGAGCTTGATGCCCGCAGAATAGGAAGCCGTGAACGGCCCCCAACTGCCGCTGTCTGATTTGGAGATTGCGAACGAGTCGCGAGCGCGCTCGAACACAAGTTGAAAGGCCTTCTCCGAGGCCGCAACAGTCATATGTGCCATCTGAAGAATTCCTTATGAAATAGTTAAGAAAACTTTGATCTGATTGTCTTCAACCGCCGGATTGTTCGGAACGGCAGCCGAGATCGGCGTCGGACCAACGGTGAAGAGTTTGCCAAGCTCAAACGTCAGCGTTTCGAGCGTGATGCGCGCTTTCGGCAGAACAGCGAGTCTTAGCGTTGTCGTCATAAAGCACTCAAGACTGTTTTCCAAGCCCTTGGGATTAATGTCCACGATTTCAAGACCGTCAAGTTTAACGGCTATCGCTTCTCCGTTGCTCGTCATCTCGCGCGTCAGGTGGGCAACCGCAAAGAGTTCCACGCTGAAGCAATGAACCTTCTCATGCGGGAACCGCGATGGTGCGGATAGGTGGAGTCTCTTTGTCATGAGGCTTGTTATCGCTCTCGCGCGATTGCAGACGTTCAAGAATGGCTTCGACTTGCGACAGTGTTCGTTCTGACGGACAGCCAATTCCGGCGCAGAATTTTGCGCGCAATGCAAGAGTCTGTGGAGCAAGCGGCGAGGCAGCTCGGGCGGCAACGCGAACACTCCGCCCGGATGAAGATCGATTTGCAGCGACGAAAGCTGCACGCAAAATTGAGACCAAACAGATTGTTTGTTCCCGGGATCGCGATCGGATCTTCGACGGTAATGACAGGATTGTTGCGTCGCAGCACTTCGGGATGCGGATTGACTTTGCAACAAAGCCGGCGGTAATCGGAAAGGAAGAATTCCGTTCCGTAGTTGAACAGCGAAGGCCGCTGCTCCATGATGTGTTTCACAAAGAGGTTAATCCCCTCTTCATGGACTGCGCCAAACACATGGGGTATTGCCGGAATCGAAATTTTCATACGGGTCAAGAGGACTTGACTCTTTTTTGAACAAATGTTATATTGCTCAAAATTCACAAAAATTCATTGAATTGAGGTGTCTGATGAAGAAGTTCAATCTGCTTGTTCTGGCTGGAGTTATGTGCTGTTTTGCGGTCGGTTTCGCCGCCGAAGGGGGCGCGCCGTCCATGGAGGAAATCATGAAAGCATGCACCGAGGCCGCGAAAGTAGGCCCCGAACACATGGCCATGGCCAAGTATGTTGGTGCATGGGACTGCGCAGTGAAAATGTGGATGGATCCGACTCAGCCGGCGATGGAATCCAAAGGCTCGGAAGTTTGCGAAATGGCGATGGGCGGACGCATGTGTGTCGGCAACTTCACCGGCGACATGATGGGCCAGCCATTTCACGGTCAAAGCCAAATGGGCTATTCCAATTTCGCCAAGAAATATTGGGCGAGGTGGATGGACGACGGAAGCACCGGAATGATGTATTGCGAAGGCACGGCCAGCGCAGACGGCAAAACCATCACGATGATGGGAACGTACGATGATCCGATGTCGAACACGCAGGACAAGCCCTGGAAGCAAGTTATCACGCTGGTTGATGACGATCATCACATGTTCGCGGCGTACGATAAGGTCGGCACGCCGGCTGAGTTCAAGTCCATGGAAATTACCTACACTCGCAAGAAATAATCTTTCAAACATAATCCGAGGTTACGCATGAAGAAGTTCGCATTAGCATCAATGGTGCTGTGTTGTCTGGTCGGCAGCGCATTTGCCGCAGAAGGCACGCAGATGTCCGAAGAAGAGATGATGAAGAAGTGGGTGGAAGTCGCCAGCCCCAAGGCCGAGCATGAAATGCTCGCTAAGGGAGTCGGCGAATGGAATTGCTCCATGAAGTTCTGGATGGGTCCGGGTGCACCTGAACAAACCGCCACAGGCTCGTGCACCGAAACGCTCGTTAACGGTGGCCGCGCACTGAACGAATCGTTCAATGGCATGATGATGGGTATGCCGTTTGAAGGTCACGGCATGTCGGGCTACGACAATTTCAACAAGGTCTATTGGTCAACGTGGACAGACAACATGTCCACCTCCATGATGTACATGGAAGGCACCAGCCCCGACGGCGGCAAGACGATTGTGTTTAACTCCACCATGGATGAACCCGTGATGGGCGTCAAGGACAAGCCTGTGCGTTTCATCTCCAAGTGGGTTGACGAAAACACGCGCGTGCTCGAAAGTTGGGACGAAGTCGGCACGCCGAATGAGTTCAAGGCAATGGAAATTACCTACTCGCGCAAGAAATAGTGCTTTTCCGCCGAGCGGGGATTAAGCACGAAGTGCGGTTCCCCGCCGGAATCCGATGATTCAATTTTAGCGGCTGCCCTTGTGGTTGCCGCTTTCTTTTAAGATCTAAAAAGGACCCTGATGACTGAACAAGAGATGATGGAAAATTGGATGCGCAACGCGACTCCGGGACCGCAGCACGCCAAACTCGCCAAAGGATGCGGCGAATACGAAGTCAACATGATCGAGCGCGGACAACCGATGGCAGGCAAAGCCAAACTCGAAATGATCCTTGACGGCCGCGTGCAAGTGCAGCATTTCAACATGGATTACAATGGCATGCCCTTCACCGGATTCGGCATGACCGGCTTTGACAATTTCTCGCAGCGCTATTGGTTTACGTGGAATGACAATATGTCAACTGGCATGTTCTCGATGTGGGGAGTCGAAAAAGATGGCGGTAATAAAGTTGTCTTCGACGGCAAGATGGACAGCCCCGGCATGAATCTCAAGGATGTGCCCTGCCGCCATGCCTACACGTTCATTAACGACAACGAATTCAAATACGAAGCGTGGAACTATCCCGACACTCCGCAAGAAGCGAAAATGATGGAGATGCACTACAAGCGCCGCATGTAGTGCAGGTCTTGCGCCGGCGCGGAAGATAAAAATTCGCGACTCAAACTGGCGCAACAAAAGACAACAAAAAGCGGGGCGAACCGAATGGTTCGCCCCGCTCTATTTATACGTTTACCACAATTTCCAAGCGCCTGCGTCAGCGCAATGGGTCCAGCGTTCACGCTGGCAAGTAGGTTACTTCAGCTCAACAAAGATAACATGCGTATCGGTTTCACCGATGTTCTCGCCCATGTGATCTTGCGCTTTGCCAAAGGCGACTTCTCCGACTTTGAACTCGCGTTCGCGTGATGTTCCGTCCGCACCGGATAATCGTCGTTTGAACTCCGACATCGTGATCAATACAAAATCAGGATGCGAGTGAAGCGAATCTTGTCGCCCGGTTTTGTCGCGATACTCCAGAACACGGACGCGATCATTTTCGAATAGCGTTTTATACTTGTCACCATCGGTGATTGTCGGATCGTGTTTCATAGTTCTCTGATGTTTGACTGGAAAACAATTTGGGGCGGGTCATTAAACCCGCCCCCAACATCAAATCACTGCGCAAATATCAGCGGCTACTTCAGCAGCATCAGCTTGTGTGCTATTAAAGACGCCGGACTGAACGCGCGCGAAGTACATACCGGACGGCAGATCAGCGCCGCCGAACTGCACGGTATGGTAACCCGCTTGCATACGGCCCAAGTTCATCTCACGAACCAACTGACCCGCGATGTTGAACACCAAGATGCGCGTATCCGAAGCTTGCGGAATCGCGATGCGGAAGTTCGTCTGCGGGTTGAACGGGTTCGGGAACACCTTCACAGCATACTCTGTCGGAATTTCTGCATTCTCGCCAACCGGCAGCGGACCACGAATCGAACCACCTGACTGACCCGAACCCCAGCGACCGTTACCGTCGCAAGTCGGGTGCGACAAGCCGAAGCCCGTCACTGTTTCGCCAGCACCGGCAGGCTCGTCGTGAATATACGAATTGAATCAAGGCCGCTACGACAACTGTCCAACCTGTCGGAGCCGTTGCGGTCGTGCCGGCACAATAGTCGCGAATCTTCACGCGGTTCAAACAGCCCGTCAACACGGTCATCGAGTAGGTCCAGTTCGGCGGACCGGCCGTCACGAGCGCAAACGTCGCCGTACCCGTTCCCGGAGCCAAACGCGTTCCGCCGTTACCTGCTGCAACAGCACCGGTTCCGCACTCGTTGAATCCTACGACTGAGTACGTTCTGGTCTGTCCGGCGACGGCATTGGTCGTCACAATATTGAGTCACGTTTGCGCCAACCGTGCCGAGATTGGCACCTTGCCTGCGGACGATATAGCTAGCCGCTTCCTGCAAGATCGGTCCAGGTCACATGAACCGCGTCACACAGATTATCCGATGCTACGATGCCCTGAACACCGGAGGGAGGCCAAGGCGCGTTCCGTCGATACCCGGATTCGGTTGAAGCGCGCCATTACCGCAAGCATTTACCGCACGAACTTGGAATGCTCCCGTACCTACTGGAGCTGCATAGCAGAACGTAAAGTTCGGGCCACCCGTGTTGATAATGGCACCAGCGCGGTATTGTTGCGGAAAACCTCAAATGAATCCGCATCTGGACAAGTTGAAGTCAAGTAATACAACTTCGTCGCAATCGTCATCCGATGCGTCAACGTTCGTAATCGTACAGTTCGGACCGGCACCAGCTGCGCCGTTGTCACAAGCTTCCGGACCTTCACATGAACGTCCGAGGGCCCACGAGCGCTTCGTGCACACCCGGCAGTCCCGGCACGGCGAGTTGTCAAAGAACTGCTCGTTGAAACCCGGCATTATGGTTGTCAAGCGTGTAAGCGGAACGTTGTTGCGGAACATCAAATGAGTCGAGACCAAGAACCGTATTGACTGTCCACGCTAACAAGCACGCGACCACACTGATCATCAGATGCGGACATGTTCTGCGGAGTCGGCGGTCCCACAAGCTTACGACCCGTGGTTTGCGATCTCAGTCGAGAAAGCCGTATCGGCATCTTGTCCCTGACCGCAAATACGGAAAGCGCGCACACCATACGTGTGATCTTGGCCGCCGATGCTCTGCGTGTCAACGTAGCGCGTATTCGCTGGGTCCGGAATGTAGTGGTACGGTTCCTTCGTCATCAATCAATAAACGGTAGCCGTCAATGTTGTTCTGATCGTGACTCCATGTTACGACGATTGAATCACAAATCCGCCGACCGTTGCAGCAAGATTGGTCACCGACGGCGGATTGGGGCAGCCTGCGCATTCACCTGTAAAACAGGTGAACGGAATCTCATCTTGTCCTTCACCGAACAGATAGGTGTTCAACCCTGTCTCGATGATGAACGCGTCGCTCTGCCAGTAAATACCCGATCCGGGTAAGCATACACGAAGCCAATACGAGGGGTTTCCAGTAACGCCGGGGACCGGAATACCGGATGCCATCGTAAACATTGGGTCGGTCAAAAAGCCACCCGGGAAATCAAACTGGCCGCCGTTAAGTTCAAACTGGTTGAAGTTAACCTGCAAAAAACCCGGGGCCTTCGGTCGGCTGTCTGTCATCTGCCGTCGGGCCGTTACCGAGCGAGTCCCACAAAATCTGGACCGTGGTTCCCGTCAGGTACTGGGGCCCCACTGCCGCAAGCCAAGCGTTAGGCCTGGCAATAGTTGGCAAGGTTAGCGTTAAACTGCGCGTTCGCGACAGTCGCCCCGAGCAACATGCAAAACATTAAAAAAGCAAATCTTAGACGCATCACGAACTCCTGTTTATCAAGACATGTTACGAAGATAATGCGATAATTTAGAACATATCATCTGAAAAGTCAACTCAAACTTACTCAATTTCTTGAAGTTAAGACCTTTTTCAGAGGGTCAGAATACTCCGAAAACATAGTGAGTTAAGATTCGATTATTCAGAAATGTAGGGGGAAGGAAACAAACAGGGGCTAAACCGAAGCCGAGCGGGTGGCCAGAATGCCTCTTGCCAGCAGGTAACCGGCCAGCGAAAATTCGAGCATTCCGCCTAAAAACAGCACAATGCTGTAGGCATGGAGACTAGAGTACCATAGCATAAACAGCGACAACAACCCGCCCGAGACAATCGGCCCCAGCAGGAAGCCCAAAGCCCCCGCCGAGGTAAATCCTCCCATTGAGGTCGCCAAATGGCCTTGCGGAGCGCCGCTGGCCGAAAGCTGAAGCGTCGGAATGAACATCACTGCCGAAGAAGCCCCCAGTGCGAACATCCACACAATCAACCACGGCGGACTAACCCAGCCAACAGTCGCGAAGAACAAACCGTAAATCAACGATCCCCACAGCAAAAGTTGTGGCTGCGAGTAGCGCTTCGAGAGCTTTATCACAAACGGACACAACAAGCCCATCGTGAGCATAAACGCCGCGATGTGACCGCCAATCTGCCCGGGCGTAAAATTGAATTTCTGCGTCATCAAAATCGGGAATGACGCCACGAAAAACCCGACCGTAAACCGATCCAAGAACGCGAACAGATACGGCAAGCGCAAACGCGGCTCTTTGGTCAAAAGCTTGAGAATTGCACTGACAGGCTGACGTTGCGCCAGTCCTTGTGACGGCACCACCACCGCAACCGAAGCCAAGCCCACCAGTACCATCAGCACACCGCCCAGCGACAGCGAATAAACAGGCGACATCGACCCCAGCCAGCCTCCAATCGGCGAACCCAAAGCCACACCAAACGTAATCGCCGCCCCCACAATTCCCATCGCCTTACTGCGGTTCTCAGTCGGAGCACCCGCAATCGCCAACAGTATCGACAGCGCGCCGATGTGAAAAATTCCCTCAATAAACCTCAGCGCCATCAGCGAAGCAAAGTCCGGCATGTGCGGCATCAGCAAAAAGCACACACCGTCCAGCACCGCCGCTGTTGCCACAAACGTCCTCGGTTTGCCGAATTTGTCCGCCAAACTCCCCGCAAGTGGTGCAAACAGAAACGCCGCCAGCATATTCGCCGACAAAAACGCATGCGTCCAAAACTCCGAAACCCCAAACCCGTCCATCACAAACGGCTTCAAGATCGGCACCACTCCCGTCACCGGAAGCATGGTCAGGAAGATCAGAAACGGCTCTATGCGTATACGGCGATTCAACTTAAACGGCAACCCTAAGAATGTGAGCAATGAGCCAGAATAAACCAATATCAGAGCAATATTTCAAGCGTCTAACATGAGTTGATTCATGCTGTAGTGGTTCACCGAATCAGCAGCAATTTACGTGTTTCCGAAAACTGGCCTGCTTGTAGCTGATAGAAATAAACGCCGGACGAGAGCGTGTTTGCGTCGAACCGGATATGATGTTCGCCCGCCTGTTTAGTCGCTTCAACCAAAGTGCCTACTTCTCTTCCGGTCAATCACATAAACCCGAAGCGTCACCGCACGTTCGCGAAGTGAATATGAAATCGTCGTCGTCGGAGTTAAACGGATTGGGATAATTCTGCTTCCAGTTGGATCAAGGGGCAAAGGGACGAGTGGTTTTGGAGCTGGGTCCGGAAGTCGTATCCGCAACCATTCGCACGACTCTGGATACACCTGATCCGACAGTAACCAGTAGTATCCACCGTCTGCAGCAATGGCAAGGTCCAAAGCTCGACAAAACGGCCCCTTAGGCCGGCAACAGTCCCTGCCCACAGGACGCTGCCTTCCAAATCAATCTTGAAAGTAGTGCTACGCTACCTCCATGAACTTGGTCCGCTGCTGTGGTCGAAACCAGTATCCCACCATGAGGGTCGGGCAGCAGTTGGCCTGCCCCTCCAACCACTAACCCCGGGAAATTATTAGGACGAGTCCATAACGTGTCACCGAGGTCGTTCATCTTTACTATCAGCGAATGGATAGTGCCATCTCTGTAATCCCATTCATCAACCGCAATGAAGTAGTTGCCGCTGTCCGCTTTGCAAATCGCGGAGGGGATATATTCGTTCCGCTCATCACCGACCGGCCATGTGCGTGTCCAGAGAGTGTCGCCTACTTCATTCGTTCGGATAATGTACGCTGAAACATAGTCGGTACTTTCTGCTCGCCTGATGCTTGCCGCTACGACAAACCCTGAATCCCAGGCCGCTGTCAAGTCTCGCGGAATCGTTCGCCAAAACCATAGCGGGTGCAGGTAAACCGAGACAGAAAGGGAATCGCCCGCGCCAGAGAGCCTGAGTAAGCCTACGCCTGCATAATCCTCATTCTCAGGAGAAATGAACTCGCCCAGAATGATCAACGTTCCGTCCGAAGTCCCAATATCTTCGTATTCTTCGAGCCACCCGGCCTTCCCCAATATGACCAGAGAGAATCACCATCCTGTGTTAGCTTCATTGCCATTAACGATACCAATGGACCACCATATCCGCTGAAAAGCAGGCCGTTGTCCGAGGTCACAGTCATGTCCAGGAATCCATCTTCACCCTCTGCGCCGATTACCTCATCCTCAGAAGATCGCCGTTCGGTATCGCACTTAAAGGCGGCTGCGTTATTGGCGAGAATGCCTTCGCAAAATCACCCACTAACATGGGCCTGTGTCAGGCGTTGCCGCGATGGCCGGGAAATAACGGCAGCTGTCGCCTAATTCCGCATCGTATATGCGCGTCCAGACCGTGTCCGGAAGCTGTGCCATGCTATTTGATGCGCACAATAGAACAAACAAGATTGCGAAACTCGTGCGCAGTAAAGTCTTGATCGCAATACCACTCTGTCTTAGTTTCATTGCTATTAATAATGCAAATTATGAGTTTTGAAAGTCGTGTGCGATTACTCAGCGAATCAGCAGCAATTTACGTGTTTCCGAAAACTGGCCTGCTTGTAGCTGATAGAAATAAACGCCGGACGAGAGCATGTTCGCGTCGAACCGGATATGATGTTCACCCGCCTGTTTAGTCGCTTCAACCAAAGTGCCGCCTTCCCTTCCGGTCAAATCATCAACCCGAAGCGTCACATGCATCGTTCGCGGAAGTGAATATGAAATTGTCGTAATCGAGTTAAACGGGTTGGGGAAATTCTGCTTCAATTGAATCAACGGCAAAGGGACGAGCGGCTCGGCGCAGCGTCTGACGTAGTATCCGCAACCATTCGCACGGACTTGGATACCTGATCCGACCGCAGCCAGTAGTATCCACCGTCTGCAGCAATGGCAAGGTCCTCGGCGTGGCAAACGGCCCCTCTCCGGCAATGTATCCTGACCACAGAACGTTTGCCCTTCAAGATCGATTTTGAACAGTAGCGCCACAGTTCCCCCGTGAATTTGATCGGCAGCGGTCGTTGATACCAATATCCCGCCATGAGGATCGGGCAACATCTGGTCAATCCCCGACTCACCCAGGAAAATGGAACGAACGCGTCCACAAAGTGTCTCCAAAGTCATTCATCTTCACCAATAATGAACTGGGTGTACCGGAATCGAGATCATATGCATCAACGGCAATAAAGTAGTTACCATTGTCCGCTCTGCAAACCGCCGTCGGAGGTATTCAATCGAGTCGTCGCCCACCGGCCAGGTTCGCGCGTCCATAAGGAGTCGCCATCCTCATTTGTGCGGATCATATAGGCTGCATCCCGTGGTGTTGGAGGGCCTGGCCTGAACACCCTTGCAGCAATGAGATATCCGGAATTATCCCAGGATTGCAAACCCAGCAACATGCGTCCTACGTGCCCAAATGGGATGTGGATAGTCTCTAGCGGACAAAACTACACCCTGTTGAGTCATGCGGATGATCGCAGGCCATGTTGCCTCCGATGACACGCCGATTTCGCCAAGCACGATAAGTGCACCGTCGGATGATTGCAGAACAAATACGTGATCAGTGTTACTAGGCAGAAAATTACGCGTCCAGACAGAATCTCCCGATTGTGTCAACTTTATTGTGAGCACACCGTTTGTCGGCAACCAATAGCCGCCCAAAAATATCTCACCATTCGAAGTTACGATTGCATCCCAGAGCCCATCAGAATGCTCCGCGCCTATTTCTCTCAACCATTGAATAGCCCCTCTGAGTTGCATTTGAATGCAACGGCATTGTTGGAATCAACCTCGCGC
>JADKHW010000053.1 GCA_016721565.1 bacterium | reverse complement strand
GAAGTGAAAGAGCAAGCGCCGTTTGCATTTCAGCAAGAAACAAGAACACAAAAGCGAGTGGAGGCTGTATTCGTGTGATCGATGGAGCGCGGGTGGGGTATGAATTGGGCGAGTTTGATTCAGGGAAGGAAATAGTGGTGGATCCGCTGTTATATGGAACATATTTAGGGGGAGGAAGCACAGATTACTTGTATAACGTTTGTCCTGCACCGGATGGAGGAGTATATGTTGCCGGTGATACCGACGCTCTGTCGGGTTTTCCCACGACGGCTGGCGCATATGATGAGACAGGAATGTTCCCTGGAATCAGAGAGTTTGTGAGCCATTTTGGCCAAAATGGCCAGTTTACTGCATCTACTTTGTTCGGTGAAATTCAACTTTCGAGTAATCGAAACACCGAAGGCGGAGCATCTGACTTAGTATTTGACCCGCTACGTGAAGGCGTCTGGATGTGCGGAAAGGCCTATCCAGATTGGCCGCTGACACCAGATGCAATAGACACGACGATTCGTGGACTATATAACGTTGATGCATTCGTTTTACGCTTTAGCGAGGATTTAACAACACTCGAGTATTGTTCTTACCTAGGTGGTAATCACGGCGAAGAAGCGTATGCGATTGCGCTTGACAGTCTTGGGAGAATCCACGGAGTTGGAGCGACGGGATCGCTAGATTTTCCTGTAACAGATGATGCGATTTTCGAGTCATTGATCGAGCTTGAGATGCATTTCTTCTGGGTATATGATCCGGCATCTTATGAGGTCGTATTTTCCACTTACTTTGGGTGGTCACGGAGACTACGATCAACTCAACGAGATTTCACTTGGTTCAGGTGGGCATGTTTGGGTGGTGGGAGAAACAAACAGTCTTGACCTCCTGATAACCACAAGTGTTTCAACCAGAACTCGATCAGAGCGGGGAGTTCCCAGCAAGAGACGTGTTCCTCGCGCTCATAACCCTTGATCCAGCAACTCTTGAGTATTGTAGTTACTTGGGTGGGGGAAATCATGAGCAGCCTACGGCGCTAATAGAGCGTGATTCGCTAATATACCTTGCGGGATACACTATGTCACCTAATTTCAGTATCGATAGAGAAGCTTTTGACACGATTGGTCCTGGAATTGGTCAAAATAGCGATGGGTTCATTTCCAAGCTAAACTGGCGGACAGGCGAGTATGCCGGATCCTTCATTGGAACAAGCAACTCGAATCTTATTTTGGTTGATGGGAATTGGGTAGGGGCCGATTATGTGATCCTCGCAGGAGTGACAACGAGTCCAACTTTCCCGACAACAATAGGCGCGTTTGATAGGGTATTGAACAACGGGTCTGGAAGCGAGAATGATGCTTTCGTGCTCTAGGCTGGACGCAGATCTGTCGCACCTGCTCTACGGCAGCTATTTGGCGGATCACACTCAGAGGACGATGCATTGGGGTGGGTCGAGAACTCGGACAGCATATGGCTTGTAGGGACAACATCTTCAATTGATTTCCTGTTACACCAGATGCCTTCCAATCCTGGCGACAATGCTTTGAATAGCGGATTTGTTGCCCATTTTGCCATTGATACCACTGCTGACACGACAAGCGCGTCCGATAATAGAGCTATTCCTTTTGATTTCTCCTTTCCGCCTACCCCAACCCCTTCAACCCCACAACAACGCTGTCGTTCTCATTGCCGCATCTCACCAGCGTCACACTCAAAATCCACGACATCCTCGGTCGTGAAGTCGAGCGAGCAATTGGGAAGCATGACTGCCGGAGCACATGAGTTTGTAAGGTCAACGGTGACGAGTGGGCCTCTGGATCTTATTTTGCTACTCTTGAGACTCCAACTTTCACTCAAACACAAAAGCTTCTGCTTCTGCGCTAAACAAAAACAGCCCCGACCATCGGGGCTGTTTCAATTCTTATTTTCTCCTCGCGTGTGCTTCACAAGCACATAGCGGGGTGGCAAGGGGAGTGAGTCTCGTGTTACTACGTTACCCCATCACTTTTTCAGTGCTGTGGTTTCAACATCTGCCCCTCGACCCAACGCATCTGCAACTGACGTTAACACCATCTCCTTGTCCATCGAAATGATGTGACTGATCAGCCAATCGCGCAGCCACGTTTGCAGCCGCAACACCACCATCGTCGAAGCCCCCTGATGTTCGTAGAGCGTGATGATCTCGTTAAGATGCGTCTTGAATTCTTCGTGACACTCTTTATGCCGTACACACGTTCTGCAACCGTGCGAGTCCATGTAGGCTTCTTCGTCAGCAAAGTGCTTCAGTGAATAGCTCTTCAAGAACGTAATCAATTCCTTGACCACCGACGCCCCCTTGTTAAGCTCAATCGCTTCAAGAAGCATATCAATGCGTCGGAAGATTTCTTTGTGTTGCTCGTCCTGCCAGATAAGCCCGGTGGACATTTGCGAACGCCATACGAGTGACATACTATATTCCTGTCCCTGAATTTGGGAGCTATTGTTCAGCTTTCAACTGTGCAAAAAGCATGTCATGATCTTAAGAAACAATGAGTAACAAATGTGTGTATTCGCAGATTATTATACATAACCTGGCGTTGCATTCCCCTATTTCCCCCGTGGGAACCTAAAGCCCTGCCCAAGCGTTCAATTATAAGTAAAAGAGTCCCAGAGCCTTGCACTTTCTTTCACATGACGAAAATGCAAGTGTTTGTTTATAAAATACTCCTGTTCCGACAATTATTAGCGTTTTACGAAATATCAGCCACTTACAACCTGTTTTTCGCGGCCTCCTTTCACTTCTTCCAGCATTTGCGCCGGTGGAATTTTCAGTCAAAAACAGCTAAATTGATGAAATTCAATTTAAGGATGGCATCATGACCCTTCGAATCCTCTTTTCCCTGCTCTGCTGTGCGGCTCTTGCGCGCGCTGATCAATCTGTCAGCTATTCCTTCCAGACCACCGCCGCTCCGCTGCAATGCTATCGCGCGTTGTGCGAAGATTGGATCTACACGCAGTGGTTCTTCGTGAGGTCAGCGGCCTTCGGCGGAGCCACCGATACTCCGTGGCGAGTGATGCTCAAAGACGGCAAGATTGAAGAAGGCATCCTGAAAGTCATGGAACCGGGCGTCGCGCTGTCGTACACCTTTCACACCGATGGCGATTTTGAAAACGTGCTCTTCGATTTCATACCGGATAGCATCGGCACGACGGTCAAGCTCACGCACACCGCCCCCAATGAAGCCGCAGCATTAGCCGCTTCGGCGCGCTGGGATGAGCGCTTGCCGCTATTGCAAAACTACCTCAATTCGCGGCCCAACTCCTATCTCGTCAAACCACGCGGTGACGGAAGCTACCCCGCTGTTTTGCTCCTACATGACCGCTTCGGCCTAACGACAACCATTCGTGACTTGGCCGACTCGCTCGCCACTCGCGGCTACGTCGTGCTCGCCGTTGACATGTTCAGAGGTGATCGCACGTCCGACATCGCCCAAGCGCGCACCTTCATCGAATTGGTTCAAGAAGAGAATGCGCTCCGCGCAGTCGGATCCGCATGGCAGTCACTGCTCGCCGATTCATCTGTGAACAAGAACCGCATCGGAGTCGTCGGTTTAGGCTATGGCGGTGAAATGGCCATGCGCGTGCTCGGCGCCGAAGCTTCACTCCGAGCAGGCGTGGCGTGGTATCCCGGCACCGCTCCTGCCGACACGATTCTGACTCGCATCGCCGCGCCGCTGATGATTTTGCATGCGGCTCCGGCTCTTGACAAACCAACGCCGCAAGCCGAGCAAATGTCGAAAGTCCTCATCCAACAAGGTGTGCGCGCCGAAACCGTTCTCATCAAAGGCGACGTCGGTTTTGCCGAACCCGCCAATGGCCAAGCCTACAGCGGTGCCGCAACCGCCGAAGCCTTCCGCACCATGTTAGGCTACCTCGACCGCCGACTAAAAATCTGACATCTTCAAACACTCGAAAATAACAAAGGCAGACCAAATGGTCTGCCTTTGCAGTCTTAAACACAACAAGATTCTACTTATCCGTCTTCTTCATCCCAAGATTTGTGCGCATGAAATCGTACATCGCGTGATAGGCTTTGAGTTTGTTGTCGCGCTTGCGTAAGCCGTGTCCCTCGTCTTCGAAGATCATGTACTCAACTTGCTTGCCGTTCTTGCGCGCGGCTTCGACAATCTGCTCGGACTCGGCAACTTTCACTCGCGGATCATTGCGGCCCTGCACAATCAACAACGGTCTCACAATACGGTCGGCAAAAAACACCGGTGATTGACGATACATGCGCGCGCTGTCTTCAGGAATACTCGGATTCCCGATCTCGCGATGGAAATACGCCTTGTACGGCTCCCAATAAGGCGGAATCGATTCAAGCAATGTAAACAGATTCGACGGCCCCACCCAATCCAAACCAATTGCAAACTCTTCAGGCGCAAACGTCATTGCCGCAAGCACCATATACCCGCCGTAAGACCCGCCCCAAATCACCGTCTTCGATGTGTCCGCTTCGCTGTAGTTGTCGGCAATGTAGTGCTTCAAGTAGATGACATCCTGCAGCGGATCTTCGCCCCACTTCTGATCATCGGCAAGATAGTATGACTTGCCATACCCCGTCGAGCCGCGCACATTCGGCGCCGCGACAATGAAACCGCGACTCACGAGAAATTGTATCCACGGTGAATAGCCCGCTTTCTGCTGCGCCATCGGACCGCCATGCACTTCAATCACGACCGGCGCTTTCTTGCCCCATGTTTGTTTTGCCGGCCGATAGATCCAAGTCGGAATCTCTGTGCCGTCAAACGATTCATAGCGTACAAGCTCCGAGCGTACGAGCATATCCGACTTCAATTCGCTCGTGTCAAACAAATTGGTGAGCTTGATCAATTCATACGTTTCGAGATCGTAGATGTATTGATCACCAGGAATGTTGTCGGCCATCACATAGATGCGTAAGTAACGCTCTGAGCGCGAGAAACCAACCGGCATTACCTCCGCATTCGGCAGCGGCGGCAACTCCAGCTCCTCACCTGTTTCAACCTTCTCGATCTCGACGCGAGAGATACCGTCCTCGTTGATGCGAACGTAGAAATATTTGTTATTGTAACTGAACCCCGCGCTGACGACGTCCCATTCCGATTCGTAGGCAACTTCCCACTCCTGCGACTCCGTGTCATAGGTCATCAGCCGCATGAATTCCGATTCGAAATCCGTCAGAATATACAGTAGCTTGCCGTCAGGTGAAAAATCCGCAAACTCATAATTCGCTTCGCCCTCGTCCTGCGAAGTAATCGGAGTCATAATTCCCGACTTCACATCATAGACGTAGAGGTTCGACGACGTGACGTTTATAAACTCCGAGAGTATGAACGTACCGTCATCGCGCGAAATCCCGCTGACTGAAAACGTCGTGTTGTTTTCAAATACGCGGTCAGCTTTCATCGTGAGCACATTCAGCCGATAGGTGTCCATAAACCGCGGATTGCGCTCATTGGAATTGTAATAGAGCGAGTTTCCGTCGTGCGACCAGCCCAAAACATCTGCTCGGGTGCCTTCAGGGATCAGCGCAGTGGACTTTCCCGTGCCGCGTTCAAACAGATAGAGCCTGAAGTTCTCGTCGCCGCCAGAATCCATCGTGTAAAAAATCTTATCTGCGTCATTCGGACACCATAGCACCGAGTAAATAGCGTCGTTGGATTGCAGCAGTGGGGCCCATTCTCCGCCGCGCACGGGCATCGTGTAGGGCTGTGAGAGTCCGAACTTATCCGACACAAACACGAATTGAGTTTCATCCGGCGAAAAAGAGAGGCTGCCGACTCGATAGGTCTTAAAAAACTCCTCGAGCGGCAACTCCGCCGCCGATTTGGCGAAAGTGGGTTCCATAATTAGCACGAGCGCCGCGAGGGCGCTCCAAAAAAGTCGCAGCATGAAGGCATTCTCACGTCAGTTGACACCGTTAGTTCATCCAATCTTCGGTTCCGGCACACGAATGGCGGGATCATTCGCGCGATACTCCTCCCACAACGGCAGCCACTCGGAACGCAGTAGCCCCGTTTCAATCACATCCCAATATCTGCCCGCTCGGAAATAGTGCTCGCGGCGGCGGCCCTCTTCGCGGTAACCGCACTTTTCGTTGTAGCGCAGGCTCGCTTTATTGAACTCATACGCATGCGTATAGAGCTTGTGCAGATTCAGCATGCAAAACGCGTGATAGCACATCAGCATCTTCGCATCGACCCCGTATCCATGTCCGCGATTTTCAGCCGATCCGAAAAACGCTCCGGAAGTCGCATTGCGATGCACCCAGTCAATCTCGTGCATGCCCATCAGGCCGATCAGCGCACCGTCATGCTTGCAAATCGAAAACATTTGCGTATCATCCGATGTGCAGAACTTCTCAAGCCGCGCGCGCGAGTCCTGTTCGCGATTCGGTTTGGTAACCAACAAATTGAGATAGATCTCAGGATCGTTGATCCAATTGGCGATAAGCGGAATATCGCTATCCATTACCGCGCGCAAGATAACCTTCTTCCCGCGCAGGAAAGCAGTAGGAGTTGTTGACACCGTCGTACTCTGAGTGTTTATTCGTAGCGCAGAGCTTCAATCGGATCTAAACGCGCGGCTTTGACTGCGGGCCACATGCCAAAACCGACTCCGACGAAGGTGCAGAAAATAGTAGCCAAGAACACAGCCCACACTGGGACGGGTGCGGGGAAATTGAAATTCTTGTTTATAAAGATTGCCACGCCGTAGCCCAGTGCGATACCGATTGCGCCGCCGACCAACGACAACGTGGTGGCCTCGATCAAGAACTGACGTAGGATCGAGCCTTTGGTACCGCCAAGCGCCTTGCGCACTCCAATTTCGCGCGTGCGTTCCGTGACTGATACGAGCATGATATTCATAATGCCGATGCCTGCAACAAGCAAAGAAATGCCGCAAATACCAAATGCCGCCACACCGATCCACGACGTCTGTTCCGTGAACTGGCGCTGCATCAAATCAGGAGTCCACATACCAAAATTGTTATCCTCGCCCGGTTTCAAACCGCGAACAATGCGCATGGCCTCAACAACCTGTGATTGTGCCTTGCGATAAGCCGTCGGATCCCACGCTTGCACAGTGAGATTAACCGATTTGTCGCCGTAGATGCGTTCAAAAGTCGAAAGCGGAATCCAATTCTCTTGGTCTTGCGACTCCCCAAACATCTCGCCGCGCTCTTCAAACACTCCAACGACTTCAAACTTCTGTCCGTCAGCACGAACAAACGTCCCAATCGGGTCAGCGCCGGCATACAACGATTTATAGGCATCGTAACCGAGCACGATCACACGTCGGGCAGATGAAATATCCTGCTGAGTGATCGGACGGCCCATAATGGTATAGCGCGAATTGTTCGGACCAAACTCGACCGAGCCTCCGGCGATGCTATGATCGGCATTTGTTTCTAATCCGCCACGTGTCAAACGGCGGCCAAAGGACCATGACTCAACGCCGACCGCACGCACTGCGGGGCAGCGTTCTTTGATTTCTTGCGCGTAACTGGCTTCGATTTTCGGACGCCATTTGCGGCGGCGAGGCCCGAACGAAATTCCGCCATCACTGTCGTAACGCTGAACTTGAAAAACGTTTGCGCCGAGCGAATTCAGCATCGCGTCGTCAATCTTATACTTGATTCCGCCGAGCACGGTCATCATCGAGATGATAGTCGAGACACCAATTACCACACCTACTAAAGTCAGAAACGCACGCATTTTGTGAGCGCGCATCGCTTCAATGGCCATGCGGAACGATTCCCAATAGGCTCCCAGCTCGCGAATGAACTTCTGTATCATCACTTACTCCGATCGCAGGGCTTCAATGGGTGAAAGCTGCGCTGCTTTCAAGCTGGGATACAGACCGAAAAAGATTCCAACAACGGCAGAGAAGATCACGCCGACAAGCACGACCCAAAGCGGCATATACGTTGGCAAGAAACTGCTGATAGCTTGCGACACTCCCGCCGCCAAAGCAACTCCAACGATGCCGCCAATCGCGCAAATCACTGCCGATTCTATCAGGAACTGCCACGCGATGTTCCAGCGTTTCGCGCCGAGAGCTTTGCGCAAACCGATTTCCGCCGTGCGTTCGGTGACGGACACGAGCATGATGTTCATAATCCCGATGCCGCCCACGATCAGCGAAATGAATCCGATAATGATTCCGCCTGCATAAACTCCAGCGGTCATTGAGTTGAACTGTTCGAGAATTGCCGACTGCGTGTTGATGCCGAAATCATTGACTTCGCGCGGATCAAGATGCCGCAAACGGCGCATAATGCCTGTTACTTCCCAAGTCAACTCTTCGACGCGGTCTTCCCCCCTGCCCTTCGCGACAATCGTCAAACCGTCAAAATTCTGTCCAGCAAAACGCTTCTGGAACACTCCGTATGGAATCACACAGAAGTTGTCCCAACTTTGTCCAAACACCTTGCCATACTTGGTGGTCACACCAATGATCTCAAAATTCCACGCGCCGATTTTGATCTCTTTGCCGATCGGCGATTGATCCGGAAATAGTTGATTGGCAATGTCCGGCCCTACTACGGTTACATTAGCATTACGGCTGACTTCCTGCGCAGTGAATACACGGCCTTCGGCAAGCTCTTTGGGGTTCGTTAGGAAAAATTCTTCAGACACACCTTGGATGTTGATGCGCGAGAGCTGCGCGCCGCGATAAGAAACTGTCATCTGCTGATCAAAGAACGGCGAGATGGCTTCAATTTCGCGTGACTCAGCGCGCAAATCATCGATATAGTCAAGCTCCATGTCGGGCCGCTTGATCATGTCGCGCCAATTATTACTCTGCCAATCCCAGCGCGAGACAAAAACAGTCTCGGCTCCCAAGAAGTCCAACTGACTTTTGAGCGCTTTGTTCAACCCCATCACAATCACTACCATCATAATGACGGTCATCACGCCAATAACGATTCCGAGCGTTGTAAGCCCCGCACGCAGTTTGTTCGCGCGCAAGGCTCCAAAAGCTATTCGCAGACCGTTAAAGACGTCAACAAGAAATCGCATGTTTCAGATTCCGCAGCGGATGCCGCCGCGAATAAGTTTTTAGGCCGCGCGGCTCACGATTTGATCGGATTCAACCAAACCGTCGCGCAGACGAATGATGCGGCGGGCATGACGCGCGATGTCTTCCTCGTGCGTGACGAGAATAATCGTGTTGCCGTTTGCATAGATTTTCTCAAACAACTGCATAATTTCATCACCGGTTTTCGAGTCGAGGTTACCCGTCGGCTCGTCGGCGAGAATAATCGAAGGATTGGTCACCAACGCACGCGCAATCGCGACACGCTGTCGTTGACCGCCTGACATTTCGTTCGGCTTGTGCTTCATTCTGTCGCCCAGACCTACAGCCTCCAACGCCTCCTTCGAACGCCTGCGCCGTTCCGAGGGGGATTCACCTGCATAGACGAGAGGGAGTTCCACGTTTTGCAGCGCAGACGCGCGAGGGAGGAGGTTGAAGGTCTGGAATACAAATCCAATCCGACGGTTGCGAATCTCCGCAAGCTGTCGATCAGTAAGGTGCGCCACCCGCTCTCCGGCAAGAATATACTCACCGGAGGTCGGCGTGTCTAAGCAGCCAATCAAATTCATTAACGTGGATTTTCCTGAACCCGACGGGCCCATGATGGCCACATAGTCGTTTTCGAGAATGTTCACGTTGACACCTCGCAATGCTTCAACTTGGATTGTGCCCAAGTCGTACACTTTGCGCATGTCTTGTATATCTATGATACTTTTGCGATCAGGCATGTATGGAAAGGTGTAATTTGCAGTTCGGATTCAATCAGAGCGAGCGTTTAGCCCTTCTCTTTGTCGTCGCCCTTCTCGTCCTTCTTCTCTTCAACCGCGACTTTGTCCTTGTTCTTCATGTCGCGGGCCAAACTGCGGTATGGGCCGGTAATAATCGAATCACCTTCAGACACGCCGCTCACGATCTCAATAAAGCGATCTGCAGCGATACCGGTCTTCACAAGCGTCCATGTGGCTTCACCGTTCACGAACAGGAACACACCAGTCTCAAGCTCATCCTTGGAAGCAAGCTTGGTCGTGTCTATGGTGCCTGACTTGACCTGCTCCGCCATCTGGCGCGAAGATACTTCTTCGGCATCACGCGTCAAGGTAACAGCTTCGCCTTCACCTTTCTTGCGTACGGCCACGGACTGAATCGGCACCGAGAGCGTGTTGTCGCGGTAATCCGTTTCAATATCGACAGTCGAAGACATGCCGGGACGAATACCCGGAACCTGCTCAATTAGCACGACACTGACTTCAAAATTCGTTGCCGCCACATCGGCGCCGAAGTCTCCTGATCCGGAAATATTGCTGGCTGATTGGGCAATCTCGGTCACAAGACCGGCAAATGTCGTGTCGGGAAATGCATCGATCTCGATTCGCGCGGTATCATTCAGCGCAATGGTGACGATATCATTTTCGTCCACGTTGGCCTTGACTTCCATCTTGCTCAAGTCGGCAACAATCAAAATCACGTCTTCTTGAAACTGTGAACCCAGCGTCAACTCGCCGACTTCCTTGTTCAACACAGAAATTGTGCCGGACATCGGTGCGCTGAGGCGCGTCTTGCTTAAGTTCTCGCGCGACTGGCGTTCGTTGGCTTGTGCACGTTCGAGGTCCGCTTCGGCAAGCTGAGCCGCCGCGAGCATTGCATCCAAATCGGCCTGCGAGGACATACCGCGTGTGACAAGTTCCGACACGCGCTTGTAATCGGCATCCGCTTTAAGTTTGCTCGCCTGTGCAGACTTCAGAGCCGACTTCGCACCATCCAGAGCAGAGACGTAGATTTCTGGGTCGAGTTCCACGAGGAAATCGCCCTGCTGTACCATGTCACCTTCCTTAACGGAAAGTTTGATAATGCGGCCCGGAATTTCGGCGGAAACCTTGACCTGAGTAACCGGATCGATTTTACCCTCGGCGGACACTGTGGCCACCAATCGACGACGCGAAGCCGTTTCAACCGTCACTTGCGTCGCGGGTTTCTCTTTGTTCTTTTGCTGCTGATACGCAACTGCGCCACCGCCGACCACCAAGACAGCGATGACGATCCAGAGAATTTTCTTAGATTTTCTTGACATGCTTTAACCAATTACTCATCATGTTCGAGTGATAGGGCTGATTTTAGCCCGCAGAGAGAACCGCCCCGGCGGCTCTGTTGATTAAGAGAGGCCTTTCCTGCAAAATGTTGCAGGCCCGCGTCATTTGCTGGTCCCAAGCTTGCACATAATCGACTGGATGAGTCAAATAGTATGCATCAAGGAGCCAATGTATGACGCCAGCTAAGCCCACGCCGGGCGCTGAACTTGTTGAACCACTGCGCCAATTTCTCGAAACTTTTACCCAAGATCTTACAGAACAACAGTTTATTCCAGCATTCCGACAGGAGTTGGGAAAACTTGCTGAGGGTCTGGACAATATACAACAGTCTGGTGAAACCCTGCAACAGATTGCGAAGGGCGTGGACCGCCTGCGCGATGTGTTCGCTCCGGCAGGAACGCGCATGTTGGAAGGGGTCAAGGAGATTGAGACCCAAATGCGGGCGGGCGGCGACCAGATGCGAGCCAAGGCCGAGGAGGTCTTGCTCCAGCTTGCCTCAACCCACAGGGAACTCGATCAGGCCCTGCGCAATGAAGCCGGATTGTTAGGCGAGCAAAACTCTTCCAGTCGTGAAACTCTAACGCGCATTTCCAACGAGATTGATGAGAAGCTTCGTAGCTTTTCCTCCAAGCTCGACGGCCTCTGCCGCAAAGCGGAGCAGGAGATTACACAGCTTGGTCAACTGACGTCACGCGCCTCTGAACAGCAGAACTTCGCTCCACAACAGCAGTCCGAAAATGTAGTTGTTCAAACCGTCGCGGGTCCAAGCTCGGAGGAGCTTGCGCAACTCTTGACGCGCACCGAGTCCGCCGTCGCCGAAGAACTGGCTCGCCACTCCTCAGAACTGCGTGACTTCCTGTCGAACAACACGCGCGACCACGGGGATCGCCTGACGAAGATTGACAAGACAATTGATGAAGCCTTACGCGCCGTTGCGCCGAAGGTACAAGCCGAACTTGACAGCGCGCTCGTTCGCCTGCGTGATCAAATGGATGCCATGCTTCGCGTCGAGCGTGAGTTTGTACAACAGCAGCAGGAGCAGCAGCAACAGCATGACGAAAGTCATCCCGCGCCCGCGCCGGTAGCCGCAGTTGACCCAACGGTCATCACTTCAGCATTAGGCGGACTGGAAAACCGTGTCTTGCGCGAGTTTGATGAACTCCGCAAGTCCGGCGTCAACGAGATGAGCGAGATTCAAAAGGAACTTGCCGATTTCGCACTCGATCTTGCAGACATCACAGAAAAGCAAACCGAGCGTGTAGAGAAAGAACAGCAAGCCGTAAAAGAGCTGCTCGTGCGTCTCGAACGCCTCAGCAAAGAGCGCTCGTCCACTCTGGCGAACATCTCAAAACAAACTAGTGAGAACCGTCAGCAATTTGACGTCTTGGTTGCTCAGAGTGCGCAGAGCACGCAGCAGCTCGTGCAGAACTTCAGTTCTTCTCTCGAGCAGATCAATGCGCAAGGTCACGAATTACACAGCCTCGCAGACAACCTCGACGGCTGGTTCGGCCAGCTTAAGACGCTTTTAGGACATACCGAAGAGCAAGTCGGTAAGCTTCTTGATCAGCACAACAATGAGTCGCGCGTAACCCGCGAGCGTATTGAAGCCGGCGTGATGGAACTTCGCAATCGTTACGACGGTCGCTTTGATCAGATATTGCAGCGCTCCGAAGAGGTCACGGGCAAGATGGGGCAGGAGTTCCACGACCATCTGACTACACTGCGCAATGAAGTGGATAGCCACTTGCACACGATGGGCGAGGCGCTACGTGCCGATCTGCTCCGTTTTGACAACTTCGTTAAAGAGCAGAGCAAGCAGCAAGAAGGCACCTCGCGTGAATTGGCCAGTGAGGTTTCGCGTGCGGCTAATCTAATTGACGAAAAACTCTCAGGCTTTGAAACCAAGCGCGAAGAGAACGAACGCTTCACCCGCGCGATTGAAGGTCACGTCAAAGTTGTCGCCACCGAAGTCAGCGCACTGCGTTCCAAGCAGCAAGAGCAGCTCGAAGTCTTAAAAGAGGCCATTCGCGCAAACTACGACGACAATGCCGCGCGATTGAAAGAGGTCATTGACGGCGCGTACGACAAGTTCCTCGAGCAGATTCGCTCTGTCCCGCAGGCGCTCGAACGCTATTCAAAGTTCGTTGAGACGATGCACCAGAGCAATCAGCTCGCGCTGCAAGGCATCGCCGGAGACGCAACGAATATCCTGACCGTGATGCAGGAGATGCGGAACGAAACTGAGACGCAAAAGAAGTTCTATCCGCTGCTCAATAAGACGATGGAAAAGCACGGGCAGATACTCGAAGCCGTCCGCCGCTCGCAGTCGGATCACGACAAAAATTTCTCACAATCCACAAAGTCCGTGCACGACACACGCGAGGAGCTGTCAAAATCCCTGATTGACTTGCGTGGTGAGTTGCGCCGCATTGAGGGCGCAGAGCAGACCAAGCTCACCGAGATCACGCAAATGCACATGACGACGTATTCCGAGCTCGAAAAGCTACAACGTAACGACCTGCCGGCGTTCCGTCGTGAAGTCATGCAGCTTGTACAATCGAAGTTTGAATTCATTGAAAATACACAAGCCGAGCGCCAAAGCGTTTTGCGCGCTGAAATGATTGCCAAGCTGGAACAGCAGGAAGCTGAAGCAAAGAAGAAATTCAAGCTCATCACCGGTTTGATCATCGGCGGTGTCGTGCTTCAAGTTGCGCTGCACTACAATTTCTTATCATTCTTAGGTCTGTAAGCGGAGCAACTTAATGTCCGAACGATTCAATAGATCGGCGAATAGCGCTCACGCTTTTCTTTCGCACTTGCTGGGTCAAGCTGATCACGACACAGGCGGAATTGCCGCGCCTCAGATGCTTGAAATGCTCACGCTCTGCCGCGAAACAAATCTGCGATTGCCGATCCTCGAAGCTTTCAGCAAAGCGTCCGATGAACGGCCCGTCATGACCTTGCTCGGCGGTGACGCCGCGATGGCAGTTGACTTTGCACATTGTATGGGAATCAAGGCTGAACTGTGTGATGTGCCGGAAACACCGATCATGTGGTGGGTTGAGCCAAGCCGTACTCCACGAACGACAGTTCTGTTCGGGGCTACGGAACGAGAACTTTCCGAGGCCGCATTGAACGCCTTGCTAACGACGGCGCTGCCGCCGGATCGCGTGACCGTGTTGCGGCGAGAGATCCAATCCGATGCGCAATGGAGATTCGCGTGGTTGCCCGATGCGCAGGCATTAGCCTTGCATTCGGGTTCACTCAGTATCTTGGAGGCGATGGTCGGTGCGCAGGTGATGGTGTTTATCGGTGATGAAATTCCCGGTGCTTTTCACGGATGGTTTTCGAGGCCCGGAATGGTGGCGCGCCAGCTTGCCGCAACAGAGATTGTGCGCGATGATATTAGACCGCAGCTTTTTAGTGAACTCTACGCGATGCGCGAGCAATCGTACGAAGAACGGGAAGCTGTTCACGCGGCGACGTGGCAATTCATCATGCCGCGTTTGGTCGATCAACTCGATTCTCTGCGCCAGCAATACACCATCGAAATTGATCGCCAAAACATGCGTTTGCAGACGACGCGCCAGACGCTCGGTGAATACCGCCGCAACTGGAGCAACGGCATTCGCAATGTGTTGGATGACTTCTTCAGCAAGAAATCGAGCGGCCCTGCCGTCGCCGCACTGCTTGACCCGCGCCAACCCGGCCCACAAACGAGCACGTATCTGCAAGCCTTGTCACTCCCCTCTTTGTGGAAACCACTGCATGAATTACTGACCGAGCGCCTCGGTGAATTTGTGCAGGGTCTTGGTGCACTTGCTGTTCGAGTGGAGTTGCGTACGATCTCACTCAAAGAAGTTGAAATGCGCTGGAATCCGGCGGGCTTAGTTCAACAAATCGAAGAAGAGTTGGCACAAAAGCGCGTCTTCTCGGAAGGCGGCGGCGAGCGCTCAGGACTCGTCGGCTCGCTGACGGGCAAGAAAGAGGAAATCTCGTCAGCTCGTCGCGCTCAAATCACACGCGCAAACAAGACCGTACAGCAACTGATCGAACAGGATTTTCTCCAATGGACGGACAAGATGCTCCATGCCGTTGAGCAGCGTGTGCGCCTACAAATCGCGGCTGGTCAGGCGAACCTCGGCTTGCCTGACATTGAGGCCCTGCGCACTGGGTTAACCGGTATTGATCGACTCACAGCCCTGCTTGAAGGCGACCGCGAAGTCACGCGCCAGGAACCGTCAAAGCGCGCGTCGCAACTCCTGCGCGGCTGGAGCCAGCGGCGCTGGTTCCGCAGATACGTGCCCGCAGCTTAGCCTCCATTCCTTTCTATTTATGAGCGGCCCGTCACTTTGACGGGCCGTTTTGCGTTCATGGAGTCTTGCTTTTCCGCTTGTTTTTCGCCTAATTTCAAGGTTACATGCGTATTTTAACCCGACATATTCTTGCCCTCGCCGCATTTCTCTTGCTCTCCTGCGTGACGGCACCCGCTCGCGCCGGATTCACGCTTGACGAATACGAGACATGGCAGCGCTATACCGGCTGGCCGATTCGCGTCATCGAATTCCCCGGCATTCATGCGTTCACGCGTCAAGATGTGCTGGATATCATGGCCACCGAGAAACCTACGTGGCTGCGGCGTTACGTCCCCATCGGCTCGCGCTCCACGTTTTATGCCGAAGATTTTGCAGCCGATCTGTTGCGCGTAGAGAAATTCTATGCGCATGAGGGATTCCCAAACGCCGTTGTGATCGGAAAAGTCCTGCCGCGTGAAGACAAGGAAGATCTTCGACTGGTCGTTCAAATTGATGAAGGTGCACCGCTGCTGCTAAGCCAATGGAGTTTACGCCAATCGGAGGGATCCAAAGCTGGTGTCGATTCAGCGCGATGGTCGGAACGGCTCCCAATTCACATTGGCAAGCGGCTGTCGCAAACCGATCTACAAATTTCCGCTGACACGTTGCGCTACAAGTTGCGCCTGATCGGCCACGCACGCGCCGACGTAACGTTTGATACGTTGCACGTTAACGACGATTCAGCCGACGTCGTGTTCAATTTGAAAGCCGGGCCGTTTTGCAGATTCGGAAACACTCGCATCACCGGGCTGAAGCAAGTTTCAGAAGGCACCGCGCGCCGCGAGCTGGCCTATCGCGAATATTCTCCCTATTCACCCCTGCTACTTGACGAAACCCGCAAGCGATTGCTTAGGCTTGAAACGTTTCGCATGGTGCGTGCCGATGTAGATTTGAAACAGCCTTCCGACACGCTTGATGTGCTCGTTCGCACCGAAGAAGGCAACCGCTATATCGTGCGAACCGGTGCGGGTTACGACACCGAAGAGAGCGTTCACCTATCCGGTGAGCTGAGCGACCTGAATTTCTTTGGGCGCGGGCGCCGGTTCACGATGGAAACCGCAGTCTCCAATCTTCTGAGTGACCCACAACGATTCGACACGTCAGGACTATTAAACGACACCAAAGAGATCGACCGCAAGATCGGTTTCTCACTTTTCTGGCCCCACACACCTATTGATGCAACCGACATCACCGTCTCCCCGTCGTGGGAGTATGAGTACAACGTCGGAACCATAGTGCGCACGTCGTCTGCGCAAACAAGCATCTCGTCGTCGCCGCTTCCCAAGGTCGCGGTATCACTGTCGAACAAGTTCGGTCGGCAGGATGTCAAAGTGGACTCGGTAGGCAGTCAAAGCACGACAAGTTCGATTTCAATTGAGAGCTTTTCTTTTGGCTGGGATACGCGAGACAACCCACTCGTACCGCGTCGCGGTCAAGTCGTGAGCTTATCGCTCGCCGAATCGGGCCTTTTATGGAAACTAAGCGACCGTTGGTGGCGTGCAACTTTTGGCGGACGCGTTTTGTTGCCGGTGAACAGATCGACCGTCATTGCGTTGCGCAGTGAAGTCGGATTTATGGGCACACTGCATGAATCAACCGAGACTCCCATCAACGAGCGATTCCGTTTGGGCGGCGTCTCCAACATTCGCGGATGGGGCCGCAACTTGATCGGACCGCGAGCCGCCGATGACGACAAACTTGTGCTCGGCGGCAATCACTCGCTTTTCGGAACCATGGAAGTACAACGCGACGTATGGGGACCGGTTGCGTTCATTCTCTTTGCCGACGCAGGCAACGTGTGGTCCGAAGTGGACAACGCCAAACTGAATGACATCTATACAACGATTGGCTCAGGTTTGCGATTCCTGACACTCATCGGCCCAATTCGCACCGACTTCGGCTATCAATTGCGCAAAAACGAGTTCGGCGAGCGCAGGTGGGCGCTCCACATCTTGTTGGGATCGGCATTCTAATGTTCAAGTGGTTGACAAGACTTTTGCTCTGGCCGCTGGCGCTCATCGGTGCGCTGGCTGCAAGTGCATTTTTCTTGATTCAACAAGAACCCGTGCAGCAGTTTGTGGCCCAGCGCGCCCTCAAGATTGTCAACCGCATGATTGCCGGAAGCATCGAGGTCGAGCACATTTCGATGAAACTTCACGGCACGGTTAATGTCAACAATTTCGTGCTACGTGACCCCGATGGAAATATCATCGTGCGCGCCGACCGCGTGAATGCATGGATTGCCCCGTGGGATCTCATGCGTGGACGAGTGCACATATTGAAGGCAACTCTCGACGGCATGAGTGGCACATTCAAACTGGACTCAACCGGAAACAACCTCTCTGAGACGTTCCAGACCGCGCCCTCAACAAAGCCTGACACAACAAAATCTCTGCTCTGGGTTCGCTTGGACAGGTTGTCGCTCGACATTGATACACTCACAGTTCAAGTTGATACTTCCTTCCAGAAAACATTTGTCAATTTCAAGTTATCCGGTGACGTCTTCATAACGGACTCCGTGATCACCTACGACATCAAACTGTTGCAAGACAGCGCCTTTACCTTGACAAGCAATGGCGTTGTGCGGCCCTATTCCGATTCGCTGTTTGCAGGCGAAGTGTTGTTTGACGGCACATCGCAATATGTTCAGCAAACTTGGGCACCCGAGTTGCCGGACTTAGGCAACATCAAACTCTCTGCCAAGTCCGATGTTTTGACAAGCGATCTCACATCGGTTTTCGATATCACGCTTTCCAATGTTGGCCACGTCAAAGGCGATATCGAGATCGAAGACTACAAATCCGAACCGCGTGTGTCGCTCGGCGCAGCGTTTGAAAAACTCGACTTGTCAATCTGGATCGGCGACTCCGTTGCGCATGAATTCAGCGGCCGCGCAGCGTTAACCAAGAGCCGTGATTCGTCTTGGACACACGATTGGGCAGGGCGCGTCGAGCTGGATAGCTCTTTTTACGGTGATATCTCCTTAACGGCAGATGTTGAAACCGAACTATTTGCCAACGGTCTCGGTGTAGCCGGAGAGGTTCGTACAAACGCAGGTGAGTTTGATTTGCGGTTGCGTTCTGAGGGACTGAAACCGGATTCACTTTCACTCTATGGCCGTGCAACGGTTAGCAACGCACGGCTGCACTCCTTCGTCCCCGCTATTCCGGATTCACTTTCCGATCTGTCAGGCGAGATTGAGATAACCCTCGACAATTTCCCCGATCAAACGCTTAAGGTAGATGCAACACTTCAACTGAGTACGCTTTCATTCGGGCGCTACGAGTTGGACAGCCTGTCGTTTCATGCCACCGTGGACGGCACGAATATCGTTCTCGACTCCACACGCATGCAGCTCGGCAGCGCCTCCGCCCTGTTATTCGCACACGGCGATTACACAAATAGCATTGTATCCGAGTTTGTTGCAAACATTCCCAATATTGAAGACTTTCGCGGATTGCTTGCTCCATATGTCCCGCAAATCGACTCCGTCACCGGAGACGTTTCTCTTGATTGCGATGCAACGATTTCGTTCAGCGGTGATACACTGTCCAACATCACGCTTTCAGGAACGCTTGGAAGTTCGCAGCTAACCTACAGCGAGTTTGTGGCGCACAATATTTCGATTGATCTTGACAATCTCTCGACGAGTGCGGAGACGATGAAGGCCGTGCTGAGTTGTGACTCAGTGAATTTTGGCTACGAGACAATCACACCGATTGCCATTACGTTCGATGGCGCGTGGATGTCTCCAAGCTTTACCTGCTCGCTTGCAGTGCGCGGCGACACTCTGCAACTTGCCGCAAGTGGAATTGCTGACTATTCGCGGCAGCCGTATTCCGTTGAGCTGGATAGCCTTACACTCAATCTCTACGGCACGTCGTGGCACAACGAGTTGCCGGTCCTCGCGTCATTCGATAGTTTGCATTACGAAATTGAAGCATTGGTCATGCGCTCTGAGTATGGAGTCCTACGCTCAACGGGCTATCTCGAGAATCCGGGCAATCAAGATCTCGTCGTCGAGTTCTCTGGACTGCAAACAGGCGCCCTGTCTCCATTTCTCCGCAGGGAGATTCCCGACGGAGAACTTAACGTGCGTTTGCAAGTGAGCGGGACCGATCAGGCCGTATTCGGCAATGTCGAAATGTCGGTTGACAGCGTTACATATCAAAAAGCCAAGTTAGCTGATCTTGTAACCCTCAAAGCATCATTAGGCAAGGAGGGAATGCTCGAAGCCAATGTTGTCTATCTTTGGTCAGGTGACACGGCCCTCGTTGCGACTGCTTCTCTACCAGCCTCCATAACCATGCAGCATGGTTTGAAAATCCAGCAAGGCGAGCTTCTATCCGGTGCAATGCGCGTAGATTCATTGCCGCTTGAAAGATTGAGTCCTTGGATGGCAGCAGGAACTATACTCGGCGGCTACCTATCGGCCAACATAAACCTTAAAGGCAATGTGGACGAACCGAACTGGGACGGCGATGTGCACCTTGTTGACGGATTTTATCGCGACCCGCGTTACGGAATCACTTACAAGTGGATTGTGCTTGATGCGGACCTACAGCGCGACTCACTAATCGTAAAATCACTCCGCGCTACCAGCCGTGGAACGATGACAGGAGCAGGCTTCGCACGCCTTGGCGTACCGTGGCCCCAAGAACTCGATTTGAATTTGAATCTGGATCACTTTGAAGCTGTTTCTTCACGGATTCAAAAAGCGCGCGTGAGCGGCAACATCGCGCTCGTTGGACCGTTTGACTCATTGAATGCAACCGGCAATCTCACAGTTGAGGAAGGCATGTTTCGCCTCACTCAATCTGCAACAAAGACGATTGCACCGATTAACATGGATAGCGTGCTCGCCGTGATGCGCGGCGACACAATGGACATCGGATTCAATCCCGACGCCCTGTATGAATCCATGTCGATAAGCCTTGATTTGGATCTGCCCGGCAATTTCTGGATTCGCGGCGCTGGGCTGAACACGGAACTTTTTGGGAGACTTCGACTCGAAAAAGGGCACTATGAAGAGGCAATGGCGAACGGTGAAATTGCCATTCGCAGCGGCACTGTAAAGTTCTACGGACAAGAATTGCGCATCACAGAAAATTCGTCGTTCCGCTTCGACGGTCTCGCAGCAAGTCCTGAGTTAAGCATCTCGGCAGATTACAAAGGCATAGAGAAAGAGCGCAGCTTTACAGTTACTGTTAAACTCACGGGAACTCCTGATCGTTCACTCGCATCATTCAGTGGACGCTGGGACGACGGCTCTGCGATGTCTGAAGACGAAGCTATTCAGCGACTTTTGCCGTTCGCAAATTTCGGCACCGATGGCGGCGCAGGTTTCAATGCTGAGAATCCGTCGTTGATGCCGCCAGCGGGCAAGTTTCAGATATCGTCTCCAAAGCCTCCGGCCTTGACGTTTTTGAATTCCGCCCCGGCCCGGGAGGTCTAAATGACCTCTCGTCGGGACAACTTGAACTCGGCACCTACGTCACAGACCGTTTGTTCATCCGCGTCTTTCAATCCATCGAAGATCCTCGGGCAGGACAAAAAGTTTCGATCGACTATCGACTCTTGGACTGGATGAAAATCACGGCAGAGCAAGAATCAAAAACCCAAAGCACGTCCAGCAGTTCGTTCACCGTCTATCTGCAATTTGAGTGGCGCTAAATGTTGATCATCTTAGTCCTGCTGCTATGTTCGCCGCTCTTTGCTGGAGCTTCTGCACCGTTTCAAGTTTCCGAAATAGACCTTGTCGGTAATCAGATCACACAAACGTGGGTGATCGAGCGCGAACTGAGATTTGACGTTGAAGATAGTATTACAACCGAAGACCTTGAAGCCGCGCGCTTGCGTTTGCTTTCGCTTGGTATTTTCAATAACGTGCGTGTTGATTATGACGATGAAGGCGTCGTCACTGTGCAGGTATCGGAGCAATTCCGCTTCATTCCGGTGTTTGGAGCTGATGCAGTCGAAGGTTCGCTCGGTGATGCGCTGAAAGAACCGGACCGTATCATGGACATTGTTGTCGTGACAGCCGGAGTAGCGGACATCAATCATCGCGGTACCGGTGCGGTAGTTAGCGCATTGGGCGAATTTGGCGCGCGCTCAGGTCTCAGCATCGAGTATCGCACGCGCTGGCTCTCACCGCGCAAACCCGTCGCATTGAGTTTCGGTTTGCGTTCCATGCGCGTTTCTGATCGACATGCATCCGTGCTCGGCTATGCCCGCAGACTCAGAAATGACCGCGCGTATTTTGAAATCGCGACTAAACGCGGCGCGCCGTCACGCATCGGACTGCTGCTCAAATATGATCGCGTCAAAGAGGGGAAGGAGTTCCCTGCAACAGGCATAAACTATGAAACAGGTTGGGTTGCGCCTTATATCATCCTTGACCGCCGCAATTTGGAGTGGTATCCTACTAAAGGTATCTTCGCGCGCGGCGATGTAGAGAGCGCCTTTGGGACCGTGGGTTTCGTGCGTTCACGCGCCGTGCTTGCGGCTTATCTCCCATTTGCAAAATCTACGCGTCCGCTCACACTCGCAACACGCATATACGGAGGCACCGCGCAATCCTCGACCCCCGCATGGGCGCGCTACTATTTTGGATTCTCTGATAAATTCCGTGGCTACTCCAGCGTACAATCAGAGGCGGCAACTTATTTAGGCGGCGAAGCGGAGTTGCGATTTCCAATCACGCGCGAGGTTACGTACGATGTTCCGTTCGTTGGGCGTTACGGCGATGACATTCCGTTCTGGCTCGGTGGTTCGGTATTCTTCGAGCGCGCGCAAACTCAGCTTGACGGCACTCGCAACGATGTTTATGCCTACGGTGCCGCGCTACACATTCGCTTTCCTTACGTCCAAATCTTCGAGATCAGCGCGTCGCGAAACCGCGAAGAGGATTTTGACTTTGTATTCTCCACCGGCTTGAGGTTTTGATTTCATGTACGAACTACTCAGACCCCTGCTGTTTTCTGCCGATCCCGAAAAGGCACACGAGCGCGTGCTTGGTTGGTTGGAGATATTCGGAGATAGCGCCCGTGGCCGTAAAATAATTTCGCGTGTCGCTGGAAAAGATTCCACCTCGCAAATTCGCGCGATGGGTTTGACATTTGAGCATCCGCTCGGAATGGCTGCTGGCTTCGACAAGGACGCGCGTGTGCTGCCTGCATTATTCGCGCTTAACTTTTCCTATGTCGAGATTGGCACCGTTACCCCCCGCCCTCAACCCGGCAACCCCAAGCCGCGCATGTGGAGATTTCCCGAGGCCCACGCGCTCGTCAATGCGATGGGCTTTCCCGGTGAAGGCATGCTTGCAGTTAAGAAACGTTTGATTTCTTTGCGCGAGCGGGAACTGTTGACGCGGCCCGTGGGTATCAATATCGGAAAGAATGCCACGACGCCGCTCGAAAACGCAGGTGATGATTATCAATCCGTGCTCCGCGAGCTGTTCGATTTCGGTGACTACTTTGTCGTCAACGTCTCTTCGCCCAATACACCCGGACTGCGCACGCTTCAGCAAGCCGATTCGTTGCGTGCTTTGCTCTCGCCATTGATGGAGATCACTAAAAATATGAAGCCTCTTCTGCTCAAGGTTGCGCCGGACTTGGCCGATGAAGATCTTGTAACGGCCGCATCAGTCGTGCGCGAGTTGGGTATGGCCGGAATGGTCTGCGCCAACACTTCCATTCGTCGGTAACAAGTCTCACGCGCCTCATCCTTAGATCGTGGTGGCCTGTCCGGTTCACCGATCTTCTCGCGCATGATCGAGTGTGTAAGCATAGTTCGTCAAGAGCTTCCGAAAGATGCAACCGTGATAGCTGTCGGAGGTATCGATTCTCCCGAGCGAGTGAGTTTCTCGCTATCTGCCGGAGCAAATTTGGTACAAATCTACACTTCGTTCATTTATCGTGGGCCGCGCGTCGTCAAGAAGCTATTGGGGTAGCTGCATGATTTGGATAATCGCAATCGCACTCTGTTGTTGCTCATGCGCCAAAGTGGATCACTCACAGCCGGGCGTTCAGCATACGCCCGTCACATCAAAGGACGATTCACTATTTCTATCCGATGATTTTGAAGAACTCGGCTGGGATCAATACTCCTACGAGAAGTACGATTCCGGCCTTGTACTGTTTGATTCATCATTGAAATTCAACCCTGAAAACTCTCAGGCCTGGCATGGTCGGGCACTCATGCTTGACAATCTAAAGCGTGACGATGAGGCGGAGATCGCCTATCGCAACGCTGAGAAGTACGACTCGACAAACAGGCAGGCTATCTGGCATTGCGGCTGCATGCTGGCTCGAGCAGGCAAGAAGGAGCAAGCCCTTCGGCAACTTCGCACCGTCATCGCCCTTGATTCAAGTTACGCCCGCGCCGTACGCAACGAAGATTGCTGGACAACGCTGTGGCACGACACGGACTTTTTGGAGGTCGTCGGATTTCTTGAACCGGAAAAGTAAAGTAACTACTAATAAGATAACAAAAGCCCTCGACGCGATGCCGAGGGCTTTTGCTTTCGAACAAATCTGTTTACAGATCTGATTTCTTCTTGCTCTTGGTCTTCTTGCCTTCAGCGTCGTTCGCCTTAGCGCCACTCTTGCCGTCACTCTTCGAGTTCTCAGCAAGCAGCACTTCGAGTTCGTCAACAAGCTCGCCGAACTTCTTCATTGCCGCTTCAATCGGAGCCGGAGTGGACATATCTACACCCGCACCCTTCAGCAGGTCAAGCGGATACTTCGATGAACCGCCGCCTAAGAAACCGAGGTAATCGTTCAGTTCTTGCTCTCCGCCCTTTTCAACTCGGTCAGACAACGCCAAAGCCGCAGCCATCGAGGTCGCATACTTATAGACGTAGAAGTTCGAGTAGAAATGCGGGATGCGCATCCACGTATAGGCATACTGATCGTCAATCGTCACTTCGGGAGCATAGTACTCAGTGAGAATGCTCTTGTACAAAGCAGAAAGCGATTCAGCCGTTAACGGTTCGCCACGCTCGTACATCCGGTGCATTTCAAGCTCGAATTCGGCAAACAGAGTCTGACGAATGATCGTGCCTTGAATATTGTCAATGTACTGATTGATATAGACCAAACGCTTCTGCGGATCCGTTTCCGTGGCCAGCAGGTGATCCATCAACAATGCTTCATTGAACGTTGAAGCTACTTCCGCCACAAAGATTGCATATTCTGCATAGATTTGCGGCTGATGCTTGTACGTGAAATACGTGTGCATCGTGTGGCCCATCTCGTGCGCGTTCGTAAACACGTCATCGAGCGTGCCGTGATAGTTCAAGAGCATATACGGATGGCTCTTGTAGCTGCCCCATGAATATGCACCACTGCGCTTGGCCGTTGTTTCGTAGACATCGATCCAACGATTGTCAATTGCGTGCGCGACAGCATCGCCATACTCTTTGCCCAAGGGCTTCAGAGCTTCTTTGATGGCAACAACGCCGTCTTCGTATTTCCATTCCGGGGCTTCGCCCACGATCGGCGCGCTGTAGTCGTACATGTGAAGCTCGTCCAACCCGAGCGCTTCACGACGCAGCTTCGAATACTTGTGCAGTGGAGCAAGATTTGCCTTGACCGTTGTAATCAAATTCAAGTAGACGGTCGTGTCAACGTTGTCGTTGTCCACCGCCATATGCAAAGCTGAATTGTAACCACGAGCGCGCGCCTGAAACACTTCAGCGGCGACGTTCGCGCCCATCAAGCTCGCGAAAGTATTCTTGTACTTCGCATATTCGTCATGCAGCGCAATCGCGGCTTCACGGCGGACTTTCGGGTTCGTCGTTTCGAGTAGCGCGCGGTACGTGCCTTCCGTCAAACGGACCATCTTGCCGTCCGGTCCCTTGATTTCGGGGAACTGGATATCACTGTTGCGCAACGCTTCGGCGGCGGATTCCGACTGCGTCACGATCTCATTGGACATGGACAGGATCTTCTCTTCATCTGAAGAGAGCACGTACTTCTTCTGGCGCATTTCGTTGGCGATGTACTGCTTGTACAAATCCAAACCCTTGACGTCCTTGTACCACTTGTCCAGAGTCGTCTGCGGAATGGCCGTCAGTTCGGTCGAAAACCATGACAAAGATGACGATAGCTTTGACCCAATCACATCGGCACGATCACGCAAACCAATATAAACTTGGTCGCGCGTATCGAGATGCTGGGACATGTTCGCGTAGGTGTACAAATTCTCATTGTGGCCGCCAACTTCGACGACGAGATCCAAATATGCTTTCAGGTCCTTACCTGATTTACCGATCTTCCCTTGGAAGGCCACAAGCTCCGGAATCTTGTTCTCAATCCACTTGTAATCAGCGTCCCATGCTTCATTGTTCGGATACATCGCCGTCAAGTCCCACTTGTACTTGGTCTCAACCTGCGAACGCTCCAATTCCTCGGCCTGAGCGACCCATGCCCATGCCATCAAAGCGATCATTGCCCCGGTAATCCGTACGGTCCAACGGTTCATGCGCTACCTTCTCCTTGCGGGAAATGTGTTAGAATATTCAGACTTCATCACTCTTATAAAGACTGCATTCTAAGCCGTTTGTGGCAGAGTTGCAAGGGGGGGCACCGAGATTTTCTTGTGCTTCAATTTACACCCCTGTTTATGCTTAAGTTAGGAGTGCTTCACCGTAAAGTTGCAATCCCGCGAGAGGCGTTAAAAGTGTGCAAGTATTGTTTCTTCTGGGTTCATCTGCTGAATTTCAAGACTTTTACAGGAGGGTCATTTCTCTAACATTTTTAGTTTTTGGGGTGTTCAACTCTTGACTCCAGATTTTAGGGTTGCGATATTACGACCATGTTGAAAACATTCAGCCGTGCAGGCGCAGAGCAGGACGAATAATTGGAGAGAGAAGTCGGTAAGTTTGATAGAATGATTTTATAGCTACGGATTTTGGAATCGCATGCCCCGGCGGATGGCGACACAAACCCTCGAGAAATCGAGGGTTTGTTGTTTTTGGGGATAGACTTGCGGATACGATCTTTCTGTGACTTTCAGACACATTACGGTCTGTTTTGAGCAACAATGGTAACACAACGTACAAACTTTGCTACCGAAGTATGGGTAAGTAAATTGCCTCTTTTGGCGGCTTTTATTGAGTTATATTCGAGTATTGACGAGTTTTGTGAATATAAACCTTAAAGAAACGGTGTAACTACATGGGTCTATTAGAATTGTGAGAAAAACGGCTTACCATTTGCCTAAGTCAATTATAGCACGTACTCATCACTTTTTGCGACCATTAGTTGTGGGTTGAATATTTTCATGATCCGGGGACTATAAAATGAAAATTAGTCTGAAAAAGAAAATCGCTTTGCTTGCGGTAACATCATCTCTATTGCCGTTGGTGGCAATCCTGACTGTTGTTACCGTTCAAAAAGAGAAGGCGGCAGCGACGATATCTGCCGAGCTTGACACGCTAAGCCGAAACCAGCTTGGTCAGATTGCAACGGACGTCGCACACTTGTGTGAAGTTGCTCACGATCTCATTCAACAGCAAGTTGAAAGTGGATTGATGGGAGCGCAAACGCTTTTGGATAAGGCAGGAAGCATCCGTGAGGCGTCTGAAAATGTGACGTGGAATGCTGTCAATCAGTTTTCGCAAGAGACCAAGTCTGTTTCTCTGCCTAAACTCCTTGTCGGCGGACAGTGGTTCGGCATGTATAAGGATACGAAAGAAGTAGTTCCCATCGTCGATGCATCTTCGCAAACCGGCACCGGTTGCTGCACGATCTTCCAGCGTATGAATACTGCCGGTGACATGATCCGCGTCGCAACCAGCGTTGTTGGCAAAGACGGAAATCGCGCCATCGGAACTTACATCCCCGCAACAAATCCCAACGGCCAACCCAATCCTGTCGTCAGCTCCATTATGAAGGGTCAACGTTACAACGGCAGAGCGTTCGTCGTTGACGCGTGGTACGAAACCGCCTATACTCCCATCAAAGATAATAGTGGCGACATCATCGGTATGCTGTTTTATGGCGTCAAGCAAGAAGCTGTGCCGTCGCTTCGTCAAGCGATCAGCGAGGTCAAAGTCGGCAAATCTGGATATGTCTTTATTTTGTCCGGTACCGGTGATAAGAAAGGGACTTACGTCCTATCCAAAGACGGTAAGCGCGATGGCGAGTGCATTTGGGAGGCGAAAGATTCCGGCGGCCGGGCGTTTATTCAATCGATTGTCAATAAGGGCGTTGCGTTAAACTCCGACGGTATTGACTATGAAGAGTATCCGTGGAAGAACAAAGATGATACAGTTTCCAGAGATAAGGTTGCCGCAATCGCTTATTTTGCACCGTGGGATTGGGTGATCGGCGTCTCCATGTACAAAGACGACTCTTACGAAACACGCGATCAGGCGATTGCTTCCATTACAACTATGCAGTGGTGGGCGCTTATCTGGGGTCTCATCATTGGATCTTTGATGGTTCTGTTCTCCATCTTGAATGCCGGACGCATCGGCGCGGCTTTGCATCGCATCGTCGCTGCTGTCAGTGAGGGCGCGGATCAGGTTGCGCAGGCTTCATCACAGGTATCTTCCACGAGCCAAATGCTGGCGCAAAGCGCGAGTGAACAGGCTTCGTCGCTTGATCAAACTCGTTCGACAATGGATCAGATGACTGAAACGATTCATCGTAACGCGGATGATGCTTCGTCCGCCGCGAAGCTGATGTCGGATTCCGGCGCAAGCATTCAAGCGGTCGCACAGGATGCCGTTATTGTCGATCACGAGATGACCAGCATCAAGCACAGCGCCGAGAAGACTTCGAAGATCATTAAGACAATTGACGAAATCGCCTTCCAGACTAACTTGCTTGCGTTAAACGCTGCTGTGGAAGCCGCCCGTGCAGGTGAAGCAGGTAAAGGCTTCGCTGTCGTTGCAGAAGAGGTTCGCAACCTTGCATTGCGCGCAGCTACTGCGGCTAAAGATACCAGTTCTCTGATTGAAGAAACCGTTACGCAAGTTAAATCCGGTGCGGACAAAGTCAACAAATTGCGGGAAAGCTTGACCAGCGTTTCTGCGGCCACGGAAGAGGTCACGATGCTCGTTAATGAGATCTCTGCCGCGTCACAAACACAGGCTTCGGGAATCGAAGTAGTGAGCAAGGCCGTAAGAGAAATTGGAGAACTGACCCAGAGCAATGCTGCCAGTGCGGAAGAATCTGCCGCAGCATCTGAAGAGCTGAATGGTCAAGCCGAATCCATGCACGCGATCGCCGTTCAGTTACAAGTGTTGGTGGACGGCAGTAGCGATAGGCACTAACTACTTTTCAAACGCACCTTTCGCCAAGATATTGGCGACGAAAACCCTCGGTTTCCCCGAGGGTTTTCCATTTATTCGCCAATATGTGCACAATTACACCTATTAAGAGCATCAATGACCCTCTGTGTAGTTGATTTCCCATAACATCATGCTTATCTTTAAATCTGATTTTTATATCCAGAGTTTCTGCGAAACAAACCAAAGGTACGCACGATGTCCGTATTGTCTCGAATTCTCACCATTTGTTCGATTTTGCTTGCAAGTGTCTCGGCGCAGGCAACCATTCGCTATGTTTCCCCTAATCCGGGATCCGCGCCCTTTACCACCTTCAGCACTGCCTACAACGCTGCGGTTACCGGGGACACAATTGTGCTCGGGCCTGGAAGCTACGTCGAGCCGTTTGGCTTGACCAACAAGCGAGTTCACGTTATCGGCGCAGGGTGGGATGTCTGTTCTTGGCAGGGCTACATTCAGATTTACAATCCAGCATCGACCGGAACAGTCATGGAAGGCATTCGTTTCATCGGATCCGGATCCCACAATATCAATACAATTAGCGGTGTGGATTCCTTGACATTCCGCCGTTGTTTGTTCAATGCGCAAGCAGGCTTCATCCCGCTATACCTGACGGCTGGCAAAACCTTCGTTAACGACTGCGTCTTGAATGCCTCGACAAATCACTGTGTTTACGTGCAGACCTCTGCAAATGGGAATGTAGTATTTCGCAACTCTGTGTTCAATATGACGACACCTGTAAATGGCTATTATGCTATCAGCGGCCCCAATGGAGGAACCGTTGAAATCTATAATTCAGTGTTCTTGAACTTCGTAAGCGCTTTCAACGTCACTGGTGTCCCGCAAGTCATTGGCCTTAACAACATCTTTTGGGATTGGAACGCCACTGCGACCTACGGTACACTCCCTGTGGGTTCAGTGTTTGAATACACAGCCGCAGGTAACGGCGCACCCACCTTCCCGGCAAGCTTCACGAATAACATCTCGCTTGGCGCAAACAATCCGTTCGTAAGCTACGACAATACATTCTATACCTATCCTGCGTCCAATCTGCATTTGAATACTAACGCAGGCGGATTGCAGTGCACCAATACCGGTTATCCCTCTATACTCGACCTTGATAACTCGGTGTCGGACCTCGGTATCTACGGCGGACCCAAACCGTTCGTTGATCATGGCGTTCCGGCATTCCCGTTTGCGGTCACGCTTAATATTGACAATCTCGTCGAAGTGGGCGACAGCGTGAACGTTGTCTCGTCCGGTCGTATCGGGCCCCGCTACTAATCGCGGAGATCATATCTTAATGATTCTTCGCACAACGTGTGCTCTACTCTTGTTGTGGTCGTTTGCCGCTTTCGGACTAACGATTACTGAAGCGGAGTACTATTTCAACACGGATCCCGGGCAGGGCAACGGAATTGACATTCCGATTTCAGTCGGCGAATCCGTGAATATCACCAGCCTGAACGTACCGACGAATCTGCTCCCGAACAACGTGTCGCACGAGCTGTACATTCGTTACCGTTCAGACGAGGGATTTTGGGGCAACAGCGAGAGCCGAAACTTCTTCCTTCACCAGCCTGATCCGAACACATTCGCAGGGCGCGATGTCACGCATGCTGAATATTGGTTCGACAATTTGCCTTCGACAATAGCAGACATCAGCGATGATCCCGAAGTGGTGTTCGCAGCGTTAATTCCCACTAGCGGATTAGCCACCAATCTGGCGCACAAATTCTCGATTCGCTATCTCGGCACCAATGGTTACGTCAGTAACACTGAGTCGCGTTATTTCTTCTTGCACGAGCCGATTTCGAATGTTTGGTATGGACGCGACATTACGCACGTGGAGTATCGTTTCGATAACCTCGTTCCGGTCGTTATAGACCTTGGCAATAATTTCGAAGTGGATTACTACGATCTGATCCCAGTGGCGGGACTTGCTCCCAACCTTGAGCACAAGCTCTCGGTTCGTTATCTCGATGAAGACGGGAAATGGGGAAACACAGAATCGCGTTACTTTTTCGCCATTCAACTCGATAACGAAGCTGTTGAATATATCGACATCACACACATCGAGTATTCGTACGATAATGCTAATCCCGTGCTGGTCGATGTCACGGACGGCCAAACCATTAACTACGCCGCGCTGATTGCTTCGCTTGGTTTGCAAGTGAATCAGGCTCACAAGCTGTCCGTTCGTTACAAGGATGAGCGGGGACTCTGGAGCAACATCGAAGCACGGTATGTCTTTGTGCACGAAAGCCCTGATGGTGAATTGACACTACTTGATGTTGCGGCGCTTGAGTATTGGATTGACGGCGGTGCGCCGCTGCAAGTGGATATTGCAGATGCCGCATCCATTTCGTTTGCTGATGCCGTCGCGCACAATGCCGGACCGGGGCCGCACGAGTTTCGTCTCAGATATGTCAGTGAAGAGGGCCAGCGCAGCAACACCATAAAACTGCCCTTCTTTGTCTGGTCGGGCGCAGGCCCGAGCGGTCCTGCTCACTTGGCTGGAGCGGAGTATTTTCTGAATGTCGATCCTGGAGTCGGCAACGGTGTTCCTGTGACATTTGCACAAGACGGAGCGTGGGATGAGCGCGAGGAGAATGCGTTTGCGGTATTGACCGGTCTGCCGGTTGGGTTACATCGGTTTGGCATTCGATTCCGCGATGAAGTCGGAAACTGGAGCCTCACGCTTGCCGACACATTCGTGGTCGGACCTGTGTTGGTCATCAGTGTGTCCGGCAGTGACATCGTCTTGAATTGGACTGCCAATCCTGACAACATTCCGTTTCACGTCTATCGCGCTCCCGGCACGGGCGGCGCGTTCGCTGAAATCGGAACGTCAAATTCTCTGAGCTACACGGACGTTGGTATTATCAACTCGTCCGCACGTCAAGACTACTATATCACGACGACGAATAACGGTGTGCTGTCAAGGTATAGATTGCCCGCGGCGAATCGAGCGACAAAGTAACACGCTGTTGAAAATTTGGCGCGGCCTCAACGAAAGTTGGGGTCGCGTTTTTTTGTGGGGATTTTGGAGAGGCGAGGAGGGGTTGTAAGGGGTTGTTTCTGTGTAAAACGCTAACAATTGACAAAACAGGAGTATTTTATAAACAGGGGTTAACTTTGGGGGTGCACCAATATTCACAAAGTCTTATCTCTTTGATTTTTTTCATACCCTAATATACGACAATTTGAACGCATGGTCAAGAGATATTTTCTGAATATTGAACTTAGGAAGGGGTTGATAAATTGGGAGTTGGGGAGATTTTTTGGGGTTGGGGAGGCGTTTCTCGAGGTATGGGGCACCCGCAGCGAGTGCCGCCGCGTGTATCCGATTTTCATTACGCAACCTCCTAATAGAACAACGAGTAAATTACCGAACCACTATGAACGACCGATTATCCGACTGATTTCCACTGCGAATAGTAATGATGTATTGTCCAGATGTAATTCTGTTAAGGCTAAGGTCTTGCATGTACTCTCCTACAGGAAAGTATCCAAACTCAAAAGACTGAACTCGTCGGCCAAGCACGTCTGTAATAGATCCAGTCACATTCCCCTGACTCAGCAGTCTATAGACTAACGATACAGAGGAATTCGTCGGATTGGGGTAGAGAGAAGCAATTTCAATTGTATGTGGGAATGGACTCGGAGTCCATCCCGTGCCATTGAGTCGAGGCACATGGCATATCCGCGAACTACATGGAGCTCCCCTTTTGGCTCGCCATCTGCAACCAAGTAGGCAGTCTGCCCGTCTTCAGACAAGACGAAACCAGCTGTATTCAAATATGCTGGTTCAAACGCGAGCGCCGTGTCCCATGCAACCACACCGCTGGAATCAAATTTGGCGAAATAGACAGAATACTCATCAAAGTCGAATTGTGTCGAAGCTACATAGATATCGTTGCCATGACACTCAACGTCAACACTTGTCGGTCCGGGATATCCGAGATCGAGCAAGCGCCGCCAGATTTCATCTCCCCATTGGTTGAACTTGAACAACTCCACAGTAAGCGCCCAAGGATCCGCAATTGCGCCAACTACGATTTCTCCTGTCTCCGTAACAGCAACCGATCCGCCTACAAGATCCGTATCCTGTTGAGTTATTGTGCGCGACCAGAGGTCGCCGGATACTGATGGCTAGGACGTACATACTTTGGTCAAGCAACGGCTCCCTATCGCGCTCAATACTACCAACGAATACCAGCTCTGTATCTGTCAATGCGGTTGCGTCATGAATATTAATTCTCTGTCCATAGACGAAACTGCTAAGCGATGAATTCAGCTCCGCACCGGAGGAATCCACTTGTGTCAGAAGCAGTTCGGTTCCGAAAGTTGTCACATCAAGCCAAGGCGAGGAGATCAAAAGGGATCCATCGTTGAGCGACACGATTGAAGTTGCATCGTTTGCAACGTCCGCCGGAGTCGTATAACTCCAAGCGATTCCCCCTTGAGTATCCGATCGGATTACAAATCCACTACTGCTTCCGTAACTCACCTGGCCGCATATTGCGACGTTTTCCCCAGACAAGGCGACTGCATCACGATAAAGCCTAAAGGACCCTTGGCTATGCCGGATCGCCGGACTTGCGCTGCCATTCTCTCTATCAATGACCTGAATGAAGGCATCCATGTTCAGAGAAAGCCAATCATTACGCAATCCCCCTACAATTACCATTGCTTCGGAAGTCAATACCACTTAATAAGGATTCACAAATGTCGTCGGTGCGAATTCAGTAATCCAACGCACAGCGACTTGACTGTACGAGACACCCCCAGACAACAAAACCGCGAACCCCACCCGCTTCAAAAGATTGAATACAGATAGAATTCGCGTCATTATTTTGGTCTCCGAGGTTCGATGATTGGGCAGTTTCCCTTGACCTGAAATGAAGATACGATTGGTGGGTGATGTTGTCAAGCGGAGATGTGGTTTTTCGCAGGCGGGTCAAGACCCGCCACTACGGTGTGCGTCGGGATGCGCTTGGGATTGGTGGGGTGCTTGGCGAGATCCTTCATTTTGTTCAGGATGACGAGGGCTGAGTATCTCGATCACGCTTACACGGGCGGCACGCCTGCGGCCCCTACAACAGAGCGGAATGACGGCAGGCGGGGTATTACCACTGAAAAAACGGAACAACGAGGTCGTGCGGTGAAACACGACCTCGTTGTCTTCAATGTCGCGTTGGCAGGTGCTGGCGAGAGATTTGTGATATGTGGTCATATTGTTTGCTATTGGCCAGGCAATGACCTACCTTAGTCACCTGACTAATACAATTGAATCTGGTAAATTTTTTGACTTGCTGTTCGATCATCATGGAGCTGCCCGCTTATGACCGCGACCAATTCGAAGCTTTCCACGAAGAAGAAAGCACTGAATGAAAATGGTTCTTTGACATCGGTCAAACAGTCTAACGGACTGGCCCCGGGGGGGGGGGGGCGATTCAATCCGTTGACGCCGCCTGATCCTGCAACGCCTAAAGGCCAAATTTTTATAGCCGCGACCCGGATGTTTTCTGAATATGGATTCAGGGGGACAAACACGCGCAGCATCGCGGCCGCGGCAGGTGTCCGACAGGTTATGCTGAACTACTACTATGGCACCAAAGTGCTGCTATACGAAGCGGTGCTGAGACACGAAGGCACGACGATGCTTGAGGTTATCTTCGGATCTCTTCCGAACGACAAACCGCCGGAAGAGATGTTAATTGATATTCCGATTCGACTGATGACCGTTTTGCATGATAATCCGCAATGGGCCTCGTTATTACGGAGAGAAATTACAGATGGAGGAGTTCATCTCCGAAACGCATTGTCAGACGTGTCTGAACACGGACCGCTGGGAGCTAATCAGCACTTTTTTGATGCTTATCAGTTAGCTGTAAAAGCAGGTAAAGCGAGAGAATTACCGACAGAAGCTGTGCGCGAGTGCCTACTTGCCATTGGGTATGGTGCAATATATCTTGCGCCGTTGATCTCGATGATTAATGAACGGGATTTTCATGACCAAAAAGTCTGGGAAGAATGGACGGTTACTCTTAGCACGATTCTTAAGCAAGGGTTGTTAATTAATCCGGCGGTGACTGCTGGACAGGAACGCGGGTGATAGGTGGATTCCGGCGGGGAATCCCCACCGGGACAGGCCGCTTCGCTAAACCCCCGCTCGGCGGAATTGGGGCGAGGGGCTTGGCGGTCACCATTGCGGTCTGGAGACCCACAACGGCGAGGGAAAGGCGGGAGGATAGCCGCCCCCTTTATCCCGCAAAGTTGCGGACAACTTTGGGGAGATCTGAGGGGTCCTTCAGCCGCAGCGGCTTCAGGATGACAAGGGCTTTTGCACTTCGAAGTTGCCCGGCGCGGGCGGATTGCCATCCCCTACACTTAGGTGCGGGGCATTACCACTCAAGAACGGAGCATCAAGGTAGCCGTGGCAGGTGCTGGCGAGAGATTTGTGATATGTGGTCATATTGTTTGCTATTGGTCAGGTTAACACCTATATTGGTCGCTTGACTAATACCACTGACACTGGCAAATTGACTTGGTGTTCGAGCATCTGGGCTGCCTGCTAATGACTACATCTAATTCGAAGCCTTCCACGAAGAAGAAGGCACTGACGGAAATTGGTTCTTTGACAACGGTTGAACAGTCTAACGGAATTCGGGGGGGCGATTCAATCCTATGACGCTACCTGATCCTTCAACACCCAAAGGTCAAATTTTTATAGCCGCGACCCGGTTGTTTTCTGAATATGGATACAAGGGGGCAAACACACGCAGCATCGCGGCCGCGGCAGGTACCCGGCAGGTTATGGTGAACTACTATTATGGCACCAAAGAGCAGCTATACGAAGCGGTGCTAAGACACGAAGGCACGACGATGCTTGAGGTTATCTTTGGGGCTATTTCGGATGACAAGCCACCCGAAGAGATGTTAATTGATATTCCGATTCGCCTGATGACCGTTATGCATGATAATCCGCAATGGGCCTCGTTATTACGGAAAGAAATTGCAGATGGAGGAGTTCATCTCCGAAAGGCATTGCGAGACGTGTCTGAACACGGACCGCTGGGAGCTAATCAGCGCTTTTTTGATGCTTATCAGTTAGCTGTAAAAGCAGGTAAGGCGAGAGAATTGCCGACCGAAGCTGTGCGCGAGTGCCTCCTTGCCATAGGGTATAGCGCAATATATCTTGCGCCGTTGATTGCAATGATTAATGAACGAGATTTCTATGACAAGAAGGTCTGGGGAGAATTGTCAGAAACCCTTAGCACCATTCTTAAACAAGGGTTGTTAATTGATCCGGCGGTGCGTGCTGGACAGGAACGCGCGTGATAGCTTAGATTCTCTACGGGATAGCATCGTGCGCTCCTACACGGGATGCGGATTCGGGGGAATCCCCCGGGACAGGCCGCTTGCAAATCCCCGCTCGGCGGGAAGCAAAGGGACGCGCATTACATTGTGAATTTGCTTGACGAGATCCTTCCAGGATGACAATGTGATTGGACGTTGGTGAATGCGCTTGGATTTTCGTGGTGCTTGGGTCTTGGTTCGTCCCTACGGGACATGCTTGCTGCGGGATGACAAGGGGGTTTACAACATCGATTTTGCTTGGGACACCCCCCCTAACCCCCCCGCGAGCAGGGGGGGAATCGGAAGCAGGCGGATCGCCATCCGCCCCTACAATGACATTTAGAAAAAACCCCCGATGTGGTCGGGGGTTTTTGCGTATCGGAAAGCTATTACGCTTCTAAGGTGACTACGTGCGAGATGTTTTTCAGATGCAGTGAGCCGTTCGGTTTTACGAAGGGTTTGACTGAATCCAGCGCGTTTGCTTGGTCTTTTTCTTCGCCAACGTTGGCGATGGCGGCGCGGGACGGGCCGGCTGAGCGGATGTGACCCAGAAATCTTCGACATCGGGATAGACGAAGTCGCAGGGGACTTCGACATCACGAACAACTTTCGCCGCTCTTTCAATCGCGGTTTCCAATAAGCCGGGCTTGCCGAGGGCGAACGGTCCGACTTTCGGCGGCTGTGGAAGTAATCCTGCAAGCGCCTTGATAAACGTCCCCATGTTGTTGCGTTCGATGTCGGTGAACACGGCTACGATTGCTTTGCCGTTCGGTGCGAGCAGACGCTTGATTTCCGTTAAGGCTTGTGCCGGATCATAGGTGAATTGCACGGCATTGGCGGCGAACACCACGTCGAAACTCTTGTCTTCGATCGGCATCTCTTCCAAATCTCCGACACGAACGGCGCGTGCGGCATGCGCTGCTGCGCGATTGAAATTAACTCTGGCGTCGCATCCAACCCTGCGACCTTCGCTCCGCGCCTTTCTGCGATGATTGAGGCTCCACCCGAGCCGCAACCGGCATCAAAGAACTTCGTCCCCTTGGTTACCCCCGACATCGAGAGCATCTGATGCCATAACGGCTCAAAGTGCGGCTCGAATTTGGTGGCCATTCATGGGCGCCTTGCGCCCAAACTTTTGCTTGATCTTGTGCAGATCCCATTGTAGAACCCCGTTCTGTTTTTTTGAAAGCTAAATTATTGTCACTTAGCTCTCCCATTCAGCAAATTTCCAAACCCAGTTCAATGATTGCCCAGCAGTAGCAACCCACAAGCTAAGATGTTTTTGCAGAAGCCGAAAATATAAGCGTCCTGAAGATTATTGTCAAGTATTCGCTATTATTATGGATTTTTGGATGAAATTCTCCTCAAACCACCCTGACCAAGCCTGCCTCGCGCTCGGTGCCTAAGATGATTTTGTACTTGCCTTTTTTCTCGGGTAAGAAGGCAATGATTGTGGTGTGTCCGGCGGGCAGGAGTTGGTAAAGCTCGAGTTCTTCTATTTCGAAGATCTCGTCGTCGGGTTCCGTGTCGAAGCGGTGGATAAGCCACTGGACCGGGTGGTCAACCCGGATCTCGTACTCGGCGGGTTCCAACTGGCCGTTTTTCAGCTTGGACTCGAATTGCTGGAGTTTTCGCGGCTCCCGAGGTTCAGAAGTGCCTGATCTGCCTCGGAAATAGAAGTACCAGAAGATTGCGGCCACGAAAGCGATGCCTGCGACCATTTTCCAAAAGCTCAGCGGATCCACAAGCGGCCTCCAAATTCGATTCTGTAAGCTATTTTATAACATTCTGTTAACAAGACAACCTCGGGAATATTTCAAATTCAAACGACTCAATATCCAAGTATTTAGACGGTCAGTGAGAAACTGGGAACTATCGTGAAAGTTCAATCGTCTAATAATAGCAAGCGGATGAAATCAGGGTCTCCGCTTGTAGGATAGCAGTCATCTAACCAAAGAAGGAGTAGATCATGGTGATTCTCAGCGTTCAAGAGGCTGCGAAGTTTCTCGGTAAGACCCCGGCCGCTCTGCGTAACGGCTATAAGCGGTGGGGGTCCCCACTTCAGGCTCGGCGGGCAAATTAAGTTCACCCAGGAAGCGTTGCAGGAATGGGTTGAAAAGGGCATGACCGTCGAAAGCAACGAACCGGCAGCGCCGGTTAAGAATGGCCGCCGTGCTCGCAGAGTCACGGTGGAAACCAAAGCCACTTCGCACTCAGGCAATCCGATTGTCTGAGCCTTGTAATCAGGGATCCAAGCAGAGCGGGCGTCGAGCAATCGGCGCCCGCTGCTTGTTAAGCAGGTTGTGCGCTGGCGCTGGCGCTTGACTATTCAGTGGTCCTAAGCTTGCCGGAATCTGCATCTCCAGTCCGATTAGGAGATTTAACTAATTTTTCGTATATTAGCAATCGAAAGGTGAACGGGACTGTCCCGCAACCCACTTTTCACAGTTCGCGATTTCAGTTTGTGTAAGCCTGTACGTCGTCTCGCCGTTTGTCCCTCGCGATTCCGAAGCAGTATTCACGGAAGTCGTTCGAGGGCATTTTGCTCTTCTAAGTGCTGTATTTACAATCTCTGAATGTCCGTTAAGGATGAGTTCAGAGGAAAACACTATGAGGGACATAGGAGAAATGACGATGGCAACACGTCTTTATGTTGGAAACCTTCCGTTCAGTGCAACGGAAGATGAGCTTCGCACGGTTTTCGGAGAATTCGGAACCGTCGAAACTGCCGAATTGGTGATGGATCGCGAAACCGGTCGCCCGCGTGGCTTCGGTTTCGTCCAGATGGACTCTGATGGTGCCGCGACTGCGATCAAGAAGCTTGACGGCTTCGAGATGGGTGGCCGTGCCCTGAACGTGAACGAGGCTAAGGAGCGTACCAACTCCCGCCCGCCGCGTCGCCAGAGCAACTGGTAACACCAGTTCTGGGGGAAGTTCACCGTACTTAGTACGGTATATAGACTGACCTATCAAAAGTGGGTGCCGATTTGTCGGTGCCCACTTTCTTTATTTCGCTTCGAACACTTGGAAAAATGAGAGTTTGTACTTATATTGCGCGCAGTAAGATGGACGGATTACCGAAACCATCCTCTGCTGTTCGCGATTTCAGTTTGTGTAGTCTGTCCGTCGTTTCGCCGAAAATTCGTCCCTCAGCGATTCCGATGCAGTAACCACGGAAGTCGTCTGAGGATTTTTTATCCTCTAAAGTGTTGATTAGTAAATACCTAAGAGGGACGAAACAGGAGAAATGACGATGGCAACTCGTCTTTATGTCGGTAACCTTCCGTTCAGCGCAACGGAAGAAGAACTCGCCAAGTTTTCGGCGAGCATGGTACGGTGGAAGCTGTTGAGTTGGTTAAGGACCGTGAAACGGGTCGTCCGCGCGGATTTGGTTTCGTGCAGATGGATGCCGAAGGTGCTGCCAACGCAATCAAGAAGCTGGACGGCCAGCAAATGGGCGGTCGTGCGCTGAATGTGAATGAAGCGCGGAACGTACCCAAGGTGGTGGCGGTGGTGGTGGCGGCGGTGGTCGTCCCCCGCGTCAGCGTCGCGAAAGCAACTGGTAGTTTCCCAAGTTTTGCCTAAGCAGGTCTAACGATCTGCGATGCGATACGGTCTGCGGATTTCCGCGACTGGGAAGAATGAGAAAGCCTGTCCTAAAAAGGGACAGGCTTTCCGCTTGTTAAGCGGGTGTTGCCGCTGGCGCGAAGGCTTGAGAGGGTTGGGGGCTTCCCCTGCCGGAGGCAGGGAGGTAGTAGCTAGATCGTGAAACTGTCTTTGTCGGCCCGGGTACAAACTTGATTATAGGATTTCTTCGTCCTCGGCCTGCCATGCGGGATCAACAATGCAAAGAAATTCGAGAATTTCGGGACCCAAACAGGTGATTCGTTGAGTTGAAGAGGGGGCGATGTAGATGGTGTCCCCCACTCCGACTTCACGGGTTTTTCCGTCTATCTCCACCTTGCCGCGACCCTTGAGGATATAGTAAACCTCGCTCGTGGCCAGCCGGTGGAGTACTGAAGTCACCCCTGGATCCAGACTTGCATGAGCCAAGGAGTAACCCAAAGCTAACGGAGCTTTGTCCGGATGCAGAATTTCGCGTAGTCGCGTGTGGTCACCCGCGATAAATTCATCGCAGGAATGTAACGGGATAATGTTCACTTGCGGCTAAAGAGTCCTAATTTATATCCGTCGGGAAGTTCGAACATTCCGATGAAGCCCATTTCGTGGGGAAGCGGACGTTTTTCGTCGGTGACCTTTGCACCCAAGGACTTGGCTTTGTTTAGCGCATCGGCGACGTCGTCAACGTGCACATAGTTCTGCGCACCGCTGTCGAGGACGGAATTCACTTGAATCAATGCGCCGCTTACGCCGCCTGAATCACCGTTCAGAGTAATCATCCAATAGCCTTCGCTCATGGGATCAATCTTCCACCCGAACATAGTTCGATAGAAGCTTGCCGCTTTTTCGAGATCTGTCGTGGTCAGCTCGATATGACAAAAAGTGTTCATGGGTACCTCCGTGGGTTGATACTTTCGCCTGTAAGTGGTTAATTATAGTGTTGACAAAGGTGACAGGCTGAGTCATAGAATATGGCTTTTGACGGACTTTCGCAATCAATTTGATACATTTTTGGCAACTGATGGAATGTGACTCAAGTCACAGATAACCCTCTGGAGAAATACATGTTTAAGACGCGCACGAAGGTTTTGATTCTTTCAGCAATTGCTCTCGCCATCGTGGCTGGTGCCTTTTTGTATCCTCAGAAAACTGTCGCAGCGGCCTTGGAAATCGGCACCTCCGCACCCTCGTTTGAATTGAAGAATGTAAACGAGCAGATGGTCAGCTTGGCCGGTGCCTCCGGTGAAGTCGGAACACTCGTTGTGTTTACCTGTAACCACTGCCCGTTTGCGATGGCTTATGAGGATAGATTGATTGCCTTGGCTAACGAGTTTCAACCCAAGGGTATCAAGTTCGTTGCCATTAGCGCAAACGATCCTAAGATTAAGCCTGAAGACGGCTTTGAAGGGATGCAGAAGAAGGCCAAAGAAAAGAATCTTCCCTATCCGTATTTGATTAACGAAGACGGCACGGTTGCCACCGCATACGGCGCCGCTCGTACTCCCGAGACGTTCTTGCTCGACAAAGACGGCAAGGTTGTCTACACAGGCCGCATTGATGACAATACCGAAGTCAAAGATGTCAAGGTTCACGATCTGCAGAATGCGATGACGAAATTGGTCGAGGGCAAGGCTTCCGAGATCGATCCCAAAGTTACCGCCGCATTCGGCTGCACCATCAAATTCCGCAAATAACCAGCGTGACGCTGGACCCAATGCGCTAACGCCCACTTGCATAAGTGGGCAACCTTGCGCTGACGCTGTAGCTTGAAAATCGCGGTTTGTTGTTCTCATGCAACTGTTCCTTTTACTACTATTTATTTCGCCATTAACGGCGGCACCGTGGACTGTGGGAAACTCCGGTGCGCCGGGGACATCGTCGTGTGCATCTTCATGTCACGGTGAAGGAGAAGGAACCGTTGTTGTCGAAGGATTTCCTGAATCCTACATTCCTGATTCGATGTATCAGATTCGGCTGACCGCAGCCGGTTTGGCGATCAAGAATTTTAATGCGTCGTGCCGAGTGGGTGCAAGTTCTTTGACTGCGGGTGTGATGATCGGGAACGGAGCTACGGCAACGTACTCCGTAGAGAATGAACTCAATGGGGTGCATTCGATAGCTCTCGATCAAGATACGCTCGAATTTACTTGGGTTGCTCCTCAGTTTGGTACTGGTGATGTAAGGTTGTATGTCGCAGCTCACCAAGGTTCAGAGGCGGGACCCAACAGTGACTTCATGCTGACTGCAACCGAGCAGGATGTTCCGCATCCGCCTGACGTGCCCTCGCATCCGTTTCCGCTCGACGGGGCCGTTAATGTGAGTGCTAACGTCGAGCTGCATTGGGATGAAGTGGCGTTTGCCGATTCCTTTAGAGTTTATTTTGGTGCAGCATCTCCACCTCCGCTCGTTGCTCAACAAACTGCGCTGGCATTCGATCCGGGTGATTTAGTATTCAACACGCTCTACTATTGGCGTGTCGAAGCCGTCAATGAGGATGGGGCAACCTCAAGCCCCGAGTGGAACTTCACTACTGAAGAATCTTCGGGGAGCCAAGGTCCGTTTGTCGGTGACTTCATGCTTGAACCGCCGTTTCCGAATCCGTTTAACGGGACAACGACATTGCGGATGCAGCTTATCGGAAATGTGCCGCTAACAATTGATATCTATGATGTCCAGGGACGATTTGTCGAGACTTTATTCTCAGGCTTATCGCAAAACGGGCAAAACGAATTTCTCTGGCAAGCCAATAGCTCTGCCGGAGTTTACTTTATTCGCGCGAACATTAATCACACACCCGTAATCTACAAAGTACTCTATCTTAAGTAAGCAAAATGTAGCCATTGCTGGTCTGGAGACCAACAATGGCAGGTGCATTCAGGCCGGATTAGTTTTGATTCTATTATTTTGGTGGTCCCAAGAACTTAGCCTTTAGGACAACAACATGTTCAGCAACAGAAGGTCCGGCCCGACCCGTACACTCGTTATCATGGAGACAACGATGAAGAAAATGTTCGTTTTGCTTGCTTTGATGCTGGCCAGCGTAAGCATGGCCACGGTACACACAGTTAACCTCGTAGGGTCTTCGTTTTCGCCCGCGAATATCACGATTCAACAGGGCGATACCGTCCGTTGGATTAAGCCTCGCAGGCGGATTTCACAATGTGAATGAGACGAGTCATAGTCCGGCCACATTCAGGAGCGGCGATCCGACTACTGCGGCATTCACGTATAGTTTTGCATTCGCCGCGCCGCTTGAAGGGGTGTTCAATTACGAGTGCGAAATCCATGCACCAGGTATGGTCGGTTCTGTCACCGTTGAAGCAGGCGGTACGCCGCCCTCGACCCCGACGAATCCAATTCCAAACAACAACTCGACCAGTATGCCGCTGTTGGGATTCCTGATTTGGGAAGACACAGGCGCCACACATCACATCGTGCAATTCGGTACGACCAACCCGCCGCCAGTTGTCAATAACAACTTCCCCGGCATGATGTTCTCGTATTCAAATCTGACTGCGAATACACAGTATTTCTGGAAGATCACCGCAGTGAATGGCGACGGAGAAACCGCCGGTCCGATTTGGAATTTCACAACTGTCGCTCCGCCTGCGCAAGCCACCGGCCCGTTCCCCGCGAACAATGCGACCAACGTGCCTGTGAATACGGTTCTCGCTTGGGATGCCGCTGACGGCGCAACGTCGTATGAAGTGTTCTTCGGCACAGCGCAGCCGCTGCCATCCATTGGGACAATTACGCAAACATCGATTGATCCTGCCGGTAATCTGAACACGAGCACGACTTACTTATGGCGCGTGAATACGATTAACGATGCCGGTACAACCACCGGACAAACTTGGACGTTTACAACTGCAGTGCCAAACGCTGTCGGCGATCCTGCGATGCCGGTTGCGTTTGAGTTGCAAGCGGCCTATCCAAATCCGTTCAATAGCTCGGTGCGCATTGCATTAAACGTCGCGCAAGAGAGTCAAACCACGGTCCGAATTTTCGACATCGTCGGACAAGAAGTTTCGACGCTTATTAACTCGAAATTGAGCGCAGGTGAGCATCAGCTTGAGTGGAATGCTTCTGGTCAAGCTGCTGGATTGTATTTCCTGAAGTGTGAATGCGCAGGCATTACGCAGACTCAGAAGCTGATCTATCTGCCCTAATTCTTTGACAACTTCGATAGCGGGTGCCGCCGTCTCGGCAATGGGAGAGCCAGTGTTCGTGATTCGGATGCTTTCAAACGCATCACGGATCGAATCAGGTGTTATGCAACATGAAGGATCACCGCGATGATTCGCCACATTGGCTTTTTGTTTCTGTTCGTTTTCGCTTGCAATGTCTTTGCAAGCCCCACTAACCGAGGATACTCCGGTGCGCCGGGTTCGCTCGGCAGATGTTCGTCGTCTTGTCACGGCGTAAACCAAGGAACCGTGCAGATCACAGGTTTCCCGACTGAATATGTCCCTGACTCGACGTACCTGATTGCTATTGAAGCTGTATCGGGTTTGCCGATCAAGAACTTTAACGGCTCCGTCAGGCGTGGTACGGGTTCGGTGAATGCCGGAACGATTACCGCCGGATTCAATACGGTCACGTATTCGGTCACGCAGGAGACAAACGGTATTCGTTTGACACCTAATGACCGCCAGAACGGAAACTTCAATTGGCGCGCTCCTACGGCAGGTGCAGGTACGGTGAGACTCTATGTGGCCGCGCATCAAGGCGACCGCAACACCGGCCCGAACTCAACGATCTCATTGACTGCGACAGAAGCGGTCATTCCACAGCCGCCTGACGCGCCATCGGATCCCGTTCCCGCAATGGCTGCAACCGGAGTTGCTACCAACACAAGTCTCTCGTGGTCTGTTGTTCCGGATGCTATCGGGTACGATGTCTATTTCGGCAACGAGAATCCGCCGCCGCTTGTGCAAAGTGCGACTTCAGAAAACACGTATCCTCTGCCGGGATTACAGCCGGGCACGCAATACTATTGGCAGGTCTATGCCTTTAATGACAACGGGAGCACTCCGAGTGCGATCTGGTCTTTCACGACCATGACTGCGCCCGATCCGTGTACGAATCCTTCTCCTGCAAATGGCGCTGAGAATGTTCTCATCGGTGCGGGGTTGAGTTGGAATCCCGCGTCCGGTGCTGAAACGTATGAAGTGTTTCTTGGAACAACCGAACCGTTAGGAACTGTCGGTACCACCACGGAAACGGTATTCAGTCCAGCCACGCAGTTTGAAGTTGGCACGACCTATTTGTGGCGAGTAGAATCCACTAACTCCGCCGGAACAACGGTTGGACAGACGTGGAGCTTTACAACTGAAGCTGAATCCGGTGCAGATGATTCCCCTGTCGTGCGCGGCTTCCAATTGAGTTCAGCCTATCCCAACCCGTTCAACAGCAACGTGCGTGTAAATTTGTCTATTCCACAGGCGGGGATGACCAGCGTCACCGTGTACGACATCAGTGGCCGCGAAGTGGCTACGCTTGTGAATGGCACTCTCAGCGCCGGTGAGCATCTGCTGGAATGGAATGCTTTGGGCAATGCCGCCGGAATCTACCTCATGCGCTGCCTGTGTGCCGGTGTGACCTCGTCACAGAAACTTGTGTATTTGCCGTAATTCAATTTTTTGCACACCGTATCGATTAAAAGTGGGAATGCCATGCGCATTCCCACTTTTTGTTTTTCCACTGAATTATGTATGTTTAGTCATATTGGGAGAGATTAGTAGCGATAGTGCCTTATGGCGCCTGCATTTGAACCTCCCCCGTGTTATGCTTTTGCACGGAAATCCGCTTTGATGCGAATCAGTTTCATATATTTCATCTTATCTGTCAGGACGCAAAACATGAATCGAATTGTTCTTTGTATTGTAGCCACGCTTACGTTGGTGGGTATTGCAATTGCCCGGCCCACCTATCGCGGTTACTCCGGTGCGCCCGGAGCTACCGGAACTTGTGCATCGTCTTGCCACGGCTCAGGCGGCGGCACGGTTCAGATTACAGGCTTTCCCACTCAATACATACCTGACTCAACTTATCTAATTACGATCACAGCGACCTCCGGCTCATCAATTAACAACTTCAACGGTTCAGTCCGTGTTGGGACAGGCTCAACCAATGCAGGAACTATCTCAGCTGGAACCAACACGGCAACGCACAACGTTGCTGGTGAGACCAATGGTATTCATCTGTCGTCTAACAATCGTACCTCGGGAACTTTCAATTGGCTTGCACCCGCTGCAGGTACTGGAGCCGTGCATCTCTATGTTGGTGCCCATCAAGGTTCAAGCATGGGCGGAGCCAATACCGCAATCAACTTGACTGCAAGTGAAGCCGTTATTGAAAGCCCGCCGGATCAAGCAACGAATCCCATTCCTGGCGATGGTGAGCAATATGTGGATATTCTCAACACACAGCTTTCTTGGGAATCTGCAATCGGCGCGACAAGTTATGAGGTATTTATCGGTGCGGGCGAACCCTACTGGTCGCTTGGCACCGTCACAACCACTTCTATCATCATCCCGGATGTTCTGAATTACGAAACCGCATATGAATGGCGCGTAGACGCGACAAATCAATACGGCACAACCACAGGAACAGTCTGGCATTTCACGACAGTGCTTGCGCCGCCACCGCTTCCCGGTTTAGCGACAAATCCCACACCCGCAAATAACGCGAGCAATGTGCCCGTCATTTTAACTCAGTTGAGCTGGACTGCTGCGGAATTTGCCGAAGACTACGATATCTACTGGGGGCAAACTGAACCGCTCGAGTTCATAGGACCCGCAGAAGGACCTTCTTTCTCTATGTTCGGCCAGCTTGCACACAGCAGAACCTACATGTGGCGAGTTGATGCGAGGAACATAACAGGAACAACAACAGGCGAAATCTGGTCCTTCACAACCGAAGCTGTCAATGCTGCACATGATGAACTCGTTGCAAATGAGTTTTCGCTTGGTGAAGCTTATCCCAATCCGTTCAACAGCTCGGTAAGAATCAACCTCAACATTCCAACCGAGTCCCAAGCTACTGTCTCCATCTTTGATCAAACCGGGAGATTGGTCAGCACCTTGCTTGACAATGCTCGTGAAACGGCAATATCGAGTTGGAATGGAATGCCGCCGGACACTCTGCCGGAATCTACTTCCTCCGTAGCGAATGTGCCGGAGTTTCTTTAGCTCGCAAGCTTGTCTATCTGCCGTAAGTGATTTCTACTCAAAACAAAAAGCCCGCTCAATTTTGAGCGGGCTTTTCGTTTGTAAGTAACTGGTGATTTACAGATTCGGCGACTTCACCACGAGCATCTTCTCAACCTGCATATCTCGGATCGAATAGGGAATTCCGCCGATACCATGACCTGACTGTTTGAGTCCGCCAAGCGGCATCCAATCCACGCGAAAGGCTGTGTGCTCGTTCACCATCACTGCCGAGGCATTCAGTTTCGAGTAACACTTCATGGCTGTGTCGATGTTCTTGGTATAAACCGCCGCCTGAAATGCGAACGGAGAATTGTTCGCCCGTGCAATTGCTTCATCGAGGTCCCTGTAAAGATAAACACAAATGACCGGGCCGAATATCTCCTGTGTCGTCACTTTCGAGTTTTCGCTCGGATTCCACAGCACCGTTGTCTTATAGCACGTTTCGCTTAGTTGTTCTGCTCCACTCAGCGGCACGGCACCCTCTGCTACAGCTTCGCGCACCCACATATTCAATCGAGTGACTTCCTGCGGACGAATCAGTGGGCCGACTTCTGTATCTGCTAACGTCGGATCGCCAATCTTCATCTTGTTGCCTACTTCGGCAAGTTTTTGTGCGAACTCGAAGGCAAACGATTCGTGCACATAGACTCGCTGTACCGACACGCAGACCTGCCCTGCGTGATAGAAGCCCCCCTTCGCAATTGGTGCTACCGCCGCTTGCCAATCCGCATCTTCAGCCACAATCACCGGAGCCGTGCCGCCATGCTCCAGCGCGCAACGTGTTCCCGGGGCAATCTTCGAACGCAGCATCCAGCCGACTTTGAAGCTCCCAATAAACGTCAGAAACGCAACACGCGGATCTGTGGCCAATTTCTCGGCAACACTCAAATCACTTGTGATGCAAGCCTGACACCACTCTTCAGGCAATCCTGCCGCATGCAGCATTTCAACAAATCGAAAACATGACAACGGCGTATCATCGGCAGGTTTCACAATCACTGGACAACCCGCAGCAATCGCGGGACCGACTTGATGAGCAATCAGGTTTAGCGGATGATTAAATGCGCTGATGGCCACCACGGGACCGATCGGCTCGCGGCGCGTCATTGCAAGCTTATATGAAGATGACGCATTTAAGTTCATCGGAATTTCGCGGCCCGCATCCGTGCGCATCGTTTCGATACACACGCGAATACTGTCTGCCGCTCTGGCAATTTCCACTTTGGAATCAAGAAGCGGCTTGCCACCTTCGCGCGCCGCCTCAAGTGCCAGCGTCTCCGCATTGTCTAATATCAGCTTCTGCAAATTATCGAGAATATGTAGTCGCTTTGGTAATGGCAGCCATGCGCTTCTATCATTGTACAGATTGTGCGCGGTGTTCAGCGCGACTTCAATCGCGTCTGCTCCTGCGGTTTCGACGGTCGCAATCGGTGTCAAATCAAACGGTGCAACAACTTCGATCTTTCCCGCCGGTCGTGCGCCGCGAATCATGAGAGGATAGTGAGGCATAGGAGTTTCTTGTGATTCAGTTTTGTTTGTCAAAATAGGGATTCTCACCGCAATTGGCAACATATTCCCTGAATGTGAGGTTGGGCGCGCAGGGCGAAGAAATTCGGCTATTTGCTTTCGGGTGATAAAACCCTAAATTGTAAGTATCCTGCAATTTCTTGGAATCCTCGGAACTACCTCCGATGCTGACTCCAATTTATAAGGAAATGCGGTGCTGTCGGCGTAGTTTCCTCGGAATCACATGTTTACAATCAACTTCGGACATGATTACTTGGACTCTTGCCACATATTAGCTGATATCCCCGCATGAGTCACGAAATCCCAATGTTCTACGATCTGGCGATCATTCTCGCCTGCGCGCTGCCGGTCTTGTTCCTGTCGCGCCGGATTGGATTGCCGCCGATCGCTGGATTTGTGCTTACGGGCATAATAATCGGTCCCTCGGGGCTCGGGTTCATAGCGAATATGGATCATGTCGAGAGTTCAGCCGAGGTCGGCGTCGTACTCTTGCTCTTTATAGTCGGGCTTGAACTCTCGATTTCAGGACTAAAGAGCACGCCGCTCAAAGTCTATCTCGCAGCAATTGCGCAAGTCACAGGCACCACCGCGCTCGTTTTCGGTATTTTGATCTCCCTCGGAATGCCATTCGAGTTGTCGCTGATTGCCGGGTTTGTGGTAACAGTCTCTTCGTCGGCGCTCGTACTGAAAGGCATTGCCGACAAAGGCGAGCTGAATACGCCGATGGGCCGCATGGTCGTCACGATTTGCGTCGTGCAGGACCTCGCCATCGTGCCGATGATGATGATCGTCAGCATTCTGGCTTCCGGCAATCTGACCACCTACGAAATCGGTGTACGAGCGGTCTTGGTTGCAGGGTGGGTGTTGTCGCTTTATCTGCTCGCGCGTTGGATTCTGCCGCAATTTCTACGCTGGCTCGTGCGTGCCCAACTGTCCGAAGCGCTCTTTCTGTTTGCGATTTTGCTGATGCTCGTCGTCGGTGCCATCAGCTCAATTGCCGGATTGTCGATTGCACTTGGTGCCTTTGCCGCTGGGGTGATTCTTTCCGAAAACGAATTCAGCGCCCACATCTATTCGCAGATGCAGGCCTTCAGCACGCTGTTCGCTTCGCTGTTCTTTGTCTCAATCGGTATGCTCCTCGACCTCGGCTTCGTGCTCAAACATCTTGACACAGTCTTAATCGTCTCGGGGGCCGTGTTGATCTTGAAGACCGTCGTCGTTTTCATCGTCAGTCAGCCGCTTGAACTTTCCCTCCGCGAGCGCGTGCAAGGCGGATTCTATCTTGCACAGGCCGGTGAGTTTTCATTCTTGCTCTTAAGCGCCGCAGTCGCCGGAAATCTCGTAACGGGTGACGAATTTCAGTACTTGATTGCCGCATCAAGCTTGACCCTTGCAGTTACGCCGCTCGTGATGCAGATGGCTCCGCACGTTGCCTACCACGCGGGCAAAAAGATCGGCTGGGCTACGGAGGCCAAATCTGCTCCGACTGAGCCAATGCCCTCTCGTCCCAAGCCCGCAGTCTTGATTGTCGGCTACGGTTTGAATGGCCGCAACGTGGCTAAAGTATTGCGCGAGTCGGGAATCTATTACGAGATTTTGGAATTTAATCCCAAGACCGTGCGCGAAGCCCGCAACGAAGGCGAGACCATTCACTACGGCGATGTTACGCATTCAGAGTTCCTGCAGCATCTCGGCTTGAAAGAATTCGACAGCGCGGTCATTGCGATTTCAGACCCGGCCGCCACCCGCCGCGCCGTGACGACAATTCACCGCATGAATCCCGGACTGCATCTGATTGTTCGCACGCGCTATGTGGCTGAAGTCGAGCAGCTTGAGCGACTGGGTGCCAAGCTCGTCGTCCCAGAGGAGTTTGAAACCTCGCTGCGGATCTTTGTCGAACTACTCACACACTATCACATCCCCCCGCATATTGTGGCGGCCCAAGTCGAAGTCGTGCGCAGTCAAAGTTACGGCACCCTGCGCGGAGCCAGCATGAGCGGGGACAGGCTTGCACAGCTTCTCTTGCAGCGCTTAGTCGAAGCCGTGCCAATCCGTGAAAATAGCAAAGCGCGCGCAAGTACACTGCGCGCGCTGGGATTTTCCAATGAGAGTCGCTGTCAGGTGATTGCACTCCTACGCGACGGTTCCGCTTATCCCGGAGAGTTTCTCGATGTAACGCTTGCACCGAATGATTTAGTTGTGCTCTACGGAGATCATGCGTCACTCGATTTAGGCGTCCTCACTCTGAGCGAGGTGGTGTAGGCGGTTGCTCTTTCTTGCGGAAGAAGATCGAGCCGAGCTTCTCTCCGCCCTCTTTGAATTTGTTTAAGTACCTCCGCGCCCACGCATACTCGGACGCGAGAATAGCCAGCCCTATCGGAATCACCACTACCGCAGGGCCGGGCAGAACGATCATCAATACTCCAAGTGCGAGCACGCTGAACCCCAAGATCGTACGCACTAATTTGAGCGCCGCCGCGAATGCCGCGCTACGCATATTACTATTTGACACGTTTGCCAATTTGACCCCGTACGGACATTAAACTACTTTGTTCATGTTGAAACTTCCCGCACATGCTAATGCTCGCGTCGCGACTATTGCCCGGCGCACCTGTTTGCTCAAACTAACTGACGGCGAGCAGGTCGAGGCGGTACTGCGCGGCAAACTGTTTGATTACGACGGCAGCGGCGTCACCGTCGGCGACTGGGTACACGCGGTTGCCGATAACGGACAGTGGGCGGTAGAAGAGGTCATCGAACGCGCGAACTCCTATTTGCGTAAAGGCCTGCGCCGTGAAAAGCAGGTTATGTTCGCCAATGCAGACCGCGTTTTGATCGTTGCATCTTTGGCCAAACCGCAAACGAAAATTGCTGCCATTGACCGCTTTCTTGTCGCCGCATTATTCGGTAATGTAAAGCCCGTTTTGATTTTGACGAAAAGCGATCTCGATGAAACAGGAGCACGTGTCAAAGAAATCCGCGAAACCTACGATTCTTTCGACTTCCCAATCTACTCTGTGAACAACTTAACCGGTGAAGGCGTTGAACCGCTGCACGGATTGCTCGCCGAAGGCATCTCAGCCATTATAGGCAACTCCGGCGTCGGCAAGAGTTCTTTGACTAATGCGCTAATCCCCGAGCTTGAATTGCGCGTGCGCGAGGTCAGTTCGTGGTCTGGCAAAGGTACACACACCACAACTGCTGCTCTGCTCGTGCCGTTCGGTGAGCGCGCGATGCTGATTGACACGCCGGGAATGAAAAGTTTTGTTCCCTACGGTTTGACACGCGAGAATCTTGCGTCACTCTTCCCCGATATTCGCGACTTTGCCGCACAATGCAGATTCCGCAACTGCAAACACGTTGCCGAACCAGATTGCGCCGTCATCGAAGCCATTGAAGAGAAGAAGCTCCCGCAATCGCGCTTCAAAAGCTATCAAAGATTACTCAGCGAGTTGGACGAGGCGTTCTAACACTTGGGTTTTGATTCCGAAAAAAGACGGCGTGAGCCGTCTTTTTCTATTGCTAAGCTTTCGCGTTGCTTCGATGCAAGAGATAGTCAATCAAATCAATCTTCGTGATAATATCGCGCGGCACGTCGTCACGCAGCACTATCACTGCGTCGTGCGGCATCTTCGTGAACACCTGACTCACGGCATCGAGCGAAGTTTCTTCACCCACCGTCGGAAAATCCGTCTGCACAATCGGTTCGATACTCGAATGCGCCGTGCCCACGCCCGACAGCATGAACTTCAGCAAATCGCTCTCGTGAATCAAACCAATCACGCGATCCTTTTCCACTACGGGCATTTGACTGATTCCGGTTTCCTTCAAATGCAAAATTACCTCACCGACCTTGTCATTGCGGCGCGCTGAAATCAAATTATGCGGAGCACGTGCGGCCAGAAGTTCGCGCACCGTTCCCAGCGGCGAAGTCTCCTCAAGCATGCTGTTGTCACGCATCCATTCATCATTGAACATCTTGGACAGATAGCGGGAACCGCTGTCCGGCAAAATCGTCACAATCACCGAACCCGCTGGAACTCGTTTGGCAAGTTCCGCCGCCGCCCACACTGCCGTACCCGACGAACCTCCGGCATAAATTCCTTCTTCACGCGCGAGTCTGCGGCCCATCAGGAATGAATCCTTGTCATTGACCTGAATCATGTCATCAACGAGTTTGAAATCAATGTTGCCGACCAGCTGATCCTGCCCGATGCCTTCGACTTTGTACGCGTACATTTCGCCGAATTCGCCGGTCTTCCAATAGTTCGTCAGCATCGAGCCAAACGTATCCACACCGACGCACTTAATCTTCGGATTCTTCTCTTTCAAATAGGTCGCAATTCCCGTGAACGTGCCGCCCGTGCCCAACCCTGCGACGAAATAATCAATCTTGCCTTCTGTCTGCTCCCAAATCTCCGGCCCCGAAGTTGAATAGTGCGCTTCACTGTTCAAGCGATTGTGGTACTGATTCACATAGTAAGTAATAGCTGAGCGGCGACTCCGCTTCAACGTTGGCAGGACACACCACCACCTTCGCACCGTAAACTTTCAAGCCATCGACTTTCTCTTTGCTCATCTTATCCGAGATCGTGAACACACAACGATACCCTTTCACTGCGGCGGCCATACCCATCGCCGCACCCGTGTTGCCGCTCGTGTTTTCGACAATCATGCCGCCCGGTTTCAATTCACCCGATGACGCCGCGCGGTCGAGCATATAACTCGCCATACGATCTTTAATGGATCCTGAAGGGTTGAGATGCTCGCACTTGACCCACACTTCGCCGGGCGCACCCGCAGTCACTTTGTTGAGCCGGACCAACGGCGTGTTGCCAATTGCGTCGGTGATGTTGCCTAAGCGGTTCTTTTCTTTGGACGGATTCATGATAACGGGTCTGTTATTCTGGTTGTGACTGTGTTAATTGTCAAAACAATTAGATGCAGAAAGCGGGCAAGGGGTCCCCCCCCCCCCCTATCCCCAAATTCCAAAAATAAATATGGCTCAATCAACTCAAGCTCCATCAGCATGAATTGCCCGCCGCGCAAGATGCCGTCCACCCGAGCATAGAGCGGCGCTTCGTCAAAAGGGATTTGGGTAAGAATACTGCGTCCCTGCTCAATGACTGAACTTGCGACTTCAATCGCTTTTGTTTGACCGCCGAATTTAGCCTGCACACGGTAATCACCCTGAGCAGGTGTCTTCAAAACAGCGTGAAAATTCATTGCGAAAAAAGATGAGTGAATATTCACCCGGATTCGCAATTTCAGGGATGAATGTTTGGAGCATCAGGTCTTTCTCAATCGAAACCTGCTTGAGTTGCTCCGCGACATCGTTAACACTCTCGGAAACACAATACGTGTCTTTTGCCCCTCCGGAAACCGTAGGTTTGATAACACACGACTCTGTTACCATACTTGCAAGCAGAGCGGGCGTTAACGTCCCTCGTGGAATCCACTTCGTCTCTGGAATGGAAACACCGCGCAGGGCAAGATCGCGCATATATTTCTTATCACAATTCCAACGAATAATCTCAGCAGAATTGTGCAACCGAATCCCCGCCTGTTCAATTCGGTCAATCCAGTTCAAGAATTCCGACAAATGATAACTGTAGTTCCACGTTGTGCGTATAATAATCTGCGAACAGTTGCGCCACGACTCTTGCGGATCATCCCAAATCACAATCTTGCACTCCGTACGGCGACAAAGCTCCTGATAGAGCAATTGTTCGCCGCCAGAAAGCTCCGGCAGGGTATTATCTGTCGCCAGACCAATCATAATGAATCAACAATCAACTTAGGTTCATCGGTGATGATTCCCGCCACGCCAATGTCAATCAAGCGCCGCGCTTCCGCAACGTCGTTCACCGTCCACGTAAATAACGGCACGTTGTGAATCTTGAAATACCCCGCGAGTTCCGGCGTGATGAGTTCGTGATAAAACGCGATCCCTTTCGCGTCAATCTGATGCACCACGTCAAGCGCGTGCTCGAGCGATAACTGCTCGGCGACAATCCAAATTACCGGAACATCTTTGGCAAGTGCGCGGTATGCCGCCACAACTTCCGGCAGAAAACTCGAAAACAAAAATGTTTCTTTCGGCATCACCTTACGCGCAATCGCCAGCACGTCCGCTTCCCGCCCCGCTGCTTTTATTTCGATATTCACAAAACCCTTGCCCGCAAGTTCTCGCAACACCTCTTCGAGCGTGTGCACATGTGAGCGCAAACCGTGAGCAACTTCGCGCATCTCGGCAAAGGTTAAGTCGCCGATCTTCTCTCCTGTTGAAAACTCGTCATCGTGAAACACCACCGGCACGCCATCGCGTGTGAGTTGCACGTCGAGTTCCACGCCGTCTGCACCTTCATCAAGCGCCAAACGAAACGAGGCTATCGTATTTTCTTGCGCGCCCTTAGGTGAGCCGCGATGACCAAGAATAACGGGACGACCGCTTAGTATTTGTCGAAAGCGATCAGCCACGAGTGTGAAAGTTTGAAATAGGAAAAAGGAAAGAGGAAAACAAATCAGCCAAGCCTTTGCATAGCGAGCTTGATGCGGTCCAATGGTTGTGTCAATGCAAGCCGAATATATCCCACGCCCTCTTGTCCAAACCCGCGCCCCGGCGTCACGACGATGTCATGATCCAATGCGCGTTGCACAAACGGCAACTCATCATCTCCAACTCTTGCCCAAACATAAAACGTCGCCGGACTTTCGATCACGTCAAGACCAAGTTCTCGCAGAGCCTTCTCCGTGTAAGCACGCCGCTCCCCGTAAATTTTGCGAATCTCCACAACTTCCTTCGGCGGTTCCGCGCCGCGATAGCCCGCGAGTCCGTCCGCCATCGCGCGTTGAATCATCAGCGGCGCGCCTGAGTCAATCTGCGATTTCGCTTTCACCAGCGCCGCGATATAATCCGCGCGCCCCACGCAAAATCCGATTCGGAATCCCGTCGCGTTAAACACCTTCGAGAGCGAGTGCATCTCCACCGCGTTCTGCGTGTATTGCAAAAACGACGGCGCGACATAATCGCCGAACGTCATTTCGCTATATGCATGATCGTGACAGACAACCGTTTCCGGATGCGTGTCCGCGAAATCCTGTAAGCTTTGCCAGAAAAATTCCGTTGCAATCGCGCCCGTCGGATTGTTCGGATAGTTCACGAACAGCATCTTCGCGCCTTCCGCCAAATTCAGATCCGGCAAAAATCCGTTCTCTTTCGTCAGCGGCATCGTCTGCACTTTGCCGTCACACAACGTCGCCACACCCTGCGCATAAACAGGATAAGCAGGCGACGGCGCGGCCACGCTGTCACCCGGATTCACAAATGCGCGACCAAGCGAAGAGAGTCCTTCCTTCCCGCCGAGCACAACACAAATCTGCGTATCAGGATCGAGTTCAACTCCAAAGCGGCCCTTAAAATATTTTGCAATCGCCTTGCGCGCGCCCGCATCGCCGCGCGACGACGAATAAAAATGCGCGTCAGAGTCAGCCGCATGCAATTGCAAACTCTTCGTAAACGAATCCGGCGGCGGTAAATCGGGATCACCAATTCCCAAATTAATCACATCACGGCCGGCAGCAGTCTTCTCGCTAATCTTCTTCTCAAGATCGGCGAATAGGTATTCAGGTAAGCGTGTTAACTTTGATTCTCGGTCAATATCGGCAGCCACAGGTAGCCGCTACATCTGGTTCCGGCTGGGCAATGTGCGTGAAGTGATTGGGCATCACAACATCGCTCGAATTTATCCTTGGGTGATAGAGCTCACGACCGCCATTGATCATCTATCATTTTACCGGCAGCATTCAAAAGCACTTCGCCGTTGCGGACTTCTCCAAAGAGATAGGCACGCCATTTCGTGCAACACGTCAAGAAATACGCTCTATGATTGCTGTAATCAAACTCCTGCAACCGTAGAGTTTTCTGGTGATTGCCCCATCCCCTAAACAACCCCTCAAAAACCTTCTCAGCAATACTCCGCTGCCGAATCTCCTTGAAATCCTTGGCAACGGTAATATGCAGCGCGCCGCCGGGCTGATGCACCGCAATCGGCTTGTCAAAATCAAAATGGCCGACCGCGCAACCCGCGCATGCCGTGGCAACCGAACCCGATCCGCACGCGAGCGTAATCCCCGCGCCGCGCTCCCACACCACCAAGTTGCACGAGTCGCGGCTCATCACATTGACAAACTCGATATTCGCACCGTGCGGAAACGCCGGATTCTTCTCCAAGCTCGGCCCGTATTTTTCTGCAAACGGAATCTCGCGCTTCGGCCCGAAGATCACACCGTGCGGATTTCCGACGTTAACGGAGAGCACGTCAAAACTTTGATCCACCGATGTCAAATGCAAAGTCTGCGGAGCGCCCGCTTTCACAAAATCCGGTGCGGGCATCGTCGTTTCCACAACATGATCCCCGACGATTCTTGCTTTCTGAATTCCGCCACCCGTTTCAATCGTGAACTCTCCTGAAACGTCGTAACCCTGATCTTGCAAAAACAAAACAAAGCATCTCAGCCCATTGCCCGAAATCTCAGCAGTCGAGCCGTCGGCATTCCACAACCACATCCGATGGTGAGCTTTGTCACAATCTGTCCTCAACAAGATTCCGTCAGCCCCGATTCCGGTTTGACGGCGGCATAAAAAACGAACACGGTCAGGAGTAAAATACGATTGCGGGGCGTCGTCACGGGAGTCGAACAACAGGAAGTCGTTCCCGAGACCATGGTATTTGGAGAATTTCATAGCCGGATGAAACGGGAGCCAATTTGAGTAGAAACCACAATATAGCGGCTTTTCGGCAAGGAGGCAAACAGTCTTGCACCCCTAATTCAGGTTATGTATATTGCTATGAATTCAAAGAACTTTAGGTTATTCTCCGCTCGGAAAGGCACCTGCATGCGCAAACCAACCTTGATAATACTTCTCTTCTGTGCCCTGATCGTCTCGACCGCCAGCGCCCGCCCCCAGTACAGCGCGCTCTTCGGCCAAAGCTGTTTCCTCTGCCACGCCAACCCCACAGGCAACGGCATCCGCGAGCTGTACGGCAGCCAGTTCTTCGGCCCGCAATACCTACCCGTCAAGCCGGTGAGTTTCGCAACTATCGAGAAGATCAAGCCCAAGCTGTCCGAGACCGTCACCATCGGCGCTGACCTCCGCACCATTTGGCTGGCCACGAATACCCAATCTGATAGTGTTGAAGCCGGACTCTCCGATGCCTTTTCGACCAATACCGGTACAACCGCTCAGATGGAAGGCAACATCTATCTCCAGATTCGCCCCACAGAGCAGTTCATGCTCTACATTTCTCGCGGCGTGTCCGATGCCACTGGCCGCATGGAGGTTTACGGCTTGGCTAATCTGAAGGGCTTCAAAGGTTGGGCTAAGGGCGGCCAATTCCAAGAAAATTACGGTATTCGTTTCGCCGACCATACTTCATACGTCCGCACAGGCTTGTTGAACGGCTTCGACGGCGGGGCTTTTAGCTCGCCGGCTCCTCCCTACTATGGCGTGGGCCTCGAGAGCGGAACCCGCATCGGCGGTTTCGACATCAGCGGCTCCTACACTGCCGGACAGTCCAATATCCCCATGGACCGCGACCAGCAGAAACGCTGGGTTGCCCGCACCTATGGCCAGCGGCGGCTGCCCTTTGCTAACAAATGGGTGATTTCCGCAGGCGGAAGCTGGATGCACTCCCCCGGCAAGGCCATCGATCCTGAAACCAGCTTTCCATTCGCGGCTGGGAAAACTACGTCATGGGGTGCTTTTGGCGGATTGGCCTTCGAGGGTATTCACGACAAAATGGGTACAGGCAATGGAGCCTCAAACTTTGGTTGGCTCGCAACCTCCCTGTTGATTGAATATGATCGCAAGAATTGGGTAACACCTGAGACTTGGACTCCTGTTCCGTTTGAAGTTACAAGCGCGTTTGCGACGGCCCAGCTTGAGATCATGGCATATCAAGGGATTTGGGTACTCGGAGCGTACGACTGGCTGGACAATGCCGAGACCTCTTCCGTAGCTGGAGAAGCCGAACGGACAACAATTGGAGTCACGTCATACGTCTTACCCTGGGTAGAAGTTTCACTGAAGCATAGATTGTACTCATCCGAGGACATTCCCAATCAGTTTGTCCCGGGCGGGGTAATTAAACAGACCCGTAACAAAAAGCAGATCGAAGCCCAATTGCATCTCTTCTTTTAGTTAGACTTCTGTAATGTTGAAAGCCCGCAACACTGCGGGCTTTTTTCATTTAGTTCATCATAATACTTGACAATTTTAGTCAACTATCGCAATATGTAAGGGTGCGGGTGAATCCGCACGGGAGAGCCTTCTTGAATTTGCGAACTTTAATTCTGCCACAGGAGGCAAATGATGAACAGACTTGGGATACTACTTGTTTTGTGTTTGGTTAGCCAGAGTTTGGCCACCGTCGTAACCGTTACGGTGTCCGGACTAACTTTTTCTCCGGCCAATGTCACTGTCTCGCACGGCGACACCGTCAGATGGAATAAGACTGATGCAGCGTTTCACAACATTGCTGAAACCAGTGCAATCCCTGTTTTCCGTAGTGGTGAGCCTAACAGCAGTCCGTACGTGTATGAGTTCGTCTTCAACTCGCCGCTAATCGGAGTTTATAACTACCACTGCGAAGTGCATGGCGACTTAGGCATGGTCGGTACCGTCACCGTGCGCGGACTGAAAGTTGTCAATTTGGTAGGCACATCATTCTCACCCGCGAATGTGACCATCCAACAAGGAGATACGGTCCGCTGGTCTAAACCGGCAGGCGGCTTACACAATGTACGCGAGAACGGTGGCACCCCTGATACCGTTTTCTACAGCGGCGCACCGACATCTTCCGCATTCACGTATGACAAACGGTTCACTGCTCCGTTGCTTGGTACTTACAATTACCAATGTGATATTCACGGTAGTTTTGGTATGACTGGAACGGTGACAGTGCTCGCTCCACCTCCGCCGCCCTGTCTCGATCCAACCGATCTGACAATTATCTGGGACGCGGATGACCAAGTTCGTCTCTATTGGCAAGCTCCGCAAGTCGGACATTACGATATCTACTCAACTCCCGATCCCACACTCGCAACCACCCCGCCGGGCCCCGGTTGGACATTGACGGCCGGTGTTGATGTCGTTTCAATCGGTCAAGCTACCACATTGATCAATGGCCTGTCCAGTGAACTCTTATTCGTCGTCATTCAAGACTGCACGCCGTAACGGATATTGGTTTGAAAAAAAAGGGCCGCACAATTTGTGCGGCCCTTTTTGTTACTCATCTCGCAGTCGTTTCAATGTCGCAATACTCGACGGCGTATCCTCATCCGGCAACTCAGTCGTCCCCGGCAAATCCAAAAATCTCGGATCCGTTGCCAACAGTTTGAATCCAGACAATCCAATAAACCCTTTACCGATTGCCGCATGCCTGTCACGATGCTGCCCGCATTCAAATTTGGAATCGTTCAAATGAAATGCCCGCAGATATTTCAAACCAACCTTAGCTTCAAACTCTTTCCATGTGGCGGCATAAGTCTCAGGTGTGCGAAAATCATATCCCGCCGAAAAGATATGGCACGTATCCACACACACACCCATTCGCTCATCTTGATTGCAAGCCTTGATCAGATAACCCAAGTGCTCAAACTTCGCTCCCAAGTCCCCCCCCTGCCCTGCAGTCGTCTCAAGTAAAATCCCCACTCCCAGATCTTCCGTTCGCGCGAGCACTTCTTTCAACGATTTCGCACAATTCTCTAATCCAGGCTCTTCGCCCGATCCCTTGTGGGATCCCGGATGTGTGTTCACCCACGGTATCCCCAACAGTGACGCGCGTTCCAGTTCATCCACAAACCCATCCACCGATTTCTTGCGATGCTCTTCGTCCGGTGAAGATAGATTTATCAAATAGCTGTCATGCACAAACACCGGCGGCTCACCCGCCTCTTCCCAAGCCTCAAACCACTGGATAATGGCTTCAGGTTCAATATCCTTCCCTTTCCACTGAAGCTGGCTCTTCGTAAATATCTGAATCGACTCACAGCCGAACTCCGTCCCCCATTCAAAGGCCTTATAAAGCCCCCCTGCCGTAGATGTATGCGCACCGAATAACATAGCTTCTCCCGTTAATTGTGTTTCCGTCAAGGTAACAACTGCCGCTTCGAGTTGCAACTCCCTTTTAGCAGAAAACATAAGCGGGCCGGACAAAACTGTCCGGCCCGCTTAATTACAAATCCACCCAAATTACTGATGCTTTCGCGTCAGCGCAATGGGTCCAGCGTGCACGCTGGTTACTTCATCAGGATCATCTTGCTCTGAGCCGTAAAGCCGTTGGCTTCCATCTTGTACAGATAGAGACCGCTGGAAAGGCCCGTAGCGTCGAAGTTCACAACATGACGGCCGGCTTCCATGTTACCATTCACAAGTTCGCCAACCTTCTGGCCCATCACGTTGAAGATGCTGATCGAAACATGACCGGCTTCAACCATGTCGAACGCGATGTTCGTCGTCGGGTTGAACGGGTTCGGGTAGTTCTGATGCAATGCATATTCGCTCACGACGGACGATGCAACCGGCGTAGCCGACTGCGTTGCCAACGTCACGCGGTCGCCATTGACGTCAACCGAAACCAACGTGTACACATAGGTCGTGCCATTGGTCAAGTTGCCATCGGTATAGCTGTAGTTCGCGCCGCTGCTGCTGTTCTGAGCCGCAACGTCCGCAACCTTTGCGCCGTCACGAAGCACTTCAAAGCCCGCAACGCTCGTTTCGGATTCGGTGTTCCAATTCAACGTCACTTGCTCGTTGCCAACAACAGCGTCAAAGCTGCCAAAGGCCACCGGCAAGATGTGGTCGTAAGTGAACGTCAAGCATACGTAGTTTAACCAGCCAACGTCGCCGCCTGCGTCGTCGGTGATGCAAAGAACCCACGCGCCAACGGCATTTTCGCCGTCAACTGCGGAAAGTGCAGTCTCAGGCGAGAAGCTTCCGGAGAACGGCGCAGTGCCGAGCGTCACCGAGGTGGCTGCTTCGTCATCAAACGTCGTGCACGTAAAGTTCTGGCCGCTGCTGCCATTGTCCGTGGTCAGTTCGATAACTGTACCCATCGGCGAAGTCAAAAAGATGTCAAGGTCGCCGTCAAACGTGTGAACGATGTCCAAGCAAACATTCAGATCAGTGATCTGATATTCAACCGGCACGTTAATCGTTACACAGGTCGTCGGGATAGCGCTGTCAATCGGGTAGCTCGTGTTGTCAGTCGCGTACGTGCAATGCGTGTTCGCACCTTCGCCACAATGGCAAACGAACGGCACTGCGCACGGCTGGCAAGAGCGGCTCAATACATATTCCGAACCACACGGCACGCCGGTGAAGTTGGCAGGAAGAACGATTGCAATGTAGTCGCCTGGAAGCATGCAAGCGTTGTAGCAAAGCTCAACGCACGGCAGCGTGGGGGCAGAGAAGATGGCAGGTACAAGACCGCCATTGATGTCTGCACACGGAGCCGCCGGGAAGATAAAGAACAAGCCTGAGAATTCAGTCGTCACGCAGAACAGGTTGCTGTCCATGTCTTCAGTTACCGTAAACGAATACCAATCGGTATCGCGGTAGTTCGCGCCTTGATTCAAGTAGGTCCAAGCCGTTCCACAAATAACTTCGTTACATGCAATCGAGCCAAATGCGGCCGGATCGACATTGCAACCGCCGTTGTACGTATCGATGTATTCATCGCCGCAGGAGACTTCGCCTTCTGGCGTTGCGCCAACTGGGCAGATCACGTCGCAAGCCGCGCATTCTTCCATGGTCAGCGCGTAGTCGCCGCATGAACTGCCGTAGCCGTCAACGATGATGCAGTAGCGGTGTCCGGCATAGAGCTGGACACATTCGAGATACGAGCGGAATGAACCGGTCGAACCCGGGCACGGCGAAGCGTCATCATTGCAAGCGATCTGGCCACCGGGGGTCGGAGCGCCGTCATAAATATAGAGCTTCGTGTCGTAGCCGGACAAGCAAAGGCTAAAGGTTACCGTCTGATCAACGCTCGGGGTGTAGTTGTAAGCCACGTCAGGTGCAGTGCCGCCAGTATACGGGCAAACGGCATCATAGTCATTGGCAAAACTGCAAGTGTTGCCTGTGTCAGAGAACGGAAGGCCAGGAACATTCCAAGAGGTCGAGCAGTTTTCGCCCGGGCCAGCAGGCATAACGCCCGCGCCGTAATAGTTCATCGTGAACGTCATGTCAACAGTACCGAGGCAACCACCGCTGTAAGGCATGATTTCCACGTAGTACGTACCGGCAGTCACGCAAGTCCACTGGAAGTCGTTGGGACTCCACGACGGGACACAGCCGCTCAAACCGTCAGTATAGGCAAGTTCTGTACACGCTGCATCGCGAACACGAATGTCGCAGTCAGATACGGCGTCAAAGCCGGCGTTCGTTCCAGCGCCCGGTGCGGTCGAGCAAAGGTCCCAGTGGTAAACCGTGCCGGGAACACCGTCAAAGCGGCCTACCCACTTGCCATCCGTGCCGCAGTCGCCACTGATGAAGTAAGCATAGGTCACGTTGCCGATAAAGCCGAGGTCGGCATTTTCCGGGGTGCATTCGGTGCAAAGGCGATCCAAAGCAGGATTGCCGTGCGGCGCACGCGGGTCAAGCGCGCGATATTTTTCGAGCATGGCACGAACAGCCGACTGGTCACCGCCGGTTGCGCGCAATTCTGCAAGCTGGGCTTCAAGATCAGCAATCTTGTCGGCCAAATTTACGGGAATTTCTGTGTTGCTAATCGAAAGGGCGGGCGACTTAACGTCGTCGGCCTTTTTCGTCTCTACTTTGCCGGCGTACGCCATTGCGGCGACGGCCAGCATCATACACAAGGTCATTAGTCTTTTCATTTCATCTCTCCACGATTATTGGTTGCAAAACTCGTATCTCGCTCTACTCTATCTATAACGAATAGGATTAATATACTTCGAGTCAAGCGCAATTACAACAAATTATGTTCCACTCAATTATTCACCTACCTATTTAATGTGACCCATGTCACCATCCTAACAAGCTGTATTACATGCATATAATAATATTTAGTGGGTCAGTTTTATTCGTTTTGAGACATGTTGACCTCTTGGGTCATGTTTCTGGGAGGTTTTCCGTGGGATCCTCTTTGTGACCTGCCATAGCACCCCAAGCGGCACCCGACGGCACAAAAAAAGCGGGCCGGACATCTCGTGTCCGGCCCGCTAAACTATCTAACTACTTGCACTAAGTTTGGCCAATGCCGCGTCAGCGCAAGACGTGCGTTACACGCACTACTTCATCAGGATCATCTTGCTCTGAGCCGTGAAGCCATTGGCTTCCATCTTGTACAGATAGAGACCGCTGGACAAGCTCGTCGCGTCAAACGTCACAACATGACGTCCAGCTTCCAGATTGCCATTCACAAGTTCAGTAACCTTCTGGCCCATGATGTTGAAGATGCTGATCGTCACTTGACCTGCTTCAACCATATCGAACGCGATGTTCGTCGTCGGGTTGAACGGGTTCGGGTAGTTCTGATGCAATGCATACTCAGTAATCAAGGCCGAAGCGCTCGGCGTGGCCGACAAGGTCGCCAATGACTGACGATTACCATTCACATCCACAGCGATCAAGTTGTAGCTGTAGCTGGTGCCGTTCGTCAACTCTTCATCCGTGTAGGTGTAATTCGCACCCGTGGCGCTGTTCTGAGCATCCACGTTTGCAATCACTGCACCGTCACGCGTCAATTCAAAGAAGTCAACACTGGTTTCCGAAGACGTATTCCAATTCAACGTCACGCGCTCGTTGCCGGTCACAGCGTCAAAGCTGCCAAACGCAACGGGCAGGATACGGTCATATTCAAACTTCAAGCATGCGCCAATAAGGTAACCGAAGTCACCGCCAACTTGGTCGTGGAACGTAAGAGTCCAGTTACCAACTGCGTTTTCGCCGTCGAACGCAGACAACGCTTGGTCAGGAATCCACGAACCCGTGAACGGAGCCGCGCCTGCGGCAACCGCCGTCGTCGCTTCATCATCAAATTCGGTGCAGAACCAATTGTCACCACTGCCGCCACGATTGTCGGACAGAATAACGGTCGTACCCATCGGGGAAGTAAGACGGATTTCGACGTCGCCGTCAAACGTATGGATAGCGTCGATCGCAACATTCAAGTCCGTGATATGATATTCGATCGGAACATTGATCGTGAAATCATTGACCGTAACGTCAAGAATCGGATAGGTCGTTGCATCGGCAGCATGAATGCCATGCGCGTTCGGATACAACTCACAGCGGCAGGTGCACGGTACGGGGGACGGGCACGGATGCTCAGCGCAAACACCGCCAGCAGTCCAATCACCGCTGAGGGTGGCACACGCGGTCGCCGTCAAGCCATCCGCACATGCGGCTTCGTCACCGCAGAAGCCTTCGCCCTGGATAACGTAGCAGCAGCTACCGTAGCACGGTGCGCTTTCGCAAGTTGCCGTGGCATTGAACTCGCCACCAAGGATTTCGCATTCAGCGGCCGTAACGTTTGCACAAGACGGTGCGCCGGTCACTTCAGTATAACAGCAACGGCCAAGCGGTGAACAATTCACCCCGCCTGTACACGCGGTGCCATCGTCCGAAATCGACAATTCATATGCCCCCGAAGCTGTTCCCCAACCGTCAACTACCACATAATAGGTGTTGCCAAGTTGTGAACAGAATGATGCGATTGAACGAACACCACTAAACGTGCATGCGATATCGTCGTTACCCGCAACACAGTTCAATGAAGTGCAGGGACCGCAGAACACTGCGATTTGTGAGTCATAGCCGGTCGCAGCACAAGTCGAAACAGTGATCGTGTTGCCCGTACCTGTAATGCGGTACCACTTATCCGGAGCCGTGTTTGATCCTTCATACGGATCGGCCGAACCAAGCGCGCACTGCACGCCCGGATCGTTATCGCAACACCAGTTGTCGTCCCATGAACCGTTGACGGAACAGAGACAGGGCGAGCTGATGCACAATCGGTTCCGCCTGGAATATCAAGCGGGCACGGATTTGCGGTACAAGTCTTGGTACCATCCCATGTGCCGCCCAAGAACGTACATTCAAGCTGCATCACGTCAGCACACGCCGTACCACCATTGTAGCAGCAGCGGCCAACCGGGCACGGGCTTGTCGCACACAGAACGGACGGATTGAACTGTCCACCCAAGGTCGTACACTCGCTCAAGAGCACATCAGCACACACACCGTGTCCACCCGACAAATAACAGCAACGGCCCGGAGCCGGAGGAGCTGGGTAGAACCACACTGCACGGTTATGATACTCCTGCGCAATATTGGCTACTGTGAAACAGGAATAGGTGAGAGCATTGCCCGCTCCCAAACCTTGGATACCGATAGTGGCGGACGGAAGGACCGTCGCCGTACCATACTTGTTGATATCCTTGTATTGGAACTTGATCTTACCTGAATTGTAAATAATCGCTTGGAACGTGAGAGTGTGCTTAAAGATATCGGCTGATGGGAAAAGACCAATCGAGTCCCACTGCACGACAACGCGATCAGAAAACTCACGCACCCAAACAGAACCGGAATCCGGCACCGAACCGCCAAGACCGGTACCGCCACGAGCAGTGTGCGTGTCATCCCAGAACGGGAAAATACAACCGTTAGTGAAGGTCGCAGACGGGAGCGTACAGGAGTTGCTGAAGCTCGTCACAGCATTGAACGAAATGTAACCGTCCGCGCCAACAAAGAAGCTGTTACGCGAAACACCGTAAAACGGGAAGGTCAGCGAGGTCAGATTCACGACCTGAGTTCCACCGTCTACTTGGGCAAGCAAACCCAACACCGTACCGCCGTCGGCAACGCTGCCAATTTCTTCCCAAGCATAGGTCGCCGTATCACCGCCCTGGTTGTCAACCCAGCGGTAGCCAAAAGCGTCAGGGCCGCCGACGCCGTCAAGACCTTGGCTCGGTTCGCCGCCACGGTCCCAATCACCCTCGCCGACGTAATTCAGAACCGCAATCTTCTGCGCTTCCGTCAACTCGGCGCCGTCATGGTACAAGTTAATTAACTTGTCCATGTCCAATACTTCCTGCTGCTTAGCAACAGGCACATTCTTCGTGTCTTCTTTGCCAGCAAAAGCCGCTGTCGCGACCAGAGCCAGCAACATACAAACTGTCAAAAGTCTCTTCATACTTGCTTCCTCAGATGGTTTACTGAATCCTGCACGGATACCCACTCAAATATCTAATCAACATATCTAATATATTTCATACAGTAGCATTTTGCAACGATTACAAACTTGTTAGAATAATTGTTTCAATTTGTCATCATTGGGTTCGTAATACTTGAAATTCATACAAATAAACACTTTGACTCAGTTTGCATGCGCTGTTGGCCTACCCTTCCTTTAGAATAGGAGGCATTGTGGAGTATTTGACCTCACCTGTCTATTTTGCCGTCAAATGGCCTCGGAATTGCTCCTAAGTTCACGATTAGCCTTGACTTTCAAGAGCTAAATGGTTAGTTTTGAATGCTAAATCATGTATTTGCGAACCTCTGCCTGTTCGGCTAAGGTCCGTGTTTACTGAATTTGCGCTGATCCGAGCTACTGGATTGCGCAAGGAGTTGATCATAACACATGCCAAAGAGCACCCCGTTGTCCCTGAAAATTAGTCATCTCGCCGCGCTTTTTTGCCTGCTCCCCGCTTGCCTGTGGGCGCAAAATGCCAAGTTCGGACACTTCCTCAGCACCAATACACCCGGCGCAACGTCAACCGTTGCCTTCAAGGGCTTTGCTGGCCAACCCGTGCTTGGAAGCGGAACTCTAACTGAGTCCAGCACCGCGATTACCACAGGCTTTATCCGCGTTATCCGCCAGGCGACATTCACTCCGCCCACCAGCGCCGATCATCCGGTTCCGGTGGCGTTTGCTTTCGGTCTCGGACAGAACTTTCCTAATCCGTTTAATCCTTCGACTGTAATTCCGTTTACGCTCGATCACGCCGCCAACGCATCGCTCGCCATCTACAATCTGCTCGGCCAGCAAGTGCGTTCGTTTGATCTCTCGAACCTGATTGCCGGTGAGTACCAAATTACTTGGGACGGCAAGACGGATAACGGCTCGCCGCTCCCCAGCGGTGAATACTTCGCTCGCCTTGCGCACGACTCGCGGATGCAAGTACGCAAGCTTACTCTGCTTAAATAATCACTTCTACATATCGGGATTTCTCAAATGAGATTCGCAGCATTCTTGTTTGCCGTTGTATTAGCCGTCTCGTCCGCATTTGCGGTCGTGCCGGGTACCATGACGTATCAAGCGATTTTCACTGACCTTGAAGGCAATGTTATGCCCGACGGTGTTTACACCATCGGCTTCCATATTTTCACCGGCCCCACCGGCGGCCCGCCCGTTTGGTCTGAATGGCAAGACGTCACGGTCACCGACGGTGTGTTTGAAGTCATTCTCGGCACCATCTTCCCGCTCACGATTCAAGACTTCTTGGATCCCGAAGGAAATGGTACATGGTTGAGTCTTGAATACAACCAAACGTGGATGCACCCCCGTCAAGTCATCTCTTCCGTTCCTTTTGCAATTGTCGCATGCTACGCCGACTCCGCCCGTGTGGCCGGAAACACAACCACCGGCGGCTATCATGAAACGCAATTCCTCGATGAACAGATCGAAAACGATGAACTCGTTTTGGAGACAGGCACCTTCACAATAAGTACAATCTGTGCCGTCACATTCTTCACGACTTCAATCGTCGAACACGATAACAGCGATGGCACGCTCTATCGCGGACGAATTGATATCATTGACAACCTCGGCAACATTGTTGCATCATCGATGGAAGTCAAGCAGGTTTCACCCGCAGATCTCAGTATTCAGGGGATGACAGCGAATCTTCCGGCGGGAACGTACTTTCTAAGGTTGACCCTCTGGACCACCGATGTTGAAGAATCCGTCTGGCTTGAAAGCACGGACTTCGGCGTGACCTGGGTTCCGAACCAGACGGTCGTTACGACTCGCTGATCTTTATGTTTGATTTGTCAAAACCCCGCGAGCGATTGCGGGGTTTTTGCGTTTTTGACCTATGAAAAATCTTACACACTCTCACACTTTCGGTCAAGACAAGCCGCGCGACGGTGAACGCCGCACGCTAATCGTCGTCGTCATCACGCTCACGATGATGGTCGTCGAGATTGCCGCAGGTATTCTCTACGGCTCAATGGCCTTGCTTGCCGACGGCTTGCACATGGCTTCCCACGCACTCGCGTTGGGCCTAAGCTACGCCGCCTACATTCTCGCGCGCCGATACGCCAAAGATTCGCGCTTCAGTTTCGGCACAGGCAAAATCAACACGCTCGCCGCATTCGCCAGCGCCATGATGCTTGGCATGTTCGCTCTCTTGATGGTTTACGAGAGCATCATGCGGCTCTTGAATCCGATTCCCATCGTTTTTGATCAGGCCATCATCGTCGCTGTGATTGGATTAGTCGTCAACGGCGCCAGCGTCTTCATTCTCGGCATAAACCACGAACATGATGATCATCACCATCACCATGAGCACGACCATCATCACGAAGATCAAAACCTGCGTGCCGCATATTTTCATGTGCTCGCCGATGCGCTGACATCTGTGCTTGCCATCAGTGCGTTACTCTGTGCAAAATATTTCGGCTGGATGTGGATGGACCCCGTCATGGGCATCGTCGGTGCGATTCTCGTCACCCGCTGGAGTGTCGGACTGTTGCGCGACTCCGGTAAAATTCTCTTAGACCGCCAAGCTCCCGATAATGTGATTGCACACATCAAAAACCACATCGAAGAAGAACCCGGCACCAAAGTCGAAGACCTACACGTCTGGGCCATCGGCCCCGGCCTATTAGCCTGCGAAGTCTGCGTCTCCTGCAATCACGAAGTCTCCGCCGAGCAATTCAAGACTCGCCTACCCAAACACCTCGGCATAGTCCACGCCACAATAGAAATTCACAGAGTGTAGGGGCGGATGGCAATCCGCCCGCCCCGAACAAGATCGAGAATGTAATGCCCATTGTCATCCCGTAGGGATCTAGTCAGGCAAACCGAAATCTCCAAGCGAATCTAAAATGTAGCGGCTGCCCCTGTGGCTGCCGAACAACCACGACAATTTCAAAGCGCGTCGTCATCCTGAAGGTTTCACCAGAAACCTGAAGGACCCCTCTGGAAAAATCCAAAACAACGAGCACAATTCAAAAGCGCTTTGTCATCCCGTAGCATAGCGAAGGGACCTAGTCAAGCAAACCGAGATGTAAATTGCATCAAAATTGTAGGGGCGGATGGCAATCCGCCCGCCCCGAACAACAACGAAAATTTCAAACCCGTCGTCATCCTGAAGGTTTCCGCAGAAACCTGAAGGACCTCTCCGCTTCCGCCTTTCCTATTTCCTATTTCAAATTTCCTATTTTCCAAACACCCCCATGCGCAACCCTAACCAACAAAACCACACCACGCGCACCAACACAAAAACCCATTCCGCATTCAATCTCTTGGAAGCGGGCGGGGTTCGCGCTTTTGTTGTTGGAGCTGAAGTCGCGAACGCGCAAAGGCTCCTGGAAACGCTGGGTCCCGCGACATCTGGTGTGGTTCTATGACGATCATGGGTACCAGATGTGATGCGTTTCTGGATGGGGGATTTATCAGCGACGCGGACGGAGCGCCTTCGCCTTGGGATACGAGCTTCTAGGGCGGTTATCCCCTAAAGCTTGATGCTGGCGGCGTGTTCGGGAGCTTACTTTGGCAGATCACATTGTTGAATCTGCTGTGGCTTTGTCGACATTGACGGCTACGGGTGTCCGGTTGCAATCCTGGAGCCCCTGTTTCGCTGCCCGATTATGCGATCTGAGACGTGGTTATTACGCGGAGACGAGAACGGCGATTTGGTAGCAAAACGGCTTTGACATCTTGTGAACTCCGGGTTTTCACTTTCTATCCTACTGGGGATCATCAACGGAGACGGCAAGGATATTTATACTGGAAAATGCCTCCTTTCGATCAGGGCAATATCTACTTGGGACGAAAGTCTGGAGAACTTTGAGGTTACAGCCTGGTCAAGAAGATCCGGTTGGCAACAGTGGAGCTAGAGCATCACCCAGCTTGCATTGGCAACATTAATGGCGGTTGCGTCCGACCTTGGGTGCGATGCTTCACAAAGTAGGATTGGGGGAGGGGTGATCCCGATACGGCGATTCCTAGGATTCATTGGCGCGATGGCGTAGTCATCACTTCGACGAATCTGGACGTGATTATTTAGTGATGTCATCCCACCCGGATTCAAATTCTCGGGTCGGAGGAACCCTCCAGCACGCCGGACGCTCTTACCGGTGTCTGGCTCAGCAACTTCGTGGATGGCGAGTTGAGTTGGAAGGCTACTTGGCGATCCAGATGCAGTGGTGGCGAGGACCTTGTGATGATACCAACTACTCAATGAGTTTGGACTCACTGGACTTGTTTGATTCCAATTCTGAACCTTACCTGTCTGGTGATGTTGACAGGAACTCGTCTCAGGACGTCAACTATCGGCGGAGATGAATTGCAGGAATTGATCGATTCCAATGGCGATGGAATTGATGACATGCTGGTCGGAATCATCTTGACCGGCTGGAAGTGGGCGATCAACAACCTTGCGCATGGACCTTCCCATCGGCGCACGCAACGTAACACTCACCGTCAGCAATATTCTCGGTCAACAAGTTGAGCACAAAGAGATAGAAGTCCTCGCCCCACAAGTAGAGATTCAACTCACCGCCGACAACTGGCCCTCCGGAATCTACCTCGTCCGCGCCCAAGCCATGAATCAACAAGTAACAACAAAACTCGTTCTACTAAAATAGCATCACAACATATGAGCACAAAAAAGCCCCGCGAAATTTCGCGGGGCTTTCTTATCTCCCCCCGTGGACGGGGGGATAAAGGGGGGTCTGCTTTCAGGTGCAAGCAACTAAGGGGAGTAAATTCTTACGGCAACACCGAAGTCTCACAACATAAGTCCGTTGCATCGCAGGCTGAAGCAGCACACCATCATCCACAAAAAACGTATCCGCTGTTGTCCCAATCAAAGTGAACAATCCCGGCACGTACTCTTGCGCTTCACTCGAGTAAACCTGATAACTTTGCGCCGCTCCAACTACATTCCATCGGAGCACCACGTCATTCTGGTCTTCGTCGGAGGCAATGGTCAAGTCATCAATGGCCATAAGCGCACCGCCAACCGCACTTTCAAAGGCTCCCACGTCTCGCACAGACCCATTGGGAAGCGGACGAGCATTGTGCTCATAATCCGTCGCAACGGTCGAGAACGGATCCGCTCCGCCAACACACGGACTCGAATTGCTCAAATGCAAATCTCCGTTCACAACATCAACATACTCCGGATCAAGATAGATGTTGTAATACTCGTCACTCGGATCGCCGTTCGCATTCGTTGTTGAGATTGTTCCCAAGCCTAATGGTATGTTGCCCGCAAAATTCCCACCCGAAATCCCAAAGAAACTACTGTGATGTATGTCCGCATTGACAGAGTTAACAAACCGAATTCCTGTAGATGCTGCCGAGTTTGAGAGAATGCAACTCTTCAACGCGACCGAACCACCAAATGAGCAAATCACACCGCCGAGTTCGTTGAAAGTCCCCCACATTCCAAGGTCAAGCACACCACCGCTCGCAGGATTATTCTCCATCGTGCAGAACTCAAAGGTCGGGTTGCCACCCTCGTTGTAAATTACGCTGCCCGAACCGAAGGCGTCAAACTGGTTCAAATTATTATTCGTGAACATGCAATTGACAAGATACGGAGACGCGCCTGCAAGGCAATAGAGCGCGCCGCCTCGGTTGCTGACTTGGAAGCTACCATATTCTCCGTCATAGACCGAACTGAAATTCCCGCTGAACAGGCAATTCCTGACCGTATCCGTCCCCGCATTGAAATAGATACCGCCGCCCACGCCGTCGCCGTGGTAAGTCAAAGATCCCAAGCCCAACGAAGCTTGATTGCTAATAAAATCACAGTCCACAAATTTATTCCCGCCGTTCGAGCAGGCCGCGCCATTAGACGAAGTGTTGTTCAAGAACGTGCAGTGCTCAAACGAAGTGTTGTTTGAAAAAACCGCCGCGCCAAACTGTCCATTATTCCCTTCAAACACCGTGTTGCGAATCACCGCAGCTGCTGGATTCTTAATTAACAGCGCCGCTCCGCCGTCAAACACGTTGGGTCAGGATTGATCCAGCCCGCAGAGTTGTTTCGCAGAGTGCAAGCTTCCATCGTCAATGTTGCCCCAATCGCCCGTAACCCATTCGTAAAGCCAGCTGCCGGAAAATTGTGATTCGATATCGTCGTTCCCGTCATCGTGAGCACCGCTGTTGTGTCAGCCACAATTCCCTGCCATCCACCGTCAGGAGTCCAATTGTCGTCAATCAAACATGTATCCAGCGTGGCAATCGTCCCTCCGCCAAATCGAATTCCACCGACATTTATTCCGGGACGATTCCTTTGAACTTTGCAGTGCCGCAAGTGAATCGTTGTGTTAGACGTAGCAAACCCTCCCCCCGGTGTGCTATAGGCGTACCCCTCCTCAAAGATTGTCCCGCTGTTATTCGTGATGTCCGTGTACTCAAGCAGCACATCGCTCTGATCAAAGTACGCTCCACATCCGCTCCCGTGCGAGGCACCACTTCCCGCATGACAATGATGAATCCAGCAATACTCCATGCGCAAATCGGTATTCAAGCAATACAACCCTCCCCCATAACTCAAGGCCCCCGCCCCCGTCGCTCCCGAGTACGAAATACTGCAATAAGAAAGCTGACAATCCTCATGCGCATCCACAAACCGAAGCCCCCTCCACCTTGTTGGCGAATCAAACGGAAAGTCCGCCGAACTCCCCGTAAACCAGATTGAATCACTTTGCGACCCAATCGCTTGCAATAACCCGTTCACGATGAGCTTGAATTGCCCGGCAAAATACACTTTCACACCCGGATTGATCAGCAGCGTCTGACCCGTCGCGACCGTAATGTCTCCCGAATGAATCATATATGGTGACCCACTCGCATTCCACACGCCGCTCACATTTCCGGAGGCCACCCACGTCGTGTCTGCCCGGCCAGTCGAAATCACAACCAGCAGCACGAAGACTAATCCACGAAGTAATTTCATTTTACGCCTGCCTTCTTGAGCATACTTTATATTAACTTAAAGCTATACTCAAACCACAAGAAAAGCAAGCTTTATTTACCCATCGAAATTTCAAAGCTACAGCGAAGCGCAACATACCCGCTTGACAAGCGGGCGAAGCGCAACGTTGGCCACTTTTCAAGTGGCTGGCCCTTTTGTTGCTGTTGAAATGAACGAATACTGGTTCAATGCAACAAACCCGGCGGGGATATGCAGGCTACACTATTGGTTGTAGATGACGATCGCGACATTCGCGAGATCATCAGACAAGTCGCGGAAATCAAAGATTACGAAGTGATTGAGGCAGAAGATGCCACCGTCGGTCTGGAAAAGATGCGCACGATGGCACCCGATCTGTCCATCCTCGACGTCGGTTTGCCCGGCGGGATTGACGGTGTTGAACTCTGTCAACAGATTCACGAAATTTCTCCGCAACATCCCGTCTTGATTATCAGCGGTCAGGCCACGCCCGAAAAAGCCGTCGAAGCTCTGAAGCACGGCGCGTTCGATTATCTTGGCAAACCCCTGAATCTCGAAAAGCTCATGCTGCTCGTCGATCGCGCCTTATCGAACGTCGCCACTGCGCGTGAAATCGAACGTGTCTCCGACGAACGCAAAGCCGTTTACGGCTTCGACCGTTTAATCGGCAGTTGCAAGCAGATGGAGCAAGTCAAAGACACGGGCCGCAAAGTTGCCGCAGTGCCGTCAGCAACAGTTTTGCTAACAGGTGAATCGGGAACCGGAAAAGAACTCGTCGCGCACGCGATTCACTTGGCGTCTCCCAATGCGGACAAACCCTTCGTCGAAGTCAACTGCGCGGCCATGCCTGAGCAATTATTGGAAGCGGAACTCTTCGGTTACGAGAAGGGCGCGTTCACCGATGCCAAGCAGCGCAAACGCGGTTTGTTTGAAGTAGCTTCAGGCGGTACATTCTTCTTGGACGAAATCGGTGAGATGCCGCTCAATCTGCAAGTGAAATTGTTGAAAGTCATCGAAGAGCGCACCTTCCGCAGAGTCGGCGGCACGCAGCCCTTGCAGATGAAATTCCGCTTGATTGCGGCCACCAACGCGCAGTTGATGGAGCAAATTGAGCAGGGCAAATTCCGCCGCGATTTATATTATCGTCTCGCCGTCTTTTCAATTCATCTGCCGCCCTTGCGCGAACGCAATCACGACACCGTCACGATTGCCCAGCATTTCGTCGACAAGTTCAACCGTGAGTTCGGCAAGAGCATCAAAGGCATTGCCCCCGATGCCGAGCGCTTGTTGATTAGCTACAATTGGCCGGGCAACATTCGTGAGTTACGTAACGCCATCGAGCGCGCCGTCTTAATTGGAGCAGGCCCGTACATTCAGTCTGCCGATTTGGCCATCTTGCCGATGCAGGACTCGCCCACGCCCAGCAAGGCCTCGATGCCTGAGCAGGATATTGATGCGATGATGATGAATGCCAACGACGGATTTCAGATTGACGTCCCGCAAAACGGCGTCAACATGGAGGAAGTCGAGAAGCAGTTAATCCGCATCGCCATGCGTCACTGCCACAACAACGCCAGCGCCGCCGCCAGATTCCTAAGAATGACCCGCGAAACTCTAAGATACCGATTGAAAAAATACGGCATCAGAGAAGAGATAGAAACTTAAATAGAAAACGGCGACCAATCGGTCGCCGTTTTCAATGAGAAAATCTCCGCGCGTAAATCTTACTGTGTCACTGCCGTCACATGGAAGAAACTCTTGTTGAAAATTTCGCATCCAGTTGGCCATACCGTTTGTGTCGTTGTGCCGGCCAGCTCCCATGGCTCTGCAAGACTCGCCGTATGAAAGATATTGTACTCAGCCGCGCCCTGCGATTGGATCCCAACGCAGGTATGACTGGCAGTTCTCTTTGATAAACATACATCAACACTGGTGCAGCAACGTCCTGTCTGATCTTTGCCGTCTGACCACCAACCACGTACACGCTGTTATCGGTTCCGGAGTGCGATTGCGTTGGCATAGCTTCCCGGAGTTGTAATTGTCCAGGCCGATGTTCCATCTGCGCTGACTTTGCATACCGCCATTTCTTGCAGCGTTCCCGCCGCCAGATAGGCGTTGTTAGCGTTGTCCATCAGCAATTGTGCATGAAGCAGGAGAGCAAGGGGACCATCTGCATCCAAGTTAGTCCAAAGCGCAGTCCCGCTGGAATCTGTCTTGATGAATGCCGCGCCAAATCCTGCCATCGGATAACCTGACATCACAGGTTGTCCATCCGTCCCAACTTCTACGCGGTTTCCCTTAAACGTATAGACGTGCGACCAGATTTGCGTGCCCGCGCTGTTAAGCTTCTTCAGAACCGTGCCGCCATTAAACACATACTCGCCGTGCACAACATACGTGTTTCCAAGCGAATCTCCCGCAGCATCTCCGACAGTCTCGCTCATCTGACCGGGCAAACTCCACAGGGGACTTCCGTCTCTGCTGATCTTCGCAAAGCCATCGACACTGCCAAAAACCGCTCGCCCAACAACCAAAATACCGCCATCGGGAGTAAACTTGAAATTGATCGGCGCGCCAATCCCCGCCTGATCAAAGTAACTCCAAACGAGTCACCATCCGCTGTGAACTTCTTCACTTTGGTGGCAAAGTTAGAAGGACCAGGACCCATCCCCAGAACATAGATTGCGTCTTGTTCGTCAACCAAACACTTACGAGTATAAGAACCGTCAAATGAGTTCTCATAAACTCGACGCCAAAGCAAGGTTCCCGCCGGAGAAAATTTCATCAAAATGCTCGCTGCATTAACCGGGTTCGAAAACCCTGACATCACCGACCCCGGACAATCGCATTACCTTGACTGTCCGTGGTTACCCAGGTCGCTTTTCTCCCATTTCGTATTGTCGGTCTGATCGAAACTGGCAATCCACAACTGGTTCCCTGCTGGATCACGTTTCACCAACGTGATATCCGTGCCCGGACCTTGTTCAAAGTCCACTGTGAATACGTTATGTTGCGCATCCACCGCAATCGAGACCCCGCGAGTATCCTGAGTCCACTCAATCACGGCCTGCGCACGCGCAACGACCGGCAAAATACACAACCAAAACAAGATAAATTTATTCATATCGCTTCCCAAGTTTATTCACACGCATTCAGGATCAGATTAAGGCGGGTTGACGTAAATCTCGTTGATTTAAGCACAGCTAATGTCTATACGCACAGTGAATTGCTTTTTCTCCTTTCCCCGAATTCATCTTCACGATAAGTCAGGATGAAGACCCTTTCTTTGCAATCACACTTATTGAAACATTCCATGCCGACAGAATCGTAGGGGCGGCAGGCGTGCCGCCCCCCCCAAGCGTACTCTACTATTCCAAGTCCCTTGTCATCCTCGGAAGGATCGCGCCAGGCACCACGCAAGTCCCAAGCGCAATTCACAATGCAAAACAAGTCGTCATCCTGAACAAAGTGAAGGACCCCTCAGATTTCCCCCCAAATCTGCCGCAGATTTGGGGGGATTAAGGGGGGCTATCCATTTCCTATTTCAACAAAACAACTTTCTTCAAAACAGATCGCTCCCCACTCACCCCCCGCAAAAAATAAACCCCACTCGCCATCGCCGTAGGCGCAACATAAGAAATAGTAGATGACGAGAGTCTCCCCCGATAAACCACATCCACCTCTCGCCCCAACAAATCATAAAGCGAAAGTGTCACATCCCGATGCAAAGGCACATCCAACGAAATCGAAAGCGTGCTGTTGAACGGGTTTGGAAACGTCGATAAGAAAAATGACTTCGGTAATGACTGCCAAGTATGTGGCGTTTATGCCTTCCGGATATGTCCGAAGCAGGAACGTCCCTATTTGGTCTTGAGACGGAGGAGTCTGATATCCGAGCATCACGTAGCTATCGTCGGGGAGCAGTTCACCGCCGAAGCCAAAATTATGAGTTGATCCGCCCCAAGGGCCAGAGTAAACAGCCGACCAAAGCGAATCGCCTTCACCATCAAGTCTTATCACAAGCAATCTAACTCCTGTAGAATCGGTAACACCTTGTGCTCCAAATACTACGACACCTCCTTCAGGTCTCACCTTCAAGTTGTTGCCGACTTGAGACTTTCATCGCCATATTGCTTTTGCCAAATTATTGAACCCAGCGAATCACAATGGAGAACAGACACATTAGGGAGCATGCCGCTTGTTCTTGTGCTCCCTGTCAAGAAAGAAACCGGACGCTCCATCCTGTTCTATATCATAGCAACTAACAAAATAGTTGTTGCCGTATGTTCTCATCCAAAGAGAATCTCCAGAATCATTAATCATGAGAGCAAACGCATTTATCGGATACTGCCCTAGTGCATCCGGATCACCCGCCGTACCGGCTACAAGAAAACGATCCTCTGCAACTTGTATGATGTCATTCGCAGCATCGGGAAACCCCGTGCCATATCGCCTACTCCAGAGCGTGTCTCCTGTATATGACATCTTAAGAATTAAGATGTCCCCCTCGAGATTGCCAGTACCGATGGTCCGGCCATGCCAACACACAATATCCCATCCTCGAGCGCAATAGACGCTCTGAGTTCATCGTTGAGTGTGTCCATGTTGACTTCTCGAGTCCAGTTGGTATCCCCGTTATCATCGACATACAGGCAGTATGTTGAAAAATCAAAGTGATGTGGAAAACCAAAGAGTCGTCAACTGCGATGAATCCTCCTGAAGGAAGTTCCTGAACATTAAAAACAGTGCTTCTATTGTCAACAACGTAGGTTCGCTGCCACTCAATATCCCCTAATGGTGTTACCTTTGTCAAGGTTGCATCATTTTCAATGTAATCTTTCGATGCAATGATATAGCCTTCATCGCTCACAATAGTAATCTTAAAAGGATCACCAGCAGACGCAATGAGCCGAGTCCACAGCGTGTCCGGCGGCTGTGCTTGCACCAAAACAGTTTCCCCCAATAATAAAACCGCGAACCCCACCCGCTTCAAAAGATTGAATACAGATAGAATTCGCGAGAGAAGAAAACCACACTTCATATTACAATCTACACCCACCCCCGCAATTCCGCAAGTGTTTTTTTTCCGCATCCGTAATGGCAGACCTTGGTCTGCCTTCCATTCCGCTGTCGGTCGCCGAAATGGGTCACTATATAGCAAAGAGAGGCAATCCCGCCTCCCAACTCCCAACTTTTTCCCCTATCTCAATTTGAACAAATGTTTACTAAGTTCAATAAAATGAAAATAACACTTGCCCAGACGTTCAAATTATTGTATATTGTACCCAGCTAACCAATCAAAGCTCAACCTGACTCACCCGTGCTAGCCGGGTAAGTTCATTCCTCCTGCGGTAGTAGGCGGTTAAGGAGCGGTGGAGACGACTAAGCAATATACTATCGTCCCGAGAACTATATCTTGTGTACCTACAAGGAAAACAGATCCTCACCAACGGACGAACTCCAAAACATCCCCGGCCTAACCGCGGGGACTACAGGGTGTAACTACCCCCACAGCAGGTACCCCGACAGGGGACCGAGCCTGCATTTTCTTTTACAAATTATTATCTTAGGTGTCATGAACAACATCCTAAGATTGACCGACTTTGAAGCCGCCGCAAAGGCCAAGCTCCCTACCATGGCGTGGGAATACTTGGACAGCGCGGCCGGAGACGAACTTACCAAGCAGTGGAATGCGGATGCGTACGACCGCATTCAACTGTCACCCAGCGTCCTGCGCGACGTGTCCCAACTGGACATCAGCCTGAACCTGCTCGGTGAAAAACCTACCCCACCCCATCTTACTTGCGCCTATAGCCTATCACAAACTATTTCATCCCGTAGGAGAACGCGAAACCGCACGCGGCGCGATGGTCGGCAATGCCGTCTATTGTGTCAGCACGATGAGCAACGCCACCATCGAAGTCATCGCGCGCGACGTACCCGAAGCCAAACTGTGGTATCAACTCTATGTGCAGCGCGACCGCGACTACACCAAGAGTCTGATCGAACGCATCGAGGCCGCCGGAGTCCGCGCGCTCGTCGTCACCGTAGATACACCCGTGCTCGGCAACCGCTTCCGCGAAACCCGCGCAGGTTTTCATCTTCCCGAAGGACTCACGAGAGCCATGCTGGAGGGTCTGCCGCCCGAACTGCAAATCTCCGGACACGAAACCGATCTGCAAGGCATCTACTATCCGCTCTGTGATCCCAAACTTTCGTGGGACGACATCGAATGGATTTGCAAAACCGCCAAGCTGCCCGTCGTCTTAAAAAGGAATCATGACTCCCGCCGATGCCGAAAGAGCCGTCCACACTGGAGCACAAGCCATCATTGTCAGCAATCACGGCGGCAGAAATCTCGACACCGTTCCCGCCACAATTGACGTCTTAGCCAAAATCGTCAAACAAGTTGACCGCCGAATGCCGGTTTTGGTCGATGGAGGAATCAGACGAGGAACCGACGTTCTAAAAGCTTTAGCTTTGGGCGCAACTGCCGTCATGATCGGACGGCCTTACATTTGGGGACTTGCCGCCGGGGCGCAACCGGAGTTTCTAAGTGCTTGAATTTACTTGAAAAAGACTTGAAAATCGCGATGGCCTTGTGTGGCCTGACGAAACTCAGCGAAATCTCAGGAGACATTATCACTCAATAGGCCGATATTAAATTAATTTTAGAGGCGAGAGGAGTTCCTCCTCGATTTTCTTGAATAGTGTTGATCCACATCGTTTGACATCAAAGGGATAGATTCTTCTATCCCTTTATTTTTTAATTTTATATGACGCACTTGCAAATTAGATAAAACTTATTAATTTAGTCTTAAGCAATTTAACATAGGTGAATATGGGAACCAAACATCAAGGCAATGCGTCAGAAATACGTGCGCTGGATGCGTACATCAAATTGATGCGCGCGGCAGACTCGGTCACAAGCCGAGTCACTAAAGCATTGTCTCCACACAACTTAACAGTCAGCCAATTTGGCGTTTTGGAAGCTCTGCTCCATTTAGGAGAATTGCACCAAAATGATCTGGGCCAAAAGCTTCTTAAGAGCAGCGGAAACATCACTTTAGTGGTTGATAATCTCGAAAAGCGCGGACTAATCGAGCGCGAGCGCAGCAAAGAAGACCGACGATTTGTGTGGGTGCGATTGACAAAAGCGGGAGATGCTTTTATCAGAAAAGTTTTCCCGGAAATTGTGCCGGTAATCACCGATGCTTTGGTGGTTTTATCACCGTTTGAGATTGACAAAATGGCGGAATATCTGAAGCAAGTCGGCTACAGATGTCAAGATGCCAATTCATAGAATTTTGTTTGCATAGACGATAGATCCGAAAATGAAAAGAAAAGGGAGTTTTCTACGATGAAGACACTTCGACTAATTGCGTTGGCTTTGATTGTTGCAGGATCAACTGCGATGGCTGCGGAATGGAATTTGGATAAGGCACACTCGTCCATGAATTTCAGCGTGAAGCATTTGATGGTTTCGACCGTGCATGGCCAGTTCAAGGATTTTGATGGTACGGCGAGTTTTGATGCCAAAGATCTTTCGACTTTGAAGACGAGTTTCACTGTGCAAATTGCTTCGGTCAACACGGATGCTGAAAAGCGTGACGCGCATTTGAAGAGCGCGGACTTTTTTGATGCGGAAAAATTTCCGACGATGACTTTTGTCTCGAAGAGCGCCAAGCAAATCGCTCCGGGTATGGCCACGCTGACGGGTGACTTGACAATTCGCGGCGTCACGAAAGAAGTGACCTTTGATGTCGAAGGTTTCGGTGCAGAGATTGCGACCCCATGGGGCGCGATTGCAGTTGGCGGAACGGCATCTACGACGATTAACCGTCAAGATTTCGGCGTGAGCTGGAGCAAGAGCCTTGATGGCGGTGGTGTTGTTGCAGGTGACGACGTGAAGATTGTGGTTGAACTCGAATTGAATCGCCCCGCCAAATAACCCCAGCGTGACGCTGGACCCATTGCGCTGACGCTTGCGCTTTAGGTTGTCGGATTGGAAATAAGAAAGCCCCGCGAATTTTCGCGGGGCTTTTTTGTGCACATTTTCGTGATGCTATTTTAGTAGAACGAGCTTCGTGATTTGAGTTTTGTTTAGGGCTTGAGCTTGGGCGAAATAGATGCCGGAGGGGTGGTTGTCGAGTGAAAGTTGGATATCTACTCTTGGGGCGAGGACTTCTATCTCTCTTTGCTCAACTGTTTGGCCGAGGACGTTGGTTACGGTTAGCTTTACGTTGCGCGTGCCGATGGGTAGGTTCAGGCGCAAGGTTGTTGTGGAGTTGAAGGGGTTGGGGAAGGCAGAGAGAGAAAAGTCTGTAGGTGTTTCTGGTTTTCGAAGCCAATCGGCACCATCAAGGTTGTATCACCCGACAAAATTAAAACTCGCCCACTGCCGTCAACGCCGTTCTCATCACGCTAAAGCGATGTCATCGATTCCATCTCCATTGATATCGCCAACCCCCGTTGCTCGTCTGGAGAGGCGAGCAAATCCTCACCTCGGTGTGCCTTCCAGCAACCAAACAGGCGAAGTTCTGATGTAATGTCCGCCTGCAAACAAAGCCAAGATTCCAAATCCATTAAGCGAGTTGGTAATCACAAGGTCTTCATAGCCATCATCATTGAAGTCGCCCGCAGACTGAACGGATTGAGCACGATGAAGTTCCGAGCCTGTTTGGTACACTACGGTAGCGTCCGGCGTGCTGGAAAGGTTCTTCACCGCCGAGAAAAACATGAACGCCTTGGGTTGCTACATCATTAATCATATCATCAAAGCCATCACTGTTTAAGTCCACGGATAACGTGGTATGTTGACTGCCCACGCCATACGCGAACATGAAATCTGGAATCGTATCCGGCTCCCCCCCCCCCAATAATACTTTGTGAAGCTCGCATCCACGGTCGGATAATCATGGAACCCATCCCCGTTAATGTCGCCATGCAAGCTGGGTGATGGCATGCTTTCACTGCTACCTACTGGTTCTCCTTGATTGATTAGATTAACCTCAAAGTTCCAGCTTGCGTCCCCAAAGTAGATATACACCAGATCGAAAGGAGACGGGTCATAGTAGTAAAAATCATCCTTGCCGTCGCCGTTGTGATCCCCAATAACATTTAAAGTGCTGGAGTTCACGAAGATGTCAAAGCCGTCTATGCCCCAGATCAGTTCGGGAATCGTGTCCGCGTTCGGGCCGCCGCTGTAAAAATAGAAATACATAGAGTCCGCAGGTACAGGCGCACCGGGATTGAACGTGATGACCCAATCCGTGTAACCGTCTCCGTTGAAATCACCAAAATCGTGATCGCGCCAATGCACGAAGGTACTGCTCACAAAGCCCCGAACACGCAAATACGGTTCTTGACTGGGCGGATTGCCGCCATAGAAGAAATCTAATCCCTTAAGCCAAGGCGAAGACGCACCGTTCGCGTCGCTGTTGTAAACGGCCCAGTCCATAAACCCATCATCGTTCTGGTCCCCCATAGGATATATGCCAGAACCAAACCGCGATGTCTCTAAATCCCCATCGCGTTGCCAGAGAACCTCTTGGGCGTTAGCGTGGCTCAGCACCAACAACAAAAGCGCGAACCCTGCCCGCTTCAAGAGATTGAATGCGGATTGGGTTTTTGTGTTGGTGAGCTTGGTGTGGTTTTGTTGGTTGGTGATGCGCATGGGCGGGGCGGGTTGCTTGGGGAGATCCTTCATCCCTACGGGACATGCTTTGTTCAGGATGACAAGGTGTTTAACATTTTCGATCTTGTTCGGGACGGGCGGATTGCCATCCGCCCCTACAATTTTGATGCGTTTTACATCTCAATTTGTTTTGGGGGTTTTTGCCCGCGAACGCGGGCGCTACATTCAGACAATGCCTTGCATGATTGATTCTGCTCACGCGGGCGGCACGCCTGCCGCCCCTACATTCTTGGAATGCGTTTTACATTTCGGGTTGCTTGACGAGATCCTTACAGGATGACAAGTTGTGTAGATTGCTGGCAAGCGCAAAAAGTTGTTGCCTACTTTGGAATAGGTCCCTTCGGGATGACAACGCGTTAAACGATTTCGATGCTGCATAACGCGGGCGGATTGCCATCCGCCCCTACAATTGAAATGCTGAAGGAAGGCGGGTCAAGACCCGCCACTACAATTGAGATAGTTGAAAGTTTATTGCAGCTCGAAGACTTTGGCTACGCCTGACGGGAGAGTTATTTGTTCTATGCCGGTCAATGTTATTGACTGGTTGGTTAGGACTTCGAGATAGGAGCCTGCAAGGCTGGGATCGTTTAATGTGATGTTCAATCCAGTCTGCGATGTGTTAATGAGGACGACTACTCTGGCTGTGCCGAACTCGCGTTTGTAGCAGAAGGCTGCTTGATCACCTGTGAATGTGACCGGAACTAAATTACCGCCGAGGGAGCCGTTGCGTAGGGCTTGGTTACGGTGTTTTAGATTTGTTAATGCGCGGTAGAAATCGTCGTAGTCGTTGTCTACCCAATCTATAGAGTCTTTTTCGAAGAAGAGTAATCTGCGATTGAAACCTGATTCTTGACCATTATAGATTAGCGGCATGCCGGGAGCGGTCATGATCATTGCGGCGAACGGTTTCGCGGCGTCGTGGAAGTGCTCGAACTCGGTGCCGTTCCAACTGTTCTCGTCGTGATTGCTCGTGAAATACATCGCGTAGGAATCGGCGGGATAGGTGTTCTTGTGGTTGTTGAAATAGGTTATCAGATCCGCAACGGCGCGGGTGCCGGCTGCGACATTGATGGATTTGTGGAAGAGTTCCCAGCCGTAGCCCATGTGAAAGGCGCTGTGATATTCGGCGGACTCGTGTTCCATCAACAAGAAAACGGATTTCATCGGCAGGAGTTCGCGCGCGGCATCTTCCCAGAAACTTAGGGGGACCATGCCCGCGACGTCGCAGCGATAGCCGTCAATGTCGGTTTCGCTAATCCAGAATTTCAACGACTCGATCATCCATGCGCGGAGATCGTTGCTGGCGTAGTTTAGTTGAATCACATCAGTCCAATCGGAGACAGGCGGCATGAAGTTGCCTAAGCTGTCGTGCGCGTACCAATCGGGATGATCGATTTTTAATTGATTGTCCCACGCGGTGTGATTGGCGACCCAATCAATGATTACTTTGAAGCCCATGCTGTGGCATTGCTGGACGAGCGTTTTCCATTCGTCCATCGTGCCGAATTCGGGATTGACGGCGCGATAGTCTTTGACGGAGTAGTAGCTGCCGAGTGAGCCTTTGCGGTTTTCGACGCCGATGGGATTGATCGGCATGAACCACAAGATGTCCACGCCAAGTTCGCGCAAACGAGGAAGATGCGTGGCGAACGCGGCGAAGGTTCCTTCAGGTGTGAATTGGCGGACGTTGACTTCATAGATGACGCTGTTGCGCGACCAATCGGGCGGCGTCATGTCGGGTGGTGCGACGGTGTCGTCGGAAGATGCTTTACACGCGAAGAGCGTCATTAAGACGAAGAGCGAGATGGCGATGAGTTTGAGCATGGCGGGTTCTATCATAATCAATTAGAATTGAATGTCTATGTAGTAGATGGCTTGCGAGTGTGTTGGCGAATCGGTGAACGTTGTGTTGGTTGTGGTGCCGATTATTGTTGGGGTTTCACCGATTGAGTTGGCGCGCCAAATGCGATAGCTTTGAGCTAACGCGCTGCCTTGCCAGCGTAACACTATGTTTGTGCCATCGGGTGCGATGGTTAGGTTGCGCGGTTTTAGGTGCAGGACGCGGTATTCATTTGCTTCGATGGTGCCGTTGGCGATTACGGCTGAAGGAATTTGCGCTTGCAGAGTTCCGGCGTTGCCGCTTTGGTAGCTTGCTAAGCAGACGTAGAGTGAATCGGGTTCGGCGCCAAATTCTTCGGTGATGTTTAGTGTGGCTTCGCAGACGCCGCTGGGTGCAATGCTTGCTGAACCACTGTTGTCAAACCAGCCGCGCCAACCGTTGCTCTCTTCGTTGCCGATATAGGCGCTCCATGATGCGACTTGACCTGCTTTGCTCCACGGTGCGGCTTGCAATGCACCGGGAGTTTGTGAAACAAAGATGAAGCGGTCGTTAGTTGTGCCTTGCGCGTTTTCGGTGGCGACGTAGAGATTTGTGCCGTCGTAATCAGCCCAGAGGTGCATTGCGCCGCTTCACGCCGAGTTCGATTGAATTTGCTTCGCGGATGCCGTCCATGACGAAGCCGGGTGAACCGCCGGGAGTTACTGCGATGTGCCAATCGGCGCCGCTGTTGTTGTCCCATGCGCCGAGGCCGTTGGTGAAAACGAAATCAACGGTTGTGGCGGTTTGAGGAATGGAGTAGGTGTAGCGCCACATGGAGGAATCGTTGTCGAAGATCATGTTGGGATCGGGATTCAATACACCTTGCCAACCGGAATGACCGATGTGAATCTTGACGGGAGTGGTGTTTTGCGGGAGCGGGCTTTGGCTTAGATCAAAATAGATTGTTACGGTTTGTCCGCCGATGGGATTTTGCGGAGTCCAACTGACGCGATTGCCGCCGCCACCTCCACCCTGCCCTGTGCCGACGTAGGTGTGATGAATGTCGGAGTTTTGGATGTTGCCGTCGTTGTCCCACGATTTCACATAGTAATCCAACAACACGCCGCCGCTGTCCACAACTTCTCCGTCGAGCAAATGGTAGGTGAATTGCTCGGCGATGGCTACGGGGAGTTCGTCGAAATGCACGTCACCGTAGTTGTAGGGATTTCCGGCGGGGAACATGCGGCGAGTCATTGCGCGCGAGCGCCATGAGGATACTTCGGCGCCGCCTGTGAAGGTTTCGTTTTGGAAAGAGGACAATGGATTTGTGTCATCGTTGTCGAGACGATAGTAGAGCGAGCAGGCGGCAATGCCGTTGACGTCGAAAGCGAATGTCCAAACGCGGAAGTCGCGCGGATTTTGCACTTGCTGATAGCCGTGCAAGGAGCCGAAGCCGATGCTGCCGGGATTGTGCGGCCATTGCTGCAATTGCCAAATTGTTGGCGGAGTGTTGTCTTGCGATGATCCGATGACTTGTGTGGCTTTACTCACGGCTTCGTTGCAGGCGACGACGGGTTTTTGTTCGAGGTCGAGCGCGGTGCCGTAATACATGTAGCCGCTATTTAACGAGCCGAGCAGAAAATGCCACGCGAGATCGAGTTGCGTGGGAGCATTTAGACGCGGGTCTTGAATGGCGGGAATGAATGACGGGCCGGCAACATCCTCGGCGGTTAAAACGTAATTTGTGGCGGCGGTGATGACGGCCCAGTTGTGCGCGTCGATGGCCCAACCGTTGTCGATGTCAATTTGTCCTGCGGCATTGTGCGGCGGCCACATCCAATTGGGAAAATCGGGATCGCCGAAATCGCCGTCAGCGTTTATCCACGCACCGTCTTCGACGTGCACTATGTCATTTGCGGCGACGGGATGATCGGCGAGAAATTCGGGAACGGTCGTGGGCTCGTATCCGCGCGCGACGGCTTGACTCGTGAATTGCGGGACGCTTTCCATATAGTAGGAGTAACCGCCGCCGAAAGCGTTGTCGCCGTCGTGACCGAGTGTGATCAGCATCGGTTTGGCAGGATCGTTGTTTGATGCGATGATGTCGATGTCGTTCGGGTTGTAGAGCTGATAGCCGTCTTGCCAGCTCATGGACATGGCCACGGGAACGACGATGATGCTATCGGCGATTCCAGTTTGCGGATCAACGTAGATGGCGCGATGCGGTTGAAAGGCAAAGGGGACTGCATCGGTGGGTGAGCAGCCGCGCGAAATGGATTGCGTGCGCCAGTTTGTTTGCGCGGGATTTTGTTGGTCGGCGAGGTTGGGAGGATTACAATTTTCACCGCCTGTGCCGTAGGTCATGGGGAAGTTGATGCAAGCGCGAGAGAGATGCGTGGAGGCAATGAATGTCCAATCGAGATTGCAATCGCGCAGAACGGGAATGATGCGCTCACTAAATGCAATTTCCGGCGGGAAGAAGCCGGTGGTTTGCGCGGGCGTGTTGCCCCAGATGGAGCCGTATACACTTTGATAGATTTGAATGTCTTTTTTCAAGACTTCTTTATCGATCAAAGGTGCGAAGCTGTGATGATAAGAGATGATTGTCAGCTCCATGCGTGGACGACCGCCGGAAGTGGTCCAATTGCGAGCGGTTTGGAAGTGAGAGTTCCACGATGGAGAGTAGCCGCCGTAATTTGCTGCGCCAAGTGATCCGACGTTGCGAATCAAGCCGCCGGAATAGGTAACTTGCGCGCCTGCATCCACACCGCTCATTGTGCCGATGGAATTTTTTGGTCGATCTTGGTAGGCCGCGACTCTGTCGGCTAATGTGAAGATTCCGCTGACATCGTTTTCAGGATGTGCGGCGCCGCCGTTTCGTTGCCAGATGGATTCCAATGCGGTTTCGTAGCCTGCACCATAGGGTGATTGATCGGGCCAATAGATGGGCTGCTCCATGTGCCACAGGTAGGTGGTGTGGACGGGGGCACAGAAAGCTGGGCTGGCACAGAACAGGAGAATTAATGCGAGGAGTGTGTTCATCGTGTGACTTTATTGGTAAACGCTTTCTGGTAATTGCCTCAGCAACAAGATCCCTACGGGATGACAAGGCTCTTAACATTGTGGCTCTTGATTACAGTGCTATTAGAAGAAGATGCCCCAGAGAATCAAAACGGTGAAGACGAGGACGATTAACAAAATGATGTTGCGTTTGTGGGCTGCGGGGTCGCCGGAATCGCGCATGCTCATCGGAGTATATTTGAAGGTCAGGCCGTTCAGGGATGCGGCGGTTGGAGCTGGTGTGCTTAGACTTACTGCAACGAGAACGAGTGAACAGATGACAAACAGGAAGGTCGCGAAGTGGAGGAAGTTCATCTCGATCATCATTCGGAAGGGGCCATCACTCAGCGGAGATTGTTTATTGATGATTTCACCGAATAAGCGCGTGAAACCCAAGACGAGCCCAGTCAGCAGGGCCGCGATTGAACCTTTGCCGTTGGCGCGTGACCAAATCAGTCCGAAGAGAAAGACTGCGGCGATGGGCGGGCTGATGTAGGCTTGCACGCTCTGCATATACACGTAGAGTTGTGACGAAACCAGATTGATGAACGGTACCCAGAGGATTCCGGCTAAGACGACGAAACCTGTGGCGATACGTCCAACGCGGACGAGAGTTTTGTCGTCCGTGTTTGGTTTTAGCTTTTTGTAAACGTCGTAGGTAAAGAGCGTCGAAGCGCTGTTGAAACACGATGCGAGCGAAGACATCAAGGCCGCGAGCAAACTTGCAACAACGATGCCTTTTAATCCGGTGGGCAGCAATTTGGAGACGAGAGTCGGATAGGCGCTGTTGCCGCTTGCTTCCGGATAGAGGACGTGCGCGATGATGCCGGGCAGAACGAGAATGAAGACGGGGAGAATCTTCAAATAGCCTGCGAAGATCGCGCCGCTGCGGGCTTGCTCAATGCCGCGCGCGCTGAGGACGCGTTGAACGATGTATTGGTCGGTACACCAATACCAGATGCCCAAAATCGGCGCACCGAAGATGATGCCCGTCCACGGAAAATCGGGATGGTTCATGGCTTTGAACATGTTCCAATAATCAGGCGGAGTCTTGGCAACGAGTTGACTCCAGCCGCCGACTTCGCCTAAGCCAATAATTGTGAGCAACAACGCGCCTGCAATCAAGATTATTGCTTGCAGGAGTTCTGTATAGATTACTGCGGTCAAACCGCCGATGACGGTGTAGATTCCAGTTGTGACGACCAAGGCGATGGCTGATGTGTAAACATCCCAGCCGAGGAGTTCTTTTAGGAGCAACGCTCCGGCGAAGAGCGTGACGGACACTTTTGTCAATACATAGGCGACGATTGAAACGCCTGTCAGGTACCAACGGCTTGAACTGTCGTAACGGCGCTCAAGAAACTCGGGCATCGTGGTGACTTGCGAGCGCAAATAAAACGGTGCGAAAACCCAACCGAGGAGCAACACAATCAAACATGCGAGCCACTCGAAGTGGCCGACGGCCAATCCGCCTGCGGCTCCTGATCCTGCCAGACCTACGAAGTGCTCGCTTGAGATATTTGTGGCGAAGAGCGAGCAGCCGATGGCGAACCAACCGACATCGCGGCCTGCCAAGAAATATCCGGCGGCGTCAGCTTTGCGGCGGCGCATGAAATAGTAACCGATGCCGAAGACTGCCGCGAAATAGGCGGCAATGATGATGAGGTCAAGGGTGGAGAGGTTCATGGGGCTTTGCTCACTGTAAAACGGAAGTGACCCAATACCCAGCTTGGAATCTACTTTGAATTCCATTACTACGTTCCCGATCATACAGGATTCGATTCATCTCGGCCTCAATCCAAACCACCGTTGAGGACAAAGGCTTCCGGTTTCGTCTGCAAGTCGCTGTTAGCCAACGAATCGTAAGCGTCCGATCCGGAATTGCGATCATTAACCGATTCTGGGTTTGCAACGTCTGCGCGGTGTTGATCCTTTTACGATGTCCGCAAATGGCTCGACGCGATGCAATGGTGTCCATGACTGGAAAGAGCTGCCGTCATCTTCTGCCAGACAGCGTGAACCGTGACTGCGCAGTCAATTGGCAAAAATGTCGCAGTGTCAGGTTTTTGATGGGCTTTGGTCCGCATATTGCTGCATCTCCTTCGCACCAGGATAGCGCCATCTGAGAAACATGGGAAGTCGGTCAAGTGGCGCATCGATGATTATCTCCTGTGGCCCATCGTAGAACTTTTCGGTGTTCCAATCCAGCCACCGGCCTTCGGGGGGAGATAGACTTTCTTGGTGTATTGACCAACTCTTGTGACGGGTGCAACTAAGATATTTGGGCCAAGCATGAATTGCTGTTGGTAGGCCCAGTCGTAACACTTCGGGTCGTTCTGGAACTCGTAGAACATCGGGCGCCAGATGGGTTCGCCTGTTTCTGCGGTTCGTGAAGAAGAATAAAGCGTTGGCAGCAATTCGTAGCGGAACTTGATGAACTTGCGGCTGATGTCTTCGATATTTTCACCGAAGGACCACGGTTCTTTGTCGTTGGAGCCGTAGTGCGAATGCGTGCGGCAGAATGGAGACAGCGCACCGACTTCAATCCATCTTGCATACAACTCGGGTGACGGTGTGCCCATAAAGCCGCCGACATCCGTGCCGACGAAAGGTTGACCGGAGAGACCAAGGCCGAGCATCATGCGGATGCCGAGTTCCAAATGATCTTCGGTGGCGAGATTGTCGCCTGTCCATGTGGCGGCGTATCTTTGAATGCCTGCGAAGCCTGCGCGAGTTAAGATAAACGGGCGCTCGTTGGGAAATTCTTTCAACAATCCTTCGTACGTCGCTTGACCCATTTGTAATGCATAGAGATTATGCATTTTTTTGTGCGAAGAATTGCGGCCATCATCATTGAAGATTGTCTCTAACGGAAAAGCTTGGCCCCAGCAGGCGGGTTCGTTCATGTCATTCCAAAATCCGCGCACGCCTTGCTTGCGAAATTCGGCGACGTGTTTGCCCCACCAGATGCGAGTTTTGGAATTTGAAAAATCGGGGAAGTAGGATTGGCCGGGCCAGACTTCTCCGACGTGTGTTGTGCCGTCGGGATATTTTACGAAGTGATTGTTTGCGAGTCCTTCTTTCGCCATGATGTAATTCGGATCAGCTTTGACACCGGGATCAATGATCGGAATTATTTTGAAACCGTCTTTGGCTAAGTCACTCAGCATCTTCTTAGGCTCGGGAAAGCGTGTGCTGTCCCACGTGAAAACGCGATAGCCGTCCATGTAGTGAATGTCGAGATAGATGACGTCGCAGGGAATGTCTTTGTCGCGGAAGGTTTGCGCGAGCCGCATGACTTCGGTGTCGGGGAAGTAGCTCCAGCGGGATTGCTGATAGCCCAAGGCCCACATCGGCGGGAGCGGCATCTTGCCTGTTAGATCGGAGAAGCGTTGAACGACTTCGCGGATTGAGGGGCCGTAGATGACGAAATAATCCAGCGGGCCGTCTTCGGCGGAAATGATGAATAGCGTTGCTGGCCTGCGCCGAAGTTAAATTTTGATTTGTAGGAGTTGTTGAAGAAGACACCGTAGGCAATTGAGTCGCGCAGGCCGATGTAGAAGGGGATGGATTGATAGAGCGGATCGCTGCTATCGGTGTAGCCGGGAGTGTCGCTGTTCCAGAGTGTGAGTTCGCGACCGCGTTTGTCGAGACCTCCGCCCTTCTCGCCTAAGCCGAAGAACTTTTCACTTGGATGAAGTTTCTTCCATGTGCGGACTTCGTTGCCATCCCAACCGTAGGACATGGTGGGGTCGTCGGCAAGGAAGGTCAACTTTCATTGTCCGAAGTTCGAATCGAAAAGGAGGTGGTCTTTGTCCAAGCGACAAGTCATTCCGTTCTGTGAAACCGATCGTCTTCTCAAACCGAGGCCGTGGTCCAATGGATTTGCGGCTCTTTCTGCCGTCGCCCTTTGTCTGCCGATCGCACTAACATATCTTTGCGGCAATAAAGAGTCCGCCAACAGAGCATCCGTGAGCAGAGGCTCAGGATCATCCGGGCGGACGAGAGTGATGCGAACGATTTCGGGAGTATAGAACTTGACTTCAAGCGTGACGCTGTCGGTGCAAGTAATGATTGCGCCGCGGTCGGTGGGCGCAATGGAGGCCACAGGCGAGGCGAACTTGTAGTTGGCCCAGGCGGCAGTGGTTATGAGGAGGGCGAGGATTAGCCTTGGAAGCATGTCCTTTGTGGGGGGCGAAGCGAATAGTCCGGTTCGTCTTCAATGTAAGGACAAACTCTTTGGAACTCAAGGGGAAGCCGTGAGGTATCTCATTCCCTCCTAAAACCAAAACCCCCTGCTAAATGGTTGATTAGCAGGGGGTTGGTGTTTATTGTTCCTCGCCTATTGGTATAGGTTTACCGAAGCGCGTGTAGAGCACGGGTAGCACTATCAAAGTTAAAAGTGTTGAGGTAATGATGCCGCCGACTACGACTGTTGCGAGCGGGCGTTGAACCTCAGCACCTACACCGTGTGACAGCATCATCGGAATAAAGCCGAAGGCTGCGACAAGCGCGGTCATGATTACGGGACGCATGCGCAGTGCACCGCTCGTCTTTACTGCTTCAGCGAAGCCAACACCTTCTTGTTGAAGATTTCGGATGGACGAAACGAGTACCAATCCGTTCAACACAGCAATACCCGAGAGCGCGATAAAACCCACTCCGGCTGAAATCGTGAACGGCATGTCACGCAGAGCCAAAGCGAACACACCACCGACGGCGGCAAGCGGAACGCCTGTAAAGATCAATACGGCATCGCGGGCTGATTTGTACGTCCAATAGAGCAGGCCGAAGATCAGCAAGAGCGCGAGCGGAACAACTATCATCAGACGTGTGCGCGCGCGTTCGAGATTTTCAAACTGCCCGCCAAACTGCACGTAATAGCCGGGATCAAACTCGACTTCTTGATCTGTTCTTCTGCGGACTTCATCCACGAATGAACCGAATATCCCGTCCGCGAATGTTGCACTGCACAACGATGCGGCGTTTGTTCCACTCGTGTGAAATAGAGGCTGCGCCGTCAATCTGCGAAAGCTTGGCAACTTGCGTTAACGGAACAAATTCTCCGTTTTCAGCAGGGAGAATGATTTTCTCGATTGCTTCAGGAGTGTTTGTGTATTTGTCATCGATGTAAAGTGCGAGATCAAATGTTCTCTGACCTTCGATGACTTGACCTGTTGTGACTCCGCCGAGAGCTTGCACAGCTTCCAAGACACTCCCCGCACTCATCGAATAGCGTGCAAGCGCCTTGCGATCAAGTTGCAACTGAATTACAGGTTGACCGGTGATCTGCTCGACGTTGATATCCGCTGCGCCTTCAGTGGTTTCGACGATCTGCCTGATTTCAGTTGCCTTTTGTTTCAGGACTTCAAGATCGTCGCCGAAGATTTTGATGCCGAGGTCAGTGCGAATGCCGGAAATTAATTCGTTGAACCGCATTTCGATAGGCTGGGTGAACGCCATGTTCATGCCTGGCAGATCAGACAATTCATCGTCCATCAATGCTACCAGCTCCGTTTGATTACGGGCTTTGGTCCACTCGTCACGCGGCTTCAGGGTAACGAAAACATCCGACAGCTCCACACCCATCGGGTCGGTAGCTAACTCAGGCGTGCCGGTTCGTGTCCAGACCTCTTTGATTTCATCGGGGAAATTTTCCCTGAGAATTCGTTCGACCATCTGACCATTTTCGGTAGATTGCTCGAGCGATACGCCTGCCAAGCGAATTAAGTTGATGACAATGCTGCCTTCTGACAATTTTGGAATAAATTCGGAGCCGCGCGAATTTAGCATCACTCCGGCAGCGATCACTAACAATATTGTCGTCGCAAGAATGAGTTTGGCGCGCTTAAGCGACCACGCCAATACACTTTCGTAGTGCCGTTTCAGGAATTCAACAAGCCGTGATTTGTCTTCGTGCGCGTGGTCTTTCAGCACGAATGCACATAGCGCCGGAATCACTGTAAAGGAAAGAATCAATGAACCTGTGAGCACGAGGATGACCGTCATGGCCATCGGGCGGAACATCTTACCCTCGATGCCTTCAAGCGTGAGTATCGGCAAATAGACCAACATGATGATGAGTTCGCCGAATAAAGTCGGCTTACGCACTTCCATGATGGCATCGCGAATCACTTCAAAGCGACTGCGGCTCCCAACACCTGCCGAGAGTCGTCTTGTGACGTTTTCAACTTGGATGACTGCATTGTCCACGGCAAGTCCGAAGTCAATTGCGCCGAGACTCATCAGACTTCCGGCGATGCCCAATTGCAGCATCAAGTTGAAAGCAAACAGCATAGACAAGGGAATCGCCAGCGCGACGATTAGACTTGCACGAAGATTCCCCAAGAACGCCAACAGAATCGCAATGACGAGAATTGCGCCGTATAACAAGTTGTGTTCAACTGTATCGAGAACTTCGTTCACCAAGTCCGTGCGTTCATAGACGACATGTGCATCTACGCCTGTCGGTAGAGTTTTCTTGACTTGCTCGAGTTCTGCGGCCAGCGCGCGCGTGACGTCTTGCGGATTCTCGCCGGTCAACATGAACCCAAGACCCAACACGGCTTCACCGTGCTCATCAAATGTTGCGGAAGCATAGCGAGTGGCATGACCGATTGCAATATCGGCGATATCGTCAATGTGAATCGGCACACCATTTCGTGAATCGACGACGATTTCGCCGATCTCTTCAAGTTTTGTTATCGCGCCGACGCCTTGAATGACGAAGCGTTCGCCCGCGCGCTGTGTGACGCCGCCGCCGACGTTTTGTTGACCTTCACGAAGTGCGGTGACAACTTGACTCAGAGGCAAATTGAGGGCGAGCAGTTTTTGCGGATCGACTTGAACTTGATACTGTTTTTCGAAACCGCCCCAACTGTTGACTTCCACGACTCCGGGAACCGTTTGCAAGCGCGGTTTGATGACCCAATCTTGAACCTCGCGTGCGCGGCTCTTGGGCGAGTCTGCCAATGTATCCACCACGATATAGTGGAAGATTTCTCCCAAGCCGGTAGAAATTGGCCCGAGTTCAGGATGCTCGACGCCACTGGGCAATTCCAAGGCTGAGAGTCTTTCGGTAATTTGCTGGCGCGCAAGATAAATATCCGTGCCATCCTCAAAGACGCAAATGATTTGCGACAAATTGGATTTTGAGATTGAACGGAGTTCTTGCAAATTCGCCAATCCGGCGAGTTTACGCTCGATCTGCGCAGTAATTTGCGATTCTACGTCCTCTGCAGCGAAACCCGAAAGCTTCGTGTTTACCGTCACAAGCACCGGCGTTGTGTCCGGAAAAGCGTCAAACGGCAGATGCATAACAGACACTATCCCACCGAACGACAAAAGTGCGGCAATGGAGATCACCAACCAGCGTTGGTTGATGACTCCAATGATGAGCCTCTTCAGCATTAGTTGCTATGCTCCTTCACCGCAACAACCTGCTCCAATACTGCTCTTCATCAATTCCGTCTTAAGCATATAGCTGCCCGTGCCGACAATCTTCTCACCGGGCTGAATTCCGCTCACGACATAGTAGTTTCCGTTCGTGTAATCGATACTTATCTTGCGCGGCCTGAAGCGATCCGGTGTTTCTTGAATGAACACCACATTACAACAGCCTTCCCATTGCACGGCATCAACCGGAACGAGAACGGAGTTTGCGGTCTGACTTGTTTCAATGTTTACACGGACAAATTGATGTGCACGCAGATTAGTTCCGTTTGGTTCGATTGCGATGCGAACTTTGCCCATTCTGGTGGCTTCATCTACTCCGTCGGCAATCCAGATAACGTGGCCAGAGCCTGAGGTCCAGCCGTTTCCATCGAAGCTCACGGTGGCAGTTTGACCAACCTTTACTTGATCCATTCCGGTTTCGGGGACTTGCGCTTCAACCCAAAGCTGTGCGGTTTCTGAAATCATACCGATAGGCTGACCGGCTTCGAGAATTGCGCCAAGTTCAACTGCTTGTTCAACCAACTTGCCGCTTTGACGGGCTCGCAACGGGACGAGCCTGCTGTTGTCGGTGTCTGTGACGAGTTCCGCTAAGTTGTCATCGGTATAGCCTAGCATTGTCAAAACACTTGAGGCTCGATTGACGTCTGCTTGTGCCTGCATCAATTCTGCTTCGGCTTCATCTACTTCACGAACGCTTGCCAGTCCTTTTTGCGCCAGATCTTGCTTGCGGTCGAGCGCTTTGCTCGCAAGTTTGTGGAGTGCTGACGCATGAATATAGTCGGCCATTCTTTCGGCAGCATCGATGGATTCAATGTAGGCTAAGATTTGCCCGCGCTGAACTTGGTCACCGGGGTTTACGACCCAACGCATCAAGACGCCGCTTACTGGACACGTCACCGACATGGAATGTGTGGCATCAAACTCGACTTCGCCGGGGATGTCAAGAATTTCAGACGAAGGCGATTCTTCAGCAGTAATAATGGATAGCCCGCTTCGAGCCGCCGTTTGAATACTCGCAAATTGGATCACCGCTTTGTCCGATGCACATTGAGCGGCATTTTCTCGATGCAGCGACGTATTCGGCACATGGCTTTGTTTTTGACCCGCGTGCTGCTTCTTGTATTCGGCTTCCTGTTCAAACTTAAGTCCGGCATTGCATTGATAGCAATGCGATTCAGGCACGTCATGGCCACCGCACCAGTCGCCTTTTGCTTTGAAAGCTCCAATCAAATTGGGATGACATTTTGTGCATTCAGACTCGGGAACTCGGTGCTCGGCACACCAGTCAATTGTTGTAGCTTCTGGTTGTGCTTGCGGTTTCTTAACCTGCTCTTCCTGAGCGAATTTGAGTCCCGGGTTGCATTGATAGCAATGCGATTCAGGCAAGCCGTGGCCGCCGCACCAATCGCCTTTTGCTTTGAAAGCGTCAATTAACTTCGGGTTGCACTTTGTGCATTGAGATTCGGGAACACGGTGTTCTGAACACCAATCTACAGCCTGCGTCTCGTGTTTGGAGTGATCGTGGCCCGTTTCGTCGTGCAAACCATGAGTAGCGTGATTGGATTCAGCCGACGTGGGATTTCCGCCTTTGAGATTGGGGTTACAGATGTCGCATTGCGATTCAGGCAGCTTGTGCTCAGCACACCAATCACCATTGGCCTTGAACACCGAAATCAAATCCGGATTGCAGCGGGTGCATGAATCAATGGCGATTCCGTGATATTCGCAGACCTTTTCTGTGGCGTTTGCCGCAGAAATAGCGTTTGTTGATGAGTTGACGTTGAGTAACATCCCAACAACTATCACCGCAAGCGCAAGGGACGGGATGATAAGTTTTCTCCAGCTCATGGGAGATCTCCTTCTATTGTATTTGAATCAAAATTCGACAAATAAAAAACGTCGCTGCAGAACAGCGACGCCTTGGCAATCTGTTCCGACTATTAAGCAAACAAAGTCCACCGTCCATTGCGGACGGAGTACTCCTATTGTTTGATTAACAGGCGGCTATGGGAGGTCTATAAAGCGGATCGGAAGAGTATTCGAGGACGAATCCGTCAATCCAGTGCACATCGGTTGTAACTGCAGGCAAAAATACCACTTCATCAATTTGCGGGGCCGCGATTGACATCGTTGCATTCAGGCAATGGCCGTTCGCGCAATCGGAATCTTGTTGATCCCCTGATTCAGGCTGTTTCTCGTCGTGGCAACTGTCACAACAATCCGCAACTGGGCGACAACAAGGCATAAGCTGGCAGGCCATCGGAGCCGCCAACAGGACCATTGCCAACAGGATTGCTCCAGTTGACCAAATTAGTGACCTGTGCTTATGTTTCATTGTTTCTCTGACACGGCTTCAAAGCGAAAATTGTTCCATGACCCAGCATATTCTTGACCTATACACCACTTAGATCTATAGGAACAATGTCTTATGGTGTTCGCTTAAGCCAAAAAATACTTTTGGTTCAGCTATGAACTCGTGCTGTGATGGTGTAATATAGCCATTCCGGGTTGGCGATGCAAGGAATTTGGGTTGGACAACCAACTAAGTCAGCCACTCTTCATTATCAATAGCAAGATCAAAAAAGCCCGCAGGCATGCCTGTGGGCTTTGATGGCTGGGGAACAGGGACTCGAACCCCGATTAACAGATCCAGAGACTGTTGTCCTGCCAATTAGACGATTCCCCAATACACCGAACAGTAAGCTTTACAATGTTATAGCGAACAGTTCGGGCGATAAATATACGGGTTCGGGCCGCCAGATGCAAGCGCGACAGTTCGCAAAAGCTGGCCGTTTTTTTGCGATTTATCTCTGCACTGAGAACTGTAAATGATTGTAATCCGATAAGCTATAGGTGGTGAACGCCTCATGGAAGCGTCGCAAAATGCCTACGATGTGACTACTCCGCTCCTCCGTCAGGTACCTCAATCTGCACTCGATGCAGTATTTGGGGCATCTGCATTGGTCACGCCCGACCTGAAGTTGGCCGTGGTGGGACGGACTTGGGATGAATTTATGGCCCGCTCCGGACGCAGCGACTTGGGCCGAAATGCGATGCTCGGAAGCCCGATTCTGTTGTTCTTCCGCAACGATGAACAGCGGCGTGTCTTCGAAAGCTTGCTCCACTCCATGCATTCCGATGAACTGGGTGTGCACAATCAAGTAGTGGATTTGGGCACGAAAGAGAAGCCGTTCTATGTTCAGTTGCATGTGCAAGGGCTGTGGCAGGAAGGAGTTTTCGTTGGTTACTTCATTCACTGTTTGGATATTACACGCGAGCATACCAACCGCCTGTCGCTGATCGAGCGCGACCGCGAAATGATGGCCGGGCGCGAAGGGGCCGAGAAGGCAACCCTACAGTCTAATCAATTACATGAGAAGCTCAGAGCTGCTTTAGAGGAGATTGCACAGCGTGAAGCTCAACTGAAGAAGATGGCTGAGAAGTCCATGCGGCTGGAAAAGAGTGCAAAAGAGGCACTCGAGCGCGCGGAGAAATCAGTCGAGAAGTCTTCGCGTTTGCAGCACGAATTAGATAAGTTCAGAAAACAACAGACCGATAATAGCAATGCTCAAGCAGAGCTTGAGAGTTTGCAAGCGGAAGTTCCAAAGCTCAGGAGTGATTTACAGTCGGAGCTTGCCAAGAATGCTGAGCTAAGTGCGGAGCTAAACACGCTCAAAGAACTGCACAGCGGTCAAGCACAGAGTGAATCTGCGGCTGCGCAAGAGATTGCGGAGCTGAAGGCAAATATCAAGCAATTGACTGAGGCGCTCTCGAAGGAGCAAACGGAGCGGGCGAATTTTGAGCAGGCCAATGAAGAGGGAAATGCAGAGCTTTCTGATGTGCGCAAGGCACTCGCAAAGCTTCAGAAGTCTTTTGAAACAAGTCAACAAGAAGCGCTTGAACTGAGTGCGGCATTGACTGAAGCTAAGAATCAGCCTGCCCCTGCGGCGGAACAGGTTGTCAAAGAGGTTATCAAGGAAGTCGTAAAGGAAGTTACGGTCAAGGACACGACGGCAGAAGAGTTTCTGGCATGCATGTCACCGCGAGCCTGCTACCTTGATATGACCGGCAAAGTTTTGTGCGCCACGGGTTCTTTCTGGGAAGAAGTTGGAGCCACTCCTTTACAGGGAGAAGGGCAGGCGTTTTCACAATGGCTTACAGACAGCGACGCAAAAGTTCTTGCGACTTGGTTTAAGAAAAAGAATGAGCCGATCTGTCAAGTCACTGCCGTGGATGGAATCACTTGGCAGGCTTGCGCTGTGACCGACAAAGACGGTAAGTGGATAGGTGCAAGTATCGAAGAAGTTATTGTGGCTCCCACTCCTGTGGCTGCGGCATCACCGATCATTTCATTCGCGCCGCTACCCCCGTCGCATATGCGGACGCTGTCGCGCGAATTAGCTGATGAGTTCAGCAATTTGCTGACGGGTGTCTTGGGTCATGCGTCGCTTGCGGCGGCTGAACTTGACGGCAATACGTCACGCGAAATTTCTGAAATTGAGAAATCAGCTCGCGAAGCCGCACATTTGGTGCGTAAACTTTCTGCATTGGGCGGACAGGGGCGGCACATGCATGAGTGCGACCTATCTCCGATCTTGCAGCAGTTTGTAAAGAAATTGCCGAACGGATTCTTTGGAGAACGCCCGCAGATTGTGTTGTGTGATGAAGGCTGCCGCGTGAATGCAGAAGCGAACAGCTTGCGCATCGTGTTGGAAGCGATTTCAGCGCACGCCCGCGATCATCTTGCGACAAACGGCCACGTTTGCTACACGCTGTCGTACACGGAAACGCAGGCGTTTGTCTCGCTGTCGTATGACGGCACGGCGAACTTCCCGTCAGGTTGGAACGACGGTCAGCCGCCGGCGGTTGGGCAGGCCGGTTGGGATTTGATCTTCGCGCGCGAGGTATTGCGCGGAATGGGTGGAGAACTGGAGTTCTCCGAAGACAGCGGCCAGGCCATGCTACTCTTGACGTTCCCGATGGTAAAGCTTGTCGAAGCATAGTTTCTTCAGGACACAAATCTTCAAAAACCTGCCGCAAGGCGGGTTTTTTGTTTGTGTGATTCCGCCGAATTTTGTATTTTTAAGATTATGTACCAGACCCCGACATTTGTGTTTACGCGGCCCGGGCAAGCAACACGGCTTGCTTTCCGTTTTCCGGTGGCGCAATGGAGTGTTACGCGAGAAGCGGATTTCCCGGAGTCGTTCGCGCGCGTGGCGGAGTTTCAGGCTGATGGGTACTATGTGGCGATGGTGTTGTCATACGAAGCGGCGCGAGGGTTTGATCAGGCTTTGAGCGCTCATTTGCCGCATCTGCTGCCGTTGGCTTGGTTTGCTGTGTTTAAGCAACCTTGCGAATTTGGTTGCTCCGGATGAAGATTTCTTAAGTGATCCGCGTGTTCAGATCAGTAAATCTGAATATGCTAATGCAATGAATCGCGTGCTGGAGCATATTCGTGCGGGAGATATTTATCAAGCAAACTATACGGTGCGGGCGCAGTGTGAATTTGACGGTGACGCATTTAGCGCATTTTGCGCGCTTAGTGAAGCTGTTCCGATGCCGTATGCTTGTTTTGCAGACACGGGGGCGGTGAAGATTGTTTCGTTGTCACCAGAATTGTTCCTTGAACGCAACGGGAATGAACTCATCTCGAAGCCGATGAAAGGGACTGCTTCGCGGAGGCCGTCGTGGGATGCGGATGAGGCGGCACGCATTGCCTTGCACAACAGCGAAAAGGATCGCGCTGAGAATACGATGATCGTGGATTTGATGCGGAATGATCTTGGGAGAATTTGCCAGACGGAAGCGTGCGGACCGCGATGAGTATTTCGTCGAGCGATTCCCGACCGTGCATCAGATGACAACGACGGTTGTGGGTGATTTGCGTGACGATGTTTCACTTTTTGAGATATTCAAGGCAAGTTTTCCGGCGGGAAGCATCACCGGAGCGCCGAAAGTTCGGGCGTCGCAGATTATTCAGGAGATTGAACCTACGGCGCGGGGAATTTACTGCGGGAGCATTGGATTATTTTATCCCGGCGGAGATTTCGTTTGCAATGTGGCGATTCGCACGTTAGAGATAAACGGGAGCATCGCAACATTGGGAATTGGATCAGGGATTGTCGCAGACAGTGATCCGGAGCGCGAATGGGACGAGGTATTGTTGAAGTCGAAGTTCTTAGAACGACGACCGCAGATTTTTGGATTGTATGAAGCCTTTCGATATATTCCAGAAGTCGGATATAAGGACATTGAGAATCATTTGCGGCGGCTGGAGCACTCTTGTGTTTATTTTGGGAGGCCGTTTCCGCGTGATAAGATTTTGTGTAAACTTGAGCAATTGAAAGCAGAGCTTGGAGATAAGCCGAATCGAGTTAGGCTTGACCTTGACGGTGAGGATATTTCGTTTAAGTTGATTCCGGAAGAATTGGGTTGGACGAAAGGCGGGATTTCAGTGATGATTCCGGAAACTACGGTTGGACCCTGAAGATCCGAGACTCTATCATAAGACAACCTTGCGGCCTGAAAAGTATACATTGCGCGCGAAAGCCAAAGAGCTTGGGCTGAAGAGTGCTTTGTTCTTGAATACGAGAAATGAGTTTAGTGAAGGGACTATTTCGAGTTTCATTTTCAAAGTTAAGGGCAAGTGGATTGCTCCAGAACTCTCGTGCGGATTGCTGCCGGGCGTTTGGCGGGATCATCAGGTGAATGAAGGACGGGTGCGCGAAGGAATTGTAACTTTTGATCACATAGAAGATATCGAAGAGATTCGCATCGGTAATTCGGTGCGAGGTGAAGAGCGAGTCGTGAGAGTGATTTTGGAGGATGGAACAGAAGTGTATCGGGAGAAGCTTGCGGTAGCATGAATTAGAGGGGTGCTGGCGGAGATTCGGTGTGGGGCTTGTGATTGGAATTATTCAAGCATATATTGGGTTCATGGATGTGCGCAGCGGGGTTGTTTGTTTCGAATTGCGTATAATATAAGGCCTTTTTGAAGATTTGTCAAGCCGTTTTGTGTTTTTTGTAAAACATTTTATAAAACGCTTGTTCAATAAGTGCTTGTTGGACCTCTTGCAGAATTTTTTCATTGGACTTACGAGGGTCAGAAAAATTTTCAGGAGGCATAGAGAGGTGTCCGAGCGCGAACCCGGTCGCGCGTAAGTTCAATAAACTGGTGGGTCCTTCACTTTCCAGAACTCGGAGGAGTCCATGGCCAGAGCCGTATTGCCTTTGCTTGTCGTGTTCATTTTTGTCACGACCGCGACCGCGCAGATTTATTCGCGCATCACAGATTCGCCTGTTGCGACAGACGGCGGATCATCGGCAAGCGTGACGTTTGTTGATACCGACAACGACGGCGACCTTGATTTGTACATCACGAATGACGAAGAGACTCAAGGGAATTTCTATTACTTGAACGACGGCTCGGGGACGTTCACTGCTGTTGCGAGTGACACTATTAAAGAGACCGGCGGACACAACGTCGGCGCGTCGTGGGGAGATTATGACAACGACGGCGACGTGGATTGTTTTATCGCGCGCTGGTCGAATCAGAGCAACAAACTTTACATCAATCGCGGGGATGGTACGTTCGGGCGCGGAATTGTTCCGCCAGTTACGAACTCGGGTGGATATAGCGAGACGGGAAGTTGGGCCGACTATGATAATGATGGTTGGCTCGATTTGTTTGTGACCAACAGCTCGGGGAACGGCCATCATAATTGGCTTTACAACTCGAACGGCGCGGGAGGATTTACGTTGGTGACTACTCCACCCTTCTCTGTTGACGGAGATGATTCGCGCTCGGCGGATTGGTGTGACCTTGACGGCGATGGATGGGTTGATTTGTTTGTGGCGAACGAGAACAATGACAATGACGCGCTGTATCGCAATTTCGATGGCACATTTACACGGCAAACGGGCGTCGCACCCGGAATTGACGGTGTGAATAATTTTACGAGCAGTTGGGGCGACATCGACAATGACGCTGACTTTGACTTGTTTGTCGGTTCCTACAACAGTCCGAGTCTGCTTTATCGCAATATCGATCAAGAACTCGTGCCGATGACGGGTTCGCCGGTTAGTGTGGACAATCAGTTTGCGGTCGGCAGCGCGTTTGGCGATTATGACAACGACGGCGATTTGGATTTGTTGGTGACGAACGGATTTGCGGCGAGCGGGAATATCTACCGCCACAATTATCTTTATGACAATGACGGCACGGGGAATTTCACGCGCGCGGCAAGTGAACCGATACAAGCTGACAGCGGATGGGGATTTGGGTGCGCGTTTGGAGATATGGACGGCGATCAGGATTTGGATTTGTGCATTGCGCGATCGCGGAACGCTGATGAAGATAATTTGCTTTATCGGAATACACAGACGGAAAATAACGGCGTTGTTTTAGCTGCGTGAGCGGCCAAACGGGCTATTGTGGGCAATCATTGGATATTCATTATGGCTTGGGTTCCTCAACAGAGGTTGATTCAATCCGCGTTTTTTGGCCGGGTGGGCTTACGGAGGAGTATAATTTCATAGACGCAAATCAGACTTATACGATTACGCAAGGCGTCGGCATGGTCAACGTGGATGAGCGCGAAACGCCTGTTGTTAAAGACCAATTGCTCTCAAGTCGTTTCCGAATCCATTCAACTCGAATGTTACGCTTGAAACGGCATTGCCTACTCGCGGGCTGACAAAGGTTGAAATCTTCAATACGCTGGGGCAACGTGTGGCGACATTGCATGAGGGTATGGCGGGGCCGGGAACGCTTGCGCTCAAATGGCAGCCTTCCGGACTGGCATCGGGAATGTATTTGGTGACGGCGACGCAAGGGCAACTTTCGGACACGCAGAGTGTTCAGTTTATCAAATGAGTTTTCGCACATGATACGACATGTCATCATGCTCAAACTGCATGAGTTCGCCGACGGCTGTGACAAGCAGACGAACGCACGACGCGTGAAAGAAGTGATGGAAGCGATGCGCGGCAACGTCAACGGATTGCACGCGCTTGAGGTGGGTATCAACGAATTGCCGGACGCGCAGGCTTTCGATGTTGTGTTGATTACCACGCTTGAGAGTTGGGAAGCGCTTGAGGCTTATCGCGTGCATCCGTTGCACTTGGAAGTAGTTGAGTTGCTCAAGAAGGTGCGGAGCGAGCGAGTGGTGGTTGATTGGGAGGTGAATGAATGAGTGTGCGCGTACTCGTCATGGGAGCAACCGGCGCGGTGGGCGCTGAGTTGGTTCGACAATGTGTCAAGGATGAACGCATCGAGAGCGTTGTTGCATTGTCGCGCAGACCGTTGAAGGAATCGCACAGCAAGCTCAAGGTTATTGTGCGGGAAGATTTTTGAACTATGTTGATCTTGCAGAAGAGTTGAGCGAGGTTGACGCTTGTTATTGTGCGCTGGGTGTTTCGCAAGTGCAGGTTCCGGATCCTAAGCAGTACACGCTCATCACTTTGGATTACGTTGTTGCTGCGGCGAAAGCGTTGAAGTCTGCAAATTCTGATGTGCGATTTTGTTTTGTGAGTGGAATGGGTGCAGATGAAAGCGAGAAGAGTAGCGTACTTTGGCGAAAGGTGAAAGGTCAAGCGGAGAATAGATTGCGAGAGATTTTCGGGAATCAGCTCTGTATTTTTCGTCCGGCTTATATTCATCCGATTCACCCGCGTGAAAAGCAAATGTGGCACGAGTATTTTTGGAAGCCATTTTTTGGTTTGAAGCGATTTATGCCGCAATTGGTGACGGATACGGTTGAAGTTTCTAAGGCGATGATCAATGTTTCGTTTGCGGATGAGATGCCGAAGATGGTGCGGAATGCGGAGTTGAGGACTTTGGCGGGGAAACTTTGAGAATCGGCAAATCGTTACTATATTGTATGGCTCTTGGGGACGCCCAGGTTTCGACGGGATGTATGGATGGCGTTGGGAGCAGGCGGAGGCTGGGGTGCCCTCCTTAATCAGGACTCCAAAATCTAAGTGCCAATAACACTTACGCAATGGCTGCCTAACTAAAAAGTACGGCACCTGTCGCCCCCGGGAACTGTCTTGCGATACCGGGCCCGATATCAAATTATAGCAGGACTGGCCCGCGGACTGCCACGCAAGCGGTGAGATTTAGTGGCTGGCCCCGATAGTTTTGGGGTTGGTACGCCCCGGGAGTGAGAAACCAACCAACTCCTAAGCCTGTAGCGCCCGGTGTGGTCCGCTTCTCGGACGCGGGTTCGATTCCCGCCGTCTCCACAAAAAGGTCTTGTTAAATATATGTTTAACAAGACCTTTGTCTTCCTGCTTTTCTTCCATTAAACGGTGGAATTATGCACGAGTTTTTCTGACATTGTTGCCTTTGGAACGAAATGGTGTATATTGAGTTAAATGATGACAATGTTAGACCGCTAATCCAATGACGCCGTTTCTTCTGAGACCACTTCTTACCGCAGTATTCCTTTGCTTGCTGATCGTCGTATTCCCGGTGATCAGCACAATGGGGCATGCCTGTAAGGACGGAACAGAAACATCGCCGTCTGATAGCAGCCCGAATCATGACGATTCCCATTGTGTTTGCCTTTGCCATATGGCGGTAGTAGCCGTCTTACCATACGTGTATGACGGACACATTCTTCCTTTAGGTCTTGCGTTTCATTTTCCTACCGACTCAAACTTTCATTCGTACCTTTCCTCTATAGAACGACCTCCCAGACTGTACTCTTAATTCACTCGTTGGAATACTCCGCCCTGCAAAAGCAGGCGTGGGCAATTCATGTTGAATTATAAGTACAGGAACGCGATCCCTTGTGATTTTGCCGCTCCTGACCGAGCGGTTTTTTTGTGCCATCTCGTAACCCCAACCGTTGGAGGGCCTGAATGATACTCAAACGATTCCAGATAGTAATAGTGTTCATGTTGATTGGGACCGGAGTTGCGCACGCGGGGGAAGCTGCAACGGTAGCTTCTCCTCGATCGCTCGGATCTCAATTTCGAACATTTGAAGCAGAAGATTCACTCACACCGAATAAGCCAGATTTGCTCGATGAGCCATCAGGCAGCTTAACTCTCGCACAAGCACAAGCGTATGCCCTTATTCACAGCCCGTTGATTCAATCATTCGCTTGGGAGCAGCGAGTAGCCGAAGCACGTAAGCTACAAACAAAAGCCCATCCTAACCCTGAATTGGGAATAGATGTTGAGAACGGTCCGGGTACAGGCGAGCTGCGCGGTTTCGACAATTCTGAGCAAACACTTCAGGTAAGTCAACTCATAGAACTCGGGCGTAAACGCCAGAAGCGACTAAGTGTGAGCAGCCTCGAAGTGGACTTAACAAAATGGGACTTTGAAGCGGCCCGTCTTGATGTTCTGACCGGAGTGGCAGAACGTTTTTATGAGGTGCTGGCAGCACAGGAAAGAGTTGCTCTCGCTGACGAGAATGACAAGCTTGCTGAAGATGTACTCTTAACGGCTACCAAGCGGGTTCAAACGGGAATTGCCTCGGCCGACGAGGAGATGAAGGCGCGATTGGCAGTCTCCCTTGCACATATTGAAAGAGACCATGCCGAACGCATGTTAACGAATGCAAGAACTGTGTTGGCCTCTTCCTGGGGCGGCAAACATGTCTTGTTTACCAATGTGCAAAACAGCTTCAATGTTCTTATGGCGGTCCCGGCTTACGACAAGCTGGTCACTCGGATTGCGGAAAACCCTGATGTAGCACGTTGGACGACTGAGCAAGCGAAACGTCAGAGTATAATGGAACTTGAAAAGGCTGGCAAGACGCCGGATGTCACTTTAGCCGCAGGTGTTCGTCATTTTAGTGCCGAAGACGATGTTGCGATGGTGATGGGAGCCTCGATTCCGATTCCACTTTTCGACACAAATCAGGGCAATATCCGCGCAGCGCACCTCAGCGTAATCAAAGGTCAGACTGAGCAGATGTTGGCAATTTCAGAGGTCGCATCTGCGTTGTTTGCCGCATACCAGAATTTGAGTTCAGCATATAACGAAGCAACACAACTTGATAGTGTTGTACTTCCTGAGGCTTTGCGAGTTTTTGATGTCGCTGGAGAGAAATACCGGCAGGGTAAGTCCAGTTATCTTGAAGTTCTTGACGCCCAGAGAACAGTTGTGGATGTTCGTGGCCGATATGTGGACGCTTTGGAGACCTATCATATTGCTCGAACGGTAGTTGAGCGACTGATTGGAATAAGTCTGGATGATGTCAACGCAACTCAAGATAACAATTAAAAGGACACTTCAATGAAGAAAAGAAATAGAGTTCTGCCGATTAGTCTTGGGCTGTTAACCATGCTCTTGACAGCCGCATTTGCGCTTTCTTCCTGCAGCGGCTCGAATGATCCGGCTAAAAAACGAGCAAAACGGGACATGCAGAAGAGGGCGAACATGGCGATGAACATGGATCTGAAGACATGGAAACAGAACACCATGCCCACGATGAACATTCGGCAGAAAAACTGGTGCGATTGAGCCCTGAGGACCTGAAGGAGTTTGACATCGGTGTGGAAACCGCCGGGCCGGGCAGCTTAACTGTGATGATAAAACTGCCGGGTGAAATCACGTATAATTCTGACCATTTGGCGCATATTGCTCCACGTTTCCCCGGTGTTGTAAAAGAAGTACGGAAGCAGCTGGGTGAGCGCGTGCAGAAAGGCGAAGTCCTTGCCCTGATTGAAAGCAGTGAAAGCTTATCTCCGTATGAAGTGGTTTCACTAATAGAGGGTACCGTCGTTGAAAAGCACATAACAGTCGGTGAAGTGGTCAAGGATGACGCTGAAATTTACCAAGTTGCGGATCTAAAAACAGTGTGGTTGAACCTCACTGTTTATCAGAAAGACCTGTCCGCAATTCGTGTTGGTCAATCCGTTCGTGTGAGCGCAGGTGCGGGAATAGAGGATGTCACTGGAACGATTTCGTACATAAGCCCAACTGTTGATGAGCATACGCGCACAGCGAAAGCGCGTGCCGTATTGAACAACTCAGATGGCACACTCCGGCCAGGATTGTTTGTAACAGCAGAAGTCGCGATTGCAACTCATGATGTCCCGATCATGATACCACGTTCGAGTTTGCAGACGATTGACGATAAGGCCTGCGTGTTTGTCAGGACACCTGAGGGCTTCCAATCTAAGGGTGTGACTATCGGTCGCAGCAATGATGGGAGCGCGGAGGTACTCAACGGCCTTGCAGCGGGTGACCAATACGTGGCCAGGGGCGCATTTACGTTGAAAGCACAGCTTTCTAAGGGCGCGTTTGGCGACGGACATAATCATTAACCGGAGACGAGAGAACAATGCATAGTCTTATCGAATTCGTCCTCCGCAATAGAATGTTAACGTTGGTGATGGGTAGTATCCTGCTCATTGCCGGACTGATTAGCTATCGAAGTTTACCTGTGGACGCTTTCCCGGATGTAACGCCTGTACTTGTACAAGTGTTTACCGAGACAGAAGGATTAGCTCCCGAAGAAGTTGAAAAGTACGTGACCTATCCGGTTGAAGTCGCAATGAACGGCTTGCCGAATCTGCAACATATCCGCTCGGTTTCAAATTTTGGCCTGTCAGTAGTCAATATCTATTTTGAAGACGGGACAGATATCTATTTTGCCCGGCAGCTTGTAAATGAACGTCTCCAAGCCGCACGAGAAGAGATCCGCGGCCGGCGAGCCAGAAATGGGTCCAATTGCGACCGGTCTGGGACAGATTCTCTTCTACACGTTGGAAGATGAAAGTAGGCAGCGCACCCCACAGGAGATGCGTGAGATTCAAGATTGGATCATCAAATTCAATTTGCAAACGGTTACCGGTGTCACAGAAGTACTCTCACTTGGCGGCGACGTCAAACAATTTCAAGTGGAGATCAGACCGCTCGATCTTTTGAGGTATGACCTGTCATTGCAAGATGTTGTTGACGCGATCAAAGCCAACAATTCCAATGTCGGCGCGGAGTTTATCGTCAAGAACGCTGAAGAGTACATCGTGCGCTCCGTTGGACTCGCTGAAAACATCCAAGACCTCGAGAGCATTGTGCTCAAGGCCGAGGATGGCACGCCAATCTACCTTAGCCAAGTAGCCGACATCAAGACAGGAGGCGAAATTCGGCGCGGTCTGGCTACGATGAATGGTGAAGGTGAAGCTGTTGTTGGTATGATTCTGAAACTTATCGGGATGAATACTTCAACAGTAATCCACGATGTTAAAGTGCGGATGGAAGCAATCAACAAGATTCTTCCACCGGGAATAAAAGTCGTGCCCTATTATGACCAAGCAACTCTCGTCTCCAAATGTGTGCACACCGTCGTGGACGCGCTACGCGATGCAATCATTTTGATCGTAATTATTCAGCTCTTGCTACTGGGGGGAATACGGCCAAGCTTAGTCGTATTGCTGGCTATTCCGTTTTCGCTGGCGTTCGCTTTTTTGATGATGAACTACCTTGGACTTTCCGCGAATCTAATGTCCTTAGGCGGTCTAGCGATTGCACTTGGACTTCTTGTGGATGGCTCGGTTGTGATGGTGGAGAATGTGGATCGAATGCTCAGGCATGGCGATCGTTCCGAGCCAGTGATTCACGTCATTGCACGCGCATGTTCGGAAGTCGCAAAACCGATTGCCTTTTCTCTCTTGATTATCGTCATTGTTTTCTTACCGCTGTTCACGTTGCAAGGGGCAGAAGGCAAGACCTTTCGCCCACTCGCTCAGACAATGGCAGTTGCAATGTTTGGATCGCTCATCTTTTCGCTGCTGCTGGCACCTGTGCTAAGCTTTCTGTTGATGCGACGCCCCAAGAGGGAACAATCTGAGCATCAAGAATTCATCGTTGTCCGCTGGCTGATTGGCGCCTATAAGCCTGTTGTGAGTTTCTTTGTCAGACAGCCGCTATTTGCAATCGGTTTGGCTGCATTCTTGCTCGTTGTGGGCGGCCTTGTATCAACAAGATTGGGTTCTGAATTTGTGCCGAAGCTGAACGAAGGCGACTTGCTCGTGCGCTCCACGATGGCACCATCCATTTCGCTGGAAGAGGCAAGCGAAACCATGACCCGATTTGAGAAGCGCCTCATGAGCCGTTTTCCTGAAGTCACACGTGTCGTTTCACGCGTTGGGCGTGGTGAAGTTGGTGCGCATGCAGATCCAGTCAATAGTGCCGAATCATTCGTCGCCCTTAAGCCGCAAGACGAATGGACCTCTGCCAAAACTCCTGAAGATCTGTACTACATGATGAGTGAGGCATTCGAGAACTTCCCCGGCGTACAGTTTAATTTTACGCAGCCGATTGCCGCCGCTGTGGACGAATTGGTCACCGGGACAAGGGCTGAGCTTGCTATCAAGATTTTTGGTCCAGACATGGCCGTCTTACAATCCAAAGCCGCCGAGGTTGAAGAACTTATTCGTGAGGTTCCGGGCGCAGCCGATGTGCAAAAGGACCAAGTCTCGGGCTCTCCACAGCTTCGCATAAGTGTTGACCGAGGTGCGATTGCCCGTCATGGCATCAACGTTGAGGATGTGCAGCAAGTGATTCGCACTGCGGTTGGTGGCGAGAAAGCAGGCCAAATTTTCGAAGGGATTAAGCGCTGGGACATTCTGGTACGTTATGAGCCGAATAGTCGAGGCACTCGAGAAGCTATTGCCAATATTCTTGTTCCCTCGCCGCAAGGTGTGAAAATTCCGCTCTCAGAACTAGCGACAGTGGAAGAAATCACTGGCCCACGTCAGATTACGCGCGAAAACAACCAGAAGTTTGTGGCCGTGCAGTGCAATGTGCGCGGTCGAGATATTGGATCATTCGTGACGGATGCTGAAGAGATGATTAATTCGAAAGTCAATCTTCCTCCAGGTTATATGGTAATCTGGGGTGGGCAGTTTGAGCTACAGCGTGAAGCCAACAAACGACTTGCGATTGTCGTTCCAATCACGCTTCTTATCGTGTTCCTTTTGCTCTTTTCGACATTCAAATCATTGAAAAACTGCTTCCTTATCTTGCTCAACATTCCGCTTGCTCTTGTGGGTGGTGTCGTCGGCCTTTGGCTGACGAATCAAAACTTGTCCGTTCCGGCGTCTGTGGGATTCATCGCCTTGTTCGGAATAGCTCTGGCCAATGGAATGGTGTTGGTGACCTACCTCAATCAGCTCTTACAAGAGGGTATTCCCATGATGGAAACGTGTGTACGCGGAGCGTGCTTGCGTTTGCGACCAGTGCTCATGACAGCCTCGGCTGCTGCATTGGGGCTTGTACCGATGGTGCTCTCGCATGGTACGGGCAGCGAAGTACAAAGACCACTTGCGACAGTTGTAATCGGCGGCCTGGTAACTTCCACAATTTTGACGCTGCTAGTTATCCCGTCACTTTATCGTTGGTTTGCAATCAATCCGGAAAATGCCCTTGACAACAACTAATAGGAATTCTGATATGAAGTTGATCATCGCCTACATCAAACCGCTCAAGCTCTCAGAGACAATTCTTGCTCTGCATAAGGTCGAGGGGCTGACAGGAATGACCGTTCTGGAGTGCAAAGGATACGGGCGGGGTGGCTCCAAGCCGCTCGCCGAGGGCCTCGTGGACTATGTCCCGCACGTTAAGCTGGAAGTAGCATGCGTGGAAAGGAGAGTCGAAGAAGTCATTTCAACAATTCAGAAATCCGCGCACACCGGGCTGCGTGGAGACGGAAAGATCTACATACTGAACGTCGAAACTGCCGTGCGAATCAGCACGGGAGAACGTGGAGAGATGGCAATTTAGTTGATCTGACGGATTATGCATCACGATCATTCTCTACATTCAGTTGAGCCAAAGCACGCCGACAATCACAGCAATCGGCGGCGTGCTTTGGTGTGGGCGTTGTGGTTGAATGCTGCTTTCTTGATCATTGAAGTGATTGGTGGATGGGTTAGCGGATCACTGTCGCTCTTGGCAGATGCAGGTCACATGCTCTCCGATGTTGCTGCCCTTGGAGTTGCGTTATGGTCTTCCTATGCAATGCTGCGCCCACCCAGCAGCAAGAGAACTTATGGATATGGACGAATCGAAGTCTTGTCTGGGCTTCTGAACGGACTAGTGCTTTGGGGTGTTGTAGGGTTTATTGTCTATGAGGCTCTGCAACGCTTTTCGCATCCGCAGTCCGTGGATGTGCGAGTCATGCTCCCTGTTGCCATAGCAGGTTTGCTGGCGAATCTTGGCTCAGCTTGGGTACTCCACGCGCATCAGCACGATGACCTGAACGTTAAGGCAGCCTTTCTGCATCTTGTTGCCGACGCTGCAGGGTCGGTAAGTGCAATCCTTGCAGGTGTGGCGATTTGGTTCGGTGGATGGTACATCGCAGATGTTATTGCCTCAATTGCAATAAGTTTGCTTATCCTTGTAAGCACGTGGACACTGTTAAAGAGTGCCTTTCATATCCTTTTAGAAGGTGCCCCACCCCATATTGATCTTCTGGAGCTGCGGAATGACCTGAATAGCCTTGACGAAGTGGAGTCGTGTCATGACCTGCATGTCTGGTTAATCGGCAGCGGAGAAACAATGTTGACGGCCCACTTGGTACCAAGAAATGGATGTGATCCAGAGTCTACGTTGCACGCCGCGCAACATCTCTTGCTCGATAAGTTCGGCATTTCTCACATCACACTTCAAATCGAGCAAAAAGAGTGCTCTGACTCGCACGCCTGACCGTTTATTTTCTGTCAGCGAATTTGGCGAAAAAAAAGATCGGGATACTACACTGCAGTATGACGGTGAAATATAGAGAAGTGTACCGCGCAGAACGCCACATTCACCTGTGCTGAAAACGTACTTAAAGGGTGTTGACCTGAAAGCTATGTATTGAATTAAGATAAAGTTTCTGATTCACAACAATCATTGTAAATTCCTGTATTTTGATGTTTTACGTTGGATACTAGCAAATTGGACGCGGGTTCGATTCTCGCCGTCTCCACTATTACACCCTTGTTAAGTATTAACTTAGTAAGGGTGTCTTGTTTTATTTGATCTCATTTTTGCTTAATTGTTGATTCAGTTGGATAGTCGTAGCGCCCCCATGCATTGAGTTGTAGCCATCAGCTCGTCCTAATGAATCTGTAATAGGAGCTTCTGTGCTTGCCCAAGAGGGCAAGCATTTTTTGTGGCTTTTGATTATGAATCGACTTGATCTCATTTATTTTTGCCTTTATTTTCAATGAGTTAAGAAAATAGTTCGAAATTTCGCTCGCTATTCAAACAATAAAAGTCTATGTTAGTCGTACGACTAATTCATATGACTTAATCAATTGACTTAAATTTGTCGCATATGATTCGCTGTTTAGAATCAGTCCCTATAGGGTCCCAAGAGTTCAAGGCTCGTACATGCCGGCCGTGGCTTTCGGAGCTTTACCCTTTACATAGAATGTCCAAAGAGTAGTTTCTCATCAATGAGAGTCATTGGTTGACTTGTCACAACGGGCTTTCAACTGCAACGATGAACCTGCATGTCATGTAGCGCTATTCTTGACAAATTTCCAATGAAAGAAACAACAATGTTTTACAGTAAGAGACTTTTCGCACAGGTTTGGTTGCTTGTGTTATTCGCAGCCATAGGAATGCTTGGGTGCGCTGACGACGACGGGGGAATAACCGCATCCTGCGATACCACAAGGCCAATCGTGGTTTCCACGGTTCCGGCGAATGAAGCGGTTGACGTACCGCAAGGGATTAACATCACGGCAACGTTCAGTGAAGCAATGGATGTTGGGACAATCAATTCAGCGACTATGATCGTGAGCGAAGGCTCAACGCCTTGACGACGGCGCACTGATCATTTCCGGCACCGTTACCTACAGCGGTGTGACAGCGACATTCAATCCGACTTCAAATTTGTCCTTGAATTCAGTTTACACTGCTACGATTACAACAGGTGCCAAGGATGTTGCAGGCAACTCGTTAGCAGTTGACTACGTTTGGAGTTTCACGACTGAAGTTACTGTTGACATCACGGCCCCAATCGTGACCTCCACCGTGCCAATTAACAATGCGATTAACGCGTCACTGAATGGCAACATCACGGCAACATTCAATGAGGCCATTGATCCGTTGACCATTACGACTGCTACTATGACTTTGCGTCAAGGAGCAAACTCGGTTTCGGGTACTGTTGACTACTCCGGTGTCACTGCCAGTTTTAATCCGACGAATAATCTTGCTGCAAGCACAGTCTATACTGCAACGCTCACAACAGGAGTTCGTGACCTTGCGGGCAATGCTTTGGCAAACAACTACGTTTGGTCATTTACAAGTGGCACGATCCCGGATGATTCTCCTCCTGTCGTGACAGCAATGGCACCGATTAACGGCTCGAATGATGCGCCGCTCAACGGCAACATCAACGCGACGTTTAGCGAAGCGCTGGACCCTTTGTCAATATCTGCAACAACGATGATGATGCGCCAAGGGACGACGTCGATTCCCGGAACTGTGCATTACAGCGGCGTGACCGCGAGTTTTGATCCCGCAAGTGCACTGTCGCCAAGCACCGCATATTCTGTTACGATTACGACTGGAGTGCGCGACTTGGCCGGGAATGCGATGAGCAATAACTATGTGTGGGCATTTTCGACCGGGAGCACCCCAGACCTAACTTCGCCAATTGTGATTTCAACGATTCCAATTGACGGTGCAGTCGGTGCACTGATCGGCGGCAACCTTGCGGCGACGTTTAGCGAATCGATGAACCCGTTAACTATTACAGCGTCAACCTTTACGCTGCGACAAGGAGCAACGGCTATCTCTGGAACGGTTTCGTACACCGGTGTGACCGCGAATTTCAATCCGACCAATAACCTCGCATCGAACACCGCGTACACAGCAACAATCTCGCCCGATGTCCAGGACCTCGCAGGCAACAGCATGGGTGAAAATTATGTGTGGAGTTTCACAACCGGATCGGCCACTGATATTGTCGCACCGACGGTTATCTTGACCGTGCCTGCCAATCACGCGGTTGGCGTGCTGATTGGATCGAATCTCTCGGCAACGTTTAGCGAGGCAATGAACCCGCTGACAATCACCACATCGAATTTTGTGTTGCGTTTAGGGACATCCGTTGTTGCCGGATCGGTTTTTTATTCGGGGGTGACTGCACTCTTCAATCCGGCAGTAAATTTGTCTGCAAGCACAGAGTATACAGCGACCATTACGGACAATGTTCGCGACCTCGCGGGCAATGCCATGGCACATAGCTATATCTGGAGTTTCACGACTGGCACGACACCGGATATAACGCCGCCGACAATTGTTGCAACCATTCCTTTCGACCACGCTACAGGCGTATCGTTAAACGGTAATGTTTCCGCAAACTTCAGCGAAGCAATGAACCCGCTTTCGATTACACGATTCACCATGACGTTGCGTCAAGGTGCTACGAGTATTTCGGGAACTGTGAATTACGCAGGCCAGTCGTCTACGTTCAATCCTTCGAGTCAGTTGACAGCAGTTACCGAATATACGGCAACGGTTACCAGCGGAGTACGTGACCTTGCAGGCAATGCAATGGACAACAACTATGTGTGGACGTTCACAACCGGTGCGTCGCCAGACTTGACTCCCCCGACCGTATTATCCACTATACCGGACTGCAATGCTACCGGAGTTGCGGTAAACGCCTTGATTACGGCTGCTTTCAGTGAAGCAATGGACCCGCTAACTGTTAACTCAGGAACATTTTCACTCAGAGCACCCGACGAAACCCCGATCTTTGGAGTAGTTTCTTATTCTGTATTTAGCCATGAATTGACGTTCGAACCGAATGGTGATCTTGAACCGAGCACGAACTACACGTTCAGAATTTCTGACGATGCTGAAGACGTTGCAGGTAATCGCCTTGCTGATGAATTTGTTTGCAGTTTCACAACTGGGCAAGCATTCCTCGAGTCCATAGACCTTGGAGCAGCCTCGGAGTATGGTGTTCTTGCAGGCTCCACGGTGACTAACACTGCGCTTACGACGATTAATGGAGATCTTGGAGTTAGCCCGGGCACTGCGGTGACCGGATTTCCGCCGGGAGTTGTCAATGGTTCGATGCACGAAGGCGACGCTGCAGCAGCTCAGGCAAAGCTTGATTTGACCACCGCATACAATGATGCCGCTGGCCGAACAACTGCGCCAATCACGATTTCGGGTAACATCGGTGGCCAAACTCTGGCACCTGGTCTTTACAAGTCTAACACTTCGCTCGAGATTACTTCTGGAGATTTGACACTTGACGCTCAGGGTGACGGCAATGCAATCTGGATCTTCCAGATTGCATCAACTTTAACGACGACGAGCGGCCGCCAAGTGATCTTGAGTGGTGGTGCGCGCGCAGGAAATATCTATTGGCAGGTTGGCAGTTCTGCTACATTGGGAACAAACTCAGTGTTCAAGGGCAATATCTTAGCCGACCAGTCGATAACGCTGACAACAGGAGCTACCTTAGATGGCAGAGCATTGACGAGAATTGCTGCGGTCTCTTTGGATTCCAATACGATCACCGTGCCTGCAGTTGGCGCGTTTGTCAGCAACTATTCCGCGCGCTAAAACGCACGCAAGGCATGATGGGCCGGCGTAAGCATTACTGCTTGTCGGCCCTCATCCATTCCATTTCATGGACCATTTCTCACAGAGGTCACTATGTTTCAGATTCATTCTTTAGTCCGCCGATTTGTACTGTTCGCGTGCTTGTTGCTCTCAATCCCGGCGCTGGTATCAGCGCAGGGAATTCGACCGCGACCAACCTGGTGGTTTGGCGGAGCCGCTGGAGCAAATATCAATTGGTACAACGGTACAGCACAATTACAAAATGACACGTTAATTGGTCCAGCGCCATTTCACAAAGGTTCTGGAGTAGGGCCGTACATTGCGTTAGGGATTGAATATCGCCCGAGCAAAGTGTGGGGCGGCATGTTATATGTAGGATATGATGATAGACGCGGCTCGTGGGATGACATCGTGCTTCCTTGCGATGATTGCCCAGCTTCTTTGAAAACTACTCTCAGCTATATTTCAATCGAGCCGAGCTTAAGAATCGCTCCCTTTGCAGGCCGTTTCCACATGTTTGTCGGGCCGCGCATTGGAATCAACATGGCCAAGACTTTTACCTATCAAGTAAAAGGACAGCCAGAGATAAAGGATGACTGGAGTGACATTCGCTCAACGGTTGTCTCAGGTCAGATTGGGATGGGCTACGACATTTCGCTCTCCTCACAGCATGACCGCACGCAGGTTGATCTTGCACCGTTTGTTTCATTCCACCCTTACTTCGGACAAGATCCACGAAGCGTGGAGAATTGGGCCGTGAGCACGCTACGCGTTGGACTTGTACTAAAGGTTGGACGTGCAGCAGCAGCTCCGCAACGCGAAGTCGAAGTCTATGAACGCGAAGTTGAGTTTACGGTGCAAGCACCAGAGGCAATCGTTATCGATCTTCGTGTACGCGAATCATTCCCATTGAGAAATTATGTTTTCTTCGATGGTGGATCGGCCGAGATTCCGAAGCGCTATGTTGCACTATCAAAAGACGATGCCAAGAACTTCGAAGAAGAACAGTTGCAGGAAGTCCAGCCTACGAGCATGACTGGTCGTTCAGGCCGACAGATGGCGGTGTATTACAATATTCTAAATATTGTAGGAGACCGCATGACGAGAAGCACTGGATCCAAGATTACGTTGAGCGGAGCATCTGAAAAGGGTTCCGAGCACGGTAAGGCAAGAGCTGAAGCAGTCAAGAAGTATCTTGTCGATGTCTTTGGAATTGAAGGATCAAGAATTACGACAGAAGGTCGGGACAAGCCGAAGATTCCATCAGAACAACCCGGCGGGACGAAGGAGCTTGATTTGCTTCGTATGGGTGACCAACGTGTTGATATTGAAAGCACCTCGCCTGAGATGATGATTCAAGTCGGTGGTGACGAGCATTACATGATGAAACCTGTACAGATCGTCGCGGATGACCCGGATCCTCTGAACAGTCACGTCATATTTGATGTGACGGGAGCTAAAGAGCTGCTCACGTCTTGGTCGCTTGAAATCAAAGATGAACAGGGTAAGGTGCAAAACTACGGACCGTATACTCTTGATCGGGAAACCATTGCAGGTAAGACTATTCTTGGCGATCAACCCAGCGGTGACTACAAGGTCGTCATGGTGGGTCAAACCAAGAGTGGCAAGGTCGTGAGAATGGAGCGTTCATTCCATCTGGCTCGTACACCTGACTCGCCCAAGGAAGCCATTCGTTACAGCATTCTGTTTGATTTTGACAAATCGCAGACCGTTGCTTCATACGAAAAGTTTCTTACCGAAGTCGTGACTCCGCTTATCTCAGATAGCAGCACGGTTGTGGTACGCGGCTACACAGACATCATTGGCGAAGCAGACTACAATCTAATTCTGTCGCACGAACGCGCAATGGAAGCACGCGGCATTCTTGATACCGCACTTGCTAAATCAGGCAAGCGTCACGTAAAGATTCAATCATTTGAGTTTGGCGAAATGCCTGACAAGGCGCCATTTGAGAATGATTCGCCGGAGGAACGATTCTACAATCGCACCGTCATTCTTGATATCGTTCCGATTCGCTAGAGCGATCTTGGAAAATCGGCGAAAAGCGCCAACATTCACAGCGATGGTGTGAATCTCCTCACCCTCGCTAGTGCACAAGGGTTTACCAGGAATGGTAAACCCTTGTAATTTTATGCGCGATTACACGAATTGTGCCTCATGGATGTGACTCGAACCGAACCCTAATCTATGTTGAGGAAACCACTTGAAATGACACCAAGTTTTATCTTGGCTAATATTATCAATAGGTTAAGAAAATAGTTCGAAATATCGCTCGCTTCTCAAACAAGCATGTTGTATGTTAGTCATGTGACTAATTCAATTGAAACTTTCAACCGACTGAATCAGTTTAATTGTTAGTCCTGAGTACAAGCCAGGATCCTTAATCAACTACCGGAGCGCTTGAACATGACCGCAATTAAGAAAAAGCCCACAGTGGCTAAAGAAGCTCCAAAGAAGCAAAGCGCTTTCGTTTTAGTTAGCCGGACTGTTAGCCGGACTATTAGCAAACGAGTTTCTCACGAAGAAATGTTATTACCTCCAGACCTGACCACTCCAAAGGGACAAATCTTTATCGCGGCCACACGATTATTCTCGGAATTTGGATATAAGGGTACGAACACGCGGGCTATCGCCAATGCAGCGGGCGTTCGGCAGGTCATGCTGAACTATTACTTCGGAAGTAAAGAACAGCTTTACGAAGAAGTCTTGAGATTTGAAGGCATGAGTATGTTAGAAGTAATTTTCGGCACGGACCCAGACCATAAATCGCCCGAAGAGATGCTCATAGACTCGCCAATTCGATTGATGACCGTACTGCACGATAATCCGCAATGGGCATCTCTCTTGCGACGAGAGATTGCTGATGGCGCTGTCCATCTTCGTCGTGCGCTGCTGGGGGTCTCAGAGCATGGTCCGCTGGGCGCAAATCTGCATTTTCATAATGCCTACAAAGAAGCGGTTCGCACGGGGAAGGCGATTGATCTTCCGATAGAAGCTGTACGCGAATGCCTGTTGGCGATTGGTTACAGTGCCATCTATCTCGCCCCATTGATTGCGATGATTAACGAGCGCGATTTCCATGATGAGAAAGTTTGGGAAGAATGGAAACTCACATTGGGCACAATTCTCAAGCGTGGATTGCTAATTACAAGCGATTCGCCGATGCCAATTGCGGTTGCAGTTGAGAAGCTAACAACCTGATAAATCAAGGGTCAGGAGACATCCAATGACCACCATCTTAAATATCCTACTTGTCGTTCTGGGCATCGGTGGCATTGTTCTATTGTTCTTGTGGGTCTCAGGCTCTAAACGTCCCTGTCCGAGCTGTCGCACCATGATGCCAAAAGACGCCACAAGGTGCCCACACTGCAAAAAGACGGTTCCCATCGCATACTAAGAAAAAGAAACCTTTCAAATAGATAGTTGATCGCGGTTTCGAAGTTGGAAAAGAGCATTTTGCTCAAAAGGAGACGGAAATGAAGAAGAATATTTGGGTTTTGGTGATGTTTGCATTGGTCGCAGGCAACTCGTTCGCGGCGGCGACAATAACCCCGCGGAATCAAATGATCCCGCGTTATTACAACGCGCAATATGCACAGGCACAGGTGCAGCAGACGCCTGAACCCGTGCAAAGCGCTGAAGAACAGGCCGTCGTGCAGCGCAAAGAGTTCGTTGACCGTTTGACTGAACTGCGCGACAGAGAATCCAGCTTGGACAAACAGGCGATCCAGTTGATCCAGGATAACTCAGCCTTGGCGAGCCAGCTTGACCAAAACAACCTCGAACGCAAGCGCGTCAAAGTTGATCAGAAAGATGTCAAGCGGAACATCAAGGAGTTGCAGAAGGAAAAGAACATCTTCGACAAGAAGGACAAGAAGCGGATGAAGATGGACAAATTGATGTACAGCAACTGATCATGACAGCGCCAAATTTAACAGTTGTCCTACCCATCACGATGAGCAAGAATTCTACTACCGCTGTTGAAAAGCCCAGAGAATACGGATTCCTGCTGGTGCTGGCCGCACTGGCTCTCGTGATGTGGTTTTTCAGTCGCTTCTTTGGCTGGGGACGCACGACAAAGCCGGTACTCAGTAAGAAGGCCGAAAAGCTCCAACGCGAAATCGAGACCTTAGAAATTTTGCAGGAACAGGCAAAGCTTGATCTTCGCCGTGTACGGCTTGAGCAGAAGACGCTGCAAACTGAAGAAGACAAAGAAAAAGAAAGCGAAACAGCGACTGAGTTCGCCGACGACGCTCTGCAGTCCAACAATGGTCATTTTAAGAGGCCCGAATGATGACCGATTGGAGTTGGGACAGCGTCGCATTTGGTTGGCTGATTCCAACTGGCGTGCTCCTCTTGGCGGCGTGGTTAGTCATCATGGTCGCCAACCGTTACCGAAACAGATAAACAGAATTCGATCAGATGAATACTATCTGGTCGGAGGATGAAACGAGGATACCGTGGAAAAGCTCACGTTCACTGGAACATGGCTCGAAGTGTCAGGCAAACTCAAACAGAAGTTTGGTCATTTGACTGACAATGATTTACTGTTTCTGGAAGGCAAGGAAGAAGAACTCTTGGGACGACTGCAGGTAAGGCTCGGCAGAACCAAGTCACAATTGCGCTCAATCATTAAGAAAATTTAGCGACTCTACGGGACCCGGATGGGCAGGTCCACCGTGTTAAGGATGGAAATTATCAGAAAGTCACTCAGATGAATAAGTATACAAAGATCGTCACGTTCGTTTTTGCACTTGCGTCAATGGCCATGTTCATGGGCTGTTCGCAAACATCTGAACAGAAACTCGCGGATGCGAAGGCCAATGTTGTCGACCTAAAGCAAGATGTCAAGGTGGCAGTCGCAGACCAGACCGAAGCGGCAAGGCAGGTTGAATGGTTGAATTTCAAAAGCAACGCAGAAATCAAGATCATTTCGAACGACAAAGCCATTGCAGACTATAAAGTTAGCATGACCGGAACCAACGGTAAGCGCAGGGCAAACTACAACAAAAAAATCGACGCGCTTGAGTTGAAAAACAAGGAATTGAAAGCAAAGCTCTTGAACTACCCTGAAAGCGGAAAGAGTTCTTGGGAGCAGTTCAAGAACGAGTTTAACCATGACATGGATGAACTTGGATCAGCGCTCAAAGACTTTGCAGTCAATAACGAGAAGTAACTCGATATTTTAGACGCAAATTTTAGCTCCTCAAGCACTTGCAAGAAATTGCATTATCGTATTGGCTGGACGCACCCTCGAATGATTAGGGCCTCCGATGGCGAATGAAGCACAATCACACAGCGCAGTAGCGCATGCCAATGGCGTAGTTGCCATGAGACTGGCAGCGATCGTTGAATCGTCAACTGACGCTATCATCGGTAAATCACTTGACGGTACGATTGAAAGCTGGAATGCAGGAGCAGTGAATCTGTATGGGTATTCCGCAGCTGAAGCGATAGGTCAACAAATCTCGACACTCTTGCCAAAAGGCTCCGAGGACGAGTTACCGGCCTTAATGGCTCGGATCAATGCAGGAGAGCGAATCTCAAACTATGAGACTATTCGAGTCACGAAAGATGGACAATGCGTTAATGTTGCGTTAACCATTTCGCCAATAATTGATGGCGAAGGTAAAGTGGTTGGCGCAGCGACCATCGCGCGGGACATCACGAAACAAAAACGAGCCGACGAAGTGTTGCGGACGCTTTCAAACATGGAAGCTACAACACTTTTGGCGGGCGGTGTTGCACATGATCTCAATAATCTTATGGCGGCGGTATTGGGGAATGCAGAGCTACTGGCACTCGAACTTCGTGATCGTCCTGCCTCAATGGAAAGCGTGGACGTAATTCTAACGTCTGCACAGATGGCGGGCAGATTGGCTCAAGAACTCCTTGCCTTTGCCCGAGGAGGTCGCCATGAATCCGCAGTCGTGAATATGAATAACATTGTTCAGCAGGTTCTTGCACTTCAAACCAAACTTTTACCTCCTGGCGTCACAGTGACGAAAAGGCTAAATGCAGACCTGCACAACGTTGAGGCTGATCCGACTCAGATGAATCAAGTTTTGCACAATCTCCTCATGAACGCGATGGAAGCAATTGATGGGCGAGGCGAAATCGTGGTCTCGACTTCCAACGTCGATCTTACTGAAGCAATGGCCGCTGAACATCTAGGCATGAAACCGGGTCCGCACGTCTTGGTCACGGTTTCAGATGACGGTGTTGGCATGTCCAAAAGTGTTATTGATAACATCTTTAAGCCGTTCTTCTCCACTAAAGGGTTCGGACGCGGACTTGGATTGGCCGCTGTGTACGGCATTGCCAAGAACCACGACGGCAATGTATATGCAGAAAGTCTTGACGCCAACGGCGCGTCGATTTCCTTCTACTTGCCTGCAACATCGCGAAAGGCAGACGGCTCGCTAAGGAATCGCATCGGCGAATCAAAGGGTAGCGAGACCATTCTCGTCGTTGATGATGAAGCGCAGCTATTGATGTTGAACCGCAGAATACTCGAAGCCAGCGGTTACCATGTGTTGACTGCGCGGGACGGCGCTGAAGCGCTTCGCGTCGCCGAGGAATTCAAGGGAGATATTCACCTCGTCGTATTGGATATGGCCATGCCTGTTATGGATGGCGCAAAAGCGTTTACGTTGATCAAGCAAGTGAGACCAACTTGCAAAGTCATCATCAGCAGCGGATATGATTTGAATGAGATGGTTCGCTCGTTGCTTGAGTCCGGCGCAGACGCATTTTTGCAAAAGCCTTTTCGACTGGCAGACCTAACCTCTGAAGTGAGACGGTTGCTTGACCTTCAAAAGAGCGGCAACGAGAAAGTGATTTAGCACGAACATTTGGTTGGATCAATTTTGATCTTAATGATTTAACAGAATTGGAACTGTCATGAAGAAGGTTCTCTTTGGAATCACCCTTCTGTGCACGCTGTCTCTGGCATTTGGCGAGACAACAACTACAACACAGGCTTTGCAGTCGAATCAAGGGGCGACGAATGGAAACAATGCAACGGGCCTATTTCTTGATAGCCCGACCTCGTCTCGCGCGACAAACGCATCCTCGATTATGAGCAAAACCGAAGCTGACACATTGCGCGCGCACGAAGGTCGATTGCTCGCAACATCTGATATGAATGGCATCAAGGTCGGCAATGTCGGCAACGATGACCTCATTTACATCCTCGTCGTTGTGTTGCTCGTCGTCTTGATTATCGCAGTGATATAATGGTCATGCGCCGTCGCATACCTACGCAAATAGCCCTGCAGCGCACGGCTATTGGATTGTTAAGTTTGGTCTTCATTTCATGCGCGACAACTGTGCCGCTCATGCGAAAACAGCCGAGCGAAAAAGCAGTTGTGATAGAATTCAAGCATGAGCAGTCGGCGGAGACATCTGACTGTCTCGCGGTTTGCGCCGATATGGTCATGCAGTATTACGGGATCAATCAAAGCGTACCCGACTCAATCTTACCGCTTGATCTTATGGAATTGTCCAACAGTCTTAACTCTTCGGCGACCCTTGATGCGGCCGGACACATCCTTTTCTCTGCTGTCCTGGGAATGACACCCGATGATATTACGACGCAGATCGTCAAGGAGCGCCCACTCATTGTCGCCTATCGCCCGACCTCTAATGAAGAGTACCATAGCGTAGTAATCACTGGAGCGGACCCGGTACGCAAGAGATTCTATGTAAGTGATCCTGCAAGCAGAAAGCCGGGATGGGTGAAGATGTCAAAGTTTTCGACCTTTGCTGACACTGGAATGTTTCTCGTTATGCTTATCGGTTTGCGCGAAAGTTAGACAACGCACATTGCGATTGCATACGGAACTCGTATTAAAAGCAATTGCCTCTATTATGCGGAATATGCCCTCCACGAATTTATCTCTGAAACGCATCGCTTTTATTGGCAACTACGCGCCGCGTCAATGCGGTATCGCGACATTCACAACAGATCTTTGTGAGTCGATTGCCACTGCGTTTAACGACACGACGTGCATCGCGATGCCCGTTAATGACACCGAAGCAGGTTACGCTTATCCGCCGCGTGTGCGATTTGAGTTGACAGAGAGAGACATTGACTCTTATCGCCGCGCTGCGGACTTCTTAAACATTAACAATGTTGATTTAGTGTGCCTGCAGCATGAATACGGAATTTTCGGCGGGCAAGTAGGAAGCCATATTCTCGCGCTGTTGCGTGAACTGCGGATGCCAATTGTAACCACTTTTCATACGATTCTGCAAAACCCTGACCCGGATCAAAGGCGAGTACTGAAGGAGATTGCGCTGCTGTCGGACCGTGTGGTGGTCATGAGCGAGCGCGGCAGGAGTGATTTGCAAACGGTATTTGATGTGGCACGCGACAAGATTGATTTGATCCCGCACGGGATTCCAGACTTACCCTTTGTTGATCCGAGCTTTCACAAGGATGTCTTCGGTGTCGAGGGGAAGATCGTATTGCTCAGTTTTGGGTTGCTATCTGCAAACAAGGGACTTGAGAACGTTATCGCAGCCTTGCCTGATATTCTCGCGCGCTTCCCGAATGTTGTGTACATAATTCTCGGCGCCACGCACCCGCATGTGAAGCGGCATGAAGGTGAGTCATATCGTCTATCGCTGCAGCTTATGGCGCAGGAAAAGGGTGTGGAAGCGAGCGTGATGTTTTACAACCGCTTCGTGAGTCTGGAAGAGCTTGTCGAGTTCATAGGCGCAGCGGACATTTACATTACACCGTATCTCAACGCGGCTCAGAGCACATCTGGCGTCTTGGCCTACACGCTCGGAGCGGGCAAGGCAGTTGTTTCGACTCCGTATTGGTATGCAGAGGAAATGCTGGCCGAAGAGCGCGGTGTATTGGTGCCGTTTCGTGATCCAACAGCGTTAGCTGAGCAGATTATCGATCTATTGGAGAATGAGCCCCGGCGACACTCGATGCGGAAACGCGCGTACATGTTTGGCCGTGAAATGATTTGGCCTGTAGTGGCACGCAGTTATATGACAAGCTTCTTGCGCGCACAATCTGAGCGCCGACATTATAAGTCACCGGTTTCTATTTCGCGAGCGTTGGATAAGCGGCCAAGCGAATTACCGCCGCTAAAACTCGATCACTTGCGACACATGACAGATGAAACGGGGATGCTGCAGCACGCTGTCTTCACGGTTCCAAACTATCATGAGGGCTACACGACGGATGATAATGCGCGAGCCTTGATGGTCAGCACATTGTTGGATGAAGTCGGACGCGGCGAGGCTTTTGATCTTGCATCTCGTTATCTGTCATTCGTTTGGTATGCGTTTAATCCATCCACTGGGCGGTTCAGAAACTTTATGAATTACCAGCGACATTGGCTTGAAGAGCACAGTGGGTCGGATGACAGCCACGGCCGCACCTTGCTTGCGTTGGGAACCGTGCTCGGTCGCTTCAACACGCCGGCATTGCATAGCATGGCGGGTTGGATGTTTGAACAAGCTCTTCCCGCAATCAGCGAAACTACGAGCCCGCGCGCATGGGCCTTCGCATTAATTGGCATACATGAGTATTTACGGCGCTTTTCGGGGGATCGAAATGCAAGTCAGTTCAGAGAAGACCTTTCCGCGCGCCTTATGGGACTGTATCACGCGAACCGCTCTGATGATTGGAAATGGTTTGAAGATGAGCTGACTTATTGCAATGCGGTGTTGCCTCATGCCATGCTAATTTGTGGACACACGATGGCGAACGAAGAGATTGCGAGTGTGGGACTCGAGTCACTTACGTGGCTGGCAGATCTTCAGCGCGCTGACGCAGGCAAGGGCCATTTTGTGCCGATTGGATCTAATGGCTTCTACAAGCGCGGCGGGACTCGCGCCCGATTTGATCAGCAACCTGTTGAAGCGCAAGCAATGGTGTCTGCCTGCCTTGAAGCATATCGAACGACAGGAGAAAAGCGTTGGCGCAACGAAGCACGGCGCGCGTTTGAGTGGTTTCTCGGGCGAAATGACTTGAGCATGCCAATCTATGACCCACTTACAGGCGGTTGCCGCGACGGTCTGCACGCGAATCGCCTAAATGAAAATCAAGGTGCCGAATCAACGCTCGCTTTCCTGCAAGCGTTGCTCGAGCTTCGCCTTGAAGAACACAGCCTCGAATCCAAAGAGGTTCACATACAGTGACCTACCGTTACTCCGATCTGTTTCATCGCAATAAACAGAACCCGATTTTAACAGCAGGCGATTGGCCTTACCCAGTCAACAGCGTTTTCAACCCTGCAGCAGTTTTGCTGAAAGATGGAACGACTCTGCTTCTCTGCCGTGTTGAAGATCGCCGCGGTCATTCACACTTTTGCGCCGCGCGTTCCGCAAACGGTATTGACAGTTGGAAGATAGATGACAAACCAACGATGCTTGCCGATCCAGAGCACTATCCGGAAGAGCATTGGGGCATTGAAGATCCGCGCATCACATATGTCCCGGAGCTCAACAAGTATGCAATCGTTTATACTGCTTATAGCCGTGATGGACCCGGAGTCGCGCTTGCCTTTACTGAGGATTTCGTGAATTTTGAGCGCCTCGGCGTTATCATGCCGCCAGAGGACAAGGATGCGGCTCTGCTTCCGTGTCGCATTGATGGTCAGTGGGCAGTCATTCATCGTCCGGTCAGCGCGCCACGTGCGCATATGTGGATTTCGTTTTCTCCGGATCTGCAAAACTGGGGTGGACACAAGATGATGATGGAAGCTCGAAGGGGAGCATGGTGGGATGCAAACAAGATCGGACTTTCGCCGCCGCCGATTGAAACATCGCAAGGTTGGCTGGTGATCTATCATGGAGTACGACAAACTGCGGCAGGTTGCCTGTATCGTTTGGGTCTTGCGCTCTTTGACTTTGATCATCCGGAAATCTGTTTACGTCGGGGAGATGAATGGGTCTTTGGGCCGCAGGAGCCGTACGAGCAACACGGTGACGTCGGAAACGTTGTATTTCCGTGCGGCCTTACCGTCGCTGCGGATGGAGACACGGTAAACCTTTATTACGGTGCCGCTGATACAAGTATCGCACTTGCGATTGGAAGCATAAACTCTATGCTTCAGTGGCTTGAACAACAGTCTCGAAAACAGGCTATCATCGCATAGCCAAAAAGAAAGTGAATTGGTAAGACAATGAATGCAAACTTTATGAAAAGTTTGATCATGTCCGGCGCTTGCGCCATGCTGCTTGCAGCCAGCACAGTGGCATCTGCAGAAAGCGACATTGGATTCAAAGCAATTGGCCCGCGTCTGGGATATGTTGATCCGGGCAATGATCTTGACGGTGCTGTTGAATTTGGAGCGGCAATGGAGTTTGGGGAATTCGTTCGCCAACTGCATTGGAACGGCTCAGTGAGTTTCTGGTCAACTGGTCGGGAGTATCGATACTTCAACGACCGATACGATTGGACGCTTCGTGACATTATCTTGCGCACGGGCGTGGACTACCACTTCATTGAAGGCGAGTGGGAACCCTATGCCGGCGGCGGCCTTGGACTGCACTTCTACTCGTGGGATTACAGCAACGCGCCAAACTATAGCAACTCCGACGATAATAAACTTGGATTGTATATTGACGGCGGTGTTGAACATCAGCTCGGTGAACGTTGGACTGGACAGCTTCAAGTCCAGCTTGATTTTGCGGACCCCGATCAAACAGCACTTATGTTTAATTTGCTTTACGTTTTGAAGTAAACCGTTAGAATCGCCTTGTAAACAGCAAAGGGGTCCATCATGCTTTGGACAATTGTACTTGTACTGCTCGTTCTTTGGCTGCTGGGATTCGTCGTGTATCCGGTTGGCGGCCTAATTCACATTTTGCTTGTCGTTGCGCTTGTAGTTGTCATAGTGCGATTGCTGCAAGGACAAAAGATAGCTTGACGAGTCATACGATTGGACGATAGATGATTGATGTGAAGTGGCATCAATTCGTCCTGCGAACACAAATTGCCATACGGATGCGGCAGCTTGGCATGAGCTTGCGCGTTCAAACTCGAATTGTGGTGGTACTTTCAAAAGTTGCCAGCGTCACTCGCTTAGCTGCCTTCGCGAGATATTTGGATTCGAAATCAAAACCACATGATTGATGCGGCACTAACGAATACGGATTGGTTAGACAATTAGCACTTAATTGAGTCGCTCCAATTGGAGCGCATCGCAAGGCCTTGTCACAGGACGCATGGACAGACACATTCCTCTTCGGCTTCGCGTTGAGATATTCAGGTGGCGAAACATGGGGACCATCCCCAAGTCCGGAAAGGATACATCAATGGTTAACATTTATGCTGGCAATCTTGCGTTTAATATGACTGAGGCTGACCTCAGAAATATGTTTGAAGCGCACGGTAAAGTTGATCGCGCAAGCCTTGTAAAAGACAGTATGAGCGGCGACAGCAAAGGATTTGGATTTGTGGAAATGCCAAATGACAAAGAAGCGAAGGCGGCTATTGCCGCTTTGAACGACATGGACACGCAGGGACGCAAAATGACAGTAAATGAAGCCAAGCCAAAGGCAGATCGCAGCGAAGGCCGCGACCGCTACTAAACTGGCTAGACGGCATGCGCAAGGGGCGAACACGTTGTTCGCCTCTTTCGTTGCCGTCACTCTATAAATGAATGTGTACTCAACCGACGGGAGCCTGAATTGTCAAACGCAAGTATGTTGGAATTTACCGAGGCCAAGCGAGTGGGCGACCTCTTGGGGATTGATTGGAATATGTTTCCCGTCGAGCAGTTTCGATTGGGTATGGAGGTTGAACTCGAGCATGGAAAGCGCGATCCGCAAACGAATGTAACTAATGACGATCCGTTGCTCACGGGCCGGATTGCATGGGCGCATCTTAAAGAATTTCCCGATTACTATACTCGTTTGAAAAAAATGGAAAAGGAAGCCGAGAAATTCTGGTCCGAGGAAAAGGACATGCGGCGGAGACAGCCCATACGTTAATGGGGTAGAAACGGCTACGAAAGTCATCTTTGGCTATGCGAATCCCCTCGCGATCCAATTCAAGAAGTAAAATGGAGATAGCTTTGCTCAATGCGACTTCTTCGAAAGCCTCAATTTGCACTTTAGATCGTATGCTGAAAACGTGCTGAAGAGGTGTTAACCAGAATGCCAAATACTGAACTTTGACAAAGTTCCTGACCCACAACAACCCTTTACAGCCCTTTAATGAAGGGCTGTTTGTTTTGGAAATGTGAGAGTGGTGCAACGCCGTAGACAAATACAATTCCCACTGTACCCACTGTGACACCCTTGTTAAGTATAAACTTAGTAGAGTTTTGTGTAAACTGCCGCAACCAGCCGTAGGTCTAATAGTAAAGTAGCTGGACAAGTAACAAGCATTGGCAGGCAGAATCTTTATAATATTGTAAATATTATTTTAAACAAGAAATAGTTAAGAGTGGCAGCCGGGATTCCCGCTCACCATCAACAACGAGTACGTGGCCGAGCAAAAATTGGTTCTAAATTGGTATATTACAGGGACTGGGGGCATGATTCTCGTATTGGTGGAGTGTAACCCCATTTTCTGGACAGTCAGTTGTGTAGAGATAGATGGGATGCGGCGGGTTGGTGGGTTTGATTTTGTTTGATTTCGAAAGCCATCGGGGATAGGTACCCGAGGCTTGAGTGCAGTCGTTTGCGGTTGTTAGATGTCGTCGATGAACCGGGGTAGCCTCGCGGCTGCCTCTTTGTACGTGCGGTATTCGGACAGATAGGCTTCTCCTTTTTTCAGCGTGGCCATAAAGCTTTCGGCCTGGGCGTTGTCGGTGGGCATGGCCGTGCATGACATGCTGATCTGGAACCCGTGCTGCTTCAACAGACCGGTGTAGGCATGACAAGCGTACTGTACGCCCTGGTCCGAGTGATGGATGACACCGGATGACGGTTGCCGTGTGGCGATAGCCATTTCCAGCGCAGCGAGCGGGAGCGAAGCATCGGGTGTGCGCGACAGATGCCAGCCGATGGCTTTGCGTGAGCAGGCATCAAGGATCATTGCCAGATAGGCGTGTCCCTTACGCAAGCGGATATAGGCGATATCGGCGATCCAGACCTGATTGAGTGACGACGGGATGTTGCCCCCGTACAGGTTCGGATAGCGTTCGTAAGGATGCTCACTGTTGGTGGTGACGACAAAGCGTTTTTTCACTTTGCAGAGTAATTTCTGCTCCTGCATCAGGCGATAGACGCGCTTGCGGTTGACGACAAAGCCTTCGTGCTGAAGCTGTGCGGTCATGCGCCGTACCCCGTAGCGAGAGAACTCCCTTGCGAGTTGTTCCAGACGCGCGATGATCTTCTGGTCTTCCTGCTGCTTGACATCCGAACGCTGCTGCCGATAGTAGCAGGTGCTGCGCGAAAGGTCGATCACTTGGCAGGCTTTCCTGACGGCGAAGGCTTGCCGTCCGTCACTGACGAGCTGCTTGCGCTGGGTGACTTTGAGTTTTGTAGCGCCAAGGCTTTTTTTAAGAGATGGATCTGCTGTGCCTGCTCCTGAATGATCTCGGCTTTGATCTGCTGATCCTGCAGAAGATCGGCGACCGAAGGGCCGCCGGTAGCCTCTCCCCCAGGGGACAGGTGGAGAGAGCTTTCTTCCACAACGGAATCAGATGCGGACTCAGATCATACTTCCGAGCCACAGCAGCCTGACTCTGACCCTGCTCCACTTCCTGAATTACCCGCAGCTTAAACTCCGGACTGAACGACCGACGGGGACGTGCCATACCAAGACTCCTATTCTGCCACCCCCAATCTACGAAATCAACACCCTAACTGTCCAGCCTCAGGGGTACAGTCCATGGCGACAGAGATAACCAGATCATGGGATCAAACTCCGTTGGTTGACTCTATTAACAAGGCGATTTTGCGGACTGCAGGGTATTGGTCAATATCTGGGTTTGAACTGAAAACTGGCAACGAACTATGCAAATTCTAATTGTTGACGACGAGCAAAATATTCGAAAGACTCTTGCAATCCTACTGGAGACGGAAGGGCATAGTGTCATTTCGGTAAGTAATATTCATGATGCGGCTACTGAAGTTGCACACACTTCTTTTGATCTTGCGTTTGTAGATTTACGGCTGGGTGTAGACTCGGGGATGGATCTGATTGTCAAACTGCATGCAGCTCAGCCGTGGCTAAAGATTGTCATAATTACCGCCTACGCGAGCATTGATACTGCTATTGAAGCCATGAAGCGTGGTGCGACCGATTATGTACCGAAGCCGTTCACACCTACGCAGATTCAGCTGATTTTGCAGCGAGTTGACGAGTTGCGCAAGCTCGAGCAAAAAGTTGACGCACTTCAAGCGACGCTTGATCAATTGCATCCTGAAGTTGAGCTTGCTACAACTCATGCGGGAATGCAACAAGCCCTGAATCTTGCTCGTGAAGCGGCCGCCTCCAACGTGACTGTGTTATTGCGCGGCGAAAGCGGAACTGGTAAGAGCCTGATTGCGCGAATGATCGGCAAGTGGAGCGACCGCGCGGGTAAGCCGTTTAATACTGTCTCGTGCCCCGCGATTCCGCCGCATCTATTGGAGAGCGAGTTATTCGGGCACAAGCGGGGATCGTTTACTGGGGCAATCAAGGACTCGCCGGGTCGTGTAGCAGTGACCGAGGGCGGCACGTTATTCATGGATGAAATTGGTGACTTACCGCTTGCGTTACAGCCGAAACTCCTGCGGTTTCTTCAGGATCATGAGTACGAGCGCATCGGCGAAACGACAACGCGCAAAGCCGATGTGCGGGTAATTGCCGCCACGAGTATAGACTTGCAAGAGGCGGTTCGAGAAGGAACGTTTCGGCAAGAGCTGTTTTACCGCATGAATGTGTTTGAAATCACGCTTCCGCCTTTGCGCGAGCGACGAGATGACATTCCCCGAATGGCAGACCACTTTCTGGGTTTTTTCGCAGCGCAAAATCACCGTAAAATAAGCCGTTTTGCCGATGACGTGATGGCGGCACTCACGAGTCACGATTGGCCGGGGAACGTGCGCGAACTGCGGAATATCACCAAACGTGCGGTTATTCTTTGTCATGGCACAACTATTTTGCTTGAGCACCTGCCGGATAAGCTAAAAGACAGCAAGCGTGGTGCAGAAATCGGTGCGATGGTGCCAATCAGTACAATTGAAGAGGCACACATTCGCAGTGTGTTAGCCAAGGCTAAATCGTTGGAAGATGCAGCACGAATTTTGGGGATTGATACGGCAACCTTATGGCGGCGACGCAAAGAGTACGATATCTGATCAACATTTCAAATTTCAATGCGCCTGTAGAATGTCATTGATTCCTGAAACGCCTTCCCAATTGTGGGGAGGCGTTTCTATTTTGTAACTCTATCTTTTACAACTCCCGGCAAAGATTTGTGGCGTTGGTATAAGGTTCGCTAAAGGAGGAAACATGTTCAGTCTAAAATCAAAACTCATCTTGGGCTTTTCTGCCCTATTAGCCGTTGCAGTTATCGTTGGTGCGATTGGATCAAGCGTTGTCAATAGTTATGGACAAGCATTGACGCGAATCCTGCGCGAGAATTACGACAGCATTGTCTATTGCGAGGGAATGAAGAACGCTCTAAGTGACTTTCGCGATGAGGTGCAGGATGTATCTGTGCTCGGTCAACATCTTGATAGCGCCTCGCTTGATAAGGCAAGCCAAGAATTTGGACGGCAACTTGATCTTGAACGCGGGAATATCACTTTGTCGGGCGAAAAGGACTCAGTCGAGGCGGTGACCCGCCTCTGGAAGGCACTGCAATTGGATGCACTCCAACTTACAGGAAACTCCTTAAGCGATACAATTTGCATTGCGCGCTATCATGAGCAGTTTCGGCCCTTGTCGGAGAGGCTTCAGCAGACCATACAGAATATTTCGGACATGAATCTGTCCAATATGATTGCAGTGGATGGCTTGGCACAGCGTCGCGCACAAGAGGCAAAGCAAATAACATACATTCTTATTCTGGTTGGAATCCTGTTGGCCTTGATCTTAATTCTGGTTACCGGGCGCGCCGTTCTGCAACCCTTGAAAGTTTTAACTCAATCGATTCGAGAGATTCAGTCAGGCAACTTAAACCTCGTACTCCAACCGAGGTTCCGCGACGAAGTCGGGCAGTTGATGGAGGCCTTCAATGATATGGCCGCCGAGTTGCGCGTGTTGAAGCTTGGTGATCAGGCGAAACTTGCGCGTAGTCAGCAAAGTGCGCAGCTTGTTTTGGATAGCCTTCCGGATGCAGTTATCGTTATGTCTCCGGATGCAACCGTCGAGCTTGCGAATGCTGCGGCCAGGCGAATGATCGGAGTCCGGCCCGGTGGAAGCATTTATGATACTTCACCCGAGTGGCATCGGTCGCTACACGCTGAGGCTTCGAGCAATGCAACGGAAGACAAGGAAGCTGAACGAGTCGTTCAGGTCTTTGTTGAAGGAAAAGAGAAATTCTTTATGCCGCGCGTGCTGCCCATCAAAGATGTTGAGGGCTTGCCGGTTGGAATTATCATCGTCTTTTTGGACGTAACCAGGCTGCGGCGAGTGTCAGAGCTTGAGAACGACCTGGTATCGACAGTTTCACGAAGGCTGAAGACTCCGTTGACTTCGGTTCGTATGGCGCTGCATATGCTGTTTGACGAACGTGTCGGACAAATGAATGAAAAGCAAACGGAGTTATTGACTGCGGCGCGTGACGACGCAGAGCGACTTTTTGGCATTGTAAGCGATCTTCTTGACGTGGCGCGCTACAAGTCAGGTAAGTCGGCGCTGGAATTGAAGCCCGTTTCTGCACATAAATTGATTGAAAAAGCAATCGCTGCGTCCCGCACCGCGTTCCAGCATGCAGGAGTAGAACTCAAACTCGAAACTTCCGAAGACTTGCCCGATGTACTGGCTAATGAATCCAGAATCGCTCACGTGTTCACAAATTTGCTTTCGAACGCGCTAAAATTCAGCCGCCCAGGCACGGACATAGCCCTTTCTGTGCAGGAAACAGGAAAATATTTGGAGATATCTGTCGCTGATCAAGGACCAGGTATCCCAAAAGATGAATGCCGCGCGTGTTTGATCGCTTTTATCGCGGAAAAAATGAGGTTTCAGCTACTGGAGCCGGTCTCGGGTTGGCCATTGCGCGCGAAATCGTTGAAGCTCACGGCGGAACTATTCGAGTTCAAAGCGAAGCAGGCAAAGGCTCGGTTTTCAGTTTCACATTGCGTATTGCCTCCTAACAACCTAAAGGAAACTTGCCTTGAAAAGAACATTGGTTCTAATTATTTCGTGTAGTTTCTACTATATTTCCGCGCTTGCAACGCCAACGACACATATATGGGGACCGTCAACGGATGTGCAAGCATTCGGAGTCTGGCATATCACAGCTGATTACTATCTGCCAACGGAAGGAACACCCGCGGGGACACGGATTCCTCCCGTTACCAATACCGGCTTGACCATTGGAGTTTTACCGACGGGTAAAGTCAATGCGGAAGTTGGAATTGATCACAAATCAGGGCTCGGCGAGGCGGATGACAATCCGTTGTACTTCAACGCAAAACTCGGCATACCCGAGAGCGCACTCGCGAACGGCGCCCCGGCGTTGGCAATCGGTGCCTATGACCTGGGGACGAAGTCAGACATGACCGACTACAATATTGTCTATGCGAAAGCGGCGAAGACGTTGGGGAATAGTGCAAACAATTTGGGACGTCTATCCGTGGGTTGGTTTGCCGGCAACGACAAACTATTACTTGACGGCAAGGGCGAAGCGGACGAGTCCGGTTTGCTGGCTGCATGGGAGCGAACAATGCCGGAAATCTCGCCAAAACTATGGCTGTGTCTTGAATACATGGGCACGGAAAGCGGTTATGGAACGATGAACGTCGGCGGCGCGTGGAAATTCGCCGATAACGTTGGTGTAGTCCTTGGATACGACATCTATAACAACAGCGATATTCCGTCCACGTTCACGGTGCAGGCGGATATTGACTTTGACTTCAAGAGGTAATCATGGTTGACATTCTGTTCGTCATTGCCTCGATTGCATTCTTCGCCTTAATGGCAATGTTCACTAACGCCTGCGAGAAACTCTAAACATGGCTGACATCATACTTGGAATTGTTGCACTCGGCTTGATGATTTATCTTGTCGTCGCAATGATCCGTCCGGAGAAGTTCTGAGGAACCTATGGAAATGATCGGTTGGATTCAATTAGCCCTCTTCGTTGGGGTGCTGGCTCTGTTGACCAAACCCGTTGGTCTTTATCTGTATCGCGTATTGACTCCCGAAGCGCGCGTAGGACTTGAACCTGTGTTCGGCGGACTTGAGCGGATGTTCTACAGAGTGATCAAGGTTGACCCGAAGCGCGAACAGGATTGGAAAGTTTATGCGTTCTCGATGCTGGCGTTCAGCCTCGTCGGAATGCTGCTCACATATCTAATCCTGCGCTTGCAGCATCTGTTGCCGCTGAATCCGCAGGGCTTTGGGCCGTTGTCGCATCATTTGGCCTTCAATACTGCAGCAAGCTTCACGACCAATACCAATTGGCAGAGCTACGGCGGCGAAAGTACGATGTCGTATTTTTCGCAAATGGTCGGCTTGACTCTACACAACTTTACTTCGGCCGCGGTTGGTATCGCGATTGCCGCAGCGCTCGTGCGCGGGATTTCCAGAGCATCGGCCAAGACCATCGGCAATTTCTGGGTTGATCTGATTCGCGTGAGCCTGTATGTGCTCTTGCCGATCAGTCTCGTCTTCGCCGTCTTTCTGGTCAGTCAGGGGATGATCCAGAACTTCAAGCCATACGAAACAGTTCAAATCGTCCAAGATTCTTCATTGGACAGCACACTCGCCTCGACGCAAGTCATTGCGCAAGGTCCGATGGCATCGCAAGTAGCGATAAAAATGCTCGGCACGAACGGCGGAGGGTTTGTAAACGCGAATGCGGCGCATCCATACGAGAATCCCAATCCGCTTTCGAACTTCTTCCAGATCCTCTCTATCTTCCTCATTCCCGCAGGCCTGACGTACTATCTTGGCCGCATGGTGAAATCGCAAGGCCACGGCTGGGCAGTCTGGATTGCAATGGCTGTGATGTTTGTCGGCGGTACGCTGGTGGCGTGGAACGCAGAGTCAACAGGCAATCCGCGGCTCACGGTATTGGGAGTCGAAGCAGCCGATGGAAACATGGAAGGCAAAGAGACGCGCTTCGGAATCTTCAACAGCGCGCTCTTTATGACCATTACGACAGATGCGTCGTGCGGTGCGGTGAACTCAATGCATGACTCAATGACGCCGCTCGGCGGTTTCGTTCCATTATTCAACATGGAGGTAGGCGAGGTTATTTTCGGTGGCGTCGGCGCAGGACTCTACGGAATGCTGCTCTACGTCATTCTCGCAATTTTTATTGCTGGTTTGATGGTCGGACGCACGCCCGAGTATCTTGGCAAAAAAATTGGCGCGACCGAAGTCAAGCTGGCGGCCATTGGAATACTCGTGCCGGTTATTTCAATTCTGGGTTTCACGGCATGGGGCGTTGTCTCAACCTGGGGCACTGCTACATTGAATAACATTGGCCCTCACGGGCTCAGCGAAGTGCTTTACGCGTTCTCATCGGCAACCGGTAACAACGGCAGTGCGTTCGCCGGTCTCGGTACGAACGTGCCGTGGTACAATACTCTGATGGCGATTGCCATGCTCGGCGGACGTTTCATGGTTATCGTACCTGTACTTGCGATTGCCGGTCAGCTTGCCTCCAAAAAACTCGTCGCCGAAGGCGCAGGAAGTTTTCCGGTGTCAGGTGTTACGTTCACTGTGCTCTTGATCGGAACGGTGTTAATTATCGGTGCCCTGACATTTCTGCCCGTCCTTGCGCTCGGTCCCGTACTCGAGCATTTCCTGATGATTCATTCCACGCAACTCTTCTAAGCCATGAGCACCCAAGCCATAAAGTTACTTGATCGTTCCGTGCTTGTTCCGGCGTTCAGTGCGGCCTTGCGCAAGCTCAATCCGAAAGAGCAATTGCGCAATCCTGTCATGTTTGTAACGCTGATTGGTGCGTTTGTCACCACACTTGCTCCGCTGGTAGGCTGGACGCAAGATGAACCGCTTTCATTCACGCTACAAATTGCGGCGTGGCTATGGATCACCGTCATCTTCGCAAACTTCGCTGAATCGCTGGCGGAGAGTCGCGGAAAAGCTCAGGCTGACGCGCTGCGGAAATCACGCGCACATACGAATGCGAACAAGCTATTGAGCAACGGCTCGATCCAAATTGTCCCATCTGAATCGCTGCGCAAGGATGACATTGTCCGAGTCAGCGCAGGCGAGTTAATTCCATCTGACGGCGAAGTCGTTGAAGGTGCCGCGATGGTGAACGAATCAGCGATCACGGGAGAATCCGCTCCTGTCGTGAGGGAGTCAGGCGGTGACCGCAGTTCGGTGACCGGCGGCACAACCGTATTGTCTGATACAATTTTGGTGCGCATCTCGGCAAATCACGGCGAGAGCCTAATGGACAAAATGATCGCGCTGGTGGAAGGCGCTCGTCGGCAAAAGACGCCGAACGAGATCGCCTTGACAATTCTTTTGTCAGCATTGACATTGATCTTCCTGTTAGTGATTGTAACACTTAAGCCTTTCGGCGTGTACTCGGGCGTCAGTTTTTCAATCACTGTGCTTGTATCTTTGCTGGTTTGTTTAATCCCCACAACCATAGGCGGATTACTCAGTGCCATTGGTATTGCCGGAATTGATCGACTGTCACGCAAGAATGTGTTGGCCATGAGCGGCCGCTCCGTAGAAGCGGCGGGCGACGTGGACGTGTTGTTGCTTGACAAGACAGGAACGATTACATTGGGAAACAGGCAAGCGACGGAGTTCATTCCAGCGCCGGGTGTAAGCATCCGCGACCTGGTGGATGCAGCTCAGCTTGCGTCACTTGCCGATGAAACTCCAGAAGGCCGCAGCATTGTGGTGTTGGCTAAAGAGCATGGCTTCCGCGCGCGTAGCATTCAAGAATTGCACGGCGCGGAGTTCGTGCCTTTTACTGCAAAAACGCGCATGAGTGGGTTGGATGCAGCGGGCTTGAAAGTTCGCAAGGGAGCAGCGGATGCTGTACGCAACTTTCTGGGCGGCGCATTCCCGGCCGAAGTAGACGAGACTGTGAAACGCATCGCAAGTGCGGGCGGCACTCCGATAGTTGTGGCGAAAGACGGACAAGTGATGGGCGTCATTTACTTGAAAGATATTGTCAAAGCCGGGTTGCCTGACCGCTTCGCGCGCCTTCGTGCTATGGGTATCAAGACCATCATGATCACCGGAGACAATCCGTTGACCGCCGCGACGATTGCGAAGGAAGCAGGAGTAGATGACTATCTTGCCGAAGCAACCCCCGAAGACAAGCTCGCATTAATCCGCAAAGAGCAGGCGAAAGGACATCTTGTCGCCATGACGGGTGACGGCACGAATGACGCTCCGGCGCTCGCGCAAGCCGATGTTGGAGTCGCGATGAACACCGGTACGCAAGCGGCGAAAGAAGCCGGGAATATGATAGATCTTGATTCCAATCCGACCAAGCTAATCGAGGTTGTCGAGACCGGCAAGCAACTGCTCATCACACGCGGCGCGTTGACAACCTTCAGCATCGCGAACGACGTTGCAAAAGTATTTTGCAATAATCCCTGCGATGCTGATGGGCACGTTTGCGGTGATTGCACCGTTGAACGTCATGCAGCTTGAAAGTCCATACAGCGCAATCATGAGCGCGGTCATCTTCAATGCGATCATTATCATCGCCCTGACACCGCTTGCGCTGCGCGGTGTACAATTCCGCCCGGCGAGTGCTGGCGCGATATTGCGGCGCAATTTGTTGATTTACGGACTCGGTGGAATCATCGCTCCCTTCGTTGGAATCAAGGCTCTCGATTTGCTCATCACAGCTCTAAGGCTCGTTTAACATGAAAGCACTTGTTCAAGAATTGCGTCCTGCGCTCCTCGCAACTTTATTGCTGACCGTTCTCTTGTGCGGAGTCTATCCCTTGGTGGTGTGGGGAATCGCACAAACAGTTTTCCCCTCTCAAGCCAACGGCAGTTTGATCACGAATGCAACAGGCACGGTTATCGGCTCTGAGCTGATCGGCCAGCCATTTACCGACGCTCGCTATTTTCATCCGCGTCCTTCTGCTGCGGGCAATGGATACGACGGTGCTTCGTCCGGCGGCACGAATCTGGGGCCGCTCTCGCAAAAACTAATTGATCAGGTAACTCAACGCGTCGCCGACTATCGAGCGCTGAATGGAATTCCATCCAATGTGGCGATTCCGGCTGACGCGGTTACTGCTTCAGCCAGCGGCCTCGATCCGCACATCAGTCTTGCAAATGCTCGACTTCAAGCGCCGCGCGTCGCGCAGGCTCGCAACATTTCGACAGATCGCGTGCTGCGGTTCATCGAGGGTGCAACGGATGGAAGATCCTTAGAATTCTTGGCGAACCAGGGGTGAACGTGCTCATGCTCAATCTTTCAATGGATAAGGAACGCTGAAACATATGGCCTCCGACCGCAAAGCATCAACGTTCCTCGATCTAATTCGGCGTTCCGAACGAGGCCGTTTGAAGGTCTATCTCGGTTACGCGCCGGGAGTCGGGAAGACTTATCTTATGCTACAAGAGGGACGCCGCTTGAAGCAGGAGGGCATTGATGTGGTTGTCGGACTTGTCGAAACGCACGGGCGCGCCGATACCGCTGCGCTACCGAAGGTATGGAAATTGTGCCGCGCAAGCAAATCGCCTATCGCGGGATTACGCTTGAAGAAATGGATACGGATGCTATCCTTGCACGCAAGCCAAGGATTGCTCTGGTAGACGAACTCGCGCATTCAAATCCGCCTGACAGCAAAAGCACCAAACGCTACATTGATGTGGAAGAACTTCTGGCGGCGGGCATCCATGTCATCTCGACCATGAACGTGCAGCATCTCGAGAGCCTTTACAATACTGTCGAAGGGCTTGTTAAGCTCAAAGTCGCCGAACGTGTCCCCGACTTAGTTCTAAAGCAAGCTGATGAGATAGTCAACGTCGACCTTTCGCCTGAAGATTTGATTAAGCGATTGGAGAAAGGCAAGATCTATCCATTAGACCGAATTGCGCTTGCATCGGGAAAATTACTTTCAGGCGCCAAACCTTGAGCAACTTCGTGAATTGACGCTGCGCGAAACTGCTTCACAGATTGATTTCAAACGTCGCGAGCAGCATGAAGAGGAGCTGGCACGCCGCCTGATCAAGTTGTGGTGTGCCTTAGCGCATCCGGGCCGAACAACGCAAATTTGCTGAGATATGGCTCGCGGCTGGCCGGACGCTTGAACCGACGTTGGTATGCTGTTCACGTGCAGACACCAAAAGAGGCTCCACTTAAAATAGATGCAGGGAAACAACGAGTGTTGGCGGATGCACTTACTCTTGCGAATCAGCTCGGCGCGATGGTCTTTACACTTAAGGGTACAGATGTTGTTGACACAATTCTGCGATTTGCGCACGATTACCGCGTAGGGCACATCGTAATCGGTCGGCCTAATCCAAGAACATTCGGTGACCGGATTCTGAGACCAAGTCACGTAGAGCGGTTGATCGAAAAGGCCAAGGCCGCCGTATTGTTATCCTTGACGAGCGTTTGCCCGAATCACCTATTGACCCAAACCGGCCCGAGATTAACAAACTTGGTACGGAGACTGGAAATGCCCTTTCAAAGAAATTTCAGAAGTCAACATTGTTGATTTGGCAGCAGCCTCTCACAAAGGAACAAGCTATCAGGGGTTTGCATAAAGCAATGCAGAACGCATATCCTCAAAGTGTAGAAGCATCATCTCTGCAACTTGCTCTGAACCGTGAAGCAGAAATGTCAACGTTTTTGAATGAGGGAATAGCTGTTCCTCATGCGGTCGTACCCGAACTTGACAAGGTTTGTTGGGCAATCGGGATCCCTAAGCAAGGGATAAGCGATACGGACACTGGCGCACACATTTACGCCGTTATGTTTGCATTGTATCCGCCGGAACAGTCAGCCGAGTATCTAACGTACTTGGCCAAAGCTGCTGCTCTATTCCGAGATTGGCGAAATCTTGAGCAACTTTCGTCTGTCCAATCCCCGGAAGAATTCTTAATATGGCTCAAGCAAAGTGATTTAAGTGGAGGAGCAAAGTGAATGCTTGCAGCTGCGCATTAGGCACAACCGGATTTAGGATTATTACGGTTTAGGATGATGGTGTAAGTTCTGTTTCTACTGCGCTTTTGCGCTGCTTGTAACTCGGGATACATTGTCCTGATAAGCCCTATTTGGGGTTAGTCTTGAATAACTAAATATGGAGTTAACTATTCTTGAGAGAAATGCTTCGAATGTGGGCTTTCTCTTTTATTCTAAATTGTTTAGGATGCGCTTCTGATAGAAGACTGCTGTTTCTATTCCCGCCGTCTCCACAATTACACCCTTGTTAAGTATTAACTTAGCAAGGGTGTCTTTTTTATTTGATCCTCATTTTTGCTTAATTATTCAGTTGGATAGTCACCGTATGCCCCATGCATTGAGTGTGTGGCCATCAGCTCGTCCTAAGGAATCTGTATGGGCTTTTGTGCTTGCCAAGAGGGCAAGCATTTTTGTGGCCTTTGATTATGAATCGACTTGATCCTCATTTATTTGCCTTTATTTTCAATGAGTTAAGAAAATAGTTCGAAAATTCGCTCGGCTATTCAAACAATAAAAGTCTATGTTAGTGGTACGACTAATTCATATGACTTAATCAATTGACTATAAATTTGTCGTATATGATTCGCTGTTTAGAATCCGTCCCTAAAGGTCCCAAGAGTTCAAGGCCCGTACATGCCGGCCATGGCTTTCGGAGCTTTACCCTTTACATAGAATGTCCAAAGAGTAGTTTCTCATCAATGAGAGTCATTGGTTGACTTGTCACAACGGGCTTCAACCGCAACGATGAACCTGCATGTCATGTAGCTATTCTTGACTAATTTCCAATGAAAGAAACAACAATGTTTAACAGTAAGAGACTTTTCGCACAGGTTTGGTTGCTTGTGTTATTCGCAGCCATAGGAATGCTTGGGTGCGCTGACGATGACAGGGGAATAACCGCATCCTGCGATACCACAAGGGTCAATCGTGGTTTCCACGGTACCGGCGAATGAAGCGGTTGACGTACCGCAAGGGTAACATCACGGCAACGTTCAGTGAAGCAATGGATGTTGGGACAATTAATTCAGCGACTATGATCGTGAGCGAAGGCTCAACTCTTGACGACGGCGCACTGATCATTTCCGGCACCGTTACCTCAGCGGTGTGACAGCGACATTCAATCCGACTTCAAATTTGTCTTTGAATTCCGTTTACACGGCTACGATTACGACAGGTGCCAAGGATGTTGCAGGCAACTCGTTAGCAGTTGACTACGTTTGGAGTTTCACGACTGAAGTTACTGTTGACATCACGGCCCCAATTGTGACCTCCACCGTGCCAATCAACAACGCTACTAACGCGTCATTGAATGGCAACATCACGGCAACATTCAATGAGGCCATTGACCCGTTGACCATTACAACTGCCACTATGACTTTGCGTCAAGGAGCATACTCGGTTTCGGGTACTGTTGACTACTCCGGTGTCACTGCCAGTTTTAATCCGACGAATAATCTTGCTGCAAGCACAGTCTATCCTGCAACGCTCACAACAGGAGTTCGTGACCTCGCGGGCAATGCTTTGGCAAATAACTACGTTTGGTCATTTACAAGTGGCACGAGCCCGGATGATTCTCCGCCCGTTGTGACAGCTACATCACCGGTTAACGGCTCGAATGATGCGCCGCTCAACGGCAACATCAACGCGACGTTTAGCGAAGCGTGGACCCTGTCAATATCCGGCAACAACGATGATGATGCTTCAAGGGACGACGTCGATTCCCGGAACGCATTGCAGCGGCGTGACCGCGAGTTTTGATCCCGCAGGTGCACTTTCTTCGCCAAGCACCGCATATTCTGTTCCACATGATTACGACTGGAGTGCGCGACTTGGCCGGGAATGCGATGAGGCAATAACTATGTGGCGGGCATTTTCGACCGGGAGCACCCCAGACCTAACTTCGCCAATTGTGATTTCAACGATTCCAATTGACGGTGCAGTCAGTGCACTGATCGGCGGCAACCTTGCGGCGACGTTTAGCGAATCGATGAACCCGTTAACTATTACAGCGTCAACCTTTACGCTGCGACAAGGAGCAACGGCTATCTCTGGAACGGTTTCGTACACCGGTGTGACCTGAATTTCAATCCGACCAATAACCTCGCATCGAACACCGCGTACACAGCAACAATCTCGCCCGATGTCCAAGACCTCGCAGGCAACAGCATGGGTGAAAATTATGTGTGGAGTTTCACAACCGGATCGGCCACTGACATAGTCGCGCCTACGGTTATCTTGACCGTGCCTGTTAATCACGCTGTCGGCGTGTTGATCGGGACAAATCTCTCGGCAACGTTTAGCGAGGCAATGAACCCGCTGACAATCACCACATCGAATTTTGTGTTGCGTTTAGGGACATCCGTTGTTGCCGGATCGGTTTTTATTCGGGGTGACTGCACTCTTCAATCCGGCAGTAAATTTGTCTGCAAGCAGAGAGTATACAGCGACCATTACGGACAATGTTCGCGACCTCGCGGGCAATGCCATGGCACATAGCTATATCTGGAGTTTTCACGACTGGCACGACACCGGATATAACGCCGCCGACAATTGTTGCAACCATTCCTTTCGACCACTACAGGCGTATCGTTAAACGGTAATGTTTCCGCAAACTTCAGCGAAGCAATGAACCCGCTTCGATTACACGATTCACCATGACGTTGCGTCATAAAGCTGCAAGTATTCGGGAACTGTGAATTACGCAGGCCAGTCGTCTACGTTCAATCCTTCGAGTCGTTGACAGCGGTTACCGAATATACGGGCAACGGTTACCAGCGGAGTACGTGACCTTGCAGGCAATGCAATGGACAACAACTATGTGTGGACGTTCACAACCGGTGCGTCGCCAGACTTGACTCCACCGACTGTATTATCCACTATACCGGACTGCAATGCCACCGGAGTTGCGGTAAACACCTTGATAACGGCCGCTTTCAGTGAAGCAATGGACCCGCTAACTGTTAACTCTGGAACATTTTCACTCAGAGCACCCGACGAAACCCCGATCTTTGGAGTAGTTTCTTATTCTGTATTTAGCCATGAATTGACGTTCGAACCGAATGGTGATCTTGAACCGAGCACGAACTACACGTTCAGAATTTCTGACGATGCTGAAGACGTTGCAGGTAATCGCCTTGCTGATGAATTTGTTTGCAGCTTTACGACTGGACAAGCCTTCCTTGAGTCAATTGACCTTGGCGCAGCCTCGGTGTATGGTGTTCTTGCAGGCTCCACGGTGACTAACACTGCGCTTACGACGATCAATGGAGATCTTGGAGTTAGCCCGGGCACTGCGGTGACCGGATTTCCGCCAGGAGTTGTCAATGGTTCGATGCACGAAGGCGACGCTGCAGCAGCTCAGGCAAAGCTTGATTTGACCACCGCATACAATGATGCCGCTGGCCGAACAACTGCGCCAATCACGATTTCAGGTAACATCGGTGGCCAAACTCTGGCACCTGGTCTTTACAAGTCTAACACTTCGCTCGAGATTACTTCTGGAGATTTGACACTTGACGCTCAGGGTGACGGCAATGCAATCTGGATCTTCCAGATTGCATCGACTCTAACGACGACGAGCGGCCGCCAAGTGATTTTGAGTGGCGGTGCGCGCGCTGGGAATATCTATTGGCAGGTCGGAAGTTCAGCAACGCTTGGTACAAACTCTGTGTTCAAAGGAAATATCTTAGCGGACCAGTCGATCACACTGACAACTGGAGCGACATTGGATGGCCGTGCCTTAACGAGAATTGCCGCAGTCTCTATGGACTCCAATACGATCACCGTGCCTGCAGTTGGCGCGTTTGTCAGCAACTATTCCGCGCGCTAAAACGCACGCAAGGCATGATGGGCCGGCCTAAGCATTACTGCTTGTCGGCCCTCATCCATTCCATTTCTTGGACCATTTCTCACAGAGGTCACTATGTTTCAGATTCATTCTTTAGTCCGCCGATTTGTACTATTCGCGTGCTTGTTGCTCTCAATTCCGGCGCTGGTATCAGCGCAGGGAATTCGACCGCAACCAACCTGGTGGTTTGGCGGAGCCGCTGGAGCAAATATCAATTGGTACAACGGTACAGCACAATTACAAAATGACACGTTAATTGGTCCAGCGCCATTTCACAAAGGTTCTGGAGTAGGGCCGTACATTGCGTTAGGATTGAATATCGCCCGAGCAAAGTGTGGGGCGGTATGTTATACGTAGGATATGATGATAGACGCGGCTCGGGATGACATCGTGCTTCCTTGATGATTGCCTAGCTTCTTTGAAAACACTCTGGCTATATTTCAATCGAGCCGAGCTTAAGAATCGCTCCTTTGCAGGCCGTTTCCACATGTTTGTCGGGCCGCGCATTGGAATCAACATGGCCAAGACTTTTACCTATCAAGTAAAAGGACAGCCAGAGATAAAGGATGAGTGAGTGACATTCGCTCAACAGTTGTCTCAGGCCAGATTGGGATGGGCTACGACATTTCGCTCTCTTCGCAGCATGACCGCACGCAGGTTGATCTTGCACCGTTTGTTTCATTCCACCCTTACTTCGGACAAGATCCACGAAGCGTGGAGAATTGGGCCGTGAGCACGCTACGCGTTGGACTTGTGTTGAAAGTTGGGCGTGCCGCTGCAGCTCCAAAACGCGAAGTCGAAGTCTATGAGCGCGAAGTTGAGTTTACGGTGCAAGCGCCCGAAGCAATAGTCATTGATCTCCGCGTGCGCGAATCGTTCCCGTTGCGAAATTACATATTCTTCGACGGGGGATCGGCTGAGATTCCGAAGCGCTATGTTGCACTATCAAAAGACGATGCCAAGAACTTCGAAGAAGAACAGTTGCAGGAAGTCCAGCCTACGAGCATGACTGGTCGTTCAGGCCGACAGATGGCGGTGTATTACAATATTCTAAATATTGTAGGAGACCGCATGACGAGAAGCACTGGATCCAAGATTACGCTGAGCGGAGCATCTGAAAAGGGTTCCGAGCACGGTAAGGCAAGAGCTGAAGCAGTCAAGAAGTATCTTGTCGATGTCTTTGGAATTGAAGGATCAAGAATTACGACAGAAGGTCGGGACAAGCCGAAGATTCCATCAGAACAACCCGGCGGGACGAAGGAGCTTGATTTGCTTCGTATGGGTGACCAACGTGTTGATATTGAAAGCACCTCGCCTGAGATGATGATTCAAGTCGGTGGTGACGAGCATTACATGATGAAACCTGTACAGATCGTCGCGGATGACCCAGATCCTCTGAACAGTCACGTCATATTTGATGTGATAGGAGCGAAAGAACTGCTCACTTCGTGGTCGCTTGAAATCAAAGATGAACAGGGTAAGGTGCAAAACTACGGACCGTATACTCTTGATCGGGAAACCATTGCAGGTAAGACTATTCTTGGCGATCAACCCAGCGGTGACTACAAGGTCGTCATGGTGGGTCAAACCAAGAGTGGCAAGGTCGTGAGAATGGAGCGTTCATTCCATCTGGCTCGTACACCTGACTCGCCCAAGGAAGCCATTCGTTACAGCATTCTGTTTGATTTTGACAAATCGCAGACCGTTGCTTCATACGAAAAGTTTCTTACCGAAGTCGTGACTCCGCTTATCTCAGATAGCAGCACGGTTGTGGTACGCGGCTACACAGACATCATTGGCGAAGCAGACTACAATCTAATTCTGTCGCACGAACGCGCAATGGAAGCACGCGGCATTCTTGATACCGCACTTGCTAAATCAGGCAAGCGTCACGTCAAAGTGCAAACCTTTGAATTCGGCGAGATGCCTGACAAAGCGCCATTTGAGAATGATTCGCCGGAGGAACGATTCTACAATCGCACCGTCATTCTTGATATCGTTCCGATTCGCTAAAGTTTTGTTCTGAAGCGGCGGTGTGAATCACTTCGCCTTCGCTAATGCACAAGGGTTTGCTAGAAATGGCAAGCCCTTTTTGTTTCAAACTTGATCAATCAGTCTTTGACGTCAAATGATTTGTGTCAGTTATTGAGTACCAAGAAATCCCTGGCCCAATTCACCCCATTATACCCATCATTCAGGCGTGCTAAACGGGCTTAAAATACTTGTGACAAAATGTAATGGATTGAGCTTAGATAGAGATTCTGATTCACAATAGCCATGCAGAAAGAGCAATTTCTTAAAGTATTTCAGAGTGTTTTAGGAATGTCGGACGAAGGCTCGAATTCGTATTCTGTTGACTGCGCACTCTAAGCCAGAGATCTCATGGCCAGCTCAAAAGAGTAGGTATGTTGGACTTGGGATTTGCACTCGCTCATACGGACAAGAATTTGATCGGTGCCGCAGCACCATTTCATGTTAATGCAAGTGCCGGGAATTCTATTGGGGTTTTTGCACAACCAGCCTGATATGGGCACGCAATTTGCAAGTGATGCAGACAACTGGATTTCCTTAATAACTCGATTGAAATGCAAAAAGCTGTCCGACCCTACAAGGCCTGCACACTTTGTGGTTATGAATGGCCAACACTCCAGAGGTTTGTTCAAGATTGCGACCTCAAGGTGAATGGTTACCAAGCGTGCTTTGAACATGCAGAAGAAGGACTTTTCTTGCTTACGCATGAGTGTCCGCAATGCCATTCAACTCTAGCGGTGCAAGCCAATGACTTTATAACCTGGAATACTGGGTCGAGGCCCGGGATTCTCAATTTTGGAAGTGAGTCGTGTCCCGGGCATTGCCTCGACAATGAGGATCTCGACCCCTGCTCTGCTGATTGCTCGATGCGATGGGTAAGAGATGTTCTTCAATACTTAAAGGCGCACGAAGTTCCCGACGAAATGGATAGCTAACTGAAATTCTGTAAGGTACGAGTTAAAGAGCCGCGTCACAAAATTACGCGGTTTTCTTTTGCTGACACATATAAACTCCCAGCTAAACGGAAAGAATCAAGTCGGCATGTGAATATGTGCGACAATATTAAGACGCTGTGCCGCGTCGTTTTGCGCAAAAAGCTCCGCCACCACTACTGAACCGGAGGCAAGATGAACTGGTACGGAAACATTCTCAAAGGCAGCGCTCGCCGCGAGACTGATCAATTGCAACGTCAATTCTCTAACAAGCGGATTGTCAGATTTGCCGTCACTACCGGTCTCATATCCCGCCATTATATTCTTAGCAGCGCGATTAGCATCCAATAGAACACCTTCTCTGAAAATTAGTATTGGACTCACAATCGTTCGAAATGCGATTTGGTAGCTTCTACAAGATCTGCCTGCTCTTCAATATCTAAATGACGCCTGCTAAGGCTTTCAATGCTCTGAATGTGATTAGATAACAGAATGTCATTTGTGCTGCCGCTACTTCCGCGAGTGATCGGATCTCTGCAAGTTGACAGTACTTTTCAACACCGGATTTGACAATCTCGCAGAGCTCAGCGTTATTCCACGGCTTGGAAACGAATTTATAAATTTGTCCTTCATTGATTGCCGATACAACTGCCTTGATGTCAGCATATCCTGACAAGATGATTCGAATTGTGTCTGGCCAACGCTCGGATACGATTTGAAATAGCTCGCAGCCATCCATTTGGGGCATTCTGAAGTCCGATACAACAAGTTGTATTTCTTGTTGTTCCATGTGCCTAATTGCCTCATGCGCAGAGTTCGCAAAGAGCAGCCTGTATCCTTGGTCCTGGAACACCCGCTTCAGTGCGTCGAGAACAAATGGTTCATCGTCAACAAATAGAACGGTAGAATTACCCAACATGATTGCCTTCATTTCTCTTATATTTGCATAAATGGCATTGACACAATGTCAACAACCATTCGATCCACCCACATTGCCTAAGTTGACACCGTGGTCAGTGGTCTGAACAGTTTGATGGACGCCATTAATGCTTGTAACCGTTTTCCCAGATACTCGCTCTTTAACGATTATCATTCCGTCTGAAGTGCGCGTTTCACTGGTTAGCCTGCGCGCGATTTCGACACATTCTTGCTCTTTTTGTATAATGAGCGCGCTTGTAGGCGGTATCGCTTCAATAAGTCTTCTATAGACTTCGCTTGTTTTTCTGCCGGTAGCCGTAGAATCCAAATGCAAGCGTGAGAGAAGCTTCATCAGCATCGCTTGCATGTTAGACCCAGTTACATTCTCAAATATCTGCTCGCCTACAACCATCTTTATCCGTTCCATGTTCGTATGAGCTGACTCAAGAAAGCTCTGATTCTCCTGCAAGCGCTGTACGAAAAACTCGTTCATGCCGACGCAGATAGTAGAGATTAAATTCCCTTCATCTGCATCTATTCTATCTAGAGATACAGACTTTCGAGCTACTATCCGAGAACCCCCTGCCGATTGTGCAGAAACTGATTCACCGGTAACAAAAAGACCCTTTGATGCTGCCACCGACCGTTACACAGCCTGGCCTGTACATCTGCGCCAATGACTGATTGTGAAGCAAACAATGTTGCCTTGGCTTGAGAGTTTGCCTCCTCGACATTCCCTCTGATCAGAATGTCATCTGAAGACACTATGCTTGCGCCATGCTCCACGTTTCCTCGAACAAATACCTCGCCCTGCGCGAGAATCCTACTGCCGACGATTAGGTTACCTGAGACTTCAACAGCGTGTGCCGTTGTAAGATCAATACGCACATTACCGTCCAATTTCAAAATTGGATCAACTTTGATCGTTACTGACACGGGTTGCTCTTTGATGCCATTAAGCGTTCGAAGCGTTCGCGTCACCCTCGAGACTACTACAACGCCGTCCGTACTGGCGACCACATCCAATTCATCTATTGACAACTCTGCATTTACTCCTGCCACTAAAGCTATCTCGGATCCTGCGCGGGCGACAATAGCATTGCCAAAGACGTTGTAACCGTCGCGCTCGCCTTCCAATGCGATTGACTTTCTGCATAGTATGTCACCCTTCCTTACTCGGCGGGAAGAGTACAGCGTATCAACATCTGAAGAGTTGGCGTATGCTTGGAAGTAGAATGCAAGCGTGGCGTCCTTACCTGAAGCCGGCAGTTTCCCTTGCGCAATTGGGATACCCTTAATCGGCATTTGGGTGGCTAAGACTTCGGCGATCTTGCCGCTCAGAATGTCATTGTCAACTAAGTGGCCAGCAATGTTGGCACCACGAATAGCACGCATTACTCTATCTAAGGTAATTGCGTTTTCAAATTCATCGAGATAAAAGAGATCGAGAACAGCTATCACGTTAGAATACGTTGCGCCATTTGAGTCCATCTTTTCAAGTAGCGTTACCCGAGGCGCTCCGGATACAAAGACGCGTTTTTTTATTCGTACAACTACGTCAACCCACTCTCCGTCATTCACTTTTCGAACAATACCATCGAAAAGCAGACTGTTCTCAGGAATGGATTGTGAAGACGATATGACCTGCTTAACTCCCCTCAAATGATGGAGCAGACGCTCATTGTCGAGTAGCTCGTTGAGTTCGATTCGAAACTCCACAATCCAGCTGTCAAACGCCTGAGAAAGGATTTGAATTCTACCGAGCGCAGATTGTAACTTTTCAGCCATCTTGAACCTTAGTCCAGTGACGCTGTCTCATAAAGAGATCGTGTATGCAGTTCAATTGATTCACTCTCCTGATAGATCTTGCGCACCGCTTGATCGCTCAATCCTAATGGACTCCACAAATGCCCAACAAGGGGAGGAGTGATTATTCCCTGACGGTCTTTTGGACCTTACTGTGCGCGAGCGCGTCAGCTAGTCGAATGACATATGCAAATGTTTGATAGTCTATAGTTCGTTCGGGTTCGTGGTGACAAGTTATGACACTAGCATAAACAGGCGGCAATCGCCACTTTGAGCCAAGAAACCGCCTACGTCCGCATGATTGTATCCGAACACCTTCTGCTCTGCTTGCCAGAGCGCTACACCATTATGATGCATGAATTCAAGCGCCTTCTGATAGAGTTTCGGATCTTGTTGAATGATGGCGGCGCGGCCTACATCATGCAGTACTCCCAGGGTAAACAGTATGTCTGGAGATTGGAGTTGTAAGGCATGGGCGATTGTTCGCGCAAATAGGCCGCAGCGAAGACTGTGACGCCAAAACATCTGCTTACTGAAATTCTCGTCTTCAACCCACAAACCCTTAACGACTGTGTTAGTAACTGTAAGGGAGCGGACGGTTTCAAACCCAATATAGTTAATCGCGTCCCGGACTGTGTAGACTCTCTCAACTGGAGAGTAAAAGGCAGAATTCGATACTCGCAGAATTCTCGCTGTTAGTCCGGGATCGGCTTCAACAGCATGAGCAAGTGCTACCGCCGATAGATCATCTTTATCAGTCAATTCAAGCACGAATGTAATGATAAATGGAAGTGGTGGGATTCCGTCCATAAATCCGGCAAGATCTAATTGTCCGTCTTGCCGTGTCAGTACTGGTTTCATGTCGTTCACTTTCATCCCTTTTGTTCAATCAATTACACAGGATGTACCATACCAGTCCGTTCTGTATTAGCAGTGCGCGTTGCAAGAACAGACCGTATTTCTTTAGCGAGCTCCCGCCCAACTATTGGCTTCAGTACTACGGCTCCGACGCCGGCGTCCGCAAGTAGCCTCGTCCCAATGGCAGCACTGTAACCGCTTATCAAGATAATTGCAAGATTGGGGATCCGAGGTGCTTCTTCTCGCGCAAGCTGCAAACCTGTCAATTGCGGCATTGTGTAGTCAGTGATGAGGATATCGAATGCAGTTGGCTTAGTTTTGAATAGTTCAAGCGCCTCATAACTACTTGTGCGCGCCGTTACCTGATAGCCATAACCTCGAAGCATTCGTGGACAGCTTTCAGCGATTTCAGGTTCATCATCGACGAGAAGGATGCGCTCGCTACCAATAAGGTCTGGGACGCCATCGTCTTGCATCATCGAGTCTTCATCGTCTGTGGCAGGAAAGTATAGGTCAAATTGGGTTCCGTTCCCTACCTCGCTTGAGACAACTATCTCTCCGCCGCAATTCTTTACAATTCCGTGAACTACAGGCAATCCAAGCCCTGTTCCTTCGCCTACACCCTTGGTCGTGTAAAAAGGATCAAAGATGCGCTGAAGCGACTCAGGGGTGATTCCGCATCCTGTATCGTGAACAGAAAGTTTTCACATACTTACCATGGTGTAATGACTTTATAGGCAGTGCCTCTTCACTTTCAAATACTTACTTTTTCAAGCGAAATCTCCAGAGGCCGCCTTTTGACCCAATCGCCCAAGCGGTACTCGTTGCCAGATTCATGACAATCTGGTGGATTTGTGTTGGATCCGGCAACGATATTGTGTGAGTGACCGACATTTACGTTAACTCAAATTGTTGATGGTAACGACGCTCGAATGAGTTTCATGGCCTCTTTGATAATTGGCCCAGGGAGTAAAGCGGAAAACGTTCGACTTCTGTTTGGCGGCTGAAGGTGAGTATCTGCTTGACCAACTCTTTGGCGCGCAGTGCAGCCTGCATGACCTTGCGCAGATCCTCTCGTAAGACAGGATTCTCTGTTTTGCTCCGATAGGGCAATTTCGGTGTACGCCAATAGGTGTCAAGATATTGTTGAAATCCGTGCGCGGCCACCTGCTAACGTTCCAATTGCCTCCATTTTTTGAGCTTGGCGAAGTTGCGTTCAGGTCGTGTAGCTCTTTGGCGTCTCGAATCTGCCTTGATATATCCTTGATAACTGCAAACACTCAACAATTTCTCTCTCGGGTGACTTGAACGGAACTGCGCTGATCTCGACAGGAATCAATACCCCTGCCTTTGTCACAAGTGCCGTCTGATATTTGTCATGTTCAGTAGGTGCTCGGTTCGCAACCCGCTCTCTAAAACTGTTGCGTTCATGCGCGCGATCAATATTTCACTTGGCTTACCCAATAACTCTTCGCTGGTGTAACCGCACATTGTAGCAAGTTGCTGATTTACGAAGAGAATTGTCCTGTCAAGACTGCCAATGATCAATCCTTCATTCATCGATTCCACGACAGTTTCGAAATCGGGTCTCTGACTCAGAAAGATCCATCTCATACTGCTCTTGCTCCGTAATGTTCGCTGTACTGCCAAGTAGCCACTTAGGACCCCGTGTTCATCAATGACTGGGCTTACGCATGTTCTATAGTCAGTAACTTCCGCATTTTGCCGTGTTTAAATTTTACCCCGAAATACTTCCTTCGCGTTTAGGGTGGTCCGGAGGGATTCGTGGGTGCTAGCCTTTGTTTTGGTACTCTGGTATTCGTGGGTTGGCCTTGCCAACACTTCGTCTGGGCAGCGTATCCATATAGATCCGGAAATGCGGGATTTACGAAAGTAATGATTCCCTGTTGATCCGTCATAAAGATTACTTCACCGGATCTCTCGACCGCTAGGTGGAGTTTCCAAGTGACTCAGTTCTTATATTTCTCTCTGACACATCCCTTACTATTCCAACTGCATAGTGTGATCCATCCAGTATGGTGGAAGCTGAAGACAGCTCGACTTGCAGCTTTGTGCCATCTTTTCGGCATGCCTCAAGTTCAATCGTCTTTATCCATTGCATTGCCAGTACCGGAATTCCCAAAATTTTGGGTCCTGAACGGCTTCGCGTAGTGCGTCGCTTGAGGACCGGTGGGTCTGGGATCGGTCGGCCAAACGCTTCGCTCGCTGTGTAGCCGAAAGTGTTTCAGCGGCTGGATTCCAATAGGTAACTTTGCCAGGGCGGGGTTGATTAGGATCACGGCATCGCGCGCAGCGCCTTGCAATTATTGCGTAATTTGTTCACTTCGTTTAAGGGCCTGCTCCCAATCAACTGGTCATGCAAAGTACCGAAAGCACGCCGCGAACGCCCTTGGGTACGCCATCTATCAAGAACCGACAACCTGTTGATCGTGGCCATCGAATTGTTCCATCTGCTGTGTAGCCCGAAAGTCTGTTGTCAGCTCGACCATTTAGCAAGCTTTCGAAACTTCGCATCACGACTTCGCGATCGTCGGAGTGAATATAGGAAACGAAGTCATTGCCTATCAAGTCACTGACTTTGTACCCAAGAACCTTAGTAACGACTGGACTGACATATTTTAGTTACTGCCATCGCAATCTATTTCGTAGGCAATTTCGCTTATTGTCTCAATCAAGTCGCGAAATCGCTCTGATGAATGTACGCAGATCTTCTTCCAGCCCTGCACGTCGTTCAATTTCGGTTTGCATGTCATTGTTACGTCGGCCCAGTTGAATGACTAACCTACGAGTGACTCTTGCAATAGACAGTATCCCAATGGGTGCAATCGCTTCCATGAGGACGATTCGCCACTGATTCCGTGTAAGACATAACTATTTGCATCGCTTATGCAAACTTTTGCCACCACGCCGAGGTTAGTTCCTTTGACAGGTTGAAAAGCGGCAATGACGCGATCCCCGTTGTAATCCAGCCCCCGCATTACACCTGACTTCCCGGACAATGCAGCCTGCATTGGTTCCGCGAGCAGGAGCCACGTTGTGTCCAACTGGCCGACCAGTTAGCCAGGTCCTGCGGCACGATAAGCGTAATTGTATCCTGATCAATCTTCGCAATTGCAATTGTGGCCTGTATGGCCATACTCAGTAATGCTGGAGTGTGCTGTTCCAAATATTGCCGAGATACTCGCAACGAGCAAAGAATCTGATTGAGTACCTACCCCTTCGGATTTGGTGCGATACGAAAACTTGCTTAAACTTTCCAAGAGTTCTGCATTATAGCTTGCCCTCATAGAAAGGCTTTTTTCCATATGCTCTTCGTTTTCTCTGCGGATCTGGAGTACTAGCAAGAGACTTACAAGGACGCAAGCGGAAATGAAAACGAAAATCGTTAGACAATCTGTAAGGAGACTTCTTCCTCATTCTCGTCTTTCTTTGGTAACGTAGCGTGAAACTGCAAACGCGCTATATAGGTCAATAAGTGAGTACTTACTTCTTCGCCTTGATTGGTAAATGGCGCGCAAGCTTTCACAAGCACAGTCGTGTTCATCTTCTGAAATGGCAACTGTGCCTGTGACCTTGCTTCCAGTTAGCTCGAGGAAGTGCCAGCGCGGCACTCTTCTGAGTCGGTTATCGGCATATGCGCGTTGCAACTTAATGTTCAACTGAAAGGTTTCATCGTGTTCAAACAAAAGCTTGCTCGATTGAACAGAAATATTCGCCATTATGCGCTTTCGGCGTTTATT
>JADKHW010000052.1 GCA_016721565.1 bacterium | reverse complement strand
TCAAATCATTCTGGCCGCCGTACGGTAGGAATTTCCAGGCTGAAATCCGCACGCAGGTTATCAAGAACTTGAATCCGCATGTTCACGTCGAGACCTACGAAACATTTTCACAGCCGAACGCTTGAAATCGGCGGTGCAACCTACGATCTCCTGCTCGATGGCACCGACAATTTCCCCACGCGCTATCTTGTCCCAGCGACGCAGGCTATTTTCTCGGCAAGCGCAACGTCTACGCCAAGCATCTATCGCTTTGAAGGGCAAATCTCCGTTTTCTGTGATCCCGACGGCCCCTGCTATCGGTGCCTTTATCCCGAACCGCCACCGCGGATGGTTCAATGCTCCGCCGAAGGCGCGTACTCAGGTATTGCCCGGCATTGTCGGATCGATCCGGCAAGCGAAGCATTGAAATTGTTGCTCATCGGCACTCCGTTAGTCGGCACGCTGTTGCGTTTCGATGCGCTTGATCTCACTTTCAAGAAATTTGAACTGAAGCGCGATCCCGATTGCCCCTTATGCGGCAAGCATCCGACCATCACTGAACCTATCGACTACGTTCAATTTTGCGGTCCTCGTATGAAGAACAAGCTCTCACCCAGTCAACAAAGAGATGACGGTGCACGAACTCTTCGCGCCGTCAAACCGGTATGGTTCGCCCCATCGTGCTCGATGTCCGCAGTCTTGAAGAACTCTATCGCGCGCCTCGGGAACATTTGCACATCCCGCTCGCCGAACTCGATTTTCGCATCGACGAACTCTTGCCCTACAAAGACCGCGACTTGGTCATCTCTGCCGTAGCGGAATCCGCAGCGCGCGCATGGCACACACTAAAATCTCCAAGGCTTCGACAAATCTACAACCTCGAAGGCGGCATCCTCGCCTGGGCCGATCACATCGACACTTCTCTCCCGGGAAATACTAAAGCAACTCTTCTTCATCTCTTCTCGGAAGAAAAGCCCCGATGTTTGGTCAACATCGGGGCTTATATTTAATCTCCCCAAATCTGTCACAAGATTTGGGGATTAAGGGGGCTTGATGAATGCAAAACATTGGAGCTGATAACGGCCTGTCACCTGATAAATCACATACTCGTTCAAATCCACAATGCCCGTGTGAACATAGGACGTGTCAGGGTTTGCGTAGCAAGTATCCCATCAATCGGTGCTACATCTTGAGAGGTGCTCAAGTGAAAACATTATACAAAGCGCCTGAGGTTGCTGAAGGCGGCCAATACAAAATACGAATCATTGCCATCAGACTGAATGACCAATCCGTCAATCGTCTGCGGTGGCTCCTACCGCAATTGGCGCGCCCACCACGCGAATATCATCCACACACCAACCTTCGCGCGTCGTTCCGGCATCCGTCGAGAATCTCCACCTGAATTGCACGGTCGATCCGGCATAAGCAGACAAATCAAATGCCGCTTCCGTCCACAAAGTCACGATACCTGCATAACATGGCGCACCCGGTTGCGGCCCTGTCACAGGATTGCCGCTGCCGGACAAATATCTGAAGTCCTTCGGATAGTCACCAATCGGAGCAATCAAAGTATAAGCTCCGTCGTTCACCGAAATCCACATTGCCCCCGTCATAAGCAGAATCAGGATATTGCGAAGAGGTCTCGCTGTTGAGATTGTACCAATATCTGAGTTCACTCTGCTCGGTTATTGCAATCGGAGAGAGGTCAAACCAGCATCCTGCGACACCGCATAGTTGCCCGCACCCTATCGCCGCACTTCCACGCAGTTGTCGCGGAGTGATTCTGCTCCGTTGACAAATGCCACTGATCAACCGCCCACGTCACCGGCCCGTGCGTCCAACCGTTCGCGCCGCTTTCGCAATTCTCAGAGAAGTATGCAACTCGGATTTGAATCAAGCGTGAAACCCAACTCAACCGAGTAACCGCTGTCCGCGGTCACCGTCAGCGTGAAATCCGTCGTATGATCGAGCGGTGCCGTCAGCCCAAGCGTTGCCGCAAACACGTCTGTGCTATTGTCGACCGTAGTGCTGAAAAGAATATTCCCCATGGCACTCGTCGCATCGGTAATCGTCACATTCGTATCCGTCGTAGATAATGTTGCCGTGACATTCAGTGCGTCTTCACCCAAATTATTCAGCGAAATCAGAATCTCAACGTTTTCGCCGCGCTCCCCAAACGCCGTCATTATCCCCCGTCACTGCGTCACTTTGCGTCGCTGACACAAGTGAAACAAACGGCACTTCCGGATTCGGTCCGACAAACTGAGAAATCGCCAAACACGAATTGTAAGATTTAATCTGCCGCCCGAAACCGTGATTCCGGCCAAGCGGCAATCGGATCCGTACCGTCCAAGAGCATCTGCTTCAAAGCTAATGCTCCGAGTCCGGATACAAATTATAGTAGTTGTAAAAACCCACGCTCGCCGCTGCGTGCATCAACGCAACCGCTCCGGCAACGTGCGGTGTGGACATCGAAGTTCCGGTCAAAGAACCCGTCGAGCCATTTGAAGTCGTGCTGATAATTGAAGTCCCCGGCGCGCCTAAGTCAATCGTTGTCGCGCCGTAGCCGCAACTGCTGTTCTTGCCGTCTGAACTCGTGGTATTCGTCACCGAAACCATATAGGGACTGGAGCAACTTGTGGGCACGTCACCTTGTGTGTCGACATTGTAATTTGCATTCGCCGTCGCGCATGCTGAGAGAATCCCTACCTCCCCCATCGCGTTGTAAAGATCGTTCCACACAGGATATGTTCCCGATGTGCAAAACGCGAGATCAACACCAAAACTCGAATTGGTCGAAACCACATTTGCGCCCTGCGCACCGCCGCTCGTCCACCACAGCGTCTTCTGATCCAGCACATAGCCGTAGCCAATCGAAATCACCGATGTCTGACTGCTCGATGCCGCCACTTCCATCAGCCTCACATTCCAATTCGTTCCGGCTACCATGCTGCCGTTATTTGAAACTGCACCAACAGTCCCCGATACATGTGTGCCGTGATTGTCAGTCGGGATGGTGCCGTCGTTCGCAAATGCGTCCCAGCCGTTCTTGTCATCAACATAGCCGTTGCCGTCGTCATCTACACCATTGACGCCGTTCACTTCAGCCGTGTTCTGCCAGATGTTCGCAGCCAAATCCGCATGGGTCAACAGACAGCCGCCGTCCACAATCGCCACCACAATCTGGTCACCACCGGCATTCGTTCCGCCCGTCGTTATATCCCAAGCTTCAGGAGCATCCACGTCGCGATCATTCGCCTGATTCCAATCCCATTGGGTTGAAAAGCTCGGATCGTTCGGAGTCAAACGCGGCGAAGCGATATGATCAGCCTGTGCCCACAGCAGTTTCGGATTGCCCTTGAGCATCTCGACCGCCATATCGACACTGAGTTTCTCATCAAATTTCACAAGATAAATATCAAGTTTCTTCACCAACACCTTTTCAACTCGAAATTCATTCGCGTTGAATTCCGCCTGCGCCTTGGCAAGTGAAGTCGGTTCGGCAAAGCGCACCAACGCCTGCCCCGGCACAACGGCGGGAGCGGCTTGGGCGAAACTATACAGACACGCAGTCAATAAACACAAGAAAATCAATCGGCGGGACATGCTTTAGTCTCCAGACACAAGGTCGGCTAAGTTCAACAGTTTGAACCTATAATTTACGGAGGAAACCCCGCTGGCAAGTCAAAATGCGGGTTCAGACAAATAAATATGTGCGGTTTTCAAGAATAAGTAACAAAACCCCTATTCGCCTGACCCTTTGCCTGAAAATGACCGTTCGAGGCTATCTCGGTTCGCTAATTGCAATAATGGCTACAGGCAGGAACAAAACTGTGCCACAGCCACCACAATATGGTGTACTTGGTCCAGTGTTTTTTATTTTGAGCTATTTGCCATCGCCGCAGTAAATTTGGGTATATTTATGAATCGTGTATTTTACTTAACATGCGCTTTTATATGTGCGCTTGGTGTCTTGACGGCAAGGGCAAGTGAACCGTCGAATGTAGAGTCCAGCACCATGCTTGATCTGCATGCCCGCATTGACCTGCTAACCTCGAAAATCACCTTACTTCAACAGGTTATCGACAACTCTGAGGCCTCTGCATCGCAGCGCCAAGAGTTCACTCACTTGTTAGATAGCTTGCAAGCAAGAGTACTCTTTCTGAATGATCAACTCAACAGTAGCGTCGCATACATTTCTGACGATGTCTTAGCCAGCCGTAGCGGCCCGGCCTATATTCCGCGTGCTGGACAAGACACCGCGCAAACCTCGTTGTTCTCTCTGTCAAATGACCTTTCTGATGATGCCGGTTTGGAAATCTCCGGTTTCATGGATGCCGTTTACGAAACCAATTCGACTTCAGAGTTGGGCAACAATGCCCATCTCAATCAAGTTGAAGTCGATCTTGCCAAAGATATCAATGACCGCGCCGCCGCATCCTTAGGTATCATCTATGACGAGACCTTTCAAGTCGGCGTAGCACAAATCAGCTATCAAATCAAACCAGAAGCAGAAACATCTGATTCGCGTTTGAAAAGCTGGACTGCCTTCGCAGGGCAATTTGACGCGCCGTTCGGTGAAGACGTCAGTGTTACGCATCCAATTCGCGAAAGACAATCTCGACGCCGGAAATCGTTGCATCAACACATGGTTGTTGGAACGATGTCGGTCTCGCATCCAATTGGAGCTTCAAGAATGCCAGCCTCGATGCGTGGACTGTGCGCGGATTCTCTTTGCAATCAAACACCGATATCGATGATCCCACGGACGAGGTGAATGTCTCCGGCGGCACTCGCTTGAATCTCAACTTAACGAACTCCTTGCGCTGCGGCGGTTCATGTGCGCTCGGCTGGCTAAATAACGGCTCACCCGCCATGCTAATGTTCGGGGGACATGCTGTTGTCACGCAAGGCACATGGTCATTTACTGCCGAAGGTATTGTCCTGCAAGAAGACGTTGCAGGAGTCGCATTAGATCACCGCGGCTTTTATTTCCAAGGCATCAAAGAACTTGGCCACTTTTTCGCGTTGTCACGAGTTGATCATATCGAGGGAAGTGATTTTGAACCCCATAACGACCTGAGCCTCGGTGGCGGTGCTTATCTCGGCAACGGTCTCGAACTTCGCTCCGAATTCAGAACAGATTCAGAATCCGAGAACAACCAAGGCTTAGTTCAAATCGTAGCCACCTTCTAAACTACTTGCGTCAGTTCAAGCGGGGCCAAGCGCAAGCAAGGCCCCTTTTTCATCCCCAGACCTCACCCCCGAAAGTTTCCCCCCTTGAGTCTCACGCCCAGCTTTCGTATCCTATTTGCATGGCAACCCGCTCAAAAACCGAAATTTACGTCAAAGACTACCCGGGTCAGTTGAAATCCCTCCGGCAAACCGCTGGAGAAACTGAACCTGCGTTGGGCTTTGGTCTATGGGTGCTTCTTGCCAAACAGGGCATCCGCCTGAGCTGGGGAGACACCGAGGTCCTGAGCGGTCAAGCCCTCCAATTTGTCTATTCAAGAGATCCCTTGCGTGCCGTTGACAAATACACCATCCGCCCGCTCGATTCCCTTTCCCGCGCTCTCGGAATAACTTGGACGGAAATCACCCCTCCTCCTCCTTGAAGGCCTTTGAGATCGCGCAGGGTGGCTCGATGACGGTGCGTTGTTCCTCGCCCGCTTCCGCCAGCTGATGCTCGTCTTCGGTTATGAAAAGACCTCCTTCGAGGCAGACCTCAAAGTTCTCCGTATCGAACACCGTCTGCCTGACGAAACCCTCTCCCGGCCCGAGTGTGACCTACACGACTGGCGGTTGCAAATGGACGAGGGAAACAGCCTTTTGCGCGTTAACTACGTCGAGTACCCCGACCCCGACTGGATGGCCTTGCTCCCCTTGGTTGTCCGCCGCACCATTGCGAATTGGCGGCACGAACCCATTGACGGTGTAGATATTGGCTTGTCCGCCTACAAGAGCTTTGCTGATGATCTACGCAATCCCGAAGTGGATTTCACCGGCCCCGAAGCCCCAAGTTGGATGGGGCCGCTCTTGTACCGTCAAATCCACGCTCGCACGCACATTCACCAATTCCTTGACCGCTTGGCCCCGCGCTTTGGCGGAAAACCCCGTCAAGTTCTATCCAAAGCCAGCACCAACTTCGGCCAGTCTGCCGCCTCGTGGCAGGAGTTTGCCAAGCATCTTGGCCGTGTTTACGAGCGCCAAGAGCACGGTAAATCCCTGCGCGGCCCTGACACCAACGTAAACCATTGGCGCGACACCCGCCGCCGCCAAGAAGCGGCCAAACTCGTTGACCAAGCCGCCCTCTGGGAAGGCCGTGCAATTACAGAACTCGCCAAACTGCTGGGAACGTAAGCGAAGTGTCAACACTAATCGCCGTTGTGGGTCTCCAGACCCGCAATGGTGACTGCTTGAAAGTACGAGCAAATCTCCCTGAATTGAGCATTATTAAGCAAGAATAGTCGGTTTTGCCGCGAGGGTTTTTCTGTACCGCATCCAGCTGGATATCCGCAACGAATTCGCCCCCCTAAAGGTCGTGGTCGTCCATCGCCCCGGCTCCGAACTTGACCGGCTAACCCCGGCAATGTGCAAGGCTTCTTGATGGAAGACATCCCCTACTTGCAGCAGATGCAAAATGAACATGCCGTCTTCTGCATTGCCATGCGGGAACTCGGTGTGGAAGTTCTCCTGCTTGCCGATCTCGTTGCCGATGTCATTGCCACCGAAGCGGGCCGAGAGCGTCTTGTACGCGAAGCATGTGACCTAAATCACAACCCCGCACTCGCACAACCGATTCTTGATAAGTGCTCGCCCGATGATATTGCTCGTGTCGTCTTTGAAGGCTTAACCGAGCGCGAGTTCGCTACGGTCACACACGAATCCACCGAAGACCTGACGGTTCACCACGATCGGTTTCTCATAGACCCAAGTCCCAACTCATACTTCACACGCGACCCCGCGATGGTTTTTCGTGATGAAGTCATTTCCTGCAATGCGCACTATCCCGCGCGCATCCGAGAAACATGGGTCACACACACCGTACTCGAATTGCATCCGTCGTTCGCCGGTACAAAATTTATTTTTGGCGCCAGTGATCTTGAAGCCCGTCCCTACACCATCGAGGGTGGCGACATCATCGTCATTAACGAAGACGCCATTGCCGTCGGCAGAAGCGAGCGCACGCGCACAGAGACGATTGCACTGCTTGCGGCAAATCTATTCCGTCAAGGCAAAGCCAAGCGCGTGTACGAAGTTGAGATTCCACCCGAACGCGTGTACATGCATCTCGACACCGTCTTCACCATCGTCGGCCCCAAGAGCGTTGTCTTTTTCCCCTTGGTCATTGAGCACAGTCCGTCCGTAAGATGCTACGAAGCCTCTGACGACGGTAAGCCCAACGTCAAACGCGAAAAGCGCACGCTGATTGATATCCTAAAAGATGAACTCGGCGAACCGCTCAATATCATCAGAACAGCCAACGGCGATTTGCGCTATGCCGCCCGCGAGCAGCGCAGCGCAGGCTCCAACATGCTTGCACTTGCTCCCAATGTTGTTATCTCATACGAGCGCAACATTCATACGAACAAAGCGCTCCGCGACAACGGCGTCGAGGTACTCGAAATCCCCGGCAGCGAATTGGTCCGCGGCTTAGGCGGCCCCCGCTGCATGTCCATGCCGCTCGTGCGCAGTTCCGCCGAGTCGGGTTAAGCGAAGCGCAACCCGACCGGAATCTTTAGTCCAGAACATTTCCGACTTTTCATATTACCCATTTACTATTTCTTACTTTGTCATGAAACGCATCAAAACCATCATCCAAGGCGCCGCCGGTCGCGACTTCCATAATTTTAACACCGTATATCGCGACAACGAAATGTTCGAGGTTGTTGCCTTTACCGCCGCTCAAATCCCCGGCATTGACGACCGCAAATACCCTGCGGTGCTTGCCGGTAAACTATATCCCAAGGGATCGCAATCCATCCGCAAGACGAACTCGAAAGTCTGATCGAAAAACATCAGATTGACGAAGTCGTCTTTTCGTTTAGCGACGTCAAGCATGAGTACGTCATGCATTGGGCTTGCGTATTCTTGCCGCCGGAGCAAATTTCAAATTAGTCGGTGGCCGCGAAACCATGGTCAAGTCCACCAAGCCTGTTGTGGCAATTTGTGCTGTTCGCACAGGCGCCGGTAAATCCCAAACCACTCGCCGCGTCGCAGATATCCTGAAAGCCGCAGGCAAGAAAGTTGTCGCGATTCGCCACCCCATGCCCTATGGCGATCTGTCCAAGCAAATCGTTCAGCGCTTCGGTGCCATCTCTGATCTGAAAAAGCATAAATGCACCATCGAAGAGATGGAAGAGTACGAACCGCACATTGCGCGCGGTCAAGTGATCTACGCGGGTGTCGATTACGAGAAAATTCTCCGTGAAGCTGAGAAAGAAGCCGATGTGATTTTGTGGGATGGCGGTAACAACGATTTGCCGTTCTACAAACCCGATATCTATATCACCGTCGCCGATCCGCTCCGTGCCGGCAACGAGATGTCCTACTATCCCGGCGAGACAAACTTCCGCATGGCTGATGTGATTGTCATCAACAAGGTTGACAGCGCATCGTTGGAGCAAATGCAGCAGCTACGCAGCAACATCGAGTTGTACAATCCCAAAGCCATGGTGATTGATGCCGCTTCGCCGATCATGGTTGAGAAGCCTGAGCTGATTCGCGGCAAGCGTGTCTTGGTTATCGAAGACGGCCCAACCTGCACACACGGTGAAATGAAGTATGGCGCTGGCGTCGTTGCCGCGAAGAAATACGGCGCCGCCGAGATGGTGGATCCGCGCCCGTTTGCAGTCGGTTCCATTGCCGACACCTTCAAGACCTATCCCGGAATCGGAACGTTGCTTCCCGCGATGGGCTACGGCGACAAGCAGATGAAAGATCTCGAAGCTACCATCACCAAAGCCAAAGTGGATTCGGTCATCATCGCAACTCCGATTGACTTAGGCCGAGTGATTAAAATCACCAAGCCGCACGTCCGCGTTCAATACGAATTGCAAGAAATCGGCACACCAACGCTTGTCGATGCCCTTGCTCCTATCCTTTCTCCCAAGAAGAAGAAATAGTCTCGACTCAAAGTGACAGTATCACGCGCCTGACTTCAGGCGCGTTTGTTAGTGAGCGCCCATAATCTGACTCTAAACATCCTATTCAAATATCATAAATCAAATTCTTGCAACCCTGACAAACTTCATCGTATTGAAATCCGTCAGCATTCGCGCCAACATGCTTGAACCGCAATGGGTGCATCTTAATCAGCCTGGGGAGAACTTATGCATTTGTTTCGTTACGCAGCACGCCTGCTACCGATCATTCTGGGAGTCATGCTCCTCGGATTTGTCGGCTGTAGTGAAATGACGATGACAATGTTGTCACGTCGCCGATTTCGGCCGCGGGCGCTTTGATCTCCAGCCGCTTGGCCCGATTCCTATCCGGCCAACAACCCGCCGATGCAAGAACGCATATCGTTGGGCCGCTTTCTATTCTATGACCCACTGCTCGGCGGCGAAAAAGATGTATCTTGTGCGACCTGTCACCATCCCGAGTTTGCGTTCGGGGATTCGCGCCAATTCCCTGTCGGCGTTGCCGGTACAATGGGTTTAGGTCCCGACCGTATTCGCGGCAATTCTTCTTACACGAATGCACCCGTAGGTTTTACTCCCCGCAATTCTCCCACAGTATTTAACACGGCTTTCAATGCAGATGAAACCGGAGAACCCACGCACAACGGTTTCTTCTTCTGGGATGGCCGTGTCAAGAGTCCCCCGAAGTCCAAGCCACAAACCGATCGTCGCGTGTGAGATGCGGGCGATGCCTCCCGGTTCGGATGCCGAAAGCTGCTAACAATGCGCTTGACTCAGTGCTCGCTGTCTGCTGGATGTTCCCGAGTATAATGAAAGATTCGCAGTCGCCTTCCCGCAGGAAAACGACGAGTGGCTGCACGGTCAGCGTGAGCATGTGATTGATTCGTTAACCTATGGCTGCGCGATGGCTTCCTATGAACGCGAACTTGTCACACGCAACCCGCGCTATGACCGTTACGTCGCAGGGGATGACAACGCGCTCACCACAGCGGAGCTGCGAGGCTTGGAACTCTTCTTCACAAAAGCCAGTGCGCCGAATGCCACATTGGCCCGATGTTCAGCGACTTCGAGTTTGTTGTGAATGGCGTTCCCCGCAAGAAGGTCCCCGGCAAGCTGTCATCCCCGGTGATGATTGTGGCCGCGAAGAAGCCACACTGAATCCGACAGACCGCTATTCCTTTAGAACACCAACATTGCGCAACGTTGAGCTGACTCCGCCGTACATGCACGACGGAGTATTTGAAAATCTCGAGCAAGTCATGTCGTTTTACAACGATGGTGCCTTTCCGCGCCATCCGCAGTGTGACACGCCGGATCTCGATCCCGCACTCCGTGATCCGCTTAATCTGACGACGCAAGAGATGCAAGACATCATTGCTCTCTATGAAATTCTAACCGATCCTGGTACAGCGCTGTCACCAATGTTGATGACAGTTCCGACCGTGTTCGAGTGGTTGTTCGTGCTCCGGCCAAGCGCAGGTCCGCCGCCTCCGACACCCGGATTCCTTTGGGTTAGTCATTTCAAGGGCGTTGGCTGCCGCCTGACTTTTTCTAGTGGCCAGGCTACCTTTATTACACTCAACAAAGGGAACTCAATGTCCGAAGCTATTTACTTAATTAATTCAATTCAATACAACCCCGGCGCCGTCGTCAGCAAAAACTCTGTCGAAGCAGCCACACGGGACCATCACCTCTTTTGCTTTTGATCAAGGTCAAGAGCTATCTGTGCACTCGGCTCCGTTTGACGCGATGGTTCACGTCTTAGACGGCGAAGTCGAACTCATCATTGGCGGACAATCACTGATCGCCAAAACCAACGAGTTCGTCATCATGCCTGCTAACATCCCTCACGCCGTCAAAGCCAAAACTCAATTCAAATGCTGACGATGATCAAGGGCTGATGATGCTTTCCGTCCTCTGGGGGCAAAGGTGCCGGTCTGAGATCGCGGAGCCGGGTTAAGGTCTGCCGCAACCCGGCCGGAATCCAAAACAAAGTCATTCAAGAATCAAAACTAATAGAAATCGAGAATCAGCGGAGATCAGTATGGCAACTTGCATTGTTGAAGGATGTAGGACTGACGTTAATAAGCCGGGTCACAAACTATGTTTGCCTCACTGGAAAGCCGAACAAGCCGGCAAATTATGGGAATGCGAAAAGTGTGGCAAACCCATGGACAAGAACCAGCCGCTCTGCAGTGAGCACACAGTTAGTAAAGATGCTACTTCAGCGTCACGGATTATGACGGCAACAAGCGTGGGCGAAGCTGTTGGACTGACTGCTAAGAGGGTTAATGCGATTCTCGCAGAGCTAGGGTGGATTGTGAAAGGTGAAGGCAATCATGGTTGGGTTACCACATCGCAAGGGAAAAAGAACGGAGGCGTGGACAAAGAGCATGATGTCAGGAAAACTCCGTATGTTGTGTGGTCAATGTCGTTGCTCGCAAATAGTGCTTTCACAGATGCAGTACTTGAATTGAAGGGCGAAAAGTCGTCCGTGCAAGAATCCACCATTGATACCAAATCGGAGGAAATTGATTTCGTGGAGAAGTTCCCCGCTAAACTCAGATCGACCGATGGCCACATGGTGCGTTCGCGGTGAACTCATAATTGACAACTACTTGTATAACAGCAGATCATCCACGCATATGAGCGTAAAGTTCCAATTGATGAAGAGCTTTGTTGCGACTTCTATTTGCCAACCGGAAAAGTATACATCGAGTATTGGGGATTAGAAGAAGATTCTGCTTATGCGAAGCGAAAAGAAAAGAAACTTGCGTTGTACAAGGCGAACAACCTTAATCTCATTGAGCTACGTGACGCGGATATAGAGAACATTGATGACCATTTTCCTCCCAAGCTTCTGCAAGTTTGGTATAGAAGTGGAATGATAAACTATATTGAAGCAATAATAGAGAAACGACGGCCACAAGCTGTCGTTTCTTGCGCCTAAGAGAACGCTTAGTAGTCGTTCTTGGTCGAATCACTTGACTGATATCCGACATCGCTTCGTTTTGTAACAGATCACGGTTGTGATTGATTGTCAGCCGCTTGCTGCCGCATCGCTTTGTTCAAATCGAGACAAGCACGCTCATTGCAGGTTTTGCTTGCGGACGATTCGTCGTACGTCCCTAAATCCTTTCAGCTTGGTCCACTCAGCTGTTCCGAGCTGTTCGGTTTATGGGAGGTGTTTCTTCCTGCAAGCCCGTCATCAACACTCGTTGCTCTTGGCAAGCACAGCAAAAGCCAGTGCTGCAATCATCGGTCGGCCCATCTTGCACCACTCCACATTGTTTTCACTTGAAATTCGGGAAGAACGGTACCGAGCACGGTTGCCGGAATAAAAGAGAAATGGTATATTGTGACATGAACTTGATTTCTGGTGACTTTACGCCACAAGAATATGGAAGCCATCGCGACCCTTTCGCGGTCCTTGCAATAGCCGCGGAGCTTGATGTTGCGATTCGGCGCAAATACGACTGAATCTCGTTCATACTTGGCCACTTTATGTTGCGCTGGTTTTTGGGCGGCTTCGCCGCTTGTCTACGATCTGACCTGAAAACTTTTCAAGGGGATCTGGCCTTGACCTGCTCATTGGTCGGAATCTCGATTGTTACTCCTATCCTCGGAGAGTTATTTTCACGGCATATTTGGTCGTCCTGATGCTTTCCGTGGTGAGGCGCTTGAAGACTATGCTCTCACAATGCGTCATCCTGTTTTGAAAGCGTTTGCTCAGCTACATGCCGTCTGTCGCGCATTTGAAAAAATGGCCGCATTGCCGACATCACTCTGGAGCAAGTCGCTGTTGATGATATTCCTGTGGTTCATCCGTACACGACATCTGCCTGGTGGACGGAGTTTGTGCCTGATGGCCATGGCACGATGGATGAATCGTATTTGGACCGGCGAACCGTTTCACATGTCGAAGACCCCGCTGGATCAAACGTCATTTCAGGTTCGATAAATGGTGAAGCCGCGCTTACGATTAAAGCCACCGCTCGTGCTGAAGATTCGCGTTATGCCAAGATCATGGAGGTCATGCGCGTCGGAGCAAAACTCGACCGCAATTGCGCAGACTTGTGATCAACTTGGAGCCTTCTACACACCGATTGCCGTTGCCATTGCTATTGTGGCTTGGTTAATCAGCGGCGAAGCAACGCGGTTCCTTGTTGTATTAGTCATTGCAACTCCATGTCCACTGTTGATCGCCATTCCGATTTCGATTATCGGTTCGGATTTCTCTTTGCGCGGGGCGGGCCATCATTATCAAGAGCCCGGTGGTCTGGGAGTTAAATCGCCACGTGCCGTACTGCTATCTTTGACAAGACCGAACATTGACCCATGGCGAAATCAAGCTCGTCACTGAGCGCTTAATCGCTGACGAATTCGATGAACGGCGCGTGATATTTCGCCTGGCTGCGGGTGTTGAACACTATTCGAAACATCTCAGCTCGTGCAATCATGAAGCTATGAAGCTGAAGTGAGCCAGCATTCCAGAGGCATCGAAGTCAGTGAAAACCCGGTCAAGGTTTGCGCGGAGTGGTGGATAATCAGAAGTGGTTATCACCAGCCGGACAAAATTGCAATCTGAGCAGATACATGACTTCTTTTTCAGGAGATATTCCGCCAGCGCAGGCGGACCCTCGAAATGGCTATCGTCATTGATAATAAATACGGAGTCCTGCGCTTCCGTGATGCACCGCGTTCGATGAATATACATTCATCAATCATCCGGTCCAAAGCATCAGTCTCAATCGCGTGATGCTCGTCCTGGTGATCGTGAATCCGAAGCGTCATCACGGCAGAAGAAGTCGGGATCACTGAAATTCACGCGAGCAAAGCCCTGAACAAAAGCTCATGATCGTGGCGTAGTTGAGACTTGCCGCCAAAACGCTTTACGTCGGTGACGGTATCAATGATGTTCGGCCATGATGGCCGCGACAGTCGACTGTGATTGGGCACCAAAGGAGGTGATCGCCGGCGCTGCTGGATGTTGTCGATGGGATAACCTTTTGACAAAAGTCGATGAGTCTACGCATATCAGCGAACGCATGCGGCATATCGCGTTGCAGAGCGAGCGGGGGAATGGTGCTTAGTGTGGGTGGAATGGCCTTCCTGCGGCTGGACATCCTACCCGTGGCCGGAGCAATCGGGCAGGAGATCATTGACGTGGTTGCTGTGCTCACCATTGCGCGCGCCGCCTGGCCACCGAAGGAGCTAACTGATATTTAATTCCGTTATGTGATATTTACAGCTCTCAGAATTCGAAACTATCTCATTGTTGCGCGTTTGCTTATATAAGGAAAGTTCTTATCTCCACTTCCATCACGTTGACTGCGGCGAGCGGCCTTGTCAGTAAGTAGATGCGAAACCATTCAGTGCTATCACGAAGAATGGTGAAGTTTCACCGGCAAACTTGCTGGGAAAGTCAGATCTCGGGACTTTTGGGCTTGCAGGTGACCCATGTCGCCAGTCGTTTCCGTGGATGAACGAGATGCAATAATCAGTCGGTGACAGCGGATTGGTGATTATTGCTGGCGGAATGTGGACCGCGACCGCGAGAAGGCCGATGCAAATTTCTCCAAAGAATCCGGTCAATTTCATGATTGGTTTTGATTCAGAAGGAACCTTCCACAAATCTTACGACGCAGACGCCCAGCAGCATATTATTGATCAGGCGACAGTTTGTAATTCTCCTCATATCGGCTTTCGCGATGCGGATAAAAGGAGAATTGCAGACCAAGATTGTTGAAGCTTCGAACTCCGGGCAACTCGCGAAAATTATTATGAAACTAAAGTTTGTCCTGCTGATTGCGTGCGCAGTCTTGCATGTGGTCAGTGCTGTGCAATCAACAGCCGTGGCAGCGTGATTTGTTGTCGGAAGAAAACATGCAGCTCGTCCCCGAGGTCGTGCCAAGTTAGATTGGACGAGCATATTTATTTTAGCAAAGAAGCATCCAGTAGGTGGTCAGGGCGTCGGTGGCGGAGGT
>JADKHW010000051.1 GCA_016721565.1 bacterium | reverse complement strand
GCATTGACCTGCTAACTCGAAAATCACCTACTTCAACAGGTTATCGACAACCTGAGGCCTTCTGCATCGCAGCGCCAAGAGTTCACCATTTGTTAGATAGCTTGCAAGCAAGAGTAATTTTTCTGAATGATCAACTCAACAGTAGCGTCGCATTACATTTGACGATGTCTTAGCCACGTAGCGGCCCGGCCTATATTCCGCGGGCTGGACAAGACAATTTCTCGCAAACCTCGTTGTTCTTCCTTCTGTCAAATGACCTTCGATGATGCCGGTTTGAAATCTCCGTTTCTATGGATGCTGTTTACGAAACTAATTCGACTTCAGAGTTGGGCAACAATGCTCATCCTAATCACAAAGCCGATCTTGCCAAAGATATCACTGACCGCGCCGCCGCATCCTTAGGTATCATCTATTACGACTCTTCAAGTCGAAGTGTAGCACAATCAGCTATCAAATCAAACCAGAAGAAACATCTGATTCGCGTTTGAAAAGCTGGACTGCCTTCGCAGGCAATTTGACGCGCCGTTCCGGTGAAGACGCCAAGTGCTTTCGCTATCCAATTCGCGAAAGACAACTTCACGCCGGAAATCGGGGCCATCAACGCATGGTTGTTGGAATGATGTCGGCATCGCGTCCAATTGGAGCTTTGACACGCCAGCCTCGATGCGTGACCGAGAGCGGGTTTCAATCAAACGCGATATCGAAGAACCTAATGATCGTGGAACGTCTCCGGTGGAACACGGTTGAATCAACTTAACGAACCCTTGCGTTGCGTGGCGGTCTACGCGCCGGCTGGCTCAATACCGGTTACCCGCCATGCTAATGTTCGGCGCCCACGGGTGTCATCGTAAGGCACTTTATTATTTACAGCCGAGGTATCGTCTTGCAAGAAGACGTTGCAGGAGTCGCCGTTGATCACCGCGGGTTCTATTTCCAGGCATCAAAGAACTTGGCTACTTTTTTCGCGTTGTCCCGAGTTGATTATATCGAAGGAAGTGATTTTGACCCCATAACCACTTCTGAGCCTCGGGGCGGTGCCTTTCTCGGCAACGGTCCGGAGCTTCGTCCGTCTACAGAACCGATTCAAAGAATCCGAGAACAACCAGGTCTTGGGGTCCAAATCTAGCCACCTTCAAACGTTTCATTGTAGGGTCGGATCAAGACCGGCCGTGTTAAGCTAGCGAGAAAGCCCCTTTCTTTATCCTCAGACTCACCCCCGAAAGCCCCTTGAGTCCTCCGCCCAGCTTTCGTATCCTATTTATATGGAAGCCTGCACAAAACCGAAATTTACTGTCAAACACTACCCGTGTCAGTTGAAATCCTCCGGCAAACCGCTGGAGAAACTGAACTCGCGTTGGGCTTTTGTCTTGTGGGCGCCTTGCCAAAACAGGGTATCCGTCTGAGCTTGGGAGATACTCGAGGTCCTGAGCGGCCAAGCCTCCAATCTGTCTATTCAAGAGATCCCTTGCGTGCTGTTGACAAATACACCATCCGCCCCTTGATTCCCTTTCCCGCGTCGATAATTTTTGACGTGAAATCACCCCGTCCTCCCACTGGAAGGCCTTTGAGGTCGCCCAGGGAGTGGCTCGATGACGGGCGCAGTCCCTTCGCCCGGCCTCCGCCAGCCCGTGCTCGTCTTCGGTTATGAGAAGACTCCTCCTTCGAGGCCGACCCCGAAGTTCTCCGTATCGAGCACCGTTTGCCTGATGAAACCCTTCCCGACCCGAGGTGACTCCACGACTGGCGGTCGCAAAATCGACGAAGGGAAACAGCCTTTTCCGTGTTAACTACGTAGTACCCGACCCTGACTGATGGCCTTGTTCGTTGGTCGTCCGCCGCACCATTGCGAATTGGCGGCACGAACCCATTGACGGTGTGAGATATTGGCTTGTCCGTTACAAGAGCTTTGCTGAGACCTACGCAATCCCGAAGTGATTTCACCGGCCCCGAAGCCCCCAGTTGGGTGGGGGCCGCTCTTGTACTGTCAGATCCACGCCCGCACCCATATCCACCAACCTTGGACTGCTTGGCCCCGCGCTTTGGCGGAAAACCCCGCCGAGTCTGTCTAAGGCCAGCACCAACTTGGCCAGTCTGGCGCCCGTCGCAGGAGTTTGCTAACACCTTGGCCGTGTTTACGAGCGCCAAGAGCACGGTGAACTTTGCCGCGGCCCGACACCAACGTCAACTATTGGCGCGACACGCCGCCGACAAGAAGCGGCCAAACTCGTTGACCAAGCCGCCCTCTAGAAGGTCGCGCCATTACCGAACTCGCCAAACCCTCGGCTGGGAACTTGACACTGGTGGAGGGGTGCCAAGACTAATCGCCGCCGCGGGTCCCTTCCGGAATCCGACATTTTGAAGTCCTGAGCCAAATCTCCTAAATTGAGCATTATTAAGCAAGAATAGTCGTTATTACCGCGAGGGCTTTCCGCACCGCATCCAGCCCGATATCCGCAACGAATCTGACCCCTGAAGGTCGTAGTCGTCCATCGCCCCGGCTCTGAACTCGACCGGCTGACCCCGGCAATGTGCAGGGGGCTTCTGCTGGAAGACATCCCCTCTCGCCGGATGCAGGAGTGGACGATGCTTTTTTCGCATGCCGATGCGGGAACCCGGCGTGGAAGTTCCTGAAACTTGCCGATCCCTTCAAAGCTGAGCGTTGCCACCGGGGCGGGCCGAGAGCGTCTTGTCCGGCGAAGCAGTGACCTAAATCACAACCCCGCACCGCACAACCGATTCTTGATAAGTTCCGCCCGAAGATATTGCTCGTGTTGTCTTTTTAGTCCCTTGACTGAGAGTGAATTCGAGGTCACACACGAGTCCAGCGCAAGACGTGGCGGTTTAGCCCACCATCACGATAGGTTTTCATAGACCCCAGTCCCAACTCCTACTTCCCCGCGACCCCGCGATGGTTTTTCGTGATGAAGTCGGTTCCCTCGCAATGCGCACTATCCCGCACGCATCAGAGAAACTTGGGTCACACACACCGTACTCGAATTGTAACCGTCGTTCGCCGGTACAAAGTTTATTTTGGCGCCAGTGATTTGGAGGCCCGGGTCCCCACTCCTATCGAAGGCGGCGACACCAACGTTATTAACGAAGACGCCATTGCTGTCGGCAGGAGTGAGCGCACACGCAATGAGACGATTGCACACGCTTGCCGCAAATCTCTTCCGTCAAGGCAAAGCTGGACGCGTGTACTAGAGTCGAGATTCCGCCCGAACGTGTACATGCATCCGGATACCGCCTTCACCATCGTCGGCCCCTGGAGCGTTGTCTTCTTCCTGGTGATTGAGCACAGCCCGGTCTGGTCGGATGTTACGAAGCCAATGACGACGGCGAGCCCAACGTCAAACGCGAAAAGCGCACGCTGATTGATATCCTAAAGATGAACTCGGCGAACCGCCCAATATCATCAGGACAGCCAACGGCGATTTGCGCTATGCCGCCCGCGAGCAGCGCAGCGCAGGCTCCAAATATGCTTGCACTCCCCAATGTTGTTATCCCATACGAGCGCAACATTCATACGAACAAAGCGCTCCGCGACAACGGCGTCGCGGTACTCGAAATCCCCGGCAGCGAATTGGTCCGCGGCTTAGGCGACCCGCTGCATGTCCATGCCGCTCGTGCGCAGTTCCGCCGAGTCGGGTTGGCGAAGCGCAACCCGACCGGAATCTTAGTCCAGAACATTTCCGACTTTTCATATTACCCATTTACTATTTACTTTCGCGAAACGCATCAAAACCATCATCCAAGGCGCCGCTGGCCGCGACTTCCATAATTTTAATACCGTTTATCGCGACAATGAAATGTTCGAAGTCGTCGCCTTTACTGCCGCACAAATCCCCGGCATTGACGACCGCAAATACCCTGCGGTGCTTGCCGGTAAACCATATTCTAGGGGATCGCAATCCATCCGCAAGACGAACCCCGAAAGTCTGATCGAAAACATCAGATTGACGAAGTCGTCTTTCGTTTAGCGACGTCAAGCATGAGTACGTCATGCATTGGGCTTCCGCGTATTCTCGCCGCCGGAGCAAATTTCAAATTAGTCGGTGGCCGCGAAACCATGGTCAAGTCCACCGGCCTGTTGTGGCAATTTGTGCTGTTCGCACAGGTGCCGGTAAATCCCAAACCACTCGCCGCGTCGCAGATATCCTGAAAGCCGCAGGCAAGAAGTTGTCGCGATTCGCCACCCCCATGCCCTATGGCGATCTGTCCAAAGCAAATCGTTCAGCGCTTGGTGCCATCTCTGATCTGAAAAAGCACGAACACCATCGAAGAGATGGAAGAGGCCGAACCGCACATTGCGCGCGGTCAAGTGATCTACGGTGTCATTACGAAAAAATTCTCCGCGAAGCCGAAAAAGAAGCCGATGTGATTTTGTGGGATGGCGGCAACAATGATTTGCCGTTCTACAAACCCGATATCTATATCACCGTCGCCGATCCACTCCGCGCCGGAAACGAGATGTCCTATTACCCGGCGAGACCAACTTCCGCATGGCTGATGTGATTGTCATTAACAAGGTTGACAGCGCATCGTTGGATCAAATGCAGCAACTACGCAGCAACATCGAGTAGTACAAATCCCAAAGCCATGGTGATTGATGCCGCTTCGCCGATCATGGTCGAGAAGCCTGAGCTGATTCGCGGCAAGCGTGTCTTGGTTATCGAAGACATCCCAACCTGCACCCATGGCGGAATGAAGTATGGCGCTGGCGTCGTTGCCGGAAGAAATACGGCGCCGCCGAAATGGTGGATCCGCGCCCGTTCGCAGTCGGTTCCATTGCCGACACCTTCAAGACCTATCCCGGAATCGGCACGTTGCTTCCCGCGATGGGCTACGGCGACAAGCAGATGAAAGATCCGAAGCCACCATCACCAAAGCCAAAGTGGATTCGGTGATTATCGCAACCTGATTGACTTAGGCCGAGTGATTAAAATCGCCAAGCCGCACGTCCGCGTGCAATACGAATTGCAAGAAATCGGCACACCAACGCTTGTCGATGCCCTGCACCTTATCCTTTCTCCCAAGAAGAAGAAATAGTCTCGACTCAAAGTGACAGTATCACGCGCCTGACTCCGCAAGTCAGGCGCGTTTTGTTTAGTGAGCGGCCCATAATCGGACTCAAAACATCCTATTCAAACCTCGCATAAATCAAATTCTTGCAACCTGACAAACTTCATCCATATTGAAATCCGTCAAGCATTCGGCAAGCCACATGCTGAACCGCAATGGGAATTTTAATCAGCCTGGGAGAACTTATGTATTTGTGGTTACGCAGCACGCCTGCTACCGATCAACGGGACCTGGTTCCTGGATTTGCTCCGGTTGCAGCGAAAATGACGATGACAATGTTGTCACGTCGCCGATTTCGGCCGCGAGCGCTTCGATCTCAGCCGCTTGGCCCGATCCCTATCCGGCCAACAACCCGCCGATGCAAGAATGAACTTATATCGTTGGGCCGCTTTCTTTTCACGAAGACACTGCTCGGCGGCGAAAAAGATGTATCTTGCGCGACCTGCATCATCATCCCGATTTTGCGTTCGGGGATTCGCGCCATTCCCTGTCCGGCGTTGCCGTACAATGGGTTTAGGTCCCGACCGTATTCGCGGTAATTCTTCCCTGCAAACCAGGGTACCCGTAGGTTTCTCCCCGCAATTCTCCAGTATTTAACACTGCTTTCAATGCAGATGAAATTCGGAGAACCCACGCAAAAGGTTTCTTCTTCTGGGATAAGCCGTGTCAAGAGTCCTCTCCGAACTCAAGCCACCAAACCGATCACGTCGCGTGTAGAGATGCGGGGCGATGCCTACCCCGGTTCGGATGCCGAAGCCGCTAACAATGCGCTCGATTCAGTGCTCGCTCGTCTGCGGGATGTTCCCGAGTATACCGAAAGATTCGCAGTCGCCTTCCCGCAGGAAAACGACGAGTGGCTGCACGGTCAGCGTGAGCATGTGATTGATTCGTCAACCTATGGCCGCGCGATGGCTTCCTGTGAACGCGAACTTGTCACACGCAACCGCGCTATGACCGTTACGTCGCAGGAGATGACAACGCGCTCACCACAGAGCGGAGCTACGAGCTTGGAACTCTTCTTCAGCAAAAGCCATGCGCCGGATACCATTGGCCGATGTTCAGCGACTTCGAGTTTGTTGTGAATGGCGTTCCGCAAGAAGGTCCCGGCAAAGCTGTCATCCCCGGTGATGATTGTGGCCGCGAAGAAGCCACCACTGAATCCAGACAGACCTATTCCTTTAGAACACCAACATTGCGCAACGTTGCTGCCTCCGCCGTACACGGCACGACGGAGTATTTGAAAACTCGAGCAAGTCATGTCGTTTTACAACGATGGTGCCTTTCCGCGCCATCCGCAGTGTGACACGCCGGATCTCGATCCCGCACTCCGTGATCCGCTTAATCTGACGACGCAAGAGATGCAAGACATCATTGCCTTCATGAAATCTCTAACTGATCCCGGTACAGCGCCGTTCCCGCCCGTGTTCCGCGTGGATTGGTTCCCGTGCTCGGGCTAAGCGCAGGTCCGCCGCCTCCGACCCCCGGATTCCCGGGTTAGTCATTTCAAGCGCAGCCAAATGTCTGCCCTTGACTTTTTCGCGCCACAGGGCTACCTTTTATTACACTTAATAAAGGGGAACTCAATGTCAGAAGCTATTCACTTAATTAATTCAATTCAATACAACCCCGGCGCCGTTGTCAGCAAAACTCTGTCGAAGCAGCCACACGGAACAGTAACTCTTTTTGCTTTCGATCAAGGTCAAGAGCTGTCTGAGCATTCCCGCCCTTTGATGCGATGGTTCAGTCTTAGACGGCGAAGTCGAACTCATCATCGGCGGTCAATCACATTGCCAAACCAACGAGTTCGTCGTCATGCCCGCCAACATCCCCCACGCCGTCAAAGCCAAAACTCAATTCAAAATGCTTCTGACGATGATCAAGGGCTGATGATGCTTTCCCTGTCCTCTGGGGGGCAAAGGTGGCAGTCTGCGATCGCCGAGCTGGGTTAAGGTCTGCCGCAACCCGGCCGGAATCCGAACACAAGGTCATTCAAGAGTCAAAACTAATAGAAATCGAGAATCAGCGGGAGGATCAGTATGGCAACTTGCATTGTTGAAGGATGTAGGACTGACGTTAATAAGCCGGGTCACAAACTATGTTTGCCTCACTGGAAAGCCGAACAAGCCGGCAAATTATGGGAATGCGAAAAGTGTGGCAAACCCATGGACAAGAACCAGCCGCTCTGCAGTGAGCACACAGTTAGTAAAGATGCTACTTCAGCGTCACGGATTATGACGGCAAGCGTGGGCGAAGCTGTTGGACGACCTGAAGAGGGTTAATGCGATTCTCGCAGAGCTAGGGTGGATTGCGAAAGGTGAAGGCAATCATGGTTGGTTACCACATCGCGAAGAAGAAGAACGAGGCGTGGACAAAGAGCATGATGTCAGGAAAACTCCGTATGTTGTGGTCAATGTCGTTGCTCGCAAATAGTGCTTTCACAGATGCAGTACTTGAATTGAAGGGCGAAAAGTCGTCCGTGCAAGAATCCACCATTGATACCAAATCGGAGGAAATTGGATTTCGCGAGAAGTTCCCTGCTAAACTCAGATCGACCGATGGCCACATGGTGCGTTCGCGTGGTGAACTCATAATTGACAACTACTTGTATAACAGCCAGATCATCCACGCATATGAGCGTAAAGTTCCAATTGATGAAGAGCTTTATTGTGACTTCTATTTGCCAACCGGAAAAGTATACATCGAGTATTGGGGATTAGAAGAAGATTCTGCTTATGCGAAGCGAAAAGAAAAGAAACTTGCGTTGTACAAGGCGAATAACCTTAATCTCATTGAGCTACGTGAGACGCGGATATAGAGAACATTGATGACCATTTTCCTCCCAAGCTTCGCAAGTTTGGTATAGAAGTGGAATGATAAACTATATTGAAGCACAGAGAAACGACGGCCTAAGCCGTCGTTTCTTGTCGCTAAGAGAATGCTTAGTAGTCGTTCTTGGTCGAATCACTTGACTGATATCCGACATCAAGCTCGTTTTCTGCTTGTAACAGACTGTCAAGTTGTGATTGATTGTCAGCCGCCTGCTGTCGCATCGCTTTGTTCAAATCAAGCACGCGTTTCATTGCAGGTTTTGCTTTTGCAGACGATTCGTCGTACGTCCCTAAATCCTTTTCAGCTTGGTCCACTGCTGTCCCGAGTTGTTCGGTTTGCGGGGTGTAAGCTTCTTCCTGCAAGCCCGTCATCAACACCGTTGCTCCTACAGCAAGCACAGCAAACGCCAAAAAGGCAATCATCGGTCGGCTCATCTGCACCACTCCACATTGTTTTCACTTGAAATTCGCAAGAACGGTACCAAGGGACGGTTGCCGGAATAAAAGAGAAATGGTATATTGTGACATGAACTTGATTTCCAGACTTTTACGCCACAAGAATATGGCCATCGCGACCCTCGCGGTCCTTGCAATAGCCGCGAGCTTGATGTTGCGATTCGGCGCAAATACGACTGAATCTGTCTATAATTGGCCACTTTATGTTGCGCTGGTTTTGGGCGGCTTGCCGCTTGTCTACGATCTGACTCGAAAGCTTTTCAAGCGGGAATTCGGCTCTGACCTGTTGGCCGGAATCTCGATTGTTACCTCAGTTATCCTCGGAGAGTATTTGGCCGGCACATTGGTCGTCCTGATGCTTTCCGGTGGTGAGGCGCTTGAAGACTATGCTCTGAGCAATGCGTCATCCGTTTTGAAAGCGCTCGCCAAGCGCATGCCGTCTGTCGCGCATTTGAAAAAGAATGGCCGCATTGCCGACATCACTCTGGAGCAAGTCGCCGTTGATGATATTCTCGTGGTCTATCCGCACGACATCTGCCCGGTGGACGGAGTTGTGCTGGAAGGTCACGGCACGATGGATGAATCGTATTTGACCGGTGAACCGTTTCACATGTCAAAAACCGCCGGATCAAACGTCATTTCAGGTTCGATAAATGGTGAAGCCGCGCTTACGATTAAAGCCACCGCTCGTGCTGAAGATTCTCGTTATGCCAAGATCATGGAGGTCATGCGCGAGTCTGAGCAAACTCGACCGCAATTGCGCAGACTTGGTGATCAACTTGGAGCCTTCTACACACCGATTGCCGTTGCCATTGCTATTGTGGCTTGGCTAATCAGCGGCGAAGCAACGCGGTTCCTTGCTGTATTAGTCATTGCAACTCCGTGTCCACTGTTGATCGCCATTCCGATTTCGATTATCGGTTCGATTTCTCTTTGCGCGCGGCGGGCCATCATTATCAAGAGTCCGGTGGTCTTGGAGCAAATTGCCACGTGCCGTACTGCTATCTTTGACAAGACCGGAACATTGACTTATGGCGAACCCAAGCTCACCGAGCGCTTAATCGCTGACGAATTCGATGAACGGCGCGTGATGGCCTTGGTTGCGGGTGTTGAACACTATTCGAAACATCCTTTGGCTCGTGCAATCATGGAAGCTGCGAAGCTTGAAGGAGTCAGCATTCCAGAGGCATCGGAAGTCAGTGAAAAACCCGGTCAAGGTTTGCGCGGAGTGGTGGATGGCCATGAAGTGGTTATCACCAGCCGGACAAAATTGCAATCTGAGCAGATACATGACTTCAGAGATATTCCGGCCAGCGCAGGCGGACTCGAATGTGTCATCGTCATTGATAATAAATACGCCGGAGTCCTGCGCTTCCGTGATGCACCGCGTTCAGATAGTCATTCATTCATCAATCACCTCGGTCCCAAGCATCAGTTCAATCGCGTGATGCTCGTTTCCGGTGATCGTGAATCCGAAGTGCGTTACCTTGCGGAAGAGGTCGGGATCACCGGAATTCACGCTGAGCAAAGCCCCGAACAAAAGCTGGCCATCGTGCGTGCTGAGACTGCTAAGACCAAAACGCTTTACGTCGGTGACGGTATCAATGATGCTCCGGCCATGATGGCCGCGACAGTCGGGATTGCGATTGGGCAAAACAGCGAGGTGACTGCCGAGGCCGCCGGAGTTGTCGTGATGGATAACTCTTTGACAAAAGTCGATGAGTTCATGCATATCAGCGAACGCATGCGGCATATCGCGTTGCAGAGCGCGGTCGGGGGAATGGTGCTTAGTGTGGGTGGAATGGCCTTCATATCTTGACTTTTGGGCCTCGTGGTGTGACCCATGTCGCCAGTCATTTCCGTGGATGAACGAGATGCACAACCAGTTTGCCGACAGCGGATTGGTGATTATTGCTGTGAATGTGGACCGCGACCGCGAGAAGGCCGACAAATTTCTGGAAAAGAATCCGGTCAATTTCATGATTGGTTTTGATTCAGAAGGAACGCTGGCCAAATCTTACGACGTTAAGGGGATGCCCAGCACATATATTATTGATCGTAAAGGACAGCTTGTAACTTCTCATATCGGTTTTCGCGATAAGGACAAAGGAGAATTGCAGACCAAGATTGTTGAAGCTTTGAACTCCAAGTAACCCGCGAAAATTATTATGAAACTAAAGTTTGTCCTGCTGATTGCGTGCGCATGCCTCGCATGTGGCTGTGCTGTGCAATCAGTTCAGCCGTGGCAGCGTGATTTGCTGTCGGAAGAAAACATGCAGCTCGTCCCCGATGCCGTACAAGGCGGATTGGACGAGCATATTTATTTTAGCAAAGAAGCATCCAGTGGTGGTCAGGGCGTCGGTGGCGGAGGCTGCGGATGCAACTAAAGTCATCCGTTCGCAGCCGCTTGCGTGCGGCAACTTGCTCTCTGCTTGCTGTCACTGCCGGATCGGTTTCGGCTGCGAATTTTGGAACCAAGTGGACCGTTGAAGGCGCGTCGTTGGTTTATGCCGAAGCGAAACGCACGACTGTGTTTGAGCCGCTTTTGGTTATCAAACGAGATTTCGGTGACGGTCAGACTTTGCAAGGCAAGTTTGTGTTTGACGCGATGACCGGAGCTTCTCCAACCGGGGCCGCAGCGACAAATAAAGTTCAGACGTTTACAACACCTTCAGGGCAACGGCATCAGACAGCGACAGGGAAGTGCCGACGCGTGCTTTTCAAGACCAGCGTGGTTCGATGGATCTCAGTTGGACGAAGCCGCTCAGTCGTCGTTTTCGTTCTGAATTGGGCGGTCATTTGTCTGCCGAAACGGATTACAAATCGACGGGTTTGACGGCCACGATGCTGGGTGATTTCAATAAGAAATTGACGACGATTTCAATCGGAGGTGGATACAACTCTGATCAGATAGATGCTGTCGGAGGTGTGCCCACCGGACTTGCTCGAGTCAATCCGAACAATCCGGTTGAGAAGTCAATGTCAAAGAAGATTGCCGACGGAATGATAGGAGTAACTCAAGTTTTGACTCCGCGTTGGCTGGCACAGGTGAATTATTCCTATGCTGACGAGAAGGGATATTTGACTGAACCTTACAAGATGATTAGTCTTGTGGATTCCGTGACGGGTGAACAACGCTCGGGCGATTACATATACGAAAAGCGGCCTGATGCGAGAGTGAGACAGAGTGTCTTCTTCAGTTCGGCCTATCATTTCGGGAAGGACATTTTGCATTTGTCTTACCGGAATTATTGGGATGATTGGGGAATTCGCTCGAATACGTTTGACATTAAGTACGATTTGGAAATTTCCGACAAGGTGTTTCTTGAACCGCATTGGCGAACTTATTTGCAATCGGCGGCGGACTTTTATGTTTACAGTTTACCCAGAGGGGCACTGCTGCCGGACTACGCAACTTCCGACTATCGGTTTGGAGACTTAACAACACAAACCGTAGGGTTCAAAGTTGGAGTCAAGACATCTGAGTTGCAGCAATTCACGGCGCGGATTGAGTACATGAGACAGAGCGGAAACGAATATCCGAATGAAGCCATCGGAGTTCAAAAAGATTACAGCATGTTCCCGCCGCTTGACATTTTGATTTTGCAAGTCGGTTACGCAATCGGGTTGCCGTAAGCCGTGAAGCGCGAAACCGTTTTACAGCGGTCGAAAGATCATTGGGTGGGACGGTTTCAAGCGATGGCCAGTCCGTGTGAAGTGTTGACGGAAGCGCCGCACGCGGAGGCTCAGGAGATTTTAGACATCGTGTCGCGAGACGCTTGGCGGATTGAAGAAAAATTCAGCCGTTACATCGCGGGCAACATCATACATCAGATTAATTCAGCGGGCGGATCTTCAGTTCAAGTGGACGAAGAGACCGCCCGTTTGTTGTATTATGCCCATCAGTGTTTTGAACTCAGCGGCGGGATGTTTGACATTACTTCGGGAGTGCTCCGGCGAGTTTGGAAGTTTGACGGCAGTGACCGGATTGCAACGCAAGAAGAAATAGAAAAGGTGTTGCCGTTGGTCGGGTGGGGTAAAGTCCAATTTAAGGATTTGGAAATCTCGATGCCTAAAGGGATGGAGATTGACTTGGGCGGAATCGGAAAAGAGTTCGCCGTTGACCTTGCGGCGGGATTAATTGCCGCGCAGAGCAAGGCGAGTTTTGTGGTGAACTTCGGAGGTGATTTGTTTGTGAGTGGAATGCGCGCGTCGGGTGAGCCGTGGAGCATCGGGCTTGATGATCCGAACAAAACCGGTGAAGAGAGTGTGGGGATGGTGAAGCTTGAGCGAGGCGGCGTGGCGACGAGCGGAGATGCGAGGAGATTTTTGCTGAAGGACGGCGTGCGCTATTCGCACATTTTGAATCCAAAAACGGGTTGGCCCGTTACGGATGCGCCGCGATCCGTGATGGTGTTAGCGGAAACGTGTATCGAAGCGGGCGTGCTTTCAACTGTAGCGATGCTGCAGGGGAAAGAGGCGGAGACGTTTCTGGGAAATGAGGGGTTGTGTACTGGTGTCAAAGGTGATCAGCGGTCCAATTGCTAACAGGTACTAATATACGATGATTTGAACGTCCGTACAAGTTTTATTTTCATTTTATTGAACTTAGTAAACATTTGTTCAAATTGTAGTTAGGGAAAAAGTTGGGGTTTTGGGAGGCGTGGAGACTCCATTTTTGATAATAATGACCCACTTCAAATGAATGGAAACGGAGCAGAAGGCAGACCAAGGTCTGCCACTACGGATGCGGAAAAAGTGGAGTACTTGCTTTTTCGGGAATGGGCTTGTAGATTCTATTATTACGCGCTAACGAAGAAGGCGGAGACTATCATGTTGTGGCGAATCTTATCTGTGCTCAAGAATTTGAAGCGGGTGGGGTTCGCGGTTTTGTTGTTGGGACCCGCTGCAATCACTTTTACTACTGCACAACCTCTGGACTCACTTTGGTTTTACTCTTATGGCGGCACGGAGGAAGATCAGGCTTACGACATAATACATTTATCAAGAGGTGGATTTCTTGTTTGCGGAAGTGGTGTCATGGAAGATTCAACAAGTCTTGTGCCCCCTGGTTTGCTCATGAAGCTGGACGAATCTGGAGGTTTGGTTTGGTGGCATCAATATGAAACGTCTACTATAAGTAGAATCGTCTCAGTGACAGAGACGCACGACGGTGGCATTGCGATGACGGGGTGGGGCCCATTAGGCAGTGTTGCGGTTATAAGCGCAAATCAATTTGGCGACACAAATTGGACCAGAACTCTTGTAGTTACAGGAGCCCAGTACGGCAAATCCATAGTACAAGCTCCTGACGGTTCTTTCCTGGTTGCATCGAAAGGAAGGACACTGTTAGCCAAGTACAGTCCAACTGGCGATACCTTGTGGACGCATAGTTACGGAGGACTTAACTTCGACAACATGGGATCTCTCCTTGTTGTGGATAGCACTCACTTAGCATTTTGCGGGTCCCATTCTGTGCCCAATTCTGGCTTAGTCGGTTTTCTAACGCTTATTGATTCTTCCGGAGTAGAGGTATGGACACGAGACTTTTCGACCGATGGCGATTTGTGGCTATGGTCTTTAGATCGGACATCTGACGGTGGATTTGTAGTGACTGGCTACGTTGAGGAATCATTTGGTGAAGTCTTTCTCTTTGCTGGAAGAACAGATTCGCAAGGCGATACGTTGTGGACAAGCGATTTTCATGATCATGGGACAGCATCGGGGGAATCGATTCACTCTTCTGAAGATGGCGGTGTAGTGATAACTGGAACAACAAATTCTATTGGTGCGGGAGGCGCGGACTTTTATGTAAGAAAGCTGAACGCCGACGGCGACACTGAATGGTACGAAGCGTTCGGAACAAGCGAGAATGAACATTGTTTGTCAAGTTGCAAGAATGGAGAAGAAGATTTCACTTTGGCAGGTTGGCGATACACGAGCGAAGACAACTGGAACTTCTACGTAGGGAGAATTGGCTCCGAAATGTCTTCTCCAACAATCAACCCGAGCGTTTCGTCTGAGCTTGAGCTATACCAGAATTTCCCCAACCCGTTCAACTCCACAACAGAAATTGTATTCGACATGCCGCGTGCTTCGCATGTTTTGTTGAAAGTGTATGACGTGCTCGGGCGAGAACAGGGGACGTTGCTTGATGATGTTGTGCAAGGCGGAACGCGTAGTGTGATGTGGAATGCTGAGGGGTTTGCGAGCGGGATTTATTTCGTGCGGTTGTCGGTGGGAGATGTGGGGGTGACGCGGAAGGTGGCGCTCATTAAATAGGAAATAAGAGCGGATTCCGGCGGGGAACCGCTACGTGCTTTTCAAGCACTTCGCTAAATCCCCGCTCGGCGGAGGATAGCCGCCCCCCTTAATCCCCCTAGGTCTGCGGCAGATTTTGGAGGAAATTTAAGAGGTATTCGTGGCAAGCGGGGCATCTTTATGTGGACAGTTCTGCGGAAGGTGATGCCGCGAAAAAACGGTATTCTTCGATTTGGCAACTCACCGCTATTTTTGCTATTCTGTTAATAGCTCGGTCTTCATTGCAATAACTACTCGTGTTCTAAGATAAAGGATAAATTTATGCGGCTACTTAGCGTATTGCTGTATTTGTTCATTGTGATCGCTGTCGGCTGTGTTCCAGAAGGTGATACAATCAACAACAGCTATAACTATTATTATCCGGATGACACTACGGGCAATCCCGATACGACTTATTCAGTTCAAATTACTTATCCCGCACGTAATGAAGCTGTCGAGATTTGGTACGATTGGTTTGAACTTGCCAGTCCCGGTTACTACAATTGCCCGTGGATTCTAAGGACGGACACGACAATTAGCGCCGAAGTTTCAACAAATGTTCCCGGAACAATAATTCAAGCGAACGTTTTTCTGCAGACCAGTCCCTCAGGTTCATTCTATCAATCAACTGTGATGCCCTATCCAGGGGGAAGCTCGTTCTCGATTCGACTTTATCGATTTAGCCCGTCAAACTCCGTCATAATACCTCCTGATCAGAATTTTGCCTTTTGGGTCAGCCTGACCACTGACGATAGCATGAACTATATTAGTCCGACGGTTTCGTTCCGGCTTGTTTCCAAGGTAAACTATGATATGGAGTCAGCACCAGAGGTTCCGGTTGTTGATACGCTCTTTGAAACCGATTATACCCAAAGAATGACGACTAAATGGTGTCCACAATCACCCAATATAGACAGCTTTTATGTTTCATATCGCGAGACGATGACAGGCCAAGTGAGACGATTTGCATATCAATCGTCAACGCGTGAATCTAACTACACCCGCTATTTACCGACAACCGCCTATTCTGTCTGGGTTACAGCGGCGAATGGCTACGGCGAGTCAGCCGCATCCGATACGCTGAATTTGACCACGACTGAGCCTATATTGCCTGAACATCTCGGAGCCACTATTTACTCTGATGGCAGTGTGGACATTCAATGGAATTGCCCGTGTTATCCCGATTCGATGCTGGTCGCGCGCAAGGATACTCTAAGTGACTGGTCCACAATTCAATCTCTTTATTGCAATTCAGGGTATTGTCCGTCCCACTATGAGGATTCTACTGCGGCGTCCAATACAGTATATTACTATCGTGTTGGTGTCCAATTCAGGAATGGGATATGGTGGACTCCGGATTCAGTAGCAGTTTGGGTTCCGTAATTTAATGCGAGAATCCCTTCGCTGCGCTGCGGGATGACACAGGGGCTTTACCTCGATATTTTGTTTTGTGGGGGATTTTGCCCGCGAACGCGGGCGCTACATTAGGCAACTGATATTGATCCTGCCCGGCGCGGGCGGATTGCCATCCGCCCCTACAAATTGTAGGCAGGGCAAGCCCTGCCACTACAAGACAAAAGTCCTCGCTTGCGCGAGGACTTTTATCAATGGTCTTAGTCCGACTATTACTGAATTTGAAAGGCGTCGTCGCTGACGTCTTCAATGTATTGCGCAGTGACATTGACGCCAGTTACCTTAATCAAACACTTTGTGGACGGCGGTTGTGTCACGTTCCAGACAAATGACGTGGTTCCCATCGGCAGATCTTTGGCGAGAACGCTCCACTTGGTGTCAGGTGCGCACCACAGCTCAACTGTGAACGACTGTAGTGACGGATCTGCCGTCCACGTTACGATCGTGCTTGTGTTCTGCTTGATGATTTCGCCACCGTTGGGCGAGACCAGCGTAATCAATGCGTTTGGCTGAGGCGCAAGCGTTGACTTGGTTACCGCCTGTGCATTGGCGGTCTGGCTAAATGTGATTGCGCAAGCTATCATAACGGATAGCGCGAGAATTTTCTTAAACATGATTTGTTCCTCTTCTTATTCATAGAATCGATCATCAGATTTCCACGTCACGTTATTGCGAATTCAAACAAATTGAAGACGTGTGCCGCAGAGTACATCTGTAGGGAATTGGCATCTAATGAATTCAGCTTAAGTCAAAATTCCTGGAATCAAGTATTATACTCTATACTCATGGATAATGTTTCAAAAGCTATATTCTTGTTATAAATCACATAGATAGGGTGTGAATTGGAAGGATAATTCGCGTTTATTTTTGTGGGGTTGAAAATTGGTTGTGGTTGCGGTTTGGCGAAAGGATGTGCAGAGAGTGTGGTTGTCGCTTGGGACGGGCGGCACGCCTGCCGCCCCTACACGAAGCGCCTGCGTCAGCGCAAGAGCTGCTTTACAGGCAGTTGACTGGGGGGGTGGAAATCTGTATATTCCTGATTATTGGACATGATTTGCTAAATTAAGAAGGAATAAAGCTTTATGATTCGCGTTGAGTCAACGCCTGAGTTTGTTGCTGAGGCCTACCGCAAGATGGACGAACGGATTGCCGTGATTCGCAAACGTTTAGGCCGCCCGCTGACTTTGGCTGAAAAACACATCTTTGGACATTTAGACGATCCTCACACTGAAGACCTGCACCCTGGCAGGTCTTATTTGCAACTACGCCCCGACCGTGTGGCGATGCAGGACGCGACGGCGCAGATGGCGCTGTTGCAGTTTATGTCGGCGGGACTGAAGTCGGTGGCTGTGCCTTCGACGGTGCATTGTGACCACTTGATTCAGGCGCGTGTAGGTGCTTCGGAAGACCTTAAGAACGCGGTCGTAACGAATAAGGAAGTGTATGACTTTTTGCGGAGCGTTTCGCAGAAGTTCAATATCGGATTTTGGCAGCCGGGTGCGGGAATTATTCACCAGGTCGTGCTTGAGCAATACGCCTTTCCGGGCGGGATGATGATCGGGACGGACTCGCATACGCCGAATGCGGGAGGATTGGCGATGTTCGCGTCGGGTGTCGGTGGAGCTGATGCTGTTGACGTGATGGCGGGTTTGCCGTGGGAGGTTATGTTCCCGCAAAGAATAGGAGTGCACCTTAAAGGAAAAATGAACGGTTGGGCGTCTGCTAAGGATATCATCCTTGTGACGCTGGGAATTTTGACCGTTAAGGGCGGCACGAATGCGGTGATTGAATATTTCGGCGAGGGCGCTGAATCTATTTCCGCGACGGGCAAGGGGACGATTTGTAATATGGGCGCGGAGCTTGGTGCCACCACGTCGGTGTTTCCCTATGATGCCTCGATGGAGCGTTATTTGAGAGCGACTGAACGCGGCGCTTTGGCTGATCTTGCCAATAAGAACAAGCATCTGGTGACGTTAGATGACGAAGTTTACACGTCGCCGGAGAAGTATTTTGACCGCGTGATTGAAATTGATCTCGACAAGCTTGAGCCGTATGTGGTGGGTCCGCACTCACCGGATGCTGCTCGTCCGATTTCGGAGTTGAAAACGGCAGCGAAAGAGAACGGCTGGCCGATGAGTTTGACGAATGCCCTGATTGGGTCGTGCAGAATTCATCGTATGAAGATATTTGCCGTGCGGCGGAGGTGGCTGATCAGGCTGCTGCGAAAGGCAAGAAGGCGGCAATCAATCTTTGCGTGACTCCGGGCAGTGAGCAGGTCTATCAGACGATTAAGCGCGACGGGCAGATGCAGCGACTGGAGAAAATCGGCGACGGTTTTGGCGAACGCGTGCGGGCCGTGCATCGGACAGTGGAAGCGCGATGACGTGAAAGAGGGAGAAGTCAATTCGATTATCTCCTCATATAATCGCAATTTCCCGGGGCGCAATGACGGTTCACCGGATACGCTGTCGTTCTTGACGAGTCCGGAGATTACCGTTGCGTATGCGCTCGCAGGAACGCTGGATTTTGATCCGATGAGTGACGTGGTGCCGGGGTTGGGTGTGAAGCTCACGCCGCCGTCGCCTGCGCCGGATCTGCCGCCGAACGGTTATATTAAGGATTCGCAAGGCTATCTTGCTCCGGCAACGGGAGATGTGAATGTGATTGTGGATCCGAAGTCGGATCGTTTGCAGATACTAACTCCATTTGAAGCGTGGGACGGCAAGGATTATGTTGATCTGCCGCTCTTGCTTAAGGCGAAAGGCAAGTGCACGACGGATCATATTTCACCGGCGGGCAAGTGGCTGAAGTTTCGTGGGCATCTTGACAATATCTCCAACAACATGTTCAGTGGTGCGATCAACGCGTTCGACGGCGAGCGCGGTGTAATTACGCATCCGCTGACTGGTGAGAAGAAGGTTGAAACTTCTAAGGCGGCGCGAGACATCAAAGCAAGCGGAGCGAAGTGGATTGTCGTCGGTGATGAGAACTACGGTGAAGGGTCGTCACGCGAACATGCGGCGATGTCGCCGAGACTCTTGGGATGTGCGGCGGTGATTACACGGAGTTTCGCCAGAATTCACCAGTCGAATTTGAAGAAACAGGGAATTCTGCCGCTGACGTTCCAGAATCCGGCGGATTACGATAAGATTCAAGAGGGAGACAAGCTCTCTCTATTGGATCTGGCGAATCTTGCTCCGGGTAAGGCTGTGAAGCTTGTAGCGAAGCATGCGAACGGAACGAGCGACGAAATTATGCTTGACCAGACTTTAAATGCCGAGCGACGGGTTCAAGTGGCAGCGCCTGAATTGCGAGAGAAAAGTTCAAAATAACTCGAAACTATCAGACGGGGGAGCGATGAAGACAATTATCATCGTCATGTTCGTTGCCGTGATCATCGTGTTAGCCGTGCGCGGCAGCCGCAAAGCGAAGCAAGAGAGTCAAGGAGAGTGAAAGTTTGAGCGAATCGGCCAAAGCGATTGACGCGGGCGTACGAATCGGGCATGTGCATTTGAAAGTGTCGGATTTGGATCGCGCGTTGAAGTTCTATTGTGATGTGCTGGGGTTTGAGTTGGTGCAGAAGATGGGAAGTGCCGCTGCGTTCATCTCGGCGGGAGGATATCATCATCACATCGGACTTAATACTTGGCACAGCAAAGGAGCGCCGCCTCCGCCGGAGCGGAGTACGGGGCTGTATCACGTCGCGATAGTTTATCCGACGCGCGCGGCTTTGGCGGATGCGTTGAAGCGATTGATTGACGCGAAAATTCCGCTTGAAGGAGCGGCGGATCACGGTGTAAGCGAGGCGCTCTACTTGCATGATCCGGACTACAACGGGATTGAACTCTATTGGGATCGACCGAAGGATGAATGGCCGCGAGATGCTGAAGGCAATCTCAAGATGGTGGTTGATCCATTGGATTTAGACGAATTGTTAAGCGAACTTGAGTAAATAGAAGCGCCCTGTCTTTTGGACAGGGCGCGACGCTCGAGTGCTTGTTTTGCACGTTCTATTTGTGAAAGACTAAAGCAGCCCCGGCGATGATTAGGCCGAAGCCTGCGAGCATTTTGGGAGTTACGGGTTCTTTGAGATAGAAAACTGAGAAGACGCAGAAGACCGTGAGTGTGATGACTTCCTGCATGGTTTTCAGTTGCGCGCCGGAATATTGGCTGTAGCCCCAGCGGTTAGCGGGGACTTGCAGGCAGTATTCGAAGAAGGCAATACCCCAACTTGCGAGCACGACGATCCAGAGCGGGTACTCGCGAAACTTCAGATGACCGTACCAAGCGAAGGTCATGAAGATGTTCGACGCAAGGAGAAGTGAGATTGTTAGCGCGGTAGTCTGGAGCATCTTAGTGGCCGTTGAGTTCTCTGCGGCGATCTAAGGCGCGCATTCTGGCGAGCGTCTTGTTGCGGATTTTCATTTCGCTGGAGCGCAAGACATCGGTGTTGTCATCGTGGCGGCGGTAGCGGTAGCAGACGTGATGCACGCGGCCGACTTCGTATTTCTCACCGCACTTCAGCACGAGGTCGTAGTCTTCGCCGTAGTGGCCGAGTTCACCTTCGTCGAAGCCGCCGAATTCGAGTATCACACTTCTGTGCCAGCAACGTAACGCGCCAGCGCCGTCGCGGCGCAGAATGTTGGCTGTCGAGCTGTGCGATGTATTTGCCTTGCGCGGCACGGACGCCAAGATTGAGCGAAACCGAAATGATGTTTCGGTCGTTTTCAATAAGCTTGATGCGCGGATCGTTGGCCATGTATTCACGAACAACTTGACGCGTGTTGTCGGTCGAGCCATTGTCTACGATGATGTATTCCCAATCGGAGATGTCGGCGGCTTGCACGGATTCAATTGCTTTGCCGATGAACTTCGCGCGATTGTAAACGGGCGTGACGACGGAGATGCGGACTGCCGCGCCTTGCCCCCCCGCTGAAGCGAGGGGGAATGCGGAACGCTCACCCTCGAGCCATGCGTGTTCGCGCTTTAGGAAATTGTAGAAGACTTGCTCTGTGTGGTGCTCGGTTTCTTTGTCCATGAACAAATACGAGAAGCCACCTAACGCGCCACGACCGGGGTAGAAGAGTTTGGATTTTTTGGCAAGGTCTGCGGCATCGGTTTGCGGAGCGGGAACGACAGCGAGGGCGCCGTCGATGTGCACGCGCGTTTTGTCGCCCCAACTTTTCAGTAGTAGATCATAGAACGCCGCTTTGTAATGCTGTTCATCAAGACCACCGATTGACAGCAGCCACTCGACGCGGACGGCCCACGCCGGTCCCCAATCTTCCCGTTCGGTGATGTCGCCTAAGTCGTGACGAACGGTTTGCAACTCATTACTGGTGTCGTTGCGCCAGAAGTAGTTGCCGTAGAAGAAACGCGCGTTGGGATTTGCGTCGGCTGTGTTGAGCAGGTTTTGCTGCCAACCGTCTGCGAGCGATTGTAGGTCAGGGGGAAGGAAGAGCAGAAGCCCTGTTTGTGCGTGTCGTGCGGCCTCATTCAAACAGGCCGCGAAATTGTTGACGTCAGAGGAAAGCCGCGTGACTCCGTTCGTATCGTGCGGAAGCCCTGCGGCAAAGAGTGTGAAGTTCGAGAGTTGTTTAAGGGGAAAATTGGGCGCGAAGCCCGTTTCACCTACTTGTGTCCAGCCAGAAAGTTTCATGCGAATTCGTCGCCCGCTGGTAGCGGGAATATTGTTTTATATTTTGTTTTGCTCGGTGGTGTTGGCTGCGGAGTCTGCGCAGTTTGTGCTCGCGCTTTCAGGCGGAGGTGCGCGCGGGTTTGCTCATATCGGCGTGCTGAAGGCTCTCGAAGAAGAGGAATTGTTCCCGACATGATCTTCGGCTCTTCGATTGGCGGCATCGTGGGCGGACTTTACTGCGGATATACGCCTGACGAATTGCGCGACTTTGCGATTTCAACTGACTGGGGCGCGCTATTTCTTGACAGCCCTCAACGACGCAATCTTGTGCTCGCGCAAAAAGAAAATTCGGGTAAAGCGCTCGTCACGCTGCGATTTCGCGGATGGACTCCTGATGTCCCGATGGCCGTATCAAGCGGGCAGAAGCTGTACGACGTGCTGTTTGATTTAGAGCAGCGCGCGCCATATCATGCGTGGAACAGCTTTGACGATTTGCCAATTTGTTTCCGTACCGTTGCTTCGGATTTAACATATGGTAAGCCTGTCGTGTTTCGCAGCGGCAGTTTGGCTGAAGCTATGCGCGCATCGTCGTCGTTTCCACTGATGTATGTGCCGTACCCTTTAGGCGACAAGCGGCTCGTTGACGGCGGTGTGACTGAAAATATCCTGTGGAACTCGCGCGCAAAGAGGGGGAAAGTTTGTCGTTGCAGTGGATCTAACTGCTGATATCAATCTGCGCGAGCCGATGGATCAGCCGTGGGAGCTTGTGGATCGCGTGACGTCGGTTTTGCAGCTTGAACAGAACGCGGAATCGCGGGCGGATGCGGATGCTGTAATCGTTCCGGAGGTTGGCGAGCATTCGTCAACAGACTTCAGCAATATCGATAGCCTCATTAACGCAGGCTACGTCGCAACGAAAGAGATCGCGGATCAGTTGCGCTTCTTGATGAACGAGCATGGGATCACACCGCGTCCGCGCTTTGCGGCAATCGCAATGGGCTTTCTATCAGTAAGCGAACGCGTGATGAATTTCAAGCGAGCTTTTTGAACCGGGCGAAGCCGCAACGAGGATTATCCACAGCGGAATTACCGTATTCCCTGATTCGGTTGTGCGTGACGTGCCGCCGTCGGATGTTGCGCGGATGTACCGTGCGCGCGGCTATCCTTTAGCTCGACCGATATTGCTTGAACAGAGTTTGGACGGCGGACTTTATTGCAAATGGGACGAGGGTGTTGTCAAGAATATCACCGTTGATGGTGTTACCTCTAATCGCCCTTTTGCAGTCTTGCGCGATTTTCCAATTAAACCTGGTGACCTATTCACGACAAAGCGTGCAAGGCGCGGACTAAACCAAATTCAGGGAAGCGAACATTAGGGCCGTACGGCGGACGCGTTACGCTGTTTGGTATGTACGGCGAGCAGGACGAAATTGTTAAGCTGAGGAGAAGATTTGATCGCGTGCTGCGGACAGATTTTACAGCGGAATGGACGGCGGACTGGCAGCGCGAAGAGCAGCGCGGATTCGACGTGAAGCACAAACCGATTTCGTTCTTCTTCTTTGAAAGAGCAGGCACTGAAGCGTGGGCCGGGCGAGCGGTGCGCCGATGGGGAGAGTTTGGCGCAGGGTTGGGGTATCGCGATATTAGAACGGGCGGTGTGGCGACTGATGTGCGTGCGAACTTATTGTGGTTTGATTGCGTTCCGCACATCGACACCCCAGGACCGCTATCCGTTTCCGACGCGCGGTGTGATGCTACGCAGTCAATATTTGTTTATTCTCAAATCAACGAATGATCTGAAATATAACCGCTTAACTGCCGAAGCTGCGGGCTACGTTCCAATACAACCGCGCTGGACACTGGCGTTGCGCGGTGATTATGCCTGGAATGATTTTCCAGTTGCCGCTGTGGGGACAATACGCGTTCGGCGGTGAGCATGAGATGCCGGAGGTTGCATGAAGGCGAGCGGTTTTGGCAACGCGAAGTTCTCATTGCAAGCTGAGGCGCGGTTTGACTTGCTTTCGCGATTGCTTGCGGATGCTTATGCATCGGCTATCTACACCGTTGGCGGAGTTTCGCAGCTTTCAGATCCGCTGCCTGCATCCGAAGATATTCGGCACAGCGTCGGCGCGAAATTCTCGCTCTCAACTTTGTTTGGACCGATGTCACTGACCGCAGCGGAGATGATCAAGAGTGATCAGGAGACAGGGAAGTTCTTGCTGTATCTAAACCTCGGCACGAATTCCTAACCGTTTGTTAAACGGATTTTTGCGCTGGCGCGTGCGCCTTGAGTGTTGCAATGGATTAGAAGTCGTTTTAGACGGGAGCCACTCCATGCTTTGAACTACGGGAGTTGCAGAGCACGCTCGCGGTCTAAGTCTAAATCGCTGACGTGTACCCCTGCGGAGATTGAACCCATTTAGCAGATTGACGCTGACAAACAGGCGCGAGATTTTTCACCCACTCTTAACTGGACCCGGTCGAGGCCGGGTCAAGTTTTTTAGCTCCTCATCAGAGAATTTGCGCGAGAGTTCCGTACAAACTTCTGGGCAGCGAGCTTTTGTCCGGCAGAATTCAAAGCACGCGTCGAGCACAGGGTAGGGCATCAAATCGCGTTCGTCTTCTTGATTCTCCAATAATTCCTTCCGGACGGTCGAAGCTTTAGGAGCGCGTCGAGACTTTGCGAGATGAAGTTTGGATTGATAGTGTGCGATCAATGCGGTCACAACTGTTTTAGGACGTTTGCGATCGGGGCATAGCCCCGGAAAGATCATCAATGTCGATGGTGGGTAGCCGACCGACTTTTCGGACATGTTACCCGTTTGTAGCCAGAGTCCGCGCGTTTGATTGGACCAATTCCACATTCCAGCGCGCGTATTCGGGCTTGAATGTTCTGCGCTGTCAGCGGAGTCAGCGTATCAGATTGTGTCAGGCGTTTTCAGGCGGCGCGCCTGACGGTAACGGCGTCTTCTATTGAGTCTTCGATGAACGAAACGCCGAGATCCTTTGCGAGATCGCGGGCAACATTGCGTGTGGCATCACTGTTGAAATGCGTCGGGAGAGAAAACGCGTGTACGAAGTCGCGGGGGTCTTTGACGAGTTTTCGAGTTACGTCGTGCGCAAGGAGCAGAACCAATGCAGAATCTTTCCTGCCGGAAAGGGCGATGCCGATTTTGTCAAAAGCTTTGGTCTTGACGTAGAAGTCGGCTATGCCGGTGGTAAGTGCGTGC
>JADKHW010000050.1 GCA_016721565.1 bacterium | reverse complement strand
GGTGTTCTTTCTGGGTAGCCCCACAGCCAACGCGCCTTCAGAGTTACCCTGCTGTCTCGCATCGAGAATCCAAGGAGTTCTTCCTCGTCTTTGCAATCATCTTCCCCGCCTTCACAGGCATGACTGCAGGCGTCGGGCTCTCAGGTGACCTTCGCAATCCACGACGCTCCATTCCGCTCGGAACAATTTCAGCAACACTCGGTCTGGTCGTCTACATTCTAATCACCATCAAGCTTTCCCCTGAGCGCGTCGCCGGAAGAGCTTGCTGGAGATCAGTTTTAATGAGCAAGATCGCGTTTTGGGGACCGATCATTCCCATCGGACTAGCCGCGGCAACGATTTCATCCGCGATTGGTTCAATTCTCGTAGCCCCGCGCACACTTCAAAGCGCTTTCAAGCGACAAAATTCTGCCCGTTAGTTTGTGGAATACAGCGCTGGCAGAGGGTAAGGGCGCGAAGAACGAGCCGGTAAATGCGACCATCGTTACATCCGTTATCGTGTTGGCGTTTGTTTCATTGGGCAGTGTCGATTTCGTGGCGCAGATCATCAGTATGTTCTTTATGATCACCTATGGAACGTTGTGCCTGATTAGTTTTCTGAGCACTTCGCCGGAAATCCATCGTACCGCCCGACTTTTAGAACGCGCTGGTATTTTTCATTGTTGGGCGCAGTCGCATCGTTTATCATGATGTTCCAAATGAATCCCGGTTACGCGGCGCTTTCTGTGATTGCCATGATTCTGGTTTATCTGGGACTGAAACGAACACGCGCAGGTGAGCGCGACCTATCAGCTGTTCTTAAAGGCGTCCTGTTTCAACTAACGCGACAGCTTCAAGTCAGAATTCAAAAGGGCGAAGCTGAAGTTGACATGAACAGTTGGCGACCGTCATCCGTCGCCATCTCGCGTCATTCGCTTCAAGAGAGTTTCTACATTTGATCTCTTACGTTGGATTTCGCACTGGCACGGATTCGGAACCTACTTTCACTTCACGGAGGGCCAACTGTCTGCCGAAAGTGCGAAGAGAGCATCGTTGGTTCAAAAACGACTCATTGCTCAGACTCAGGCCAGCAAGGCATCGGTCTATGTGGATACCATTATTTCTACCGATTTCAAGACTGCAGTTGGACAGATCGTACAGATTCCCGGTGTATCGGGAATGGACAACAACAGCATCCTGTTTGAGTTTGATCGCGAGCACCCGGAGGGACATGGAGGATATCATTGAGAGCAGTCGTTCCGCCGCTTTTGTGGGTCACAATGTCTGTGTTCTCAGAACTTCGGATCGGCACTTGGGGTATCGCAGGAGTATTCATATTTGGTTGACGGAAGGATCTTCGCAATGCCGCGCTGATCATTTTGGCCTATATTATTGCAGGCCATGACGACTGGCGAGGGTGCGAGATAAAACTGTTTGCGGCCTACAATAGTGAAAACATCGAAGGCCAGATTCGCAAACTGAATCACTTGGTCACAGAAGGTAGAATTCCAATTTCGATCAAGAACGTCCACAGATTGCCGATGGAATCCGGGGCGACTCTCTTAACGATATAGTCGCGAAGCACTCAGAAACCGCTGATCTTGTGGTCTCCGGGTTATCACTAAAAAAGATGATTCGTGACAAAGGCAGGTATCTTTCAAATTTCAAAGGTAATCAGGATATTCTCTTTGTTCGCGCAGGGCAAGACATTTTAATCGCCCCAGATGAAGATAAATCGACAGCGACGAGCGACTCTCCTCCGAATGTAAATCATGATGAGACCGAAGGCAATGGGCAGAGCAACGAATCACGTTTTGACGATGATAGCAATGGTGCTAATCGCAAAACCTAATGAAAGTTGATGCGCCAACGTACCATGAGCATAGATGAATAGCCAGCGCCTTGTATTTCCCCCAAAAGGAGCCTCCTATGCCAAAACTTCTCGCCCTTTTCACTCTCACGCTCCTTACCTCAGTAGCGATTGCCCAAACGTGGACCCCGCAAAACAGCGGCACAACTCTCACCATTGGGTGCATGACCTTCGTCAATCCCGACACAGGTTGGGCCTGCGGTTCCAGCGGCACCCTAATCCAAACCGCCGACGGCGGCGAAACCTGGACCGCCAACACAGGCGCAGGAGCGCTTGCGACATTTGGAATGCACTTCGCCGATGAGCTAAACGGCTGGATAGTAGGAAACTCCGGCACAATATTGCACACAAGCGACGGCGGCGTAAATTGGCTTCCGCAAACCAGCAACACCACCCAAATCCTGCTGGGCGTCCACTTCGCCGATGCAGATAACGGCTGGGCCGTTGGCCGAATCGGCTCCATAGTTCACACCAGCAACGGCGGCGCAACCTGGAGCGTGCAATCCGACGGCAACACCGATCAACTTCACAGCGCCTTCGCTCTCGATGCCAACACCTGCTACATCACAGGCGTAAACGGCAACGTCTTCCGCACTGATGATGCAGGCGCAAACTGGACGCAACAAAACACGAATGGCCTGACCAGCGCAATCTATAGCTCCTACTTCGTGCATCCCGACACAGGTTGGGTAAGCGGCGTAAATGGAAAAATCCTCCACACCGTTGACGGTGGCACGACATGGGTTGAGCAAATCACCAACAGCACGCAACTGCTCTACTCCATCACTTTCGCCGATGGCCAAAACGGCATCTGCGTCGGCGATAGCGGCAACGTCTTCCACACCGACGACGCTGGCGAAAACTGGACAGCTTATCCGCTCAACACGTTCACGCGCCTCCGCTGCGTCAGAATGAACGGCGCCAACGAAGCCTGGATGTGCGCAGTAACCGGCGAAATCTGGCACTACCACGACAGCGGCCTCTACGCCCCCACCGAGTTCACCATAACCGTAGTTGACGCGGACTTCCATTTCAGTTGGCGCAACATGGGCGCCCCGCTCTACAAAATCTTCAGCGACACCGATTCCGAAGGCCCGTATCCCACGTTTGAACTGCAAACCCCCGATACCTTTGCAGTAATCACAATCCCCGCGCTAAACGAAAACTACTACCACGTAGTCTCGACACTCGCGCCATAGCCAAATGCCTTCGTCCCCAAAACCACCAACGGAAAAGCAAATCGCCGCACGTTTAGGTGATATTTATTCAATATGGAGCGAATTCTTGGAATTCCTTGAAACCGAATTCGCTCCCATCGAGTATGAATGGAAGGAGACTAAGTCAACGTGGTCTTGCCGCCCCATGCGAAAGGCCCGTAGAATATGCTACTTAACTCCAGAAGACGGCAAGTTCATGGCAGCCTTCGCTCTCGGCGAAAAAGCTGTAGCAGCCGCCCGCGCAAGTAAACTCCCGAAGTCAATAATTGCCGAGATTGAGAATGCCAAACCCTACGCTGAAGGACGTGGAATCCGCATCGTGGTCTCCAGACCGTCTCAACTTGCGCATCTCAAAACTCTCGCATCCGTCAAGATGTCGAATTAATAGCTAAGTATGAAATTCAATTGAAGCCAAAATGTATGAACAAAACTCTGTTCGTTTTAATTAGCGCCCTCTTCTGCCTCTCCTATGAGGCAGATTTCGTCTGGGCACAACCCTGGACAACCACGTTGCGGATCGCGCACTCAGTTGACGGCGTGACCTTCGGCACTCCGACTGTTTTTCAAGATTCGTGCGGAGTACCGTCTGTCGTCAGGTGGTATAGCGACACGCTCGCCTGTGTCTTCCAATGGGCACGCCAACCGATGGACTCGCCGACATGGGATCGCGTTGCCATTAAGTTCTCCTATGATGATGGAGATACGTGGACGGAGCCGACGCCTGTAATTTTCCAAGGACTCCCGAATGGCTTTCAACGGCCATTCGATCCGACACTCGTGGCTCTCCCGGATTTTAGCTTGCGCATGTACTTCTCCGGCAGTATTGCCGATCCTCCGCCGCATGATTCTTTGATCAATACGTACTCAGCCCATTCAGTTGACGGCATTCACTTCGACTATGAACCCGGCGTCCGTGTGGACCATCCGACGACTCGCGTAATTGATCCGGCAGTAATCTACTTCAACAACATGTGGCACTACGAATGCCCCGCCGGTTCGCCGCAAGATGGAGCGTTTCACTATATTTCAGATGATGGTCTTGGTTTCACCCAAGCTCCAAATATTCCTCCGTCACCACAGCGCAATTGGACAGGCAACTACGTGATCACATCTCCAACCGAGCTGAGATTCTATGGCAGCACTCCACAAAATATGTGGTACAATAGCACTGCAAATGGCGGAGAATGGAACGGCTACGTCAATTGCAATATTCCCGGGGGCGACCCCACAGTGGCAATATTGAATGACAGCTCGTACTTGGCAATCTTTGTAGGTCCGTTGGTTACATCGGCGAATGAGATCGTCGAATTACCCGCGTCTGTTCAGCTCCTGCCGAATTTCCCGAACCCGTTCAACTCTTCCACGACTATTCGTTTTGAACTGAATGCGACGGAAAACGTCTCGCTTGAAATCTACTCACTCGATGGCCGCCGCGTTCAAGAGTTATTGCAAGGCACGTTGAGCGCAGGACAACACTCCGTCCAATGGCAAGCAGATTCGCAGGTCGCGTCCGGCATCTACTTCTGCAAATTGACAACATCACACTTGACACAGACTCAAAAAATAGTCTTGATTAAGTAACGGGAACCAATCATGATTCCGATCACCATCATTGACGCCTTCACCGATGAACCTTTCAAAGGCAATCCCGCAGGAGTCTGCATAACAGACACACCGCTCTCTGACAAGTTGATGCAGAACATCGCCGCCGAGTTGAATATCTCCGAAACCGCCTTCCTTGTACCACTCGCTACGGGAAACTGGAGCCTTCGCTGGTTCACGCCGAAGATCGAAGTCGATCTCTGCGGACACGCGACACTTGCAAGCGCGCATTTGCTTTGGGAGCAGAGGGGAATCACGAGCGACACGGTTCTGCATTTTCGCACTCTGAGCGGCGAGTTGCGCGCACAAAAAGTCGGCAACTTGATTGAGCTTGATTTTCCAGCAGTAGTCCCCAAACCGATTCAGTTCGGCGATGATGTGAGCAAAGCGCTCGGAGCAAAACCGCTCTATTCCGGCAAAGAAGGACTCTTTATTCTCTTTGAATTGGACTCTGCCGAAACTGTGCGCAAACTAAATCCCGATTTGAAAACGCTCGTCAAACTTGGCGCTGAAGATTTCATCGTTTGCGCACGCAGCGACGATCCGCAGTTTGACGTCATCTCGCGTTGCTTCGCTCCCGGAGCTGGAATTGACGAAGATCCCGTCACAGGCTCAGCCCATTGCGCGCTCGCCCCCTATTGGTCTTCCAAGCTCGGCAAAAATATTCTTCAATGCTATCAAGCTTCAAAACGCGGCGGAATCGTTGAAACTGAATTGAAAGGTAACCGCGTGTTATTGCGAGGGCAGGCAAGAACGGTGCTGAGAGGCGAATTAGAAATCTAAAAAATAAGCCCCGGTCGGTTAGCCGGGGCTTTCTTCATCCTGATCGCTATTGTTGCGCGCGGCGACGAGGAGTGAATTACTTCGTACTGCGACTTAAGAGCATCGGCGGAATTAGCACGTCATCGACTTGATGCACCACTCCGTTATTGGTCAGCTCTTCCTTGCCGGTCAGCTTGGCGCTGCCCACCCAAATGGTCTTGTTCTCAACGATGATGGTCAGTTCATCCCCCTGTACAGTCATGAGCCGTTCACCGCTCATCTTAAGCAGATCCGCTTGTGTCAATGCTCTGCCCGGAACGACATGGTATTGCAGTACCATCTGCAATTTCTTTCCGTCAGCGAGTTTCTGTCGATCAGATTCAGCACAAGCCGCAAACGCTTCATTCGTCGGTGCGAACACCGTCATCGGGCCTTTGCCTTCGAGCGCCTGAACCATCAGACCCTTCTCGACATTTCTGGTGAAGTCGGAAAGTTCCTTGTCACTGCGAGCAGCGGCAATCACGGTAGAGGGCCGTTCATTATTCTGACTGATTTGCGTGTTGTCGTCGGCTGCTTGACCGATGACGCTGGATTGTGCGAAGAGCACTCCTCCGAGAATCAGCATTGCCGCAATAAGTGCGGCGGTAATGCGGTCTCTCATTGTGTCCATCCTTTCCGCAGCATCGAATACTGCACGTGTTCATCATTGTTGATCAATTTATGTTCATGTGCGCGCTATAGTTTCTACCTCACGAAATTACGCATGGTTCCATGCAGTGTTGGTATATACGAATATGTGTTGCAACTGCACAACGAATATACAATGAACACTGTTCATTGTATTCGGAGCTAACGAGATTTCAGTTATTTACGCTTTTCCAATCACTTTCAGGGAACTTAAGTGTTGTCTGGGTTAGTTTAACAATCAGACGTAGAGAATTGACACGAGTCGCCTCGCACTTTGTGATGTAATTTCGTGATGTATTAGCAAAGCAATTGATGTGGAGGAGTTATGAGAACGATTGGAATAGTGCTCGCGATTGTTGGAATACTGTTTTTCGTTTTTGATTCGATTGATTTCAAACGCGACAAGAAGGTTCTTGATCTTGGCAGCATCGAAGTCACGTCAAGAGAGACAGAGTCGATTCCGTTGAGCAAAGTGGCTGGCGGCGTTATCATCTTCGCTGGTCTGGGACTCGTCTTGTATTCAACTAAAAAGAGTTGGCGTGCGGCATAACTGTGAAAGGCGGTGAATCATGTTGTGGACCATATTCGTAATCTTGATGGTGATGTGGCTACTTGGAATGGTCACGTCCTACACGCTGGGGGGGTTCTTGCACATTTTACTCGTGATCGCGATAGCAGTGGTACTGATAAGAGTTATCCGGGGTGAAAAACCTTTGGCTTAGCAGACTGATGTAATCGCTGACCGCGACATAGGGGCGGGTCGAAAGACCCGCCTCGTCCATTTTTGTTGCGATTTTACAACCTACTAAATATGCTTAGTCTATTGCGGGTCACGATTACGGGTCTATATTGTATGTTGTAATGTGCAGGATTCACGACAATTGTTGAAACCCGTGAAAGGTGGCCGCAGGATGAGAGTAAGGCTATTGGTTTTATTGTGGATAAGTACGGTCAGCTTTGCGCAGGCTCCGCCCATCGACTGGGAACATCAGGACCAGGTTGGCTCGGATTTTCGAGCTTTAAGCCTCCGCGAGGTCGGGGTGGGGGAGGTGGTCTCGGCGGGTTTCACGAACATCAACTTTGACTACGACATCTACGTCCGCAAGCTGTTCGCGGACGGGACGGTCGAGTGGAGCACTCAGATTGTCTCAAGCGCCGATGAGCAGGGGACAGGAATTTCCCTTTCGGCAGGCAGTGGCTATGCCGTTTGCGGCTGGCAGAGTTCGTTCGGCGGTCCGGCGGATTTCATTCTTAGACTATTGAATTCAGGCGGAGCCGTAACAAACAGCTTCAGCTACGGAACTGCCGACGACGAAGTGGCCAATGACATTCAGACCACGAGCGACCTCGGCTACATCATGTGCGGCTATCGTGAGCAAATTGCTTCCGGTCGCGATTTTCATTTGGTCAAGACCGACTTTGCAGGCACGGTGCTCTGGACAAAAACCTACGGCGGCCCGGCGGAAGATGTCGCTCATGCAGTCGAGCAAACTCCCGACGGTGGTTACATCGTTGTCGGTGAAACGCAAAGCTTCGGATTCGGTGGCTCTGATGTTTGGATGCTCAGGCTTGACGCCAACGGTGATTCACTATGGTCGTGGGCCTTCTTGTCGCCCAACGATGAAGTCGGTTACGGCGTGGCCTTGACCAACGACGGCGGATTTATTGTCACCGGTTATCAATTTGATTTCGTTGATCAAGACGTTTTGTTGATCAAAGTTGCGGGCAACGCGGCCTTTGAGTGGTACGCGCTGTTTGACAACGGCGGCTTCGATGTCGGCTACGACGTTGCCGCATGTTCCGATGACGGTTTTGTCGTGTGCGGAAGATCAGACGGCGCGGGCAGTGATGACGCGGTTGTCTGGAAGTTCGACGAAATCGGCCAGCACTATTGGACTGTCACCGCTGGCGATGTTTCGGGTGACGGCTCGTTTGAGATTCGTCAGCTTGCAAGCGGCGGTTACATCTTCTGCGGCTACGTCGCGAATCCGTTTCAGGAAGCCATCAACTGGTACGTCGTAAAACTTCAGCCGGACACTCCGCTTGACGGGCCGTTGCCTGTGGAGCTGATGAGTTTCGGAGCCGTTTCGGCTGCCGACGGAATCGAACTGAATTGGGAAACCGCGAGCGAAACGAATCTGGCTTATTTTGAAGTATGGCGCGCAGGAAACGGCAATTCAGTTTGCTGGCGGAAATCGGCAGGCGCGGCAATTCAACGTCCGGCGCAATACACGTTTGTAGATCAGGTCACGGAAAACACGTCATACAGCTATTTTCTGACGGTGTTAAATTTGGACGGATCGCGCGAAGAGTTGCGCGGGCGCATGGTTACAGCCAGTTGGGATGGAGCGGCAGCGCTGCCTGAAGAGTTTACCCTCAAGGCCTATCCGAATCCGTTTAATCCGACGACGACGATTGAGTTCACGATGCCTGAAGCAGGCAACGTGTCGCTCACGATTTTCGACAATACAGGAAGATTGGTGGAGACAATGACGCGCGCCGCAAATGCAGGCACGGTCACTTTCGAGTGGAAAGCAGAGGGGAAAACATCGGGCGTCTACTATGCGAGAGTTGAGGCATTGGGGGTCGCTAAGGCTCGCAAACTTATCCTGTTGAAATAACTGGCTTAGTCTAAGCACTTCGTTGGCAGAGGCACATAGTATGCGGCGGCTCGATCTCGAGTCGCCGCTTTTGTTTCAGCCGAGTCTTGCTTTGTGACGTAAAACGATTTATCTTAGATCATGTTCCAAAGAAAGTTCATATCGGCCGGAGGATGAAATGAAGAACTCACTGTTGATTATTGTAATGATTGGGTTGTGTAGCATCACAATGGCGCAGGACAGATTTAATGTGAGTTTGCTGGATCGTTACACTGCCGCCACAATCCGAACGGTAAGAGTTGAGTCGGGAATAGCTTATGTAATGCGCGAACTTAACGGCTTGGATATTCTCGACGTGTCTAACCCAATTGACATTCAGTTGCTGCGACATATGGCATTAGCCGGCTTTACCAACGACGCGGTTGTCAGTGGCGATAGACTGTACCTGACTTTCCGTTACGACGGCGTCCAGATCTATGATCGAACCGATCCGGATAGTCTTGTCTTGTTAGGTACTTTTGATACTCCGGGCATGGCACTTGGTGTGAAGGATGGCGATTTGCGACATCTCGAATCCGGAAGCTCCAATAAGCTATCCAAGTCTTCCGCTGCCACACATCAGTTGGGATGCGGCTGTGCTTAATGATACCTTGTATGTGGGGAATGGCAATTTTGGACTCAAAGTTTTTGAATTGACGGATCCAACTGTTCCGCACCTAATCGGCTGGTATGATCCTCCGACTGGAATTTCAGGTCGAACTGTAATTGAGGACGGACACGTCTTCGTGGCTGAATGGGACAGGCTCGCAATTTACCAGTGGGGAGATAGCGTGTTGCCTGTTGAACTATTGGATTTTTCAGGCGAATCCGTTGGAAACGGCATTCAATTGCAGTGGGAAACCGCGAGCGAAACAAATGTATCGAGTTTTGAGATTTGGCGTGCCGAAGGAAACGAATTCAGCTTGTTGACGGAAATCGGCAGACGCGGCAACTCAACATCTGGCGCACAATACACGTTTGTAGATCAAGCCGTTTCCGAACACACGTCCTGCAGCTATTTTCTGACCGTGTTAAATTTGGACGGATCGCGCGAAGAGTTGCGCGGAGCGCATGGTCACGGCCTCGTGGAGTGGAGCAGCGGCGGTGCCTGAAGAGTTTACCCTCAAGGCCTATCCGGAATCCGTTTAATCCGACGACGACGATTGAGTTCACGATGCCCGAAGCAGGCAACGTGTCGCCTCGCGATTTTCGACAACACGGGAAGATTGGTGGAGACGATGACGCGCGCCGCAAACGCAGGCACGGTCACTTTCGAGTGGAATGCAGAGGGCAGAACGTCAGGGACGTACTTTGCCAGGTGTCAAGTTCAGGAGTAAGCAAAGTTGTATCGCTTGTGCTCTTGAAGTAAGTGATTGTAAAGCGGGTTTTGTTTGACGCGGCCTCGACGATTGTTGGGGTCGCGTTTTTTTTGATTGGAGGGCAGAGCACCCCCCTGACCCCGCTAAAGCGTGGGGGAATAACAAATCGGTGTCAGTATGATCTTGTGGGTACGGTGCCGTCTGTATCAGCGAATCGTTCGCCCCCGTTATGAGAAGGTACTTTGATGTGCCAGCACGGCGGATTGGATGCTGATTCTCCTCTGGCTTTGTTGATGCTCTTCACTAGTAAAGAAAGACCCGTTCGGCTTTTGGTCGATTAGCTGGTTACAATATACAATGATGTTTGAACGTATGGTCAAGCGTTATTTTCGTTTTATTGAACTTAACAAACTCTTTGTCGATGACTTGAGTTGTGGTAAAGTGCGGTTTTAGGGGCTCTTGGGGCGGACAGGCGCGGGAGCCTTTTCGAAAAAAAGTATGGATAGGTTGGCGGAGTTGCGTGGTGAACAAATCGAGATTAGATTGTGGAGTTGTTCCGTTTTGTTGAAATCTGAGAAATACTTATGAAAATCTGGCTTTTTCTTTTGGCTTTGGTCTGTAGCGGCACCGCGGCGATGGCGGAGGTGAAGTATCATCCGCTGACTGAGCGGCCGATGTATTTGTTGGTCGAAGGGGGTGTCGC
>JADKHW010000049.1 GCA_016721565.1 bacterium | reverse complement strand
AAATTGAAATCGCGGATTTTGAAAATTTCGTGGTCGGGCATGAACGTCGTCGTCGTGCCGCGTCCGCGCGCTTTGCCGAGTTCTTTGACGGGGCCGGTCGGCACGCCGCGCTCGTAGCCTTGCCCGTAGCGCACGCCGTCGCGGATGACTTCGACTTTCAGCCACTCCGAGAGCGCGTTCACGACCGACACACCCACGCCGTGCAGACCGCCGGAGACTTTGTAGGAATCCTTGTCGAACTTACCGCCCGCGTGCAGAATCGTCATCACGACTTCGAGCGACGATTTCTTTTCGATGGGATGCATCTCGACGGGAATGCCGCGTCCGTTATCGCGCACGGTGACCGAGCCGTCGGCGTTCACCCACATTTCGATATCCGTGCAATGGCCGGCCATCGCTTCGTCCACGGAGTTGTCCACCACTTCATAGACAAGGTGGTGCAATCCGCGCACGCCGATGTCGCCGATATACATGGCCGGGCGTTTCCGCACAGCCTCAAGCCCCTTAAGCACCGTAATAGACGATGCGCCGTAATCTTTGCTCACTTTGCTTTCAAATATTGTTTCGGACATTTTATCTTTCGTGTCTTACTGCTCTTCCTCCAGTGACACATCACCTAAGTCGCGATCCCCAAGTCGACGGAACTCTTTGCGTCTTTGATAATCTGAACTGTCTTCGCGACTGACATTATCGTAAAATCGTAGTCCGCGGTTCCTCGGTTTGTACGAAGGTCAATCAGGTGTCGGTGAACTTGGCGGTGTTCATCGCTTTCGAGAATGCGCTTACCGAATGCATCTATCAACGCTGAATGTTTTGAAAGGCTGTCTGTTCAATCAAATTGCGCGCACAACGCAAAACATTGCATAGTACGAACGCGAGCACGCGCCGCGCGAAATCGCGTATTGCATTCAACTTTGCAAGCCTGTTGCGTCAACTTTGGCTTGCATAAGAAGTCCCTCGCTCTGTTCTCAGGCTACTCCATCCGTCGTGCACGTTGCGCATCAGCGAATCATCCCTTTTTTGGAGTAGCGCTTTTCTGTCAACGGACAAGCCATTGAATCACGGCTGAGTGTTTGAGGCAAATTTCTGCATTGGATTCAGAGGTGGCAGCGGCGCTTCAACTTTGGGGTTTACCTCCCCCTTCAGCACCACGAGCACGTCAATGTCCGAGTCCTCTTCGGCGTCGCCGCGGGCTTGCGAACCGAATAGCACGAGCTTGCTCAGTCGCTCGCCATAGTGCGCGGCGAGCGCTTCGCGGAGTTCGTCTAAGATCGGTTTTAGTTTCGGATTCATTTGGTTTCCAGCTTCAGGCCGCTGACTATCTCGTCTATGCTTTCGAGCGGCGGGTCGTAGGTTGCTTCTTCGAGGATGTCGAGCTGCTCGCTTAGGTACTCGGCATAGAGTTGGGGTGAATTGAGAATGGCGATCTCGTCGGCGCTCAGGTCGTGCGATTGCATGCGAATCCCCTCGGCTTGGACGGGCCAATAGGCCGCAATCCAATAGCGTTGGTCGGTGGACAGGCCTTGCAGCGTGTAAAACAGCCGCCCGTTTTCAATCAGGTTGTTGTCCTGCACGTACATCGTCACCGCGCGCACGCCGCAGCCGCCGTCAAAACAGACCGGCGAAAAGTTTGTGTAGAAAGCGGGGGACGCTTCGACTGCGGGCAGAATATCCGGGAAGCGCGAAGCGTCGCCGTGAATTGCGGCTTGCAAATCACTCAAGCGCTTGTCAAACTCTTCGCGCTCTGCTCCGTGAAAGATCGCACGGTATTTTTTGATCTCGAAGACCGAGTGCGGTTGCCTGCGCCGGATCGCGGCACGCGCTCAAAATGTTCCAGCGCGTGCCAAGCATCTGGCCAGCCGTTCAAAACGGCGGTTCGTCAGGGATTGGCTGTTTAGGGATGTTCTTCACCGCACTTTCGAGAGGGGTTTCGGCGTTCTGTTCCACGACCAATTCTTGCCGCGGGCCATGCCCCACCACAAAGATCAAACACAATAGCCAGCGCATTACTTGTCGTCTTCCTGTTCCTGTTCATCTTCCAAATGGAATTTGTGCAGGAACCGATGAATCGTCGGTGCAAACACAACCGCTACCAACGTCACAAACGCCACGCCGCTGTAGAGCGCATAGAACGACGCGAACCATTTGCCCGCGCTCGTGTGCAATTCGGTGACCGGGCCTTCGCCGAAGAGAATCATGGAAGCATTGAGCAAGGAGTCAAGCCACGGAATTCCCTCGGAAAAATGATAGCCGATCACGCCCAACCCCAGCGAACCAACTACCAAAATTAATCCGAATCCCGCATGCACTGCCTGCCTGCGCCAAAACATAGCGCGCGGTAACAGTTCGTGATGGCGGGATTCAAACATCTGCTACTCCGTTTTGACGGCCACGCGGCGTGTGTCGAGCCAAGCTGCAAATCCGCAGATGATCAGATACATGAAAAATCCCGTCACGGCCATCGCTTTGCCGCTGGGCGGCGGCTGTTGCGATACCGTGGTCATCGTGAAAACGGCAATCAACACCGCGCACAAAATAGAAATGCCGTACTTCCCGCGCTTGCCGTCGGGTTTTGTGGCGCGTCTATAAATCCACAAACCGCCGAGCAACAAGAGCACTTCCAACGCAATCGTCGCGGCCATGTTGTTCCACAAACCGAATCCGACTTTGGTGGAGTCGCCAAACGCGAGCGGCATGTCGGGCCGATGCACGGGCAAATCCAAAAACCAATGCGACAGCGTCACCGCGCCCATGATGAGCGCCGCTTTCGTGCCGCGCAACGCTTTGAAAATCGGCAATGCATACACAAGCGCATAGACCAACACGCCCCACACCACACTCATCAACAAACTGTGTGTGTACGGGTACGACACGAAATTCATCGGGCTGGCTTCCATCAAGCCCGGCTCGATTTCGACGTGTTCGATTCCTGCAAACACAAACATCGTCCACAAAATATCCACGAATTGCGATGCCGCGAACAACCACCCAAGCGAAAGCTTAGGCTCGATCTTCTTCGCCGCGAGCGCAACTCCGTAATGACCAATGAACAAGTTGCTTCTCCCTAAACTTGTAAACTCACTCGCTGCGCGGGTGAAGCTAGAACGGCCACCCGCGCCCAGCGCAGCGAAAGTCAACGACAATGGCGCGCTGTTATGCTTCTACGAAGTGGCCTTCGCGTGCGGCTTCCATTTCCTCGATGGAAGGTGCGGACTGGAAGTTGGCGAAGGTGACGGGGAAGGCGTCGATCTCTTCAATCGTGGCCTTGCCGACCAGCGATTGCAGGATGCGGTTCATGCCGAATCCGCAACCGGCGTGCGGCAGCGCGTGGCTTGACACCTGCTCGATATACGGTGCGAAGTCGGCGAGCACCGAGGCTTCGACTTCACCTTCGGTGACGTTCTTGCCTGCGCGTGCGAACCACTCGAAGCGGCGCGACACGAGATGCTCGAACATGAGGCTGTGAGTCAAACGCTGCTTCAACAGATCCAGCAAGTGCAAACGCACCGCCGCGCCGACCGACTCGCCGCTGCCCGGAAGAATCAGGTCCGCGCTGTCAATGCGGCCCTTGCCGTCGGGGAACATGTTGAAGAACTTGATGACGCGCAGTTCGCGGCCGTCGAGTTCCGGATGCTCCCACATCGGATCGGGGAACTTCGTCAGGAACACCGGGCCGTACATTTCGGCGAGCTTGAGTTCCTGCCAATGCGTGAAGTCCATGCCCCACTCGATGGGCTCGCCATCTTTTTTCAGAATCGAGATGGCTTCGTCGTAGGTCAGCTTGGCGAACGGCGTGGTCGCCCACTTGTGCAATTTCTTCGCGTGTGCTTTGTTGATGCCGAGTTCGCCCGCGTGTGCGCCGATGTTGGACGCCAGCGCCTGCACGAAGCCTTGAATCTCTTGCAGCAATGCGGCATAAAGATCATTCTGCTCGCCGACGAATTCAATTTCGTGCAAGCTGAACTCCATGCAATGACGGCCATCGGACGGATTGTGACGTTCGCCGCGGAAGCTGCGGCCTACGGTAAAGGTTTTGGGGAATAGCCCGAGCGCACCTTCGAGGTGCAACTGTCCTGTCTGCTTTAAAAATACGGGTTGCGCGGCCCAATTCAGGCTTGAATCGAGCGACGCTTCCATTAACGAATCCACAAATTCGCAGGCTCCCGAAGCGCGTACCATGGAAGGTACTTCAACGTAATGATAGCCGCGCGCCCACCAATGGCAAAAGCTGGTTTGCGTGCTGAGGTGCCACAACTTGACTTGTTGTTCGAGTGTCATTTTCGTACTCCTTGTTTTGTAACCGTGAAAATTTTTCGGTGCGGCTCGCTGTCCGCGCCATTCCGAATTCCAAGTGACGGCTCGCTGTCCGTCTTTACTTACCGGTCCAACCGGAGCAGGCCCTGCCTGCGTGTTTTTTTGTGGATGTCTCCTTGTGTTTCTTTCCGCTCCCGGCCCCGGGGGATTAAGGGGGCACCTTTGAAATCTATCTACTTCATCAACACCATTTTTTTGCTTTCCAAAACCGAACTGCTTTCCAATCGGTAAAAGTAAACTCCCGATGCGAGATCCTTGCCGTTGAAGGTTACGCGATGCGTACCGCATCAAGAGTCGTGATGAGTGTTACGACTTCGCGTCCCATCAAATCAAACACTTTCGTGTCCTTCGGCGCGTCGTGGCAAGTCAAACGGAAATCTCAGTTGTTGGGTTAAACGGGTTGGGGTAGTTGGTGTGCAGTTGAACGACGATGGGGTGGTGCCATGGAGTGCTGAAGTCATAAACTGGTTCGATGAGAATGTTTTCACCTGCAAGTAGCTAACCGTGTCAGAATCAATTCGCCTCGCAACGAACACCTTGTCACTCTCGCTAATTGTTGCATTTGTCTGGTAAGCGGGCGTGTTAAAAGTGACCGCCCATGTCCCGCGAATGTTGACATCGTTGTCAAATAGCACAAAGACGAGGCTGTCATTCGCATTATTGTAGCCGCGATTGCTGGTCAAGACCATCAAATTCAAGCTGTCGGACTGAGGGGCAACGGCCAGAATTCCGTATTGCGAGGTTTCCCGCATCAACAAGTCGCGCATCCACACCCGAACGCCACTCGTGTCATATTTTTCGACAAGAACAGAGGTGGAATCGCGTTCATAATCTAGCAGCGACGAAACAACAAAGAACTCGCTTTCGGCGTTTACCATGAGCTTTGGATCGTACCATGTGCGGCTATAGTATGGTTCGGCTACGCGCCGCCATACAGTAGAACCTGTACTTTATAATGTGTACGGATCTTGTCCCAACGCTGTCAAATAAACGACTCGGCCATTAGAGAACAGCTGGCATCAAGTTGCTAATGTTGTCGCTGGAATGAAAATTCCAGCAGTCGCCGTACGATAAGCTCCCGTCCGGCAGTATGTCGTACTGCGAAACGAAACGATACGTGTTCTGAGTTCTACCCTAATGATCGTAGTCGTCAGCACAGCTCGCTTATAACAACTTCGCGTGTGTCCCGACATTAAACACGGCACTATACCAGCTTTCGCAATCTGGTCCGGTTCATCCAGCAATAGCGAGTCTTCCACAAACCTGCTTCGCTCAGAAAATACAGCGCCTAATGCGATTCAGAACATAGCGACCATCATTCAGCATGCATATACTGCGCCGCCAACCTCCCATACGCCATTCTTCCTCTCCATCGGCCGAAAGCTTCACAACTCGACTGTTCGATGAAACCAACACGCCGCTGTCCGCGGTCGTGACGACTGAATTCAAGGGAGAGTTTGGCGCGCTGTCTGTCCACGTCCACTCAATCTGCGGCTGTCCACAAAGCACAAGCGGCACGAGCAACGCGAACAAAATCGCTCTGGTTCTGTATGTACTTGTCACTTCCCGCCTCCAATTCAAAATGCGTGTTTCCACCCACAGGAAAGGTCGGTTCTCCGATTCACCCAAATCTGATAAATATACACATTTTCAACCTTTTATTACAACTTCGGGGGGTGCAATTCGTCCTGTATCGCGGATGCGGCCCAGGGTTCGCGGACTTGTTTTCCCTGCCGGGCTGATTTTCTGTATAGTATTGTTTCTATTGCCGTTAGGTTTTGTGCGCGGCGACAGGTGTCTGCACCTGCCCCGTTGACCGAGATTTTTTGCTTTCGCGCCAGCTCAACCAGTCCAGCGGGTACGCTGGCAGAATGCACCTCGCACTCTACAATTCTCGTCAACACGGGCGGGTCGCTTGCTGTTCGCCCCTGTAGTAAAAACAAGCGTCTACCCTTGGCACCGAGCTTGCTTTCTGAGCAACGAACCTGAAAATCGGGAGTGCCAAACCATGCAGCGTCAACGCGGATTTACCTCTAATCGAATTGCTGGTCGTAATCGTGATCATCGGCATTAATCGCCTCGATTGCGTGCCCAGATTTTTGGCGTCTCAGGACCGCGCGCATGTTGTCGCCGCAGTGGCCGACGTAGATCACTTCGCAAGGCGCTCGCGGTCTATGAAATTGATTACGGCGTCTATCCCGACCAGAACTTTGGCAATGTTTCAACCATTGTCGCCGCATTGGTCGATCCATCTGGCAACGACTACATGATCTTGCCCGACGGTCAAAGCTTCACGTCGTTCGCGTATACGCCCATCAACGGCGGTCAGAGCTACGAAATCCAAGTCGTCGCCACCGATCACGGCAACACCGGCGTGCTCGCCGATCCCAATGGAACTGCGGTGCAATAGGCACTGAGCACATACAAAAGAAAAAAGAGCGGCTCATTGCGAGTCGCTCTTTTTGATTTTCCGGTCTCCGCGTTCAAGCCCGCGGCGGCAGGTGTCTGCACCTGCCCCGCTAACCGGGATTTTCAATTGGGGTCTGCTTCTAAATAATCACCAACCAAATCACCACACACACGAGCGTAAACACGAGCAAATAGAGCCACGCCCGTGACGCACCATATTGCCGCACAATTTCATCTTTGAACGCTTCCCCCGGTGCAAACGGATTCCCCAAATACCACCAAGCATAAAACCCCGTGCACGCAGCAACAGCGATCACGAGTAGCAGAATGTCAGCAATTTGTTCTCTTTCCATAATCAAAACAAGTGCGGCCCAACTATCCAAATCAAGACGAACACAATCGCTCCAATGATAACGCGTAGCATAATGAGCGGCACATTGCCGTCGTCCGTGCTAAAGGACTCTGTTTGCTTGCTACGTAACCCGCCATAGAGCACAATCAACAGAATCAACCCGCCAATTTTCAGGATCGTCACTTTTT
>JADKHW010000048.1 GCA_016721565.1 bacterium | reverse complement strand
CGGCGGCGCGTCGGATCGAACTTCACGAGAACGTCCACGTCGCTGTCGGGCCGAAAATCATCCCGCAGCACGGAACCAAAGAGTGCAAACTCGATGATGCCGTGCTTTTGACAGAACGCCACGATTTGCTCCCGGTCGATGGGTATACGCGGTTCGTTGTTCATGTTAAAGCATCAACATGTTTGTCGGGTCGGCCAGCATCGTGACCAAATCGTTTACGAATCTGGCGCTGTCGCCGCCGTCCACGATTCTATGGTCGAACGATAAACTGAGCGGCTGAACCCAACCTTTGACGATCTGATCATTCACAATCACGGGCTTCTGCGTGATGCGGCCCGTGCCCAAAATCGCGACTTCGGGATAGTTAATGACGGGCACACCGAAATTGCCGTTCAAGCTCCCGTAATTGGTAATCGTGAACGTGCCGTCACGGATTTCGTCAATCGTCAGCTTGCGCTCGCGTGCGCGGGTCGAGATCCTCGATTTCACGCGCGAGTTGCAGGATGCCCTTTTGATCAGCGTTCTTGATATTCGGCACAACCAAACCGTCGGGTGTATCCACCGCCAAACCGATGTTGTAATACTTCTTATACACCACGCGGTTGCGCTCGAGATCGAGCGTCGCGTTGAGTTTTTTGTGTTTGCGCAACGCGACACACACAGCCTTGATGATGAACGGCAGATAGGAAAGCTTGACGCCTTCTTTTTCGAGTTCTTTGTTCTTCTGATTGCGCAGCGCGACGAGCTTTGAGACTTCCACTTCATCGAGCGACGTGGCATGCGGCGCGGTGAATTTCGACTGCGACATGCGGTTGGCAATCGTGCGGCGAAGCTGCGAGAGATCTTCAAGCTCCACCGTGCCGGGGAATTCACCCGGAATTGCGGCGGCCATTACCTTCGGAGCCGTGACGCTCGCGCCATTCGCAACAACAGGCCGCGTTTGCGTTGGCGTGGCGACAGCCGTTCCACCGGAAGCCGCGCTCTCGATGTCGTTCTTCATCACACGACCACCGGGGCCTGTGCCGCGCACTTTGTTGATGTCAACGCCCATGTCTGCGGCCATCTTGCGCGCAACGGGAGTCGCGATAACTTTGTCCGACGTGCGCACGTCCGCAGGCACCGTTTCGAGTCGGCCTTCGTTTGTCGAAGGCAGCACGTCATGGCCCACGGGAATTTGTCCGACGACGCCGTACATGCCGTCTTCATCGGTGGACGTGGTCTTTTCGTGTGCAAGCGTCGGCGACGTGTGATGCGTGGCGAAATTTTCGTGATAGGCTTCCGTCGGCGGAGGCGTTGTAAAACTCACCTCTTCATTTTTGCCGACGATGACCGCGATAACTTGGCCGACGTGCACGATTTCGTCAACCTTGCCGTTGGTTTGCGCAAGCTTGCCGGTTTGCGGCACGGGAATATCGGTCACAACTTTGTCGGTCTCGACCTTCAGCAACGGATCGCCTTCTTTGACCTGATCACCGGCCTTGTGATACCACTCGAGAATTTTTCCTTCGTGAATACCTTCACCGATGTCGGGGAACGTGAAATTAAAGGGCATGTGAGATTTCCTGCTCTATGTTCAGTTTTGTAATTAGCGAATGAGTGTGATGCGCGCGGTCTGTGACACTTGCGGCGTCACGAGGCGCGCGAAGTACGCGCCGGACGGCAAGCCTTGCGCGTCAAAGTTGTGTGTGTAGGATCCGGCATTCAATTGTTCGTTGATCAGCGTGCGCACGAGCCTGCCGGTAACGTCGTAAACATCCAGCGACACTTGCGCACGCGCGTTCAAATCAAACGCGATGGTCGTGGACGGATTAAACGGATTGGGATAGGCGGACAATGTGATTCCCGTTGGTATCTCGGACCTAGTGTGCGCGGGCAGAACATTGGATACGTCAAATATGTGCAAATTTTCATTGCCACCCGCATAGACATACGGCCAGTCAACACTCAGCCCGCGGATTAGGTTGTCATCCATCTTATAGTATCCTGCAATTCCCGGATATAGCGGATTTTGTAAATTATAGACCGTCAGTTCATTGCCTCTATCCACAACAAACATGTAGTCGTCATGCGAGATACCGAAATCATCGAAACCGTCGATAAACCCCATCAGTGCAGGTTCAGTCGGGTCGCTCAAGTCAAAGACTGCGCAACTATCTGTAAAAATGTCTTCGACGTACAAGTAGTTTCGATTCAAAGCCATTTCAAGACCCCGTACTCCACGAGGGAACGCCGAGATCGTCGTAGGATTAGACGGATCACTCACATCAACGACTTCAATGGTGTCAAAATTGCTAACGTACAAGTATTCGTTATATACTACCGGTGATTGCCCGGATGATGACAGATTGGGTGTGTCAACCCGTACAATGTTCAGCGGATCACTGACATTTAAGACCCGGATACCGTCGGAAGAAAAGTTTGACTGGCTATACAGGTAGTTGTCGAGCATCCACAGTTTACCGAAGTCTTCCTCTTCGTGCTCGCCATACGATCCAACGTGCTCGACGGCACCGTTGTTTTCGATTCGATAGATATCCAAACTGTCAAATGAACTTGTCACAAAGAGATATTCGCCATAAGCAACGCTTGAATTGCGAAATCCGATGACATTGGCGCTCCCACGCAAAAACGGAGCGGAAGGATTTGCAACGTCAAAAACGTCTATATAGCTTCCTGCCGCAATCAGGTTTTCATTGTGTATAAGAACACTGCTTAGGTCGTGCCCTTCATCAAGCAGGTCAGTCACAACCGGGTTTCCAGGAGTACTCAGTGATATGCGCGCTAACATAGCGCTTTGCCAAATGGCAAACAGCTCTCCACCTCGTTGCACGAGTTTCGCCGAGCCACCGCTCGCATACGTGACGACCGTATCCAATGCTGTCAATACAGTAGAGCTATCTCGATGATAGGTAATCAATCTGCCACTGCGGTCACAAGTGTAAAGAAACTCGCCTTCTACGGCAACCGCAGAGGGAAACGACATGTCGATCGTTCCAAGATCTGCCGGCAACGCAGGGTTGGTCAAATCGAGAACACGCAGATTCATTTCGGTTGCGCAGTATGCAAGCGTGCCGACCACATCCAACGCACCGATATACTCGTTATGCGCAGCCTGATATTGTCCGAGAAATACTGGCTCCGCCGGTTCACGAACATCAAAAACTTCAAGGCCACGATTCGTACCAACTATCAGGAGGGTATCGTGCTGTGTGAGGCGATAGTAGCCCGCATCCGATTCATGCACATTTGTAACCGCAACAGGCGTTGTCGGAGAGCTTAAAGAGTAAACTACCATTCCGGAGTCACCTTTCGCGGCGTAGAGATACCCATTAACAATTCGCACTTCTGCGGAGTAACCCGTCCATGGAACACTGCCTGCCAAAACGGGCGACTCCGGCACGCTGGTATCATAGATCAGGAGTCCAGCCTCGATATCCGAGACGTAGGTGTATTCTCCGTAAACACACATAGATCTTGCAAACGCTGGTACGGATAACTCCGCAATCTCCGTCATTTCGCCGGACTCAGCCAAGCGGGCAATGCGAACACCAGTACGTCCGGTGGCAACCAAGGCCAATTCATTGTGTATGACAAGGTCATCCGCCTGGTTCCAGCCTACATTTAGTTGACCAATCAGACTTATATTCAAACTATCCTGCGCAAAACATGACATTGCCGTAAGCGCGCAAAGGACGAAAGCGAATTCTTTGCGTAGTTGTATCGCATTGACTAACATTGTGACTACCTCTGCATTTTGAAATGATGGTCGATCATCAAAGCGATATCAATTGAGAAAGCGTCTCCTTGGATAACAGAAGTTTTGTAATTAACGAATGAGTGTGATGCGCGCGGTTTGTGACACTTGCGGCGTCACGAGGCGCGCGAAGTAGGCGCCGGACGGCAAGCCTTGCGCATCAAAATTGTGTGTGTAAGATCCGGCGTTCAGTTGTTCGTTGATCAACGTGCGCACGAGCCTGCCGGTGACATCGTAAACATCGAGTGACACCTGCGCGCGCGCGTTCAAATCAAAGGCAATGGTCGTGGATGGATTGAACGGATTGGGATAGGCGGACAAACTAACTTCCGTCGGAATCTCCGCGCGAGTGTTGTCGCGAACGGGCAAGGCTGCGGCGATGTCGAAAATCTCAATATTCGAATAATTGAAACAAACAAATTGCTTCCGCGAAGCGTGACTTGACCCGGATAGTTTTCACCCGCATAATATCCGATAACGAACGGATTCAATGGGTCGGCATATTGAATAAGGGTCACTCCGTCAGAACTGCCACCAATAGCAAGCACGCCATTTTCAACATCAAAGTCACGGAAGTTTCCGAAGAAACCAATTGGAGACAATTCAATTGGAGTTTGCGGATTGCTTAAATCCACCGCTTGTATCATGCCTTCACCATACAGATATATAGTCGTCCTGTCTGCAATGATTTGGCTGTAATCGCGTGTTCCGCCAAAGTTATAGCCGCCCAAATATGTTGGATTGGCAGGGTCATCGAGCGAACAAGCATAGACTTGAAATTGCCCAAGCACGTAGAGTATTTCGTCCGAGACAACTAAGCCGCGTGGAGATTCAGTAATCCCGGAACCAACCTGAACGGGATTTTCAAGGTCGCTAATGTCGAAGATTGCCACGCTGTCAAAAGCAGCATAGACGTAGTTGCCGTACATGGCTATTGCATCTCGGAAACCGTCCCCTGCAGGGTCACTGTCGTCATAGTCAATTCGGCTCGCATAAACGGGATAATTCGGATCTTGGATGTCGTAAAGGAGAAACCTCCGGCGCTGTCTATTGCAGCGGCCAAAACATTTCCAGATACTACAAACTGCTCAAAGCCATCCGCATCGAATTGCCGGTCCAACATAACTGGATTTGACAAGTCTGTGATATCGGGCCGTCCAAAAGCGCAATGCCCCCTGACCCATTCAGCAATACGCATTCCCTGCCAAACCGTGAACACTTGAACGTAGGCCAAACGTAAACGTATCGGCGATAAACGGTTCGGCCGGAACTGTGAAATCCACTAAGTGAAAGTCATCGATGGAATTCCCAAACAGCGCGTGGCGGCCCTGTGCAATCACATCGAGCGGCAAATTATTGGGCGCAAAACGGGGATAGGCAATAGGGTTGCTGATATCCGCAATGGATGCAAAGCAGGACCAATACAACCCCCCGGCCATCGCGAGCATCGTATCGGATTTCGCGATACGCCGTGAAGCCATCGTCTCGTCAGCAAATCCTCCGCCGATCTCGACGGGCCGGAGCGGGAACGCCAACTCAAAGATGTGAAGTTCTCCGTTCTTGAGAACATACAGCGTGTCATCAATCACTTCCACACAACTTGCCACTTGCCCGGGGGTGGTCAGAATCGAGTCCAAGACGATTGGATTGGCGGGTCGGAGACGTCGTAAATTTCCATCAGGAAAGCGTCTTATGCTAGCGTTCTCCATAAGCCGCAGTCGGCTCTCCACTGCGTCTGGATTGCCACAGTGCATTAACACCACTGCGTTTGTCGGATCCGACACATCATAGCTCCGCCAGCGATCTGTCGATATCGTGTAGGCGACTAAGTTCCGCTCGCGTTGACCGCAATACGGTCCCATAGTCCGAATTGCAGATCCTGACTGCGGCGGTCGGAGGGTTCGTACAGTCCACAACATAAACTGAGTCGCCTACAAAATAGGCTCTGCCGTTGACCTCCTCCATATCGCGGATATATGGAGCAACATAAACTCGGCCAAGCAAGCGCGGGTTGTCAAAGTCGCTGATGTCAAAGGTCTTGAGGTAACGGCCTTGCCAGCATAAAGAGTGTTGCCTTCCCTAGCAAGGCTATTAATCCCACTTCGGCTCCGACTGCCAGATGCGTGTGATATTCAAACTATCCTGCGCGAAACCGCAGGTCGTAAACAAACCCAATATTGCAATCCAGAAAATCCGTCTCATAGCAGCCTCCCTTTTAGGCTTGCAGAGCGTGGAAAAACTATTTAGAATTATCGCGCAGCCAAGCTGCGAAAGGTTTCGACGGTCATCTGTTCGTTGCATCAGCCCGATGACTTGTAGGCTTCAATTTGCGTGTCAGCCGAGACTGAAACACCATTGATTTCCAAGAAACACCAGGCCAACGGTGAACCCTGTCCGCTTGTTGCCGTCGATGAACGGGTGGTTGAGGCAGATAGCCTTGACGTAGTTTGCAGCCAAGACAAACAAATCATCGGATTCACCGTACGCAAAGTGATTCCGTGGCCCGGCCAAGGCAGACTCTAAGAGAGTGTGGCTCTCGCACGCCATGTGAACCGCCATCTTATTAACCATTTGCTGATGAATAACCAGCGCTTCTGCTTGTTCAAGCCAACGAGGTTCGCTCATCACTTTGCAAGTTCGCGCAAAGTATGATCATACTCTTTCATCACTCAGTCGCCTTCAGGACTTTCAAGCTTAGGATCGTAAGGCGACAGCCATGCACCGGACTCACCGTTGCTGATGAATAGATCATCGCCCGCTTTGATGCCGAAGGCTTTGATAATCTCTTCGGGCAAAGTAATTTGAAGGCTGTTTCCGGTGCCTTCTACTTGAACTTTTGTCAATTTATTTCTCCTTACTTACGTCGAAATCTCATCAGACTTTGCGCTCTGCTGAGTCAGCGCTTTGGGTTTCATCTCTTCGGGCAGATCGATTTGCGCACTGCTAAGACCCAAGCGGCGCAGACCTTTTTTTACTGCGCTCTTTGGGTTGCGCTTGACGATCCAGTAGGCTTTGCGCGCGTCGGCGAGCTTTTGGTTAATCGGCTTGGCGTTCGTGTCACAGGCGACAAGGCAATCGCGAAAATCCATGTTGAGCATCCGCTTGCGGAATTTGTAGGCCGCGTCGCTGTTCCAAACAGACATGAAGTCGGATTCAATCAAATTGCCATAGATATACCACGACCTACAGCACGGATTCACCGTGCCGTCAGGATTAATCGCGATGTTATCGAAAGCCACACTGCACGGCTTCATGGGCCGCTGGGTTGCCGACAATGGCCTTATCGGCTCAAGTCCGTGCTTCATCGCATACACGCGATCAAAATCACCCAGCAGATACACCGTCAACTGGGGGATTGCGATCAACAACATCATATGCGCGGAAGATATATTTCCGCACGTCTTCAACGGAGTGTTTCCGAATACCGCGTAAGAAATCAGTCAAAAAGAGCACCTCATCCAAACCGTGATCGGCGGCCCACTGAATGAAGTCGGGCATTTCGTGAATGGTCTCGTCAAGAATCACCGAGCTAATGCGCAATTTAAGCGCGGCTCCGGTGGCATTGCGTCGCTCTACCATTCGTTCGATATTGCTGATAACCTCTTGCTGTCTGCCGAATTGCACAACTTTGGCGTAGAGGTCGGGATTGACCGCATTCAAGCTGAAGTTGATGCTTGCTCCCTGGGCAAGGAACGCTTCTTCCCAGATACCTCGAAACAAAATCCCGTTCGTCACGGTGTGCAGTTTCAAATGACGATAGTTTGTCGTCACGGTTTTGAGCAATTCGCGCGCGCCGGGCAGAATCGTCGGCTCTCCACCTGAGATAGTTAACGTTTCAGCATGCGGAAATGCGGGCAGCAACCGTTCTTTCCAAATGATCTCAGCGGTGCGTGTCGCTGGACTGAAATCAGTTTGGTAGCACATCGAGCAGCGCACGTTGCATTGCTTGCCCATCTCGATTAAGATTTCACGCAAATGGCTGATTGGCCAATTGCGCAAGACTTCGTCGGGAATCTCTTCGCGTTGCAGGATGGGCAATGGTTGCATTACTGATGTACCTTTCGGCTCTCTTTACACCTGATAGTCCGCGAGCCTGCGGCAATAGTAATGCACGCGCTCGGGGTTGGGCAATAGAGATCTTCTGAGCGCGGGAGCGGCGGGATGGTGTCATTGCCGCATAGACGCATCGGCGGAGCTTCGAGATACTCGAAACATTTTTCGTTGACCATGGCAATCAACTCTGCGGCGACGCCGAAACTCTTCGGGCCTTCCTGCACGACGAGCAAACGACCGGTCTTCTTGATGGACGCCGTAATTGTATCCCAATCGAGCGGATAGATCGAGCGCAAATCAATTAACTCGATGTTGAGGTGATCTTTTTCGAGATACTCGAGCGACTTGCGGCAGACGTGCATCATCGCACCCCACGCGATGACGGTCATGTCGCGGCCCTCTTTTTCGACTTTGGCTTTGCCGATGGGAATGCGATAGAGACCGTCGGGCACCTCCTGCTTCATCGCGCGATAGAGCCGCTTCGGCTCTTGGAAAATCACCGGATCGTTGTCTTCAATCGCGGAAATCATCAAACCTTTCGCGTCATACGGCGTGGAAGGAATCACGACTTTGAGGCCGGGGATGTGCGCGTACATCGCTTCCATCGCTTCGCTGTGCATTTCGAGCGCCTTCACACCGCCGCCATAGGAAAACGAATCACGGCGGGAATGTGGCGCTGGCCGCGCGTGCGGTAGCGGTAGCGCGAAATGTGCGTGATGATTTGATTCATCGCGGGATAGACAAAACCGTCGAACTGCATTTCGGCCACGGGACGCAAGCCCATCACCGACATGCCGATGCACGCGCCGATGATTGAGGATTCTGCGAGCGGTGTGTCAAACACGCGCTTGATGCCGTGCTTCTTTGCAAATGTTCAGTCACGCGAAACACGCCGCCTTCGACGCCGACGTCTTCGCCGAAGCAAAGTACAGACGGGTCGTCGGCCAGTTTCACGTCCAGCGCGTTAGTCAGCGCCTGCACCATAGTCATTACGGGCATTGGATTGCTCCTATTTGAAAATAATTTTTGAAAATCGAAAGAGTTAATGCTTCACAGCGCGAACTTGATACTCCGCAAAAACGTTCCCGCCGGTTGGAATATCAATCGTATATTCAGTCGCCGTCGGCGGCGTGGGCACGCCAATATTCACCCACTCTTCATCGGATGAATAGCGCCGATAGATTTCGTATGCGTCGATGGTGATGGGTTGACCGGGCCGATCTGCTGTCACGGGCAGCCACGTCAAGCAAGTGGTCGGGATCGAACGTCGCTCAGTTTAACTTCTTGAGGAGCGGCTGGGATACCGCCGCCGATTGCGTCAGATACGTCCAGAACAAAAACTGCCCGGTATTTGCCAAGTAAACAAACCTGCCTTGAGCGTCGACACCCACCGCTTTGAGGCCCGTTGAATAGTGACCTGCTTCATAGGGGTTTTGCGGTTCGGATATGTCAAATATCCGGAGTCCGCGCGTGTCATTTGCCACAAACACGTTGTTGCCTTGCAGTCCAAAGCCACGAATTGCCCCTGCACGGTAAACACGGATATTGAGCATGGGGTTTGTTGGATCGGAAATATCAACGATGCTGATTGATGAGGCACCAGACTGCAAAATAGCCAAATCGCCGTCCACACTAATCTTTGTCATTGTGCCTGTCATTGCGAGGCTTCCAACAACGTACAGACTATCTGCTCTTGAGATGTCAACAACTGTTAAGCCATTGCTATCAGCAATATAGGCAATCGAGTCCTTTGCTACGAGCGATCGCGCTGCGAATTGAAGTTCGGTAGTTGCTGTAACGACAGGGTTGGAAAAATCAGAGATGTCAATGTTGCGAAGCAAATATGGTGGCCAATTCATTACCTGTAAAATGCGACTATTTTGAATATCTCAACAGCTCCCGCAGTCGAACCAGTGCTAAAGTGAGAAAGTCGCTCGGATTTTAATATTCAACAAATTGCCAGGGTCACAATACACATCTTGTGACAAGCCAACAAGCGATTGATTCATAATAATGTCTTGCGTCTCTTCCCAATATCCTGAACCAAACAGGTAACGTGGTTCAAACGGATCGGAAACGTCGTACAGACTCATTCTGCTGCTCTCGGCTTGTCGCTGCAAGGCCATTGCATACGACAATCTCGTTTATTCCGTAGTAGTAGTTTTCCCTCACAAAGGTTCCAAATATTGAATCAACATTCGAGGAATTAAAAAGTCTGAATACCGGAAAATTGAAATTCAAGACTGCAAGGACACTTCTCTATTAGCGCTCGCAAGCACATGTTCGGTTGAATTGTACCAACTCCCCCACGGGCGAATCTGGAGTTGTTAGGTCTAGAGTTGCACGTTAGGAATTGTAACCACCCCAACTATCTTGATGTTGCAATTCAATTAGCAGATTACCATCAGCATTGGCCAACGATATTATGGAGCCGCCAGCCAGAACCGTGAACGATCCGATTATCACGGGTTCAGTTGGCACGCGCAGATCACAAATGTTGATTCCCGACCCGCGGTCAATATATGCCATCCCGTTTATGATCGCGATCTTTCCGGCGTTTCCATTCAAAGTAAGTGACGCCACCGCAACTGGACTTCCCGGGTTCGCGATGTCCATGACGAAGTGAATCGGTTGAAGTCCCACCAAGTAACCGGGAATACAGCCGATGGACTGAAGCACTGCTTGCGATACTAATTCACCAATTCGTTCCGGCTGATCAAGGTTGTCAAGCGAATACACTTCAATACCGAACCCTTGGCGGATCGAATAGAGATGATTGTCAATAACGCAAGCATCCTTTATAGCGGTTGTTGTAGTGATTGCCGATCTTTGCACAGGGTTATCAGAAGCCGACACATCAACAAGTCGTATTGCAGTCGGTGATTGCCAAATTGAGAGTAGGTCACCAAATAGTTCAAATTTGGTTCCGGACAGCGACATGTTTCTTCCAACGAAGTGCGGCTCTTGATAATGCTCAATTCTATAGATTTGTAAGCCGTCATCGGGGGTCAGAACATACATGAGGCTGTCTAATACGGCGAGGTCACGCGCGGAGTGAAACCAATCGCCAATATCCCCAATCTTCCTCACACCGAGGCTATCCTGCGCAAATAGATTCGCACAAGCGAGCATTCCGACCGCAATGTAAATCCATCGATTCATGGTTCACCTCGGTATTTGTTGCCCCCCCGCTAAAGCGAGGGGGAATCTGAAATCTACCCTCTCCTCGATTGCCAAGCCAAAAACGCTTCCAAATCCGCTTTTTGGTCTTCGAGCGAGTTGGTGAGCGATTCGTATTGATTTTCGAACAGCTCGTGGATGGGGTTGGAGCCTAAGCCTACGACGTGTGAGATGACTTCATCAATCTTGGCGGCGCACTCTTCCTCGTAGGCGGTTTCTTTGGCATCGCTCCAAAGGCCTTTTTCATGCAGATATTTTTTCACGCGAATCAGCGGATCGCGCGGCTCCCAGATTTTTTCTTCCTCGCTCGTGCGGTACTTGGTCGGATCGTCGCTGGTGGTGTGCGCTCCCATGCGATAGGTTTCGGCTTCGATTAACACCTGGCCGTTGCCTGCGCGAGCGTAGTCCACCGCTTCCTTGGTCGCGCGATAGACTGCGAACAGGTCGTTGCCGTCCACCTGAATACCGGGCAAGCCGAAACCGACGGCCTTTTGCGCAATCGTGGCGGCTTTGGTTTGCAATTCACGCGGGACGCTGATGGCGTACTGGTTGTTGTTGCAGAAGAACACACACGGGCAGGTGAACACAGCGGCCCAATTCAGGCCTTCAGAGAAATCACCTTCCGACGTGCCGCCGTCACCGAAGTAGCAGAGCACGACTTGGTCGAGCCCCTTGTAGTTAATCGCGTGGCCGATTCCGCAAGCGTGCGGAATCGTTCACGCCTTCGGGCATGACCGCGCCGGATTCGAGGCCCAAGTACCACTTGTAGAGCGTCTCGACCGGCCAGCCGTGCCACATGTACGCGCCGATTTCGCGGAACGCCGGGACCAGCCAGTCGTCTTTGCGCAGGGCCATCGCCGAGCCGACCGCGCAGGCTTCCTGTCCGCGGTTGACGGGCAGTGTGTAGAGCTTGCCCTGACGCTGGAGGTTGACGGCCTTGAGGTCCACGATGCGCGCGTAACGCATCATCTTGTAACCTTCGACCAGCAGTTCGTCGCTCATGTCGGGCATCCACTCGGGGTGAATGACTTTGCCGTTCGGGTCCACAACTTCGAGTTTTTTGCCCGAATTAGCCTCGAAAGCATCGAACAGCGAAGAGGCTCCTTTGCCCCCTACATGCCCGTTGGTTTTCTCGATCTTCTTCGTCTTGGTTTCCGTAGCCATGACAAATCCTTTTATTTGAATTATTTATCCAGAATACAATGCAATGCGGCAGACCATAGTCCGCCAATTACAGCCAATATAAGGTTTTTACTCAGGATAGCAAGGTAAATTTGCTATGCTTTGATGTGTGTTAGTTTGATGTTGAAATGTATGTATTGACTGTTGGGATCTTTCCGTGTTGCTGGCTCGTGAATTCTAAGTTTAGAGGAATTATATTTAAGCATTAGTCTGCACAAATACCAAAGTCAGGGCCATATTCATGCATTTACATCTCATCCTCATCGGCAGCCTCATTTTAAGCCTGTCCGCGTTTGCCGCCAAGCCTGTAGCTTTGCAACCAGATCAGATAAAGAAGGACTTAAGCAATGTCGCAAATTGGACGGACATCCAGAGCGGAAAAGAATACTATTCAAAGAAACCTTTCGACTTCACAGAGGAACAGCGCACCAAACTGGCTGAAAACGCCTTCGTGGCGATTCCGGCGATGCGGAACAGTTCTTTCAGGTTTATGAGAGCGACCATTACGGGATTGAGCCTCGCATCTCAAATTTTGTCACTTCAGACTGCTTGCTTCACATGTATCATGTGCTCTATGATTTTTCGCTAAAAGGAATTGAGATTGAATACCTCCTATCCTGCTCTGTGCGAATTGACTGAGGATGTTCGTCGGGACGCTGGAACAGTACATGACGCTTGAAGATACGGCGACGCAGGCAGCGGCCAGCGGAACCTCGTCTATTTTGGGACAGCGATGCGGCTATTGAAACTTCCAAGGAAGGTCTTCCTTGCGGTTGATTCGCTTGTGAATGAAGAACTCGCAAAAATCAGCGCTCGTTCAGGCCGCTTCGTGGGTGCCACCGGATCAGGGCTTGACTACACGCAATTCATTGTGCGCGGACACTACACGCGCGCGCCGCTCACAGAAGATTATTTTAAGGCGATGATGTGGTATGGATTGGCGTCGTTCCCGCTGGACTCGGTCTCGCTTGAGGATCCTGCCACAATTTTGCAGTCTTTGTTGTTATGCGATGTTCTATTTGCTGAGCGTCCGAATATGCAACCACTGATACAGACATGGAACAAAATCTATACAATTACATCTCTCTATGTCGGCGAAAGCCTGCATCTGACGCCGTTTGATTTGGTATCCATATTTTCACAAGAATCGCGCGATAAGTATTTGCGGCCCCAAGGCTGGGTTAAGAAGAATCCGCGTGAACGCCAATTTGTTTTGGATCATTGGCGGTAGCACTACGCCGCCTGTCCCCCCGCATACAAACTCAGGCAACAGGCCTTTCGAATGGAATCCAATTCCGTTTCACGAGTCAGCGATACATGCCGGATACTTATGTATTGCAGCGCTTGTCGGAGTATGGCATTCGCACATGGCCGAAAGGACTCGACGTGATGGCCGCACTCGGTTCGCCGCGCGCGGACGAAATTCTCACGAGCGTTTATCATGAAAGAGAGACTTGGGACGAGTACAGCCCTCGTCTTGATTCATTAAAAGCGGAATTTTCGGGATATGATACGGAATGGACGAGAACTTAGTCTCGGGCTGGCTCAATATGTTGCAGGCGCTTCATCTGGAACGCAGCGATTATCCGTTCTTCATGCGAAACGACGCTTGGCGTGACAAGCAGTTGACGACATCTCTTGCAAGTTGGACGGAGATGCGGCGCGACGCGATTCTCATGCGAATCCGTCCTATGCGGAAGGTGACATGGGGATTGATACGCACGACGTGCGCGGGTATGTCGAGCCTGTGTTGGAACTTTGGACACGACTCTTGTCGCAAGTGCAATCGCACCGCCGAATCTTGATGGCCGCAGGGTATTATTCCGACGACTTGGCGGATGTGTTTTTGCGATATGAAGAAATGGTCGTGTTCTGCAAAACCGCAACTGAAAAGCAGCTTGCTGGAATTGAACTGAACGCGGAGGAGTATGAATGGCTGCGTTGGTTCGGCGCGAAAGTTGAACGATGGACGCTTGATATTCTGAGCCTTGATCAGAATATCCCCATTTACGACCGCCGCTATGACGGGCAAACGTATGATTCAACTCTGACGATGAAAGACGTTTGGCTCAAGAGCTGGTATCAAGTGACCGGACCTGATCGGGATTTGGCCTGCGTGGCGGATGTCGCCAATTCTGGCGAGCTTTGCTTGGAGGAAGCAGTCGGTCATCTTGATGAAGTTTATATTGTCGTACCGATTGGCGGTGAACTACGCATGACGCGCGGTGCGGTCTTCTCGTATATGAATTTCAATATGCCGCTGATCACCGCTTGAACGATGAGGCGTGGCAAGAGATGCTCAAACGCGATGCTGAACCACCCGCCCTGAATGGGTGAAATCATATCCCGTTCCTTAGATACTGTAGATTGCAGAGTGACAAAAACCCCGCTCAGCATGTCGGGTTTTTCTTTAAACACATAAACAACCGCTTGCAAGACCTATCACAATACTCTAATCACAGCCCGATATTTAGCGCGACGTATGTCACGCGCACGTCACCGGTGTTGATGCTAAGATCGTCGCTGAAAGGCAATACGATATCGTATTTATTCAGCGGTACGAGGAAGTTGTGCAATTGAAGTGAGGTCACCACCTGTGCAGTTTTGCCTAAACGAAAATTGGCACCTGCTTCGAGCATCGTGCCCGGTGCGTACTCGGTCTTTTCATGTTCAACGAGCCGCTCGTCGTTGAACGTAATACGAGCTTTGACCTCTGTAGGGCCGTTGGACACCGCGACGCCAAAAAACGGTTCAATGTCTTTGCTTAGCACATCGGTGAGCCGCAATCTTAGGCCATACAAAACGCGATGCGCCTCCCACTCGCCGTCGATTAGGAAGTCTTTATACTCTGTTCGCCCCGAAAATTCATCTGAGCGTGTAGCAAAGTACGCATCAAAAACGTCATCTGAGATTCCAAACTCAATTTGTCCGCCTAATCCTCTGTCTGCGGCTCCCTGCTGATGTTCGATGTCTGACCCCTGAAAGCTCCGTGTTGGAAATGCAGGGCCGACGGACCCTCCGACATAGAGACCAATTGCGTGTGATGAAGTAACAAAACAAACTGTCGCGAGAACCAATAAGAGTTTGAATATGGTCGTGCGCATGTAATAAGAGGTTTAAGTATGAAGTGCTATTGCTCAGCCGTTACATAAAACGTCATCTTGGCGGGTGTGACTTGGTTGAATGGAAGTTGAGCGATATTGTCGGTCGTTGTTAATAATATTTCGTACTGGTCGGGCGTGGCACTCGGATCAATGCTGCCCCATACACGATAAGTGGGTGTGACGGGTCTGCCGAAAGCATCGTGTGTGATGGCGTTCCAACGGAGGAAAAGGGACTCGTCAACGTAAGTTATGGTCAACTCTTGCGGCGGCGGCAGTTTAATTCCATCTGCGAGTGCGTCGGAGATGTCAAGGATCTGCATGTCAAATAGATGACCAATGTAGGCCGTTTCGCCGGTACCGGCTAAACTGTAAGTTCCATTATTGTGTAGAAGGCCCGTACGCTCGGATCTTGAATTTCTCTAACGTCAAATCCTCGAACGCCGTAGGATTCCCGCGCAAGAAGCAACCCGTCACGATAGTCAAGGTTTACAACGACAGGCGGGCTTACTGTGTCTGTCGAGAAAACATAGGAATTGAGTAAAGTCGGTTGAGAAGGAGTGGACACATCTAATGTCATGAGGATTCGCTGGCCAATCGGATACGTTGATTCAGTGACGTATGCTCGATTACCTTCGACACAAACAGCCGTTGCATTTTGAAACGGATATGTACTTATCTGCACCGGTTCAGCGGGATTGCTAATATCAAAAGTCTTCATGCCCTCCCAGTTCAGTCCGTAGAGAACATTTCCTGACAAAGACACATCGTCAAAAATAAATCCATAACCTTCTTCACTCCATAACGTATCAAGTAGAATCGGCATGGAAGGGTTAGTGATATCAATAATGATAGAGTACCATCTGTCAGACAAAAGTGCGAGGCCTTCACCGAGGTCAATATGCTCATATCCGTTTCGCGCAGAGAGGGTGCTAAGTTCCATCGGCATTTGTTCAGGCGCGAGCGAGTACACAACCATTCCGTAGTCGCTGAAAGTTACGTAGGCAAGATCGTCTTTGACTTTCACGTCTGTGCAGCTTTCCCCGAGCGAAATGTGACCGAGTTCTACTGGTGCTTCGCGGTTGCTGATGTCTGCAACGAGCAGACCGTTCGGACCAGTGGCCGCTAACAGTATGTTATCAAGTGTTGCGAGTGCTTTGCACGGCCCGGCTCCGTTCAGGCTATCCACGAATTGGACATTTGCAGGGTCGCTGATGTCAATCGAATGAAAATTTCGAACAGATTCTTAACGAATGCGTGTGTCGAATTCAGAGCAAGGCTGTTAGCCACAAACCAGCTTCTCGATTCCGATGGTTGCAGCAAGACGGGCAGTGTTGGGTCCGAAACGTCAATGAATTCAAGTCTCTCGCGGAAATCTGTAGTTCCTACGATGAGATTCTCATTTGCCTCTATCCAGTGAATGTAGAGATTTGAAAAGACATATCCAAGATTAACAGGTAGGTTCGGATTGCTGATATCTACAGCACGAAGGCTGTTATTTCCAGCGATAAATGCACGCGGACCCTTGAGAACAAATTGCGTTCCTGAGAATTGCGTACTCCCGATTTGCTGAACATTGCCCGAGTCACTTGTGTCATAGACTTTGAAACCGTTTGCGAGTAGGTAGAGATACTCGCCGTCGGATTCGATGTCGTATATCTGACTATTTATTGGCAGGAGGCTGTACAATACCGGGTTTGTGGGGTCACTCAGGTCATAGACTCGCATGTGTGAATTTATCGCCACGCAAAGTTGATTGCCGAGCAGCGCCATTCTCGCAGAGCTGAATGGGCCGCTCACAGAATCCACGGCAAAGGATGAGTCGGATCAGAAATATCCACGACCCAAAGTCCGTTGGAAGCGGCAACATATGCAATTGACCCGTTAACTTCAACGTCAATGGTCCGCGCTGTGTAGTTCGGGTTTGGCTGAAAGTAGCCCACTTCGTGGATATTGGTCGGATCAGAAATGTCTATGATCCTTAACCCGCCCGAATGTTGCAGAGAAAGGCATAATCCCCTTGGACATCGGTATCAAAGCCGAAGTCACCGTTGCTTTCGGTGTCCCAAAAACTCCAGTAGCTGCCGATGGATTGAACATTGAGGCTATCCTGCCCAAACGAAACGAGCGGGCAGAGAAGCCCGCTCAAAAGCAGTAATGACAATAGGTTATTGTAGGCGATACGCATGCTCGGAACCTCGGGTGGGATGTGCGCGAATGCCGGACAGTCTTTCAATTTACGCACGGTTTCCCCGGAGTCAACTCCATTGCCCGCTATTTCAGCAAGACGACCTTTTGCATCTGGGTCTGGGTGGCAGTGGCGGCGCGGAGGAAGTAGATGCCGCTGGCGAGGCTAGGCGGGACGGTGTAGGACAGCGTTGCGTTGTCAAGCCTACCGCGATGAATCACTTCCACTTCACGGCCCAGCAGGTTGTAGAGCGTGATTTCCACTTGCTCATGCGCGGGCAGAGTGAGTGAGATACTCAACGTGCTGTTGAAGGGGTTGGGGTAGGCGGAGATTGAGAAGTCTGTGGGAACAAACGAAGTGGAGTTTGCTGAAACGAATTCGCCGTTCCACCGCCAGATTACACCATTAGTTCTGTCATACGCGTACCCAAGCGTGCTGCTGATTAAGGATGCGTTGTCAAATTCGGTCTCGCTTGAATCCGTTTGATTGTAGGTCCACGACAATCCGCCGTCACGCGAAGCGAGTGTGCGTCCATCGGTGCCAACAATCCAAACTAATCCGGGCACTTTGACTGCAAGATCGCGGAACCATGGTGACGAGGTCGTATCCGACCAGACGATTGTCCAGGTTGACCCGTTGTTGTACTGCGCGCAACTACAGGGTGGCCTCCTGCGATCCCGCAACAAGAAAGACCGCAGAATCTACCGATGCAATGCCGATAGTCTGTTGAACCGGAATAGGAAATCCGCCCGGGTCCCAAGTCGCCTCGATCTCGGCTGCGTATCGCGAACGGTTCACCGAGCATTGCAAGGACCGTCCCCGAAGCAGAACAGGCACATCGAACGGGGTACTCGTACGTGTCTGTGCCATGATCCCTGAGCATGTCCCATGTGGTGCCACCGTCCATGCTCCTGAAGATAGCGCTGTGGGTTAGGGGTGGTCTCGCAGCAGATGCCCTTCCTCCTCCAAACATGACCTGTGAGTCGGCAAGCGCAAGGCATCTGATGTCATAACTTGATTCAAATGAGCCAATGCGCCAGTCCCCTCCCCGATTGTGCGATGTCTCTACACCGCCATAATGGTAGCTTGCGATATTCACGCCATCAAAAATTGTGAGCTCTTCAGGCCATGTCGAATCTGATGGGTAACTTTCAGCCGTTGCCCAGGTTTGGCCGCCATCGGCACTCATCCAAAGCGGGGGTGATTCATCCCATAGGATTGCCTTTGATTGCCAGTAAATTTGCCGTCGGATGTCTTTACAATGTAGTTTACTGACGGCTCATCAAACGTGTGAATTCGTTCCGCAGGCGTGAATGGGCCAAAGCCTCATCCCAGCAACAAAAGCGCGAACCCCAGCCGCTTCAGTTGATTGAAAACAGATTGGATTCGCGTCATAGGAATAGCCCTCCGCAGGCGGGTGCGGTCAGTTTGCGCAGGTGTTGGTTATAAATTACGGCAGAAACGGCGGATTGTCAAGTGCCTTATGTCACGCATCTGGTTCTCGGCGGGCGGATCGCCATCCGCCTCTACGGTTATTAAAGCAAAAACGCGGCAACCCTTTCAGGCCGCCGCGTTAGCGCATAAACGTGCGTTACACGCACTTATTTGAAGCTGCCGTTGATAATCGGGAAGACGGGGAACCAGCCACCTTTTCTGATGACGTTGATCAGGCCGATTTGAAGGCCGTTGGCGGATTGTGCCCAGTTCAGGAGACCAAGCTGTAAACCGACCATCTGATTGGTCTCGTTGTAGTATCCGTACTGCAAGCCGGTGAAGGTGCCGCCCTTGTCGATGTTCACCCAGCCCCACTGAATACCCGCGCCGCCTTGTCCGGCCAAGTTGACTACGCCCCACTGAATGCCCTGCAGTTTACCCGTGGCGTGGTTGGCGAGTCCGATGTCCAAACCGGTCATGTTGTCGTTCTTGCCGTAAATCAGATTCAGGCGGAGTCCGGCAATGGACTCGGTCGACTTGAAAATCTGGATGGGAGTCACGAGCGCCAAGTTAACGGGCTTGTCGGCGGCAAAGAGTGATTGCGTGCCCGGAACGAGCATGGCCAACAGAACCGCGGCCAGGATGAGTTTCTTCATTTCATTTCCTTCGGGTGTTTTGAATTGGTAATGAAATAAAATACTCAGATTTTTGGTCAGATTCAAGACTGATTTATTCGGCGCGAACGAAAAAGACTTTCATTGATCCTGCCGCCAGCGGAAGTGTGGCGACAGTCGCATTCGTGCTCAATTCCAAACTATAGTCCAGCGGATTCGCGGCGGGGTTCGTGCTCGACCAGAGGGTGTATTGCGCGGCTCCGCTGACGGGTTGCCAGCGGAAGGTCAGCGAATCTCCGATGCGCGTGACGGTCAATGCAACCGGCGCGGGAAGCTGATTGGCATTCTCGAAGGTGTTGAACATCGTCGCGAGCAAATCGCCGTCGCGGTCGGCAGCGAGTTCCCAGAACATCGCGCCGCCGAGGTCTTCGTTCATGCACATAGTCGCACTTTTCCCGAATTGAAACGGTGTCATCGTAGCTGATAAACACGTTAGCCGTAGGATTGTGCAAATAGGGCACATGCGAAATCGGGTGATAGTAGCGCGTGTAGCCGTTTTGATTGACGTAGTTTTGACTAAGGTCCCAATAGTCGTAGTAGCCGTTTTCCCATGTGCCGCTCGGCGAACGACCGCTGAAGGTTTGGTAAAGGCCGTTGTTTGTGTCGCTGACATTGCCGAATCCGACACCGTAAAACGGCATGCCGACGACAAGCTGATTGCGCGGGACTCCGGCGGCGATGTAGGCATCGAGCGCAGCATCGGTGTTGAAGCCTGAATGAAACGGTTCAGAAAAGGGATTGGCCGGATCGAAAAAGAGCGGCGCGTTGAAGTAGGTGTAGTCGGCCCACGCTCCGGCGAAATCGTAACACATCACATTGATGAAATCGACGGCGGAGGCGATGGCGGGTAGATTGAGATTGGCGATGTGTGAGGGTGAGGCGGAGGTTGCGAGTGTCAACAGGAACTCGCGCGCTTCGACGGTTTCAAGCGAGTCGAGTTTGTGGCGAATGTGCTGACACAACAAGACAAAATTGGCAGGATCTTCGGGCCGTTCGATGTTGCCGGGTTCGCCGCCGCCGTCGGGATATTCCCAATCGAGATCAACGCCGTCGAAGCCGTGCTCAAGAATAAAGTCAACGCACGAGTTGGCAAATAGTTCACGATTGGCGGGTGAAAAGGCCACATCCGAAAAGTAGTTGCTCCAGCTCCAGCCGCCGACGGAAATCAGCGTTTGTAGTTGCGGGTGCTGTTGCTTGAGAATCCGCAGTTGATGAAAGTTCCCGCGTTCGCAACCGGGATCCCAGCAATCACCGGGATAGAAGTAATCAATCTCGGAATAGGGATCACCGAGCGCAATCTGACCGTTGGCGATATTCGCGAACGCATAGTTGATGTGCGTCAGATGCTCGGCGGGGATGTCGGTGATGAAATACTGCCGCGCGTAAATCGCCCATGCGGGATAGTAACCGACGATGCGTTGTGCGTGAGATACACTCGCGCAAACAAGCAATGCAAGTAGAATTCTATTCAGCGGTGACAACATAGACGCATCGGGTCGGCGGGCAGTGGCAATGTAGCGGAGGTGTCGGATGTCGTAATTTCAAGCCTGTAGAGTTCATGTGGCAGGCCGGGATCGTTGCTGCTCCAAAGTTTGTAGGAAACGGCGTTACGAGCTGTTCGCCAGCTAAACGCAAGCGAGTCGCCGCTTGCAGTAACGGCAAGTTCACGCGGCGTTGGCGGCCCCGCAAGCGCAAGCGCATCGGAAACATCAAGTACGGTAAGCTTGTAGTAGTCTGCCACATACGCGATTGTGTCAACAAGAATAACATCCTCGGCTGAATTGCCGGAATTGTACATGCCGATAAGCTCAGGTGACTCAGGAACGCTCACATCCCAGAAGCGGACTCCCCCCGCTCGCGAGCAAGTCATAAGGATGTTATCTTGGAGTTCCAATTGTTTTGTTTCGCCTTCTATTGGAAAGGTTGAGAACAGGGCAGGATTCGCGTAGTCCATAGCATTGACAACCCGAAATCCGTTTGTATTCGCAGCACTGTAAATGATATTGCTGCGCAGGCGAACATCCCACGAGGGAATCGCAGCCGATCCGATGGACATGTACGTATCCCTGTCAATAATCTGGATGCCATTCGAGCAAAGGACAATCACGCTGTCATATATCTCGAAATTGACAACAGAGGAAAACGATCCTCTTTCCGTCCCGCCCTCATAGAAGCCGTCGGATGCGCCGAAGAAATTTGGGCCGGAAG
>JADKHW010000047.1 GCA_016721565.1 bacterium | reverse complement strand
CATCGGATTCTTCCTCGAATCCTGAGGAACGATTGTGCTTCTGTCGCGTGTGCGGGTGCGCTATGCTGAGACGGATGCGATGGGTTGGGTTTATTACGCCTGCTATTTGCACTATTTTGAAGTCGCACGATCTGAATTGATTCGCGGTATTTGGAAATCCTATCGTAAGATCGAAGAAGACGGACTGCGTCTTCCGGTAATTGAAGCAGGTTGCAAATATGTCAGTGGAGCGCAATATGAGGATGAGTTAGACGTCGAAACTGTTTAGCGCCCAGTCGGAGCACGGTTGCAATTTGATTATGAAGTGAAACAGGCAGAGAGTTCTGAGTTGGTCGCCAGAGGTTTCACAGTCCACTGTTTTGCTGATCATAGCGGTCGTCCGAAGCGCATGCCTGCTGAGTTTCTGAAGCTCTTTTCCAAATGAAGCCGCTCGCACTTGTTACAGGTGCTTCAGGATTTGTAGGCAGCCACGTTGCTGAGCGTTTGCTTGGATCGGACTTTCGTGTTCGCTTGTTAGTGCGTGATCCACGACGTTTGAAATGGTTACAGCGCGAGCAATTTGAATTACTGGTCGGTGATATAACTGGGCCTGAGTCAATCGATTCAGCTGTAGATTCAACAGATGTCGTCATTCATTGCGCGGGCCTGACGAAAGGACTAAATGAGTCCGACTACATGCGCACAAATGCCGATGCAACTGCAATGCTTGCCCGCGCATCGGAGTCTGCAGAAGTCCGTCGCTTCGTCTATTGCTCATCGCTTGCCTGTTGTGGCCCATCCGCGAGTTGATGTTCCGTTGACTGGGACACGCCACATCCCATCAGTCCCTACCAGGAGCAAGCTGGCAGGTGAAGTCGCCACTCAATCTGCGTTACTGAACACGGAGTGGATCATCATCCGTCCACCCGCCGTCATGGGTCGCGATGAGCAATTTGTTCCGCTCTTTAAGATAATGGCAAACTGGCGCTTCTATACTGAAGTAGGCATGAAGCGCCGACAATACAGTCTGATTGGTGTTGACGATTTGGCGCGCATGTTGGTTTGCGCAGCAGCAACGCACCAACTGGCGTCCGCGAAACGTATTTTGCGACGATGCCCGGTCTTTCGTTTGGAAAGCAGTCGCAGATGCCTTCACTCGTGTCACAGGCAAATCAACAGTGCGCGTGGTCGTTCGGAGTTCGTATCGCGTGCAATCGAGCAATCGGCAATCTGCAAATGAAACTTACCGGCAAGCCCGTTCTGCTTGGCTCCGATAAAGCAACTGAAATACTCGCCGAAAGCTGGACCTGCAGCAGCGAGAAGATGGCGCGAACTTGGGGCATGAAGTGTGAAGATGATCTCGATGCTGTGGTGGGTAAGACTTATCGCTTCTATAAGGATCAACGCTGGATCTAAAAGCGAACATGTGCGCGACGAAAAAAACCAAAGGTGAAGAAGCGTATTCCGCTCTGCTGAAGCTGCCAAAGTCGGAATTTAGCCTAATGCTTATGATCGTAAGCCCAAGCACCGCAAGTTGGCAGGGGATAGACGATGCGCCTGAACCGTCTGGCCGCAGGCATTGAGCAAGATCCGCGCTCCGTGGTACACTTGTCTATCGCGGTTTACGCGGTGTCGGGCTCGCTACTTTTGCTCCTGCCGCACCTCTTGCAGATTCAATCCAAAGCGCTCTTCACAAGCTTGGCATAGCGCAATTATATTCTCACCAAGCCGCAGCGCTTGATCTTGTACGAGCAGGGCATGACACCGTTGTCGTGACGCCCACAGCGAGTGGAAAGTCCTTGACATATGTGCTTCCGCTCCTTGATCTTCTTACAGAATCGCCAGACGCATCCGCGCTTCTGCTCTTTCCACTTAAGGCTCTCGAACAGGATCAAGCCGCTAAGCTGAAGCTCTGGCAACAGGAACTCAGTGGAGAACTTGATTTCTCGCTGCGATTTTCGACGGCGACACTCCGCCATCCGTGCGGCAGAAGATCAAGAAGAAACCACCGAATTTCCTGATCACCAACCCCGATATGCTGCATCAAGGGATGCTCGCCTATCACCAGAGTTGGGAGAAATTCTTCAAGCGTCTGTGTTTCATCGTGATAGATGAATTGCACGCCTATCGTGGAGTGTTCGGTTCGCACATTCTGCAAGTCTTTCGCAGGCTAAAGCGCCTCTTGCATTTCTACGGTGCGCATCCGCAGTTTATCTGTCTATCCGCGACGATTTCGAATCCCGAAGAATTCGCGTCAATCCTGACCGGTCGAAATCCACTGGTAATCGCAGAATCAGGTGCACCGAAACCCGACCGCGAATTCTGGTTAATGAACGCGCCTAAAGCTTCAATGACCAACGCGGTCACGAAAGTTCTCACTCAAGCGCTTGACGCCGGACTCAAGACGATTGTCTTCACAAAGTCACGCGTCGCAACCGAAATCATCTATCGCTCGCTCGGCGAATACGTCCCGATCTTCTGCAGAGTAAGTTCTATCAGGCAGGATTCCTGCCTGAAGAGCGCCGCGAAATTGAGCAGAAACTCGCGTCAGGGAAACTGGATGGAGTGGTTTCCACAAGTGCGCTTGAATTGGGCATTGATGTCGGTGGACTTGATCTTTGCATCTTAGCTGGTTTTCCCGGCGCAGATGTCGCTCTGGCAACGCGCAGACGTGTCGGTAGAACGAGGGGCGGCTGCATCATTTTAGTTGCGGAACCGATCAGCTTGACCAATATTCACACGCGAAGCCGCGTCGCTCCTCGCTAGACCATGAACGAGCGTTGCTGAATCGCGATAACGAACATATCCTACGTCAACATCTTCCCGCCGCTGCGGCTGAAATTCCGTTGATGGAAAGCGATCCGTTTATACGCGTCTCTGAGCACACTGAGGTGTTGAAGGCTCCCGAAGATGAACGAGCATTGCTGAAGAGCGCCTCCGGCAAACAGTGGTTTCAGGGCGGCCCACCACGCCGCCGTTGACTTGCGCAATGTCAGTGGAACCTTCGGATCGTTGATATATCTCGAGAGTCACGAACTACCATCGGCACGATCTCGGGAATTCAGTTTATCGCGAATGTCATGACGGCGCTGTCTATTTGCATCGTGGCGAACCATTTCGCGTACAAGAACTCGACTTGAAGCGCAAACAAGCGCACGTCGTTCCGCATCGTAGTCCGACCTATACGATGATTCGGACGCAGAAGGAAACCGAAATCCTCGATGTTCGCAAGACACGTCCAGTGCACTCGTTCATTGCGACTCAGCGTGCCAAAGTGACAGAACATTTCGTTCGTTGCCTATGGGCGTCGCAGGCTACACGCAAGAACTGCTCTCAGTTGAACCATTGACGCTTCCTCCACGGGCTTACGTATGGCTGCTGGATTGAATTGCCGGGCACTTTGTCAACTGAATTGTCTGAGCGTGAACACCATCATGGGTTCTATTCACGCTTGAGCATCGGTGTTTCTCAACGCCGTTACTTGCGCTCTGTGATCGCAATGACCTTGGTGGAATCAGCTTCACCAAGCATCCGCAACTCGAGCACGGCGCCGTGTTCTTTTATGACGGCTACCCCGGCGGAGTCGGGATCGCAGAGTGCATGTATTCCTCGATGGAGGATTTACTCGAGTGCACAGCCGCTTTGATCGAAAACTGCTCTTGCGAAGAAGGCTGCCCTTCTTGTACCAGTCACCTAAATGCGGATCGGGCAACCGACCGCTCGACAAGCTTGGACAGCACCGCTATTCGCCTGCTCTTAAGAGTGCTGACGTCGTACCATTAGGCGCGGAGATTCTGCTTGAGTCAAAAACGAAAGACAAAACTGAGCTGAGGATTCCGTGGGTACCTGGGATACCTGCGAATCGCCGAGTAGTTGTCTTTGATCTCGAGACTCAGCTCTCGGCCGATGAAGTGGGCGGTTGGCGCGAAGCCCGTCAGATGCGCGTGGCGGTTGCGGCGGTCTGGGACAGTCGGACGAATGAGGATCACTGTACGGTGAAGCTATAGACGATTTGCTGATCCGCGAAGAGTGCGGATTTAGTATGTGGATTTAACAATCGGAATTTTGATTACGAAGTACTGCGCGGCTATACTTTTGATGATTTTAAGAGTTTGCCGACTCTAGATCTCCTTGAAGTAGTAACCATGCGGCGTGGCGGTCGGTTGAAATTGAACACGATCGCGAAAGCAACTCTCGGAATCGGCAAGAGCGCCGATGGACTGCAGTCTTTGGAATGGTTTAAGAATGGCCAGATTGAACTTGTCCGTGAATACTGTAAGAAAGACGTCGAAGTTACGCGCGACGTTTTACTCTACGCATTGCGGAATGGTCATGCTGTACGAAGACAAAATTGGAACAGCGGTAAGATTGCCGATGACGATTTATCTTGAAAGGCATTTTCTTACAGGCAAAACAGGTCTGATATGAAATCAGGTATTGATTGCGAATCGTGGCGAAATCACCGTTCGTGTAGCACGCACGTGCCGCGAAATGGGAATTCGAACGATCTCAGTGTACTCGGACGTTGACAAGAACAGCTTGCACGTCCAGGAGGCTGATCAAACGGTCGCACTTGGCGGGTCAACTCCTGCCGAAAGCTACCTTGATCAGGAGAAGTTGATTGCTATCGCCAAGCGCGTTGGCGCCGATGCGATCACCCGGCTACGGCTTTCTCTCCGAACGCCGGTTTCGCCAAAAAGTTGAGAAGGCTGGTCTAATTTGGATTGGACCACCTGCCTCCGCAATTGAAAGGGGTTCAAAAACAGAAGCACGTGCGTTGATGATCACCGCAAATGTTCCGGTCGTTCCGGGTACTAAAGGCGCAGTGAATAGTGCCGACCGAAAGCCATCGAGTTTACTAAAACGCCGGATTCACGGTATTATTGAAAGCCGCCGCAGGCAATGGTGGCTGGTAGGGGTATGCGCGTCGTGCGCAAGGCGGAAAACAGGCCGCCGCACTCAGCGCCGCTCAGCGTGAAGCAAGTCTGCCTTTGGTGACGACTGCTGTTTATGTTGAAAAGTATCTCGAAGAGCCTAAGCACATCGAAGTGCAGATTTTCGCCGACAAGCATGGCAACGCAATCTATTTGGGCGAGCGCGAATGCTCTATGCAGCGCCGACATCAGAAGATTATTGAGGAAGCGCCTTCATCAGCAGTGAC
>JADKHW010000046.1 GCA_016721565.1 bacterium | reverse complement strand
ACTTTCGAACTGGCTTGAACTTTCGCAACTTCTCGCTGGCCAACGCATCATTAGATTTTGAGACGCACACCCGCGTGAGTAAACTGACTTCCTCTCGAGTTTGACAACCGCGTTTCTCATTTCGGTAGCACGTTTGCAAAAATCCTTTCGGATGTTGACTGAGTAGCACTGTCATGCGTGGTGTACGCAAAGACTATTTAACGGCCAGTCCTCCGACCTTGAGAACTACAGGCTTAGTGTGTGACGCGCATCCGATCCGGTGGACAGCGTTGTGGAAAGCTGGTGGCAAACAGGTCATTCCGGTTATTCCATCGATGGGTAACGCAGCAACATTTTCGGGCTTCAATGCGGAATACAACACGATCAATAGTTTGTTGCCCAACGCGAGTTTTCAAATTGCTGACCGTAACGACGATCACGACTTCGAAAGTCTGCAATATGACGTAGGTGTTCAATACGAGCCATACAAGAATCACTTCATCACGCTGAAACTGCGCAAGCGCGATTTTGATGAGCTGCAATTTGATCATGAAACCTCGTACATGCTCAGCTATCAATTACCGGTTGGTATTCCCATCGGCAGAAAACGTGATCAAGGTTCTCTGCAAGGTCGAATCTACGACATTGACAAATTGCCACGAGGCGGTATCCCAGGCGCTCTGCGTGCATCGGAGATCGCACTGATGTTAAGTGACAAGAACGGCAAATTCGTATTCCATTCCTTGTCTGCGTGGTGCAGGTAACACGGTAAATTGAGAATGCAGCCTTCGGGCTTGACCGCGTTCCGATGGAGCGCATGCCGATTGAACTCAACATTGTCGGTGCGCGCACCGAATCTATCGATCTGAAAATTGCCAAGAGTTGCACAATCCTCAGGTAATGTCTCAGTGTACGGACATCGCGACGAAAACAATACGAGCGCGGCATTCTTGTTTGAAAGTGGAACTGCTGGATTCACTGGCACAGCGAACGCGCGAGCTTCAGCTGCTGCGTGGTTTATGGATTGCAATCTTCGCGTTGTCACTCTGCGATGAAATGATCACGGCAATAATCTGCATCTGACGGCTCCTTTTCGCAGTCAGAAAACTCCGCCCCGGAGTCTGACCGTCAACATGCGAACTACCAACTTGCTCTCGATCACATTACCGCCTTGAACAAGAGACCCACAGTCACACTTAACTTCGCGGAGTCGGAGAAGATTGAGTTGTGCGTAATTCCTTCGCGCCCGCAGTCTGTTGATCAAATCCTCCGGTACACTTCGCATCCAGGGAAAGTTCGTTGCGGAACTCCATCGATTCCATCCTGCGCCGCAAAGTGCCAACCCAGTCAAAACAGCCACCTTACAAGCAATGTGGCGCCAGACACCCCACGCATATTGTGCCCTGTTGACGATGGCGGAACTTATGGGGGGTTCAAATCTGTTGCCTACAACAACTTGGCACTCGCCGAGCGCCGTGCAGCCAAAATCGGTGAGACGATGGTTTTGGCATCAAAGATCGCGCCGCTTCATGCAAAGTCGAGCATGCATACCAGGTTCGTGTCGGTGCATTTGATAAAAAGCGCGGCTTCCAGTTACCGCCCTAACTCAGTAAGGCTCTACTCTGCGACACGCTTGTCATTGCTGAAAAATCTCCTGTACAATTGCTAACATTGACAAACTCGGCGCAGCATCTCGCGGATACTCAAAGCGCAATCAGCGAGACGCTTGCTAATAACGTTCAAACATCTCCGCATGGCGAATGGTATGCGTACTGGTGGCCGCTTATCGTTCCCAAACGGATGTAGTATCGCATAACCCTCTTCTTGGTAAGGCCGGTATACACTTCATCTTATCGAATTGCCGGGCAGTCCGGGTCCATCACGCAAGTTCGTGTCGGCCCGTTTACCACTAACCTAATCTTCGCGCACTGCTGCCTCCTATTCGACTCGTAGCTGGAGTCCACAACACCTCGTGATTCAAAGTAAGTCACCGTAGAGATGAATTTGATACATCTGAATGATGAGAAAACGGGTTAGCCACTGGAGGCTAACCCGTTTTCTCTTTCCAATGTGACAAGTTCATTAGAATTACTTGTCAACCGGAACCGGAAGTTGATTCCGCGTGAAATCTTCGATTGCTGCCTGTGTCCAAGATCCCCAGTGCTGTGGCCAAATCAATCCGATAGGTAATAGGATCGAAGCGGGCGTTGATCAAATTACGTTCTGCGTCCAACTGCGCGTTTTGCGCGTATAGCACTGTTAAAATGGGTTACGCGTCGCCTTCCATATATTGCGTTCGGGCAATTCGCAGCGCACTGTCTGCAGCAACCGTCGCAAGTTCTTGGCTGCTCAATTGCCGCAGCCTCATGCTCGGCCAATGCAAGAGCATCTTCGACTTCGCGAAATGCATTCAGCATAGTGGCTTTCGTATTCTGCTGACATCTGACGATACACCGTGCCTGCGGCATCGGATTGAGCAACGCAATCTTCCGCCCTCAAAATCGGAAGCGTGAGTCGCGACGCAAGATTAACCGTCATCTTCCCCGGGTCCAATGCATCCCTGGTTCGTGGCATCATTTCCACCGGTTGCCGTCAGCGAAAAGCTGGGAAATCGTTCTGCACCAGCTTCTGCCCAAGCAAAATCTGCAGCCGCCAGACGTGCGCGCGCTGCTTGAACATCAGGTCGGCGTACCAGAAGCTCTGAGGGTAGTCCTGCGCCGACAACATCACTCGCATCCGGGAGGGAATCGGGTGTCGAATTGAGTGTGGTTCGCGGATAATAGCCCAGCAAAATTGACAATGAGTGTTCTTCTGTTCTGATACTCACTGAAAGTAATTCGGCCAATGCTCTTGTTTGCGCAAGCACTGCTTGTGTCTGAAAGATGTCAAGGGAAGTGGCCTTCTTAAGGACAAATCTATTCGAAACCGCGGTACTATCAATTTCATAAGATGTCTCTGCATTATTGAGGGCTTTTAATTCATCACGAAGCCGAACGATGGTATAATAAGTTCGTGCGATTTGAGATGTCAAAGCCAACACGCTTGTTGCCGCGTCATACCGACTGGCGACTAATTCTGCAGCTGCTCTTCGCCTGCCTGAAGATAATTTCTTCCAGAAATCTATCTCATAAACAGTGTTCGCTCGCACCGAGTATTCTCGAAAGTCATCATTATATCGCTCAATGACTTGTTGGTCACCCGTTTGAACGCCACCAGAGGTTGATACCGAAGGGAACATCGTGGACGCTGCATATCGATTGACCGCTTGAAGTTGTTCCAAGCGTGCGACTGCAATATCCATCGTAGGGCTGGTCACAAGCGCTTGTTCAATCAACCTTGAAAGCGTAGTATCCTGAAACACGGGCCACCACGGTTCGTCAACGAACATAGCGGTCGGAGCCGACAAAATTGCTCCGGTGTATTAACAATCGTCGGTGCTTGGTGCCGTCGAAGGTATCCGCAGCCAACAACTGCAATTGCCGTAAGCATAAGAGTGCAAATGTTTTGAGAACTATGAGTTCTGCTTCTTCGTGCATAACAAACTTATCATTCGATGTTTGTTCTATATGCGCTGGGGAAATGACACTCGAATCTGCTTGATTATTTGTGCCTATCGCCATTCTTTGAAAAAATCAACTTCAAAATCGGCGATAACTCGCTCAGGCTCGTACCTACCGAATGATGTTTGACTGTTAATTTTAAGGGTTTCTACCATCAAGTTTCTTGACATCAAAATCGAGTTGTAGTGAATATCTCCCAAGATTCCGATTGTTGGACCGATAACGTCGGCTACATTCGCTTAGTAAGAATCTTGATTCTCTTGCTAAAATTTTGAATCGAAAATCGAATGGCACATCTTTCAAAACCAAGTTTATCTGTTCTTTATCATAATCATACGCTACAATCCTTTTCCTTGCTCGGCGCCTGGTAATTCATGCCAGCCAATGCACAAAAACGTTTGCAGTGAAAACAGCACCCGAATCGGTGATTTGAACATGCAGTTGCTCGGCTTTCCATTTGAAATTCGACCGTTTGGACTTAAACAACAACGGCCCTTCGCCCTTCAAATACCCGGTCGCCTCCAAGAGGTCATTTAGGAGAGACTCGTGAATGAGCGCCGAGAAGTTTGGTCTTGAAGTGGCAGTATCTGCAACTGTTTTCATTGAGGGTTGAGCTAAGCTGTCCAAGGCACAATTGGCTGACTTCTCCGAGGGGGCATTGATAAAGATCACAGTAGCTACGATGACAAGCACTCCCAGAATCGCGAACAGTAGAAGTTTCTTATAGCGTACCAAGAGCATCGGAATCCTTATTACATCAGATAAATAACTCTGGCGGCCAGACGGGGAATAGAGAGCATCAGATGCAAAACCTTGACATTCCTTCATCATGATAGCGCGACTTGAACTCTTTGGGCCAAAACCACTCAAAACCAACCATTCCTTACTTAGTATACCACACTTGTCCGACTTTAGGTCCGCGCGCGTCCTTGTATCGAATGGGAATTGAACGACGTTGGCCCCGATTTCTTGTTAAAAAGCAGTACAATGTCAAACAACGGGTTAGCCTCTAAGGCTAACCCGTTGTTTATTAGTCGTACATGTCAGACGGAGGCCAACAGATTCTACCGCGACGTGCGATTCTCACATTTTCTATTTCGATGTTGGATTCGTGACATTTTGTGTCTCTCCTACAAACTTGAGCATCAATGTTCCTTCCGCTGTTTCAATTTTGGATTCACCACTATCACGCGAGATCTCAAGGGTGCTAAGTACAAACTTAGCTTTCCATTGCGAGTTTTCGGTAACAGTGGTCAAGAGATCTGGAGAAGTCGCAGTGTCTTTGTGATGAGGAAGTGTGGCAATTAGCCCGTTCAAATCAAGCGAAAGAGGTTCAAGGTCGCGACAAGTGAGCGTGTAGCTCTTCTGCTGCGCCGAGTACACAACTTGAACTGTGTCAACTCCGACAATGAAGTAAGTCATGGAGTCGCTGTGTCTGTCGTAATCAGATCGCGTAAGTTCAGTTACAAAGTCATACCCAGCCGAATTCAGCATCACCTTTTCATTGACAAGGTAGCTCAAGTAGGATGTGCCTTCGCTTGATTCCACACGTTGCATGTGCAGCATCTCGAAAATGGCAAACTCCGCATTTTGAGCGATGCCCTCTTCTGTTTTCGTGTTGGCAATCAGAGTATCAATATCCTGATCGAAGAATGTCTGAAGCTGCGCATGACCGTGCACTTCTTCGATGTAACTGACGATCGACTGAATTCTGTCGTATTCATCTGACTTCACGTCATGAGTACTTGTCGTATCCACCTTCCCGTTCACGAGCACATGATTGCTTTCAAGCAGATCTGTCAGTTCATTAAGTTGGCTCTTTTGCGACACCGCAAATGCCCCCCACCAACCAAACGTCGAGAGCAGACCGATGATGCACAACGACACCGGGATGACCCGGATGCGCTTGCCGCCGGTCAATATGTTGTAGGCCGCTATAAATGTCAGCCAAACAGCCAGCAGCAGCACATAATAGCGCGCGACCGTTATTCCGTATTCGTCAATCCGCTTGAAAATGCTGATATACAGCAGCACGATCAACGGGATTAGCAGGAAATAGAACAGTCGCGAATAGAATTTCACCCACGGATTTGCCTCATCATCTCGCAATGGATAGATAAGCAGGAAGGAGAGAATCCCGAAAATGGAGAAAGCAAGCACGAGATTCGCTACCCAGCCCACCGGCCAATGCGATGTGATCAATATCTTCGCGGCGTACGCATAGAGAATGGCCAGATAGACTGTAATCAATGGAAGCAAGACATACAGTGTAAAGAGCTTGAGTCCCTTCGGGAAATCCGTCGCGCGTTCGAGTCTAGGAATATTCTCAGGAACACCTGACAGAAAGAACCACGTATTAAACACCCCTGCGATGACCAACCACAAGTCAAAGTAGTATTTGTCGTCAATCTTAACTTCAAAAAGTTTGTCGATGGCCAGAATGGCCAGTGCAAGACCTCCGAACAGAACTGCTGAGTAGACTCCCGATGTCAGAATCCGAATGAACAGCGACTTGTTGAATTGCCACAGCCCATTCATCTCATCGGCACGAATAAACGGCGCAAATGCCACCAACAGATGCAGCGCGATGGCAAGCACGGCAAACCGGGTTCCGTTCGCAATATCTATAGTGTCAGGCAGAGAAAAATAATAGAGTACGGCAAGACCGACAGCCAACGACGCGACGACGTACCTATAGATACGCTTGACAATAAACCGTTCAGCAAAGAGCGAAACAGAAATCGTCAAAAGCATGTACAGATAAGATGCCATCGCCAGACGCTCATTGAGATGAGTGGCATGCTCCGTTCGATCTTGGTGTGACACGCAAACCATCGCGACCACAGCTGCAAAAGCTGAAATCAACGGCAGCGGAAACCGCTTAAAAGTCTCCGCCGCCTTCTCGCCGATTGTTGCTACCGAGAAGAGCTTCATTAGTGTCAAGTTTGTTCTAAGTGGGAGGTACAGGAAAGCATTAATATACTACAATATCCTTATCACCCCAAAATGTGCAGATAGTTCCGAGGTTCCCATTCTTTGCCCAGGATTCTGAAACCGAACGAGTCCATAAAAAACGGGTCAGCCGTATTGGCTAACCCATTGATTATTAGTAGCGCGTACGGGATTCGAACCCGTGTTACCGGCGTGAGAGGCCAGCGTCCTAGACCCCTAGACGAACGCGCCAAACAAGACCCTGAATATAGGCGTTCGTCAGGACTAAGTCAAGTGGAACTTTGTCGCCTATTATGGGTAATAAAGGAGCTTTTCAAAAATGATCCAGATGTCAACCTCAGAGGAAACCCCATGCAGCCCACCAACAAAGTTATGCCTCACATCATCGTGTCAAGTGGCCAGGAAGCTCTTAACTGGTACCGCGATGTTCTCGGAGCTGAAATTACCCATGTAATGCCCGGCCCCGGCGGAGTCGTTGCACACGCCGGATTCGTGCTTGGTAATACTACTTTCTTCCTTACGGACATGACAGGTCCGCAGACCAACACAAAATCTCCATCAGCATTGAATGGACAAACATCGGTTTCATTTTATGCCAACGTGGATGATGTTGACGGTCTATACACCAAAGCCATCAAAGCCGGAGCTAAATCCGTCATGGAACCGCAAGATGCTTTCTGGGGCGACCGCTGGGCGAACGTCATCGATCCCTTCGGGCACAACTGGCAATTCGGCAAGAATCAAGAGCAAGTCACACCCGAAGAGATGAATCGCCGCATGACTGAGATGATGTCAAAAGGCGGCATGTAACAATACTCAATTACAAAAGAAGAGCCGGTCAATCGACCGGCTCTTTCTTCTCTAACTAATTCTAAGCTCATGCGTCAGCGCATTGGGTCCAGCGTCCACGCTGGCGCTGGTTACTTCGCGTCAACTGCCAATCCACCGCGCTTCGAGAACATAATAGCTCCCGCAAGCACAGCCAGCGAGACCAGCACGACAACCATACCGCCGCCTGTGCCGTGCATCACCACCGTGCTTGGAGCAATCAAAATCGAAACAAGGTTCATCACCTTGATCATCGGATTCAAAGCCGGACCGGCCGTATCCTTCAGCGGATCACCGACCGTGTCACCAATCACACCGGCCTTGTGTGCTTCCGTGCCCTTGCCGCCCAAGTAACCGTCTTCGATTTTCTTCTTTGCGTTATCCCAAGCGCCGCCGGCGTTCGACATAAACACGGCCATCAACTGTCCCGTCAAAATGCAACCTGCCAAGAAGCCGCCCAACGCGTACGGTCCAAGCCAGAAGCCGCACAAAATCGGAGCGAAGATCGCCAAGAGGCCCGGTCCAAGCAATTCCTTCTGAGCAGCAGCCGTCGAGATTTCCACGCAGCGCGCGTAATCCGGCTTACCCTTTTCGCCGACGCCGGTGTATTCCATAATACCCGGAATCTCGCGGAACTGACGGCGCACTTCTTCAACCAACAGCACCGCCGCACGAGACACCGCGCGAATAGCAAAACTTGAGAACAAGAATGGCACCGCGCCACCGATCAACAAACCGATGAAGATTTCCGGCAAGTTGACCTGAATACCCTTCGTCAAGATCTCGGCATCTTTCACCGCCACCGTATCTATATACGAACGGTAAAGCGCCACAGCCGCGATAACAGCCGTTGCGATGGCAAAACCCTTCGTCAAGGCCTTCGTCGTGTTACCGACCATGTCCAAACGCGCAACGATGTTGTGCGCCGCATGATTCTTCGAACCGTCCTTATTAATCAACGCACCCGACATTTCAAACACGCCGTTAGCATTATCAGAAATCGGACCGAACGTATCTTCCGCCAACACATAACCCGTCGTAGCCAACAAACCCAGACCCGCAAGTGCGATTGCATAAGCCGCCATCGCCGGATCGTGGAACAACATGTATGCGCCGTAAATCGTAGCCGCAATTGAAACCGCCGACCATACTGAAGATTCCAGACCTTCAGCCAAACCAGAAAGAATCAAAGTTGCCGGTCCGGTCTTGGCAGCCGTTGCGATTTCGGTCACAGGCTTCTTCTCAGCCGCTGTGAAGTACTCCGTCAGCTTGCCAATCACAACCGTCAGCACGATACCAAAAGAACGTTGCCAGAAATGCATAGAACCAGAAGTCACCGACAATGGATGCCATTTCGACATTCGCTCCCGACGGAATAGCCGGCAAGCCCGAACCAAACACCCACTTTGCAACTCCCAAGAAACCCAATGCCGCCACGCCCGTCGAAACATACGCGCCACGGTTAATCGGATCCATCGGATTCATGTCCGGATCATCTTTGCCTTTGACGGCCATGATTCCGATAATCGAGGCCACAACACCAACCGCGCGCACAAGCAGCGCATAGATCACGAGCTTAAGCGTAAACGCTGCCGTAAATGTTCCCGGTGTCATCAAACCACCAAACCATTTGCCGCAAGTGTTCCACCCACCGCCGCCGCAAGAATAATTGCGGCCACCAACGTCACTTCGTAGGATTCAAACACGTCAGCCGCCATACCGGCGCAGTCACCGACGTTATCACCCACGTTATCCGCAATCGTCGCCGCGTTGCGCGGATCGTCTTCCGGAATACCTGCTTCGACCTTACCCACCAAGTCCGCACCGACGTCCGCTGCCTTTGTGAAAATACCACCGCCGACACGCATCAACAACGCGGCAAGCGATCCACCAAAACCGAAGCCTACCAAGACGAACATCGCGTTTTCCTGATAGACCATGAACGTAATCGTCGCACCCAACAAACCCAAGCCTACGGTGAACATACCCGACACGGCGCCCGCACGGAACGCAATTTCAAGCGCATTCTTGAAGCTCGACAGCGCCGCATGCGCCACGCGCATATTCGCCTTCAAAGCCACAACCATGCCCACGTATCCAGCCAAGTAAGAGGCGGTCACACCAAGCAAGAACGCCAGCGCAACACCAATTCCAAGGCTTGTTGCATCGACGTTTGGGACAGATTGATACTGTGCCTTATAAAGGAAAAACAGCCCGACCGTAATCAAAATCACGAGCGGAATCATCGTCCGCACCTGTCGTCCTAAATAAGCAAAAGCACCCTCTTGGATTGCCTTGCCGACACTTTGCATGCGCTCGCTGCCGGGGCTTTCCTTATCTGTCCTGCGCGACCAATAATAGCCGAAGCAGAGAGCTAAGATCGCACCGCCAAGCACGATGTAGAGTGGTAACCAAGCATCAGGACCAAATGGCAACTGAATGGCTTCGCCGCCATGTCCGCCGCCGCCATGACCGCCTCCGGAGCGAACACCGGAGTGGTCGTGCCAATTGAATTCGGAGAGGCAAACAGCGTCGGCCCAAATGCAAGAAATCCTGCAGATAGGATAACGAGGCTGGCGATTACCCACAGTGGCTGAGTCCGGCGCCGTCCGGATTTTTTGTTGTTCTTCATGGACACCCTTTTGGGTTGTGAATGACTAACTATTTGAAAAGAAAGAATTACAAGAGCCGAGGAATGGGGAGGAAGCAAGAACCCCCGGAGCGCATCTACTACGTTACGGGCTTACAAAGACTGCAAGGGACGGGCAGTTCAGATGAATCGAAGTTTGCGAAATCTTACACAAAGATAATCATTTTACTGACCTATGGCAATGGAAACAGAGCAAGAACATAAACTTGACAAACATTTGTAGGGGCGGAAGGCATTCCGCCCGCCCGAATGACTCGGCAATAAGCCCGCGCCAGCGGAGATTGAGCCATTGGTCCCGCTGGTTACCGTCCCGGATGACTATAAGCCGGATTATCCCGTTGCGAAAAATGGTACCGATACTCTTCATCCGCAAGCTTTGTATTCCAAACTCCGGCAACCTTCGCGGTAATCACAAAAGCCAAGAAGATCCCCGCCACCACCAAAGCAAACTGCCGCCCGTTTACCTTCGTCTTCGGAGTCGGCGCCATCGTAATACAATCCTTAATTGGGCACACATTCTCACATTTCAAGCACCCCATACACTCAGGCGAAATTATTTGCAGCTTAGAGGCCACCGGCAATCTCGACGGACAAGCCTTCGTACACCGATCACAATCAATACAGGTATGCACATCCCTCCGAATCTTCATCGGCGATGCCCACGACACCAACCCTAACATCGCACCGTAAGGACAAAGATAGCGGCACCACAGACCCTCAACAAATAGGCTTCCGATCACCAAAACCGCCAGTACAATAATTCCCACAATCCCGATTTCCGTGAAGAACAACAGCATCTTCACATCAGCCAACTGATTGTAAGGACTCCCCATAAACCCCGCAATTCCGAACTTCCCATCAGAAAAATGCCGACACAAACAGTCCCAGCAAAATATACTTGAGACTCATCAGAGAGTAGTCCAACCACCTCGCAGCAAAAAGTCCTGCCGAAAATCTTCTTCCCAAGCAAAGCCAGCCCCTCGCTAATCGTCCCCACCGGGCACAACCAAGAGCAAAAAGACTTCCGCATCAAAAAAGCAATCGCAAGAAAACACAGCGTCAAGATCGCCGACGCCGGATGAATCAGATTGAGATCTCCGCTTGCAAACCAATCCACCACTCCCATCAATCCCGAAATCGGCAGCCACCCCTCAACTCCGGCAGGGCGGGGAGGAAGCGGCCCGTTCCACCCTCCTGCAAAGCCCGCACAAAAAACCAGAACTGAATCCCGAGGAATACGTTCAAAGCCGCAAAGGAAATCTGCACAATATGCCTCGGAGTCCAAAACCCCTTGTACATCTTCCCCTTAGCCGTCCCCGGCACAGGCTTCTTAGGAATCCGAGCTAACTCTACTATATCCATAGCCAAACTCTCAAATCAGATTAATTCCTGACTATTTAATCCATAATCCAAACACAGCATACGAAATCCCCACCCGAAAGTGTCACACAATTGTCATTCACTACTCACTTTTGACTACTTCACCAGCACCATTTGCTTCTGTGTTTTGAATTGACCCGCATCAGTTGATAATAGTAACTCCCTCATGGCAAGCCCCTGCGTCAAAATTCATGCGATGCGAACCCGCGCTCATTGCACCTTCAGCAATCGTCGTAATGTATTCCCCAAGTACGTTGTGAAGCGTCAGCGAAATCTCCGTTTGCATCGGCAAAACAAACTCAATCGTTGTTATCGTGTTGAACGGATTCGGATAGTTCTGCAAGAGCGAATATGTCCAGGCAGTTCCTTCATTCGGATTTCTTACCGGAGAAGCAAGCTCCGGCCCCGTCTTCACCAACCAATAATCCCCCAATCCCGCTCCATGGGACCACGAATCCCTGCACACACAAACCCGCTGTCAGTAGTTTGTTGAACTGCAAAACCAAAGTCCTCGTCCCACTCACCATAGGCTTGAGTCCAAAGACTATCCCCGTTTGGTCCAACACGCACGACCCAATAATTGTAATAGAACCCAAACCAAATGTTCGCGTTGATCCAATCAGCACACAGCCGCCGTCATAAGTTAAGGCTGCGCCGTTGCAAATATCCGACTTGTCTCCTCCTGCACGAGCGGTGCCAAAGCTCATTGCCACTCTCATCCGTCTTCTTCAGCCAAATCGTCAGCGCCTTCGCGTAAAGCATTCTTCGTCCCGGCCAGAAAGAAACCACCCTCCGGAGTTTGCATGACGGTATTGCAGATATCATCACCCCGCCGCCATAAGTACGGTCCAAACGCTGTCGCAATTTGAATCCAATTTCAACAGCATAACATCAATAGTTCTGTCTTCCGCGTTCGTTGTGGTACCGGCCAATGCGTAACCAAGATCGGAGGTTTTAATCAGAGAATAACACCATTCGTCTCTTCCGTTACCATAGTTGCGGTGCCACATGATATTCCCCGATGCATCAATCTTGACCAGCATGAAGTCGTTTATACCTTCAGCAGAGGACTCTGTTCTACCGGCAAGCAGGAACCCGCCGTCATCGGTCTGCAACATAGAATAACACATGTCCCAACCGATTCCGCCGATTGTCTGGTTCCATAACTCGTTTCCTGACTATCAACTCGAATAATCCAAAAATCCCAAACTCGCGAGTTGTGAAAGTACTTTGATCCTGCAAGTGCATACCCACCATCCGGAAGTTTGAATGATATCTCGTGCAGAATTCCGCCCAATCAGCGCCGTAGGTATGGCTCCATTCTTCAATCCTAAGCTATCCGTCTTGACAAGATAGAAATCCCACATGCCAGCCC
>JADKHW010000045.1 GCA_016721565.1 bacterium | reverse complement strand
AAGCGGAGTGCTTCAACTTTATTGGCATCCCACGTCAATGCGGGGAAGTTGCTGTCCAGTGGCGCGGCTCCTATTGACTTCAGGTTCTTGCTCAGGTCGGGATTTGGCTGAACCCTTGAAACCCAAAACGAATCCAATGTCAATGGATCGAGTACTTCTGAGCCGTTCGGCGGATAGAGACTGTAAGGACTGAGCCCCATTGCCTGTAACGACGCTCTGCCAAAGCGAATTAGTTTTCCGCCGATCTGTATATACTCTCGTAGCGACGCTTCACGCTGGGCTATCTGGCTTGGGCTCCGTCCTGTATTCTGGTTTTCGCTGTGCCAGATTACGATACTGTAAGCGGCCAATGTTTGCAGCGTGATCGGTGCTTCACTGATAGTCAAATCGACATACTCAAATCCTTCACCCAATGCGCCAAGCCGTTGTTGATACCACAGACGAACTAACGAGTCCGAAACTCCGCCATTGTTGAGTTCTGTTTGACTTGGTCGCCTTGTGTCGTCGTACACTAAAATCGTTTGGCTCGGAGCAAAGGGAGTCAAACTGATTTGGTTGCTGGGCAGACTTTCAATCCCCAAGTCGTTTTGCACGAACAACGTGTAAGTGTAAACCCGGCCTGAGACAATGTTATCATCCACCAGACTTAATCCTGAGAGATTGTCGAACACGACTTCGTCAGTCGAGTCAAGGCGAACTACTTTGTAATGAGTCAACGTCGGATCGCCAACTCCTGTCCAGTTCAAAGTGTTTATGCCCTGTTCTGATGAACCAGTCAATACAGAGTTCATCGGAATCGCACCGACTCGAACGAGACTACTCGCGTAGGCGCTATGGTTGCCAGCTAAATCTTCAGTCTGGACCTCCATCAGCCATACATCACCATTGGTGCGTCCGGCGATTGTGTACTCTTCTGCTGTCAGCAACTCGGTTGTGAACTCTACCCGTTCGCCGTTGCCGCTATCCGGTTTGCCGAAGACGCGATAGCCTGCGATACTTCCGACTTGCGGCGCATCCCAATTGAGTGGAACCTCGCCGGATGAAGCGTGTGTCGCATGCAAATTTAGTGCAGGTGTCGGAGGTTGATAGGCATAGTTGGCATCGAAGAGCGTAAGCGCTCGTCCATACGTTTCTATCAATCCGTCGTAGCTGAATAGCGACGGATCAAGATCATTTGGATTCGGCTGTGGATTTTCTGGATTATGGAAGTACTCGCCAATAAATAGAACTGCCGAGAACGAAATCGCCTGACCGGGACTCAATCGATAGTGACAAATTCCATCTGAACCGACATAATCAAAGTTGCCGATCTGTCCCCAGCTCAATAAGAAACGGGTGTCGAATCCGTTGGCAATGTTGTTGCGATAGTCGGGGGACAAGTTGTCAGCGCGCCATGCGTGGTCCGCACCGGGGTGGCAGGAGAAGTTATCGTTCTGCGACAACTGTTGATCACCAAGCGTGTGCTGCGGGTAGTCATGTTCTCCCCAAGTTAATACCTGAAGTCGGTGTGCATCACCTTCCGGCGTGCCGTAAGTAACTGACCAGTCCGGCCCATCTGTCCACGACGGTCCAAAGTCTAATGCTAAATCGCCATTCGGCACCCACCAGTTGTAGAGGCCGGGGCGATTGACCATTAGCGTATCCTGAGTGATTGAGAGTCCTGAGAACCCGACGGCATGGGGTAACGTGACTTCGCCACCTTGACCGGGACGACCGTCACCATCTGCTATCCAACCGATCAAGCGATCCGCATCACTTTCATAAAGGATTGAGCCTGTGATGTCATCGGTGTGTTGATTGATTTGACCCGCAATACCAACATCACCGTCGAGATAGAGACCTAAAGCAGCATCGAGCAGTTCGTGATTGCCGATGTTCTCAAGTGTGAAATCAGAATGACAAACCGCGCGAACTCAGGACTTGACCAAGCACGCGCGGTTTGAGAGATTTTGATGCCTAACGGAAAATGAGGACCATCCGTAGGGTCGCTGATAACAAAATTCCGATCTGTCAGCGTGTCCGAATACACGGCAATTGCTCGATATTCGCCTGGGAGGCGGGATCGTAAATACTATTGCCGTTGCAGTCTGTCGCAGAAGGAAGATTGGACCTTCCGACAATTCCTTGATCCGGTCCTTCCCTGCATGAAACTCATTGATGGAGGGATTCTGCCAACCGTCCGTGCCGACAGACACACGACGTATGGTGTCTCCATCCTCCACAATCGTCGCCCCGAACCAAACCGCGCCTTGAAACAGATACTGGGCGCCGCTACCTTCAGGATACTCAAATTGTGGCGCCCACTCGCCTGAACAGGGGTCGTCCAGCGCGCTGTTCTGACTCGGCCCATCGTTTCCAAACATACCGTAGTTAGTGATGTTTAGTGCGATGGTTCCATTCCGCAGGACATAATTCTCATCCTGCGGATTGGCAACATCCAAACTCCGCGAAGGTCCACGGACAGGACCGCGCTCCAAGTTCTTTGACCACGCGAATTGCGCGGTCAGTACCAGCACAATAACCAGCATCCAACGGGACATGACACCCTCCCGCAGCTTCTGCTGCCTGTTGCAGTTCTAAGGACCCGTTACAAGATAATCTCGGAATTGCGGATTGTCAATAGCATCCTCCAAAGCCACCATTCTGGTTTCAATTTGGCAGGCCAGTCGATTCCTCGGCAAGCGATCAAATCTGCTGCATCCTTTACAAAAATAGATGTTTATTTTGTTTCGTCAAAAACAGCGAAATAGATACTGGGGACGAAGCCCGAAACATGCATCGCCCGCATTCCGTAAGCTTGTCACACAAGACAATTTTTCCGCTGAATAGCCAACCATTCTGCACAATGCTTCATTCTGTATCATTGCCTCTCAGACTGGATTTCGTTACATTTTCTCTGTTTTGGTGAGAAAGACCTATTTTCTCCTTAATTTAAAATTTTCAATAGGCTACGTTTATTTATTCGGAGATTACCCCCCATGCATGATCGCCTTTTTATTCCGGGTCCCGTTGAAGTCCGCCCCGAATTGCTCCAAGCCATTGCTCAACCACAGGTCGGCCACCGTACCCAGGCCTATATGGACGTGCATTCGGCTACGATTCCTCTGTTAAAGAAGATCCTCTATACTGAACAAGACGTTCTTCTGTTCACCTGCTCGGCCACCGGTGTGATGGAAGGTTCGCTTCGCAACCTGTGTCAGAAGAAAGCCCTGCTCACGGTCAACGGCGCGTTCTCCAAGCGCTGGTATCAGATAGCAGGATTTAACGGCGTTCCCGCCGACAAGCTCGAAGTTCCGATGGGCAAGGCCGTTATGCCTGAAGATCTGGACAAAGCTCTGGCGACCGGACAGTACGATGTGTTCTGCGCCGTGTTCAACGAAACTTCGACCGGCGTGCGTGCGCCGCTGGAGAAATATTCTGAAGTCTTGAAGAAGTATCCCGATGTGATGTTCTGTGTGGATGCCGTATCTGCGATGGCCGGTGACAAGATTGAAACCGACAAACTCGGTCTCGATGTGTGTTTGGCCGGTACGCAAAAGTGCTGGGGACTTCCCACCGGTATGTGCGTGACCATGATTTCTAACAAAGCTATGGCCAAAGCCGCGACCGCGAAAGCTCCGGGTTACTATGTGAACTTCGTGGATGCCAAAAAATACAACGACAAGCATCAGACGCCGCACACGCCCGCGATTCCAATTCTCTTCGGTTTGCACGCGCAATGCAATCACATCGTGAACGAAGAAGGTCTCGACAATCGCTGGAAACGTCATCTCGACATGCAGAAGCTCACGCATCAGTGGGTGAAGGACGCGGGCTTTGAACTCTTCCCGGAAAAAGGTTATGAGTCGGTCACGCTGTCGTGCATCAAGAAGCCCGAAGGATTTGATTTCAAAAACCTGAACGGCCAGCTTTCCAAGCGCCATCATTGTGTGATTTCAAATGGCTACGGCGATATTAAGGAGCAAACGTTCCGTGTCGCTCACATGGCCGACACCAAGGTTGAGGAGATGAAGCAGCTCTTCAAGTGGATAGACGCAATCCTCGCCGAAGCAAACGTAACGGCATAAGCAAGCAAACTAAAGGCGGAAGGATGACAATTGTCCTTCCGCCTTTTCTTTTTTCGATTTTTAATTCTTGATTTTTCACCGGGGAGTGTGCATGAAGGGTTCGACGTTTATCATTATTTGCATAGTACTCGCGGTCATCGGGTACTTTGTCTATGGCTTGATGTGGCAAGTAGCACCGCCTGAACCACTGCATCGTGACGGAAACGGGCTCTTCCCCGGTGAAATCAACGATCCCAATTGGCCTGTCCCAATTATTGCTTGGGTTGCCGACAGCACCTGCTCCGATTCTACAAAGTGCCCGCCAACCGGAGAGGGTTGTGGGTTCAAAAATTTCGTTGTACAAAAAGACACGACGTATTTCTTGACGGTCAGCTACTTCAATAGGGACACATTGAATCCCAGTTGCCGAACCTGCGGCACAGTTTATGGTGATCACAAGGTCGTGGCAAACTTGGTCACTGCCTGCCCGACCGGCGGCGAATGGGTAACCGTCATGCGGCTCGTACCCGGCGTTACCTACACCGTTGAAGCCTGCTTACAGACTTGTCCCAATGTCCCCGGCTGCAAATGCGGGGAACGTGTTCAAGCCGATGCTGTCGTTTCCATGCGACGGCTGTTTTAGCTCGTAAATAGTTCGTTTTCTCCTGCGGTGGGTCCCGCAAAATTCATGTGATTCGCCGTTGTGGGTCTCCAGACCCGCAATGGCGTAATCAGAAAAGGAGAGTCTTATGCGGTGTTTTATTTTGCTTTTATTGGTTGGAAGCGCATATGCGCAGCCCGTTACCGGGCCATTTGATGTTTGGCAAGAAGATTCAGCTTATGTTATTGGCTCGCTTTCGACTGTTGAGCACAATGACACTCTGGAATTATTGTGGAGCGCTTTCGACTTTGCACAGGAGCGTTCCATCGTGCACAGAGCAGCATTGAGCATGAGCGATCAAGAAATAGCAATACCATGCACGACGTTAGGTTTGCGCAGTGATTGGTACTGGACGGTGTATCGACCACGCATGACAGGCGCGGGAGTATGGCGAGCAGGCTTATCCGGCGGTGACATTCAGTATTATCCAAATTACCATTGGTCAAGCGACTATCATTTTTTCCTTGGCGATATCGGATCAGAATTGTTGACTGTGCGCGGTTCTAATTTAGGATTACGACGATTCCACGATAGTAACTGGCCTTACATTGGCTGTTATGGTCAAGAGTTTCTATCTGACATTTATGTTCTAAACACCATAAGTGGGCGAGTTCTTCTCGCAAGTATAGTCAATATTTGTTACAATATCTTTGAGCACGCATCCGAACCACAGTATTGGACGCGAATCTATGAGTTCGATCCTAACCTCGACACCCTCTCCGGCCAAACGACCTTGTATGATTCTCCCGCCCCCTTATACGGACCGACTGACTTGTCCGCGACGAGCTACTCTGATAATGCCATAGCAGTGTTGTCTGGCGGTGAAACAGGCGGGCAAGCTTTTGGCCTAAGCTCATTTGTCAGTGACTCAGTGGTTGCTTCATCACATTTGATTTGTGAACTATCTGATTTCGAGCACTTTGAAATCGGGCAAACAGTCGGCGGCCAACTTTTAGTTCTTAGTGACTGGATACTTTTTTCTGCCGATACCACGGGTGATTGTCGAACTTTGTCAGTTATTCCTGAGTGGAATGCGAACATTGATCCCTTCTTCCACCCCAACTACGGCTTCGCAACACTGCAAGTCAATCCCGGCTACCTATTCCTTGCCCGCATTGACACAAGCGGCAACGAGGTTCAACCCGTCGGCGTGCTCTATGAAACCGACGGCACAAGTTTCATCGTCGATGCAGACGTGACCATTTCCGACAGCGGCGAAGTTATCGCGGTCTGGAGTGAATACACCGATTGGAATGAAGGTCCGCATGTGCTCAAGATTGCGTGGACGGATTGGACAACCTATCTCGGCACTCCTGTGCAGCAAGCTCCCGCAATACCAAGCGAGATTTCTCTGTCAAGCTATCCCAACCCCTTCAACAGCACCGTCACAATCAAATACGATCTGCCGACAGCGTCCCGCGTTTCACTTTCAATATTTGACATTCGAGGCCGCTTAGTCGAAACCTTACTCGACGACTTCACACCCTCCGGTAGCCACACACAATCGTGGTCGCCAACCGAGCTTGCCAGCGGAGTCTATTTCGCGCGACTGAACGCAGATCAGGTTTCCGCCACGTCCAAACTTCTCTACTTGAAGTAAGGAACAGAATATGAAAACTCTTTTCTGCTTGCTACTCGTCATCGGAAATGCGATTGCGCAGCCCGTTATTGGGCCGTACATTGTAACCAGTGTGGATTCCGGGTATCGCGTTCACGATATCCAACTTGCAGTGCACAACGATACATGCGAGGTCTTCATGTCTATAGTGCCAAATGGATTGGCACAAATGTGGGATAATGATGCGATGATCGAGCGAATCCCCTTTTACCTTGGAACAGGATTGCCGAGCACAGAAGTTGACGAACTAGCTCCAGCTAATTCATGGAATCGGAACATTGAGGATGTGTACGCCGACGCTTCAGGTAACTGGTCTATCGCCGTGTATAGCGTCGATGAATTTAACGAGGAAACTGGCTACTTCCTCGTGAATAATTACATTCAAACATCACTGTTCTTGGGTAGCGGTGAACAAATTAACGAACTGACTCTTCACGCGGATACGCTGGGGCGTTACGAATGCGCTATGGGACATCTCAGAGAGCAGACAATCTCAAAGTCGCAAAATGGTTATACATTAACTTCCCTTTTTCAGGTTGTGTTACTATTGGTACTTTTGGCGAGCCTTGGGCGTACGTTGTTGTCCATCAATTTGACTCCGACTTTTCTCTTGACACTACTTTTGATTATTGTGACGAAAGTTGTGCCGTTGAGTTTGGTCCACAATGGACAACTGGCATATCTGATGTTGATGGCTCGCTTGTTTTGTTAAGCCGAAGTTTTGGCGAGTGCGGAGTCGTTACGCTGAATGGTTCGGAACAACCAACGATGTATCCTCTTTTGTGTTTGCCTGAAACTGAGTCGCGACCATTGCTGGTGCGCACCAATTCAGATCAGTATTTGACTGTATTCGAAAACCGGATTTATGAAATTGATGCGACTGGTGGGTGCGCTTTCTTAACCGAGATTCCCTCATTTACTGATAATATCCTCCACCTTTCTTCCACCGCAACTACGGTTTCGCCGTGTTACAAATTCTTCCGAACAATCTGCTGCTCGCGCGCATTGACACAACCGGCCAAGCTGTTCAACCTGTCGGTGTGATTTACGAGAGCAACCTCGGCACAAACATTGCTGATGCGGATGTCACCATCACCGACGACGGCAAAGTAGTGGTCGTGTGGAGCGAGGTCAGCGATTGGAACGACGGCCCACGCACGATGTGGATTGCCTGGACGGATTGGCACGAGTTTCTCGATACACCTAATGAAGAGCTACCCGCCCTTCCGCACGAAATTTCTCTCTCAAGCTACCCCAACCCCTTCAACAGCACCGTCACAATCAAATATGACCTCCCGCAAGCCGGACATGCCAAACTGACGGCATATGACTTGCAAGGTCGTGTCGTGGCCACCCTATTTGACGACTTTGCCCCCGCCGGAAGCACGGAACTTCACTGGTCACCGGAAAACCTTGCCAGCGGAGTTTACTTTCTGAACCTCGAAGCACCTTTGGCTAACGCCACTCACAAAATCCTTTATCTCAAGTGAACTGGGAGTTCCCGAAATGCACCGATTGCTTGCGCTCGTTTGCCTCTTTGTTTTTGCAACCGCTTTTGCCCAAACCAAACCCGTCACCGTGGTTCGTGCCGACAACAACGAACCAATCGCCGGAATGTGGGTTTACGATGAAGCCCAACTGATCGTCGAACAAACCGATGAATCCGGCGCGTTCGATATCGGCCGTTTCACAGACAAACAGCAGATGATCTTCTTCCACCCCGATTATGTGCGCCGCGTGCTGACCAAAGCGCAAATCGAGCAGGAGAATTTCACCATCGCCCTCGAGCGTGTGAGTTACACGTCCGATGAAGTTGTCGTAAAAGGCTATCGCTTCGGCAACGATCGTGCGCAAATCGCGCAAGCAACCTCCGAAGTCACCGCCAAACAAATCGAGTTTCAACAGCCGCGTACTGCCGGAGAGATGCTCGAAAGCGGCGGCGTGTTCGTGCAACGCAGTCAATACGGCGGCGGCTCGCCGATGATTCGCGGCTTTACCGCCAATCAAGTCCTTCTCGTGATGGACGGCGTGCGCATGAACAACGCCATCTATCGAGCAGGCAATTTGCAAAACTCCATTCAAGTGGATGCGAACGCGCTCGGCTCGGCAGATATTTTATTCGGCCCCGGCTCCGTGCAGTACGGCAGCGACGCGATGGGCGGCGTGATGGTCTTCAACACGTTTGAACCGCTGCCCTCGCTGATGAAAAACGCGAAGGTCAACGCCAAAGCTTTCACACGCTACGCCACCGCTAACGAAGAGCAAACCGCAGGCGGCACGATTGAATATGGCTTACAGAAGTGGGCCTTCCTCGGCAACTTCACCTACAGCGATTTCGGGGATTTACGTTCAGGCCGCGTACTGAGTGACGCCTATCCCGAATACGGTCGCCGCCGTGAATACGTCGAGCGTCAAAACGGTGAAGACATCATCGTGCACAACGACAACACGAGCATTCAGCGTTTTACAGGTTACACGCAATCCAACATTCTCGGTAAAGTGCGCTATTGGCACAATTCGCACCTGAACGCCACCTACGCGCTGATCTACACCACAAGCTCCAACATTCCGCGCTACGACCGTCTCGAACAATACCGCAACGGCGCATTGCGTTACGCCGAATGGTACTACGGTCCGCAGGAACTCTTGATGAACCGCATCTCTGTCAATTCGTCCGCAGGCGGAAAGCTTTATGACGACGCTGAATTCACAGTCGCGCATCAAGACTATCAAGAGAGCCGCCACGACCGCTCACGCGACAACGACAACCGCAACGACCGCACCGAAGACGTCAGCGTGATTTCACTTAACGCCGATATGGGCCGCGAATTGGGAGCAGGTAAATTGTTCTATGGTGCCGAGGCCGTTTTCAACGACGTAAAATCCAGCGCGCAGACCACGAACATCGTGACAGGCGAAGTCGGTCCGCAATCGACACGCTTTCCCGACGGCGGCAGCAACACCACGATGCTTGCGGCTTACGGCGGCTGGCGCGCACCCGTATCATCCAACATCGTAATGACCGCTGGCCTCCGTTACACGCAAAATATGTTGAAGGCGAAGTTTGACGACAAATCGTTTTACAGCTTCCCGTTCGATGAAATCAAATACAACAGCGGCGCACCCACAGCAAGCCTTGGCGCGGTATGTTCCGTGTCGTCATGGCAAGTGCGCGGCGTGCTGTCCAGCGGCTTCCGCGCACCCAACGTGGATGACGTTGGTAAAATATTTGAAACCGGTGACGGTGTGGTCATCTTCCCGAATCCGGACTTAAGTTCTGAGTATTCTTACAACGGCGAACTCGGCGTAGATCGCACGTTCGGTCGTTTCAGCACCGGCATCACAGGTTACTATTCGTTGCTGCAAGACGCCGTGCTCGTGCGTGATTCGCAATTCAACGGACAAGACTCCGTTTTGTACGACGGCTCAATGGCGAAGGTAAAGTCACTGCAAAACCTCGGTGAAGCCTATGTCACCGGATTTGATTTCCGCGTCAAAGCGCACGTCACAGATCATGTAACCGCCTCCACATCTCTTTCCTACGGCGCGGGTCACGACACCGAGAGCGATCTGCCTCTTCGCCCCGTGCCGCCGCTCTTCGGACAAACGAGCGTCATCTACGAAGCCAAGCAGTGGGCAGGTGAACTATTCGCACGTTACAACAATTGGAAGCAAGAGCACGACATGCCGATTTCCGGCGGTGAAGTCTCCGCTTACACTCCCGACGGCGTGCCCTCATGGTGGACACTTAATCTGCGCGGCAACGTAAAAGTCGTCGAGCATCTCGAAGTCGTCGCCGCACTCGAAAACATCATGGACCTGCACTATCGCCCCTATGCATCAGGCGTCAGCGCACCCGGCCGCAACTTAATCGTAAGCTTGCGCGCCAATCTGTAGAAGCACATTAGTAAGGGGACAGGTATCTGCTTGTCCCCTTGCTACTTTTTTTGATTCCCTTTTCGGTGGGTCCCGAGAGGAGATGGTGTCATGTGTTGGTTTATTATTGCACTTATTTATGTAAGTACCTGTTTTGCTCAACCCGATGGTCCGTTTCAAATCACCTCGGTTGGGGGCCAACTTCACATCAGCGACGCCAAAGTCGTTGTGGATGAAAATGGCATTGCATATAGTGTATATGCAAACAGACTATACTACCTATTCACTCTTTTATGTGAGCGTTCGTCCTGAAGACGGCGAGATTATCACCGATCCTCAAGTGATTTTCGAACCCGATTCATTCTCCATACGCGGGAGACGTCGCACTCGATGAGAATTTTATGCCAATTGTGGTTGCTGTAACCACTCAAGGCATCCTGCATCGACTGCAAGTAATTCGCCGAACGAATAACACATGGTCCGCGACGGTCATTGCCGAAGTAAGCGAGTATTTCTCGCTACCCTGCGGACTGTCGCACAGTACCTTCACCGGCTCCCGCATCGTCCTCGCGTCGTCCGGCATGGTACAAATCGTCACCAGCGAAACAGGATACGCTTGTCCCGGCTTTCCTGAGCCGTATTCTATTCCAATCGTCTGCTTCTTCGAGAGTGGAGATAACTACAACGTCTATCCGCTTTGGGATGCCGAGGGATTTTCGTGGCCATCTTCAATTCGTGCGAATTCCTACTCTCCGGATTCGCTGCACCTGTGGGTAATGAGTTACCAGTATTTCAACACTCGACTCGCCGTCAGTCGCGACGGTTCACACTCGGTTATTACATCCTATGATTGCCAGTACGGCGAATTGGCCGGCATACGTACCGGTGAAGACTCGTTTATTCAGGCCTCCGCCGCATTTCGATGTACCCCCCCCTGCATTGCTTTCTATCAATTTACTGGTGAAGGGTGTTCGGAGCTAAGCGTAGTATATTGCAATCAGGATCCCACGTCCGCTTCCGTTTATGAAAGCCACGGCTTTGTCATCCCTACGTTTGACTACGAACATGTTGAGTTAGTGCGTGTTGACATCGAAGCAAATCTTGCATCGCCTATCGGCACAATTGGTTGGCGCGATGGCACCGACCACATAAACATCGAGCATGCATCGGCGGTGTCTCTTCGCAAGGACTAATCTGCGCCGTTTGGGGTGATCACAATTCCAACCCGGCACGGACAGACTCTGGCTTGCATCATGTGATTGGCTGACGCCGCTCGATGCACGCGATGCAACTGCACCTGTACCGCAATCATTTTCCATCACCACCTACCCAAACCCATTTAATTCGAGCGTTCGCATAGACTACGAACTCCCGCATGCAAGTGATGCCCGCGTGAGCATCTACAACACCCTTGGTGAAGAGGTCACAACACTATTCGATGGCCGAGCCAACGCAGGAACCCACACGCTAAGTTGGTCACCCAACGCCGCCAGCGGTGTCTATTTCGTTAAGCTTTTTCTGACGATTTCGTATCCAGCCAGAAAATATTGTATGTTCGATAATTCACCAAGACTAATTCGGCGGGTGTCAAGGCGCGATTACTTCCTATGTTGGTTTGCATGTTTGCTCCTCACAACCGCCTGTTTCAGCCAGCCTGCAGAAGGCCCATTTCACCTTTACACGGATTATAGTAGTGCCATCGTTGGAGAGCCTGTCTTCTATATTCGAAGTCAAACGACAGCCAAACTCTTCTATTTGAAACGTCTCGGCAACCAAAGAGAGTTCATATATCGCGACTATATCTTGCCCTGGCGTCAGTTCTCGTCCGACGAGCAAGTTCAATTCGCGGTGGATCAGTATTCAGTGCTTAGAGATGTAAAAGCGGACCACGACTATTGGGCGGCCGAGGTCTATTTCTCTTCCGTTGATCTAAGATACTACTTTGGAAACACTACTTTGGAACGGGCAAATCTCGGTCGATGGTATCTGTTCGTTATCAGGTGGGATTGGAGGGGGACACACACGGACTCTTGTCTCGCTTGGCAACGGCATCTGGAGTGTTACTATTCTTGCATCTGGAACTGGAGTAGATGGTGCTCCTTCCAGATATTGCGGCTGGATCAAAAACTTCGGACTTGGGTATCAGGAAACTTGGCTTCAGCAGTCCGACACGATCCATGTAGCCCGTCCATTCACATCCGCAGTATGCCCTATTACTGCGGACTCCTTTGTGGTCATTGACAGCTATTTGAGCTATGCTTCTAGTCTCAATCTTGTTGGAAGACACACAGAAATGCATGAGGCGATGTACTCGATTGACAATGAGAATCGCTTCGCAAACGTCATTGATCTCGAGTGGCTCTGGGGCCCCCAGTTCAGATTGCTCGGAAAGGTTAGTGATACCCTGCTGGTTGTGAATAGAGACATTGTGAGCGGCGCGGCGCCGTTATTCGTGTATCATTGCCATCTGACTTCGAGCCGCTTCAAATCTGCCGCGCGCAGAATCGAGGCTGGCTGCGATTGACTTTTCACCGACGCAGATTCGACTGGTGAAGATCGACAACAATGGCAATGTATCTTCTGCTGCCGGAACGGTTGCATGGTGGACGGTGAGTATCAGTTTGAGTGGGCAAAAGTAACGGCCGATACGTTCGGACATGTCTATATCTATTATGGTGAAGTCAATCTCAATAGTCCTAGCATCAAGCGAGTTCAGTATGTTTCGACAAATTGGCAAGATGTACTTCCGGTAGGTGAAGGGAGTTATGCATTGCCGAATGACTTCTCCCTGTCCACTTATCCCAACCCATTCAACAGCACAGTCCGCATAGACTACGAACTCTCAAAATCAAGCGATGTTCAAGTAAGCATCTTCAACACGCTCGGCCAACAAGTCGCAACCCTATTCAATGGCCACACCAACGCAGGAACGCACACTTTGAACTGGTCACCCGATGCTGCCAGCGGAGTCTATTTCGTTAAACTCGCTTCCGGTGAGTTTGTAGCCAGCAGGAAGATTTTGTACATTCGATAGTTTAATCGCGGCGGCACCCGCTGCGGGTGCCGCATTTCCTATTTCTTATTTCTAATTTTCTCCCAACGGTGGGTCCCGAAAAGGAGATGGTGTCATGAGATGGATTCTTGTTTTTCTTATCTGCTCGGGTATTTGTGCTGCGCAGCCGGTGAGCGGACCTTTGTGATTGATGCATGTGATTCACCAGATCAAATTGGTTTGCAAAGGTTTGGGTTGATCGCGACGGTAATGCGCACGTGTTCTATACTAAGGCCGCAGGAAGTCGTCAAGCACTGCTTTACGCTGAAATACGGCTTACAGACGGTGGAGTTTTGAGACAACCTGAAGTTGTGTATGAAGACACTTCTCGCTCAATCTATCTTGAAGATGTGTCGCTGGATCCGGATGCAAACCCGCTGGCACTGGTACGACTTGAAACTGATCATGTTCATTGGACATATTTGTGTTCTTGGAACGAGTCTGGCTGGGATACGCTCAGCATATTAGAGTTGCGTGACGGTGTATCGCCCTCAGTTTGGATCCCTTAACTCATGGATTAGAGCGCCAAGGTTTATTGAGTGTGGACCCGGATTCTTCAACTTTATTTGCGTGCTGGCGGAACTTTTCAAATCGGAAATTGGGGAACGGAGGCGGTTGAATCTCCTGTTGTGTTTTTCGTCAATGGTGAAGATCTAACGTCCGTGGAATTCCCAGAATTCTATTTCGGATTTCAGCCGTTTCCATTGCATCTTAGTCAATCCATCAATGCCGATTCTCTGTACATCTGGGTTAACAATTTTGGTTCGTGGAATGGGCATTCGAAATACCTCGTTTCTTCAGCAGGTGAATTTTCTCCCTTAGATACTATTGCTTGCTGTGATATTTCTGTAGCGGCGTTCTCGCTTGGACCTGAGTCGTTTGCACAACTTTGTTAGGGAACCAAGCAATTTATCCCACTACAAAGTGATTAGACATGATTCGGATGCTTGTGAAGTGCAGGCGACATTTGAAGGTGTGCTAAATCACTCTGCATGTTCAGCGTATCTTGGACGGGGCTTCTTGATTCCCATACGAGATGATCATTCTATCCGCATTACAAGACTTGACTCTTTCGGGTATTGCCCTTTTATGCTGACGGCACGGTTGTGGGAAGCACTGGACTCTGAGTTTCTGACTGTTTCTTCCGGTGTATCGAGTCAAGGACTTGTAGCTGTTGCTTATGACTGAGAGCGCATTGCTCTGATCGAGCAACTCATAGATCAGCTTTCTATTGTGTCGTTTGGTTGGGAGACGCCACTCAATTCTTCGACTGTTGCGCCCGCTCCACACCTCAATTGTACTGACGGCCTACCCCAACCCCTTCAATTCAACCGTCCGCATTGACTACGAACTCCCGCGCAAGTGACATCAGCGTGAGCATCTACAACACACTCGGTGAAGAGGTTGCAACGCTATTCAATGGCCACACCAACGCTGGAACCCATTCAATTTCTTGGTCGCCCAACTCCGCCAGCGGCGTCTATTTCGTCAAGCTCTTTGCAGGTGAGTTTGTAACCAGTCGCAAGGTTTTGTATATTAGGTAAACTCGGGTAGCAAACTTGATGCTACAAGACCCTTCGCTACAACTGTCTAATAAACAAGAGAAGAACAATGCTGAGACCTGCTCTCGAACTTGCTCATTATGCTAAACTTGATGCTGCGAATGCGAACCATGTTTGCAATCAAGTCGTCTTGGGTGTATTGGCCGAGGCGTATCCTGACTTTTCCCACAGCCGCAGGTCTCCAGACACTATCAAGATTAGATGGTTTTGTGTTGTCTGAGGATTTAGTGTTACAAGTGTTAAGATCTGAGCTGGACAAACCTACCGGGGCAAGAGTAGAATCAAGAGAGAATGGGATACTTTGGCGCACTACAAATACATATGCAAATGAGCGCTCCAAAGCGGGATCCGAATTCGCCGCAAACCTTAGGCGTGATTCAATTGTC
>JADKHW010000044.1 GCA_016721565.1 bacterium | reverse complement strand
GTCAAACGAAAATTTCGGTTGACGGATTGAATGGGTTGGGGAAATTGGGATGCAGAGCGAAGTTATCCGAAAGCTCAGGGCGCTCAACGGAAGTCAATACATCCATAGGGGCGAGGCGAGTGACGCGCATATGCGAAACCTCGTTTTCGTCCGTAATTCGACCGAGAATCGATAAACGCCCCGTCATGCCCAAGAACGATTGCGTCGCCTGTGAGTGGTCGCTTGCGATCCGCTCGCCCATTGCTAGAGCCATACTTGCATCCAGCCGAATCAATTCAATTCGCGAGTCGGCCCATGAACCTTTATTGACGACCAAAATGTATCCGCCGTCGCTTGTTGGTTCAAACCGACAATGGATATAACCGAATCTTGCGGATGCAGTACCGTAACGGTGCGCCAAATTGCAACCCGCATCTGAAAACGAAACATCAACTCTGGGAGTGGTCAAATCGCAATCGTCGTAGCCACGGAGCAGTGCTGCTTGTGACAGTCGGCCACCGTTATCCGCCGCCAAGTGTGGCGTGATTACTGTAATGCAGGGATTATCCGGCTCATAGTAATAATTACAATGGACTCCAGCATACAACTGGCGAAACCACGTCCATTCCGTAGAAGTTTCTTGCTGATCTGCTTGAAAGGCCAAGCCATCGAGTGTTTCACAAAAATCACTCACGAGTATTATTCCGTCACCGGATTCGCGGTACTCTGTGGATTGCATATCAATAAAATTACCAAACAAGTCAAAGCGATAAGTACCGGAATGGTCATAGGGCACACACTCCCCATTTCGCCACGTACAGTCCGAATATGCGAAAGACAGCATAATTGAGTTGCGTGTCCTAGCAGAATCCGATAGCCCTGATATGACAAAACTATCGAATCCACGAACGAGCCGCTGCTGTCAATTTGATAGAGTCCGCGACTGTACGGGAGAATGAATGAGCCATCATTGAGTCTGGCTATTGAAGTTCCGCCTGTATTGTCTTTTCGCCAGACTTCTTGTCCCAATGAGTCAAGCCGAACAGTAAGCGTGTCGTAATCTGATGTCAAGACAACGCCGTTATCCAGCGTTACGTCGAAACCAATTGAAGAATACGATTGCATCGTTGCCGAGTCCGTCCACACCCATTCCACCTGCGGTTGCGCGAGTAGTGTTAACGGAAACAACAAGGCGATCAATACACAGTGAATTCTGTTCATATCACCTCCGGATGAAGTACTTCATCAACACCATCTTGCGGCTTTGGGCGAAGTTGTTGCTCTCGAGACGATAGATGTAAACTCCTGAAGCCAAGCCTGTTCCGTCAAACGTCACGCGATGTGTTCCGGCTTCGAGTATTCCGTCTGCAAGCGTGGCCACTTCGCGGCCCAGAATGTCGTACACTTTCAGCGTCGCGGGTGCGCCATACGGCATGTCAAACGAAATTTCTGTTGACGGATTGAACGGGTTGGGGAAGTTGGGATGCAGAGCGAAGGTTGTTGGAATCGCCGAGTGAATTTCTCTTGCTGGTGTTAAAGATGAGACCCGTGCAATGGAACTAAAGACAGAGCCAGCATTCGACGGAGTACTCTTGCCCGCTACAACAAGCCCCCCGTCACCGAGCAGCTCAATTTCATGAGCAACGAAGAAGGCCGGGAATTCCAGCACGATGTCATCCAGTATTTGCCCGTTGTCCGAAAGCGTTACGAGATGAGTTGTGCAGGAATCACCCTCAATCTCTGAAAATACGTAAACAAGCATGCCATCATGCGAAGCTCGCAGGCCGGCAAATCTCACGTAGTCACCTCTGGAAGCGGATACCAATGTTCCCAAGTAGGAACATCCGCGCTGTCAAATCGCAAGACGACCACACCAATCGTATCCTCAGCACCGTAATCTCTGCCTGCCGCCCCAACAAATATCTCACCATTCAAGCCCGTAGCCGCGTCCATCTTTTCAGTCTGGAACGCGTAGTGCATTGACTCGTGGCAGATACCGAGCTGAATGGAATAGGAATTTATGGATTCGCGAAAACTCAGCGATCTCAGGCAGAACGACTGGGATTGCTCTTGAATTAGAGTTAGTACGCGTTCTGAAGACCGTGCGTCGATGGCGTGAAAGTAACCATCCACTTCCCACTCATTTCCATAAAGAAGTGTCGTGGACGCCGATACTGTATGATCCTGTTCCAATCTGAAAACTGAAACAGTTGTAGTTTCTCCAGCGTTGACACGGGAGGAGCCACAGATGAAGCCGTCGCCATCCCTCTGCACTCTGGTAACCGGGTACTGCTCAGAAAAGTCAACCCCTCTAACCAAACGATCTACATCATTCCCCGCACTGTCAAGAAAGCAAATTGTATCCTGCAGTACGAGAACGAATCCACCTTGGTTATCACGGCAAATAGTCTTCGCGTCAGCGTTGTAGGGTCTTTCCCATGCTGTGTTTCCGCTTGAGTTCACGCAAACAAGCTTGTTCGCGTTTAACAGCGAACTATGGACTAGCAACACAGCGCCGTCACTCAATGTACCGTCCATTTGAAAACCCGACCAGTGATTAGAATCAAGCGGAGAGCTATCCGTCCACACCCACTCCACTTGCGGTTGCGCGAGTAGTGTTAGGGGAAACAAGAGTGTGATACAAACCAGCGTGAATTTTGACTTGTCCATGTCGTCCACCTCCGGCTGAAATTGCTCGGAAATCGTTGGCCCAAAAGGGGCACTTCTCCAGTTCACCCAAATCCGATAAATATACGCATTTTCAACCTTTTATTACAACTTTTGGCTGTGTAAATCGTGTCTTAGGCAGACTTTTGACGGGGGTTCGGGTAAAGGTGGTTACGATGCTCAAGATATTGGTTGTATATAATTGATATTGCTTGGGTTATGCGGTGCTTTGCGAGGGGTTCTTTGGGGGATGGGTCAGGGGAGGGCTTGGGCTTGTTTGCGGGGGCTATGCAAATCGTCACAAGTTGCCTTTGCAAATGACAATGGGCTTGTGTTGGGATGGGTCGGGCGGGTTCTCTAAGGGTTTGTTTCCTCGTGGGTGGTTTGTGGCACCTTGCTTGCTCATGGTGTAACCGAACCTGAACGAAGGAGTGCCGATTATGCAGAAACAACGCGGATTCACCTTAGTCGAGCTGTTGGTCGTGATTGTGGTCATTGGAATTTTGGCCACCATTGCTGTCCCGCGGTTTCTCGCGTCTCAAGATCGTGCCCATGTAACGGCGGCGGTGGCGGACGTGGATCACTTCCGTAAGGCGCTGGCGGTCTATGAAATCGATTACGGGGCCTACCCTGATCAGGGTTTTGGCAACGTGGGCGGCATCGTGGCGGCGCTGGTCGATCCTTCGGGGAATGACTATATGATTTTGCCGGACGGCCAGAGTTTCAATTCGTTTTCCTACACTCCGATAAACAACGGCCAGAGTTACGAGATTCAAGTCGTTGCCACCGACCACAGCAATACCGGGGTCGTAGCCGATCCGACAGGTACTACTGTGCAATAGCTCTGTGTCAACGCACCAAATGAGAAAAGCGACTCATTTGAGTCGCTTTTCTTTTGTTTACGGTCGTGACATCCACCATCGGTTTAGCGGGGAAGTTGGGACTCTTAGCATGTACCAGACAACGAGAGCGAAGACAAGGAAGGAAATCCAGATAATGAGCGTCTTTTCTGCTCCGTATTGCCGCGCCATTTCATCGCGAAAAGCGCTGCCCCTCCCCCAACGATAGGCAATAACCGTCCACACGAAAAACAGCACGCCCAAAATAATGAAAATGAATGCGGCGTTGCCGGAGGGAGGTTCGTCTAAGATTCCCGGAAGCATTACGAGATAGAATGGCACTTCCTGCTCCTCTGGCCAATTATGGCCACCTATGCCTAAGGCCGCTCCCAAGCGACCACAGAAAGTAAATTCGGAATAGCGCATACAAAACAAGTATCGCAATCAAGGCGGAGATCTTAACGCCGCCCCTCCACGCCGCACCGAAGAAAGCGAAGATCAACCCAAGCAAACCAAGAACGAGTAAGATTACAATCAGTTCCATATCAGTCAACTTTTCGTGACAGCATGCATGCTTACGGCCTTACCGATCCTGGCGCAGGCCCGCTAATTCGATTGAGCGGTGAACCGGAGAAGGTGAATAGATCACCCAACTACCACAAAGATTGTGAACACGACAATGACGATGAGCCACGCCTTTTTTCGCGCCGTACTGCTGCACTAATTCGTCAGTGGAAGCCAATCGTGCGGCCACGAATGAAAAGAAAGTAGATGATTAACAGGCCAACGAAGAGCGCGCTTCAGAAACATCGTGTTGTAGCCACATCTCAATTTCCTCCTGCTATTTAGGCCTTGCGTAGAACGGGTATCCACCACTCCTGAACTCGTAAATCAAAAGCAGATGGCCATCGAATTGCAACGACAAGCACAATGTACAACCACTGGCGCTTTTGCCGGGTATACGGCGTTCCCCAAAAACGGCCTGCCAACGGATAGCCATGAGATGACGATCACCGACGCCAGTAATCAAACAAGATAATTGCGATGGTTTTCTTTCGGTCATCAGAGCACCTTCGGCAACCACAGCCACAAGACGATAAACACGATCCGAACAAGATCACGCGCAGGATAATCGTGGGAACGGTCGTGTCGCCGGGGCTCCACTCATGCAGCAGCCACTTGCCGATTTTTTCCACGACAATCAGCAGGAGCAGGATTCCCGCGAATTTTAGAAATGTGTTCCAGTCCACGACATTTACTTCACGTACGCGGCTTTCTGCACAAATGTCTGTCCGGCAGCTTCCAGTTTGAACAGATAGATTCCAGCCGCACATTCGGCGCAATTCCATTGGGCTGTGTGAAGGCCTGCGTTCATGGTGCCATTGATCATTGTGCTCACTTGGCGGCCTAAAACGTCATAGACATTGAGCGAAACATCGCTTGCTTTCGGCAATGAAAACGAGATGTTTACCGCACCGTTGAACGGATTGGGATAAAGCGGTTTTAGTTCAAAGGCGAGCGGGAGCGGAGTGTCGGGGGCGTCGTCGAAGAAGTATCCGATGCCACTAAGCACCACCGTATCAGGGCTGGTAACGGAATTGCTGGTAAAGACGATATATCCCGAATACACCTGTTCAGCAATCGGTCGGAATCGAACCGGAATCGCGACAGTATTTCCAAAGGTCAAGCTCGTTCCACTCGCTGGTAAACTCAAACCCCTCACCATGCAGTTCTATATTAGACACATGAATAATCGTACGGAAATTTGCTTCAACATTAATATTGCGAGAGGCTAGTCCACCCATCGCAACAGAATCATAATCCACGGCCAGCGGCCAAACTTGAAGACCAACTTGTTCGGGGTGGTCATTGAGCTGTTGCGTGCTATGGGCAAAAATAACTTCGCCTTCGCCTCGACCAACAAGAATCCCAATCCGATGTCTCCGTCCATACCAAATGCGAACCCCCGGCAAGGTCGTTCAGCAATGTATCCTGATTCCAGTTTGTATGAGACATCGCATGGATCAAATCACCCGGTATATGCGTTCCCCAGAATAGCCTTGCCACATAACACTCACCGGGCCATTGATACTAACTCCGATTTGCGGGTTAGCTCCGGTGGAACCGCTCAAGACAAGTTCGCCGAAGGTCCACGTTCCGTCCGATTGACGAATGTGGTGATAGATTCCTCCGGGCACGCCCGCGCTGTCGATACCTGTTGTAACACAGTGTAATGTTCCGTCCCCGAAGTTAATAAAGAGATTTCCGGGATAGCTATCGGAGTGTGGAACAGGAAGAGTCGTGATGGTCCATTGATCCGGCCATCCGTCAGCGTTTGTTGCGTGCTGCGAGATTGAGCCATTTGGCCCGACTGCGCGAAAAGCGATATGCGCAAAAGAAAAATCCAAAATTATCTGAGGTTTTGCGTCGCGACCTAAAATCACCAAGCTCTGCATCGAGATCGTAGTATTGCGGACCGCTCCAGTCCTAATCGCTACTTGCAACCTGCTGACCATCTTCCTCAACGACATAAACCGCAGCGAATCCCTCAACCATATCAACGGCTACATCTGGCGAGTAAGCGGGCAAGGCGAGATCGCCAAGCATCGTCGGAGCCAGGTGCCCGATTTGATTGCCTTTCTGCAACCCACACGCGGTTGTTTTTTCATATGCGACAACAGGCTCCATAAACCCAAAGAATCAAACCCAATTGCCGCATCGGTGTATGGCCCTGTGTCATTTGCAGCTGTTACGTTGTGGCGGATCTGTCCATTCATTGCCACAACCAAGTTCATAATACCAAATCGCATGGTCATGTATGAGGGCTACTTCTGCATCACCACTCACGAACGAAATCTCCATACTCTTCGAGGTCACATGAGCTGATATTGGATGCCGCTCTGCCCAATCCAATGACCATGATGCCATGGCCGATCCAACTCCAAAGATCGTAAGCAATGTGATTCGAGCAAACATAGCAAACCCCTTTCGTGTTTATTATTGTCTACACACAAATCCTGCGCTCACATTCAACCTGTCGTTGCCCGGAAAGGACCTCCGCCCGCGAAGGATTAATTACTTACGTATGCCGCTTTCTGCACAAACGATTGTCCGGCAGCTTCAAGTTTGAACAGATAGATTCCTGCCGCACATTCGGCGCAATTCCATTGCGTGTTGTGAAGGCCTGCTTGCATGGTGCCGTCAATCAACGTGTTGACTTCGCGGCCCAATAGGTCATAGACTTTGAGCGTCATTGCGCTTTCGCGCGGCAGTGTAAACGAGATATTCACCGCGCCATTGAACGGATTGGGGTAGAGCGGTTTTAGTTCAAAGGCGAGCGGGAGCGGGGTTTCGGGGGCGTCGTTGACGAAAATGTAGCCGCGACCCGAGAGATACAGTGTGTCGGGACTTGACGGAGCATTGCTCCAGACCAAGGCATAGCCGAGATAGTTTTGCTCGGCCACAGGTGCAAACCGCACTTCCGTGGTCATGAATGCGCCGGGCTGTAAGTTCACTACCAACCATTGCGGCGGGCCATTGAAGCCGTTCGACGCGATGTCAAATGCGCTCAGTGTTAGCGTGCCGTCGCCGGAGTTTTCCAGCCGCACTTGCACGACGCTGTCTTGTCCAACCTCCACTGAATCAAAATCAATGCTTGAAGGAACAAGGGTTAACTCTGGTGTGCCCGCACCGCCGCCGCCGAGCGGAACTGTGCTCTTGAGATACTGCACATCGCCGTTGGCATCTTCCAAAAACAGGTGGCCGTAGTTGTTTGCGTCAATTGCAAACGCCGTCCCGCCGCTCATGTTGTCGAACACTTGATGCGGTTGCCACACATCGCGCTGCGTTGAGTAGTACAAGAAACCGGTGTAGAAATTGCCGTCCAGCTCTTGCCACAAAGTGTCGGCGCGCCGTCGTGGTCAACGGCGATTACAGGATCTCCCGCGTTCAAATTATCGGATGCCATGAAACCCATGTTCCACTGACCGACCGGATTGCGACGGTGATAATAAACCGGTCGCGGAATCCCAAAACCTTCGCTGCCTTGTGTGACACAATGCACCGAACCATCAGAATGCACCGCAATATCGCCCGGGTAGCTTTCGGCGTGCGGGACAACTAAATTTGTCAACGTCCAATCCGTGCCGCCAAATTCGCCGTTGGTCGCGTGCTGGACGATGTATCCGTTCGGTCCAACCGCGCGGAACAACACATGCCCTGCGCCTTCTCCGTCAACGACGATGCGCGGCGAAGCACCCAAACCAAACGCTCCGAGATCGGCGGCGATATCGTCATACGCCCAGTTCGCGCCGTCGTAGTAACCGTAACCGAGCTGATACACTCCTGCATCTTCCGTGATATAGACCACGTAGGCCATGCCTGCGGGATTTACAGCGACGTCGGGTGAATAGGCATCTTCATTGGGATCGCCCATCATCATGCGCAACCACATGTTGCCTTCATCTCTCGTCGCGGCCCACACGCGATTGTTGGATTGAAAGGCGATCCCGGGTTGCGACGTCTGCCAATCCCAGTCGATGGCCACTTCACCGATGTTGCCCATGCTCGCAGAATCCGTGACCGCTTCACCGGCAGACCACTGATTCGTTTGCGCCGAACGCACGTAATACATCACAGTATTTCCTGCACGGAATACCGCGTGCACGTTGCCTTCGCCGTCGACCACAAGGTTTTTACCGACGGGGCCATTGGTGAAGGTCAAGGTCTCGGCTTCGTTGATATCCCATTGAGCAAACACCACATTCGCGCAGACGAGCGCAATTACCAACAGAATTGATTTCATGAATTTCATTTGATATTTCCCTCTCGATTTATAGGCGAACGCGCCAGCGCAAGACCCGCTTTACAAGCGGCTAAGGTTCCATTTCTACGGTGATTTTTTCGAGCGCGGGATCGTTTGCCCACGCGCTGACGATGGCTTTTTTCTTCTTCACGGCCACGCGACGTTTGATCTCTTGGACTTCGAGATAGGACGTGTCGCTTTCGCAGATTTTGTGCTGACCGTAGCAATCGAGTTGAATGCACAGCTCGCCGACGTTTACTTTCATTGTATCGTCACGCGAAACGGTCGTCCATGCTCTGCCGACCGACTTCTGATAGAGCCACGCGTATTTTGTCTCGACGACAACGTGCAGCCAGGGCAGGTTCACAGTAGTAGGTGTTCCAAATTGTGCGGCATACACGGGCATATCAAACCTCTGTACCACTCGCTCGGGCCATAATATCCATGCGGCCACTACGATCATAGTCATCCATGCTAATTTTTTCATCTGGTTTTCCTGTTTTGTAATCTTGTCATCACTTCGTCTCGTGTCAATGCTCCGCCGTCGGGTAGTGCGCTGACCAACGCAACGGGTCCGACGAACGTTTCAACTTGATAGTACATGTCTGCCGCAAAGCGCACAACCTCGACATGGCGATAGGTTGTGTCTGTTGTTGAGCCGTGGTAAAAGAACGGGCCGTTGGTGTTTTCGGAGTAATACACCAAATAGCGGGACGGCGCGATTGGGCAACCCTCAAGTGTGGTATCAATCGGACTCCAAGTAAGTACCGCGTCAAGGTTTTGGATTGTAATCACAATTTCCGGCGCGGCTGGCAGCGAACCTAACACAATGGCGGCAGTCACGGAATCGAAATTGATACTCTGTCCGCAGGTATCGTTCACCGCAACAACTGCATATTGATACTCAATCCCGCCGATGGCTGTTGCATCGTGATACAAAACCGCGTTGTTCGCCAACGTTGCAAGTTGAATTCCATCACGCATGACTCGATAGTGGCCAAAGCCGCCGCTTGCGGGCAACCAACTGACCGTGATGGTCTCGCAACTGTCTTGCGTGGCCGTGACAACTGATGGTCCGCTCGGGTAAGCAAGCAATGTTCCATTCACTCCGCCGATCACATTTGATACACCACAATCTCCAATCGCCTGCGCTGAATAGACAAACGTTCCCGCGCTCGGCGGTGAATCTTCATATACGCCGTTTCCACCAAGCTGTGTGGCTATCAACACCGCGTTACGATAAAGCTTCACGGTATCGGTGTTGGATGTCGCCGAATACGTCAACGTGATTCCGTCACAATCGGGGGAACTGGCAGTTAGGGAAAGCATCGTGGGGGCGACGTCTGTTCCGCCGGAATCCGCGAGACTGTTGAAGCTTGCGCCACATGGGTTGAATGCTTGAACTCGGTAAGCCGCTCTCTGGGGTAGTAGTGAGTAAGTGAAGCTTGTTTGATCAGGATCGGTGTGGCCAATCACAACGCCGTTTCGCCGAATGATATAACCATCTTCGAAATCTACATCGTTCCAAGTTATCAGAGCTTGCCCACACAACGAATCCGTAGCCTGAACTCCTGTTGGCATTTGCGGCGTTGTGAATCGAAAACCAACTGAAGGTTGAGACATTGGTCCGACATTGCAATTGTTTACACCCCATATTGTGTAAGTATAATTTGTGTTCCCAACCACTTGGTCGTCTATAAATGAAGTTACATCTTGACCAATATTCGCTCGCCATTGCTCATCTCGAAATATCTGATAGTACGTTTCGTTGGGTAAATCATTCCAAGTCAGTATTAGGTCACACTCGTCTTGTGAAGCAGAAAAGCCTTGTATGGCCAGAGGTAACTGACAAGGTATTCTCCCGTAGGCACTGGATACGGGTTGGCTCGCTCCGCAAGAATCCACAGATACAACTATATACAAGTAGTAAACTGTTGGCTCCGCTGTGAAGTCGTCAAACTGCGTCACGTTTAGATCAACTGTTGCGATTAACGAATCGTCGCGCAATACGCCATAAGCTGATTCGCCAACTACATCTGTCCAAGTAATCGTAACTCTGTCGTAAAGGTAATCGGTTGCACTTATGTTTGAAACTGCTGGCGGCAAGGGTGCACGGTTACCGTTATCCGGTGTTAAACTTATAACCGGGCCACTAACACCCTCAACCTGCACGTTGTAAGAATATACAACGCCCGGCATGCCAGTAAAGTCATCGAATGTCGTTACATTTACGCCACCATTCCTATAGTAACACCGTTACGCAAAATTGAAAATCCGGCTTCTTGCGGAGCCAAGTTGTTATCCATCCATGTCACAGTCACGCGGTCACAAAGATTGTCGGTCGCGGTTACATTCGAAGGTGGAACCAAGATTGTAATTGCTCCTCCTGGCGTTTGAGCTGAGACCAAACCGTCGCCGCACGTATTGAACGCCTGCACTGAGTACAGATAAACAACGCCCGACACAGCCGTGAAGTCGTCGAACGTAAGGATGTCAGCCGCAACAGTTGCCATGGAAATGTTGTCCCGTAGAATTCCAAAATTCGTTTCACGGATAACATTGTTCCATATAACCG
>JADKHW010000043.1 GCA_016721565.1 bacterium | reverse complement strand
TCGTTTCCGTCGGAGAAGACACAGTCCATGCGGGAACGTGTCCGACGTAAGCGTAATGTATTCCCACACACCGTTCGGGAAGTCGCGTTTGATGCGTACCTGCACGTTGCCGATGTTTCCGCTCTTTGTCCAGCGAATTGTCTGCTGCGAGCCGACAGTCCAGTTTTCTCCACCGTTCGGAGAAATCACCGTAATTGATGGAACTGCAATTGTGAAGTTTGCATTTGAAATATCTTCGTCCACTTGCGTCAAGTGGCGCACACAGACTCTCGCATTTGAAGTCGCCGGAGGTAGAACAGCGGTCCAAGCGTACGAACCATCATTCGGTGTGCTGGCGATTAGCGTCAACCAAGTGCCGTTCGATAGTCACGATTTATTTCAATCGCAACGTTTCCGCCTAAGCCTCCGGTTCCCGATGTAATCGTGTTGGAAACCCCTGTTGACCAACTCTCACCGCCATTTGGCGTCAACACCATCAGCGACGGTGCGGTCGTTTCGGTTTCCCACATACCACGGCCATGCGTTCCGGCGCGAAGCTTACCTGTAGATGGATGCAGCGCAAGGAAATCAACGACGACATTCGGCAAACCTGTCGAGTAATCAGCCCAGCTTGAGCCTGCATTGCTCGAATAGTACACACCGAGATCGTTGCCAGCATAGAGCTTGTTGCCGTCACTCTGATCGATCACGATGCAGTTAACGGGCAGATCAGGCAAGCCGGTGGAAACATTGCTCCACGACGTTCCACCGTTGGTGGATTTGTAAACGTGACCAGAGCCGTAACCTGAGACCGCAACAGCGATATCGCGATTGAGTGGATCAATCGCGATATGAGTAGGATAGCGTTCGGGAATACCTTGTCCCGATATTCACCAGTTTGCGCCGGTGTCGTTGGTCTTTGAAAACCTTACCGTCGTAGCCTTCGTAACAAATGTAACGTCGCCGGATCTGACGGCGCAACCGCGATGTGGCTGATGTAACTTCATCGAGCGCAGTCGAAATTGCCAGTCCACGAGGCCCCCGCTGTTCGTCGAACGATAGACGAGATTAGTTCCGGTGTAAAGGATATTTGGGTTTGTCGGATCCATCACACGCGGAGTCACCCACGCGCCCGCACCTGTGATACCTGATTGAATCGAATTAAATGACGCCGCCGTTGGTTGACTTGTAGTGGTTACCGTGCTGTGCGGTGGCATACCCGTTGTTAGAGTTCGTGAAGTCCACATTGCAGTAACCGCCGCCGCCGCCCAACACTCGAGTCTGCGTTGACGAGTTGTTGTACTTGTTTGTGCCGTTATCTTGCACCGCCGTAGGCCGGTCGGAGACAGGTTGTCGTTGCAGATCGCGTAATACTGATAAGAAATCAACCTGTTATTCAATGACGTCCACGAAGTTCCGCCGTTTGTGGATTTGAATAAACCGCCGTCCGTACCGAGAATGATCGTGTTCGGATCACCGGGTTATAGGCCATCGCGTGATGGTCCGCATGCACGTACTGCGAATTGCCTTCGGAGTAGCTCCAAACCGACATGCGTCCATGCCACGCGCCGCCGTTGGTGGATTTGTAGCCGTCAAGACCGTTTGACCACACTTGATTCGGATCGGTCGGATGCACTTCAACAACGAGGTTATACCAACCCTGTCCGGCGTACATGTTCGGCGTGGTGGCCTGCTGTGTCCACGATGCGCCGCCGTTTGTAGATTTGTAAATACCATAGAGTCCCGCTCCGGCGGAAATCGTTTGCGAGATACCCGCATACAACGTCGCCGGACTGCTCTCGCTAATATCAATTTCCAAACGACCGAAGCCTGAACCCGCAGGCAATCCGCTCGTCAACTGCGTCCACGTGACGCCGCTGTCTGTCGATTTATAGATACCGTTCGAAGCCGTACCCCACGGATAGCCGTTCGCGCAATAGAGCACGTTCGACGAATCGGGATGCATTTCGATATCTTTGACGTCGCCCGTGTGATAGAGCGTCCACGTCGTACCGCCGTTTGAAGATTTGTAAATACCGCCGACTGAGCTATTACACGCGGCGTAGATAATCTGCGTATTTGTAGGATCAATAATAATCTTATTGACGGCGCGGTTCCGCGACTGCGTCCACGAAAGACCTGTCGTGTTCCACGTTGCACCGCCGTCTGTAGATTTGAATATGCCTGCACCAAAACTGCATCGACGTTAAACGGAACCTTCACCTGTTCCGATGTAAACGATATTCGGGTCATTCGGATCGAGCGCAACCGAGCCGATTGCGAGACTGGCAAGATCATCCGTCAAGGGTGACCAGTTGGCGCCGCCATCAGTGGTTTTCCAGAGTCCACCCGAAGCCGAGCCGACGTAAATGATATTTGTGTTTGTGGAACTCCAGGCGATGGAGAGAACGCGGCCTGCGTAGTTGGTCGGGCCGATATTGGTCCAGTTTTCATCGAGCGGGTTGGCGGGATTACGGTCAGCTTGCTTTTGCTGCCACGCGTTCATGCGGATTGCAACTGGGTCAACGCTAATTCCGGGAGTGAGGCGCTGGCCATAAAACCATGCAAAACGGTTATACGGCTTCCAGCCCATGCCTTTACCCGGGCTTGAGTCCGGGTTGAATACGGTACGGTAGGCGGAGTCGGCCTGCATGAACCGGGTGGAGACATCAAACTGTTGGTCGGCAGCTTGCAACGCGCCACTTTGCGCAAAGATGCCAGATGCAAACAGGAGCAGCCAAAGCCACGTCCCGTGGATGTGCTTAACCATTGGGTTTAATGCTATAGAATTCCGGGTCATGCTTTGCCTTGTTAATCGATAGACCTCCAAGCAGAGCTAACTCAAAGATTGGACCACAATGGAATAGGTCTCTAACAATTGTAAATTCCGGTTCAGAATGTTATGTCATTGGTATCCCCAATTGTGAGCGAGAAAAAATAAAAGGGGCTGTTTGCCCCTTTACATCCTAAAGAGATGTGTTATCTTACATAACACGGCGATCATGGGTCCCGCCGGGGACAGCAAGCGGCCGCTCTCTTTTGAGGGCGGCCGCTTTGTGTTTTTCCGAATGGGGGCAGGGTTTGCCTGTTATAGCATGTTAAAGCAGTGCCCGCTGGTCATTTTAGGTACAGAATTTTCTTGGTTTCAGAATAGAAACGGTCGGGCTGAGACGAAGTAGATTCCGGCGGCAAGGCTGGCGGGAGCGGCAAAATTCAGGGTGCCGCGCAGGGTGCGGCCTGAGTGCAAAAGCGCAACTTCCTGGCCCAAAAGATCAAACAGTTTTACTTCAAAATCCGCTCCGGTCATGCCGTCAGCACTACTCGAACTCGCTGTTGAAGGGTTGGGGTAGATGGTCCCTAACTGCCAAGTGGATGATACAGGCAAAGGTGAATTTTCAACCGCATCGGGAAACAAACTCGTGTCGGGAATTTCATCGGCACTTAGCAGCCACTCATCGTAGATTGTCGCGGCGTTTGTGGTATCGCCTAAGCCGCCGGGATTGCGTGACGCTTCGTAGGGACCTGTGGAATCGCCCCAGAAGTTGTGGAGGGCGTAGGAGGTAGGCGAGAGAAAGGTGCTGGTGTAAACTGATAGCCCCAAGTTGCCAACAAGTCCATTGTACTCGAACACACCTTCGCCAATTTGAGCAATCGCGTTCGTTGTACTGTCGCCAAGTGCAGACCGCGGCTATAATTTTGTGCAAAGTATTTCGCTGAACACGGCCAATCAACGGATCATTGGCGCGAGCTAAGCCAATACAAGCGTAATTTGTTCCCGTGTTTCTGGAAAAATAATTCTCTTCAACTACATAGCGAGGAGATACTCCGTCAAGATAAAGCAATCCTTGATTTTCAGCAAACATATAATGGTAATTTTCTTCAAACCAATTACGAGTAATTTGAGCAGTTTGCATCGGACCAACAAGGTAACCCTTAAAAAAACCAAACCAATTCTGATTGTTCCTTACTATGCAGGAGTCCATGCTAAATTCGCGTGGGCCGGCGCCGCCGGTAATTAGCATGCTCAGATTGCAGGACTCAATTGTGCAGCCGTACAATCTCAAGTACTGTGCTGAAGCTCCATCCACGTTTCGAAATAACTCGCGATGGTCATCTACCCATCCAATGTCATGAATCCTTGATGTCCGTATTTCAATTCCGCAGCCATCCATTTGGATTTCTGCATCTCCTGACATTGGTCCTTCGTACAGATGTCCATTGGGTCCGATGTCGCAATCACTGAACACAACGCTACTTAATCTTGCATAGAGAACGCGCCCGCGATCAATCGCGTCATTACCCGGAAAAGTGCATCGGTTCAAAGTCAGATTAGATCTGTCCGAGTATATTGCACCACCCATGTCTGCCACACACGACTTGAATATGCAATCTTGGAAGACCGCCGTCCGATTTTGAAGATATATTCCTCCGCCGTAGAACTCATCCACAGTTACGGCCCGCCCGAGCGCTAAGGTCAAACCAACGAGTCTTAAGTCATGCTCTGCAGAATCACCTTCCTCTGTCATTAGGCACCGATGATCTCTATCTCCGCGTTGCGGTCGGATAACACAGTTCAAAATATGTCCGGGGTCCTGATCTATTACAAACTCGCTTGAAATGGTGACATTTCTCGCCCAAATGAAAAACGGGCCATAGTAGGTCCCGTTGCGGCAGACAATTGTATCATTCGAGTTACTTTCGTCAATGGCTTCCTGCAGATTCAAGAAGTCATCAGGAACAAAATGAATAACTGCATGGGCCAATGAGGCCCATGCAGTTATCAATAAGGAACAATAAACTGTGTCGCATTGCCTTAGCTGCCCGAACAATTTGGCGCGCAGGTGTTTGACGAGGGCGTGAAGAACTTCACGTTCACATTGCCTATCGCGCAATCTCCGCCTTGAGTACACGGTTCGCAGCTTGCTTTGAGTATCAAATTTGTTCCAGATGCCAGTGGCACGATGTTGTCTTTCCAGATCTGGGCTCTGTCGCAGTCGCATGAAAGATATCCAGAAAAGAGAGTTGTTGAAGTGTCCAGATTAGTTAATTCAATAAGTACTCGACTCAGATTCGAGATGTCATACTGAACATAAATCTCGGATGTCGTACACCCAATTTGGTAGTTGACGGCTGTACCAGTCCCGTCACAACAGGCATCTGTCACCGTCTGGCACCACGTACACTGTGCAAACAATTTGCTTGGTGCCGCGAAGAGAAGAAGCACGGCGAGTGAAGTTGCGAAAGTGAATTTCCATCCCATAATCCGACCTCCGGCTTGAGTGGTGTGCCCCGCCGCAAACAGTATGCAGCCGAGCTTCACCACTAATATAATAACATGCCCCCCCCCTCTTGTCAAGGGGTTGGCGCAAAATATTTGAAATTGTCCTGACCCGCTAAGTGAAGAAATTTCAAATGCGATTCACTAAGGGCTGATAATTAATTTCGCGGCTTCATGGCGCAACAATGTGTCTCAGTCCTCACCAGATTGGGTAGATCGTGTAGATCGTCGGCGTACCTACTGGTTGAACTGTGGTGTCGGTGTAGGTTGTGTTGGTTGTGGTGCCGATTAGCGTGCCTGCGTGAGCGGGAGTGGTACTGCCATAGCGGCGAACGACTCTGTAACCACTCGCACCGGGAAGTGCGTTCCAGCGCAGAATGTTGTTGTTCGTGTTGGCAACTGTTGTAGTGAAAGATTCTGCACGGAAGCGGACAACGTATGACCGACAAAATCCGTTAGCAGAGTATCCATCGCGGCGGCGAGATTTGTGAAGTTCGCGCGATAGGGCCGCATGGAAAGATAGAGTGCATCAAAGGGATGACCAATGCTATCTGAACTCAAGACTCCGTAGTACGAGTCATCTGTTCCGGCCAAACGATAGAGCGGATAGACTTCAGGAGCATCACGCGGAATGAACTCGGGACAGAGCGACATCGCCACACCGGTTTGTTTTCCGATTGTTGCAAGCGACGGATGTTCGGCCCAGAGTGAATCGGTTTCAGCCCAATCGAGCGACGTGCCGAAACTTTCCACACCGAGACGCGCGCGCATGGTTGGAGACAGAAAGAGATTGAGTTCTTTGCCGATTAGAATCAGCTTACCGCCTAATTCAAGATACGATTCAAGATTGGGTTGCAATGATTGGAAAACGGTTTCATCGCCGTTGAATCCGTTGAAGACCCAGATTACAGTACCCGCTTGCCAGATCTGATCAACCAATCCATTGGGTCCTGTACCGACCGGAGTGTAACCTGCGGGCCGTGTAGCCGTTGTGAAGAGATCCCAGAAACGGAACGGGCGATTGCCTTGCAAAACATGTTGGTTGTAGAGATCAAAAACAGATTGACCATACGTTGTCCAATCAAGTCCGTTGACAATCAACATCGTGCCGGATCAACTGTCGGCGGAGAAAATCCAAGCGCGGTATCAGACGGCAGCGAAAATTTTCCGTCAACGTGCTCGCTGATGACCCAATATTTGTAACTCGTCAATGGTGTTGCAACCGTGTCCAAATAACTCAGCGTTCCAGAGGGAACAAAATCCAGCGTGTCCACGGGCAATGACGCATTGGCGATTTGGCGGTAGATCCAATAACCTGTCTCGTTGTGCGATTCGGCCTCTTCCCATGTGATTTCTAACACGCCCGGCGCATGCGGCGTGGCTGCAACACCCTCGACTTCGTAGTAGTGATCGAGAAGCTTATCAATGATAAACTGCATCGCCTGCCTGAGTTCAACCGGATCGGCGCGATAGGGCCGTGTTGAAATGAACGCGAGGTTAAACCAATCGAGCGTTGAGGGCCGCGAGATTCCGCCCATCCACTGATAGGCGCTGTTGGCAAATTTGTAGGTGTACTTCGTGCAGCCGGAATTGTCAGCCGCAAACGGTTCGAGGTTTTGAATGTTTGTTGCAGTTGCAATTTTACCAAGATTGGGCAAACCGGATAGACCGGAGTCAGCTCGTTGGTATTGGTAACCGTGACTTGAGAAGCCCCAATTGACAACGTGGAAGTAGTTTGACTCGAGTTGATCATCGAGCCAATCTCCCATCTCTTTTCCGATTACAACAACGCATCCGCCTGCTTGCAAATAGTGGCCAAGCTGCGGGCTGAACGCGCGGAGTTTGTGGCCGTCGTGGTTATTCGGATCGTCGTCGTCAAACGCATTTAACATCCACAGAATCATCGGGTGATGCGGCAGCGCTTCGTCAAGACTGTCAATTCCGTAACCAATGGGAGTGATGCCTTGCGGATAGGTCGCGGTGCTCATCAAATCCCAAAATTCAAACGGAGTATTGCCTAACAGCACGCTGTCTTCATAGAAGTTGATCGCTTCAGCGCCATAGGTGTCCCAGTCAATGCCATTGACAATTAGAATGGAGCCTTCTTCATCAATTTCCATTCCCATTACAGCTTCACACGGCAGCGACAGATTTGAATAGTAACCTTGTGGGTTAACTGCTTTGAGTCGATATTCGTAAGTGATTCCAAGCGCGACGGCGCTGTCAACATATTCGTGTGCGGGATAGGGAGCATAGCCAACCGAATCAAGCGTGCCGCTGAGTATTTCACGGCGGTAGATGATGTGCGAATCGGTGCCGCGCTCGCCGTTGTTGTGCCAGGTTATGCGAATGTAATCTTGCTGCGGATCGGCATTCACGAAGCGCGGCTGTCCGGGATGGTTGGTTAGCCATTCTCCGGAGATAATGTGAAAGTCACCTGCGTTGTTGCGCTCGTTGTTGGGGCCGTCGCCGTGCATCACGTTGGGAATCAAGTCCCAATAGCCGTCGTTGTTAAAATCACCCGTCGTAGCCCAATAGGCCATCAAGTCAGAAACTTCGGCGCCTTGCAAAATTTGTAGATAGGTTGTGTCCGGCAGATTCGCAAAATCCGTTGTGCGCGGGAAAAGTTCAGGCTTGCCGCGCATCACTGCTAATGCTCCTGACTTGAAAATTTGATACGGTCCGCCGCCGTGCACGCAACCGAAGAGAATATCAAAATAACCGTCACCGTTGATGTCACCAAGCGGAGTCGTGTCGCCCATCAAACGATCCGTACCTTCACCGTAGAATGCGCTCACCGAATCGGGAATACCTGCGGCAAGATCAATTTCTGCGGGGAATTGATGCTGGCCGTAAAATAAATATGCCGCACCCGCCCAATTCAGATTATTGCTAAAACCGTCTGCACGAAACGCGCCAACAACTGCATCTTGTAATCCGTCACCGTTGATGTCAGCGATGCTGATGTCTTCACCAAACTCATCACCGCCGGGTTCGCCAATAGCTTCAATACCATGCGCACCCCAGACGACCATTGAACCTTGCGGCATGCCTGCGGCGAGGTTGATTGTGTCGGGCATATCTGCCGCGCCGAAAAGAAAATATGCTTCACCGCACGCATCACGATTGTTCGTCGGGCCGTCACCTGCACCGCCGGTTTCAAAAGGATAATCCACATCGGTGTCACCGAGTCGCGCGACAACTTGTGCACCCGCGCCGATGACCATGTCTGCAAAACCATCGCCGTTCAAGTCGCCGACTTCGCACGTTGTTCCCATTTGATCGTTCGGATCAATACCGAAGATCACGGTCATGCGCTGCGCGCCAGGATTAGCTAAATCAATCGTAGTCGAGCGCGAGAACGGGCCGTAGAGTAAATAGCACTCGCCTGTTTGATCGTGTGCACCGTCATTGGCAAAACCGTTTGCGCGCGGTGCGCCGATGAGCATATCGACGTTGCCGTCTCCGTCAACGTCACCCGTCGTAATCCATGTACCGAGCTTGTCGTCCGCTTCCGCGCCGATAATGTTCGTGACTTGGAAGGTGTCCATGTCGGCTGCACTCGCAATGTCCGCAAAACGACCGCGCAAATACGAACCGCCCCAGAAAATGTAAACTTCACCGCTGTTTGATCTTCCCGGAGTATCGCACCACATCGCGCTGACGATAAGATCTTTTGTGCCGTCTCCATCAAGATCACCTGCAGATGCTTTTGATCCGAGATAGTCTTTAGCGGCGCGGCCCCAAATCGTGAACAGGTTGGAATAGACGCCCTCGAAATATTGAAAATCCACCAAGCCGCGCACAGAATCGACGCCGAACAGCACATGCAATTCACCGCATGATGAGCGGTTGTTGTTGCGGCCATCACCGGTCATTGCAGAAAGAATCGCGTCGTCGTAACCATCGTTATCAATATCGGCCGCATATACGGGGATACCTGTATCACCGTCTTCAGCAGTCGGATTGAACATGGTCATCTGGCCTTCTTGTGTGCGGTCGCCCGTCCACCAGAAGCGCACCGGGGTCGCCAGTGCCACAGAAACACACACAAGCATCAAAGCAAGTCGAAAAAAGTTCATCATAGTTTTCACCGTTGTCATGCGAGAAGTAATTATCCCCAGAATATACGGAAAACCTGACCAAATAGGGAATCTTTTTAGCACATCAAGAAAAAAACATTGTTGACACGCTGCAACGACGAGGGTTTTGGTGTTCGCTCGCATTGCAACTCCGTTCAGGAATGGCTAAATTGTGCTTTGAAAGTCAGAATATCACCTAAAATTAGGAGTTTACGATGCGTACTCCGGTGCAAACCGCCCTTGCGATCTGCTTACTATTCTGCGCGATTGCATTTGCCGGACCCAAGCGGGATATCACCCTTGACGACTACTTCACGCAGGCCTATATTGCCTCCTCCGCGATTTCTCCGGACGGCAAGTGGGTCGCCTATACCGAAATGCGGTGGGAGAAGCCGCGCGAAGAACGTAACCACGACCTTTGGGTTGGCGGAAGTCAGCACGGGTAAAACAGAGCGATTGACCTTTGATACGGCCACCGAAGGCAGCCCTTTATGGAGCGCTGATGGCAAGTGGATCTATTTCACGGCAGACTACGAGCGCGGTGAAAATGCGGAAGTCCCGTTCGACGGCAGCACGCAAGTTTGGCGCATTGCGTTAGCGGGCGGTGAACCGACTCCCGTCACGCGTATCAAAGACGGCATTGACCAGTTTCAACTATCGAGCGACACACGCACGCTTTACTACATGGTCTCGTCTGACGAATACGAGAATGACGAATGGAAGAGCCTACGCAAAGAGCACGACGGAGTTGAATACGGTCACGGAAAGTTCAGCAAGAAAGAGCTTAACAAACTCGATCTCGCATCATGGCGCGCGGAAAAAGTTTATGGTGAACCGCGCCACATCGCGAGCTTTGACGTGTCGAACGACGAGAAGAGCATTGCGCTTGTCACAGTGAAAACTGATGAGGCGATCCATGGAGAAGGACAGAGCAGAGTTGATCTGCTGAATGTTGAAACGGGTGCGATTGTGACGCTGAACGACGATCTGTGGCGCAAGCAAGCCAAGTCACCTTACGGTTGGCTGAATGCAGTCAGTTGGTCGGACGACGGCAAGAAGGTCGCGTTTATGTGCACATGGGATGGTTATCCTTCGGAACTTTATGTCGCGCATCTTGGCAATGATACAGTAATCACGAAGCTTAATCGACCGGGTGAATTTGAAGTCTCGGAAGGCGAACTCAAATGGCAGGGAAACAGCCTTGTGTTCGCGGCAGAAGATCACGCGCGCAATCGCTTGATGAAGATTGAGAATATCACGCGCAGCGGTCAAGGCGCACTCAAAACGCTCACTCCAGGCGACGTGGTCGTGGGTAGCTACAGCTTCAACAGAGATGGCAAGACCTTAGCAGTTGAGTGGGACACGCCGCAATCACCCGGGGATATTTATGTCACGAGCGGCACAGGTTTCAAGAAGATTACGAACATCAATCCGCAGATGGCGGAGTGGAAATTGCCGCAGATGGAGATTTTCACTTGGGTTGCTCCTGACGGAACTCCGGTTGAAGGTGTTCTTGAATTACCGCCGGACTATGTCAAAGGCTCAGGACCATTGCCGACGTATTTGAGTTTACACGGCGGCCCGACCGATTCGGACAAATATCGTTTTGAGTATTGGATCTATGGCCGCGTATTCTGGGCTTCAATGGGTTGGGCTTGCTTCTGTCCGAACTATCGCGGTTCAACTGGCTTCGGAGATAAGTTCATGACGGATCTAATCGGACACGAGAATGATATTGAAGTCAGTGATATTCTCTCCGGCGTGGATGCACTCGTCGCCGCAGGAATTGCCGATTCGTCGAAGCTTGCGGTCGGGGGTTGGAGCAACGGTGGATTTCTCACGAATGCCATTATCACTCACACAACAAGATTCAAAGCCGCGTCAACAGGCGCAGGTGTGATGGACATGCTGACACAATGGGGCACTGAAGACACGCCGGGCCATGTCGTGAATTTCATGGAAGGCCAGCCGTGGGAGAATCAGAAAGAGTATTTGGAATCATCGCCGTCGTGGAACATGGACAAGATCACCACTCCGACGTTGATTCATGTCGGTGAAGGTGACCAACGAGTTCCCGCCGCCCACGCACGCATGCTGCATCGCGCATTGCGAGAGTATCTGAATGTCCCGACCGAGTTAGTGGTTTATCCAAAGCAAGGTCACGGTCTCACGAAATACACATTCCGCGAAGCAAAAATGGCGTGGGACATCGCGTGGATTAAGAAGTACGTCTTAGGTGATCCCGGCCCCATGCCCGCGCAGCCTGTGCAATAGTATATCGGTTGCCTCCACGCTCATAGCTGTATGCCGTCTAAACCAACTCGGGTTTGTGATACATCTGTAAAACCACAACTTGGCAGGTCACATGAGCTTTGTGAATCTTTCACAAACCCCTTGACAAGGAGATGGGGCGAGTGTACTATATTGTAGTGAACCTGCCGCACAATGCGGCAGGTAACACTCAAAGTCGAGGTGGATTATGAGACGGAATTTAACTCTCTTTGTTTTTGCAACGCTGCTTGTGGCCTCTCAAATCGGATTCGCACAGGACACGCCGGATTGTGAGCAATGTTACTGCAAAGCGGACAATTCGCCCGGAGGAACAGGTTGCGGCGCGGGAGGTGATTGTGTTTCGCAAACCTTTACTGCTGAGTGCACACAGCAATATATTCTCAAATACAGCTTAACCTGTAGCGGCGAGTCTTCTAGCGGCGAGTCTTCGTGCAATGAATGTTTCGCATGTGTTTACTTGACTGATGAGAACAGCAACATCGTCGGGGTTGCACATAGCCCCTGTTCTGGTGATAACTGCAATGGTGTCGGAGATACTCCAACACTAACTGCGAACGAAGAATATACGCTTTGGGTTTGTCTTCGTTCCTGCCATTTTCCCAATACATCCGATTGCACTGATTGCGTAGCTCGCGGTTATGTATACCATGACTGGAGCGATTGCGACCTTCTTACGGCTTGCAATCCGTGAACCCGGCACTCGCAGTCCTTATTTGTCTCGTGATGAGTTGCTTGTTATGCGTAGCACGAACTTTGCGCGTACCTGCTGAATTTGAGACGATTCAAGGAGCGCTGAATGCGCTTCTGGCGAACGACACTGTGCTGGTGGATACAGGTCTATATGTGGAAGAGTTGACCGCGCCTGCATTGTCATTTGTTATGATTGGAAACATTAGCGCGGACACGAGTGATCATGCGCTCCCCATTATCGATCCCGCGGGACTTACAAGCCCGGGAGGGCGTGGCTGTATGTCGCTTACGTCCGGCAATGTGCGCATTCAGAATTTTGTGTTTCGCAACGGCACAGCAATGCATCCGCATTGGACCGGCGACGTAGGCGGTATTCATATTTTAGGATCTATGAATCTTTCGCTCTCGGATTGCCGCTTCGACTCAGTGTATTATGGGGTATTTGCGCATGGAGACCTCAACCCGACAATAAATCTGGAACGGTGCGAGTTTGTTCATTCAATGGGAAGGTGCATATTCGCTACAACAATCATAGCTGAAAATTGTAGCTTTCACACAGACACCGTAGATTGGGCGCAATTGACCTTTGGCGATTACAGTTCCATTGTCAATTGTTCGTTTAGCGGAAATTTCTGGGGCGGAAATGTACTGCTCTGTTATGGAAAGTATGTCACCATTTCTGGATGCGTGTTTTCTAATTTTGAATTTGCACCAGCTTCAACGGCATTAGTCCTGCGAATTGGCGCGTCAGAGGTTACCGATAACGTCTTCGCTGATTTTCAGAAAGGAATGGCAGTTCTGTCTGTCGGTTCAAATGTGATTCCGAACCCAACATAATAGCGGGAATTTGTTTGAGAACCTGGTTACCCCTAAAGTCACCATATCTTCGACCACAGTTTAGTCGTTAGTGATAATAGTGAGGAAATCGGATCGTGTCAGACCATTGAAGTCTTCGAAAATACGTTCATCAATTGTGGGTCTTATATTGGGCCGGGAGGTATCAGCGCCTTTGGTAACTGCTATATCCATAACAATCGTTTTGAAGAGATGGACAACGTAAACGGACCTGTTGTGCTGTTCCAGGATAATCCACATATTTTCAGAGAGAACATTTTTCATCACAACGGGATCGCTGTCGCGGCTGATGATCGGTTTATGACCGTTCAAGCGGAGTGGAATTACTGGGGCGATGCGTCAGGCCCTTACCATCCCGTTCTGAATCCGACCGCACTTGGTGATACGGTGGCCGACTCCGTGGACTTTGATCCGTGGTATTCTGACACACTGTTTTGGAGTTCTGCAAAGAAAGAGACTAACGCAATCTCATCGAGCTGGGAGCTTTCGAGCATCTATCCCAACCCCTTCAACAGCGAGATCAGAATTGAAATTGACGGTGCAACCGGACCGGATTTTGAGGTTCGTCTTTTTGATTTGTTAGGAAGAGAAGTTGCGCTACTGTATTCAGGTAGATCGTTGGGAGGAACATTGACTTTCGCCGCGCCGCATGGCCTCGCGGCGGGGGTGTATTTTCTTCGTGCAAGCGATCACACCTATGCTGAAACGAAGAAGATTCTGTTCTTGAAATAGCTCCTCTGTTAACAACAAAAAAAGGCGACTCAATCGAGTCGCCTTTTCTATTCAATCGAAACGAACCTTAGTTCGAGCTGGCAGGCGGAGTCACATTGACGTAAGTGACTTCCGTAATCTGACCCGCACCGTAGTTGTGGCTCAGGTGCAGCGTATCATCACTTGATCCGTGCAATTCAAATGCCCAATCCCAATTCAAGTCAACCGTGACAGAGTCGTCGCGCGTGGTAACATGGAACGAGACAGAATTATCATCTGCTGTCCAGGTACCTTGATACCTACTATGGAACAGTTCGTCCGTGACGAGGAAGTTGGCGTACTCGTTCAGTTCAAACAAGCCGGTGGAGTAAAACCTTAGGTCCACGCTGTCACCCACGGCAGTAGGCGTGTCCGAAAACCAAAAGCCAGTCAGTCTTTCTTCTGATGTCGGTCCTTGGGGATCATTGTTGTCGTCTTCTTTCGAGCAACCCACGGCGACCAATATGACAGACAACCCAAGCGCCAACAGAATGTATTGCAATTTCTTATTCATATTTTCTCCTAAAAATTAGTTCTTTCAGATTACAGCTTTGCCAATTCAGCCACGCCCTTTGCATGGGAAGTGGTGTTCTTGTACTCAGCTTTGTTCACGAAACTCTGCAGAGCCTTCTTCTTCATGTCAGGATTGGCAAGCGCAAGAATTCTCTTCAACTCATTCTCAGCAGCTTTCTCGGCCATGTCAGCAGTCTGATCCTTGGCCTTCTCAACCTGCTTTTGCGTGTCTTTGACCTTCTTCTCGGCATCGGTCAACTTCTTGCCGGTTGAATCGGCAACCATTGCGAGCGAGTCATTCAGCATTTGCTGTTGTTTCAAACGAGCCTGCATTGCGGCAGGGGTGTCGCCGTACTTAGCCAACACTTCAGCAAGCTTGCCTTCGGCCAGCAATGCTTCAGCAATCTTGTTCTTGGCTTCTTTGGCCATGCGGTTGTCGGGGTACATTTCGAGAATCGTGTTGTACTTGCCTTCAGCAAACAACTTCTCGACAATTTTGTCTTTGGCCTGCTGAACCATCGAAGAAAGTTCGGGGTTGCTGCCAAATTTGGTTACGATCTGTTCATACTGTCCAGCTTCCATCATCTTTTGCGCTTCCTTCATCGGCGACGAGCAACCAATCAAAAACAGGGTTACTGCGCTCACCAGAAACAGGGTAATCCATCCACGCTTCATGTTCACCTCCGGGTGACTTTGTGTATATAAAACAAAAACTTAGGATATTTCAAACAAAATGAGGCCATTCCAGACCTCACATAATCTATAACATTCTATCTCTAAAGTCAAGTCTAATCAACGGCTTGAGTCCTCGCTGACGTTTCCAAGATGCACTTGAAGAACCCGTTGCATGGACCTCGCCAACTCTAAATTATGTGTAGCGATGAGCAATGTCGTGTTATTTTCACGCGCGAGTGACAGTAACAGTTCCTGGACTGACTTAGCCGCTTGACCGTCAAGGTTGCCGGTCGGCTCGTCGGCGATGACAACGGCTGGTGAATTTATCAACGCTCGCGCAACTGCAACTCGCTGACATTCGCCGCCGGACAGCTCACCGGGCCGATGACTAAGTCGGTGGCCTAAGCCAACGCGCTCAAGTAGATTTCTTGCGCGGGTTTCAGAATTCGAGTCTGCCAATCTCGAAAGTTGCGCAGGCATCAACACATTTTCAAGCGCTGTGAACTCCGGCAACAGATGATGCGATTGAAACACAAACCCGATTTTGCGGCTTCTGAGTTGAGCTAAATCGTCACTCGATAATTTGGAATACTCCTGCCCGTCGCAAATAATCTCACCCGACGTTGCGCGATCCAGCGCACCGAGCAAATGCAAGAGCGTGCTCTTCCCCACTCCGGACGGCCCGACCAACGCAACCTGCTCACCTGCATTGATGGAGAGAGTCACGTCATGCAGCACCGGCACACTCGCTTTGCCGAGCGCGTACGATTTCGCGAGTTTATTTGTGGAGAGAATGCTCATTAAATTTTGCGTGCGCTGCCCTGATACATGTAACCGCCGCTCTTGGGCATGTCCGGCGCGTAAAACGTGTCAAGCTTGGTGAGTTCAAATCCCGCGCGCGCAACGTAGTCGGAAATCTTGCGATTCGCGTGACAGCCGTCGAAGATCCTGCGTGAAAACCACGTCAGCCGGTGCTGCCACTTTTGCACATTCAAATCCGGCGCAAGTCCGTGCTCGATAAACAGCAATTTTCCGCCCGGTTTCAGCACACGTTTGGCTTCATCAAGCGCGCGATCCAAATCGAGAATACTGCACATCGTCCACGTTGAAACAACGGTGTCAAATTCACCGTTGTCAAAGCCGAGCCGCTGTGCATCCATATCGAGCAGATGCACCGGAAACTCGTATTCGTGCGCGAGCTTCACCGCATATTTCCGCATGCCCGGATTCGTCTCGATGCCTGTAACCGTCGTCACTGCGTCCGAGTAGTATTTCAAATTCAATCCCGAACCAAATCCAATTTCCAGCACACTACCGCGCGCAGTCAATACGGTCTCTTTGCGAAACCGTGCATGCCGCTCCGCCGCCATTCCGTGATGCAGAATGTGCGGAAGAATTTTCTCACGGTAGAAACCCACTATTCAAACTTAATCTCAACCGTTTGCTCACTGCCGCCGACTTCAAACTTCATGTCTTCCCATTTGGGCGGCCCAAACGTTTGAGCTTTTGCACCGTTTGACGCCGCGCCTTTTTCTTTCGGCGGGCCGTACCAGTGGCGATCCATTTCTTGTTCAAATTTTTGTCGTGATAAACCGTCACGGCATACGTTCCGGCGGCAAGACTCTCGCTTGTCCACACCGCGCCACCATTGGAGATGGGCACAGGAAATCTGCCCAGCGGCTGTTTGTCATTCCACGATTGTTCGCCGGGCCAAACCGACACAATCAGTTGTCCTGTGTCATTATCTAAACCCGAAATACTGACCGTGAGCTTCGTTCCCGTCTGCGCAAATGCAACTGACGCAAACACCAAAACAAATAGAAGTTTCTTCATCTATTCTTTTCCCTTATCCTTTGATAAGTTTCTGTAATTTCTCATTAAACCGCGTGCGAATCTCTTCGACGCGCTTGCGATTGACGCCGCCGTCATTGGTGCCGATTCGCGAAGCTGAACGCACTTCAATAGTGCCTGTTGTGTCGTTGAGCGAAAATTCGGTGTCATCACGAAATCTCAGCCACTTGGTTTGAAACTCGACATGCACATAATCTTCGCGGCTCACCAACACATCAGAGCGCGGCATTTCGGATATCACTTCGCGCAAAAGTTTATATGCCGTCGGTCGATCCGTGCCCACAAACGACAGCGGAGCAATCTTCTGCTCCTCGCGCGTGGCCTGTGACGACACACAATTCGGCGACTCCGGGCACGGCTTAAAATACCCCCAAAACACACCGAGCTTCGTCGGCACGGGCGACATCGCCTTGATAGACATGCGCGTCCCGATGGCAAGGGCCAAACAGATAACGGCCAACAATGCAAGAACGGTCAAGAATCGGCTACTTTCTTTCATGCGAATACAATACGAAGTCCAAGGGAAATAAGCAAGGCTAAAATTTTGATCTCCTCCCAAAGTTGCTTCGATTTTGAGGGGGTTAGGGGGGGCTTCTGCTATTTCAACAACACAACCTTCTGCATCACCGCATCGTGTGCAGTTGCGGCCCGCACAAAATAAATCCCGCTCGCAAGACTCGGCGGCGCGGTATAAGAGAGCGTTCAGCTTTCCAACTTCCGCGCTGAATTGCATCCACTTCTTCCCTAACAAATCATAAGCAGAGAGAGAGTCAATACCTTGATGCAACGGCACATCCAACGAAATCGAGAGCGCAGAGTTGAACGAAGCAGAAAGCGTGAAATGCGAAAATCACTGGCAAATCAATGGCAGCGAATCGATGTCACTTTATCACCCCAACATATAATGTTTGCGCTTCTGTCGCCGTAACGTTCTCCCACATGTCTTCAGTTCGGTAATAGTAGAGCCAGATCGCGGTATCGGCGAGTACACTCCATATGCTTTCGTACTGATCAAACCCAACTCGTTCCAAGTCAAATACAATCGAATCGTCCTGTGAATTAACTCTCCATGCCACAAACTGAGGCTTCCAAAGCGAGTCATTGTCCGTGGCCGTTATCCCAATCTCCAGCAAGGAATCATGCGGGACCAGAGTAGGCAATCTATGCACGCCTGTAATTTCGGGGTCAATTGTGTCACGTTGTATTTCACCGACGCATTTGAGGTACGGACCGTCGGATGCGGAGTACACAACTGCAAAATCACTTCGCATATCGCCGGATGTTATGTTATCAACATATAAAGCCGAGGATCTGACGGGCTGATCCTACGCCCGCTTCAATCTTTGCTTGCGCTAAATCGACACCACCATCTCTCCCGCGCTCGAAGTGCTTCCACTACCAGGTGCTGTCCTACCACACTGCAAGCCACCTCTCTGTCAAGGCGCACAAGCCCTGATTACCTATGGTTGCGCTTTCGAACGGAGTTAACGTGTCCACTTCCACCCAAGTTTCCCCAAAATCGTGCGAAATGTCCAACGCCTGTGAAGACGAAAGATGCACCGGAGGTACCCAATTCAGCGATGACAGGATGATGACTGTGCCCTCGTCATCGCATTCAATATTTGCAATATTTGTCCAATAGACGTTTGCGTGAATATCACGCGGCGTTTCGAAGACTTCAGTGCCGAGTGGCGCACGCGTATAATAGAGGCGCTGGCCAAAGCCTAATTCATATACGGCGCCGACCATGTGAATCCATCCGCCGCCGATTGCAACATCAACGTCAACCAATGGAAATCCTGTCGCCATCGAATCCGAAAATGTGCAGCCGCCGTCTGAAGTCTTGAAAAATGATAAGAAAGAAGACTGACAGTATATGGTATCCACCAGCGCAACTAAGGGACCGCCAATTGAGGGCATAAATGAACAGGGTGGATCCCACGTGAAACCCAAATCACCGGTGCGTACAAGTCCGGTTCGATATGGATTGCGATACCTTGTTACTCCATAGATGCCCTGCGCACCAACCAGGTTGCGCATAGTAAAACCCGTCCCGTCATTTGT
>JADKHW010000042.1 GCA_016721565.1 bacterium | reverse complement strand
CACGAAGAAATTTCACGGCGTGCGCGAGCTGATTCACGGCTCGAAACTCTTCACCGTGTGTGAAGAGGCCGCCTGCCCGAATATGGCCGAATGCTGGTCACGCGGCACGGCGACGATTATGATTATGGGCGATATCTGCACGCGCTCGTGCGGGTTCTGCAACGTCAAGACGGGCAAACCTTTGCCGCTTGACAAGGAGGAACCGCGCCGCGTCGCCGAAGCCCTGCGCGAGTTCAATCTCAAGTATATCGTCATCACGTCGGTGGATCGCGATGAGCTTGAAGATCGCGGAGCGGGGCACATCGCCGAGACAATTCGCTTGTGCAAAGAGATTTCACCCAGCACGCGACTTGAGGTTCTGGTCCCCGATTTCAAGGGCAAACCCGAGTGTGTGAAAACCGTATGCGAGGCAGGCCCCGCCGTTTACGCACACAACATGGAAACCGTAGCCAGATTGCATTTGCAGGTGCGGCCACAGGCGAAGTATTGGCGCAGTCTCGACACGCTCGCCCAAGCCAAGCGCAACGGCATGGTCGTGAAGTCCGGTATCATGGTTGGACTTGGTGAGACTCCGCAAGAAGTCAAGGAGGTCATGCGCGATTTGGCCGATGCAGGCTGCGATCTTTTGACCATCGGTCAGTACATGCAGCCCTCGCGCAGACATTTGCCGGTTATTGAGTACATTCATCCCGATCAGTTCCGCGAGTACAAAGAGGTCGGGCAATCGTTGGGGCTTAAGCACGTTGAGAGCGGTCCGCTCGTCAGAAGCTCGTATAAAGCGGAAACTCAGGAAGAGCTGATGCGCGACGGTGCGTTGGCAAGCGCGTAAGAGAATTTACTTTTTCAATTTCCCATATTCGGAGAAACACAATGATTACACTGTCAGGAACGGCCTTTACCAAGGTCAAGACCATCATGGAGCAAGAACAGAAGGCCGATTGGAATCTGCGTATGGGCGTGCGCGGCGGCGGATGCAGCGGCATGAACTATGTGCTCGGCTTTGACAACCAACTTTCAGAAGATGATCAGGTCTTCGAGCAGGACGGCGTTAAGCTTGTCTGCGACATGAAGAGCTATCTCTATCTGAACGGCACCGAGATTGACTATGAAGACGGCTTAAATGGCTCGGGCTTCGTGTTCAAGAATCCCAATGCCAAGCGCTCCTGCGGTTGCGGACAATCCTTCAGCGCATAATTCCTTGCCCCTGAAATCAGCATTAAAAGACGGGCTGCTGTCTCGGCCGCTTTTGTATTCCCAATGCCTCCAAAACTCTCACATGACATTCCAGTTACAGACGACAACCTCTGGTTTCTCGAGCGGTATCTCAGTGTCTTCGACTTTCTGGAACTTTTTCCCTTCGATGCCGTCTCAAAATCAGATGGCTCTCCCGGCATTCCGATTAAACTTCAGACGGATTTAGGGTTCATAATAGAGACCGATATCGATCGCAGTAAAATGCAGCTTCGCAATCGCTCGAAACTGCACGGCTGGACCCGCTTCACAACCGAACACACCTTGCGCGTCGGTGACGTCATCCGCATCGAAAAACAGAACGAGCGCGAGTTTTCACTCACACTCATTCGTCAAGCCTAACGAAATTACCTTGGAACTCATCAGATTTCCCCTCGAAGACCTGCTCGAAGGCGGCATTGTCCGCGAGAGCGAATATCGCCAGAAGCTCAACGCCGTTGATTTAACCCTGTACCGCGATAAACCGGTCATGTTGCCGTGGATTCATGGTCAGGAACTCCCTGTTTGGGTTTACCTCATGGCCGTGGCCAAGCTTGCCCCAGTGGTCGCTGTCCTGTCCTTTGGCGAACCATGCTCTCCGGTTGTCTTGTCACAAAACCGCCGTGTTGAAACGGCAACAGAGTAAGTTTCTTGACAATCCATCGGCTTTTTCATATATTTGTATTTTATGAAGTAGGCCATAACATCACTGGGTCAAAAGCCGAATTTAGCTTCAAGATGAACAAAGAGTTGCACAATGGGCGGTAGCGAGAGTATTTGGCAGTTATTAACGGTCGCATCGCCCTTTGCGAAATTCGTCCTGTTTATTCTGGCTGTGATGTCCGTTCTGTCATGGACGGTCATTCTGGACAAAGTGATTATGTGGCTGAAGGTCCGCAAGGACTCCAAGGGCTTCGAAAGCTACAATTGGCGGCATTTCGAGCCGCGCAATCTGTTCAGCGAAGCCCGGCGATACGGAAATGCCTTCCCCGCCCGGGCTTACATGTACGCGCATCGCGAGCTGTTCGACCGGGGCGTTCCTGACGATCTCGACGGCGAACTGGTTGCCCGTGAGTATGCACGCGCGGCTGCTCTACACCTGAACCGCGCAGAGAGGTTTCTGCCGTTTTTAGCCACCTGTTCGGCGGCGGCTCCTTTCTTGGGGTTGCTTGGAACGGTTTGGGGAATTATTTCAGCTTTCCAAAGAATCGGAATCTGGGGCAATGCCAGCATCGCAGTTGTGGCCCCGGGTATTGCCGAGGCACTTGTGGCAACGGCTTTGGGCTTGTTTGTCGCTATTCCTGCTTTGATCGCCTATAACTTCTTTTCCAACTGGCTCCGCAAGGAGGCCGAAAAAGCAGAGTCCTTCGGGGACGACCTCGCCTTTGCCGTTGATCGCCAATTCGTCAAGCGTAACGCCGTAACAGGCGGCCGTTAGAATGGCTGGAGCTGGCGGATTACCGCAAGAGCATCGCACGGGCAAGGGCCGCAAGCTGACGAAAGTCAACTACCGCCCGCTCGCGGATATTAATATCACCGCGCTCGTGGACGTGACGCTCGTGCTCTTGATCATCTTCATGGTCGCCGCACCGATGCTTAAGAACTCAGTTGATGTCGCGGTCCCGCAAGCTTCGACTGCCGAATCAAAAAGTGATGAAGGCATCACGATTACGATCAAGAAAGACGGCTCGATCCTGATCGACCAAACAAAGGTTGATGAGTCAAGCTTTGACATGGCCTTTGAACAAACTTACGGCAGCTCCAAGGAACCCGTGTTCTTGCAGGCCGATAAAGAGGTGCCATATCAGAAAGTTCTTCATGTTATTGACGTGCTGCGGCAGGTGGGTGTAACGGATCTTGGCTTAGTGGCTGATCCGATGCAATCCACAAGCGGCCGTCGCGGCTGAGGTTCGCCATGAAGAAATCCTTCATCGGCTCCATTGCACTTCATGCGCTCTTCTTAGTCGTGCTTATTGTCGCGAGCTATGCAAAGACGGAAATCAAACGCGACTTGCCTGATGTTACCCAGGTTCGCCTGATTCGGCCGAGACCTGCCCCCGTGCAATCTTCCAAGCCTGCCGAAGAAATCAAGGTTCCCGAGACCAAGCCGCCACTCGAGACTCCGAAAAAAGAGCCCAAAAAGAAGGTTAAGGAAGAAAAGAAGCCCGAACCTCCAAAGGAAACGAAGATTCGCTCAAGTGAGCCTGTGCCCAAGGAACTCAAGGGAGAAGCGGGCACACTAAAGCTTCAGAATCCGGGTTTTGATTACGATTTCTATCTTGCGCTCATTCAATCTAAAATTGAGCGCAACTTCCGTCCGCCGCCCGGCGTTCGTGCGGGAACTATGGCCACGATAGGCTTTGTGATTTTGCGTGATGGAACGGTGTCTTCGATCACGATGGTGCAATCATCGAACAATCTGTTAATCGATCAAGCCGCCGAACGCGCGGTGCGCGCTGCAGGAAAGTTCCCGCCGTTGCCGCCGCAGTATGAGCAGGGTGAATTAGGAATCAATTTTGAATTTGTCGTCAATCCGGGCTCGCGCTCTTAGTCTGATAATCTTTGTGTTGGTGTGCGCGGGCGCGAGCATTGCTCAGGTCACGTTGCGCACCGAAACTGCGTCTGTAGGTCGGCTCGAGTTAGTTGTCTATCCGTTTACCGCGAACGGCGACGGCGAGTTTATCGGTGAATTGCCAACGCAACTCTCCGAGCTTGTCAAAGGAGATCTCGCCTACTCAGGGTTCTTCAATCTCGTTGATCCCTCCGATCTTCCTCCCGATACCACGATTCAAGTTAAGAAGGTCGGCGGCACGTATGATACGCTGATGACGTTCTCTGGATCGGCGGCGGCGCGTGTACGCGGTACAGTATCGGTTCAATGGGATAAGTCAGTCGCTTCTATCGCGATCTTTCAGCCTCCGTTGCGCGATCCGATTCACATTTCGGATTTCACCTTCCAAGCCGACAAAGCGCGCGATGCCGCGCATGAAATCGCGGCATGGATTACGCGCATGCTGACCGGTGAAGAGGGATCGTTCTTATCTCAAATTGCGTTCGTTGTAAAGACGGGACAGAATAAGGATCTTTGGATTATGGATTGGGACGGCGCCAACGCGCGGAGTCTCACTCGTGACCAAACATTGAATATGTCGCCCACATGGGCGCCTGACGGCAAGACTCTCTATTTCACCTCTTTCCGCAATGGTGATGCAGATATCTATCGCTACGACTTAGCCGCAGGTAAAGTGAAACCGTTTGTTCAGACGCCACGCACCGACAGTGCACCCGCAGTGTCTTTAGACGGTCAATGGGTTGCTTACGGATCCAGTGAAGCGGGTAACTTTGAAGTCTATCGCATCCGACCTGACGGTTCGCAAAAGACTCAGTTGACATTCAACAGTCGTGACGATACCTCCCCTTCTTGGTCACCGACGGGACGTGAATTAGTTTTTACGTCCGACCGTAGCGGCCAACCGCAAATCTACGTCATGGATTTTGACGGCGTGAACGCACGTCGATTGACAGGTTCGGGCGTCTATAACGAAACGGCACGCTGGTCGCCGCGCGGTGACTTGATTGCCTTTTGCAGCCGCGAAAGCGATCTCTATCCTAAATTTCAGGTCTTTACCGTTGCTCCGTCCGGCGGACGCGAAAGACGACTGACGGACGGAGGCAACAAGTTTGACTGCTCGTGGTCGCCTGATGGAATGAAGATCGTTTACACAGTTTCCAACGAAGGACGCACTTCGATTTGGACTATGAACTGGGACAGTAGCAGCCCGCGCCAGTTGACCTTTGGTCTTGAAGCTTCACAACCGCAATGGGGACCTGTGGTTCCCTTTGTGACACCATAAGATTTTATCTACTATAATTACTTCCCTCTCAGGAGAGAACATGAAGACGCAGAAACTTGGACTGATTACCATTCTTATCATGCTTGCGCTGGCCCTCGCTGTTGCGCCGGGCTGCAAGAAGAAAATGCCGAAGGAAACGGATCGACCGGATGACGGCGGCAAGAAGATTGAAGAAGTCACCCCGGACAATGGTGACAACGGCATGACCAACGATACGCGCAGTGAGATGGAGCGCGATCTGGCCTTGATTCAGATTATTTATTTCGAATATGACCGCGCCGAAATCCGTCAAGACGGCCGCGAAGCCATTCGTAAGAACGCCGACCTGCTCCGCAAGTGGGCCGATTGGACAGTTACGCTCGAAGGCCACTGCGACGAACGCGGCACCAACGAATATAACCTTGCACTCGGTGAACGCCGTGCCAAAGCTGTCCAGCGCGCATTGGAATCGGAAGGCATTGCTTCCTCGCGAATCCGCACGATCAGCTATGGTGAAGAGCGTCCGACAGATCCGGGCCATACTGAGACCTCGTGGCAGCACAATCGCCGTGCTGAATTCCGTGTCACGACTGGTAACTAAGCCATACTCGTGAGTAAACTACGTCTCGTCTTTTTTGCTCCGATCCTGCTGATTGCGCTCTCAGGATGCGCGACCCGCAGTGAAATCGTCGGCTTTCAGGAAGACTCACGCTACATCCGCCAGCGCGTTGATTCCATCGCGTTCTCGCAGATGAGCGTGCAAGAACAGGTGAACCAGCTCTCAACCGACGTGCGGGAACTGCGTTCTAACTCCGAATATGGCTCGACCGACTTGCAGGAGCGTGTCGAAACACTTGCTTCGCGCTTAGACGAAATTCTGGCTCGCTTGGATCGTTCGCTTGCACCGCTCGAAGATTTCTTGCGCGGACAAAACGGCGGCACAACCACATCTGGCCCCGAACCTGCGATGGGCGTTGACGTTTATGATGCCGCCATGCAAGACTTGAGCTTAGGAAACTACGATTTGGCGGAAGTGGGTTTCCTTTCCTTCTTGTCGAAGAACCCGCGTTCAGAGCTTGCGGATGATGCGCGTTATGGACTGGCTGAAACGTTTTATGCTCGCAAGCTGTTTGAAGAAGCCGCCGCCGAGTACTCACGCGTTGTTGATATGGATCCGATGGGCTGGAAAGCTCCCGCCGCGATGCTTAAGCTTGGTTTGTGCTATCGCCAACTCACACGCCCGCAGGATGCGCGCACGATTTGGAACCAACTCGTCCGCGATTTCCCGAACAGTGACGAAGCCAAAGTCGCACAGCAACGATTGAACGAATTGGGCCGCTGAGTTCAAAACTGTTTGAAATTGATTTCGCCCCGTCTGATTTCGGACGGGGCGACTTGTTAAGGAAACTCTTTCTATGGACGAATTACACACCACCTCGTGGACCTCGCCTGCGTTGCGTAAGCGCTTTATCGCGATTTCGATGATCGCGCTTATCGGCCTGTTCCTGTACGTCGTGTCGTCGCTCTTGCTTGGCGTTGTGGGCGGGTTTGTCTTGTGGGCCATGTCGCGCGGCATCTATGAGAAGTTCCTGAAATGGACAAAGGGCCGAAAGAACCTCTCTGCGTCACTATCAGTGCTTACCCTGTTCCTTCTTGTCGTCGCTCCAGTTTTGCTGGTTCTATCCCTAATGGCCAATGACGCTGTGAACTTAACCTCACAGGGTATTCAGTTTTTCAACGAACTCAGACCTCGTATGGAAGGACTCGTCAGTCGGTTTTCCTCCGGCGAGAATCCCAGCTTTTTGGGCTACGAACTCAATATCGACATCGTCGTAGAAAAACTCCAAGAATTTTCCGGTACTGCCGCAGAGTATCTCGTCTTGGCCATGCAGAAGACCGCAGGCGGAGTCGCCAGTGCATTCCTGCAAGTATTCGTAACACTCTACACGTTATTCTTTCTCTATCTCGACGGCGAGAAATTCCTTGACTGGTTAAAGAAACTCTTGCCGCTCGAAGATTCTGAAACAGAGAAACTCTTTCACCGCTTTACCGTCACGTCAATCTCGTCTTTGAAAGCGCTTGGGATTATGGGCGTCGCACAAGGCGTGCTGGGAGGAGTGGCAATGTGGATTTGCGGCATTCCATCACCTTTCTTCTGGACTGTGCTGCTCGTATTTGCAACGGTCATTCCCGTTGTTGGTGCACAGATTATCTTGATTCCGGCGGGAGTGTTTCTCATTTTGTTCGGAGAGGTCGGCTACGGTATCGGACTATTGCTTTGGAGTTGGATCGTTGTTGCCAACGTTGATAATTTGCTGAGACCGTATCTTGTAGGCCGCGCTGTTCAAATGCACGAGTTAGTAGTCTTCCTGACCACACTCGGAGGAATCGCTGTGTTCGGCTTCTGGGGATTTCTGATAGGGCCTGTGATTGCCGCGCTGCTCAATGTGCTGACAGAATTCTATATTGAATCTCGAAACAGTCAAGCTATCGAATAGAAATTGAAAACGCCCAGCTAACCGCCGGGCGTTCTTCTTATAGGAAATCTGTCTTCTCAAGTGGTAAATCTCTCAGGAGGAATAGCACCACCTGAGAGGATCAGCTTGATCGCCTCATCAACGGTCATGTCGAGCTTTATCGTTTCCTGCTCTTCAACAATAAAGAGAATGCCTTGCGTCGGCGCCGGAGCCAAGGGCATCAGGACGTGAATCATCTTTCCCTTGCCGGGGATGATCGTGCTCTCTGCCGTCACGAAGCCAATGGCATACGAGTGTTCATTGGGATACTTGATTGCCACAACGCCGCGAAAGTTCGATTGCTCGCCGAAGAATATCTGAATAAACTTGCGGATGGAGTCGTAGATCTCGCGAACAAACGGAATTCTACTGAGAAGGAAATCAAAGAAGCCTAATAGCCGTTTGCCCAGAACTTTATTGACGATCACGCCAATCAACGCAATCAGCAAAACAGTCGCCACAAACGCAGAAAGATCCGACAAAAGCTTCACGAGCGTCGAGTCTTTGTCCATCTCGAAAGCTCGTGTCAGTATTTTCTGTACAACCGGCGACAGCACACCACCCAACAGCCGCACGACCAACAGCAAAATATAACCCGTCAGCCATACAGGCGCCAGCACGAGCAAACCCGTAAAGAACGCGCGCCTGAATCGCGCACCGAGAGACTGCTTAGGTGTATCTGTTGTCATAGTATGTTCGAGAGAGAAAGCGCCCGACTCCATGCCGGGCGCTTCTTATTTAGTTGCTGACTACGGGTTCGACAGGCGTTGGCACGACCTTCCACAGGTATTCGCGCTCACCTACCAGGCCGTATCGCCGCGCGGCAAGTTCCAGCGCCGCTTCATCACCGCGCTGCACCGCCGCAAGATATTTGCTCAACTCCGCCTTGTGCAATTCGCGCGCGGCAATATCAAGCTGCTGCCGGTGATAGGTCGCTCGCAGCACATTTGCATCGTGCACTCCGCCCACGCCGTAGTAATACCACAGCCCAAAGGTGAGTAGCGACACTCCGAGAACGGAGTACGCAGTTACACGGCGAATCTTTGCCCAGTCAGCCATTTGTTATTGCCACATCGCGCCGAAATACAAAGCCTCATCTCCGAGGTCGTCTTCAATGCGCAGAAGTTGATTGTACTTTGCAATTCTATCAGTACGCGACGCGCTGCCGGTCTTGATCATACCACAGCCGCACGCCACTGCGAGATCGGCAATCGTCGTGTCTTCCGATTCGCCGCTACGATGTGATACCATTTGCGTATAGGCATGACGACGCGCCAGGTCAATCGTGTCCATCGTTTCTGACAGCGTGCCAACTTGATTGAGCTTGATCAAAATTGAATTGGCGATATTCTGCTGAATGCCCTTGGCCAAAATCGGAACCTGCGTAACAAAAATATCGTCACCTACAAGCTGTATCTGCTTGCCCAGCGTCTTGGTCAGATGCTTCCATCCGTCCCAATCGCTTTCGCCCAAACCGTCTTCAATCGAGATAATCGGGTAGTCGCGGCAGAGTTGCGCGTAGTAGTCCGTCAATTCAGCGGCGGACAAGACTTTGCCTTCGCACTTCAAATCGTACTTGCCTGTCTTACGATCATGGAATTCTGACGCCGCACAGTCAAGCGCAACTGAAATGTGCTCGCCCGGCTTGTAACCCGCAGCCTCAATCGCAGAAAGAATCGCGTCAAGCGCCTCACGATGCGATTGCAGATTCGGAGCAAACCCACCTTCATCACCAACGTTGGTAGAGTGGCCCTTCTTCTTCAAAACTTTCTTCAGATGATGAAATGTCTCAACACCCGCGCGCAGAGCTTCACTAAACTGGTCAAAGCCGCGCGGCACAATCATAAACTCCTGAAAGTCGAGCGGATTGTCCGCATGCGCACCGCCGTTAATCACGTTCATAAACGGTACGGGCAGGATCTTCGCTCCTACGCCGCCGAGATACATATACAGCGGTAAATTCACCGAGTCCGCCGCTGCGCGTGCATTGGCAAGGCTGACGGCCAAGAGCGCGTTCGCGCCGAGCTTCTCTTTGTTTGCGGTTCCGTCCATTTCAAGCAAAGCCGCGTCGACTTCATTCTGATAGACGGCGTCCATGCCGATCAACTCTTCGGCGATCTTATCATTAATATTTGCAACTGCGTCAAGCACGCCCTTGCCGAGGTAGCGATTCTCATCGCCGTCCCGCAATTCGAGGGCTTCACGCTCACCTGTCGAGGCACCAGACGGTACAATGGCCCGACCAAAAGCGCCGTCTTCTAAGACGACTTCAACTTCAACTGTAGGATTGCCACGCGAGTCGAGGACCTCGCGCGCGTAAATGCTGGATATTTCGGACATGATTTGGGTGTAGGAAAAAGTTTAGGGTATTGCTGAAATATACGAATGCTTTAGAGAAGGCGCAACCGCCCGGGATTCTATAAGGCCGGGTCGTCGGTCTCTTCGGCTGGCTCAGTGGCGTGATCGCCGCCCAAAATCGACTCGTGAATCTCGATGGCACGCGCGTAGTATTCTTCAGGGACCTTGATGCGCCAACCTTTACCAATGGTCTCTGTGCCTGTGACCACTCCCAGCCCGCCGCTGGAGAGGTCGGTTTGGACCAAGTTCGGAATCTCTTCGCTGTCAAGCACTTCGGTGACCATCGCTACCCAAACTCCACCCCCGAGTGGCGGCAGCGCCTTCCAATTGGTGTATGATTTGACGTCCTGGCTCATGTTACTCCCCTTGTGAGTCTTCCGGTGATCGAAAATAGAAAAAACGCTCCATCAGCCGCTGGTAATCCGAAAAATTCCTGCGACTCCGGCGTCTTGGCCCGCACCTGCTCAAAGGCATTCACGCGGCTGTCCAATTCGTCGAGATAATGGAGCACGAGCGCTTCAAGCGTCATCGGCTTGACCGGCGAACCCATCGACGGTTCGCCCTGATGTGCGAGAATCAAATGCAAAAGCTGCTTGCGAAGTTCGGGCGAGAAGTTCTTAATCGACTGAATCCGCTCTTCGACCAACATTGCGCCAATCGTAATGTGCCCAAGCAAGCGGCCCTCGCTCGTGTAATCGAGCACAGGCTCAAAACTTAGTTCGAGAACTTTGCCAATGTCGTGAAGTAAGGTTCCGGCAATCAACAAATCCCGATGCAACTGCGGATAGTGCTCGGCTATTTGATCGGCGAGTTTCGCCATCGAAAGCGTGTGCTCAACCAATCCGCCCACGGTCGAATGATGCCAGTTCTTGCCGCCCGGAGTTTCCAGAAATTTCTTGCGCAGTGGCAAATCATCAAACACCAAGCGCAGCACCTGATTCAGGGACGTATCCGTAACCGTGTCGATCAACGCCATCAACTGTTCGTCGGCATGAGTAGCAGATAACTGCGAATGCGGCAGGAAATTTCTACGGTCAGGGACTTCCTGCTCGGTGGCTTTGCGAATTGTCGCAAGCGTAATGCTCGGATTCTTCATAAAGAAATCCACCCGGCCATCAACATACACCGCATCCCCTGCGCGCAAAGTCTCTAAAGCTTCTGCAAATCCGTCCCACATCTTGGCTTCAATCTTCGCCGAAGCATCCGAAAGCTCAACTACCAAGAACGGCTCGCCATTCTTCTTCGTTCGCGTTTCGATCTTGCCCAAGAGATAAAACCCTTGAACCTGATCGTTGGCTGAATACTCCCGAACCGCTTTTAGTTCAGGCGATGTGGCGAGCGTGACCGTCATGCTATTCGCACTCTTTCAGCCGCTTGTCGATTAAGTCAAACTCTGATTGTGGGCGTTGAGCTTCGCGCGCCAGCACAGTCATAATCATCAACTCGTATTTCGCCATGCCGCGTTTGTTGGACGCTTCGAGCGCGTTGCTTTCAGTCAAGCTCGCGGCCCATTTCAGATAGACATCAGCCAGTGTATAATGCGCCCACCCGACGCGAAAATCTTTTGTATCCCCGGTCATCTTCTGCCACTCTTCCCAGAATGTCAGAGCAGTCTGACCTTTCTCCTGCGCTTCCGCAAAATTCTGAAGCTCCGCGAGAGTTCCCGCAAGATTGTTGTTACTCGTCGCCTGCGCACGTGTGCGTGCTATGGGATCTGTTATTTGCGCGGCAACTTCAAGACTTTGTCTCAAGGTACGCTCTGACTCTGACCATTCGCTCAAATAGTAACAATCTACATCCAAACTGATTAAGCAATCATGCTCCTCCTCAGCGGACCCAAAACTCTGTGCCAAATCGAGCGCTTCATAATGCTTCTGCCTTGAGAGATCGTAGTTGCCGCGCTTGCGTTCAATCAATCCAAGTTTGCGTTCAACACGGGCCAGCAATCGCCCTGCCTCGGGTTTGCTCGTAATTTCCTTTGACTTTTCAGCCGCGTGCTTTAGCGTGACTTCAGCGCTGTCAAGTTTGTTTTGGCCAATCAAGACAAGTCCAGTGAGATAGTCATGCCACACAAAATCGGAGGGAGTTTTCAAATCCACCCGCAACGAAACGAGCGCTTCATCAAAGCGCTCATTTTCTATGGCTTCCTGAGCCCGCATTGCCCACGGATGTCCTTGCGGAACTCCTTCAGGCCGCTGTGCCCAGACCGAAGTTGTAATCAGTAGAATCAATCCCCAAATGATCATGGAGAAGTAAAAAGGAGGTTTACATGCGGTAACTAATCGTCAACAGAGTCTGCGAACTGCGAATATCTTCCTTCAATCCTTGCGTCACCTGCTCGGTATAAGAAGCCGTGCGCCACGTCGCGTCAAGCATCACCGAGCGGTCAATCAACACACCCATACCGAGTGACAGCACGCCCTTATCGGCTTCGTCACCGGCATCCTTGAAATTCGACGGCTCAATACTGTAGCCCAACCGTCCACGCAAACCATACATCGGGAAGAGATACTCTCCGCCGAGAGACAGCCGCGTCGTACTCTTGTAGCGCTCGCGAATCTGACGGTTTGCTTCTGCACGGCTTACGCCGGAATATGGAGTCTCACCTCGAAACTCCATCGACTTCCAATCGCGATACTCCATGTCTGCCGCAACCAACCAGCGGCCCGGCGCAACACTCGCCCCGACACGCCAAATCCACGGATAAGACATCTTGTAATCAAAGTAGCCGTCGTCACCGTCAATCGACCAATCCTCATTCAATGACATCGAGAACGGTGTCGATGTTGCAACACCGATGCGCACCATTCTGCCCGGACGATACATGCCGCCGAGGTTGAAATTCCATCCTCCAAGATCAGTAAAGATGGATTGCTCGTAAAGACCAAGTCGTTTGAGCTGGATATTCACCCAAAAGCGAGTAGTCACTCGATCCTGTCCAGTAATTTATTCCTGCTCCAACGGAAAGGTTTGGCGAAATATCGGCAGCCGTTGCAAACGACCATTGACCAAGCTTGCCACTCTCGATTTCATCGAAATTATCCCAATCAAATCCGGCCTGACCGCTTTTGACTTCCGTGCGCCGCTCGTAGTCCGTCACTTGCGAGTATCCAAAACCAAAACTTAGTGCGCCTTGGTAAACCGGCACAGGAAATACCACGCCGATGTTATTCAAACGCATTGCATCGGTTGAACCTTCACGGCCCAAGCCAAAGTAGCTCGTCTCGTTGGAGAACCCTGTGCGTAATATCGTGCCTTGCACTTCGATCCGTTTCACCTGTGCAAGACCGGCAGGATTCCACCAGATTGCCGAATAGTCATCGGCAACACCAGTGTAGGTTCCACCCAAACCCAAAGCACGCGCACCCGAACCCAAATGTTGACCACCCGTTAACAGCAGACGTTCCGGAATTTGGTCTTGAGCAATGGCGAATGTCGCTAACAGAAGCTGTGCGAGTAGTATGTAGCGTTTCATAGTTGAGATTACCGTCTCCGCTTGCCGTTGCGCTTCTGCGAGCTATCATCAGGAGTCGCCGGAACCTTCGCCGGAGGCGCTGGCACTGGATTCTTCACATTACCCGGTTCGCTCGGATATCCCGGAGTCGTTGGAAGTGGCTGAACCGTCGTTGCTCCACCTTGACCATAGTTGTTCCCTATCGTCGCCGGAGGAACACCTGTATCCGTTGATCTGCGGCCCGGTCGCTGTGACGGAGGCTCACCCGGTACACCCGGACTTCCACCCCACCAGCCACCACCGTGATTGTGATTCCAATCTTGCCACCACGGACGACCGTAGTAGTCATAGTATCCGTAGTAGCTGTTGTAATAGTTCGGGGAGAAGCGATCAAAATCAAATCCCCAGCGGGTGTACCCACGCGGACGACCCCATGCTGACCAATTGTCATAATAGTAAGGATCGTTGTTCGGATAGACCGTCACCGTCTCGGGCTTAGTTAACGTCGTATCAATCGCGGTCGAATCGTAGCGATTATAGAGCGAACCCATTGAGAACGGGCCGTTGTCTTCCATTCCGGGCCGGTAAAGTTTCGTGTAGCAACCCGTGGACAAAATCAAAAGCCCAAGAGTCGCTGCGAAAAGTAGTATGCGGGTTTTCATTGTCTCAGTCTTTCAATGCATCACAAATTTCACCGTACGGCGGCAAAATTATTATTGTTTCTCAACCAGCACCGTCATGATGGCCTTTTGCGCATGCAGACGGTTTTCAGCCTGATCAAACACGACGCTGTGCGGGCCATCCATAACACCGTCGGTAATTTCTTTACCGCGTTCTGCGGGCAAACAATGCAAAACGATGCAATTCTTATCAGCTTGTGATACCAATTGCTCGTTCACTTGAAATGCACGCAACTTGCGCGCCTTTTCATCAGCCTGATCCTTCTGTCCCATCGAGGCCCACACGTCCGTGTAAATCACGTGTGAACCCTTCACAGCCTTCGCCGGATCGTGCTCAATGGTCACGCGCGAATGCCCCGACTTATTCGCGGCCTCAACCAACTTCATGTCCGGCAGCGTATCTTCCGAAGTGCCGACCACCAATTCAAAATTTAACCGTTGCGCGAGTTCGAGCCAGCTATTTGTGATATTATTTCCGTCACCAACATAGGTGATCTTGAAATCATCAAACCTACCCAGCTTCTCATACACCGTTTGAATATCTGCCATAATCTGACACGGGTGCGAAAAATCTGTCAAGCCGTTGATCACCGGAATATCGGCATATTTCGCCAGCTCTTCCACATCTTTGTGGCTGAACGTGCGAATCATAATGCCGCCCAAATAGCGCGAAAGCACCTGCGCCGCATCGGAAATCGTCTCGCGCTTGCCGAGTTCGATCTCCTTTTCCGTGATATAGAGCGCGTGTCCGCCCAATTCCGCGATTCCCACTTCAAACGAGATGCGCGTACGCAAGCTCGCCTTATGGAAAATCAGCCCCCAAACCTGACCGTCCAACGGCCGAGTTTCCTCGTGTCGGTTCCTTCGATCTTTCAACTCGCGGGCAAGTGCTAATGTTTCAATGATCTCGTCACGGCTAAAGTCGGTGACGGCTAAGAAATCTCGATGGTTTCTCATGTGCTGAAAAGAGGATTAAGTTTATGGAATATCAAAGATGCAGGGTGTCGTAATTACTTCAAAAGCATCAGCTTCCGAGTACCCACGATGTTCCCCTTGGCAGACATGCGAACAAAATACACACCCGAGGTCAATTGTGCTCCACCATTTGAAACACCGTTCCAACGCAGTTCGTAGCGACCCGGTGACGGCACCGTTTCAGTTGTTGACCAAACCATTTGACCCAGAATGTTATGAATCGAGAATTGGATCGGCCCCGAACCCGGAGCATCATAGGCAATCGTCGTCGTCGGATTGAACGGGTTCGGATAGACCTTCGAAAGCGCAAACTCCGTCGGGAACGGCGACGGATGCTGCGGTGAAGTCAAATCTACTCCCCGCATCACTTCGACATTGTCAAAGTGAATACCCAAATCACCCAATAGCGCATCCGTCTTCAACCGGAAGCGGATATGCACGGCGGAATTCCCCGACCACGGACTGAGATCACACCACACGCGGTTCCACGGCCTTTCCATCTCACTGAAGCCGCGAACGATTTCCCAATCGTTTCCGTTGACAGATGCGTCAACAAAGAACGAGTCGGCAGGTATGTCCAATCTGCCACTATAATCAAAACGAAGATGAAACGCGTTCCCGCCGGTCAAATTAATCGTGTTGTTGTACGTAAACGTCGCGTCCCAATTGTTGCCATAATTCTCAAGATAGTCCGGCCCGTTCGTATGCACACAAATGCCGTAGTTCAGCGAAGTCGTATCAACATCTTGCCTGAACGCGCCGCCCGTTCCGCCTGCAGTCCAATTGCCTAAGCCGCCCTCGAAATCTTCCGAGAAAACGACATTTCCCGTCGGCAAAGTAAACGTAAACGTCGAATCACTTCCCAGCCAGAACGCGTACGATCTCGAAATCAAATTCTGATTCTGCGGCGTTACACGAACATGATAAACACCCTGCGGCTTTGACAGCGTCTGCGGCCCTGTTACATAGAGGTTCTGCGGAAATCCGTTGACAATATACACATAAGCCGGTACAGCCTGACTGCTTTCGTTGACGACGTTAATTTGCAGATTGTACCACGGCAAAGGAGCCAAATTCAAAGTCATATTAACCCGCGCCGGCGCCACGATTAATCGTCGCGGTTGCCGTGTCGTTCATGAATCCTTCCTTGCGCGCCAATACCGTTACGGCGCCTTGTGGAGGCAGTACCGTTGCGCGACCATACTGTTCGTTCGTGTACCACGGGTTCAACAACGGCGTCCAAGTATTGAGCAACCGATATTCTGCCGAAATTGCCTGACCATTTGAAGCGTCACGCGTATAGATATTTAGCGGCGCGCCTTGAGTATCCATGTCGCCGTCTGGTTAGGCATAGTTATTACGCGGCGCGATAACCATTCCATCGGCGGCAAAAGCGATGTAACAAGGCCCGGCAAATTGGGTTGACTGCCAATGAATCGCATGTCGGCTGAATGTTGATTCGCGGACTCGATTCAGTCAAAATCTGAATCGTCCCCAAGATTGCGGTAGAACCAATCATGCAATGCGCCGTTGCGGGTCCGCCAATCACTTCAAGATACGGTTGCCCGCCGGGATGTTTCCAGGTCTTGCTATAAATCCGCGATTTACGACGCCGATTGCTGTGCAGTCCGGTGCAAACTTAAAGTTTCCTTCCGGTCCCCACTGCCATGCTACAATACATCTCTCGGACACATTTCCGGAGCGAGAGGAATGCCACACAATTGAAACGGTAGGCTTAATCTGCATCGCGAAATCACGAACAGCGCGCGATTCGGGCTCTGAGAAAGGTGCAGGGCCGCGATAGTAATCAAACGGCTCAACGTTTTCCAGGCGGAAAAGGTATCACCGTAAATCCAATTGATATCCCAATTGCGGTTCAAGTCAACGCCACACGAATCACGCCCACACCCTGAATGACAATGCACGAATCCGAATGAAGTTCCGGTGGAATATACCCGTTCTTACGCCATGTCTTGTCCAGTCCCAATGAAATTACCTCAAGTCCGTCCGGATTCATTGTCGGGACAATATAAACCTGCGTCTGATTGCGAATCGTCCGGTACGGCTCTTGATTCGTAACGAGCTTCTGCATGAACTTTATCGTCGCTTCCAACCCTGCCACTTCTTCGGCATGAATGTGTGCGATGATCAAGTTCACAGGCTCGTCTTCAAACGTCTGCACGTTGTCTGAAATCTTCACCGCGTAGACCGGAAATTGATGATTCAGCATCTCGCCGCGAGAATGCCCGATTGAATCCACCTTCACAAATTGCGGAAAATCCGTCTGCAACTGGAAGATAAAATCATACAGTTCGTCCAGCGTGTGATAGCACGGCTCCAATGGCTGTGCAAACACTCCGCTGGCCAAAACCAACACACTTAGAGTACTAATGATGCTGCGCATGATGCGGGTCCTCATGTGTAATCCTCGCTCCAATCTTTCCTCAATCTTTCAGGTGCGTAATAATCAAAAACCTTGCGCTGTGCGGGGCCGCAAAGCCCCGCACAGCAATCAAACAAATTACTTAATCAACACCATCTTCTTCACCGATTGGAAACTCGGCGTGTCCAAACGATAGAAGTACGTGCCAGACGACAGCGCCGAGGCGTCAAAGTGCACGTCGTACGTTCCCGCGTGCATCACTTCGTCAATCAGGTTTTCAACTTCCTGACCAAGCATGTTGTACACGCTGATCTTCACGGCTTCCGTAGCCGGAATCGTGAAGCGGAACTCTGTGGACGGATTGAACGGATTCGGGAAATTCTGCGTCAGCATGTATTCACGCGGCAGCGGAGCCGGAACTTCGGACACACCGACCGTCGCGTCATTGACCCAGTTGCCCCAAATATTTTGCAACGGCTCTTTACCCGATGAACGCCAATCAACCCACACTGCCACCGCACCGCCATGATAGTCATGCGCAAGTGCGGGCTGGCTCTGGTTCTGGTATTCGCTGTTGATCACGCCGCCAAGGTGCGTCGGCTCGCCATTCGTACCCCACCATGGCTCGGCAAACGAGCCGCCGTCATCAATGTGCACACCGTAGATATCTGAATACGGATTCGTACGTCCGTCTTCCCAAACCGCGTAGAGTCCGTTATCCCACTCCACGAAGAGCTGCTGATCACTCTGATCGCTCGATCCTTGACAAATCGCACGGCCCGTCGTTTCCGGCCAAATACGCGAACCGTCCATTTCCAACTTCTGACCGTAAAGGTCGAGGTTCTGTGTATTGCGGAAATCCTGCCACACCACAAACGCGCGACCCTGCGAATCAACTGCCAGACGCGGAATCTTCTGATCGTTCGCGAATGTCACGATATTGCGGCCGTTGTTCGTCCACTGAGCTTCACCCGCACTGTTGAAACGCTGGCCGTAGATATCCTTCAACTGCGTCTCATCACGCGAGTCCGACCAAGCGACATACACACCGCCCTGACCGTCTGCGGCGGCATTCGCTTCCGTCTGCTCACGCGGAGCCGTCGAGACAGGATTCTGCCAGGCAATCGATCCGTCACCGCAAACCTTTGCGCCGAGAAGATCGTACGAACCAAATTCACCCGTCGTCCAAACGGCAACAACACAACCGTTGCCGTCGGCAACCGCGCTCTGAAGCTGATCATCAGAAGTTACGCTATTTGAAAGCAACACTGGCTCTGCCCACATCGCTTCGCAATTGCCGTTCATGCGCATCGCGTAAACGTCAAGCTGGAAACCCGGATCAAATCCCGACCACACGACGTAGCAACCGCCCGAGCCATCCGGCACGATCTGTGCGTCTCGCTGGTCAATACCTGAAGCGTGCACAATGTCACCGGCCTCGTCACAAATCAAATGTCCGTCCTCACCGACACGCTGCAAACGAATCTGCACCACGCCTTCGGTCAAGTTCTCAAACACGCAATAAAATCCGTTGTAGTCATCCGTGCACACAAACGGCTTGCTCTGCTCAAAGCGCGAGCCGCTTGCACTCACAGGAGCGATCGGCGTGCCGTTGTCGGGGATATGTTGGAAACTCTTGGCATACGTCGTATCCAAAACCTGATAGAAGATCTGCTTGCCGAAGTTCACACCACGGTTGTCTTCCCACACGAACGCGACGTTACCCCAATACATGTGGATATTCGTCGGGTTCGTAGCGTCACCGTCAAGACCGAACAAGAACTCCTGATCGCGATCCACCGAACAGCCCGCCACGTTAATCTCCGCGATGCGCAATGTGCGCGAACCGCGATAGAAGTCTGAATAGATACAGTACGTCTTCGTGCCGTTCGTACGCAACACGGCTTCTTGCTGCTGATTAACATTCGTGTTCACAGCAAAACCGCAATCCGCACACTGTAACACACCCGCTGCGTTCGCATGCTGCATATACGTGTTGTATTGCAAAATGTTACCCGGATCGTGACGCGTGTCATCCCAAACATACAGCGCGCCGCCGCTCAAATCCGACGTCAAACGGCTGTTATCACGCGATGCACCCGTTCCGTTCGGACCCGCGTCACCGCAAATCTGCAGACCCTGCACGTTCCACACTGGTGTACCGGCCGGAGTAAATTTCTGCGCATAGACTTCGCCGACCGAACCGTTCACGCGAAAATCCTGCCAGCATAACACAACACCCTCTTGCGTGCCGCCTGTCATGCTCGGAGTAATACGCACGCCGCTCTGCTCAAGCGTGTCACGAATAATCGGCACGCCTGTCGTCGCCCACTGTGGGGCACCTGCGGCATTGAAGCGCTGGCCGTAAATATCAAATGCGTTGCCGTTGCGCTTATCCGCCCACGCGAAATACGCGCCGCCCGTCGTCAAATCCGGGCACAGCTTGATGCCTGTTTGCTGTTCTTCAAAATCGCAAACCACTCGGCCACCGACGCCGCCCCACGGCAATGTACCCGTGTTCGTAATCTTCGCCGCATAAACATTACCGTCGTTACGCGAGTCATTCCAGCCCACAATAATTCCGCCTTGACCGTCCGTGTCGGCGGTGATACCGTTCTGCGGACCGGGTTGATCCGTCACTGCCAGCACATTCGCCCAACCGCGTGTACCGTTCGCGAGAATGCGCTGCGCAAAAATATCACCGGCGTCGCCGCGACGAGTGTCTTCAAATGCGATAATTGCGCCGCCCGCGCCGTCGGACGCGCCGCGCAAGGTTGTTTCATTGACCATCGAAGTGTTGTGCGTATCCACAACAACACCTTCCGGAGCCCAAAGCTTGGTGCCGGCGTAATTAAGTTTCTGCGCCATCACGTCGCCCGTACTGTCAAAACGGAAATCAATCCATGTGATAATAAATCCGTCCGTCGCTACGATCGGTTCAGGATCTTCTTGACGATACGGGAAATTCACCACGTGCACAGGCCAGCCCGGCGCAAAATCGCCGTCCGGTTCGATCAATTGGGCAAACACGTCACGGTCGCCCGTACGTGTGTCGGACCACACCATCAAGGTATAGCCATTTGCATCCACATAGGCCGCCCGTTGCCATTCGATGTGGTGGCCTTGGCGAATCGGCTGTCCGGGGGCTCCCCATTGGCGGGGGTCAGCGACGGACACACTTACGCTCCACAGCAAACCGACCGTGCCAAGCAGCAGTGCGAAGTACCTCAGAGAGGCGGTGCTGGGTTTCTTCATCTTTTCTGACTCCTCTAACTGAAACAAAGGGTGTTAATAAACAACTACTTAATATGCTTTGAAAAGGTTCTACCAGTCAGTAAAAATAAGCATTCCCCACCCCAGTTGCAAGTAACCCCCTGAGTAATGAGCAATTAGATAATAAACGATCCTTGACTTTCCCCCTTTCTCACAATACCTTGCAACCATGCCTCTACTTCTTCTGATACTTCTTCTGAATTCCCCCCTGCTCGCGGGGGGGTTAGGGGGGGTCTCCGCGAACGCCCCCTATTTCATCGCCAACGAAGGCCAATGGCCCGGCGACTTCCAATTCAAATGCGAAGTCGGCTCCACAATCTACTACGTCACCCCCCAAGGCATGACAGTAGATTTTCGCCAAATCGTAGGGGCGGATGGCAATCCGCCCGCGCCAAGCGGGTTCGATAATCTCGCCGAGCGGGGATTTAGCGAAGTGCTTGGCAAGCACGCAGCGGTTCCCCGCCGGAATCTGAGTGTCAAAGGCCACGTCCTCCAAATCCATTTCGTATCCCCCCTCGCTTTAGCGGGGGGGCAAGGGGGGGTGACTGCAATAGGCGCCAACAAACTCCCCCACTACTCCAACTACTTCTTATCCCGCGATTCCACCCAATGGCGCAGCCGCGTCTCTCACTACGAAACCATCATCGTCCCCGAAGTCTGGCCCGGCATTGATGTAGAATACCGCGCCGACAAACAAGGTGTAGAAACCATCTACCACGTCAAACCCGGAGCCGACCCCACGCAAATTCAAATGGAGTATCTCGGCCTCGATGCACCGTTGCGAGTTGATGCTCAAGGCAATCTCGTTCTCGCAACCTCACTTGGTGATGTGAAAGAGAAAGCGC
>JADKHW010000041.1 GCA_016721565.1 bacterium | reverse complement strand
GGCAATTCGCCAAGCATCTTCCCAGCCAGCGGCAAGCAGGCCTATCCTCCGCACATTCAAACTATCCTGCCCCCAAACAAGGGCGGGAATAATGGATAAAAATATGAATAATCTACGCATGGACAGACTCCCGCAAAGTACAGTTTCTCTAAGATACCTCCCAGAATTTCCTATAGTCAACAAAATTCCCCACCCTAACCAAACCTATCAAACCCCACCATGTTCTCCTTCCTCAAGAAAAACAATCAACAAGAACTGCCCGCGCGCGTGGCGACGGCCCGGGCGACCAATGCCCGACCGATTTCTGTGCCTAATGAGGCCATCTCCCGCCCCGTAACGTGACGGGCAACCTGTTTAGTGCCACGCTCGATGGCAACGAATTTATCTGGACCGGCACCAACCGCGCCGAGTTCTACCGCTACCTGCGCGATCATGTGCCGATTATTTCGTCGGCGGTGTGGGCGTGGGTGCATCTGTGCGCGACGCCGCAAAGCTATACACTCTCCGGCAGTGAAGCTGAAAAGCGCAACGCCGATGCGATATTGGCCGCACTCGAAAAACGTATGCTCGAAAATCCGCTCGTGCGCCGCGCGGGAATCGCGCATCTGACCGAGCAATTCTTTCTCGAACTGTTCACCACCGGAAGATTTTGCGGTGAATTAATTCCGCTGCCCGACGGCAACGGGGATTGATTACTTTCACACGATTGACGCGGACCTGATTCAATGGGAGCGCGACGGAAGATGGAAGGCGTATTTGGAAGATGACAAAGGCAAGCGCACCTATCTGAATCCGCAACGATTCTTCTATGCGTCGCTCGGGAGTGATATTCACAATCCGCGCGGGATTGAGCCGCTGGCTTCGATTCCGTTCGTCGCGCAAATTCAGGAAGCGATGCTCTCGGATATGGCCCGCAGTGCGCGCATGGCCGGAACGCCGCGACTGCAAGTCAAAGTCACACCGCCGAAAGCCTATCAAAATGAAACCGACAAAGAGTATCAGTCGCGCGCGAACAGATATTTTGATGACACGGTACAGCAATTCCGCAAGCTTGATCCCGATGACAACATCTTCACGTGGGACGATGTGGAAATCACCATAATTGGCGGCGACACGAACCGCAATTTTACATGGCGGCTTAACCGCGAGCAGGTGATTGAAGATGTGATTACGGGACTCAGGCTCTATCCGTGGGTGTTGGGTCGTTCGCACGGCACCACGAAAAATTGGGTCGAGGCGCAATTTAATCTCTTGATGCAAATTGTCGATTCGGTGCAGAATCCGGGGAAGTTTGGGGAATTTCCTGCAACACCGAACTCCGATGCAAGGCAATCTGTGCAAGAGTGAGCATGTTTTTGAGCCGAATCAAGATCCGTTTCAACTTTCAAGAATGCAATCCCGCAACATCGAGTTCGACACGATTGACAAAAAGGTCAAGCGCGGCTATATCTCGAAAGATGACGGCGCGCGGGAGTTGGGATATGCGAAGGCGTATGACCACGCATAGCGCAGAAGCCCCCCTTAATCCCCCCAAATCTGCCGCAGATTTGGGGGAGATAAAACAGGGGCACCACGATTGTGGTGCCCTGTGAAAAGGAAACGAGTTTTCAGCTATTCCGCTGTCACGACATAGAAATTTAAGAGATCTCCGCCGGCAAGAATACCGACATCTATGTAAGTTGTATCGGTGGTTGTGCCGATCAAGTTGGCAGGAATAGCTTGTACATTCAAGGAATCGTTGCGATAAATTGAATATAGCGGCGTTTCACACGAGACATGCGGCCAATGCAGAATTGCGTCGTTGCCGAAAGCTAAGATCACCAATGAATCCGGCGCTGGGCAGGACAGGTTAGTGAGCGTGAAGGTGTAAGTTCCAAAATCTTGGTGGTTCCGCCATCCAAAATGAAGTAATAAGAGCTGTCCGGCTCGGCCCAGAATACAAACCACGAGCTGTCAGGGCCAACACCTAAGTCACAAAGAAGCGACGCGCCGGTCGTGCAGTTGTTCCTCCGAACGTGCATGCAATCAAACCACGATGCAACCATCGTTGCTTTGACCAAAACAGAGTCCGTGGATGTATAATTGTAGACTACATCCCGCCCGGCTTGAGTGTAGCAACTACCGCTGTACTGATGTGATGCATAAGCAGTTGAACGGCTGTTCGTATAAGGCAAGTCAGAGACCACTGTCCCGGGGCAAACATCGTTCACTACTTGTAACGAGAAGGTGTAGTTGCCAGAGTCCGAGCTGGAGGCTCCATCCACAATGAAGTAGTAGGTACTGTCCGGCTCTGTCCAGAACTCGAACCATGAGCTGTCAGGGCCGGAACCGGTATCACAATAAAGCGACGCGCCGGTCTCGCAATTGTTCCTGCGAACTTGCAGGCAGTCAAACCAGGATGCAACCATCGAAGCTCTCACTAAGATTGAATCCGGCGATGTGTAGTGGTACACCAGATCCGGAGCTTGTTGGGTGTAACATGTGCTGCTGTATTGATGCGTTGCAATAGCCGTTGAGCTGTTGTTCGTATAGGGCAAGATGGGAATGATTTGTCCGGGGCACAAATCATTTTCAACAGCATGCGTGACATGAAGAGAATAACCAAGAGAATTGTTGGATTCGAAATGCACCTCGTCCGTGATGAGATAATAGGTCGTATCGGCGGCGGCGAAGAAGACGATTTCGCCGTCGTCGCCGCAGATGTAATTGGTGCACGCCACTCGTGTATCGCCGGGGCAGGCACCGCCCGTGCGAGCCGACAACGCGGAATTAAAATTTGTGCCGCCGCCGCACAGGCTGGCTCTTACAAATGTGGACGTCGAGAGGTTTAGCGCGTAGAAAGCATCACGGCCCCCAAGTGATCCACAGATGTTGTAGTTGTTGGTAAGAAACATTTGCGACCCGCCATCCGAGTACGGCAACGAAGAAATCACGGGCAAGCCCGTGCAGAAATCCGCGCCAATTCCGAAGCTTCGCGCAGGAAGAATACAGATAAGCGCCAAGAAAAGAGCTGCGATACGTCATCCTCGCCCCTATGGTTACTGGAGAATTACCAATGGTCTGAACCCACGAAACCTGCTTCAAACTACAATATACTTCACAATGCGTGGTCAGTCAAGGGAAATATTGTGGTCACGAAACATTGTTTGCGAGAGTAATGAAAATGCGTGTTAAGCTCAAAACAAAACAGGGCACCACGTTTGTGGTGCCCTGTGAAGAGCTTTGCCATTGCGGGTCTGGAGACCCACAACGGCGGACTCAATGCGGCTTATTTCAGCAAGAGCATCTTCTGCGTGTCGGTGAAGCTTCCGGCGCGCATGACGTAGAAGTAGAGCCCGGAGGGAAGCTCGGCAGCGTCAAACTTGACCGAGTGAGTTCCAGCCGCTTGCGTACCATTCACCAAGGTTTGCACTTCGCGGCCTAATGCATCGACGACGATGAGGCTCACATGCGCAACTTCGGGCACGTCGAATTGAATGCTCGTGCTCGGGTTGAACGGATTCGGATAGTTCTGATGGAGCGCGTATTCTGTGACCACTCCGTTTGCCGAGCCGGGTGTGCCGCTCGGTTGCGAACTGTGCGAACACCGTTTTGATCCACAGCAGTCAACGTATTCGTAGCTCCGGCCTGCTTGAACGTCGCTGTCATGTATTCGTAGCGGTTACCGTTTGAGGGTTGCCGCGGCTGGCCACTTCGGTCAACAGCACGCCGTCGCGCTGAATTTCAAAGTAGCTGTTGCCGGATTCGTAGGCGGTTTCCCACTGAAGCTTAATGCCGTTGTCCACGCTGGACAGGTCAAACGAATTCAACTGCACGGCCAAAATTGTGTCGTAGTCGAACTCAAGGCACCAGCAATAGACACTGCCCGTGTCATTCGTCCATGCTTGCAGTGAGTTGATGTCGTTGATTCTGAGTGTCCAGACACCTTGCGCGTTCTGACCGTCGAAGTTTGACAGCGATTGTTCCGGACGATAGGTTCCGGTAAACGGTGCGCAGGAGGTGTTGGTACAGATGATTGAAGAGCTTGCTTCATCGTCGAACACGGTGTTGGTATAGTTCATACCGTCGCCGCCGTTGCGCGAGCTAAGTTCGACCTGCGTGTTGTACGGTGAGCGCAGCCAGATCGTCAAATCTTGATCGCGGCCATGAAGAATGTTCACACGGACGTTTATGTCCGTGATGATATAGCGCAGCGGAACGTAGAGCTGATATTCGGTGATGCCGCCGTTGTACAGGGAGCCTTCACAAGGACCGGCACAATGCTGGTTTTCCACCACGACGATCGGGCAAGCCGTGCCCGGTTCGATGCAGGTCGTCTTCAAGATGTACGGGTTTTCGTTGCTATTGAAGACCTTGATGAAGTACGTTCCGGCGGGAACGCAATGTAGCGTGTCTGTCGCGTCCACGTCACAGCCTTCGTTCGTGCCTTCCACAAGATAAGTTTCCGCGTCACAGTCGGTGTAGAGACGATACTTTGCATCGGAGGTGTTGAAACCGGAGATGCAATGTCCCCACGCACGGCCACCCACCCGATCACGAGATCGAAGCTTGGCTCAGTGTGGACGGAGTACCAATCAGGGCTATTGCTTGTCGCGCCGCTTCCTAATACGGAATCGTTACAAGCCAGAGCTTGTGCCGTTTCACAGGTGTTGTGAACGCCGGAGGTTTCACTTGCCGGGCAGGGCACGCAGGTCATATCGAGCGTGTAGTCGGCGGTGCTGTTGCCGGAGTTCATTCCAACGTGAATCCAATATTGCACGCCGCCGACAAGCGTGACGCTCAAATAGGTGCGCTTGTTGGCCGTTTCACCGCAGTCACTGGCAACGTTGGTGCTGGCATAGCCGACGTTGGATCCGTTTGTACAGCAAGCTCCTGAAACGACACGGATACCCACGCTGCTGGCTGATGTCGTCAAGCGGAATTGATACGATCCGCTCAATGTCGGCGTGTAGGTGTAGAAACGCTCGCTGGTTGGTGCACTGAACGGGCTGCCGCAATCGTTGTCGTTGTCGAAATTGCCGGTATCCGAGAACGGGCAATCGAAAATAGTCACAGATCCGGCAGTTGCTGCCGCCATTGGCGAAGGCAGTTGTCACCCCAAAGGCCATAATCAAAAGTGTCAGGATATGCTTCATACAGGGGTCCCTAATATGTTTGGTTTTATCATCATCAATCAAGCAGATTATACTAACTATAGTTTTGGCAATCAAGACTCTTTGTTTCATAGAAAACAATCTATTAGTGGGTCAATCCAAGTTTAAGAATAGTTGAGAAATAGATTTAGGTTGCGATATGGCAACCTATCTAAAGTGCGATAATGACTTTTCAAAAATAGGATGCCTCTGGTCAAAATAAAACCGCCGTTGCAGGTCATGGACCCACAACGGCGGAATATCGGAAAAGGTGAGAATGTCACCTTTGCGAATTGGCGCCCAAAGACGCCGAAATCAAGCTACTTCATCAACAGCATCTTCTTGGATCTCTACGAAGCCGTTGGTTTCGAGACGATAGACATAGACGCCGCTGGCGAGCGTCGTGGCATCGAAGTTGACCGTGTAGCGGCCTGCTTCGTGATGACCGCTTGCGAGTGTCGCCACTTCGCGGCCCAGCACGTCAAAGACTTTCAAGCTGACGTTGCCGCCGGAAATCAAATCGTACGCAATCGCCGTGGTCGGGTTGAACGGATTCGGATAGTTCTGATGCAGTTCGTATTCTTCAGGCATCAGGTCCTTGTTTGGATCAGCCATTTCAATCGCGATGACACCGTTGTCGTCATTCGGGCCGTTCGGGTTCGCGCATGCTGTTCCCGTTACGTTCAACGTGTAGGCACCACTGCGAGTCGAATAGCCGTGCACCATCAGCCAATAGGTTTGATTGGCATTGGCGGTGAAGGTAATCTGACTTCCCGTGCCGCAGAAATCATCGTTGCATGCAACGAGCGTGGTGCCGGGGCAAGCTCCGCTTGTGCGAATACCGAGACCCGTGTCATAGCTTGATCCGCAAAGTGAAACCGTCACAACGCGGCAAGTCGGAAGCGTCAATGCATAGACGTGCTCTTTCGAGCTTGCGCCCACGCAATCAGCGTAGTTGTTGACTGCACTCGCCGTGCTGCCCGTGGTTGAATAGGGAACTGCGGTAATTGCAACACCCGGACAAACATCGGGATTGCCGCCGCCGCCACCACTGCACGCGACTCCGGTGACGTTCATCGTGAAGTTGCCGCTGTTGGTCGAATAGCCGTGCACACGAATCCAGTAGGTCGTGTTCGCATTCGCGGTGAATGAAACAAGCGAAGAAGTCGAGCCGCTACCGCATGAGGTTGCGTCGTCGTTACACGCAACTTGCGTTGTGCCGGGGCAAGTTCCGCTGGTGTAAATTCCGAGACCTGTGTCATAACTTGATCCGCAAAGTGAAACGGTGACCGTTTGACAGGTTGCGAGATTCAGGCTATAGATAACTTCTTTTGATGTTGCGCCGACGCAGTTGGTGTAGTTGTTATTTGCGGTTGCCGTCGTGCCGGAGGTTGAATAGGGGAGAGACGCAATGGCAGTTCCGGGACAAAGATCATTGACCGGAGCGCCGCCGCCACCGCCGCCTGTGCCGTTCAAGCCGTCGAGTGTATTCGGTGCGGTGCCATTGGGATCGAGCCAATTGCTCAAGCGAGTTGAACTCGTTCCGCCGCCCGCCCAGCTATAGGCAAATTTTCCAAAGTAGTCGTTGACATTATTCGCGCACGTCGCATCGCCGCCGTGAAGCTGGCCGATAATGCGCGAACTCTGATCAAACAACGGTGAGCCTGACGAACCCGGCTCGGTTGTGCCGTCTTCCCAGTTCAAAATTTTCCAGTGATTGTCACCGGTTGTGTACCAGCCGCTGTTGGTGGGAGCATTGTTGTCAAATGAAATCTTCTTGATATCGCCGCTCGGATGGTGAATACAAATTGAACTTGTTCCGGGCGAGTTCACGCGATTCCAACCGTTGTAGTACGGATTGTACGTTGCAGGCGGCGTGCTTGACAATTGCAAGAGTGCAAAGTCAGAGGTTGACCAGCTCGCGCGCAAGGTGGCGTTGGCAACGGTTTGCGAAGTCGGGCCGTCCACGTTTGAGCAGCTTGCGCTCTCGTAGTTAAACATAAACACCCAGCTTGCTTCGCCGCCCAAGCAATGAAAGGCGGTCAAGAAATAGGGCGTCTGATTGGCGGCGGTGTTGTTCACGAGCGAACCCGTGCAAATACGCGAACCGCCCGAAAGAATCATCGCCACGCCGCGCTTTTCATCCTGCCAAGCCGCACCTTCGGGGCAGTTGATATTGTTGTTGCACGAACCAGATGAACCGAACGCGTCGAGCGCGCGATCACGCTGGCGGCTGAACACATCACGGTAGCCGTGATTTACGGTCATAATCGAGAGCACACTCTGATTCATCACAGCGACAGGCTCAAGATATTCGAGCGTGATGGCCGAGCCTTTGACAGGCTGTGTGATGTTATTGCCGTTCTCCCAATTGTTGAAACTGGTGAACGCGCCGATGACTTGCGAACGATCATCGTTGTAGATGAACAGTTGTCCGCCTTTGGGAATGAACCACTGATCATACACCAAACCAATCGTGTTGGCATTCTGTGACGCAATGCGCAAGCGCCACAGGCGATCACCGTTGGGCAGCGTTTCCCAGACACCGCTGTTCTTGAGATTCAGATTCACCGGAAGTTCGGCGGCAAATCTCAGCGGAACATCTTTTCCTTCGGCCTCATCTTCGGCCATCAGGCGAGATGATCTTGCGTGACCATCGTTACCGTCGGCACGTTTGACGACACGGCCCATTCTTCGCTCGGCGGTGTTCCGCCTGCCGAAATCTGTGCATACCCCATCTGACAGGCGGCCAAACATACGACCGCCACAAAGACCCACCGATGCAGCTTACTCATACTGTGCTCCCTTAAATAAGATTATGACGCGCGCTCCGTCTTCCCGGCGGAGGGTTAGTAGCATAATGGAAATGCTCGGAATTGTCAAGCCGTTCACGAGTTGCTCACAAAATGAACATCGTTCAGTGTAGCAGCGTTGCCAAAACGAAACGGGCGACCGTGGGCCGCCCGTAAACAGAATTGAGGCAAGTTGTACTTTCTTACAAGCCGCAGTTATTCAAAGTCACCACGAAACGTCCGAAGGGATCGGGCGCATTGATTTCATAGAAGTTGACACGTCCGGCGGAGTTGGCTTGATATTGATCCACAAGCGTGAAACCCGTCGGATATTCTTGCGCGGCGTTGGTCGAGTAATAAAATTTCACGAGTCCCGGCTCGGGGACATAGAAACTCAGGAAGACGCTGAAGTCTTCAAAGGGTTCAATCGTCAGGCTGTCAACCTTGGGGCATTCGCACGGCGTAACGGTCAAGGTGAAATCGTTTGTGCACGAACTACCACCCGCATTCCCGTTATTCTCCACCAAGGCAAAGTAAGAGCCGGCGTCCAGCGAAAGGCAGTTTATCTGCGACAATCCTTCTTGTTCGCCGCATCCGTCATCATCTTGAGCGATCAGATTGTTCATTCCGCAACAGGTTGACAATATCGACAACATGCTATTCCACGGCTCAACGCTTGAGCACAACGAGAATGTGTAGTTTCCCGTTTCCGGAATATCTACTCTAATGAGACGATCCTCAGTTTCTTGTTGCTGTTGAATATCGAGCGTGCAATCATCACCTTCGCCGCAGGTGTTGCTGGAAAAGCTGCCGGGGAGAGTGGTGATGGCGCCGTCTTCATTGCAAACAACGTAATTGTCAATTCGCAAACGATAATCAAGCATCGTTGGAATCATCGTATCCTGTTGCGCTTGAAAATGCAAGTTGTAAGTACCTGCGGGTAGCACGTGGAACGGCGACCCGTGTTCGATGAACGTTGTTGTCGAACACGCTGGACCATCGTAGAGATGATAATATGTGTTTCCGCAACCCGCCGGAAACAAAAACCCTTGCCACGGAAATTCTGCGGAAACTGTCAGCGACAGACTGCAACTCTGAGCTAATGTGAATTGATACCAGTCCGTATCCGGGCGCCGTTGAAAAGCGGTGTAGGTAAACATTTTCCCGAAGACTGTCTGCCCAAGATTCAAGTTGATGAATGTTGCCACCCCGCCGTAAATGACATTGTTGCAACCGCCGTCGCAATCTACGACCTGATGAACGGTACCGGGTGAGGGTGTTTCCGCACACTCGACGAGATCGCCCGGTTGCTGAATGACAGAGCACAGGTTGTCCACGTGTAATACATAATCACCCTCATGGGTGCTACTATTGTCAATGACCAGATAGTACGTCTGAAAGGCCGCCGCCTGAAACGTGATGGAGGCACCGTCACCATTGTTGCCGTCAATGTTGCACTCGATATTTGTGCCCGGACAGGTTGAACCGGAACGCAATGCAAGGCTGTGCTCGAATGGAAGAGTTTCATCAGTTAGCCAAGCCACAACATATTGAGTAGTCGGTACACTCAATGCGTAGATTACATCCGGTGCATTTTGACCGCCGCAGAACACTGATGAAAAATTGTTCGCTTTGCCCGTTGTGGTTCCGGAATCCACATAGGGTATTGAAGGAATCAACGTCGCCGGACAATTGTCCGCTTCGCATGTGTCGCAGGACATTTCGCGAGTCAAGTTGAACACATAATTTCCCAAATCGCCTTGATTGCCATCCACGATAATATAATAGGTTAGTGATTCGTAAAGCAACGTCGTAAATTGGGTACGTCCTGAAATCGGGCATCCCACATCTCCGCAAAAAACTTGGGTATTTCCCGGACAAGATCCGCCCGTGTTCAGAAAGAGTCGAGTGAAATAACTACTACCGCACAGCGAAAACGTATAATTTGCCGTTGCCGATGCTGTGTATTCAAAGATGACATCCGGGGAAGTTCCGCCGCTACAAAAGCTGAAATCATTCGTGCGGCCAATGGTAGTCCCGGTATCCGTATAGGGTAAAGATGTGATAACGGTGGCAGGACAACTTTCGGCGCCATACCCGAACTGGAGTAGCTGGAAAATATATGGCCCATCCGATTCAAAATAGCCATCTATGATGATGTAGTAGGTTGTCCCGGCAAGCATCTCTACATCTGCTTGAGCTTGAGCACCGCAGACATCATCGCTACACGCGATCTGCGTACTACCCGGGCAAGCTCCATCAGTACGAATTTCAAGGATGCTGTCAAATGAATTCGACAAACACAACGAGACGCGATAGATCGAAGTAACGGTTGGAGTAAATTCGTAGATCACATCCTCCGCTTGACAACATTGGGCGCAGGTTGGATTCCAATCATTGTTTTGACCCGTCGTCGTGCCAAAGTCTATGAACGGAGCACTCGCAATCACCGTAGCCGGACACCAGTCTGCACCTTGATCAAGCGGATTACGCTCGCGATGCTCGGCATCGTTATCTGTTGCCGCTGTTGCGACTAAACACACTCCCAAGAACACAAAGCAGGCAAATAACTTTTTCATCCTTTTTCTCCCCTGTTTTTTCCATCCGTGTTGCTACATAGCCATCCAATATTTGCAGACTGTTTATTTACGGACAGGACTTTACCACAACGTAGTTGCGATACGCATCCGCGACACTGGTGTCGGTCCACAAGGACGGTCCGGCCACGAAATTCGCGGTATGACGCAGGGTCCATTGCGGATCGCCGCCGCGCGGATCGTGGTCGTTGTTAGGGATGTTCGTGCTGTAAATTTGATACGTGCCGCCGTCTCAGATGAGACGAATTTCGGCTGTGCTTGCCGTTGTCCACTTGATCGTGACTTGGTCAGCAGGCAGACACGGCGCGGCGCACGTTACGGTTAGGTTCATGTCGCCACAATTGCCGCCGCCTTCGACGGAGACGTGCAGATAGTACGTGCCTGCTGCAAGATGCACCGTGCCATGCTCTTCGTTTTCGGGGCCGGTGACTTGCTGCCACCATGTGTTTTGATCCTGTGCATAAACACACGAAGTCTGAGGTAGTGTGCAATTCGTGAAAATAGAGAACTGCACGTCGTGTTGCGGTCGTTGATATTGGAAACCAGGTCAATGGTGTAATCTCCTGCGGCGGGAACTTCGAGTCTGAAGAACTTTTGCTTGCCAACACCCGCACGCGGGCCGGAATTGCCATCGCGATAGGTTTGGCAGATTGGAGTTTGACAGCCGTCGCACGTATTTACTGCGGTCGGCACGTTGCATTGAATCAACGGAGCTAAGTCACAGGCAACAGGGTCACACGGATCAACAGGTCGCTCAATCTCAAACACAAATGTCTTGTAGGTTCCGGTGTAACAGGTGCCGATGCCTTGGATTGCGACTGCGACTGTCTCCGGTCCACAGCCGGAAATCCAACCGCAGTTGTTGCACGGAGCGGTTGCACCACAGTCGCTGGAAAAGACAAACGAGATACCGATGTCAGTGTTCCACTCATCGCAATTGGGTCCAGCATTGACACCAATGACGTTCCACACATCTTCGGGAGTCACGACCCAATAGTAATCTATATCGCCGGGTTCACAGATATTGCCTGCGATGGTGTCCCCGAACATGAGTGTATCAGGATCAAACTCGCGCGGACTGCAAATGCTGTTTGGTTCCGTTTCAGTGTATGGAAACGGGCAGATGTCTTCGAGATTGCAGACTTCCAATTGGACGGGTTCAATGGTTAGATCGAACGGGCCGAACGAACTTGGTGATTCGCCGTCCAGCACGATGCAGTATGTGTGGCCGACTTCAAACTGATAACAGTGAAATGCGGGGTTCCACCAGAAACCGCTGTAGGACGTATAGCAGGGGCGCGGCGCACAAGATCCAAATATGTTAGACATATCCCCGTCGCGGAAGATGTAGAGGTCTCCATTGAATAGCGTGTTACCGCAGGAGAGGATGTTGGCCAAATGGGTTGAATCGGGAGTGTACGAAAAGACAATGTCCGGTCCGCTTTCAAAATTGCAAGAATTATAATCATCGTTCATGCCCATTGTGGTACCGGAATAGAAGAAGGGCATTGAGTTAACAATGATTGGATCAGCGCACGTTTCACCATTGCCGCCGCTTGAGCAGGGCGTGTAGCTGCAACCGCCGCCTTCATAGATGTTCAGAGTGTAAACTCCGTCACCGCCGCATTCGTGGCCATCGACGTAGATGTAGTAACGATAACCTGCGTATACATCTACACCGGTTATACACCTGTTGCCGTCTTGATTGCTGTTCGCACAGCCGAGCAGATAGGAGTTAGAGCAATCGGTATCGGATTCCCATATCTCGACATGCGGCTGAAACTGGGTTGAAGCGACCGAGATTCCCAAAAACAGATCTGAAGTCGGCACGTACTCATATACAACATCGCGTTCACCGCAAGCCGAGCTGTTGCAGTTCGGGAAATAGTCGTCGTTGTAGTTCAGCGTGTTGCGCGAATCGCAATAGGGGATTGAGTTAACCGAAAGCGGATCTTCACAGGTGTCGCCGCCGGTTTCGATATCGCACGGCGTGTCGAGACAATTGAACCCCTCTACGACATGCAAAAGATAGTTGCCGGATTCCTGAAAGTCGCCGTCCACGACAATGTAATAGGTATAGCCGGAATAGACCGTCAGGCCTTCTATGCAGCTTTGCGGATCATCGTTGTTGCAAGTGTAGAACCACAGATCGTTACAATCCGTGTCGGTTTCATAGACCTGTAAATAGGTGTTGTAGCTCGAAGACAACAAGGAGATGGATATGTCCATGTCCGAAGACGGAGAATAGGAATAGACCACGTCAGGCGCTCCGGTTATCCCAAGACACTCCTCGAAAAAGTCGTCATTGTTGCCCGCTGTGGAGCCTTGATCGCAATACGGGAGAGACGCGATTACCGTTGCGCTAAAACAATCCTCGCCACCTTGGTCGAGCGGGTTGCGTGGACGCGGTGTGCGAGCAGGCTCGGGACTCTTGGTTGGTGAATCATGCAAAATCATTTGCGCGCCGTTGTCGAGAGTGACAATCCGGGACGCCGCTTTGTTTGTGTCCGCCCAAGCACACGTTGCCAGAATAAGCAGTGAAAATATTAACCTGTGCATGATCCATCCCCTTCGCTATGTTATGACTTAAATTCAAATGAAAACCGCGCGCTATCTGAAGCGTGCGGTCCTGTCCAGTATTACGAACCCAGCGGATTCACCATCATTATACAATATAGTCGAGTATTATTAGCGGTCAATAGATTTGTTGCGTTTTGCAAACCTTTCGGATATTATGTAGCTCTTTGTAAAATAACCCCTTGAAATGAAACGACCCGACCAAATGGCCGGGCCGCTGTTAGGGAGAGGGTTGAATTAGTTATTGTTACGACTCGCGATAATGTAGCGCGAGAAGTGATCTGTGCGCACAGTCAAGAAAAGGTTCAGCGGTCCCCACGACTGATCTGCAAGCTCGACCGTGCCATCATCGTGCACATAGAAGGCTGCGATATCTCGCGGGTTCAGCAGGTTACCGTAACGCAATTGCGGCAAAAGCCAACGCAGTTCGACGGTGCCGTTGAACTGAAACGGATGCGGATAGAGATCCACAACTGCTTCGCAGGTGTTCGGCATCACCATCGTGATCGTTTGATTGTGCGGCAGATCGCTGCCCTGAACATACAACTGCGTGAGGTTCAGGATGCTCAAGAGATTGAGCGAAAGCAAGCGGCGGCACAATTGTGATATGGAAACTGAGTCGCACTCATCAAGTGAGTTTGATGATCGCAGGACTTCATAACCATCAGGCAACTGAAGATTCACCATGTCAAACGGAATGTGCTGCACGCCCATTCCAACTTCGGACGGTTCACTCTCTGTAGAAGTTGAACTGACCGGGTTCATCTCTGAACACGAAATTGCAAACGTTGCAATCAGAACCAGAACAAAAGGTGCGTAGTTCTTCCAGCGGGTCATCAGTGTCTTGATCATAAGCATCCTCAGTTGATTGAGCATTTCCATGTTGGGAGTCGTCAACGCAACAGGTGTGCCGAATGTGGTAAGTATAATAAGACAAGGAATAGCATATTTTTAAGTACGCCTAAATATACTTAATCGCACAGACGGTTGGTTTACTTGAACGGTTCAGTAAAGCCAATTGGTTTGAATGAACAAGAAAAAGGGCAACTGAAACTCAGTTGCCCCGCAAAACTAAACTTAAAGCTTTACTTCTGAATTGCGCGTTTGCAGAATTCTAAAACTTTCGGGAAGAAATCCGGATGCAGTTCTGTGTAGGGAGTTCCAATGAATGCGACGGCTTGTGTGCCGGGATTGGTAAAGCCGTGATCCATACCTTCGATGGCAACAAATTCTGCGCGGCCCGGATGAAAAGCGTTCACAATGTCGCGTGCGTATTCGTGCTCTTCTTGGGCGACCACAAAATCCGCCGTGCCGCAGACAAACAAAACGGGAGCGTCCACTTTTTTCCAATAGTCTGCAAGCGAGAGATCAGCAACTTCCTGCATGAAGGTATAGTGCGCGGGATATTGCAAATCTCCGGCAAGTGAAGAGTCCTGTGCGAGAATTTGATCGGGAGTCTGATGCTCGACAAAGAGTTTTTGCATCGCGGTGTATTTGGTGTCGAGCATAATCTCGATGGAGTCGTAGGGAGTTCCGGCAAGCACGAACTGACGGCGGTTGTTTTTCATCTCGTACTCTTTCCAATCAATTCCCGAAGTCGCGACCGCTACGATTCCCGCGCGGGAATATCCTGATAGACCACAGGAGAAGTTAATCCGCCCATCGAATGACCAAAATAGATCATCTTTGATTTGTCAATCCACCTGAAGCGGTCGAGCGATTTAATGCCTTCGGTTAGACCATGAGTTTCATCAAAGAAACTCTGCTGCGCGCACGGTTCGCCTTGGCTGTCGCCCATGCCGGTTTTCTCGATGCGCACGGTTGCAAAACCGTTGCGCGTGAAATTGTAGAGAATATCCCGATAGGCAAACGGCTGTTGCGGTGCGACATCCACGCTGTAGCAACCGAGGCCGCCCATCAACACCACCGTCGGAAACGGGCCATCGCCTTTGGGTTTGGTCAAAATGATTCTGCGCAAGTAGCCGTCGATGTTCGCGGCATCGTAGATGATTTCAAATTCGTCCGATGTTTCGCGCGGGGCTTCTTTCAAGTGCACAATCTTTGACATCACTTTATCGGCGCGCAGAACTTCAAACACAATATCCGCACCTGCGCCTTCTTTTTTCAAGAGCGGCCCAACGTCTTGCGGACCGCGCAGCGGCAAACCGTTGGCCGTCAGCAGAATATCGCCCGACATGATTCCCCCTTCGGCGGCGCTGGAACCCGGAAACACATTCGGCAACGCAACGCCGGTTTCAAACTTCTTGCTGGAGGCGGCAAGCAGTTCGCTGGTGGCGGGAGCAAGCTGTGCTCCGAACCACGCACGGCGGGGAAGCGGGTCTTTGGCAAACGCAGCGGCGGTGAAGATCAGAATGAGAAATAGTTGCAACATGGGGACTCCAAAAGCTGGGACAGGTAGGGAATTACTCTGTTGGAGTAGATTAGATATGGTAGGGTTGCACCTGTCATTAAAAAGAAACGACCCCCCGAGGAGGGCCGTTTGAATCAAGATCAGAAGGCTGACTATTTGCCGTTCTTGTCGGCTTGCTCTTCGACTTCGTTGTTCATCAACAGATGCGGGTTCTCGATTTCAACGGAATTGACAGCTTCCGATTTTGGAAGCTCATCACCGATGCTCACTGCGAGACCTGCGCCGTCCGCGCCAACGGCAACAACCTGGAAGAAGCCCATTGTTTCGGGGTTGCTGAGCACTCCGCCGATGCTCACGTCCGTGAACGGAACTGTGACGAGCAGATTGGCAGGAGTGACGATGCTGTTTTGATTGGCGGAGTAATAGACTTGATAGGTAGTAGCGTTGACGGTGGGCGTCCAATGCAGTTGCACATCGTTAGTTCCGGCAAGCGGGCGAATCACGAGATCATCAACGGGATCGGGCGTCGGAGCCGCGCAGGGAATGCCGCTGACATTCAAGACATAGTTGCCGCAATTGGCATTGAAACCATGCACAAGAAATTGATAATTCGTGTTGGCCTGTGCTGTGAAAATCGCGGTGCTTTGCAGGACATAATTTTCTCCGCAATAGTTGTCATCATTGCAGACGATTAACTGCGAGAGATCGGGGCATGTGCCGCCATAGATTCCCAATCCGGTGTCGTAGCCAGAACCGCAGAGCGACACAGTTACAACTTGACAGGTCGGTGAGCTGAATTGATAGACAACCTCACGCGAATTGGGGCCGACAGGGATTATAATTATCCGCCATGCAGCAGGTGTTGCCGAAGTCCGTGAACGGCAAGGATGGAACTTGCAGACTCGTTTCGCAGACGTCTCCCATGGGCGGATTGGGTGTTCCTGGAATGTTCTAAAACTTAATCGAGAACGGGCCTTCTTGAACATCACTAAACCCGGTTACGATGATGTAATAGGTACGGTTGGTTTCTGCGCTCCAAGTGGTTTGGCTCGCGAGGCCGCAGAAGTCATCGTTGCTCGCAACGAGTGTCGAACCGGGACAATCGCCGCCAGTGCGAACTTCTACGTACGAATCGAAAAAGGTTTCGGCGCAAAGTGATACACCCATGTTTTGACAAATGGGCGATGTGTATTGGAAGAACACTTCTTTGGAGCCAAAGCCGGGAATAGTTTGATAGTCATCGCGGGCAGCGCGGGTGTCGCCGTAGTCGTTGAAGGGCAAACCAGTGACAACGTACGGTGAAGTGCAATCGTCGTTGTACGCTTCAATCTCCAATGTTGAAAAGCCAGTTTGGCCGCCATACCCGTCAACATGAATGTAGTAGGTACTTCCCACGCTGGGATCAATCACAACTTGACTTGCGAGCGGATTTGAACCGCACGATGCGTCGTCGCTGCAAGCTGTTAGGAATGTGCCCGGGCAGGCACCCCATTCGCGTAACTCAAGTATGGTGTCAAAGCTTCCGGCACAAGTGCGCACACGCATCGGCTGGTGATACGGCGAGACAAAATTGTAAACCACATCTTCTGCGTCGTTCGGCTGGCAAGTCGGTGTGAAATTATCTCCGCTGCATTCGGTGTCGAGAATCGTTGAGTAGGGAACTTCGGTGATGGCTTCGCCGGGGCAGGATTGGTTGGCGTAGGAATTTGCGGTGCCAGTGATGTTGAGCACAAAATCGCCGGAGGCAGAGCCGTAACCATCTACCCAGATTGCATACCAAGTGTTTGCATGTGCCGTGAATGATACCTGGCTTTGAAGTCCGCAGAAGTCATCGTTGCAGTAAGTAGCTGGAGTGCCATTTGGGGCACACCAGTAATATTCAACGATGTAAAGTCTCGTGTCATAAGATGATCCACAAAGGGAAACGGTGACATTGTAGTCGCAGTTTAGTCTAAGGCTGTAAGCGACATCCGGCGCAGTGTTATTGCTACAGCCGCCTATGCTATAATTGTCCACTGCCCATTTTGTGGTGCCAGAAGTTGAATAAGGCAATGTCGAGATCTCTGGTACGCTAAATTGATTGCACGTATCATTTGGCGGTCCGACAGGTTGCATGGCGTTGACCGTTGTCAATCCCGAGTTTGTTGGGTCGAGCCAATCGCGTAAG
>JADKHW010000040.1 GCA_016721565.1 bacterium | reverse complement strand
ACATCGGCTCGCGATGCGTGGCGCCCCATTTTGTGAAATCGGGCAAAGCTTGCGGCCCAATTGCACCAACGGTTGCTCCGCCACCGCTCGGAACTTTCGCGGACGTGCGCACATAGAGTTTCACGTCGTCGAGCGTGATGCGACCCTGCGGACCACTGCCAGAGACATTGCCGAGATCCACGCCGAGTTCGCGCGCGAATCTGCGCACCGACGGCCCGGCGGGCAGCAAGCGATCATCTTTGACGTGACCGTTGCTTGATTCCCCCCTGCTCGCGGGGGGGTTAGGGGGGGTCTGCGAAGGCGCGATAGTTTTTTGCAACCGTTCGGCAGCCACAGGGGCAGCCGCTACACTCGGAGCTGGTGCGGGTTTAGGCGCATCTGTTTTCTTGGCCGCATCGGCAGCCACGGGGGCAGCCGCTACACTTGCACTCGCCTCGATCTGCATCACGGCTTGCTCCGGTTTCACTTTGTCACCGGGTTTGATCATGATGTTGGTGATTTTGCCGTCAACATCCGACGGCACTTCCATCACGGCCTTGTCGGTTTCGAGTTCGAAGAGTCCTTGGTCGCGCTTGACCGTGTCGCCGATTTTGACGAGCAGTTTGACGACGTCACCCTTGGTGATCCCGTCTCCGAGAAATGGTATTTTGAAATCAGGCATGGTGATTGGTTATTTGAGCAGCATCAACTTTTGTGTCTGTGAAAATCTCCTGCTTGCAGGCGGCAGAAGTAGATTCCCGAAGGTAAGTTTGTTGTGTTGAAAGTTACTTCGTGCGTTCCGGCGGACATTGAACCTTTGACAAGCGTTGCGACTTGGTTGCCGAGTATGTCATATGCGGATAAGGTTACATTCATCTCGCGAGCGAGATCAAACGTAATCGTTGTGTTCGGGTTGAACGGGTTGGGGTATGCGGGTGCAAGACAAATTCAGAAGGGAGTTCATGGTAAGTTGGTGCTGACTCGATCACATCCGGCACAGTACGTGCCAGCATGCCGAAAGGGTTGCTCCTGCCCGCTAAGTAGAAAGAGCCATCGTTAAGTGCAGCAGCATCGTAAAGGTGGAAGAAATAGCCAGACTCTTCCCATCGGATGTCGAGTTGGCTAATGCGAACTAATACGGAGCCGAGGGCTGTATGCGTAATATGTTGCCAACAAATCACCGTTTGGACACAAAGTCGCTTGCATATCAAAACAACCAAAAGGAGTCAAACCTTCTATATAGTCCAGAAGATCACCTCGCTCGTCGAACTTGGCGTACCAAGGCGCGTTCTAAACGAATCTTGATTTACACCAACAACATAGACCATGTTACTGTCAGCAGGATTGAGTAAGGCCTGGAGATTTTCCAGTCAAGTTTCGGCGAAAGTATGCTGCCGATAGTCAACGCGCATTACAAAGGGCCGCTGAATAAACCCCAACCGCTATACCCAGCTATCATTAAGCTCTCATCGTGTCCTTTAGCAACACCGATCAGCCTGCATTCAGAACAAGGATCAATGCTGGCAGTCCATAAGCTGTCGCCTTGAAGACTGATCTTGAAAATTGCGCCATTGTTATTTCCCCAGTCGTTACACAAGAAGTAACATCCGGTTTCGTCCATCTCAAATGGCTTTGATGCGATTCGGAAGTCACCGAAACCGCCACCAAAATCATACTTCCGGTACCAAAGCAAATCTCCTTCCGGACAAGCACCTGCGGCCGGATTTCGCGGCATCATTCCGTTACAGGATGGCTCGCTCCAGCCCCGGAGTAGTAGATAGCTCCCATCTGGCTTACGAATATCTCATGGATTCCACAAAGCATCGGAGTATCACCATCGGTCACGTCATACGACCAGATCTTCCACCCGCGTCCACCTTGTGGCACCTTGGCCGCCGAGCCAAACCACCAATGCGTTAAAGAATCGTAATGTGTTCTACCGCGTCCGACAATAGCAAAACTATCATCGATTGCGAGAACCCCTCATATCGCCGCTCCAATTTGCACCTGTATCGTCCAAACCGTATCCGGCTGCGCCATAGCATTGCCAAAGAGCGAAATGATCCAATCAAAAACATCCACCGCATAACAAGCTCCTTTCTTGCTTGTTTACGCAATCAACGCGTTTTCAAACGCGTTGCGAACAGTTGCTTTTCAGATTCCGGCGGGGAATCGCTTTGCTTAATATCTCGGTTAGCGGGGCAGGTGAAGACATCCTTACGAGGACAGGCTCTGCCGCCGCGGCCCGGCCCCCCCCCCCCCCCGCACGGTCCCGGGCGGGCCCCGCCGTGCCGGGCGGGACTCCATAAGATTACGACACCCACGGATCCAACTTCTCTGCCAGCCTTACATACCTTTCATGTGCTGGGTTAGCACTTCGGGTTTGATCTTGCCTTGCGTTGCGAGTTTGGCGAGGGCGGCTTGGACGATGTAGGGGGTGCTGACTTCGAAGAAGTTTCTTAGCGCGTCGCGGCTTTCGCTTCTGCCGAAGCCGTCGGTGCCTAAGGAGTGGAACTCGCCGGGGACCCAGTTTCTGATTAAGTCGCTCTGGGCTTTCATGTAGTCGCTGGCGGCAACCGTGATATCTGCTCCACCTTTTAGAGCCGTTGTGATGAACGGCACCTTGGGCGGCTCGGTCGGGTTCAGCATGTTGTGGCGTTCGCAGGCGAGCGCGTCGGTGTAGAGATTCTTGTAGCTGGTGACGCTATAGACGTCCGCCGCGACGCCGTATTTTTCGGCCAAGACTTTTTGCGCTTCCAAAACTCCGAGCATAATCGAGCCTGAGCCGAACAGATTCACGCGCAGTTTGGCCTTCTTGTCTTCGGCCTTCTTATAGAGGTAAATCCCCTTCAGCACGCCCTCTTCGACGCCCTTGGGCTGTTCGGGGTGGGTGTAGTTCTCATTCTGGATGGTCAGGTAGTAGAAGATATCTTCCTGCTCCTGATACATGCGGCGCATACCGTCCTTGATAATCAGCGCGACTTCGTAACCGAAGGCGATATCATAGACCATCAGATTGGGACGGGCAAAGTCAAAATCGGGCTGTGGCCGTCTTCGTGCTGGAGACCTTCGCCGTTCAAGGTGGTGCGTCCGGCGGTCGCGCCCATCATGAAGCCCTTGCAGCGCGCATCTCCGGCGGCCCAAATCAGGTCGCCGATTCGTTGCGGGCCGAACATCGAATAGAAGGTGAAGAACGGAATCATGTTGAGGCCGTGATTCGCGTAGGCCGTACCTGCCGCAATAAAGCTCGACATCGAGCCTGCTTCGGTGATTCCTTCTTCCAAAATCTGGCCGTCGGTGGCTTCTTTATAATAGAGAAGCGATGCTCTGTCCACCGGCTCGTAGTTCTGGCCGATGCTGGAATAGATACCGACTTGACGGAACAGCGCTTCCATACCGAATGTGCGGGCTTCGTCAGGAACAATCGGGACCACGAATTTGCCCCATGCTTCATCCTTCAAGAGCTTGGCCAAAATGCTGACGAACACCATCGTGGTGGAGACTTCGCGTTCGCCTGATGACTCGGAGAACTCTTTCCAGAAATCAGCCGCAGGCGGAGCAATCTTGGGAACATCTACGACACGCTGCGGCACCGAACCGCCGAGCTTTTCGCGCTGGGCTTTGATGTAGACAATCTCGGGGCTGTCCTGCGGCGGCTTGTAGAACGGTGTCGCGGCAATGGTTTCATCGGAAATCGGAATCCCGAAGCGCGTGCGGAAGTGTCTCAACTCGTCGTCGTTGAGCTTCTTCTGCTGGTGCGTGATGTTGCGGCCTTCACCGGCTTCACCGAGACCGTAACCCTTGATGGTTTTGGCCAAGATGACCGTCGGCTGACCCTTGTGCTCGACTGCGGCTTTGTAGGCGGCATAGACTTTTTCGGGATCGTGACCGCCACGGCGCATGCGCGAAAGCTGTTCATCACTCAGATGATCGACGAGTGCGCGCACATCGGGATCGGTACCGAAGAAATGCTCACGAATGTAGGCTCCCGATTCGACCGTGTACTTTTGGAAGTCGCCGTCGAGAGCTTCACCCATCCGCTTGACAAGCTTGCCTTGCTTATCTTCAGCCAAAATGTAATCCCAGTCATTGCCCCAAACGAGTTTAATGACGTTCCAACCCGCACCACGGAAGATGGTTTCGAGTTCTTGAATGATCTTGCCATTGCCGCGCACCGGGCCGTCGAGTCGCTGGAGATTGCAGTTCACGACAAAGATGAGATTGTCGAGCTTCTCGCGGCCTGCCAGACCGATCGCGCCGAGCGCTTCGGGTTCGTCGGTCTCGCCGTCGCCTAAAAAGGCCCAGACGTGCGAATCTTGATGCGGTTTCAGATTGCGGTTTTCGAGATAGCGGTTGAAACGAGCTTGGTAGATTGCCGTGATCGGGCCAAGACCCATCGACACCGTGGGGAATTGCCAGAAATTCGGCATCAGCCACGGATGCGGATAGGAACTCAAGCCGCCTTCGGGACGCAATTCATGGCGGAAGTTGCGGAGCTGCTCAATGGAGATTCGGCCTTCCAAGAATGCGCGCGCATAAATTCCCGGCGACGCGTGGCCTTGGAAATAGATCATGTCCGCGCCTTCGGGGTGATTGTGGCCACGGAAAAAATGGTTAAAGCCGATCTCAAATAGAGTAGCAACAGATGCATACGTCGAGATGTGGCCGCCGATGCCCTCTTCGGCACGGTTCGCGCGCACGACCATCGCCATTGCATTCCAGCGGATGATGCTCTTGATGCGGCGTTCGATCTCGCGGCTACCGGGGAAGGCGGGCTGTTTATCGGCGGGAATCGTGTTCACATAGGGCGTAGCCAGCGCAAACGGCACGGACACGCCCTGCTTTTGGGCATGGATTTGTAGCCACTGCAAGAGGGCCTGCACGCGTTCGGGGCCGCCTTGCTGGAACTCGTAGTCGAGCGACTCAATCCACTCCTGGATCTCGATATCCTCCGGGAGGGCTTGGCCGCGATATGGGTTATAGGCCGAGCTTTCATGGATATTCTCCAGTGAAAGTTTCTGGTCAGCCTGTGTAGAAATACTCATTTAGGGGTCCTTTCCCAGTCTGTTTTGCCCCGTTTTCGGTCTCGCCGTGCGGGGTCGTTCGCTCTTTTATGCAACCTTAAATATACCCATTCCGCTCTCGAAACTCAAACCTCGAAGTTCTTCGGGATGTAGCGCCCGTGTTCACGGGCAAAATGCCCGAATCGGTGAATTCGTTTTGGGGGATTTTGCCCAGCAAGCTGGGCGCTACAAAAGGCAACGTTTTCTATTTCAAATTTCAAAACAGAGGCGTGCTCCGGCGTTTTTTTTCATTCACTCGCCCTGGACACGTCACGTTTTCATAGACAAATCACATTTTTTTGCTCGCCGAGCGTGCGTATCGGTGCCCCGCAGGAATCTTTTCTGCACCCGTGAGCACACGTTTTCTTCTCCTTGCAACAGCCCCTCGCGTAGCCCCACGTTTCCCTCTCAACTTACTCTGTTTCAATTACTTCTCTGCTCTGAAAACTTGCTTGGAGCGCGTGTTTTCGCTCCCCGTGCGTAGCCCCTGAGTGCCCCTGCGGCAATTTATCAACAGCCGCGTGGTGTGCTCTGCATGCGCGTAATTGCTCGTTTGCAACTCAAGGGCATACTCCTTCGTTCTAATGATAGAGAATGTGCTCACCCACTTGACAAAAATCTCAGACTGAGTATATTTGCATGTGTGCTTTCGTGTGCTTCATTGAAAGTCAGGTCGTGCCCTTACGGCACCTTTTCATATAGACGGTAACAGGCTGCCGCACAGCCTGAAATTGCGCTGGGGAAACCGCAGTTCTCAAACTCCCTTTTCCGGGCTAACAACTGACTGCAAGATAATCCCAACAACTATAACCATCGAGCAAAGGAGCTCACACATGGCCACTGCCAAGAAGAAAGCCACCGCCAAGAAGGCGACGAAGAAGAAAGCTACTGCCAAGAAGGCCCCAGCCAAGAAGGCTGCTGCCAAGAAGGCCGCACCGGCGAAGAAGAAAGCTACTGCCAAGAAGGCTCCGGCTAAGAAGGCCGCACCGAAGAAGGCTGCTGCTAAGAAGGCCGCGCCGAAGAAGGTTGCTGCTAAGAAGGCCGCGCCGGCTAAGAAGGCCGCGAAGCGTAAACCGAATGCCGCGTTTATGGCTCCGATGACCATCAGCCCCGCGCTGGCCGAAGTGATTGGCGCCAAGCCGATGCCGCGCACGGAAGTCACCAAGAAGATTTGGGACTACATCAAGAAGAACGGTCTCCAAGACAAAGCCAATCGCCGCAACATCAACGCCGACGACAAGCTCTCCAAGATCTTTGGCAAGAAGCAAGTTTCGATGTTCGAAATGACCAAGCTGGTCAGCAAGCACCTTTCCGCCGCCAAGTAGCCAGCGTAAACGCTGGACCCAATGCGCTGGCGCGTGCGCCTGAGATTGGGCCGTAGGTTAGATATTAAAAGCCCCGCAACGGTTGTTGCGGGGCTTTTTGTATGCTTGTGCTCGACTTTCTCGAATTTGTGCTCCAAAATCCTTGACTCTTACGCAACGTCCGTTAACTTGTGAGTACTCCGAATCGGGTGAACGTGGGTCGTTCGGTCACAATCCTGTAGCACAACTGGCCAAAGGAGCGAGACAATGACTTGGAGTAAACAATTTTGGGTGTCAATTGCGGTCTGCATAGTCTTGGCAAACGGCACCTCCACGGCACAGAACTTTGTTCGTGTCATCGACGCCTTCAACGAAGCTGCGACAGATTCAGGCGACGTCAACTACAATGGCGCCGCGTGGCTGGACTTCGATAACGACGCCGATGAAGATCTCTTCGTCGATCGTAATCGAATGTATCGCAACGACGGTGAGGGTGTTTTTGTTGAGATGAACATCGGTGTGTTTAACATCGCCGGATTAGGCAACGGATGCAGTTGGGCCGACTACGACAACGACGGCGATTTGGATCTGTATGTTGCCAGCAATCCGTATTCGGTTCTGTATCGCAACGACGGCGCGGGAGAGCTGATTCCGATTGAAGAGGGCGATATCAATTGGCATCTTGATCACCGTGCGTTCGCGTGCGCATGGGGAGACTATGACAGTGACGGCAATATTGACTTGGCAGTCGTGCATCCGGCGCTGTTCATGGGCGCACCCGTGCTGACGAATATGATGTACCACAACGACGGCCCGCCGAATTACAACTTCAGCAGAGTAACCGACAATGACGTGGTGATGGGACAGGCTGCATATACTGTCGGCATGTTTTCTGATTACGATCTTGACGGCGATCAGGATTTCTTTATCGGGTCTGGTCCGGTGCAAAATACGGGTGTTGACTATCTTTACCGTAACCAGCTCACCGAGACAGGAACCGCGATTTAGTTCGCATCACGGACGGCGTCATCGCCGAAACGCCGCGTGACGGCCAGAATTTCAACTGGATTGACTACGACAACGATACCGATCTCGATTGCTATATCACGAACTACCAAGGCGGTGTTCTGCCGGGGATGGCAAACGATCTGTATCGCAATGACGGCGAAGCGGGCTATACGGAAATTACATTGGGCGCGATTGTCAACGACGCTCAAGTGTCCTTAGGCAATTGTTGGGCGGATTTTGACAACGACGGTGATTTAGATTGTGTGGTCGCCAATGAAAGCGGAACGAATAAGTATTACCGCAACATTGGAACAGGTGCGTTCCAAAGCCTGAATAATGCTGTGACAATTTCGGGGCTATTTCGCACGCCTGTCACCGCCGACTACGATAACGATGGCGACTTGGATCTGTTTATTTCCGGTGTTGCGCGTTCGCAAGCCTTCTTCCGCAACGATCTTAGCAATGCAAACCACTACTTGAAGCTGAAGTGTATCGGTGTGTTGTCCAACCGTGCCGCCATCGGCGCACGCGTGCGAATTCTGACTTCGCAGGGCGGCAACGACGTTTGGCAGCAGCGTGAAATCAATTCACAAAACAGCTTCGGCGGCCATAACAGTTACATTGTTCATTTTGGTTTGGGAGCCGCAGAAGTTGTGGACTCCATCGAAATCTATTGGCCCAGCGGCATTCTGATGGCTTGGGGCGGTGTATCGGCTGATCAACTATTGACCATCGAAGAAGACACCACGCTCTCGCATTCAGGAGAAACTCCTCCGCCACTTCCTGACAAGTTTGTAATTTCCGCATACCCCAACCCGTTTAACAGCACAATTTCCATAACGCTTGATGTTCCGTTGCAACAAGAAGTAGAGCTTGCCCTTTATGATCTCTTGGGCCGTGAAGTGACTGTGATTCATCGCGGAAGACTGAACAGCACAACGCTTTCATACACAACGCCAGCATCGCTTGCCAGTGGTATCTACTTCCTCCGTGCGGCCTCAAATGAACTGACCGCAATGCAGAAGGTCGTGCTCCTGAAGTAGCTCCATTTCGCCTTCCGTAAGAAGCCCCGCAACGGTTGTTGCGGGGCTTATTGTATTCAAGTCACTCCCAAAACCTGCGGCAGATTGGGGGGACAGAAGGGGGGCTTCTACCGCTTGATGTAGCACCGAGCTTGGTGGGCGAATTACCGTGACTTGTCTATGGCCAAATAATTGCATGACAAGGACCCGGCAGGGTTTTAAGACTACCAATTGTTAGCCGATGAAAGCAAAAGAACATGTACCCACTTGCAACACGCACGACGATGCGCATTCACCTTGTTCAACTGGCTGTTTTTGCCTTCCTACTTGTAACTTCTCTGACGGCTCAAACCTTGCCGATGGACACGATTTGGACCCGCTACATTGGAGAAGGTGGGTCCGAATCCAGGCCAAGCGTCGCCCGATTCCCTGAAGGCGGTTACTGGGTTTCGTGTGAAAGTATAATGCTCGGAGCTTCGGGGAATGTACTTTTACTCGACTTGAAGAAGATGGCGATACGCTCTTCTCGCGTCGGGTTGGTTTTCACGATGTACGAGGCATGATTGGATGTACCGATGGCGGTGCGGTGTTGTTTGGCGAAACATTCAATAGGCATATCGACTCAAGCTGGAACAGCAAGCAATGGGTGGAACGTGTGTCAGCATCCGGTGCAAGTTTATGGAGTGTATCTATAGGCGCAGATACGTTAAATGCATGGACATATTCGCTTGTGCAAACTTCCGACAGCGGGTTCGTTGCAATCGGCCAATATTCACAAATCCCCCGGGGCGATCTCCGTGGTATTATTGCTATAAAACTGGCCGCAGACGGCACCCATCTATGGAGTGTCATTTATCCAAACATCAATGACTCAACGTGGAGCTTCAGACGAGCAGACGATATACAGGAAGCACCGGATGGTACACTTCTGGTCACTGGCAGTTACCTTGGCTACGATATGCCTAATCCAGACGCTATTTATGCATTCTGGATGAGGCTTTCGGCTCAAGGAGAAATCATTGAATCCATTCTCTTGCCAGAGGATTACACTACGCCGTTACGTGTCGTCGCTCTTCCCAATCAAAACTTCATGGTCGCATCACGCTGTACTCCCGGACAATTCTGCATGGCCGAACTTTCCCTTTACGGAGATGTTCTTTGGGCAAATAGATTTTCATTAGGAGGTGGCACTGGCTGGGCTCTCGACCTCGATATTGGACCAAACGATACACGTGTGTTGACTGTGCAATTGGACGGCCATCTCTATTTCATCGGACTGTCTGAAGACGGTGATTCTTTGTATACAGTCTCATCCTATGCTACTGGCTTAAGCTACGCACAAACCACTCACGTTGCTGCCGACACCTTTGTGGTTACTCACAGTATACAGGGTTTGATTCCACCATACACCGACATTCTGGTATCAAAATTCCTTTTACCCGGCTCAGTGTCTGGTGTTTCAAACGAGCTGCGCAACGAAGGCACGGTGAGCACATTCTCTCTCGCTGCCTACCCCAACCCGTTCAACAGCACAATTTCCATAACACTCGATGTTCCTCTGCATCAAGAAGTAAAGCTCGCCCTTTATGATCTCTTGGGCCGTGAAGTGGCTGTGATTCATCGCGGAAGACTGAACAGCACAACGCTTTCATACACAACGCCAGCATCGCTTGCCAGTGGTATCTACTTCCTCCGTGCGGCCTCCGCAAACCAAGCCGCTATGCAGAAGGTCGTCCTACTGAAATAAACGGCTCTCAGATTCCGGCAGGGAACCGCTTCGCTAAATCCCTGCTCGGCAGAGAAAGGGTTTGGTGCCCCCTCTGGAACAAAACACCTTGCCCAAGCGTTCAAATAATACCCTTCCCGCCTCTTTCCCACCTCCGGCCCTCGTGAAAAACGGTGCGAGCCGAAAACTCAAATCCATATTAAACAAATACAACCGTTCCGCCAATTGTTAGGATTCAACGCAGATTCTGGACTTAGGTATTTTGGAAATCTTGCCCAAAGGGAACAGCAATAGCGCAGAATTTGTTACATTAATTGAAGAGTAACTAATCCGGAACCATCCCATGCACCACAGCAAACGCTTTCTCGTACTTCTCGCACTGCTGCCGACGCTTGCACTTGCCCAATTCGTGTGGCAAGATAATGGTGTTGCAATCAGGCAAGGCGCGCATCTTGGTTGGAACGGCGCGGCAGTCAGCGCGGGAGACGATGTCGCGCTCTTCTATTACGATTGCTTGCGTGACGGTACACGCGACGTGTGGGGCACGCGCATCGCTCCGAACGGAACGCACGTCTGGGGACAAAACGGCAGACTTGTAGCGGGGGATATCAGCGAACAGCGCGCGCCGGTTGTGGCCGCGTATCCGGATGGCAGCGTACTGGCCGTGTGGGAAGACTACTCGGTCGGCAGATTCCGCGATTTGAAAGCCCAGCGCTACAGCGCGAACGGCAATGCGATGTGGTCCCCTGAAGGCGGCGTCATCGTGGTAGAGCAAGAGCGCGATCAATTCGACGTGAAGCTCGCGCTGAACGATCAAGACGACGCCTTTATCGTCTTCACCGACGATCGGCGGACAGAGGGCACGGACGCGCGGATTAACAGCTACGCACAAATCCTCACGGCGAATGGAACTCGTGTCGGGTCGCTTGACGGTATTCAACTGCTCACACGGCGCGAAGACTACAATCAACCACTCGATGTCGTGTGTGTCGGCAGCGACGCCTACATCCTGAACACGATGCCCGGAACGTCAAACGATTTGGTGATTCAGAAGCTTCTGCCTAATGGCACTATCGGCTTCCCGAATGATGAAGCAATAGCGACGTATGCGGATTTCGGAGTGCATAAGCTCGCTCCTATTGAAAACGGACTCGCGGTGGCCTGGACTTCGCGTGTAACTGACGAACAGCACGGCGATGCGCGGCTCACCTTGCTTGACACGAACCGCAATCCGTTAGCAGGTTGGAGTTCCGAAGGCTTGTTGGTCGGCACAGGGTTCAACACACAAGCCGTGATGAAGCTGAGCGAAACTCCGGACGGCGGGATTGTGATTGCGGTGGCCGACTACGAATTTGATGCAGATCTATCAGACTTGACAATATCAAAATACGCGCGCACAGGAGAACTGGTGTGGGGACCCGTCGAGCTTGGCGCCGCCGCTTTGCGCACGTCGCCGCTTGATTGGTATTGGGACGGCGACAACCTCGTCGTGATTTGGACGGAGATTGTGAACTTCACCGAGTACAGCGTGTTCACCCAAAAGCTGAACAGCAACGGCGTGAAGCAATGGGGTGAAGACGGAAATCTGATTTGGCATCGCGACACGAAGAAGATTCGCGCCGAAATCGAAAAGCCGCAGAATGGCGCTGCGCGCGTCGTGATTGTGCAGGGCCGCTCGATTGCGCAACCGGAGAGTTTGTTCGTGGCCGCGCTGAACAGCAGCGGACAGCTTGCGGGTGAAGCGGAATTTGTGAGCGGCGGCTGGACCTACGACAGCAACGATCAACGCGCCGCGCGCATTGACGATCAAAAGCTCGCAGTCATCTGGAGCGACAGCCGCACGTCGCTGAATCGCGATGTGTACTATCAATTAATTGACGGCAGCGGAACATCGCTATTGGAACCCGAAGGCCGTAAGCTTTCACCAGCAGGAAATTTTTCAATCTACGCGCCCCCCGCAGTTGCCGCAGACGGTTTTGGTGGAGCGTATATGGCGTGGATCGGCGACTCGATGGGACTCGGCAATACGTTGCACATTCATCACATCAACGGCGCGGGCAATGAAGTATGGGCCGCTCCCGCGACGATTCGCTCGTTCTACGGATTTCACGGACAGACCTATCTGATTCCCCATGGAAACGGTGGTCTGTTTGCAGCATTCGCACGCTTCAACGACGCGTTTGTCGCGCGCATTGGCGTGGCACACATTAACGCAAGCGGTCAACTGAGTTGGGCGGAAGGCTATCACGAATTTCCCGGCGTGCCGGGCAATGACCTACCGTTGATGTCCGCAATCAGTGACGGATCGGGCGGCTGTTACTTGACCGGCATGACCGGCCCGTGGCAGGACACGCGTGCGATTATCTTTCACATTGAAGCGGACGGCACATTCGGAGAAGGGTGGAGCAACGAGGGTCGTATTTACGGTGTGGCTAACACGCGCGGACGCAACTCGAAATCCGTGCTCGTTGGTGAAAACGTGCTTGTGACCTACGAACAACCGCAATCGGAATCGGCTTCGACTTATGATGTGCGCGGATTTTTGATTAGCCCGACCGCAGAAGATCTGTGGGGAGCGCAAGGCCGCAGACTCTCGCATGTTGACGGCGCGGTTGTTCGTCATCAACTGAGTTCCGACGGTCAAGGTGGCTTCTTGCTCGGCTATGAAGATTTTCGCAGCGGCAATCGCACTTATGCCTACATCGCGCGCTACGACAACGATGGACAAGCGGTGTGGGAAAATGTCGAGCGCCGCGTGTGCACGTTTGACGGTGACCAAAACAGCATGACCATGACCAACGACGGCAACGGCGGTGCGTGGGTCGCGTGGGAAGATCAGCGCAACAGCGATCTCTATACTGAGATTGATCTGTATGGCACGCACATCGATGCCAACGGAGATTTCGCGAGCATCAACGGCGTCAATTGGCCCGCAGAGGGCGCGCCGATTTGTGATGTGCCAACCTATCAGCAGGAACCGGCGCTGATACCGTGGGCAAGCGGCAGTGCGCTGGCGATATGGAAAGACCTGCGTTCGAGCAATCCGGGCCGTTGTTGCGGTGCGGGAGCAGTGGGCGACCTCTTCAACAATGTCTATGCGCAAGTGCTGTCGGAAGTCAGCTTGGATGGAGATGAAGTAGCAGAAAATGTCGTGCCGACTTCGTTCACGCTATCCGCGTATCCGAATCCGTTCAACCCAAGCACGCAACTGGCGTTCACGCTGCCGCAAAATACCAACGTGAAACTCACGATCTACAACGTGCTTGGTCAAGCCACCGAGACACTGATGGACACACCACTTGTTGCAGGTGATTACTCGTTCACTTGGAATGCGGACAACCGTCCGAGCGGGATTTACTTTGCCAAACTCGAAACGTCGAGCGGACTTTCCACCGTGCAAAAGCTGACGCTGTTGAAATAGCATCAAAGCATAACGCAATAAAAAGCGGGGCGACCAAATGGTCGCCCCGCTTAGCGTTAACATGATTGAAAAACTACTTTACCGTCCACTCGCAATCTCTGCTTGAGAACACAACCAAACGATTGGCTTCGTAGCGCATGCCGGTTACGTCACCCGTGGAGCGGCAAGTCTCGCCGAGTTGCGAACCGCTGATGACATCATACGGTGTGAAGGCTGAGCCGCTTTGCGCGATGGCGATTGTGTTGTCCGGCGACATCCACACGCGCTCGGCGCTGTTGATCTTCATAAACACATCACCGCGCGGAATGCTTGCATCAAAGAAGCCGACATTCACAAGCGTCAACGTGCCCGTATTCTCCCACACTCCTGCTATCGTACACGTCCTGCCGAAGCCGTAACCCTTCGTTGACACGGCATACTCCTGCGTGCCGATTCTCTGATTGGCAGGCAAGCCGCCCTTCTGATCGCACTCCTGTTCCTTCTCTTTCAACAGATCGTAGAACGAAATGCGGCCCGTGTTGTTGACGACACCGCAGATGTTGCGGCACTCGACGGTTGAGTTCAGCGTTTGCAATGCTTCAAACGAACCGGATTGGCGCACGACTTCGATTTCGAGTTCGATCTCGACGGGATCTTTCATGCCGTAGGCTGAGGCTTGCAATGTGATGGTGTGCTTGCCGCGATGTGCGCGACCGAGTTCGGGTTCAACGTGCACGGTGACAACTCCCGGCGGATCAAGAATCACGGGCTTCACAGAGACATTCAACCACTCGGGAGTATCGCTTGCGGGCGCGAGCTGCACGGCGTATTTCTGCTCACTTTTCCACGACACATTGACGGGAAAATCGGCGGCCATTCCCCACTCGACTTGCATCGAGGGTTGCTGCGCTTCGACAATCAACTCGCTTTTCTGAACGGTACCAAATCCTTCGGGCGTCGCCTTCGGCCCGCTGCTTTCCGGTCCCTGACAAGCCCGTGTCAAAGCCGACACGGCAATGATAAGCATAGCAATGGATTTCATGATGTGCTCTCTTTATTTGATGCGTTGAAATTACTCTTCTATTTGAGTGTCATCGCGGGCAGAATGTACTCTTCGACAATCTTTTCTGGTTGCCAGAAGCGGCCATTGCGGAAGTTGCCGGAGGTTACGGCGATGACTAACTCGTACTCGGGGATGACGATGATGTATTGACCGCCTGCGCCGCGCGCTTCGTGAGATAGAATCTCTTTGCCGTTCACGGTGTAGGTGCGCTGCCACCAGAAGTAGCCGTAACCTTCATGCTTTTCTGAATTGTCTAAGGTCGTGTGCTGATGCCATGATTCGTCAATCCATGATTTTGACAACACGTATTGACCGTTCCATGTTCCGCCATTCAGATAAAGCTGGCCGATTTTCAGCATATCACGCGGGGTCATAATGATTCCGCCCGCACCATAGGTTGAACCGGCAAAATCCGTTTGCAAGATGTAATTCGTAATCCCGAGCGGACGGAACAGAGATTCATCGATGAAGAGTTGCAACGGCTCTTTAACTACTTCATCGAGAATTGTTCCGGCGAGGCACGCATTGGCTGAGCCATAGTTCGCGTGCGTGCCGGGTTCGTTCAGCATCGGAGCTTCCAAAATCGTGCGCGGCCAATTCTCGGTTTGTTGATAGGCGTCTTCGGATGCCTGAGACTCGCGGTCTGTTCCAAAATCCACCGCATCTATCCCTGAACTCATGGTCAGGAGATTTTCGAGTGTGATTTTGCTTTTGCGCGGGTCGCTTGCTTCGGTTTCGCGCAGCTCTTTGGGCAAGAGTTCGTAGATCGGCGTGTAAACGCTTTTGATTAAACCACGGTCAATGGCCACGCCGATGGTCGCCGACGTTAGGCTCTTTTGTGCAGAACGCAGATCGTGAACAGTCGCGGCATCATAGCCCTCGAAATATTGCTCGTAAACCAGTTTTCCGTGACTGGCGATTAGCACGCTGTGCGTATTGGTCACGGATCCAATTTGAACGCTGTCGCCAAGCCGGGCAAAATACTCCGGATTGAATCCGCTGGCGGCGGGGTCTGCTGTTCGCCATCCGTTGTTGATGGCCGCCGAGTTCGTGCTCGGAATCGCTTTGGGAACGAGAGCCTCGGTGGTTCTGTTCAGCGTGATGGTGGTGACAGGCACACCGACGAGCAACGGCGTGAGCAGAATCTTGGTTGAATCCAACACGGCACGAAACATGAGTCCGGTCCTGAAATCACCGAAGCTCAGCGTGTCGCCATTTTTCTGAAAACCACCGCACATCAAACGCGGGGCGCGGCTGTCACCGAGGATCAAGTAGGCCGCATAGTTCTCGGCTTCGCAGTTTTCAATGCTGAGCAGAAGCCGCGGATCCATTTCGCGCAGGAAGAAGATGCTCCATTCGCCTTCAAAGTAGCCCGCACGAATTTCATTGAGCACAATGTGGTATTGATGCACACCGGACTGAATAAAACCGCGCACGCCGCTTGAGTCTTGAATGCCGTCAAAGAACATGTTTTCCGCGAAACGAGCGCGCAGGTACTTTCCGGTTAGAGGGCAAGTACCTTTGAGCGTCAGCGTACCGTTTGTGATGGTCATCGCGCTCGCTGAATCGCCGAATTGTTCGAGGGTCACCTTGTAATTGAACGGCGACGGCGCGGTGATTTCTCCCGCCCAACCTGCTTCGTAGTCCCGCATGTCGGCTGCTGCAAGCGAAGTAATAACGGCCAGCAGCAATAGGATCATCAACGTTTTCAAAGGAGTCTCTTTCGATTAAACCGGCGGGACCAGTTTCTGAGTGAGTGATAAAATGTGTTCCGGTCCGATGCCGCAGCAGCCGCCGATGATGTCGGCAACGGCTTTGATGCGCACGGCCCAATCGGCGAACTCGGCGGGCGTGACGGTGTGGTCGAGCGCATTAGGATAGACACCGATCATGATCCCCTGCGGTACTAACATACTCAAATTTACGGCGGCTTGCGCGGCGATTTGCGGGGAAGTGCAATTTATCAGCACAGCGGCGGCGCCGTGATCTACGACGGCGTGCACGGCGTCTTCGAGTTTGTCACCGTTCAGGAGTTCTGTGGCCGAGCGCAAGATGAACGAGGTCCAGACAGGAATCTCGGTTTGTCGCGCGAAATGCGTGGCGATGCGCGCTTCTCGCAGTGAGTTTTGTGTTTCCACGAGAATCACATCCACACCCGCTTCGGCGAGCGATTGCGCGTTGTGGCGATGCTCGGCTTGCAAGACCAAATCACCGGGTGCGAGTTCGGGTTTGTAGCAATCTTCTAAAGGAGCTATCGAACCCGCACCAGCTCAGACCGCGGGACCCATTGCCCCCGCGAACGGCGGGGACATGCTGAACGGGCGATCTCGACCGCCTGCTTCGTGACTTCTTTGGCGCGCTCGGGCATGCCGACTTTGGAAAATACCCACCTTGTCGTGCGGAACGTGCCTGCGGTGAGGACATGCGCACCTGCATCGGCGTAGGCTTGGTGGACGGCGCGGACCTGCTCGGGAGCCTCTAAAATGGCTTCGGCGGTCCAGAGCGGGAGCTTGCAGGCGACACCTTTGCGCTCAAGCTCGGAGCCGAGCGCTCCGTCGAGGAGAATGGGGCGCGCAGTCAGGCTCTGCACGGCTTGCGGGGTGGCCGCAGGGATTGCGCGATTCAAAGGGTATTAAATTATTGTTTTTATTGATAGGTACAGCGTTTGCAAATGAGATTTTCGGTGAATTCTGCCCAGTGAGTTACGCACACAACGTGCACGCTCAGATTGCTCTCGGGCGGCGAATTCCGTATCTTAAGTAATTGCAACTGCTCGAATTTGCCGAATTATGTTCAGAAAGGCAAGGTGGGCGATGGGACGGAAAATTTGTGTGTTTATGGTCGGTCTCATATTGATGGGATTAGCGGGTGAGGTGCG
>JADKHW010000039.1 GCA_016721565.1 bacterium | reverse complement strand
TCATTGATGAACGTGAATACCCATCAAGCTGTCAGTGGAGGGCGACGGATCGCCTGGATTCTGGACGAAAACAGCACTTTGTAGGTCCAGATCTTCCAACGCGACCCAAGAGAAATCGTCCGTTCCTACGAACCCGACTGTCTATTCTGTTGGCGGCAACAAGCTGGAATTCGCCTTTGTTGTAGGGGACTCTAATTTAGTGATCTCGCCTGACCTGGGAATTCTGGGAGACAGTCGAAGTCCCAACGCGATTGGATTTATATGGCGTCGAGTTTTGATGATAATTCCCGCAAATCGATTTGGTGCGTGGTGACTCAGGGATAGTCTTGCAACTGACAATGGTCAGTCATGGACGATTGTGTTCTATAGGGCAGATGCGATACGAGACATTGGAGACAGAGGCATTGTTGGACAACAAAGAAGTTGAGACATCGTATTTTGTTGCACGTGCCTTGGAAGACGGCTCCGAATGGGAGATCGTTGACGTAGGCACTAACGAGAATTTGCAGCGGCATTGATGGTCAGGACGTCCGGATTAGTGTGCCTGGGGATGGGCTTGGTGCGGTGATAGAGAGCATTGACGAAGGATTGTCTTGGAATGAACCTGGAGTTCGTTGACCAGATCATTATTACAGGCCCCAGGTACTTGTCGTCCGCTGTTTTGGGATCTACGTGCTTGTTACGAACAATGGATCCGCTTATGTCGAACGAAGACACATGTGGTTCCGCGTAGATGAAGATGACACGTTTACTGGAATTGCAGCTTTAGATGGTGCCTACTTGTTTTACGGTGATTCCGCTGCGATTGAACTGCGAGACTACAATGCATATCCAGTGACAAATCTTGAAGAATCTGTTCCGTCCGAGTTTTCCTTGTCCGCCTTCCCCAACCCCTTCAACTCAACCGCGACGTTGCATTTTGAGTTACCGCGCGAGACACGCACCGAGATAGTTCTTTATGATGTATTGGGCCGTGAAGCGGTGCGATTGGCAGATGACATATTCAGTGCGGGTACGCATCAAATGAGTATTGAAGCCGGTGCGCTGGCTAGCGGTGTCTATTTTGCGAATTTGCGCACGCCTGATTTTTCCACGACAACGAAACTGCTCCTGCTCCGGTAATACACTTGAACAACAAAGCTCTCCTCCTCTTCCTCGTCTGCATTGTGCTCTGCTCCGTGGCGGGTGCGCAGTCGCTTGACTCGTTGCGTGTCGCCGCACAAAATGCCGTATTAAACTCAGTTTGAGGATGCGGAACTTACAGACATTAAGCGGTTGTGTTCAGCAGAAATTGCTGATGGCATCACGAAATCTGTTTCGCGGTACTGCTGATAACTACGTCGCGCGTAACAGGGGGGCATTGCGCCTCGACGTCCCGCCGCATCATCGCCATCAATCTCGCCTTCGAAAATGGATCCCGTGCTGACCTCGCCGAAAATCATCACAGTCTTCGGCTGCTTGTCGCGAATACGCTTCTCTGATCGCCATCCAGCCTGAAGCATTTCGTTTACCGGAAGCAGATGCGTTTTCCTCAGCGTCATGGCGCAGTGCAACTACCCGGTTGGGGACAGCTTTACAAACAGCAAAAAGTGTAGCCACTCGTCTTCGGAGTTTCGCGGGCGGTCGCACCGTCGCGTTTGTCGCGATGGCCATCGAAACGGACGCGCGCAAAGACGACTACACTTCCGTAAATGTCTACGGCAGTCCGCTTATCTCGGAACGCTACAACGATTACCAAAGCGCCTATCGCACGCGCAATATCCTCGGCTACCTGACACTCGGCGTCTATCCTTCGTAAACCATGATGCGCTCACGCGCCGGTGAGGAAAACACCAACCGGTGAAGATCGTCTTAGTCGGCCCCGCGTTTCCTATCGCGGCGGCACAGTCGGAAACCACCAACTCACTTATTTCCTGCATTGACCGCGCGGTCACGAAGTGGTGATTGTCGGATTCAAAAAGCAGTTTCCCAAGCCACGTTCCCGGCAAGACCCAGTTTGTTGGAGAATAGGAGCCAGCGTGACTTGCACCTGAATTCATGTTGGTCCTGTGAATCCACCCGTGGTATCGGACAGCGCAGTTCATCAAAAAGCAAAACGCCGACCTGATCTGCCAAGCGGTGGATGCCGTTCTTTGGCAAGGCCTATGGGCCTGTCGCGATTTCTGAGTGATAGAGACCGCGAACGAATCGCCTTCATTTGTCAGGTAATGTCATCCCACACGAAAAGCGGTTCGGGGACAAAACGCTCCAAAGATGGCGCTTGGTCAATCGAATTTTTCTGACCTTCAGTCGCAACGAAGCGCACGGAGCTGAGCGCCCGTTTCAAACATCGCGGCCAAGAACATTCGATACACCGCCTCTGCCGCCGTTTGACCGCTACGAAGAGTTCACGCAAGGTCGCCGCCGCACGCACGAAACTTTTGAATAGATGCGAAAAAAGCTGCTGCTCTTCCGGGGCCTGATTCGGCAGTACAAAGGGGCTTGACATACTCCTGCGCGCAATGCCAGAGATCGTCAAGCAAGACCGCGATACCGGGTTGGTCGTTGCAGGTGAGTTCCACGGCGCAAAACAAGTACGGTGCTGCCTATCGACGAACCGGAGAATCCGTCCGCAATCGCCGTCGCCATTCACAATTTCTATTCAACAGGTGGCCGCGCAACTTTCGAACCCCACGTCCGTACCACTGCCGAAAAATTCTCATGGGACCGCCCATGCGAAATCTTGGAAGAGTTTGCAAGAAACTCCTAATTCACTTCACCATCTCCGCACTTGGCTGATCACGCAATAGATTACGGATCCGATTAAGGCCTGCTGGGTCGAGTTGTCGTACGACAACCGATCTTGGCGCCGCCTGTTCTATACTGGCGCTGGGCGCGCTTTTCTGCGCAACTGGTACATTCGCCGCGAACTCGCGCGCGTCCGCAATCGCAAACAGAAGTGGGACATCTTCGATGCCGGTTCAGGTTTTGGTCAATTCTTCCTACAAGATGGCCAAACTTTTCCCAATGCAAATGTCTATTCCATTGACGTAAAGCCCGAGCAGATTCAAGACCGCAGTGGTTTTCCAAGGCCGTGGGTCAGAACAACGCCGGGTTTGAACTCGGTGATCCCACGACCTATCGCAAGCTCGACAGCTACGACCCGATACTGAACACCGACGCGTTGGAACACATCCTCGAAGACGAGAAAGTTCAAGGAATTTCTTTGGCCTCACTGCGCAAAGACGGCTACTTAGTCGCGGACGACCCCGTCGTCAAGCGAAGGGAACGCGAATACGCAGAAGGTGACGTCTCTGTTATCGGAGAACACGTCCGCGAAGGCTACCAAGCAAGAGTTCATCGACAAGGCTACCCGCGCCCGATTTCAAGTCGAGCGATTAGACTACACCCCGCGGTCCGGCTCTGGGGTCCGTTGCGGGAAGATTCTCCAGCGCATTCCGATGCAGATGCTCTCGATTTCGAGAATCTTCTTCATCATCGTTGTGCCGTGGATCGCCATACTCTATCCACTCGCAGCATTTGCGATGTGGATGGACATGAACGCGAACAACAAGAAGGGCGGCGGCTGGATTTTGTCGGCGCGTAGCCGTAGTCGAACCGAGCTACTTCAATTGGTTAATCGCGGTGGTTTCCTAAACCACCGCGATTTGTTTTCTTCAACTGAGGATAGTTTAACACATTTCAACGCAATTTGCGCTTATGGTTGCTATCGCACAACATCTCCTTAAACCAACGGTGGAGAACAGCTACATCGCTACAAAGGGTCGCCAATTCAAACCTTACGTTCTTCGTAGTTTCTTCTCCTGTTGCACTTTCCCATATGGCGGTGGCCGCCAAAAGCATAACCGTCAGATGGAAACATGCATGCACGATTAAGTGCGGAGGAGAAAAAGATATGAAAACATTTCATCACATCCTGACCCTGTGCGTAACGCTGATTAGCCTGCGTACGCGATGACCTTCACGGACGTTATAAGCCCTGATTTTCAAGGCAGCGAGTACAAAGTGGTGGCTTGGGGTGATGTTGATGGTAACGGCTATGTGGACCTTTCTGGGTTCCGCGACTACATCATGCGGAAGTCGCACGTTCTGAACAACGGCCTCGGCTTTGAATAACGCAGGCAACTGAGGAACAAGGTTCATCCTCAATCTCGCCAGCGTGAAGAGCGCCGATTTGTTGACTTCGATCAAGACGGCAATCTGACCTTCTTCGCCTCACTGGTGACGGGGGCAGGTGTTGAGCTGTATCGCCTCGGAGGAAACGGTCGCCACCAGCCTGTTGACCTTAATTTGAGGGCGTGATGTGACGAGAGCATTCGCTCCGGTGGTTTGCGCGTGCGATGCCGATAACAACGGCAACCTCGATCTGCCTGAGCAATCGTTCGGCCGATGATGATAAGCCGTTGTGCTTGTTCCGTCAACAGATGAGTTTGTAGAAGCGGCGCGCGCAACCGCCCGTTCAGCGAAACTTCGGCCAAATCAAGTCAGCCCAGTTGACTATGACCAAGACGGTGACGTGGGATTACTTCTTTAGCAAGGAAGACGGATCGACCAGCTTCTGGAAGAACACGAACGGTAACTTCCAGACTTGGGTCCCCACGATGGACTTCCTGACCGAGGTCGCGTTGCGCAGTATTACATGGGCTGATTTTAATTGCGACGGCAATCTGACTTCTAGCGCCTGCGGATCCTCGTTTAACAGATGCTTGTTCTACCAGTATCCTGCGGTAGGCGGTACTGCAAGCCGATTTGGTGGGAAATGACGTTGATGAGTACGACCTGCGCGATGTTACGATTGGCGACCAGTTCGCATGCCGTTGATGCAAATGGCGACGGCCAGATGGATATCTTCTTGGTCGGAGATGCCGGAAATACGTTGTTGATTAACGATGGCGAGTCAGGGCTGGAGCGCTGCCGACATCGAGTCTAATCTGCGTCAAACGAATCGTGGCACGCGTGCTTGTGTGTGGGGCGATATGGACAATGACGGCGATCTCGACGTTGTGATGGGCACAAGGCCGCAACGGTATTAAACTGTACCGCAACGAAGACTATCAGCCATGAATACATCGGCCTTAAGCTCTGTGGCAGTGACAATTGCACGACGCCGGTGCTGAATTGCTTGCGTCAGTCGAGTTCTCGACGGCGTTGCGGGCGGCCACTTCTATGTATGCCAGTAATGTTGGAAACGACCTGAGCTCGCGTTTACTTTACAACCCAACTTTTTCTCACAGTGAAGAGTGGAGAATAAACGTCGCATGGCCGAACGGCACAGTGACAACGCTCACGGAAATGGACGTTCCTTTGGACGGCATTACTGAACTGCACATGCCGCATGCGCCGACGCCGGGTAATCACCAACTCGTTTTGAACCCCGTGATCAAGTGCGGAAGTGTCGAACTTCCTGAACCCGTTCAATCCGACAACGAATATTGAGTTCACGCTTTCAGAAGCGGCGAACATCACTCTCTATCAATCTACAACCTGCTTGGTCAAGGAGTTGGAAACCTGGCCAGCGGAATGTACGAAGCCGGGCTGCACTCCTGACTTTTGACGCCGCCGCTTTGCCTTCCGGTCTCTATATGGCGCGCTTGGAAACGCCCACAGGATCGGTCGTACCGATGCTTCTCGGCTAAAGGACCGGGCCTTTGAGCAAGCCTGTGTTGCAAAGAGCACCTCCTCCTTCTTGCGCCCAAGAGTAAGCCCCGCCATGAAGCGGGCTTTTCTTCGGCGCTTGGAAGCGCATCTTTGTTTCCGAAAATTTGGATCTAAGCTGAACGCTTTCGGTAGCGATTGATATTCGCGTACAAGCGTATCTATCAACTCTTTACAGGAATAATCTTTCCACCCGATAGGCATTCGCCCCGCAAACGGAAAGCCGTGCGCAAGATTGCCTTTCTTTGCGTTCATCAGCGCCAGTGCAATGCAATACGGGCTCTTCTGATAGTCGGAGATGATGCAGTGATACGGGCAACGGAAGGGTTCCTTTTTCGCCGCGATTCACTGCCCCAACAAATGTATTTCGAATTGCGCGGCCCGGTAAACCTACTGACTGTGAATGATCATCATGTCTTCTTCGCGAGCATTCAAGGTTTGCTTGAAATCGAGCGGATGCGTCACATTCCATCAGTTGCGACAAACCTTGTTCCATCTGCACTCCGTCGGCGCCGAGTTGGATAAACTTGAGTATGTCGGCGCCCGTGAAAATTCCTCCGGCGGCAATTACGGGAATCGCTTTGCCGCTTGCTTCAACAAAGGGCTTGACTGCGTCAATCACTTAGAACGAGCTTCTCCAAAGCGAAGTCAGGGTTCTCAAGCTGTTCTTCTTGAAGCCTAAGGGCCTCCGCACGCGGACCTCGACAACTAAGGCATCGGGAAGATAATCAAATTTTTCCAGCCAGCGCTTGCACAAATAAAGCGGCAGCGCGTCCGGATGAAACGATCGGAACCAGCTTCGTATTGGCTTCGGGCAGTTTGAACTTTAGGAAGATTCAGCGGCAAACCCACCGGAAAAACAATGTCAATGCCTTCAATTGCGGTTCTGACCATGTCTGCGAAGTTCGTCAGCGCGACCATGATGTTCACGCCGAGAATTCCCGCTGGTGGCCGCGCGTGCCTTGCGAATCTCTTCACGTAGCGCGCATATTTGCTTCAGCAAAATTGCGGTAGAAGTCCGCCTGTTCATCCCAATTCCGGCGGTTGCAATCACCCTGATTCTACCTTGGTTCGCCACCGCAGCAGCCAACCCGGACATCGAGATACCCACCCCATTCCGCCCTGAATTATAGGAATTTGGCGTAAGATCACCGATACGAAGTGCTTTAAGCTGTTGAACCATGATAGACCGAAAATAAGTACACAATAAGGAATCCAAGACTACCATCGTAAACAATTGAGCGGCAAGAGTCAAGAGATATGATTACGGAAAGGGCAGAAATGATAGATATTAATGCCAGAGTAGTACCTAAATGGATTAGAAATAAACATTTTATTAAACTACTATAAAAAATAAATTTATACTGAAATACAGAGAGGAGTGATCAGTCCGTGAGTTGTTGGTACAAGAGCCATGGTTGATAGATCGACATTTCGTGCGGAGAGACGGACTTTTTTCGACAGCTCTTTTCTTTATGTAACTCCTCCTCTGGATAGAGTTTAAGGGGGTGGGTTGGTTTGATTTTGGGCGGAAAAATGCGTATTTTTTCAGGTTCTCTATAATTGGGGTATTGTGCCCATATTTATGACGTAATGACCTGGAGGGTTTATGCGTTACTTAGTAATCTTAGGATTGAGTTTATTGGTTTGGGGATGTGAGGATGAGCTGCCGGGTCTGACCCGAAACCGCGGACGACGGATTTGATTGCTGTGGAGTTGTTGAAGCGGATAACGGGGAAGTGTGGGTGTTGACGCAGGAAGTGGATCGGTTGGTGGATGCAGAGCCTGTTCATTTGGATGATTCACCTGTGCCGCCTCCCCTGGCGTATTATTTCCAGAGTATCACGGTGAAACTGCATGTTGCAAACGGACAGAAGTTTCAGAGCATAAATGGTCCTGAGTATGAGAATGGTCTTTCCAACTTTTATCAAAAAGTGGCGGACGGGTATCTAACAGCTGGAGTAGGTTTCGGCTATTCGGTGAGTACGAAAGAGTGGTGTCTACCGACACTTAGTGAAGTGATGACAACAACCAGTTAGTCCGCTTTCGCCAACCGTCGTGCGACAACAGTTATGCTTTCTATCAGAATTGGGCGATATGCACATCTGGCCAATGCACATCGCCGCGCTTGCGAACGGGAATCTGTTGTTTTGGGGGCACGGGCAATACCGGATTATCACGCTTGACGTGCGCAACGGAATACGGTGAAGAGACGTGGAGGCAAATTCGTGAAGAAGGTATTAACACATCAGCGATATCAGCAATGAGGTACGGCGGATTTGCAATTGTGGATCAGCAAAACGAAGTCGTGCAGTTTTACGACGACAACGGTGAGCACGGACAGGACATCGAGTTCAATCGGACGGATGAGACTCGCGTGAAGTCCATCGTGCAGCTTGCGAACGGGAATTTCATTTGCGGCGGCGTGAACATGACGAGCAACGATCCGCATTTGTGGTATCTCAACGCGGACGGAACCGAAGTGCGCGACACGACATTGTTTGCGGAAGGCTGTCAAGACTCGGTGGCGCTGTATGCAGTAGGTGACTATATCCTGCTGGCGGGTTTCAACGGAGTGGTTTGCAGCGGAGTCGGGACTGTGAGATTAATGTTGCTTGACAGCCTGTTCAATGTCATCGGAATTGAGAGCTTCGGCGGTAACACGCATGTTGTGTTGAAGGACGTCACGGTTGGTGCGGATGGGAGTATCTTCTTGTGCGGCGCGTATGATCGTGGGAATGGAAGTTACTCGGCGTTGGTGACGAAATATAATTCAGAACTTGTTGCGGTGTGGAGTACGACGGTGCATCCGAATATGTAACGAGCGTAACAGACCCCTACCCCCCCGCGAGCAGGGGGGAATCAGATAACGTGCGCTTGTGATTTTCGATCTTGCTTGACACGGGCGGATTGCCATCCGCCCCTACAATTCTCCAGATTCCGGCCGGGTTTCGGCGGCCTTAACCCGGCTCGGCGGAACATTTATAACGTAATAACCTGGAGGGTTTATGCGTTACATAGTAATCTTAGGGTTGAGTTTATTGGTTTGGGGTTGTGAGGATGTGAGCGGATTGCCATTGTCCACCAACAGAGACGGAGTTTTTGTCACGGCGGTAACGGGAACACCCGATGGCGGAGCCGTAGTTGCGGGTTGGTCTTACTCACACGAAGTAAGTGACGAACCGACTTCGCTTGATTGTTCTTGTGTGGGTGAATACGCATCTGAAAAGTTTATCTTTTTGAATGCAGACGGTAGTTATGGCGGGGATAAGGAGACCGGGGATATTTAGTCCGGCGATGGATACTTCGGAAATGAATTGACAATTGCGGGATTCATTTATTCGGATTGCGGACGGGACTATGGATGGACTCCATATGTTGAGACGCGAAACGCCGATCTCGAAGTGATTCGGTACGCAAAGATCGAATGAGTTGTTTGCCAACACAGGTTATTATGGTGGCTATGAAGGTAGGCCCCAAATTCAGGGCAGAGTAATTTCACTGACGAATGGGACGTTTCTTTACTATGGAACCGATCCTGACAGCACTTACAAGATGATGAAAGTTTCAGCTTACGGTGAAGTAATCTGGCGGCGCGCCTCTACTGAACCTTGGAGCAAGCGTTTTCTTTGCCTAACGGAGAGTTTGTTTTGTGTGGCCGGACTATGCTGAGTTTTACAATGAGCAGGGGCTGGCTACAGATGTTCATGGGTTCTCAGGAGTTCCGGTTTTTATGCTTATTCAGCAACAAAGCGAGCCGATGGGCGAACAATCGTTGCTGGGCTTGTTGAAGATGAGTATCAAATACCAGACATTCGATTGTATTTTTACAAAGCAGATCAGACACTGGACACCGTTATCACGCTTGCACATTGGAATGGTGCCAAGATTCTGTAACGGTGATAGAAGGCCGCGATAATGACGAATTGTTTTTGGCATATCAACAGCGTGACGGCTGTGGCACGGGACTTGGTTTGAATTTAGTGCGACTGAGCGATGAAGGTGAAATACTCGCACAAGAATCCGTCGGCACACCTGGAATGACTGTTCTGCGCGGAATGGATCTGCCTGACATCGGAAATTTCTTTGTCGCTGCGGTTTCGAACTGGGGACGGAGAGACAAAACTTTTTACGGTGGTTGCGAAGTTCAATTCGAGATTGACGAAGATTTGGGACGAGGGTATTGGCTCTTAACCTGCCAGACAGCGGCCGTCGGACCTTGTGCACTGACACGAAGTTTTAACTTTTTTGTTCTTGCCTGACGCGGGCGGATTGCCATCCGCCCCTACCAGCGTGCCGCTGGACTGATTGCGCTGACGCAGGCGCTTGTGATTTTCAATCCTGCCTGACACGGGCGGCACGCCTGCCGCCCCTACAATTCAAATCATTATGTCATCCCATTGTCAATATAGTTTTGCGGATCTCTTTGAAGCGGCGTTTGGCGAAAAGCCATCAAAGTCTGCTTTGGAAGAGCTTTATTCGCTCACGCAGGACGAGCGGAATATAGTCGTGCGCGATTGGGTGCGGCGGGCGGAGTGGGAATCGTTTGATATTACCGGAACGGATGGAGTTGTTTACGCGAGTTTCGGGCCGAAAGGATCTGAGCCGTGCAAATAGTATTGCTCATTTGATATTCGTTTCCAGCGTGTTCGCGGCGGACTCGACGGCCTCAGTGACCACGATTGGGGAATACACGTTCACGATTCAAAAGAAGAATTTTGGCATGACGCACGAGCTTACGGTTACTCGCCGTGACAAACCGGTGTGGAGTGTGTCGGATTATTATGTGAGACTTCTGAACAGCGATTCGCTCGGGATGCCGCGCGATTTGACTGACGACAAGATTCAGGATGTCGTGATTGAAACCTATTCGGGCGGCGCGCATTGTTGTTTCGCGCAATATGTGCTCTCTCTGGGAACGAAGATTGAAGCGCTTGACACGATTGAGAACGCGGGGAAGTGGTCTGATAAAGATGGCGACGGATTGTGGGAAGTGACGGCTAACGATTTGACGCTTGACTATTGGAAATTGCCGCACAGCGATTCGCCGCTGCCGGTGGTGATTTTGGAAGCCACGCGCGACGGGTTTGCTCCGAATATTGAACTGATGCGCGCGAGGCTCCGACGACGAGTGATGTGCTGGCGATGCTGCGTGAGTCGCGCGACGCGGGGGAATGGAAGGATTATTTGACGCTACGTGACGACGATTTTCTGCCGGGTTCGATGGCTGTATTGCACCGGCATTTTGTAGAGATGATTTACACGGGTAATGCCAAGCTTGGTTTGGAAATGCTTGACACCGGATGGCCGCCGTTTATTCTGGGGCGCGAGCAATACACGCTCGATTTGCTCGAAACGCTGCGCAAGAGTCCGTATTGGAGTGTGCTGGCCGAGATGAACTCGGGCACGATCTTCTGGTTGGCGCTATTCGGCCAGTGATGAGATTAAGCGCTTTCGTTTGCGCTACCGGATTGAATGGGCCGTGCAGAAGTATCGCGATGTCGGACAATTCTATTGGAAGTGCATCGAGGATGACCACGCGTCGATTGATTCGGTTATTCTGACGGTTCATCTGCCCGAAAGACCGCCAACGCTGTTTGCCGCGTTTGTGCATACGCGCGCAAGCTCCGGCGAGCGTGTTTTTTCAACGGATTCTTCGTCAGTAGTTTTGCGCGTGGGATATGTACCTGAGCGGAGTTTTGTCGAAGCGCGTGTGCTGACGGATGCGGAACTCTTTGGGGAAGCTGCAACATTGGTCGGCGAGGATCGTGCGAGTTTGCTGGAAGCCGAACGCAAGATTATGGAGCCGACGCTGCTTTGAGTGGGCGTCACGCCATATATGGCACAGGTGTTGTCGATTTTGTTCTTTGTGGTGTTGGCGCTGTTTGGTCTCGTGCTGTATTTGATTTACGGCCGCGAGCCGCAAATTGAAGAGGGGAATATCTGCGCCAACCGCCGAGCGATATTCCGCCGTGCATGGTGCCGTCGATTATGACGCAGGAAGATATCGACGAAGACGATGGCGAACGGATTTTCTGCCGCGCTGTTAGAATGCTCGCGGCAAGGCTGTGTCGAAATTCAAAATCCGACAGGAAAGCCAGGCGCCTCGGAATTTATCTTGACGGAAAAGGGCAAACAGTTGCTGCTTGTTGATCCGGCTGAGTTGAAAATCGGCAAGCGCGCTGTCGCAATTTGAACACCGCGTATTGAAGAGGTCGTGTTTGGAGAAGCGGGTGGTGTTGAAAAGGTGACGACAAGCGAGTTGCAGGCATGGGCCAAGATGAGCACGGGGACCTCCAATACGATTCGCAGCTTCCTGACTTCGTGGGGCACGTCGATGCGTGTGTGGTTTGAACAAGAGAAGTTTTGAGCTTGACGATCAAGAGAGCAGCGCGATCAGTCACGGACTTCCGATGGGCGCATTTCTGATTGCGATGGTGACGTTTATCATGCTGTTTATGTCGCATCAGCCGCTCACGTTGTTCTATGTACTACCTGTTGCAATTGCGATTACGGGTTGGAAGCTTGCTCCGGCGTTAGCCAAGCGCACGCAACAGGGCGCACGCGAGGTGCATCGGTGGGAAGCGTTTCGAAATTTTCTGACGGATTTTTCGAATTTGGAAAACGCATCGGAGAAGATGCTGCCGATGTGGGATAAGTATCTTGTGTATGCGACTGCGCTGGGTGTGGCGACGGAATTTTCGGCGCAACTGAAAAAGCCGCGATGCAAATGCCGGATGCGGATTGGCGCATGGGCAGCGGTTTCTATACATGGACGCCGTCGGTGTTACATGATGCACTCGGGATCAGTAGGTGGTTTTCAATTGAGCGACATGACGAGCAGTTTGAGCACGTCGATGCGCGATGCGGCGACGGATTATGCTTCGATGACGCGCGACTTTCGCAATACAACGAGCGGCTCCGGGTTGGAATTTCGGCGGTGGCGGGAGCGGATTCGGCGGCGGCTTCAGCGGTGGGGGCGGCGGAGGCGGTGGTGGCGGAGGCAGCGGCGCGAGTTGATGTTGTGGATCATTCTCATATTGCTCGCGCTCGTTGGCGGAATTATTTTTCTGTACAACCGACTCGTCACGCTGCGGCGCAGATGTCAGACGCAGTGGCTACAAATTGACGTGATGCTAAAACGGCGGCATGATTTGATTCCTGAATTGGTCACGGTGGTGAAGGCGCATCAGGAATTTGAAAAGGGCACGCTTGAAAATGTCACGCGCATGCGCACGGCGGTTGATAACGCGAGTTCACAAAACGAGCGCGTGCAGGCAGAGAGCATGCTTGGTGCGGCATTGGGATCAATGTTGATTGTGGCGGAGCAATATCCGGCGTTGAAAGCCGAAAAGCTCACGGGGCAATTGCTCGACGGCTTGATTGAGACCGAAGAGCAGATCCGTTACGACCGTCAGTTTTATAATGACACAGTGGTTAAGTACAACACGGCGCTGGAGAGTTTTCCGGATATGTTTGTGGCAAAGGCGTTTGGGTTTAGGAGATATGTTTTTTTCAATGAATCTTGAGATTGTGCCAGACCCCATCTCGGCCCTTCCCCGTGAACGGAGGAAGGGAGAGCAGAACTTGAAATCACAATTTGTGACTTCAAGTTTGAGGTATCAAATTGGCACCTCAAATTCTGTGACTTGCTGATTTTTCTGGATTTGTAACTCAGCTTGAGATTCCATTTTGGAACATCAAAATCTTGAGGTCACAAATTGTGACCGCAAATGGGGCAATCATGACGAACCTTATTCCAATCGAACGTATTGAAAATAAGATACTTCTGCCCGGGGCCAGAAAGTCATGCTGGACAGGGGACTTGGCGGAACTGTATCAACTTCCAGTTCGAACCCTAAATCAAGGTAACAAGAAATTCCGATAGAATTCCCGAGGATTTCATGTTTTTACCTGACTGATGAGGAGTTTGAAAATTTGAGATCCCAAATTGTGATCTCAAGTTGGGGGCCGGCATTCGATACGCTCCTCGCGCCTTCGCCGAGCAAGGCGTGGCCATGTTGTCCAGCGTTCTGCGGAGTCCGCGTGCTGTGCAGGTGAACATCATGATTATGCGCGCGTTTGTGAAGATGCGCAGGCTGATTGCTACGCACAAAGATTTGGCGGCGCGGTTGGATGAATGGAAAAGAAATACGATCATCAATTCAACTATGTGTTTGAGGCCATTCGCGAGCTGATAATTCCCGTTGGAGCCGAAGAAAAAGGGGAAATTTGGGTTTGACAAATCATGACGCGCGTTAAAATTTGTTGTATTGCATCGATTGAGGAAGCGGAGCTGGCGATTGCTGCGGGGGCTTGGGCTATTGGTTTGGTGGGGAAGATGCCGAGCGGACCGGGGCCGATTGCGGATGAACTAATTGCGGAGATTGCGGGGCATGTGCGCGGCAGAGTCGAGACGTTTTTGCTGACGAGCGAGCAGAGCGCGGACGCGATCATCACACACGCCGAGCGCACGCGCACGACGACGATTCAGATTGTGGAAGCGCTGACCGAGGGGACGTACGCCGATATTCGCCGCGCACTGCCGGACGTCAAGCTTGGCAGGTGATTCACGTCGAAGATGAAACGAGAGCATTGACGAAGCGCTGGCGGCGGCTGAGCATGTGGATTATCTCTTGCTCGATTCGGGTCGGCCCAATTCAGCGTCAAAGAACTCGGCGGCACAGGCCGCGTGCACGATTGGCAGTTAAAGCAAACCATTCGCGAGCGTTCGCGCGTGCCGCTCTTTTGGCGGGCGGATTGAATCCTGAAAACGTCGCCGAAGCAATTAAAATTGTAGAGCCGTTCGGTGTGGATATTTGCAGTGGGGTGAGGCGAGACGGGAAGTTGGATGAGGGGAAGGTGAGGAGATTGATGGGAGAAATTCATTAAACAAGAGAAGAAAGCGTGCCTGAAA
>JADKHW010000038.1 GCA_016721565.1 bacterium | reverse complement strand
CAACGGCTTTCGAGGCTGCCGCATTCGACCACTCTGCCACCTCTCCACACACTTGAAAAGTGTGCAACACTTCCGCGCTCGGGTTGGTCGTTTTACCCGTAGATTAAGCACGGTTCCAAATTCTTTTCCGATCTCCCCGCCGGCGGAAACAGTCAGGGGCACGCTGGTTAATCTTTCAGCAGCTTTGTCACTTCGTTTGTGAATACTTTGCCGAAAATCTGCATCGTGCGCATCAACTCTGCCATGTCGGGAAAATCTTCACCGTCAAGGCTGGCCGAATCAAACTGCGAGTTGCTGATGGCATCACCCGAAGCAACCGAGACGATCTGCGCGTTCACGATCTGTACGTCGTTTTGCACAGCCCGCATCGCATGGGGAATCACATAACCTTTGCGCACTTCACGAAAATCCGAAAACTCCATCCGCACGGGCTTCGTGTCGAGCGTGCTTTCCGACTGAACGAGCACATAATGCTCCTTGTCGTACCAGCTCCGCATCGTCACCGCCTTCCCGTCCGATTCGCGCAGCGGAGTAGTAATCACCCAGCACGGATGCCCATTGACGGTCTCTTCTCCGGCAATCGCGGAACCTGCCGCAGGTTGTTCCCAATATAAGTATCCGCGCACACGATTGTCAACATCTCCGCGCGAAACTTTCAGCTTCATTCCGAGCAAATTACCCCAAATCTGCTGCCCGTCGAACAGCACGGTGATCGGGAATCCCTCTTCCTTGCCCGTCTGCCGTAGCGTTGCATCCGTCCGCCAGCTTTTGCCGCGTGTGTAATACTTCGCGTCAATCGTGTAAGACTCGTGACCCGGCTGCGTGATCGTTCCGGTCACGTCAAGCTGAAGCCCGTTCAACTCGTTCAAATAGCGCTCGTGATGTGCCTTCGCATCGCGCGTAAAATCAGCGATGTCGTAAGCAAACGCAAGCTGACAAACACAAAGAGCGACTAACCAATAAACTCGTCTCATACCCCTCCACCATTTCAAACGCATGCGTCAGCGCAATGGGTCCAGCGTCTACGCTGGTTATTTGCCTTGCGACTGCTTCATCTTCCCGGCTTCCTTCATCAGCTTTTGCAGGTCGAGGTCCATCGAGCCGCCCTCAAGCTTGGAAGCATCAAACAGCGCCGTGTCAACACCCTTGTTGACCAAAACTTTCGTAATCGTGACATCTACCATCTTCGTACCGTCGCTGAAAACTTCGGACTTATAGGGAATCACGTAGTCGCCGTCAGCCGGTTTGAAATCGCTGAACACCGTCTTCATCAGCTTGCCGCTCGCATAAGTTTCCGACTGCACATTGACAAAATACTCTTTGTCAATCCACATCTTCACCGGATGCTCGACGAACTCACTTTTGGGATGCTCAACCACATAGCAGTCGCGGCCATTCACCGTCTCTTCACCCAACACGGTTGAACCAACAGGCGGCTCATCCCAATATTGCGCGAACGACATCTTTTCCATCGCCTGATCTTTCGGTGTTTTCATCTTCATCCCCATCACCGAAGTCCAAACCTCTTTACCGTCATTCAGCACGGTAGTCTCCATGGTCATCCCCTGACCAGGCTTCGCATCTTCGCCGCCCATGCTTATCGTCGCGTCCATCCGCCACAGCTCGCCCATCCGGGTTAGCGTCGAGACAATACTGGCGGCCTTTCCGCTCGGATCATTGACGGTTCCGGTGTATTCAATCACCATGTCGTCAATATGCGCGAGCTTGCCTTCATGATACGAGCGCGCCTTAGTCAACAATGTTTCAAGCTCGATTGCCTTTGCAAAATTCGTAAAGCAAAGAACGGCAAGAGCACAAACTGCCAAAGAGGTCTTCATGTGATTCCTTTATACCGGTTGCAGACGGAACCCTTCGGGTTCGCTGTCTTCCCACTCATCGAATGGATCGTCTTTCACCGCTTCGATCATTGCGGGCCGCGCGGCCAGCCAATCTTCGCGCGTTTCCCAAATCGCCAGCCCGACCAATGCGCCGGACTCTTTATCTTCAAGCTGATAAACATCGACAAGGCCTTTGCAGCCCCGCATCGCCGCCCCGAATCTCCGCATCGAGTCAATCAACAACTCCCGCTTTTCTGGCTTAGGATGCCGATGTATTCCAATCGAGACGAACATGCGTATCCCTTCTGTCATCCTCTGTAAGGATCTATTCAAGTAGGCTGCAATCTACGCGCAAACCAACAACCCCAAGCACCTTGTCATCCTGAAGGATCTTGTCAAAGTAGCCAACCAACCACAGCGCAAACCAACAATCCCAATCAAGTCGTCATTATCGCATTGTTCAGAAACTGAAGCCAATATTAATGGAAGCCTGCTGCTTCGTTAGCTGCGGCATCACCTAATACGCTTGGCATTTTCATCTTAACCATGCCAGCAACTGCGCTAATAATTCCCAGCGCTCAGCTTACCATGGCAACCGTCTTAATATTTGACCTTGCGCTTTTCAGGTCACTTAGAATTGAAGTAGCTTCGCTTGTATCCTTCCCCGCAGCTTAAGGCCCATTGTCGACCAACTTCTCTTGTCCGTTCAATGAATGGCGTCCAAGCCGCACTCATCGTTCCAACAAAGCCCCAAGATTAGACATCAAGTTGCTAAAGCCGTACCTAGAAGGACTGGGCCGACAACTGACTTTTCCTCGGCAAATGCTTTGGATTGCAAACCTATAACAACCAAACACGCTATCAAGAATTTAATCATTGTACAATCCCCCATGATACGTTATTTGAATTCTTATACTACTATGTTCTATCTAACGCAAAGTATTTAAGTGCGTCGTAAGTTGGTCATACTTTCCATCGGTGTCTTTAGAAAAATAGTGTTTGATGCAATATGCTGTTCCCTTCAGTATAAAGAGCTAGCCAGAAGCAAAAAACTATCATCCTCTAGTTCCTTTTCTTCCTCAGTCAAAAGCCTATTGATTTGCAATTCCTGCTTCTTTGCAAGTGCTTCCGTAGTTTTCAAAACATCGGATAACGAAGCTCTTTTGAGGGAAAACATGGACCTGCGTCTCTTCACCTGCAGAAAGGTGGAACCCCACTCAGATAGCATGAATTCTCTTCTAAGTTCTGAGTCTTTTTTTGCCGATCATACCCTGAAAAGCCGAAGGCGCATTCCCGTAAGGTTGTAGAAGTGTTCGTTATTGTTACAATGTGAGGACTCTTGGTTGTAATCGTCATCTTGAGTGATCTTCTTTTCCTTTCCAAGTGAATCGCTTTTCGGCGTTCAGAGAGTCGATTGCATGCTTCAGATCATCAGTAACAAAGCTTGTAAGAACGAATGTTCATTTCGCGATTGCGAAACCTGTTCTTGAAGAATCTCTGTTTGGCGTTTTAATACGCCTGGTTGCTCAACAAGTGCTTCACCCATTGTATTTGTGAAGACTTGCGAATCCTTTGGTGTTCCCATGTCATAGCGCATAGATCACGATGAATCGCCGAAACCAAGCCAGATCTACATCTCATTCACAGCTTGGGACTTGTGCTACAACAGCTCATCACCCCAACCCTCACCACCAAATATTCCTTCTTCCCCTTACGCAACACGAGCAGCTCCCCGTCAATCGCGTGATTCGGAGCACGTTATGAGCCGCATCCGCAATCCGTTCATTGTTGACATACACGCCGCCCGATTCAATCATCCGCCGCGCTTCGCCTTTGGATTTGAACAACCCTGCTTCAACAATCAAATCCACAACATTCTTGCCGTTCTGAATTTCGCCATTCGCAATCGAGTGCGACGGCACGTCCGCAAAAATTCCGGCTACGTCTTTGGCTGACAATCCATCCAGCGCGCCGCCGAACAGAACCTTTGCCGCGCGTTCAGCCGCCTGCACGCCGCCGTCCCCATGCACAAGCTTAGTCACTTCGCGCGCCAATTCCGTTTGCGCAATTCGCTTCTCCGGCGAACTCGCCGTCACCTGCGCAAGCTCTTCAATTCGCTCGCGCGTCAAAAACGTAAACGTTTTCAAATAGCGATCCACGTCGCGGTCGTCGGTGTTGTACCAATACTGGTAGAACTGATACGGCGACGTCATCTCAGCATCAAGCCACACCGTCCCCGCTTCGGTCTTGCCGAATTTTTGTCCGGTCGAAGTCGTCAACAGCGGAAACACCATCGCGTGTGCCTTGCCCTGCCGCTTGCGCCGAATCAAATCTGTCCCCGCTGTGATGTTGCCCCACTGATCACTGCCGCCGATTTGCAGCGTGCAATTGTAGCGGTCAAACAATTCAAGATAGTCGTACGCCTGCATCAAGCTGTACGTAAATTCCGTGTACGAAATTCCCGCTTCGCTTTCAAGCCTTCTGCGCACCGACTCCTTCTGCATCATCACATTGACGGAGAAGTTCTTGCCGATGTCGCGCAAGAATTCCACCATCGTCACGGTGTTAAGCCACTCGGCATTATTCACGAGTTGCGCAGGGTTCTTCCCGCGTCAAAATCAAGATACTCGCGCAACTGCTTGGCCATCCCCGCCAAATTCTCGGCAATCTGATCCGTCGTCTGCAAATTCCGCTCAGCCGATTTTCCCGAAGGATCACCAATCATCCCGGTCCCGCCGCCCACCAACGCAATCGGCGTATGACCGAACAACTGACAGCGTCTGAGTTGCAACAGCGGCACCAAACTCCCCACATGCAAACTCGTCGCCGTCGGATCAAATCCCGCATACACCACAAGCGGAGTCTTTACCGCTTCAGCAGTTTCACCCGTCGCGTCAAAAACCAGCCCGCGCCACTGAAATTCTTCAAACAGTGTCAAAGCGTCAACCCTTCGGAGTCGGCGTCGTGCGTTGTTTGCGCGTGCGCATCGCGCGCATTCGGCTCGAAACGTTGAATGCTTCCAGCGCCGCCATTGTCGTAATCTCAGTCACACTCAGACGCTTTTGCACACCCGTCGCAAACACATTCAGCGCGCTGTCCTGCCACCACTTGGTTTCATCATCCTGCCGCATCGTCAAATGCGTGCGCGCCGTCGCAAGCTGCTCAGCGTGCTTCGCAGGTCTGAGCGACAATCCGCGAATCGCCATCGCCGTATGCCACGACGTCAACCCAAGCTCATCGCCAAATCCGCCCAGCACATGCTGCTGCGTTACAACCCATTCGAGCGCGCGTTCAACTTGCGCTCTCGCACCGCCAAACGCGTCCAGCGCCTCCGCCGCCAGCACCGTGCTCACCAATTGCGATTTCATCGTCGAAGCCGGAAACGCCCGTTCGAGTTTTGCGCACGCTTTACAAACACCGCCGCCTTATTCATCGCGGCAATCGCCGAAGGCTCACCGCATTCACACAATGCAAACAGCGCTGCGCTCGTAGCATCTAAACTCGCGTCATTGCGCAACCCGCGAAAACCAAACCAACTCGCCTTAGGCTGCATCGCAAAACTTCCGTCCGCATGTTGCACGGCGGCCAAATAAATCGCCGCGCGTCTGCGCGCCCAACGTGTTTCCAGCGGATTATCTCCAAACAGCGACAGCGCATCTAACGCGCTCGCCGTCGTCATCACATCCACACTCTGACTGCTCCCAATCGCCCAGCCGCCCGATTGATCCTGCTGATGCAAAAGCAGCATCGACGACGGAGCCACGTCATTATTCTCAGCACCCGCCAACAACAACGAGCGAACTGTCAGCGCGTGCAGCATATTCGAAATATCACACGGCGCCTGAATCAAATCCTTGCCGTCCCATTGCTGAAGCACGCGCATGAATCTGTAACCGCGCTCAAACAGCGTATCCGTTGACGGCAATCCCGCTTGACGAAGTGCCGCCATCGCGAGCGCGGTCGTGCGTACATTCCCGTCCCACGAACCGTCGCTAAGTTGACGCTGAATCAATTCCGACATCCGCGCCTTATCGCCGCCCGCTTCGTTCATCAAAAGATGCGCGGCCAGCTTGCGCGACGTCATCGCATTGCGAAAACTCCAATCAATCGCCACACGCATCGCAGGTTTCAAAAATTGCTTAAACCGAATCGGCGCACCCAGCCCCGTCGTGTGGCCCAACAGCAACAGTGTCTCCGCGCGCAATTGCTTTCTCTTCGGATGCTCTTCAAGCCACGTCACCGCCTTGTTCAAATGCGGACGCGCTTCCGGTCGTTGCGATTGCGACAGCGCCTGCACAATTTCCAAAGTGCGCGACAAATCGTTGTTCCAACTCCCGTTCTCGTCCTGCTCATTCAAAATCGGACGCACGAGCGGAGCCACGTCGTCATTAGGAAGCTTGTTCAAAAGCGTCCCCAACAACAACGCGAGCGCATTCCGTTCCGCACTGGGCCTCACAGCCACCGGCCAAACGGGAATACTGCTTTCAGCACGCTGCGTCAAACGCGCGCGCAATTGCTCAAGTGAATTAGGAGTCAGACTGGCCAAGTTTTTTTTCGTCTCGCTTCTTGGCAAAAAATCGGGAGAGAAGTTCGGAGCATTCCGGTTCACGAACCTTGCGCACCAAATGGGAGCGGTGGTTTAGCCGTGGATCCGAAAGCAAGGTATAGAGGGTGTCACACGCTCCGCTTTGGGGTCGGGCGCTCCATAGACAATATAAGGAATCCGCGCCAAACAATCGCCCCGGCGCACATCGCGCACGGTTCCAACGTGACATAGAGGGTACAATCTAACAAACGGCGGCTGCCGAGTGCTTCAGCCGCCGCCGTTATCGCAATCATTTCCGCGTGCGCGGTCGGGTCCTGGAGACTCTCCGTGAGGTTGTGACCCCGCCCGATCACCAGCCCGTTATGCACGATCACACAGCCAATCGGAACTTCGTCCTTCTCAGCCGCAAATTCCGCCTCTGCCAATGCCGCGCCCATCCAGCGGTCATGGTCAGGTTTCCCAAAGGACTCAAGGAGACTGTTCATATTCAGGAAAAGCGGTCAAACCGCCTCTTTATCCCTTATCCTTGATCCTTTGTCCATATCTTCGTACGCCCGTAGGGATTCGAACCCCAAACCTTCTGGTCCGTAGCCAGACGCTCTATCCAATTGAGCTACGGGCGCTTACACACGACATTTCGAAAAAACAACCACTTCCAAAATGTCGCAAATGAACCCAAGTATATGAATTTTGAGAACTAAAGTCAACTGCTTGTTAAGCAGCTCTTGCGCTGCGCAATAGCCTGCGTAGTGGCGGGTCTTGACCCGCCTTCTGTCTTTGTAGGGGCGGATGGCAATCCGCCCGCCCCGAACAAAATCGAAGCCAAAAAGCGCTTGTCATCCCGTAGGGATCTTGTTAGGTACCACCCAAATCCTAAACGCTCACCAACAGTGGGTGGCAATCCGTCCACATCTATCGCCACACCATCACTAGGTCGTGCTTCCAAGCACGACTTCTGATCAAAAATAAGGGCAGCCGAACGGCTGCCCTTGATCAAAAACCATCGTCAACTTAGTGCATGAACCCGGCCAATCCGACTCCCAACATAATCGTCGTACCAGAATCACCTTCCATGCTCTCAAGATTAACCGAGAGTTCCGGAGTCAGCGCACAGGTATTACTCAGATAAAACGCGACGCCGCCCAACAACTGAATGGCCGAGCCGCTTTGCGTTTCTTCATTCGTCAGAGAATTTCCGTCGTCAAAAGACTCCGAGCGCAGCATGATTCCGCCGCCGACATACGGATTGATGTTTCCCATATGCTTCTCCGTCTCGCCACCGAAGTAGTAGCGCATGGACGGCCCAAGCATAAACGAACTACTGCTAAAGTCACCCTGACTGCTCGAACCGAAGTTCAGCGTGCCGCCGAGCGCGAGCTTGTCAATAATTGCGTAGTGAACGGTTGGAGCCAAAGTGATTGTCGTAATGGCGTCGTCGCCGTAAAGATCACCGCTCGAACTTGAGAACGCTGCATTTCCCTGTAATATCCATGTCTTCTTCTGCACGTGTGCATCTGCCTGAGTTGTGCACAGACCCAACACCGCCACCGTCGTCATACTGAGTACGAGTGTTCGCCATTTCATGTTCTTAATCCTCACTTTGTGATATTCAGTCGTGCCGGACATCTTTCTCTCCCGATGTTCCAGCCTTCTTCACTTTAACTGCTATTCACTCGATAAAGTTGCAAACACCCCAAAAATACAATCATATCAGTCTGTTACGGCTCCAATTTCCGTCTGTAGGGGCGGCAGGCGTGCCGCCCGCGTCTAACAAGATCGAAGATGTAAAGCCCATTGTCATCCTGAACAAAGTGAAGGATCTCGCCAAGCACAACAAAAATCTCAAGCGCGTTATACGCCGAGCTGGGTTAAGGTCTGCCGCAACCCGGCCGGAATCAGATCTCCCCCCAAATCTGCCGCAGATTTGGGGGGAATAAGGGGGGCTTCCGCTATTTCAACAAAACCACTTTCCCCAAAACACTACGCTCCCCCACCGCCGCCCTCAAAAAATAAACCCCACTCGCCATCCCCGCAGGCGCAACATAAGAAATCGTTTGCGAGGAGAGCCTCCCCCGATAAATCACATCCACCTCCCTCCCCAACAAATCATACAGCGAAACCGTCACATCCTGATGCAACGGCACATCCAGCGAAATCGAGAGCGTCGAGTTGAACGGGTTGGGATATGCTTGAGAGCAAAGTCCTTTGGTGTTTCAGGTTTTAGGTCACTCACTGGCACCGCATAACTCGTATCGCCGGACATGATCACAACGCGCCCGCGTTCACCGTCAAAGTCATCATTGTAAGCTCCTATCGCAAAATCACCAATACCGTTGCCGTCCACATCTCCTAAATCAGCGGCAGAATGAATCCCCACCAAGTTATAAGGTTGTGTTCTTCCAATTATTGTTGCTATCGGATTCGGGTCGATCCAGCGATAGCCAAGATATATGCGAATCCCCCCACCCGTTGATACAGTCACTTCGGATTGCGGCCAAATCGTTATGCCAGTCACCATTGATATCACCTATTCCAACAATTTCACTTAAACCACCATCAGGACAGCTCGTGGGTAGGTTCAAAATAGTAATAGGATTGTTGGAGAGGGTATCTGAACCCTGATAAACCAAAATCCCTGCTAAGTCTTCGTCATCTACAAGCAACTCATCTTTACCATCGCCATTCAAATCTTTGACGATACGAGTTAATGAAGCAGGCACCCCCCCCCAATGGTATTCAGGAACCAAATCGGGAGCCGCTGAGCCCATGTAAACGTTCTCATCAACATCCAGAAAATCCGCATAACCGTCGCCGTTCAAATCACCGTAGGCTATTGGATCAACATAATCTTGAGCCACGATGTCTGGCAGAGAATCCAATTCTGCTCCACCAAATAGAACATAGCCGTTTAGCCATCTTGGATCATCATCCACGTACATATCATCAAACCCGTCACCGTTGAAATCACCGAGTGGTACTAATAATGACTGTGATATAGGGGTGGTGGAAAACTAATGCTGGTTCAAGCGTTGCATCTGGCCCGCCTAAGTAAAGCTCTATGCGTGCCACCTGTATCTCGTGGCCATAGCTCGACTTTCCAATCAATGTATCCGTCTCCATTCAAATCGCCCATCGCACGCACAATCAAAAACCTCAAATAAATTTCCGGATCGGCAGTCCAAACGTGGTATGGAAGAATTTGCGGCGGATTACCGCCATAGAAAAACTCACCCATAGACTCGCTGGGGTCACCGGCGACAAGTCCATTAGAAGTTACCCCCCAATCCATAAATCCGTCATTGTTCTGATCGCCTAAAGAAAACACCCGCGAGCCATAACCAGACTCCGGCCCTTGCCCTGAGCGATCCCATAGCACGTCGAACGGCTGGGCGTGCACCAAAGCCGTACCCCAGAACAACAAAACCGCGAACCCCACCCGCTTCAAGAGATTGAATACAGATAGAACTCGCGTCTGAAGAAAATCACACTTCATACTCCCAATCTACACCCACCCCACCAATTCCGCAAGTGTTATTTTCCGCATCCGTAGTGGCAGACCTTGGTCTGCCTTCCGAATCTGCCTTCCTAATGTAGCGGCTGCCCCCGTGGCTGCCGACCCGCCCCGACCACCTAAAGCCCTTGCCCCCAGCCTCGCCGAGCGCGGGCGTCCCCGCCCCGCCGGAATCTGCTTCTGCCCCCCTTCCTCCGTTCACGGGGGAAGGGCCGGGGATGGGGGTCTGCACGCCTCCCAAAATCCGCACTTTTTACACAACTCAAGCCATCTCAAGAGTTTGTTAAGTTCAATAAAACGAAAACAAAGTTTGGTCATGCGTTCAAATTATCGTATATTGTGGGTATCAAAATAACAGCAGGATAGCACTTCGTGAAAAAAGGTGCACCCCTGAAAATTAACCTCTTGTTAAACCGAGACTCCTGTTCCGACAATTATTAGCGTTTTACGCAAAAACAACCCCTTACAACCCCACCTCGCCTCTCCAAATTTCCCATAAAAAATGTGGCGACCCTTTCGAGCCGCCACACACTGCCTGAAGCTTCAGCGAAGCGCAAAACCCGTTTACAACCGGTTAGCCACCCAAAGTTACGTCTCGGCTCTCGTACCATCTTAGGGCTTGGAAGAAGTGCTCGGGGGCGAAGTCGGGCCAGAGATCCTCTAAGATAAAGAAGTCGGCATAGACTGCTTGTACGGGAAGCAGGCCGCTGAGTCTTCTTCTTCCACCCCATCTTACGACCAAGTCAATTCTTGAGACCTCGGCTGAGCCGATGGAGTCCATGAAGGATTTGCGCGAGCCGCCTCCGTTGCTGTTTGCGGCTTTATTGAGATCCCAGTGCCAGTCGTAGTTGACTAAGAAATTTATTTTGATAACTCCGGTGCCGAAAACTTTGCGCGTGCGGTATTGCTTCAGCTCATCGGGGAATAACGGTGAGTCGTCGTTACCGACGACTAAGAGAGCAGCATCGAGTTTGGAGAGTCCTTCCACGGCTTCGACACAGGCTTGACGAAAAGCGGCGGTTTGCTCAGGCGGACGCTTGGTGTTGTCACTGGTGAAACCGTAAACACTGAGTTCTTCGACGCCCAAAGCGACAGCGAGATGATACAGCTCGAAGCCGGGACCCAGACCGTAGGCATAGCCCTCGTCTTTGCTCATACCCCGTTCGACAGCCCAGCGGCGGTTACCGTCGGGAATAAACGCGACGTGCTTGGGCAGCCGTTTGAATTTGGGCAGTTGAACGTCAACAATCTTATCTATGTACATCAAGATCTTGTAAGACTTTGTTTATTAAGGGGCATAGCTGGTAGGCCATATTACATTATAGACAAAATAAGAAAGCCCAGCAACTCGCCAGGCTTTACCGTTCACAAACTATCTAAATTTCAGCAACTATCGTACTGTCGCACCCAGCCGTTTTTGCGATTGATTTCGAGCATTTTGCCTTTGAAAATCGAATTGGTGACTTCGAATTTGTACGAATCTTTGTCCCCTTCTGCCAACTTCAAACTGGCTTCATAGTGGTACTTCTCAAGATACTGTTTCGCGATGTTCATGGCTTGACTTTCTGTCATTTCCTTCAAGACATGGCCATTCTGATCATATCGCACGTCCTGCCAATGAGATTTCTCCCAACTTATGGTCACATTGGGGACAAAACTCTCTTCAGTACAACAGCCCGGCGGGCACATCGACGAACCACCGGCAGCAGTGGACATACCACTATCTCCGGCAAAGCATAGCGCGCTGATAAACAGTATCGCGAAAATAGCGGGCAATTTGAGGTTGATGGTTTTCATTGTTTCTCCGAATCGTTTGGTTTAGGAGCTATTAGCATCCGTCGATTTGCCGCACCCAACCGTTCTTGCGGTTGATGTCGAGCATCTTCGCATACTTGTTATCGGTGCGAAAGACCTCAAGCTTGTACGTAGCTTCGTCCGATTCGACAAATTCAAGTTCGGCGTCGATGTGGTATTTTTCAAGATACTGTTGCGCGATGTTCAAAGCTTGACGCTTTGACATTTCTCTTTTCAGATGGCCTTTTTGATCATAGCGCACGTCCTGCCATTTTGATCTCTCCCATCCCATACTCGTATTGCAAGGCACAAAACACTCGGCGGAGCAGCAGCCCGGCGGGCACATGAACGGATCACAGTCTTGCACGGACATGTCGCGAGATCCGACCGGGTTCCAATCGCCTGCAAGTACAATCGCGCTGACCAAAAGCATCGTCAGTAACACAGGAAGTTTCAGGTTCATTGCATTCATGTTTTCTCCGAAGTTTGCTATCGGTTGATTCAATGGACAGGCACACAATTCTGGCAGGATAAACACTCCGCGATGGCCGCGCGAACCTAAGCCGTGTCTTCGGGCATTAAACAGCACTGACTAAGCGTCGTGCCTTGCAGACTGCACAGTGAGAAAATTTCAGCAAATATTAACTCTCGCTTAGATTCCGGAATATCGCCAGCCAACGATATAGCACGACGATTCGATTCGAGCATCGAACTTAAGACCTCAGGTTGTATGACGCCTAAGTTCATGGATGCCATAAACTCTTTCAGCCTTCGCTCTGAAATAATGAGATACCGCTCGGCTTTGCCGCTTGGCGAGACGGTCAATATCATTTGCGCATCCTCGTACAGCCGCTTAACAGGATAAAGTGTTTCGCCCGGCATACTATCGCGCGATGCCGAGACCGCTCCACCGCCTGCAATTGTGAACATGAGAAATATCGCTGCCGCCCAGGCGAGAATTTGTTTGTTCTTGTACCAGCGAACCACATTCGGCGAATGTTCCAGAAGCTGCTTTGTGCAATTCTCTTTCGCATGTGCTCGCTTCGGGACGCGGGAGATTCTTCAAGCTCTGTGCAATCCCGGCAAGCTCTCCGAGTTCATCCTCAGAGTTTTGCGTTCCGTTTATCCGCCGTTCCAGTTCGTCGGCGAGGTTCTGTTCAGGATTTTGCATGCTGTTCCTCTCTAAGAATGCCGCGCAGTTTGGTCAGCGCTCGAAACTGCAAGGCTTTCGCAGCGCCTTCGGACTTGCCAATCGCGGCAGCGACTCTCAATCGAGTAGCCTTCGATAAATCTCATAATTACGACTTGATAATGTTCACCAGAAAGTGATCCCAGCGCGGCCGTCAAATCCATTTTCAAATCGGGATCGAAATGGGTTACCGGCGCATCGGGCAATTCGTCTTCGTCCCGATCTTGAATAATCCGCTGCCGTGTTCCGCGTTTGCGGTAAAAATCAATGATGAGATTTTCGGCAATTTTATACAGCCAGCCCAACGCTGATACGGGCGTGTCGCAATTGGATTTAAGGGCGCGCAGAAACACATCGGACGCAAGGTCCTCAGAATCTTCCTTGGACGGTATCCGATAGGCGATATAGCGATACACTGCCTTATAATAGAGCTGGCAGTACTCTGCGGCCTTAGCTTGATCCAGGGATTGGCTCCAATGTCCGTTCACTTTGATAGACGTGCCACTTTACCAAAGGATACGCCAAAAAAACTCAGCTTGCTTCTTGACAAACGGGATTTATTTTTGTATGTTACCAACAAGTTAATTAACCAAACTGTTAATTACAAACATGCAAGACAGACTAACTCAAACATTTTCAGCACTTGCCGACCCTACTCGGCGAGCAATATTGGCCAGACTTTCGACCGGGGAGAGTTCGGTCAATGATCTGGCTCGACCTTTTAAGATGACGGCTCCGGCGATTACCAAGCACCTGAAGGTGTTGGAAAAAGCGGGGTTAATCTCAAGGACGCGGCATGCCCAGTGGCGGCCTGCGAAGCTGGAGGCACTTCCGCTCAAGGAGGCTTCGGATTGGATTGAGCAGTACCGTCAGATGTGGGAAGCACGGTTTGACCGACTTGAGGAATACTTGAAATATTTGCAAGCAAAGGGGAGTGACCATGACGGAGAATAAGAAAACCGTCGAGCGCTACATGGACGGATTCAATAAATTCGATCATGAGCAGATTCTGTCGTGTTTGACGGACGACGTCGTGTGGGATATGCCGGGACAATATCATTGGGAAGGCAAGGCGGCCTTTACGAAAGAAATTACCAATGAGATGTTTGTCGGGAAGCCGATTGTGACAACGACGCGGATGACGGAAGAGAATGACATCGTCATTGCTGAGGGAACGGCACAGGCCATGCGCAAAGAGGGCGGGGTACTGTATGTGATGTTTAGCGACGTGTTTGAAATGCGCGGCGGCAAGATTAAGCGGCTCATCTCTTATATCATGGAAGTCAAGAGCTTTGATGTTCATAAATGGGGAGTGAAATGAAGAACAAGATTTCGACTTGCCTTTGGTACGACGGGAAGGCTCAGGAGGCCGCGAGCTTTTATGTCTCGCTGTTTAAGTACGCGCGTGTTCTCAGCAGCAATCCGATGACAACAATTTTTGAATTGGACGGTCATCAGTATGTCGCGCTGAACGGTGGGCCGATGTACAAATTCACTGAAGCGGTATCTTTGATGGTTAACTGCGAAACACAGGACGAAATTGACCGTTTTTGGTCAAAACTTTGTGACGGTGGATCCGAGGGGCAATGCGGGTGGTTGAAAGATAAGTACGGCCTCTCGTGGCAGGTCATTCCGAGTGTGCTGGGGAGTTTGCTCACGGATCCGGACAGAGAAAAGTCGGGTCGAGCGTTGCAAGCCATGCTGCAAATGAAGAAGCTTGATATCGCGGCGCTGCAAAGAGCATTTGAAGGCAAGTAACCGATAAGAGAATAACATGAACACCGTGAGCAAACAACACGCAACAACCGCTGAACGCGAAATCATTACGTCACGATTGGTTAACGCGCCGCGCGCACTTGTTTGGAAGGTTTTTACGGATCCGAATCATCTTTCGCACTGGTGGGGACCAAACGGGTTTTGGTCATCGACAAGGGAATACGATTTTCGAGTCGGCGGCATGTGGCTGTTTACGATGCACGGGCCAGACGGAATTGATTACCCGAACAAGGTCGTGTTTGAAGATATTGACGAACCGAACTTCGTCTTCTACAAGCATATGGGGAGAAGACAGCATGTCGCATGTGTACTTTGAAGCAATGATTTCTTTTGAAGAGCAGGGTGACAAGACGAATGTGACGCTGCGCTCGATCTTCCCGACTGCTCAGGAGCGCGATTTTGTGATTGGAAAATACGGCGCGGTAGAGGGTGCCCAGCAGACGCTAGCGAGGCTCAACGAGTTTGTGCAGCATCAGCAGAAGAAAGATTCAAACAAGCTTGAGTTGACATTGCCCTCGGAATTGGAGGCGCGCTTCTCAAGACTATTTGACGCTCCGCGCGAAATGGTGTGGAAGGCGTGGACGGACAAAGAGCATTTGCAGAATTGGATGACGGGGCCGGAAGGCTGGACGATGGAAGTGTTGGAAAACGATCTGCGGCCCGGTGGAAATTGGAAATATGTGTGGCGCAAAACGAACTCGACAGAGATGGGGATGCATGGAGTTCATAGAGAAATCATCGCACCATCAAAGCTTGTCTCCACAGAGAATTGGGGCGGACCATATCCTCAAACCGTGAATCATCTTGTGCTGACGGAAGAGAACGGCAAGACGCGTATGACACTCACAATTATTTATCCAACGAAAGAAGCACGCGAAACGGCGCTGAAGACAGGCATGGATGACGGTATGACCGTGAGCTTCGACAGATTGAACAAGCTTGCCGCAAGCCTGCGATGAACGAGGTCGAGAAGTACCTCAAGGCGTTGCCCGATGACCAGCGGGAAACGCTGGAAAAGCTGCGGCAAACGATTCTCTCTGTGGCGAAAGGCGCTGAAGAAAAGATCTCGTACGGCATGCCGACAGTGTATTACAAGGGAAACTTAGTTCATTACGCGGCGTTCAAAGAGCATATGAGCTTGTTTGGTGCGAGCGCGTTTATGACCAAGGAATTGAAGGACGAACTTGAAGGCTACAAGACTTCAAAGGGAACCATTCAATTCACGGTTGAAAAACCGCTGCCGGTAACTTTGGTCAAACGGATTGTGAAGGCACGCATGATTGAAAACGAAGCCCGCGCGGAAGCGAAGGCTGCGAAGAAAGTGAAGAAAACAAGATGAGCAGATCCAATTCCATTTCAAGGTGGGTGAATTTCGGTCCGCAGTTGCAGAGTGTCTTGCGTATTGTGGCAGCATTTATGTTCATGCAATCAGGAACGATGAAACTCTTTCGCATGGCCGATGGGAATGCCGCCGAATGGCAGCACAGCGGAATTCGGGACGCAGATTTGGATTGGCGGTGTTCTTGAGGGCTTTCGGCGGATTGATGCTGTTGATCGGGTGGCAGCGTTTATTCTTGCAGGTGAAATGGCGGTGGCCTATTTTCAGTTTCATCAGCCAAAAGGATTCTGGCCGGTAGAGAATGGCGGCGTGTCCGCTGTGGTATACTGTTTCCTGTGGCTGTATTATTCGGCAGCTGGAGCTGGCCCGTGGAGTGTGGACGCGTGGAAATCAAAGTAGATTGAACATTTCGGATAGAATTAAATAACAAAGAACTCGGGAGAACCGGAGATGAGCGCACTGGACAAAATGCAGGTTGAGATTCTCGACCGGACGATTGTATTCACACGCATGTTTGACGCGCCGCGCCAGTTGGTGTGGGATGCTTGGACAAAGAAAGAGCATCTTGAGAAATGGTGGGGGCCACATCATTTCACGAACAAAGATTGCAGTATTAGTCTTAAGAAAGACGGCAAGATGCTGGTGACGATGGTAGGGCCGGACGGTGGAGAGTATCCGTGCGAATTTGTCTACAATGAAATCATGCCAATTGAGAAGATTGTTTGGACGGATGTGGTGCATGATGGAGAATTTTGGGGTCCCGATGGTCCGCCGCCGAGCAGCGTGCTCACGATGCTGTTTGACGATCTCGGCAACAAGACTAAGATGACTATGACTTCGAAGTTTGAAACGAATGAAGGTCGAGATAAGATCGTTGCCATGGGAGCCGCACAAGGTTGGGCGGAAAGCTTGGAACGCTTGGACGATTTGTTGAAGAACTAAGAGCGGACAAAAAATAGTTCATAACAAATCAACCAAGGAAGATGATATGAGCGGATTGAACAAGATGCAGGTGCAGATAAATGAGCGGGAACTCGTATTCACACGCATGTTTGACGCGCCGCGTGAATTGGTGTGGGAAGCATGGACGAAAGAGGAGCATCTGCTCAAGTGGTGGGGGCCTCATGGTTTCACTAACAAGGATTGCAGTGTTGATTTGAAGGCGGGCGGCAGCTTGAAAATCACAATGATGAGATCGGGCGAAGACTATCCTTGTCATCTCAATTTCTTTGAAATTGTGCCGCTCAAGAGGTTCGTTTGGACGGACAAGGCCAATGCGAGCGACAAACTTGGGTCTGACGGCGCGCCGCCCGGCAGCTCTATTACTGTGCTCTTCGAGGATTTCGAAAACAAGACCAAAGTGACCATGATTTTGACATACGGCTCCAACGAGGAACGCGACCAAGATATTTCACGTGGGGATGTCGAAGGATGGGCAGAGATGTTTGAAAAACTGGACGACTTGCTGAAGGGATAGTCGAGAATTGCACGAAGATTTTGCGGGCAAACTTAATGTGGTTTGCCCGTTTTTCTGTGAAAAAAGTTGCGCATAATTGGATATTCAAATCTTAGAAATTGTGCAAACTTGATGTTTTACGTCAGATTTTAAGCACACCTCTTCATGTGAAGACTTTCACATCGCGGTTGAAATATTTGAATTGTTAATTGCGGAATAGTATTGTGTTAGGAGTAATGACACACATGGCTTCACGAGATGTATGCACAAGTTACGCGCTTGCAAAGTGTAAGAAACTGCATTATCTTGCTATATCGTTTGTCAATTGACTAACATCACTTCAGCAATGTCAGCTCAGAATGGAGAGAATCCGATATGAGCCCAGCACGATTCCTTGCTTTTCCCCGCTCTTGGCCTTGGTAGTTTCGGGCCAGTATTATTCAAAACGTTTGCGCACTCGAATTAGCTCTGCAGGACACTTGGTGCGGAGTGAATGGTGCAACGAGATTGGTTTGCGATCTGGAGAATCACTTGTTGTATGTGACTTCTCCGATTGATAATGAGATTGTCGTTATCGATGGCAGCGGTGCAATCGTCAACACGATTGGCCTCGACGGTCCTCCGGCCGCAATTGATCTGACGGATGATGGGAACATCCTTGTTTCAGTTGATCGATCAGTGCGAAAGATCACGACTGACGGCACAGAACTTGTGTTGTTTGGATTTGTTGAAGATTATTTTGTTGATCCGCACGATGTTCTCTTTGCGCCAGATGGCCGGGTATATGTTGCAGATGACGATGACATCATTAAGGTATTTGACAGTGCAGGTGCTCCGCTTTTCACTTTTGGGAGTTACGGCTACTTTAACGGCCGGTTTGACGAACCTGTGACGATTGAGTATAATTTGGTGAGTGCGGAGATTGTCGTCACGGACCAAAATAACCATCGCATTCAGACATTTGACATCGAAGGGGATTTGCAACAGCATTGGGGGGCAGAAGGGAACGGACTCTATGCGGAAGGGACGTTCTTCCGTGCATTTGGAATGGACGTCGATGGGTTGGGTCAAGTTTGGACGCTTGACGTGCTCAACGATCTCGTGCAGGTTTTTGATACGGCGGGAGCGTTTATGTACTCGGCAAGTTTGAATACGCCTGATATTCGCGGGGGAGTTGATATTGCAATTGACGGCAATCTTTTGTACGTAAGCTCGCCGTCAACGAACTGCGTTTATGTATATGGCATCTCGACCGGCACAGCACCGACGAATGAGCCGTATGAGCTTACAATTCTGTGGACGGAGGCTGGAGCACAGTTAAACTGGAAACCGCAGCCGGGAGCAATCGGCTATCTTGTGCAGCGCTCAGCAGATTTGGATTTTGCGGAAGCTGCGATAGAACAACTCGGCGTTGTAACGGATACCACGTTCACAGATAATTTTGATTCAAACCCGCACACACTTTGTTACTCTCGTGTGATTGCGGAAACGAATGTGAATAATCCGGAGCTTGAGGATCTGCGCCTTGGGGACGGACACTATCGCGATCCGCTTGATACTGAGCACGATTCTCCGCACCATGTCACGGACGGAGTGAATTGCAACAGTTGCCACCTCAGACCGTTTGTTTATCCGAGTCCTCGACCAGAGTGGTGGTTCGGCGATCATCTATGCAAGAGCTGTCACGTTGAAACGGGATTTGCAAAGGCTGTACAAACGCATTTAGGCGCAGATACTGTACGGTGCGGAATTTGTCACAGTCCACATTACCATCAACCGCAATTCGAGCGTTATTTTATCCGTAACGAGAATCCTGTGGGCGAAAGCGGCGGAATGTTTTTCAATCACGCCACGGACTTTGTGCACGGCGCGCCGGAGTACGACGGCATTTGCGAGATCTGCCATACGCAAACCGATTATTATCGCAGCAACGGCAAAGGCGCGGAGCACAATCCAGGCAGCAATTGCATAACATGCCACACATGAAAACGGATTTATGCCGATAGCGGATCAGCGGAACGAATAGCCAACGGTAACGACCTCAGATTTGATTATGAGAAAAAAAACGGCCACGACAATTGTCGTGGCCGTTTTAGTGTCGCGTTTGTGAAATAAGGTTAGGGCATTTGTTCGGATGCTATTACGATGCAGCTACGCTCAGCGGATTGCGCGGGGTCGATGGGCACGGTGGCAAAGGTATCCATTGGCGCGGCAACCAGATTTGTGAACGTTCCCTCGGAGGATACATCTTCATAAATCAAGAAATACGGGCCACCTGCGAGCTCCATGAAAGTGTCACGTTGTTACCATTAGGAAGAATGGTGAGGTCGTTAATTGCCGGAGGAGGAGGCGATCCTGCTTCACTCCATTGCGCGATATGCGAAGTGCTTGTGCCGCCTGCTGAGGAAAATATGCCGCCGGCAATGCAGCCATTCTGATATGGTGTGACGACAAAAACTGCCGCGAGCGACGGGTGAAACACGCCACCGTTCATGTTAGACCAGGAAGTACCGTCCCATTTTGCAACGCTGCTTGCGGGACTACCTCCGGCTGAAGTGAAGATACCGCCTGCATAAAGATTCGTTCCGTTTGCACAGAGCGAGAGCGTGTAACCATAGGTTCCACCACCTGGTCCGACTCCCAATGTTGACCACGTGCTACCGTTCCAAACTAAGCCGGGACCTGCTACAAGATTTGAGCCATACGGCGTGAGAGCATAAAGTATTTGCGCAACTCCACCACCTAATGTAGACCATGTAGTGCCATTCCATTTGGCAATGTGGTTGGCTGGGTTTCCTCCTGCGGATGTAAAGAATCCTGCGGCAATCAACCTCGTTTTGGTAAACAGTAAGTGCCAGGACTTGGCCTTGCGTTCCGCCGGCACCTGCACCCAATGCTGACCAAGCATGGCCATCCCACTGAGCGATGTAGTTTGCAGGACCGTTCGCATCGGTGAAGTATCCACCTGCGATAAGATTGCCGTTATAAACCGTCAGGGCCGACACAGTGCTGTTTGTTCCGCCTTCGAGATCGAGCCACTCGATGCCGTCCCACTTCGCGATGAACATGACTTCAATTCCACCCGCATTGACGAATTGTCCGGCAGCGATTAGTTCACCGTTGTAAACCGTGAGTGCGTTAACTTGACCATCAACACCGCCGCCAATGTCCACCCAGTTGATGCCATCAAAACGCTTCAAAAAGCCGGGCGCTTCTCCTCCGGCAATTATCTCGCCGTTGTATTCGCAGACGGCGTGAGTCCAGAACGGAAGTCCGTTGCCGATAGCTGACCAGTCTTGGGCAACAGCCTTGTTAGTAAAGAGTACGAGGCAGAGCAGAGGCAGCAGAAGCAAGATATTTCGGAGTCGTTGTACATGTAGCAGTGGGTTTTTCATGTGGGAGGCTTACGTTGAATTATGAATCTAATTTGAATTGTCAAGCCAAGTTAAGCGGGTTTGTACGGAATGTCAATGCAACTGGTGTGGTAAATTCAATCTGATATTTATTGTCATATTTCCTTTTGCGACGAATTGTTTGTCATAATAAAGAAAGCCCCGGCGGAACGCCGGGGCTTTTGAGTCATAGCTTTTCCTAAAGACTATTTCATCAGCACGAGTTTTTGGGTGGCGGTCAATGCGCCAGCTTCAATCTTGCCAAAGTACAGCCCGGAGGCCAATGCAGAAGCATTCCACTCGAACTTATGTGAACCCACTTGCAGCATGCCGAGGTTGATGAATGCAACTTCTTCTCCAATAACATTGAACACGCGGAAGCGCACGTTGCTTGCTTGGGCAAGATCAAACGAAATGCTCGTGCTCGGGTTGAAGGGGTTTGGGTAGGCGGGGTGCATCAAAAATTCGTCAATCACTGTACTTGACTGACCAAGTCCAGATTCAAGCGACCCGATTTCGGCACGGTCACCGCCGAAGTCAATGCAAACAAGCGTGTATTGGTATGTCTGCCCGAATTCTACATTCAGGTCCATCCAAGTGTAGTCATGCCCAGTTGCACTATTCTCGGCTTGCATATAACCAGCGATCAAGCCATCTTTCATTAACTCAAAGTGATCAACATTTGTTTCAGAGGCAGTTACCCAATGTAGAGTAACATCATTTTCGTGTCCGATCGCATTGAACCCTGTAAGCTCGACTGGCAAAACATAGTCAAGACTGATGCATACACAACTTCCATTGGACCCAGGAGCTGCTGAAATTGTATTTACAAACCGAGGCGGATTGTCAACAAACAGCCAACCGTTTTGGTCGAAAACCCATTGGTTTAATGGCGGACAAGTCGGCTCGCCGCAATTTAAACAGCCGGAAGAAATATGAACCATCGGTACGTTCGTTTCATCCGAAACAAGCACCGTGATCACGGTTTCTTCTGTTTCACTTAGAGTAGCGCAAACACGTGTATTCTGTTGGCCGGGGAAATCCGGGTTGTCAGGTATAAGCTGCACACCGGGATCAGCAGGACCCTCATCAACCGGCACGAGTTCGAGTACATAACGCGAATCTTGGGAAGTATAATGATCGTCCCAGCCAGCACCAATTGTTAGCCACGTGTTCATTACGGCATCTTGATTGCCCGCATTATCAGGGCGACCCGCCGCCCAATCAGTGAAGACGACAGGTTCGCCACTTTCCCAAACAAAATGACCTTCGACCGAAATATCATTTAGTCCTGTCCAAAGATCATCAGCCAGATTCAAGTAAATGAAATCATTCTCTTCTGACGAGTTAATTGTTAAGAGATGCCCACCTGCTGAAATACAACTACTACGAGCAGAGTACCAATCAATAAAACTCGTGCTTACATAGTACTCGTGACCTCCAAACGTGCCCAACAGGACAAACCCTGTAAGCGATCGCTGAATCGTTACATAGCCAATGGAGAGTCCAATTAGATCACCGCTTGTTGAGCGAACTCGGAATTTGGCATTGCTCGTTACACTGCCCGAAATAATCAAGTTCTGAGTACCATCGTTTGGAGTACTAACTAAAAGGGTTTCCCAAACACCAGACGGAAAGTCACGATTGACTTCAATTGTCACGTCAGTGTATGCCGGGTTAACGGTCCAGTTGATAGGAACGTTTTGTCCGATACGCCAGATTTCATTTCCAACCGGATAAACGAGCTGCGGACTATCAAACGAAATTTCAAGCACGAACCGCTGAGCATCAACTCCATACCAGTCATCCCAGAATCCGGACGGAAGAAGCCGTGCAAAGTCTTGACGTGTTGCACTATTGTCTGGTTGCCCGGCTTGCCAGTGAGTGTAAATAGCGGGTTCGCCCGATACCCACTGGAAATTACCTTCGCCGTTAACTGCGTAGTCATTGAAGCCGATCCAAGCGGTGGTTACGATCATTCCAATCAATGCCGCATTCTCGGCGGCACTTCCGATGCACGCTAAGTGACCACCAGCTTGTCTACAAAACCTGTCAGCATCACCCCAATCCAAGACCGAATTGCTCTGGTAGTAAAACGAGCTTCCAAAATGACCTCGATAGGTCAATCCTGGTATCGCAGGTTGTGCCAACAGTATGTGACAGCTGCCAATCAATACTGTTAACTGAATTAGATTGCGAATCATGCCCTTCCCTCCGAATCATTAATAGTAGGTTAATCGTGCCAGCAGAATACTTAATCTCTAACTGTCAATCACTATTCTTAGAGAACGCGATATTGATGTCTAAAATTGGTGGGTCAGCAATAAAGCATCGTGGACAAATGGAGGTACCGAACAGTGCGAGTTTTCAGTAGTCTCGTTTTCGTTGTGCCCAGTTACTTATCCAGACTTTTTAAGTCAAAATCGGAAACTCACAAAATCAAAATGTGAACAATCTACGTTTGATCGTGCATCGGAACATCATTGCAATACATACGAAACAACATGCTTAATTAAAATATAGAGATTTGGTTCGTTTTGCAAGCTGCCAGACTAAATCTTGGGGATTATGTGACTATTTCACTCAGGTAGGTTGTCCCTGATTTCCCCTGCATGCTGGCCATAGCGCGGAGGCGGGTGATACGGTCATTCGTGGGGGGATGGGTAGAGAAGATGAGACTCTTTTGCATCTCATCGTTGCGGAGGGGATTAACGATAAAGAGATGGACGGTGGCGCGATTGATCCACGGCAACGGGTTCACTTGCATGGATTGTTCAATCTTGGCGAGCGCGCTTGCGAGTCCGATGGGATTGCGTGTTAGACGAGCGGAGGTTGCATCGGCGAGATACTCACGTTTTCTTGAGATTGATGCTTGCATGATGAGTGCGGCAATCGGAGCAAGAATTGAGAGCACAATTCCGATGACAAGAATAATTCCTTTTGAACTATCTTTGCTGGATGCGCGGCCTGTTCTGCCGCTGCCGAACCAGAGTGTTCTGCGGTAGCCGTCCGCGATGAGTGCAATTGCTCCGACCATCGTTGAGACTAAGAGCATAACGAATATCGAGATTGGCAACGTGGCCCATCTCGTGTGCGATCACACCTTGCAGTTCGTCACGGTCGAGTTTTTCAATCAAACCTCGCGTCACAGCGACAGCTGCATTGTCGGGACTCCAGCCTGTTGCGAACGCATTGAGCGCAAATGAATCAATGACATACACGCGCGGCATGGGCAGCCCGGCGGCAATGCGCATTTCGTCGACGACGTTGAAGAGTACTTGATCGCTCTCCCACGTGGCTTCGCGTGCACCGGTGAAACCAAGAATGATGTCATCGCCGAGGAAGTATGTGATGAGCATCACGGAAACGGCTACGATGAAACCGACGGGCAAGCCAAAGTCACCGTAGTCATATGTACGGCCAATGACCCAACAGAGCGCCATAAGCAAAAGCGGAAGCCCGATGAAGAGAATCACCGACTTCCGCTTGTTGGAGCGTATCTCTGCGGCAAAATCGCGGCGGTAATCACTCACCGCAAGTCAACCTTCACATTCTGCTTTTCTTCTTCGGGAACTTGGTAGTATTCTTCTTTCTTGAAACCGAGGCCTGAGGCAAACAGATTGGCCGGGAAGAGTTCCTGCTTGGTGTTATAGGTCATCACCGTGTCGTTGTAGTACTGCCGTGCAAAGGCGATCTTGTTTTCAGTCGATGTAAGTTCTTCTTGCAGCTTCATCACGTTCTGATTGGCTTTCAGATCAGGATAGTTTTCAAACACGGCAAAGAGTTGACGCAATGCGCCGGTCACCTGATTTTCGGCGGCGGACACAGCGGCTGGACCTTGTGCTGAGACGGCGGTGTTGCGTGCTTTGATTACCTTTTCGAGCGTCTCCTGCTCGTAGGACATATAGTCCTTGACGACTTCGACTAAATTGGGGATGAGGTCGTGGCGGCGCTTCAACTGGACGTCAATCTGTGACCAAGCGCCTTTGACTTGGTTGCGCAGGGTAACGAGGCCGTTGTACATGCTCATAACCCAGAGCACGATTACGACCACGATGCCCAAGAAAATAAAGAATCCCATGCGGTTCTCCTTGATTTGCAGCTTGGAAAGTTGAAATTTACGGGTCGTAGGGCAGATTAGCAAATGGGGGCATAAGAAATGATATTAAGTTAAACTTTATAAGAACCTTAGCGATTGAGGTTTTTGCACAAACTCGACTTGGATATTGCAGTTATCCGAAGAAGTACTATATTCTTAAAATTAGGGGTGAAGTCTGCGGCTGTAAAACACGAGCAGAAAGAGAGGTTGGGTATGTTCGTTAAGCGGTTGTCAGTTTCTTTGGCGATGCTGTTGATGACGGGGCTTTCTTTTGGGGAGTGCGCTTGGGAGGTCTCGGTAACTGATTGGAGCGGGGATGGTTTAAGCACGTCGGCGGATTTCACCTTGCCCTGCGCGACCGAGGCAATTTATGTTTATTACGAATTGCCGGGCAATGAACATTTTTATGTCGAGGTCGAAGATACCGGAATCGGCATTTTGCTGGCAGCGCAATCCATGAAATGCGGCTGCGCAAATGTAATCGTATTCAAGAATGTTGGCGGCCTACCCAAGGGAAGCATTTTGCGTCTTAAGGCGGCCAGCGAATCTTGCGAAGGCGCAAGCAGCTTATCGGGCAAAGCGGCAGTGCTTTTCTATTCTCCCGCAACGCTCAATCCTTCCACAAAGTGCGAAGGAGGGAATTGAGCATGGCATACACAATTTTGCTTTTCGCGATTGCTTTTACGCAGTCGACACTTGCCACCGTTCATTTTGTGCCCGATGATTACCCGAATCTACAGCTGCTCTTGACGGCATTAATGCGAACGACACAATCGTTTGTCGTCCGGGAACGTATTCTGGTTCGTTCCATATTCCACCCGCCGGTGTTACAATCGGGAGCGAATGTCTATTCAACGCGGATACTTCGCTAATTTCTTCTACCATCATTCAGCCAAGTCAGGCAGACTCAGCGCAACGGTGCTTAACCGCCGATACCTCGTTATCAGAAGGAACAATTCTTCGAATTGTCGGTCTTACAGTCACTCAAGGGCGAGCTACCGGAGACGACACTTCCAGATTCGGCGGCGGACTTTTCGTGAAAAATCGAACCGTTGAGATCAGCGATTGCATCTTTAGCTATTGTTATGCAATGAACGGCGGCGCCATATTCGCTGACAACTCGGAAGTCATCCTTGACCGATGTTCCTTCTACCAGAATGATGCGGCAAGCATTGGTCGTGTGCTTCGAGGAAGACTCAGCACGGTATCGTTTAATGAGTGCGACATTGGACAAAACGGCTCCGTCTTCGGAGGTTTTGACAGACCTGTGGAAATTGCAATGTTTGGCGGCGAGTTGAACCTACAATTGTGCAGGGTTCGCGGAGTGGGTCTGGCGGGAGGATTATTCGCCCTTTCGCGGGTTGGTGCGAATGCTGTGAGTATAACGCGTTCATCGGAAATGATGGCAAGGCTGTTTACTGGTGACGAACTGTAAGGCTTGTCCTGTTACGCCCTTCATAATTATTGGGGACTCATCGGGTCCATATGAACCCGAACGCAATTCTGTCGGATTAGGTGACACGACGAATGCAGCTACCATTTACGATCCTGGCTAAGCAGTGAAGACGAGATATTGGACACCACCATCTTGCCTAATCCGGCAGATGAGTGGCATTGGCCTGTGCCTTCGACTTGGTTCATCCCAGGTGTCTATCCCAACCCGTTCAACAGCGAATTCAGGATTGAACTCTACGGCATGACCGGACCGGATTTTGAGATTCGGTTATTTGATCTGTTAGGTAGAGAAGTTGCCCTACTTTATTCGGGAAGAACGTCGCGTGGGACACTCAATTTTGACGCACCAAATGGTCTTGCGGCGGGAGTGTACTTTTTGCGGGCGAAGGATCACCTATATGCCGAGACGAAGAAGGTGTTGTATTTGAAATAGCAACATCAGACCGGGCAGGAAAACGGTGCTTAGTGAATGAGATGAAAAATTTTGGGCGCTTTAGTGGTGCCCTTTTCTTTTGTCCAAATTATAGCTACTTTCTATGAACATACGATCCGGAGATGGACCATGAAGATTGCGATTATTGGGATGGGCAACGTTGGCAAGGCCCTCGGGTACCGTTGGAACGAGGGAGTTCATGAGATGATGTTCGGTGTGCGGAAGCCCGAGGCTGACCAGCTTGTGGTGGACCCGGAGCAAAAACCGGTGAAGATAGCGACTATTGGAGTAGCCTTAGAGTGGGGCGAACTGGTGGTCATGGCAACTCCGTATAAGGCAGCGCTGACGTTGATGAAAACGTGCGGACCATTGGCGGGAAAGGTGATCGTGGATGCGACGAATCCGATTGCGCCGGGGTTGACGGGATTGTCGGTTGGCGGAGATACTTCAGGGGCTGAAGAGATACAAAAAGCACAGCCGCAAGCGCATGTTGTGAAGTGTTTCAACACGACTGGCTTCAACAACATGCAGAATCCCGTTTATGACAAACGGAAGAGCGTGATGTTTTTGTGCGGCAGCAATGCTGTGGCAAAGGCCTCTGTGAAATTACTCTCGGATGAGTTGGGTTTTGATACGATTGATGCGGGTCCACTTTCGATGGCGCATCATCTTGAATCTTTGGCGATGCTGTGGATTAAGCTTGCCTACGCGCAAGGGCATGGGCGAGAGATTGCTTTGGTGCTACGGAGGAGATAAAGATTCAGCAGACACGGTACAAGATATTAATTTATCTTATGTTGTGCACTTTATGACGGAGACTTTCAAGAGTTCTTAAAATGTGCTTGACAATGTTAGATTGAGTGCCTAACTTTGGTACAGGGACGGTGCACCAACAAGGACGGTGCAGCACGGGACAACTATCTTTAGGAGGCTCGCCATGATGAAAGCACCTTCCCCCTTCACCGCAAT
>JADKHW010000037.1 GCA_016721565.1 bacterium | reverse complement strand
TCCGCCTTCCCCAACCCCTTCAACAGCACACTAACCATATCGCCTGACCGTCCCTTACATCAAGAAATATCATTGAGTCTTATCTGATATCTTAGGCCGCGAAGCTGCCGTCATCCATCGCGGCAGACTGAACAGCACAACCTGAATTCACACAACTCCTGCAACTTGTCAAGTGACATCTATTTCTCCGCGCCGCCACAAACACTCAGTCCACAATGCAAAAAGTTGTATTGCTAAAATAATTCTTGTCTCCGATTCCCCCTCGCTTTAGCGGGGGGGCAAGGGAGGGTCTGCCTCCGCGCTTTCCTATTTCAAATTTCCTATTTCCTATTTTCCAATTCCAAATGCATTCTCTTCGCGCAAACTTTGTTCTGCTCATCACACTTGCGACAACTTTGACGTTGTTCGGCTGTAAAGGCCCTCCCGGGTCGGCTCAATCCGGCGGTCGCCCCGCGCTGAAATTTCCGGTCGAAACACAAGTTGTAGAGTCCCGTGACAGCTACCGCGTCATTCGCGCCGTCGGTTCGGTCGAAGCCTTCGAAATCGTCCCCGTCACCGCGCGCGTCTCAGGCGTTGTGCACAAAGTCGCGTTCAAAGAGGGCGACCTTGTCAATTCAGGCGAAGGACTAATCGAAATCGAACCCGAGCGCTACGAGCTGAACAAACTCACCGCACTCGCAAACTTCGATAAAGCCAAAGCCAATTTGCTCGAAGTCGAAGCGGGCCTCGTCGTCCTCGATATCGGTGGCAAAACCCGGGCTTCGCAGCGATGAAGAACGCAAACTGGAAAACCAGAGCGCTGTCGGCCCGCGCCGATTCCGCGCGCACAGCCGCCGAATACGAACTCGCCAAACTCAATTCACGCGACGCCCGCGTTCCCGCTCCCGTCAGTGGTTTGATTCAATCGCGCCAAGTCAGCACCGACAATACATCCAATCTCGGCACCGTCATCGGTACGATGATTAGAAAAGATCCCCTGCAACTGAAATTCTAATTCCCTGTGCACGAAGCCGGAACCGCTAAGTCGGTACCGAAGGCGAATTCCTCGCCCGCGAAACCACCACACCGCAACACGCTAAAGTCACAGCCGTTACCGAGTCCGCCGATCCGGGGCAAACGCGCATGGTGCAAGTTATCGCCGAAGTCATCGCACCCTATCCCGATGCATTACGCCCCGGCGTATTCGCCGAAGTCACTGCGCGTCTCGGCCAACCCTCTTCGCTTCCCGTCGTGCCGCAAACCGCCATTCGCCCGAGTGAAAAAGGTTTTCTGGCCTACGTCGTAAAAGACTCCACCGTCGAAGAACGCATCATCACACTCGGTTTGCAAACCGAAGAAGGCACCGTCGAACTGCGGAAGCGGTGTCAACGCCTGTGAAACGCTCGTCATTCGCGGCAACGAAGCCTTGACCAACGGCGCGCTGATTCGCGTCAGCAACGGAGCGGCGAAGCAATGAACATAACCGAAGTCTGCGTTCGCAAACCCGTCCTCGCATGGATGCTCATGGCCGGAACAATTCTGTTCGGCATCGTGGCATTAACGCGCATCGGCATCAGCCAATTCCCCGACGTCGATTTTCCCAATATCTCCGTCAACGTCACATGGGAAGGCGCCGCACCCGAAGTCATCGAGCACGACGTCGTCGAAATTATCGAAGAAGCTCTGGCCCAAGTCGAAGGCATTCGCTCGATAACTTCTTCCGCTCGTCAAGGAGCGCGCCCGTCACCATCGAACTCGATCTTTCGCGTAACGTGGATGTCGCTTTGCAAGACGTACAAACCCGCGTCCCGCAAGCCCCCCGCAGATTGCCGCGCGACATCGATCCGCCAACTGTTAACAAATCCACCCCGGAAGACAATCCAATCATGTGGATTGGTCTCTCGGGACCGTTCCCCAGCAATACAGGTCAGCGACGTCGCCCGCTATCAAGTCAAAGAGAAAATTCAAACCATCTCCGGCGTAGGCGAAATTATGATGGGCGGCTGGCTTGAACGCAACGTCCGCCTATGGATTGACGCCACCAAACTCGACGAACACTTCGTTCCCCATCACCGACATCTCCAGCGCTTGCAAAGAGAACACGTCGAACTTCCCGCCGGAAGGTTAGAGAACAGCGGCCGCGAAGTCAGCGTGCGCGTCATGGGTGAAGCCCTCGATTTGAAAACGCTTGGCGAAATCGTCATCCGCGACACTCCCGGCGCCGAGGTCTATCTGAAAGACATCGCCGTCATCGAAGACGGCTTCGAAGACGTGCGCCGCATCTCTCGCGTCAACGGCGTTCCCGCAATGGGCTTGGGCATCAAAAAACAACGTGGCGCCAACGCCGTGGCAGTCGCCAAAGCCGTACGCGCCGAAATGGCCACGATTCAAAAGACTCTGCCCGAAGGTTTGGAACTCGGCATCAACTTCGACTCGACAGTCTTCATCGAAGAGTCCGTCAGCGAAATCGAATTCGAGTTGATTCTCTCAGTCATCTTAACCGCGCTCGTCTGTTGGCTCTTCTTAGGATCCATCTCAAACGCAATCAACGTCGTACTCGCAATTCCCATGTCGTTGATGGGCACAATCGCGGTGATTTATTTCTTAGGCTTCACGCTCAACACCTTCACTCTCTTGGGCCTCGCGCTCGCTGTGGGAATTGTGGTGGACGATGCCATCATGGTCTTGGAAAACATCGTGCGCCACGCCGAGATGGGCAAAGATAAAGTCACAGCGGCCTTAGAAGGCACAAAGGAGATCACCTTCTCCGCCTTCTCCGCCACGCTCGCCGTCGTTGCGATTTTCATTCCCGTTGTCTTCATGTCGGGCATCATCGGTAAATTCTTTTTTGCAATTCGAGTCACGCTCTGCGTTGCAATTCTGGCTTGTCCTACATCGAAGCCGTCACATTGGCCCCCGCGCCCGTTGTTCGCAAATCCTCGACGTTTCCCGCGAGCATCGCAACAAGCTCGGCGTGTGGGTGGATAAACTCTTTCTCAAAACCGAGAATCGCTACTCACGGTATCCTGAGCGCTGAAACGCCCCGGCACGGTCCTCGCAAGCGCGTTGATAATCTTTATCGGCTCCGTGTTCATATTGCGTTCGCTTCCGAGTGAGTTCGTCCTTCGCAAGATCAAAGCCGTCTGATGATCCGCATTCATGACCGCCGTCAGTTCAAGCATGAACGAGACCAATAATCTCTTCCAAGAGGTCGAGAAAAAAGTTAACGTCATGCCCGAAGTGCAACGCACGTTCGCAGTCGTCGGCGGCTTCGGCGGCGGCAGCACCAGCGGCGGTGTCGTCTTCACAACGCTCGCACCTCCGAGCGAGCGCACCTTCACACAAGCCGAATTCGCCGCCAAACTGCGCAAAGAATTAAACTCAATCCCCGGCGTCCGCGCCGTCGTGCAAGACTTGTCTCAGCAAGGCTTCACTGCCCAACGCGGCTTCCCGATTGAATTTTCCATTCGTGGCAGCGATTGGAAAACTCTTGAAAAATTAAGCGGCGACATCACCCAAAAGCTTTCCGCATCAGGCCTCGCCGTGGACGTGGACACAGATTACCGAATCGGCGTACCCGAATTGCGCATCGAACCAGACCGAGCGCGCTGTTCAGACTTAGGCATTTCAGTCGAAGACGTCGCCACAGCAATCAATGCATTGGTCGGCGGCGAACGCGTCGGTAAATACTCTTCCGGTGGCAGACGTGTGGACGTGCGCATGAGACTACTCGCAGAACAACGAACCGGCTTGGACGACATCTCGCGTCTAAAAGTCCGCAACCGCAACGGCGACTTGATTCCGCTTTCGTCGCTCGTGACCTATCAAGAGCTTCCCGCCTTACAAGCCGTCACGCGTAAAGACCGCGAGCGCGCCATTTCGATTTTCGCCAACGTCGCCCCCGGTCATTCGCAAAAGGAAGCCATTGACTACGTCGAAAATCTCACCAACGAAATGCCGCAGGCTATCGCACGGTGTTGAGCGGCTCATCCGTCGCGTTCAAGGAATCGTCGAACAGTTTGCTCTTCGCGTTGTTCATGGGCATCATGATTGCCTACATGGTGTTGGCCTCGCAGTTCAATTCCTTCTCGCATCCCATTACGATCTTGACCATCCTGCCGCTCTCCGTCGCCGGAGCCGCAGCGGCCTTGTTAATTGCAGGCAAGTCGCTGAACATCTTCAGCATGATTGGTCTGTTGTTGTTGATGGGTATCGTCAAAAAGAATTCAATCATTTTAGTGGACTACGCCAACCAACAACGCGCGCGCGGCCTTGATCCCGCCGAAGCGATGAAGGTTGCAGGCCCGATAAGATTGCGTCCGATTTTAATGACCTCCATCGCCACCATGATGGCCGCCATTCCGCCCGCGTTAGGTTTAGGAGCAGGAACAGAAATCCGTTCCCCCATGGCCATCTCAGTAATTGGCGGCGTCTTCGTATCAACAGCCTTGAGTTTGTTCGTTGTCCCCTCTTTCTATGTTAAACTGGAAAGTTGGTTAGCCAAACTAAGAGTAACAAAAAAATCCGCCGCCGCAAAACCCGTTTTAGAATCATAGCACAAGCGCAATTCACAAAAACAAAAGCGCCTCACCATTCCGGTGAGGCGCTTTCCATATTCCGATTCCCCCTCGCTTTAGCGGGGGTTAGGGGTGAAATGTTAAGCAACCACGCTAACGGATGCACATACTGTTGTAGGGGCAGGCATGCCGCCCGCGTTAAGCAGAATCGCAACTGTTAATCACCTTGTCATCCCGCAGCAAAGCGAAGGGATCTACCCAAGCACCACGAGAATGTTCTCTCGCATCCACCAACGTCAAACCACCTTGTCATCCTGGAAGGATCTCGCCAAGCAAATCCGCAATGTAATGCGCGTCACTCCGCTCCTTCATTTCAACAAAACCACCTTCCCCAAAACACTCACGTCCCCCACACTCGCCCTCAAAAAATAAACCCCACTACTCAAAGCCGCAGGCGCAACATAAGAAATCGTTTGCGAAGAGAGCCTCCCCCGATAAACCACATCCACCTCTCTCCCCAACAAATCATACAAAGAGACCGTCACCTCCTGATACAACGGCACATTCAACGAAATCGAAAGCGTCGAGTTGAACGGGTTGGGGAAAACAGAGAGTGAAAATTCTTGTGGAACAATCGGCGAGTGATCATTCACCGCCAAACCAAAATTCCTGTCCCCCGCCACAACGATTATCCTTCCTCGCGCTTCGAGACCGTGATAAGCCGAGAAAAACCAATCATCAATCCCGTCGCAGTTAAAATCGCCTGCCTGGCCTATGCGGTAGGGAAGATCTTGTCCATCCAAGGGGCCGTCAGGATCCAGGCGGTGATGGTCGTTTCGGGGACTTCCACCCAGCCAGACCTCAATGTGATTGTTATTGGGACCTGTATAAAAAGCAAAATCTCCAAAATCGTCAGCATTAATATCGCCTAACGGAGTAACATGCCCCGGCGCGCCAAGCCCATCGCCCCAGATGAAAGTTTCATCAATTTCAGTATCCATCATCTGGCCGCCATAGTACACAAACCAGCTGCCCGATCGACCATGACATAAACTGTGTCATCACGTCATCGTACCTGTCGCCATTGATATCGCCGACGATTCTGCCGTTCCATTCGATTTCGCCCGTCGTACGCTCAAAAACGACATCCGCGATTGAATCTGCTTCGGGCGATCCAAGGAAAATCTCTGTACGCGCTGTCTCCTGCGATCCTATAAAGTAACTCATCCCAAAGTCCGAGAATCCGTCGCCGTTTACGTCTCCGAACCCCATGTGCGAACGATTCGGAATATGCTCCCATTCCGGAATCTGGCTGAGCGGCGGAACACCGCCCAAGTAAAACCCAAAATTCTGCGCGCTCAACGGCCTACTCGTGTAATCATCTTTCCCATCCCCATTGTAATCACCGACGTTCGTGATAAACTCCATGGCAGTCATGTCACCTGACCAATCGGCAAGCGTGTCAAATGCCCCAGCACCGCCAAGAAACAGATAGGGATAGAAGTGGCAGCCATCATCATACCAAACGCATAAGGTGCGCATGATATCCGCGTTGCCGTCTCCATTCACATCTCCAGCAGGAACAGTAAACCCGCGTCAAAGTCCGCATCAGAACCATCCAAACTTCGTTCGGTTGAATCGAACCGTCCGAATTCAATGAATGACTGTTGGCCGTTGTTGTTGCCATAATAGATACGAAGCCCAGCCGTATTCTCTGAGCTTGCAACGGATGTTACAAAATCATCAAAACCGTCTCCGTTTTGATCACCCAGCACTTGAAGATTAAACCCTAAGACTTGATTTACCTCCCCCGTAATATCGAGCAAAAATGTCGGTTCATAGGGTTGAGCAAGGGCCAACAGACTATCCCCCAACAACAAAACCGCGAACCCCACCCGCTTCAATAGATTGAATAGAGATAGAATTCGCGTCTGAAGAAAATCGCACTTCATACCCCAATCTACACCCACCCCCGCCAATCCGCAAGTCCCTCAGTCCTCTGGCGTAGAGGCGGCAAGGTGTCTTCACCTGCCCGCCTACCCGAGATCTTTGGGCGCCCCAATTCCGCCGAGCGGGGATTTAGCGACGGTTCCCCGCCGGAATCCGGAAATGCCTCCCAAAACCGCACTTTTAACTCAACTCAAGCCATATCAAGAATTTGTTAAGTTCAATAAAACGAAAATAACACTTGACCATACGTTCAAATTGTCGTATATTAAGGGTATCAAAATAACAGCAGGATAGCACTTCGTGAAAAATGGTGCACCCCAAAAGTTAACCTCTTGTTTATCCTCAACTCCTGTTCCGACAATTATTAGCGTTTTACACAGAAACAACCCCTTACACCCCTCCTCGCCTCTCATACAAAAACGACTCATTTCAAGCCACCCGTCAACAATGGAACCAGCGTCAGCGCGGTTGACTCAATCGAGAAAATCATTTACATTTGTTCAAATGCACGAATGTTCAGATGAACTAATGTAGCCTGTGGAAACTCCCGAAACTCTCCTCAAAAAATACTGGGGCTACGACCAATTTCGCCCCTACCAGCGCGAAGCCGTCACGGCCCTCACGGATCGCCGCGACGTTCTGCTGATTCTCCCCACAGGCGGCGGCAAATCGCTCTGCTATCAGCTTCCCGCACTCGCCCTGCCCGGCACCGCCGTCGTAATTTCCCCCTTGCTCGCGCTCATGAAAGACCAAGTCGATGCCTGCCGCAGTCAAGGCATTTCCGCCAGTCTGTCTGTCCAGCATGACCACCACCGACGAAAATCGCCGCGCCATGCAGGAGGTTCGCTCAGGCAAGGTCAATCTGCTCTATCTGTCCCCCGAACGCATCGCCGTTGATTCCACACTCGCATTCTTGCAGTCGCTCAACATCTCGCTCTTCGCAGTTGACGAAGCCCATTGCATCAGCGCGTGGGGGCACGACTTTCGCCCCGAATATCGCCAACTGCAAATCCTCAAACAGAAGTTTCCCCAAGTCCCTGTTATCGCGCTGACCGCCACTGCTACTTCGCGTGTGCGTGAAGACATCGCCGTACAACTGAGTTTGCGTTCGCCCGAAATTCTCGTCGGGAATTTCGACAGACCCAATCTCGTCTATAGCGCGGTCGAGCGCAGCGAATTGCTCGCGCAAGTCGTTTCCGTCGTCAACCAGCACAAAGGCGAGTCCGGCATCATCTATTGCCTGTCACGCGCCAACACCGAAGGCCTCGCCGACAAGCTCAACAAGTCCGGCTATCGCGCGCGCGCCTATCATGCAGGGATGGATAACGACGAGCGCAAAAAAACGCAAGAGGCTTTCCTGCGCGACCAATGCGACATCATCGTCGCCACCGTCGCGTTCGGTATGGGCATTGACAAATCCAACGTGCGCTACGTCATTCACGCGGCGCTTCCCAAGTCGCTCGAAAACTATCAGCAAGAATCAGGACGCGCAGGCCGCGACGGTTTAGCCGCCGATTGCGTGATGTTCTTCACCGTCGGTGACTTGATTCAGCAAAAGCGCTTCCTGACCGAACTCCCCGACGAAGAGCGCCGCATCGCGCACAAGAAGCTCGATCAAATGCTCGACTTTGCGCGCGCCAAAACCTGTCGTCACAAACAGCTCGTCACCTACTTCGATCAACAGTACGGCGACGAAAAGTGCGGCGCGTGCGACAACTGCGAAAGCAAATACGCGATTGCCTCGGCGAATTCTGAGATGGCCGACGCTTTGAAAGTCGCGCAAATGGTCCTGTGTTGTGCGATTCGATTAAAAGAGCGCTTCGGCCAAAACCACGTCGCGCTCGTCTTGAAAGGCTCCAAAGACAAAAACGTGCTGGCCTACAAGCACGACCAGCTTTCAACTTATGGTTTGCTGGCAAGCTATACGATTCCCACCATCGAGAGCTTCGTCAAACAATTAACAGATCAAGAGTACCTCGTAGCCGAGCCGGAGTTCTTCACTCTTTCGGTCACAGAAATCGGCCATCAGGTCATTCGCGGTGAGCTAACTCCGACACTCATCGTTGACCGCTACGCCGGGCCGAAACTTCCGCATACGTCGTCACGCGCGGACGCCGATTGGGAGAACGTGGATCGAGATCTCTTCAACCTGTTGCGCACCGAGCGCTACAACATCGCTATCGAGCAAAATGTCCCAGCCTACGTCGTCTTGCACGACTCCGTTCTGCGGGACCTCGCCCGCCATAAACCGCGCGCGCAATCGCATCTGCTCAAAATCCCCGGCATCGGCGAGCGCAAAGCCCAAGCTTTCGGCGACCGCCTACTCCGTATCATCAACACTCACTGCCGCGCTGCCGCTTGAGAATGTCCCGCATTTCCGGTACATTCATTGGCATAAGGAGGCACCATGAAATCACTCTTAGACTCAGCCGCCCGCGAGCAAATCCTGACTCGCTTTGACAACTTTACGGAATCATCCCCGCGCCAATGGGGGAAGATGTCAAACGGGCAGATGCTCTCGCATCTTATCGATCTCTTCGAAGTCACCTTCGCAGAACGCCCCGTCGTCGAGCGCAAAGGAATAATGAACTCTTTCCTCGGCAGATGGCTGCTGTCCTCGATGCCGCTTCCCAAGAATTCACCCACCGACCCCGAATATCTCAAACGGCCTGTCGGCAACTTCGCAGAGGACAAGGCTCGTGTCATCGACTACATCAAGCGTTTCGCCGGGCCGGACAAGCACACTTTCGGGTTAGTCCGTGGGTAGGGAAGATGAGCCCTTCACAATGGGCCAAATCGCACTATACGCATTTGGATCATCACCTCAGACAATTTGGATTGTAGAAATCCGGAGTACATTTGAATTCATTAATACGCTTTATCGCACGACTTCTGCACCGTTTCTTCTCCATGTTTCTGGTCACCGATTGGACCAAACATGTTGTCAAATTTGAGATGGTTCGACGCCGTACCCGAATCACCGCCTCGAGAAAACAGCAAATACCCGCAATTCCGTTGATGCATCTCGGCAGTGGCGGACGGGAAATCCCCGGTTGGTTAAACGTCGATCTCTTCAATGCCGACGTGAATGTTGACCTCGTCGCGGGGCCTATGCCGTTTGTCTCAGATTCCTTTGATGCCGTGGTCTGCCAACACCTCATTGAGCATCTCGACATAGATGAAGAAGTGTTCCCTGCTTTTCGTGATGTTTACAGAGTGCTCAAACCGGGTGGAGAGCTTTGGGTATCTTGCCCGGACATTGAAAAGATCTGCCGAGAATATCTTAAAGACGGAGGAAAGGATCTGTATGACTACGCAAAGCGAATGGATCCGCCATCCTTAAAAGATGAAATGCCGCATCAATTCGTCGTCAACCGGATGTTCTTTCAGCGGGGCGAACATAAGAACCTGTTCGACTTCACACTGATGAAATGGACATTGGAAAAGTGCGCTTTACGAGATCACGCCGTCAATGAAGCCGATCTGCTAAAGAGATCCCCCCCGCCGAAACGTGCTGAAGTCCTCGCCGTTAAGTACAAAACCACTTCATCATCGCTAAAAAGAAACCCGCAGTTACATGCGGGTTTGTCAATCAATCCGTTGTGTCTCAGACCCGCAATGGCATACTGCATGAGCTTTCGAGCAATCTCTTCATAGGCCGCCGCAGTTTTCTTCACGATATCGTTCGGTAATTCCGGTCCCGGCGGAGTCTTATCCCAATCAAGCGTCTCAAGATAGTTGCGGACAATCTGCTTATCAAAACTCTTTTGATCTCGGCCCGGAGCATAATCATCAGCCGGCCAAAATCTTGAACTGTCCGGAGTCAACACTTCATCACACAAACACAATTCGCCGTCAATAATTCCAAATTCAAACTTCGTATCCGCAATCAAAATCCCCCGCGTCTTGGCGTAATCTCGGCCCGATGAGTAAATCTCAATCGAGAGATCACGCAGCTTCGTTCCCATCTCCACTCCCACAATATCGCACATCCGCGCGAAATCAATGTTCTCATCGTGACCCGTGGCGGCCTTCGTTGCCGGAGTAAACAACGGCTCCGGGAATTGCGCGCAATGTTCGAGACCTTCCGGTAGCTTGTGTCCGCACACCGCCCCCGTCTTCTTGTAGTCCTTCCAGCCTGAGCCGGTGATAAAACCGCGCACCACGCATTCCACCTGCAGCATCTCAGCCTTCTTCACCACTTCCACCTGACCCGGATCCGTACCTTCAAGTGATGCCGCGAATTCTTTGACGAACTCCGCGTGGCCTTCGCGTGCGATGTGGTTGCCGCAGAGCGATTCAAAGCGCTTCATCCAAAACCGCGTGAGCGTGTTCAGCATCGCACCCTTGTTCGGAATCGGAGTCGGGAGAATCACGTCGAATGCCGACACCCGATTCGACGTCACAAACACCAAATGACGCTCGTCAAACTCGTAAATATCGCGGACCTTGCCGCGACCCAACAGAGGAAGTGCAACTGTGTTCATAGACTTGGATGAGTTGGGGAGAGGGGAAAAGAGAGGACTGATTACTTGAGTAGCATCTTCACCGCAACCAGCACGAGATATGCGGCGAACAAAATCCGAAACACTTTCACACTGCCGCCTTGATTGAGCTTGCTCCCAAACGGGCCGCCGAGCAGTGAGCCAATCAAGATCGGCACGGCATAAACCAAATACACATAGCCAAACGTCCACTGCGGCAAATCGGGCATGTGCCAGCCGTTGATGACGTAACCTGTGACACCCGCAATGGCGGTCACAATTCCGACCATGCTACTCGTACCGACTGTAAATTCCGCCGGAACTTTGATTAAGAACAGCATCACCGGAACCATCAGCACACCACCGGCAACACCGATGTATGCCGACAAGAAACCTGTCGCGGCTCCTAACAACAGAAATGGCAGAGGTCGAAAGTGAAACTCACCACCCGGATGACCCTTGAGCGGTGAAACAAAAATCGCCGCGCTGATCAAGGCAAAGATCGCAAAGAAGATACGCAGCATGTCCGGCGAAGAATGTGCCGAAGCCCACGATCCTGCAAACGAAAACATCAGCGCAGTCGTGGCAATGGCTTTGAAGCCTTGCCAATGCACACGGTTTGCGCGCGCATAGGTCAGGCCTGCCGAAGCCGAAGTTCCCAAGATCGCAAAGAGCGTCGAACTAAACACCAACGGATAACGAACGGACTCTGGAATCTGCTGTGCCGCGCTTAACGCGAGCAGCACAGGTGTAATAATCAGCGCGCCGCCAATGCCGAGATAGCCACCGAGTACTCCGGCCACAATCCCCAACAAAAATAGCCCGCCGACTTCAAGCAGCAAGTGCGATTACTCTCCGTTCGTATTCGTGCTGTCGGTTACCGCCAGCAGCTTTCCGTATTCAATACCGTTATTCAAGACTTCAATTGCGCGCAAGATCTGCGGATCGCTGTCGAAGCTTGCTTCGATGCGGCCTGTCGTGCCGTAGAGCGCGTTGCCCAATTCCGTTTCCAAGCTGTTCTTGATGAACGGGCGCTCTTTTTCAAAATCACGGTCGCGCACGAGTTCGAGATAGTGTTCAAGATGCGCGAAGTCTCCTTCGGCTTCTTGTTCCATTTCGAAGGTCTTCAAAATTTCGCGCAGCGCCTTAATCTCTTTTTCGCCGTCCACCGCGTAACTGAAACCTTTTTCCACCAGCCAATCCGCAAACTGGTTAATCATCGCATCCGAAACCGTCGCGTCGGTCACATCCGTGTGCTGTGAGATATACTCCGTCACGAAATCAAAGAACGTTCCCTGTCTCCATAATTCGACACCAAGCTGTTCAGGCTGCGGCGTCTCTACCAGAATGTCCGGCTCAATTCCGCCGCCGCCGATGACCTTGCGGCCATTGCGCGTCGTGAAACCGGAGTCGGTAGATTCTTCAATCGGAGTAATCACTAACGTCGTATCGTTATCGCCGAAGTAATCGACCTTCTGAATCAATCTGCCCGAGGGCGTGAAATATTTTGCAGTCGTGAGCTTCAAGGCTTCACCGGTTTCAAATGAAATCACGGATTGCACAAGCCCTTTACCAAAAGTCGGCTCGCCGATCAACACACCGCGATCCAAATCCTGAATGGCTCCGGCGACAATTTCCGAAGCCGAAGCCGAACCACCATCGACCAGCACGGCAAGCGGCAAATCCTTGGCAACCGGATCACTTGCAAGTTTGAACGTGCGGTTGGCATCCGGCGTACGGCCCTTCGTTGAAACTACGACTTCGCCTTTGTCCAAGAACTTCTGCAACACACCGACCGCCGCGCTCATCAATCCACCCGGATTGCCGCGCATATCGAGAATAAGCGCTTCCATGCCCTTGCTCTGCAAATCGGTCAAGGCCACGTCAAGTTCGCCTTGAGCACGGGTCGAAAAATGCGCAAGCTTAATGTAGCCCACACCGGGTTCGACGAATCCGCTATAGGGCACGTCCTTCACATCAATCACTTGACGCATCAAATCAAATTCAATCGGTTCGAGTGCGCCGGGACGTTCGACGATGATCTTGACATGCGTGTCCGGCTCACCGCGCAAAAACCTCGAAGCGTCGCGCGTCGTCATGCCGACAGTCGAATGGCCATCGACTTCAATCACCTTGTCGCCGCTGCGAATACCCACACGCTGAGCCGGGGAATCATCCATCGCGCTGATGACGGTGAGGTATTTGGCCTCGCCGCGCACGCCGATTTCAATTCCCACACCGCCGTACTTGCCGTAGGTGATCACGTCGAGATCGTCCGTGTCCTCTTCTGGAATATACACCGTGTAGGGATCGAGCGTCTCGAGCATACCGTTAATTCCGGCTTGCACGAATTCATCCGGATCAATCTGATCCACATAGCGCAAGCTGATTTCACGATAGATATCACCAAATAATCCCATGTTGTGATGAATCTTCGCATAAAGTTCATCGGCAGACATGGAGCGAGCTTCGGCAAAAACCGAGAGCGGAATGAGCAGCGACACCAGCAAGAGCAGCAATCGTCTGTGCATTATGGCACGTCCTGTTACAGTGAATTAAACCGGCAAGTGTCCGGCGATTGCCGCCTTGACCTGCGCAAAAACTTCGTCTTCATTCGCCCGCGCGTCAATCTTTTTTACCCGCGTCGGGTGGCGGTAACACAGGTCAAGATAGGCCTGCCTGACCGCCTCGAAAAATTCTCGTGGATTCTGCTCCAACCGGTCGGGCGCCGCACCTGTTGCCGCGCGCCTTGCCACCGATGTTTCGTAGTCCACATCCAGATAGAGTGTCAAATCGGGAGTTAAGTTCCCGGTGACAAAAACGTTCACCGCTTCGATCTCTTCGACCCCCAGTTCGCGGCCCGCCCCTTGGTAAACCGTTGAAGAATCTGCATAGCGGTCCACCAGCGCAATCGCGCGCGGCTTCCGAAGATGCGGAAGCAAAATCTCTTCCACCAGTTGAGCACGCGAGGCCGAGTAGAGTAAATACTCCGCGCGTCCGGACAAATGACTGTTGGGATCGAGCAATAAATCCCGGATTTTCTCACCCGCCGCCGTTCCCCCCGGTTCGCGGGTCAGTAGTACATCGTACTTTATGCTTGTTAACCACGCTACCGCTCTTGTCAACTGCGTGGATTTGCCTGAGCCGTCAATGCCCTCGAAATTAATCAGCATGTGCGGCTGGCGCGTCCGGCGCGCTTTTGCGAGTAATCAGATAGATTCCGATAAGCACCATCGCGACCGAGATGATTCTCGAAAATGTAATCAAATGCGCACCGATGTGTCCGAAGATCATCCCCTCTTCGTACCATCTGAGTCCTTCGACAAAATATCTCCAGATGCCGTAGAGTGCCAGAAAATATCCCGTCAAGACTCCCACTTTGAGCGTGATCTTGTCACGCCACAGTAAGAATCCAAACAGCACGAGCATCGCGAGCGTTTCATAAAGCTGTGTCGGATGAATGTGCTGGCCGGGATAAATGGAACCCGCTAAACTTGAATCCGGAAAGACAACCGCCCACGGCAAATCACACACGTTGCCGAAACAACAGCCGTTCATAAAACAACCGATGCGGCCAAACGCGATTCCCAAAGCCAGCGACGGAATCATGATGTCCGTCACATTGAGAAAACTCGTGCCGCGCTTCTTGGCCATCCAATAAGCGCCGCCGAATCCCGCCACCACTCCTCCGAGTAGCACAAGCCCCGCAATCCCGATTGTTCCATCACTTTGAATTGGCGAGATGATATCGAGCATCCGGCCTTCAAACTCGTCCCAATGTGTAATCACATAGGCAATGCGACCGCCGCCGAGTCCAAACAGCAGCGACGCGACTGCGATATCAACAATCGAATTGCTCGGCACACCGCGCTTGGGCGCGCGCTTGGACGCAATCCAAATTCCAAACCCAAACGCCATTGCCAGCATCAGCCCATAGCTATGCAGCGCAAACGGCCCAATCTTAAATAGTTTTGGATGCAAAGGAGGAAATCAGAAATAGGAAATTAGAAATAGGAAAAGACTCAGAGGGGTTCTTCACTACGCTACGCTTCGTTCAGAATGACGACTCATCTGAGTCTTCATGTGAACTATCATCCGTTCCCGCGACGACCACGACAAACTCGCCGCGCGGTTCGTGCTTTTCAAAATGGGTAATCGCGTCACTCAGATTGCCGCGTACAATCTCTTCGTAAATTTTTGTCAGCTCGCGGCAGACGGCGACCTTGCGGTTGCCTAAGTATTCGTGGAGTTCTGAAAGCGTTTTCTGAATCCGGTGCACGCTTTCGTACAACACAATCGTGCGCGGCTCGGTGGCCAAGAGTTTGAGTCTGGTCTGTCTGCCTTTTTGTGCGGCAGAAATCCCTCAAATACAAACTTGTCTGTTCTAAGTCCCGAAAGCACCAGCGCCGGAATCAACGCCGCCGCTCCCGGAATTGTAATCACATTGTAACCCGCCTCAATCGCGGCACTCACGAGCATTGTGCCCGGATCGCTGATGCCCGGCGTGCCTGCATCGCTAACCAGGGCAACTCGCTTGCCTTGCGCAAGCTGTTCAACGATCCAAACTAATTTCGTCCTCAGATTGTGCGCGCCGTAACTCGTAGTCGGAACCTGAATCGAATAGTGATCGAGCAGCCGCTTTGAGTGCCGTGTGTCTTCACACAACAGCACATCCGCCGCTTTCAATATCTCAATCGCGCGAAACGAAATGTCCGCTAAATTGCCGATAGGAGTTGCCACAACCGCTAAAGTTGCGACAGGGAATTGCGAAGATTCACTCACAACGAAAAAAAGACAAGGCCGGGACTCTCGCACGAGAGTCCCCGGCCTGTTGAAACAAACAAACTATTCGAATTGATCAAATCCAACATCAAACAGGTTGAAGATGGACGGACTCGAGGATCTCACCCGTACACTTGCGGATGACTTCAACACCCATCGCCACTTCGGATTCAGAAATGTTGAGCGGCGGACGGAAGCGAATTGAATGCGTTCCCGACGGAAGCATGCACAGTCCGTTTTCGTAGAGCGTGTCCACCAAACGATTACGCAGCGACGTTGACGGTAAATCAAACGCGCACATCAAACCCTTGCCGCGCACGTTAGAAATCATCTCGGGGTAGTTCTCGGCGATGCTCTGAAGCATGAAGATGGCCTTCTCGCCGGTCTTGGCCGCGTGTTCCACGAGATTCTCGTCACGAATAATTTCAAGGTACGTTGTGAAACGCACCATGTCAATCAGATTGCCGCCCCACGTCGAGTTGATGCGCGACGAAACGGCAAACACGTTGTCCTCAACTTCATCAATACGCGAACCCGCAACGAAACCACACACTTGCGTCTTCTTGCCGAAGCAGAACATGTCGGGTTCAACATTGTGATGTTGCCAACCCCACATCTTGCCCGTCAAGCCGACACCGCACTGCACTTCGTCGAAAATCAGCATCGCGTCATTTTCATTGGCCAGATTCCGCAGAGTTTGCATAAACTCCGTGCGGAAATGGTTGTCGCCGCCTTCGCCTTGAATCGGTTCGAGGATGATGGCGCAGATTTCGTCTTTGCGTTCAAGGAAGTGCTGCTTCATTTGCGCAATCGCGATCTTCTCACGGCGTTCCACGTCTTCCAAATGACCTTCGGTCAGCGGGAAGCGCAGTTTCGGATTCAAGACACGCGGCCAATCGAATCTGGCAAAGTACTTGTACTTATTCGGATCAGCCGTGTTGGTCAAAGACACGGTGTAACCCGTGCGGCCGTGGAAAGCCTCTTCAAAGTGCATCACCTGATTGCCGATTTCGCGACGGTAACCCTTGGCGAAATTCTTCCTCACCTTCCAATCCATCGCGGCCTTGAGCGCGTTCTCGATACCAAGTGCGCCGCCCGAAACGTAGAACGAATGCTTGAACGCCGGCGGAATCGCAATCTTGAAGAACGTATCGACAAACTCGGCCATCTCAACTGTGTAGAGATCGGAGTTTGTGATGTTGTTCACCGCAAGCTTGCCCATCTTTCTCAATCATCTCGGGAGTTGTTAGGCGCGGATGATTGAAACCAACGGGGCTTGAAGCAAAGAAGCTGAAGAAGTCCATGAACTTGCGGTTGTGGCGCGAGTCATGGAAAAATGTGCCTTTCGAATTCTCAAGGTCAAAAACCAGATCGAATCCGTCGGCAAGCATATATTTCGAGAGCGTCTCATGGACGTTCTGGGGAGTAATGTGCGACATGGCAAACCTACCTTTCGGTTAAATGGTAACAGATTTTACAAAACAAACGTCACCATTCAACGCGGAGGGTCCGTGGAGCCTGTGTTGCGCTGCGTTAGCGCGCGGTAATCTATTTGTATGAAAATCATAATCCCAAAAATTCTGTCATTTCAGTTGTAAACCGTTCAGGCTGTTCCCACATCGGGAAATTTGCCGCATCGTGCCAGAGCACGATTTCCCGTCCCTGTGCAAATTCCGCCGCGAGTTTTTCATCGTAGCCCACGGCATTCGCACCCCAACCCAAAAACACTTCGCCGTCAAATTTCCGCAAGCCATCGCGGTAGCTTGACATCTCGGCATGAAAAGCGTTGCTCGGAAACTCCGGCGAGCGCTCGGCATGCCAGCCTCCCGCAAGCAATTCACCAAACATCGGTTTGACAAGCTGTCTGTTGATTTCCGATAGTCCGGATTTGTCTTCTAGCCATTTGCCGAGCTTGCGCTTATCCCAGTCCGTCTTGCTCCACGGCAAGAAGCGCTTCGTAGCAAGGCGGTATTTCAGCGGCAAGTTCAACAGCCCCAACCGCCGCACGCGCGCAGGCTCCATAAGCAGATAGTCAACTGCAAGCCACGCGCCATCACCCAATCCTACGATATCCAGCTTCTCGCATTGCTGGGCATTCACCACTTCTGACAACCACTTGCGCAGGCCTTCGCGCGAAAGCGCAAACTTCTGCGGCATTGTGCGGTTGTGCGATCTGCCCCAGCCCGGGAAATCCGGTGCAATGACTCTGCGTGATCTGCCGACCGCGTTGATTGTGGTGGACCAAACAAACGACGCGCCCGGAACAGAGTGGAGGAGAACCAATGGGAAACCGCTCGCTCGACCCTCCACAATTGCAAACGTCCGCACGCCTCCGGCGGAGAACTCCTGAAACCCAAAACCTGCAACGTCAAACCAGCTTGCCACGCGTGCGGTCAGGCAAACAAGGTTTCAAACGGATTCTCGACGGTCAATTCGCGCACGGCAATAAACGGCGCGGAATCCACAGTCACAATCGTATTCACTCCGTGCGCCAACGCCGTCGCGGCGACATGCGCTTCGTGCAAATGATCTTTCAGCGATTGATGCTTGTCCACGAGTTTCAAGGCGCGCTTGATGATATTCTCATCCCCATAAAGTATCAGCGGTTCGCGGCGTTTCAACATTGCTTCAATCGCGGCCTGCACGGTCGAAGCTTTCAGCGGTGCCTCGCAAAACTCACTCGAGGTAATCTGCTCGCTCCACTTCAGCAAACTCGCATAACACACACAACTCACCCACGGCTCAGCGGCACAAGCTTTCAAGTATTTTGCCGCACGGGCTTGCAGCGGGTGTGTCGTATCGGTTGCCGCTAACAGCAGTGTTGTGTCAATGCATTTCAGCAAATCAGTTACTCTTGCGCAACTTGATGGGAGCCGCGATCTTCAGCAAGTCATCATAGCCCGAGCGTTTTGACTTCGCGCCTTCGGATTTCACGGTCGCTTTGTTCCGCGCTGCCGCTTGCTTCTGTTTATACATCCACAATTCAGGCGCTTCGTAAGGAATCCGCCACTGCTTGCCGACGCGAATGGCAGGAAGTCTGCCTTCGCGCGCCAGCATGCAAACCGTTCCCCGGCTCACTTTGAGCAGCTTTGCGGCCTCGGCGGTTGTATGATATTCTTCGTTTGCCATAAAAACTACAGCGCAGCTTTCTTCAGCAATCCGATCTGCCCCGCATGATAGATATCGTGCTGCATGATTCCCTGAAGGACGAGATAGCGCAAGACTTTTCCTCCGGCCACGGGCGAATCTAATTGATCATCACGCAACGCGTTTGAAGCGCTGACAAGTTCAGCCTGAATATCGCGAAGCTCCTGCACCGTCTTCTGCCACGCCGCTTCACTCGTTTCAGCGGGCTTCGGCCAATCAATGTCCTCGTTCATATCAGAGCGTTGGTCACGCAGACGTGTTGCCGTGTAGCGTTTCCACGCGATGATGTGCAATACTATTTCCCAAATCGTGTGCGCATCAGGCAGCGGGCGATGATTGGCGCGTTTTGAATCAACGTCTTTTAGCAGATGCATCAACGCCGTGCCAAAGCGGGCTTCGCCCGTTTCATCGCCGTCAAAGGTGAGTTTCATCAGCTCGATCTGCCGTTCGACTTCACTCACTTCAGTCCGCTTCCTTCTGTCATTTCGACCTGAGCAGCTTTTTTCAGCAAGGCAATCTGTCCGGCATGATACAAATCATGATGAACGATGCCAAACAAGTAATCCGAATATACCGTCTGGCGGCCCGGAGGGGATTCGTAGAGCTTCTCATTGGGTAAACGCGCCACGACAGCCAAAAGCTCCGCCTGCGCGACCTTCAGCACGTTCAGCACATGCTCCCACTCGGTGTCATCGCCCTGCTCGGGTTTCGGGAAGTTGTCGGCTTCCTCGACCGTGAACTCTTTGCTTTCCAGCCAATGTGTCACCGCGTGCTTCCAGGCTACCGTATGCAGCGCAATCTCCCAAATCGAATGGACACCATGCACATGACGCCGCTTGGCCATGTGCGAATCCACGCCGTTCAATGCTTCCATCAGCGACGGGCCGTGCCACGCTTCGCCTTCAAAAGCTTTCTGAATCTGTTTCAGATGCGATGCCAGTTCATTCATAGCCTTAGAACCTGTAGGTTAGGTGCAGTGCCATATTTCGCTGATGATCAATCTTAGAATCTCCGCTTGACGGCAAATTCGTCATCAGCGGCAGCGGATTAAACTGGAAATCAATGTTGTCAGAGTGGCGGATTGTTCTTGCTGACTTGCTGGCGGTCGCATAACCAAGAAATCCGAGCCGTGCCGCCGACGCCGCAGCTATGGAAAGCGCCCAGACTCTTCCTCGTCGCTAATAATCACCATCACCGCAGTCGTGGCTGTTGCCAGACCAAACTCCGTTAGCAAAACGGTCATACCCTGCGAACTTGAGAAATCTTTGTCTTTCAGCAGGTATTGACCCAAGCCAAGACCTGATCCGTCCGATCCCAGCGTCGAAGCGGTTTGGTCGTCGTTATCTGTCCGTTTCTGCCGATAGTCAACAATTGCCGCAGGAATTCCTGCTCCAAGAAAACCAAGACCGCGCAAAACATAGGCATCCCCGCGCGTGTAATCGCCGTGATCGGCCAATTGTGCTCCGGCAAAAATTCCGAGCGCCGAGCCACCTAACACCACCATCCCGGCTTTAGCTTGATGGTCTTCATTCCAAAGTTCATGTCCTGCCACAAGAAGCACTCATCCCCAATCCAAAGTCTCCGCCGACGCCAATCACCGCGGCTTTGCCGTCGGTCATTCCAGTTCGTGCTGGCCCATTGATTCAGCGCCAACGTTCCTGCCAGACTTCCGATGATCCCCCAACCGAGCGGAGCGCGCTCGCTGTCCTCTTTGGGATCCAGCGCGTAGTACAGAGCAATGCCGTGGGCAATTCCGCGCGACCCGCCGTAAAAATCCATCATCGCCGTGGCGCGCGAAATATTCGCGTTCGCCGTCATGAAATACGGGATCATAATTCCCGCACCTGTAATCAGAAAATAGACCGCCGGAGCTTTGGAATCCTCCATCCTTGCGACTGTAGGATAGGCCCAGCCGTAATATCCTCCCGCGAGAATGGCGCTGTTTACGATCAAACCCGCGCGACCGCTCTGATCGTACATCGTCTGCGGCGAGCGCATCGAGATGGCGGTACTTACTTGCTTGCGCAGTTCTGCGACTTGCTCATCGGTTTGCGGAACGCGCTTGCGCACAACGCTGGAGTCTCTTCGCTCAAGCACTTCAAGAAAATAGGCGCTGTCGCTGTCCTGATACAGCCGGGCTTCCATAAATCCCGGAAAGTCAGGAAACAAGTTTAGCTTCTTTTCCAACTCAATCGTAATAACAAAGATCTTGCCAGTCGTATCCAGCGGCACGGAAACTTCCTGTGCCTGTGCGCTGAGGATGCATAGAAGCAGCCCACAGCAAGCGATGAATATGCGCACGTTTAGCGCCTTTTAATTATTTATTCACGAACATACTCAGTAAACCCATACCCTGCTCTAATGCGCTATTACTCTTGTCATTCACTTCGCCATCCGGCGTCAATTTATCAATAATCAGCGGTAAAGCCGCCGTCAATATCGGTAAGAACTTCTGCAAATCCATGCCCGATTTATTCGCCAAGTTATTTAGTTTCTCATGCCCAAATACCGACATCAGTTGGTCTGGCGAAATGGGCATATTCTCACCCGTGCTCACCCATGACTTGGCAATGTCACCGAGGCCGTTGTTCTGAAATTGATCCAGCAGTCCGTTGATGCCGCCTGAGTCTTTCGACATCATGCCCATCACGGATCCGGCCAGACTGCCCAAATTCACTTCACCGTCGGTTTTGCCCAGAATGCTGTTGGCACTCTTCATCAAGTCAAACATATCCATGATATTTTCTCCCTGTTAAATTTGTCCGCGATCGGTTTCCGTAATCCATCTGTTGAACCACGTCTTGGCCGGTTCGCCGCCCGCTTGCCGCACAACTTTCGCGATTTGTCCGCGATGATAGGTGCAGTGGTCGTGCGTGTGAAAAATCAAATCCGAAATTCTGCGCGTGACCGTCTTGCCTGCCGAATCCACAAACGTCACAGGCGCGTCCAGTTCAGCACCAGTTTTCCGCGCGATGAGTTCTTTGTAGGCCGCATCGAGTTTGGGAATTTCTTTCACGCACTGGACAAGGTTGTAATCTGCCGCGTCGTACCAACGCTTGCCGTTGTCGCGCTCCTCGATCAAATCCATCACATACCAATTATTCTGCAAAATATGCGACAGCAGCTCCACACCCACTCCCGGCACAATCGGGCACGTCTCCAGCGACGCCACAACTTTGTGATTCGCCCACGTGTTGAATTTGATGATGTAGGATGGTCTGTTGTATTGTGTTGTTGGGTTTGTTATCAGCCCGTGGCGTGGGGCGATGGACGAATGAGCGAACTGGGCAACGCGAGGTAGTCGTGTTGCAAATTATTCAACGGCAAACCGCGTGTTACTACTTCACCGCTGTCACATCTTCCTCGCGTGGAGGTGTCGTAAGAGCCGTAGTCGCCGACACATCGCGCGACTTCGGCGCAGTAATCGGTAAAACGCCCATTTTGGCGCGCCGCAACGCGCTCACTTTGGCCGCCTGCGCTACAGCAATCATCTTCAGCGCGTGCTTTGTTGCGTCCATAGCGTCTTGTCTAAGCAGCTCTATTCTAACCAGCAAGCTTTCGTGAAATAATACTGCGGAGATTCTGAGTTGAGTTCAATTAGTTCGGGAATCAGTGCCGAAAATCCTTCACCAGTTTGTCAAGCGAAGTGACGTCTGTCGCAACCTCGATCCTCCGCTACTTTGATAACCGATAAATATGCGATCCTCCGGTTTTCATGCCGCCGCGGTCGAACATCTGTTCTGACGTGATTAAGCCTCAACGATATATCGGAATCAA
>JADKHW010000036.1 GCA_016721565.1 bacterium | reverse complement strand
GTGGATGTGATTTATCGGGGCGGCTTACGAACTCTACAATTTCGTATCGTGCGGTTCCGGGGCTGGCGAGTGGGATTTATTTTGTGCGGGCGGAGGCGGGGGGTCGGGCGGAGATGCGGAAGGTGGTGCTGTTGAAATGAAAAGGCTTCATTCGTTAATTCCATTCTGGATCTCAAGCTGAACAATAATGCAACCGTTTGAACTTGTAACAACCTTTCAATTTCGTACGATTATGAAGCGAATCTCAATCATTTTCCGAAGTCTCGGGTGCGTGGGATTCGCTTTTTTGTTTTTGGGGCTTTCGGCACTTGCCAATGCCCAATGGGACCCCGAAATCATCTGGGAGCGCAATGGCGATGCACCGACTGCGCACTTTGGAAGCCGCGTTTTCCCGTTAGACGATCAAAACGATGACGGATTTGCAGATTGGGGAGTGTCTTCGAGTGGACAAAACTCTGACAATTATCGCACAGCACGATTCCAGTTTTTTCACGGTGGTAACCCACCAGCGCAGCAGCCTTATATGACTTATCTTGTGGAAGATAATACATATTTAAATTATGGATCAAGTTGCGGGGATTTGAACGGAGATTCTTATGTAGATTGGTTTATAGTACGAATTTACACCGCAGTTGTAGACAGCAAGTTTGCCAGCGTTTATTGGGGAGGGCCAACCGCCGATACCACTGCTGATTTGACGTTTTGGATTCAATGGGACGACGGACTTAGCACCATTGAACCCTTCTTTGGATCGCATGGTAACGACTTCAATTTTAACGGTGATGAATTTGATGATCTTGGGTTTGCCTATAATTTGGGGTTCTCGCCTAACAATTCTATATTCAGCATGTTCTATGGCGGAAATCCAATGAATGTTACTCAGGATTGGATCGCACATGGGTTCGATGGCCCACCATATATTCCCGCTGTTATTCCGCAATCATTTGGGGATGTGAACGGTGATGGCTTTACGGATTTTGTAACAAGCTCGCTTAATCCTGATAATTTTCATCAAAATGCCCACTTTTACTTTGGGGCTGCGCAGCCAGACACATTCCCAGATATGACGCTACTTGAGGTTTCTGCCGGGAACAGCACGTTAACAGCGGATATGAACGGCGATGGCCGCGCAGATTTGATTTGTCCATATTGGCCGGGCGGGCAGGTGTATTTCGGAGGAAACGAAATGTCCGCTACGCCAAATTATTCTTTAAACTTTGGCTGTGGCGGCGGTCCGCATTATGTCAGTAATGCGGGGACATCAACCATGACAGATTTGAGGACGTGGCGATTCTGGACAACACATGTGGCAGATTGGCCGTGTACCTTGGCTATTTCTGGATCAATCCCGATCCGGTCTTTTCATTGGAAACGCGCACTGCCCCTTACAACTTAAACGCAGTGAGTTGTGCTGACGGTATCGGAGACGTGAACGGAGACGGCATTGAAGATATGGCCGTTGGAGGAACGAGTGATGAAGCGGGCGCGGTTCCGGGACGAGTAATTATTCTTTCAGGAGACAGCAGTGTTCTCGTCAGCGTGTCTGATCATCCTGAACGGCCGCAAGAGTTTTCCATTTCCACCTACCCCAATCCCTTCAACTCAACGCTATCTATTTCGCTCACGGTTCCGCCGCATCAGGAGACGATGATTGCTCTCTATGATTTGCTGGGGCGCGAGGTGGATGTGATTTATCGGGGGCGGCTTACGAACTCTACGATTTCGTATCGTGCGCCTGTGGGGCTAGCGAGTGGGATCTATTTTGTGCGGGCGGAGGCGGGGGGTAGGGCGGAGATGCGGAAGGTTGTTTTGCTGAAATAGGTTCCGGCCGGGTTCTTTGGGTTGGATCGAAAAATCAAAAACTTGCGTATAATATACTGCAGTTGAATCCGTTTGTCAAGCGTTTTTGACAAAAAAGGTGATTTTTTGTAACCATTTGTTCAAATTGCAGATGTGCGGGATTGGCATTGGAGTTACGGGGTGGGGAGGAATTTTGGGGAGGCGTGGCGGAGGCGGAGGGGTCCCTTCAGGCTTCGGCGGCCTTCAGGATGACGACCAGGTTTCGTGGCAAGGGTTGAGGGTGGTTGCTTGGCAAGATCCTTCCAGGATGACAATGGGCTTGGGTTGTTTGCCTTGGCGCTTGTAGTCCCTTCGCTGGACAAGGGCTTGGTTTCTCGCCCCCCCCCCCCCCCCCGCCTTAGATTTGACGTGCTTAACGGCGGCCATCCCCCCCCCCAAAAATTGCCTGGGGGGTTGGTTTTTTCCTCCCCCCTTTCCCCTTTCTCCCCCCCCCCGGGCCCCGCGGAAAGGAGAATAAAACAAGCGGGCGATGATTTCTCATCGCCCGCTTCTTCTTTTTCCAAGTGTCGCTGTCAGCACCCTATCGTTTACCTAACATGGACGAACCGGCTTCCACAAGTTTAATACGCGGCGGTTGTGTGCCCTGTCCGGCGACTTCGAGGGTGAAGCCGTGACCAAGGGGGCACGTGGTGTTCGAGGTCAAAGGACCGAAGCGAATCGGGTCGCTCCAGCCGCCCTTTGACGGGAACGATACCGCCACCGAAGGACCTACTTCCGTGCCGGGACAGCCCGTGCGGGAAGCACTTACTTTGAACGAATCCGCGCCGCTGGGCGCACAGATGATTTGATGCGTCTCCCAATCCACTATACAGAACTCGGTTGAGCTTCCGGGTCCTGAGTAGGTGAACTGCCGCACCTTGACGGGCACTTTAGCCACTGCCGCAAGATATTGCAGCATTGTCTCGCCATTGGCCACGTCAATTACAATGCGCTGCCCGGGAGTCTGTATATCCTCCAATACAGCGTTCTGAGCATCATACTTGTTGACCTGCACGAGATTGAAATTGATTTGCACGGGCGTTTTGTCATCGGCAAATGCGGCGGTGCAGAGTAGAGTCAACAGAATCAGCGGCAACATTGTTCGTCATCCTTCGGCTTGTGTGTTCATGCTTTGGGCAAGGGTTGTGCCCACGGTTTTAAGGGTGTTGCAGAGCGCAAACTGCATAAAATAGAATGCTCTGGTGCAAATCAACCAAGCAAACTGCACGCCAGTCGCAAATTCGGGTTGGCGAATTGCGGAATTGGTTGATATCAACCTTCCCGGTCGAGAGTCTTGCCGACGTTTGAATCGTCTTCGTCAGTAGAAGGTGCGTCATCATCGGACTTTGCAGGCTCTTCGACGATGGGGCCTTTGCCGTCGTGCATGTGCGCGGCGAAATCGGTGATGCGATCTTTGCCGAGGAATTCGGCCAAGGCGTCGCCTTCAAGGATTTCGACCTTGAGCAATTCGGTCGTCATGTTTCTCAACACGTCGAGATTCTCCGACAGCAGCCGTTTGGCTTCGTCGTAGCAGTTGTCAATAATCTCGCGCACTTCGTGGTCAATTGCCTCAGCGGTTTTTTCGCCGTAGTAATCGTCCTGCGCTTGGAACGGATTGTCACGACCGCCGCCGCGCTTACGATAGACAACCTGACCGAGCTTTTCGGACATGCCGTAGTCCATCACCATCGCGCGGGCCATGCCGGTGACTTGCTGAAGATCGCTGTAGGCTCCTGACGAGACTTCGCCGTAGATTAACTCTTCGGCGGCGCGTCCGCCTAACGCGACCTTAATTTTGTCCACGATCTCTTGCTTGGTGATCAAGACTTGCTCTTCGGCAGGCAAGTAGAGTGTATGACCAAGCGTCGAGGTGCCGCGTGGGATAATCGAAACGCGGTGAATGGGATCGGTGTTCGGAAGTTTTGCTCCAACCATTGCGTGTCCGCATTCATGATAGGCGATCTTCTCTTTGACTTTGGGAGTCATCACACGACTGCGGCGCTCGAGTCCGGTGGTCTCGCGATCAACGGCCTCTTCCATCTCGCGCATGCCGATCTCTTTCTTTCCGCGACGAGCGGACAAGAGAGCGGCTTCGTTAATCGAGTTGGCTAAATCCGCACCTGCAAAGCCGGGGGTACGCGCCGCGATGACACGCAGATTAACGTCTTTGGCGAACTTCTTCCCTTTTGAGTGCACGCGCAGGATGGCTTCGCGGCCATCAATGTTCGGCGGATCGACCACGACTTGACGGTCGAAGCGGCCCGGACGCATCAGGGCCATATCGAGAATTTCGGGACGGTTCGTCGCGGCCATGATGATCACGCCCTTTGAACTCTCGAAGCCGTCCATCTCAACCAACAACGCGTTTAGCGTTTGCTCGCGCTCGTCATGGCTGGCCCACGGATTTGCTCCGCGTGCTTTGCCAAGCGCGTCAAGCTCGTCGATAAACACGATGCACGGAGCCTTTGCCTGCGCTTGTGCAAACAAATCACGCACACGCGCCGCACCGACGCCGACAAACATTTCTACGAAGTCTGAACCGGAGATTGAGAAGAACGGCACATTGGCTTCACCAGCGACTGCTTTGGCGAGCAGCGTCTTACCTGTCCCCGGAGGGCCGACCAACATCACACCCTTGGGAATCTGTGCGCCGAGCGCACGGAACTTCGCCGGGTGTTTCAGGAAGTCCACGACCTCTTTTAATTCTTCAACGGCTTCATCAATTCCGGCAACGTCGCTGAAGTTGATTTTTGTTGAACTCTCGACGTACACTTTCGCGCGCGACTTGCCGAATGACATTAGTCCACCGGCGCCGCCACCGCCACCCATTTTGCGAATCAGGAAGCTCCAGAGCAGAATGATGATGCCGAGTGGCAGAATCCACGCGAAGAAGAAGCCTTTTAGCCAATCGGAATCGAAGCGGCCTTCAAACTCGATGCCTTTGCCTTCAAGCTGTTTGACGAGTTCGGGATCTTCGACACGCACGACTTCAAACGGCTTCTGCACCTGCACTCCGGCGGAGTCCATCATCGCATCGCCGCGAATATTCTCTTGAGTGATGACGACGTTTTTAATCTTGTCGCTGTTCAAGAGATCCTTGAACTTCGAATAGGAGAGCTTTTCATAGTGCTGCCCACCCATGTAGGCCTGCGCAATGAACAGAGCAAGTAAGACCGCAACGAGATACCAGAGCGAGAAATTGAATTTCTTCGTTCCGACCGTCTGCGGTTTTTTGGGGGTGTTATTTTTTTCTTTTGTATCGCTCAAGGTCAGTAATCCACCCCGCGTTGGGCAAGAATCCCCCGCTGGTAGGCGTGTTTGATTTCTTTCATCTCGGTCACGGTGTCCCCGCGTTCGAGTATTTCTGCCGGAGCCCCGCGCCCCGTCAAGATTAGTGAAGTTTGTTTCGGACGTTCATCGAGCACGCGATGAAGATCCGCTACGGTCAACAGATTCAGCATCACGGCGACAAAGATCTCATCTAATAGGACGAGCTGATAGTCGCCGGATTTCATTTTTTCAATGGCAAACTCGAGGGCTTCTTTGGCGGCTTGTTCGTGGGCTTCACGAGGCAAGTTGTCGTCAATGATGCCGACAAAGCCTTTGCCCATGCGATGAAATTCCACTTCAGGCTCGAGCCGTTTGATGGATTTCATCTCGCCGTACGTCCAACTGCCTTTGATGAATTGGACAATCAGCACATGATGACCGTAACCGACCGCGCGCAGGACTGTACCGAGCGCCGCAGTCGTTTTCCCTTTGCCATCCCCTGTATTAATGAGCACCAACCCTTCGGGTGTTTCGCGCTCAATCGGCTGTGTATCTTTGTCAGTCAAGGTTAGTTTACCAGAGTACGCCCATCGCGACGATCAAATTGACAGGCGGAAAAGTTTCTTGATAGCGATCTGAGGGATCGGGACTCCACAACAGTCGCGGCTCGAAAAATGTTACGAGTCCGTCGTCATCCCATTGCTGCCGCATACCAACAAGTGCTGATAGACCAAACCATGCGGCTTGCGTGTGGAAATCAGATTTGCGTGAATCCTGTTCACGAATGCCCGCCGATCCCCAGCGTGCCGACGGGCCGCCGCCGATGTAGAAAGTTGAATGGCCTTCAGTGTCGAGATACTGATGAACGTGCGCGGCCACCTCGATCTCGCGAAAATAGGTGTGATCCGTACGCGTGGCCATCATGCCGCCGGAAATCACTTCATCAGTTATAGGGTCGATGATGACAGGCTCCAGCAGTGTCGTCGTGGTGTGCCGCAACCAACTGTAGCTGCCCATCACGTTAATGCGCGTCTGGTTATTCATCGGCATTTCGCGTCTGAAGCTGATCATGTTGCCGCCTGTGCCGGCGCCTGCATAACCGTCTTCATACCATGTGCCGTCCCAGTACGTGCGCGTGAAGCCCCACGAGAGACCATTGGACGCGCTCTGCGCCAACGCAGAAGCGGTAAACACCATCAAAACAAATACAATTTGTGCGGATCGAGAAGCTCTAAACATGAAGCACCTCCGCAAAGCGGGTTATAATCTACCCGGGACCCAAGATCAAATTTTAGTAGGCTTTTGCAAAGACAACGCGCTGTGGTGAAGGCTTGCCTGTCAACATACATGTACCGGGTTCCTTCTCCCAATCCATCGGGATCACACGCAGGGTTGCTTTTGTCTCTTCTTGAATGCGCTTTTCATCGGCGGTATCGCCTGCCCAATGCACAAGCGCAAAACCCTCGTCAGCGGCGATGAACTGCTTGAATTCCTCGTAGGAATCAATCTTCTTCATGCTCGCTGTCATACGCGCTTTAGCCTGCTCAAACAGTTCGTTTTGCACGCGGTCCAGCAGCTTGGGAATTTCGTTTGCTACTGTATCCAGCGGCAATGTAATTTTTTCGCGATTGTGGCGCAAGGTAACGATGCAATTGCCTGCGGCCAAGTCACGCGGCCCAAGCTCGACACGCAGCGGATAGCCGTACATCTCCGCTTCGGCGAATTTGAAGCCGGGCGTGACGTTGTCACGGTCATCTACGCGTGAGCCGATATTCTTGGAAGTCAACTCCGCACGCAGTTTGTCAATCGCACCTAACACGGAAGTACGTTCATCTTCTTTGCGGGCAATCGGAATAAATATAACCGGCCACTGGGCGAGCTTCGGCGGAATGATGACTCCGTCGTCGTCCGCGTGGCACATGATGATTGCTCCCACCAAGCGTGTCGAGACACCCCACGACGTTGCCCAGACATAATCCAATGTGTTGTGATCAGTTTGGAATTGTACGTCGAACGCTTTGGCGAAATTCTGACCGAGGAAATGCGACGTTCCCGCTTGCAGAGCCTTCTTGTCCTGCATCATCGCTTCGATGCAATACGTGTTCACCGCGCCGGGGAATTTCTGGCCTTCGCTCTTCAAGCCGCAAATCACGGGCATGGCCATGTAATTCTCGGCGAAGTCGCGATAGACGTTGAGCATCTTAATCGTCTCTTCGACGGCTTCTTCGGCGGTAGCGTGAGCCGTGTGCCCTTCTTGCCACAAGAACTCCGCTGTGCGCAAGAACAGGCGCGTGCGCATCTCCCAGCGATAGACGTTTGCCCACTGGTTGATCAAGATCGGCAAATCGCGATAGCTCTGAATCCAATTCTTGTACATCGACCAGATAATTGTCTCGGAGGTCGGACGAAGCACATAGTTCTCTTCGAGCTTGCCTTTGGGCTTCAGTTTGCCCGTGCCATCCGGTTCAAGACCTGAATGCGTCACGACCGCGCACTCCATCGCGAAGCCTTCCACATGCTCGGCTTCTTTTCAAGGAGCTCTGTGGAATCAGCATCGGGAAATATGCGTTCACGTGTCCGGTGTCTTTGAACATCTTGTCAAGCTGCTTTTGGATTCCTTCCCAAATGGCGTAACCGTTGGGGCGAATTACCATGCAGCCTTTGACGGGAGAATAATCGGCAAGTTTAGCTTCGCGGACCAAATCGAGATACCACTCGGAATAATCTTTTTCGCGAGGGGTGATGTTCTTAGCCATGTATCAGAAAATAGGGTTTGTAAACAATGATAATTAGAAACTACTTCGCGACGGCGATTAGATCATGTGTCAGTTCGATCGACTCCGCTTCAAGCGGTGCAATTAGCGAATCTCGCTCGGTCTCGGTAAGTTGTGTGCTTCCGCGTAAGTTTTTCTTAAGCGCCATCAACTCACCTTTGCGGTGATTGATCAGAACGGCGATACTCTTGCGGTCTATTACGGACGCGCCGCGCAACGAATCAAGCACTTGGCGGACTTCATCGCGTTTGACGGCCTGTTTGCCTAAGAAATTCGCATCAACAAATGAAGCCGGGTCGCGCTTCTGCATCTCTTGCGGCGGAGCTGTGGTCTGGGCCTTCTTAACCTCTTCTTTGCCGCAACCGATCAACAACATCACACCAAGTACAAGCGGGACGAAACGAAACATGCTACTCCTGTGTTGCGACGATGGTTGCTGCGGCGGCTGCCGAGACAATCGCGCCTGCGATGTAGAATGTCTTGTGAGCCTTCTTCCATCCGGCGCGGTGACCATTCTTGAATCCGCTGTTAAATTCTTCTTCGGCTTGCACGGGCGGCTTGGCAGGACGGCGCGGTTCGACAACCCACGGCAACCACATGAAGGGTACATTGCCGACCAATCCAAGACCAAACCAACCAAGCTTGCCTGAATGCGCATCGCCTACCGGAGCGCCTTCATTCCAGCCCTGCTCGTAGAGCGGCATGACGCGCGGGGCAGCGTTCTTGGAATCAAATTGCGTGGCTTGGGCAATCAGCGGTCCGGCGTTGTACTCTTCGGCAAACGCGAACGAGGCAGCGAACAAAAGGGTGATAAATAGAATTGTCTTCATAGTTTTCTTCTCCGTTCTCGTTGAACGAAGTGATCGGCAGCCACAGGGGCAGCCGCTACATTTTTCTACATATGAACGGCGCGTCCGTCGGCGGCTAATGCGGCTTCCATGACCGCTTCCGTCAGCGTCGGATGTGCATGAACGGTGTTGTAAATTGTCTCAGCAGTTGCTTCCAAAACGCGCGCGAGCGCAAGCTCTGCAATCATTTCGGTTGCTTCCGAACCTACGATGTGCGCGCCGAGTAGCTGGCCGTACTTCTTATCAAAGATCAATTTCACATGGCCTTCGGTGTGGCCGATAGCGCGAGCTTTGCCGGATGCGCTAAACGGGAACCTACCGACCTTGTACTCCAAGCCAAGCTCTTTACATTTCTCTTCGGTGTAACCCACGCTTGCAACTTGCGGTTGGCAATATGTGCATGCGGGGTTATTCGTGTAGTCAATCGGGTGCGGATGCTTGCCTGCGATTGCATCCACGCACACGATGCCTTCATGTGAGGCAGTATGGGCTAGCTGCGGCGCGCCGATGACATCACCGATGGCATAGTAACCGGGCTTATTGGTCTTGAAATAACCATCGACCTTGATGAATCCACGGTCCAGCGCCACGCCAGTTTTATCAAAGCCCCAACCTTCCACATTCGCAGCGAATCCAATCGCCACCAAACAATGGTCGGCATTCATCGGTTTGTCCTGACCTTCAAGCTGCACTGATACGCCGTTGTTCGTGGCCACGATAGAGCTGACGCGTGTGTTGGTCATCACGTTCATGCCCATCTTCTTGAAGGAGGTTTCGACAAACTTGCTCGATTCGCTATCTTCAAGCGGCAGAATGCGCGGCTGTACTTCAACGAGAGTGACATCGGTTCCGAGCGCGCGATAGAAATATGCGAACTCGCAGCCAATCGCGCCAGCACCGACTATCACCAGCGATTTCGGCTGTTTCTCAAGCGACATCGCTTCCATGTAGGTGATGATGCGCTTGCGATCCACTGTGACACCGGGCAAACTGCGATTTACGCTGCCTGTGGCAATGATCATGTGCTTGCCGCGAATATTGTCGATAACCTTCGACTTGTCCTTGGAGTCCCGCACTTCAATCTCGCGGTCGCCGACGATTGTAAATCTGCCAACGGGTCGATGAATCTTGCTTTTGCGAACAAGAAACTCTACGCCCGAAGAGTTCTTCTCAGAAACTTCGCGCGAACGCTGAATGATCCTCGACCAATCAAAGCCTTCGGTTTTAGCGTGAATGCCCATCTGCGGCGCGACATGCTGAATATCTTGATAGAGTTCAGCAGCCTTTAACAAAGCCTTTGAAGGAATGCAGCCCCAATTTACGCACACGCCGCCGAGCGGCTGTTCATCTACGACACAAGTCTTCAGTCCAAGCTGCGCGGCGCGGATTGCGGCAACGTACCCGCCCGGCCCACCGCCCAAAACGACAATATCAAATTCAGATGCGGCCATAGTACTTTATGCAGTTGCGAGCAGTTTCTCTTCGGCGGCTTTCAAGCGGCCTTCATGTGCTTCAATTTCGAGCCAGCGTTCGGCGTCAATCGCTGCCATACAGCCCGCTCCGGCAGCCGTCACCGCCTGACGATAGTGATGGTCATGCACGTCACCAGCAACGAACAAACCGTCGATGTCGGTATAGCTTGAATCGGGATGATGCAAGACGTAACCGTTGTCGTCCGTTTTCAAGATATCGCGAATGATTTTCGTGTTCGGCTCATGGCCAATCGCCACAAAGAATCCGTCCACAGGCAACGTGCTTTCCGCGCCGGTCACAAGATTCTTGATCCGCAATCCGTTGACATGCGTATCACCGGCTTCGGCGAGCACTTCAGTGATGCCAGAATTGTAAATCACTTCAATCTTGGGGTTTTCAAGTACGCGGTCCTGCATGATCTTCGACGCGCGGAATGAATCACGGCGGTGAATCAAGTACACTTTTGATGCGTGCCGCGTCAAATACGATGCTTCTTCCATCGCGGTATCGCCACCACCCACGACGGCAACAACTTTACCCCGGAAGAAGAACCCGTCGCACGTCGCGCAGGCGGAGACGCCTCTACCTTGCAAGCGTTTTTCACTTTCAAGCCCCAGCCATTTAGCTGATGCACCTGAAGCCAAAATCACGGTATGCGCATACATAGACGGTAAGTAGCCGAGATTTACCTTAAACGGGCGCTCTGTTACATCGATGGATGTTACTTCATCTTCAACATATGTGGTGCCAAATCGCTCAGCTTGACGACGCATGAGGTCCATCAAGGCAGGGCCTTCAATACCGTCCGGGAAGCCGGGGTAGTTCTCGACATCGCTCGTAATCATGAGCTGGCCTCCGGGCTGGATGCCATCTACAACCACGGGGTTCAGGTTTGCGCGTCCGGCGTAAATAGCGGCAGTCAGTCCGGCCGGGCCGGAGCCGATGATGATAACATTGTGAATTTCGTGGCTCATGTCGACGAAAAGTCCTGTTAATAATTATCTTAAGCAACAACAATAATCACAACTAAAAAGTTTGTGACCTGCTTCACATGAAGTCTGATTAGATTCCGGTGAATACTCAACTTACGGAAAATCGGGCGGAATTTCAAGCGCAACCCGCCGCTTGAAAGTAACCATTGTACGGGAGGAGGGGTTAAGCGGTTTCCGGTAGGGAAAAGGCGAGTTCGGTCAAGGCCTCGCGGTAGCCATCGGGGCCATGCCCTTTGATGGTCCGCCGGCACAGGTCGGATATGAGGGAGGAGTGGCGGAATTCTTCGCGAGAGGACGGATCGGACAGGTGCACTTCCACCGCAGGCAGGTTTGCAGCGGCCAAAGCGTCCCGAACAGCGACAGAGGTATGCGTGAAGGCGCCGGGATTCAATATCAAGCCATCTGCCCAGCGGCGTGCCCACTGAATCAATTCGGCATATTCACCTTCGTGATTGCTTTGTCGAATCAGCAAATCAAAATTGAGATCATCGGCCCACTCAAAGCATTGCTTGCTGAGTTCTTCATAAGTCATCGAGCCATAAACGGAAGGTTCGCGCGTCCCTAAGAGATTCAGGTTCGGGCCATTCAAAATCACCACCCGCCGCCTGCGTGGAATGGGAACGGCTTCCGCCCCACTCTGCACAATCTCCTCAAGCCACTCTGCACATTCCCGCACGACTTGATCGGGTACGTCGTGGCTGATTACAGGTTTTCCCGGCTCTCGCAAGAGAATCCATCTGAGTTTTCCGGATGCGGTTTTTTTGTCTGACTGAATCGCCGTCAAGAGATCATCGGCAGTGCATTTCGCTGCGGGCAGTTCCAACGATGCAATCCACTTGTCAAGCGCGCGGGCTTTCGGTTGTGGCATCATCCCGCACTTTTCCGAGAGCCTGATTGCCGCACGCATACCATAGAACACCGCTTCACCGTGCGCAAGCGTGCCATAACCTGTGACCTGCTCGAGTGCATGCCCAAAGGTATGCCCCAAGTTCAGCAGCATCCGCTCTCCGCTTTCGCGTTCATCTCGTGATACAATCTCGATCTTCACAGCGGCACCGCGCGCTACGAAGCGCTCGAACCATCTCGGACTCCATTCCATTGCATCTACACCCGCTACCTCAATCTCGCGCCAAAACTCTCCACCTGCAAGCAACGCGCCCTTGACAATCTCTGCAGCTCCAGAACGAATTTCACGCGGTGAAAGGGTACTCAATACTGACAGCTCTGCCAACACCATCTTCGGTTGGTGGAATGAGCCGATCAGATTCTTGCCCAGTTCGTGATTGACTCCGGTTTTCCCGCCGATTGCCGCATCCACCATTCCTAATAGTGTCGTAGGCACGGCAATCCACTCAATCCCCCGCTGATAAACGCTTGCGACAAACCCTGCTAAATCCGTAATCACTCCGCCACCGAATGCCAGCACTATGTCATCGCGAGCGAATTTCTTCTGTGCAAGAATGTCAAGCAAGAACTTTGCGCGCGCAATCGTTTTTTGCTGTTCGCCCGGCGGAAGGATACACTCTTCAAGACCAAAACCCTCTGCTTTAAACGCAGATTTCAGATTCTCAAGTTGATGCAGCGCGACGTTCTCGTCCGTCACAATAAGCAAGCGCGGCCTTCGCACACCCAACACACGCGCAAGCTCCGTGGCTACCCATGTGGCATTCATATAGGCAAAACGAATCGGCACAATGCCGCTCTGTGTTTTAAGCTCAAATGAGTCCATCAATAGCCTCAAAGATCATCAAAGCCGTCTGCATCGGGTCCTCATCCGTCGTCGGAAAACTCAGCGGAGCAAGCTCGTATTGATCTCTCCTTCTCTCGTTCAGAGCTTTAAGCGTTGCCAACCGCTCCGACAACGAATCATTTATATCCAACAGTGGTCGATTAACGTGATTCATGGTTCGCGCGGCTAACAACGCCAGAGGCGCTTCAAGATGTATCAACATCCCGCTCGCCAAAACGATATCGCGATTGTCCTCGCGTTCAAGCGCACCGCCGCCAAGTGCAATCACACTGTCTCCCCGACTGGCCGCTTGCACGAGAGCAAGACTTTCAAAATCACGGAATTTCGTTTCACCCATTGAACGAAAAATCGCCGGAATATCCATCCCGGCGCGCTCAGCAATCATTGTATCTAAGTCTATGAACGGCTGACCGCGCAGTTTTGCAAGTAGCGGGCCGATGGTACTCTTCCCTGATCCCGGCAGGCCGCACAAATACACTATCGCCATGGGGACCCCGGAGTTGCATGTACGTGCGCGCGAATTTCAGTCATCGAATCACCACCGAATTTCTCTAAGAACGGATTCATTAAAGCGAGCAATGCCATTGCTTCACCGACAATTCCTCCGGCAGGAACAGCACACACATCGCTCCGTTCGCGCAGAGCCTCAATTGGTTCATTCGTCTTGAGATTCACGGACTCAAGCGGCTGCATCAATGACGAAAGCGGTTTCATCGCCACGCGCATCACCAAACGTTCACCGTTTGTCATGCCGCCCTCCGTGCCGCCCGCGTTGTTTGTCGTGCGCACGATATCTTTTTCAAACGGAAAAATGCGGTCGTGAACCTGACTGCCGAATACGTTCGCCACTTTGAATCCCATTCCGAATTCTACGCCCTTCATCGCGTGAATTGACAGCATTGCTTGAGCGAGAATGCCGTCGATTCTTCGGTCATGGTGCACAAAACTTCCCAAACCCACAGGTAGGCCGTCGACGATAACTTCAAACTCACCACCTACGGTGTCTTTGGCTTCCGTCGCGCGATCGATAATTTCCATCATTCTTCGTTCCGCCGCCGGATCACCACAACGTACCGGGCTTTCTTCAACTCTGGCAAAGTACTCGGCCAGATTTACGTCATGCTCAAGCGGAGAGACTTCCTCTCCACCAACCTTGACAACATGGCTGTAAACTTTCACTCCAAATTCGCTGAAGAATTTTCGGCAAATTGCGGCCAGCGCCACACGCATTGTCGTCTCACGGGCAGAGGAACGCTCTATGATATTGCGAATATCATCTTGATGATACTTAATTGATCCCGCGTAATCCGCATGTCCGGGACGCGGGCTTGACAGCTTTTCAATTCGTTTATCCGCACCGGGATCGGTCACGGACATTTTGTCGTGCCAGTTTTCCCAATCGCGATTCTCGATGAATAGCGAAATCGGTGAACCCAGCGTTGATCCATAACGGACTCCGCTCGTGATACGCGCAAAATCCGTTTCAATCTTCATCCTACCTCCGCGTCCATGACCTTTTTGGCGGCGCGCAAGATCGGCTGCAATCTCCGTTTCAGACAACGCCAATCCGGCAGGCATTCCCTCAAGAATTCCCGTCAGTCCGGGACCGTGGCTCTCGCCAGCGGTTAAGAATCGAATCATGTGTTGCGCAATTCCGGTAAGAGTTCACGAACCGCATGCTCAAGCGGAAACGGCTTGCCCGTCCAGATTTGATAGCTCTCGGCAGCTTGTGCAAGCAGCATAACCAATCCGTTTTCCGTGATGGCGTTAAATGATTGCGCGGCCTCAAGAAACAGCGTCTTGCGCGGCGAATAAATCAAATCAAATACGAGCGCGCCGGGCTTAAACGTAAACGGTGGATCAAGGGGAAAACCCGGATTTGCCAAATGTCCGACTGGCGTGGCTTGCACAACGACATCAAACTCATGCAGTCGCTTACGCGCCTTCGTGTGCGTCAATAACACCGGAGCAAACGGCGCAGGCAACACCGGCGCAATTCTGTCCAGTGCTTCGGCCGGTCGGCGTGATGTAACGGCGATTTCAAGCGGTGTCAACATTTGACTCACGGCAACAAGAGCCGCGCGCGCTGCGCCGCCCGTGCCGACGATTAACACGCGATCGGCCTTCGAAGCCAACTCGAGCTTCTGTTCCAGCGCGTACCGAAATCCGGCCACGTCTGTGTTGTAACCGATAAGTTTGCTCTGCTTTCTCACCAGAGTGTTCACCGCGCGAACTTTCATCGCTGTGTCCGTCAGCTCGTCGCATAGCGTGTAAGCCAAGTCTTTGTGCGGCGCGGTCACATTCAAGCCGTCCCAATCTACTCGCGCACGCAGCAGAAACGACCGCGCCAACCGACGCGGGAAATCAAATAGCGTGTACGATCCGGACGTCCCCGTCTGCTGAAACGCCCACGAGAACAACACGGGAGACAAACTTGACGCGATATGTTCGCCAATCAGGCCGAAGCGATAAGCCATTTATTCAGTAAGAGTCAATGAGTCCGTAACGAGTTTGGAAAGCTGAGCAAAAAACTCAGGGTATGAAACAGCCGCACAGTCGGCGTCTTGAATAACGGTCTTGCCCGATGCAACAAGTCCGGCCAGCGCGAAGGACATCGCGATGCGGTGATCTTTCTGCGGATCGATTGTTGCGCCTCGAAGTTTTGCACCACCATGCACTATCAAATCATCTCCGAGGATTTCAACCTTTGCTCCCATTGCAGTCAGTCCATTCGTAATCGCCTGTAAACGGTCGCTCTCTTTGACGCGAAGTTCTCCGACTTGCTCAAACCGAGATTCACCGTCAATCATCGCAGCCAGCACGGCAAGCGCGGGGATCTCGTCAATTAATCCGGGTACTTCTGACGCATACACATGCAGCGGAGAGAATTTCCCATAGCGGATCTGCAATGTTCCCACCGGCTCACCGGATGTCTCGCGCTCGAATCGCGCGTTCACATTCGCACCCGCATTCTTCAAACAAGTCAGCCAACCCGTGCGTGTCGGATTCAACACAACGTTCTCAATCGAGATATCCGAACCGGGCACCAGCAATCCCGCCACCGCCCAAAACGCCGCGCTCGAAATATCGCCTGGAATTTTGCCACGCAAGCTCACTACCGCAACAGTTTGAATCGACTGATGAACCGACCAAAATCCGTCTGGCGCTTGCGTCAGACCGAGTAGTCGTTCCGTATGATCTCGCGATGCAATTGGCTCTCGAACTCGTGTAACACCGTTTGCAGAAAGTCCTGCTAACAAAAGCGCGCTTTTGACTTGCGCGCTTGAAATCTTCAAATCGTGATCTGTCCCTGTTAGCGTCCGCCCGACAATTCGTGCAGGTAAACATCCGCCATCAGCCAATTCGATCTCTGCGCCCATCGCCCTCAATGGAGTAGCAACTCGCTCCATCGGTCGTCGTGAAAGGGATTCATCTCCGACAAGTGTCCACTCCCCTACTCTGCCAGCAAGAAGCCCCATGAGGAGTCTTGCCGTCGTCCCCGAATTTCGGCAGTCGAGTGTCGCTTGCTTGGGCATCTCCCGATGAGAAATCGTGACTCGATTCCCCTCATGCTCAACGTGTTTCCCGAGCGAGCGCAAACACAACAAAGCAGTCTGACAATCTTCGCCTGAACCGTAGTTCGTTAGGCGAATCGTATCCGTTGTAAACAGCGAGAACAACGCGCGCCGAATTGAAACGGATTTATCCCCTGAAAGCGTAAGCTGCGCAAACAACGGCGAGGTCGCCGAAGTCACATGCGCCGTGCGGAAATTAGCGGCCACGGAGCGTCAGTGTGCGTCCGACAATCGGCGCGATGCGGGCAAGATCGGACACAAGTTCCCTGAATTCTTCAGGGTCAAGCGACTGATAACCATCCGACAGAGCTTTCGCCGGATCAGGATGCATTTCAATCAACACGCCGTCCGCACCTGCCGCGATAGAGGCCTTTGCCATCGCTGGAACCAAATCACTCCGACCCGTGCCATGTGAAGGATCGGTAATGACAGGAAGATGCGAAATCTGTTTCAGGGCCGGCACGATATTCAAATCAAGCGTGTTGCGCGTAAAATCCGAGAAGGTGCGAATCCCGCGCTCGCACAGCACAACTTGCGAATTTCCCGCCGCGAGGATATACTCCGCCGCATGCAGAAACTCATCAAGCGTTGCCGACATGCCGCGCTTCAGAAGAATCGGTTTTCCTGTGGCTGCCGCTTGCTTCAGCAGCACATAGTTGTGCATATTGCGAGTGCCGATTTGGAGCATGTCCGCATGCGCTGCCGCAAGTAATACGCTCTCTTCGTCAACAACCTCCGTCACAATCGGCAACCCCGACACGCGCCGAGCTTCGCTCAACATCTTAAGCGCCGCCTCGCCCAATCCTGAAAATGCGTACGGCGACGTCCGCAGCTTGAATGCGCCGCCGCGCAGCAAGTGTGCGCCGCTGGCCGCCGCCTGCTCTGCCGCTGCCATCAACTGATGCGCCGATTCCACGGCGCAAGGCCCTGCGATAACAGTCAATTCCTGCCCACCGACAGCGACGCCCCGCACGCCTACAATCGTGTCGGCCGTATGTGCACGCCGCAACACTCTATGGTAGGCCAACGAGCCTTCTGGAGACGAGTGGTAATGCTGGCCAGTGGCCGCCTGTGCTTGCAGATCGGTCAGCGGGTCTGTAAGGCGGCTCTTAGGGGAATGGGGCATGGGTCAAGTTTCTGTCGTACGTAAATTGCTGCTAATGATACGGAAAATCGGCGTCTCATTCAAGGAATGCTCATTAATCATCTTGGTCAGGTTCCCAGTTTCACTTTTGCAAAGATTTAATTAATTTTAATTTAAAGGTGCAATCACAAAGACTGCGGAACTTTTCCCAGCCCAGGTAGTCTTTGGGATAAGTCTCGCGTCCTCCCTCCCGAAACCTCAAAACCACCAAATGATTGTTTCTGCCAAACGACTCTGGGCTGGTATTCTGCCCGCTTTGGTCGTCTTAGCCATCGCCTCCTGTTCAGGACCCTCTCCTGCAGCGCGGCTACCCTTTCCATTCAAAACTGCGGCCCAAACAGTCGCAGGTGAAACCACTCCGGAGTCTCAATCCATGTCCCGTCCGCAACTCCCGACCTCGCGCGTTCGCGCCCCGGAATTCCCGCGTAATTTTGCGTGGGTAAATACGGACCGCCCCCTTTATGTTCAGAATGAACTTAAAGGCCGCGTCGTCGTGCTCGATTTTTGGACTTACTGCTGCATCAACTGCATGCACATTCTCCCCGATTTGGAATACCTGGAACATAAGTATGCCGATCAACCCGTTGTGATTGTCGGCGTGCATTCAGCAAAATTCGACAATGAAGGCGACAAAGAGAATATCCTTACAGCTTGTCAGCGTTACGACATCGCGCATCCCGTGGTCGTCGACGAGAATCACCGTATTTGGTCGGAATATGGAGTACAAAGCTGGCCGACGCTTGCGGTCATTGATGCCGAAGGCCGAGTTGTTGGCCAACTCTCAGGCGAAGGCAACCGCGAAATTCTCGATGGCGTAATTCAGGCATTGTTGGATGAAGGCCGCGAAAAAGGCGTGCTCGCCGCAGGCCCGCCGGAGTTCAACCGCAATTCAAGAGTTCCCTCCGCATCGGGTCTCGCGTTCCCGGGCAAAGTTCTCGCGCATAAAGATCGTGTATTTATCGCCGACTCAAACCACGATCGCATTGTCATAACAGATACCGACGGATCGGTGATTGCGATTGTAGGTTCAGGCAAGAAGGGTCAAACTAACGGCGCGTTTGCTATGGCAGAGTTTGACAATCCGCAAGGCATGGCATATGATGAACAGAAGAACATACTTTATGTTGCGGATACGGACAATCATCTGATTCGCAAACTTGACCTCTCTGCACAAACCGTCACCACGATTTGCGGCACAGGCATTCAAGTATATGATCGGCTCGGCGGAGGACAAGGAACGGCGCAAGGTCTGAACAGCCCCTGGGACGTGGTGCTGAACGGAAACACGCTTTATATCGCGATGGCAGGGCCGCATCAATTGTGGACGCTCGATTTGCCCACGGGAGTCGCGCGCGCATGGGCTGGAAATGGCCGCGAGGATATCATCGATGGCACGGGTACTCGATCAGCGTCCCTCGCTCAACCTTCAGGCCTCTCGCTTGATGGCGATTGGCTCTATTTTGCCGACAGCGAAGTGAGCGCTGTTCGCCGTGCCAATATCAAATCCACCGAAGTTCAAACGCTTGTCGGCAGCGGGCTATTTGATTTCGGTGACCAAACCGGAAAGTTCGACCGCACACTTTTACAGCATCCGCTTGGAGTGGCATATTACAATGGTGACGTGTTGGTAGCTGACACCTACAATCACAAAATCAAACAGCTCAATCCTACATCAAAACAGTCGAGCGATCTAATCGGCTCCGGCAATCCTGATGTTGCAACTGAAACACCCGACAAACTTTCGCTCTATGAACCGGGCGGGATTTCTGTGAATGGTGATTGGCTCTATGTCGCCGACACAAATCACGACCGCGTGGTGCGCGTGTCATTGAAAGACAATTCATGGAGCGTGTTTGAGATTCGCGGCCTGCGTTCGATGGAGGGTGTCTCTATGGATCACGACGCTATCAGTGATACAACGGTCTCGTTCCGCGCGGGAGTTGATCTGCAATTAGACCTCACTGCCAAGCTACCCTCGGGTGTGCACCTGAACAAAGATGCTCCCATCGGCTATGCGATTCAACCTGCAATTGGCAAACCCATTGAAGGCTTGGCAACCAAAGGCGTTCTGCCCGCTCGCGTAACTATCCCCGCAACTTCTTTAAAAAACAGCGACACTCTGAAAGCCATGCTCTATTTCGCCTACTGCACTGACAAGAACTCGGGCCTTTGTGTTCCTGTTTCTATTGCATGGAACATTCACCTGAAAGAGAGCGCCACAGCTAAGGACATAGCAGAGCTAAGTGCCAAGATCGAATCCGTTCCCCAATAAATCACTCACGCATTCACAAAAATGAAGCGGGCGACCCAAAAAGGTCGCCCGCTTCATTCTGCTCCCCCTCCGCGTTGCGGGGGGAGCAAGGGGGATCATCCCAACAGTTCCTTCAAAATTCCCACGCCGCTTGAAGTCCCAATCCTCTCCGCACCTGCCTCAATCATATTATTAAAATCCGCAAGCGAGCGAATCCCGCCCGATGCCTTTACCTTCAACCCATGCGCGGAAACCTCGCGATGCATAATTTTCACCGCTTCAACCGTTGCTCCGCCCGGTCCAAAGCCTGTGGATGTCTTCACCCACCTCGCTCCAGCTTTAACACTTAAATTACATGCGGTGACAATCTGCTCTTCAGTCAGCATCGCCGTTTCAAAAATAACCTTCAGCGAAGCGCCGCCCCGTCGGCACACGTCGGCCACAGCGTGAATATCGAACTCGACTTCAGCTTGCCTGCCTTCCACCAACCCTCCGATCCACAGCACCATATCAATCTCAGTTGCACCGTCTAAAACTGCTTGCAAACATTCGGCAACCTTTGACTCTGTGCTCGTTGCTCCCAATGGAAAGCCAACCACCGTACAAACAGCGACGGTGCTTCCCTCAAGCAGTTCGGCGCATCGTTTGACGAATCTCGGATTCACACACACCGTCTTGAACTTGTATTCGCGCGCTTCGGCGCACAGTTTTTCTACCTGCTCCAAAGTCGCCTCAGGCTTCAAAACCGTGTGATCAATATAGGCTGCAAGCTGTTCTGTTGTCATAGCTCCTCGCAAGGTTGTTGAGCACAAATATACAGTATGCTCGCCATTTCCGCAAGTAAACAAGAACGGCCGCGACGTTATGTCGCGGCCGTTCAACAATCTCTAGCTCTTCTTAGTGGTCGTGCAGACACTCCTGCTCGGCCTTCTTCTTCGCCCAAAACGCCTCTTCCATCGGCTTCACTTTGGATTCATAACAATCGGGGCAAATCGAATGCGAAAACTGGATATTTGCCTGATGGTCTGAAATGTATTCTTCAATTTGCGACCACAGATTTTCGTCGTCGCGAATCTTCTTGCAGTAAGAACAGATCGGCAGAAACCCTTGCAGCATTTTGACGTGATCACGCTCTTTTTCAAGCTCCCGCACACGTTTACCAAGACTGTCCTGCAGCATCATAATACGCTTGCCCACGCGCAGTCGCGCGCGCAACTGATCAGGGTCAATCGGCTTGGTCAGGAATTCATCCACTCCGGCAAGCATGCCCGCCATCATGTCATCTTTGTCCTGACGCGAAGTCAGCATAATGATATACGTGTATTCCGATTCGGCAAACGCGCGAATCGTTTTCACAACGGTCGGCCCTTCCATCTCCGGCATCATCCAATCTGTGACCAGCATCTTCGGACGGTGATCGAGAAAGAGCTTGAGCGCTTCCGTACCATTGGTCGCAGTTAATGCCTCATAGCCGAATTTCTCCAGCAAGCGGCGTAGCGTAAGCAACGTAACGCGATCGTCATCAACGGCGAGAACTTTCATGCAGTAAGTTCACTCTTGATTTGCGAAAGCTCGTGTGCCACGTCCGCAAATTCTTGCTCTAAAAGCCCAACCTGATCCCCTGAACACGGCGTGCCAAGCTTCCGCACGGACTCGTCAATGCTTGCACACAGATTCGCAAGCGTAAGCGCGCCGACATTGAGTGCGGCACCTTTGAGCGAATGCGCAAGTTTGCCAATTTCTTCTTGATATCCGGCATGACAAGCCGCACGAATCTTCTGAACTCGCATTGCACCGTCTTCCAGCATGATATCAATCAGTTCGGCTGTAAACACAGGATCACCCATACCGATTTCATCTAACCGCCCTCGGCTGACATGTGGAGTTGAAGTTGTTATAGAGTTTTCCATACGCGGTTAACCGAAGATTCCAATTGTCAGTTTAGTCAGAATTGAGTGAGCAATAAACGCGCCTATGGATGCACTCCATTCACTTTTGACTTGGAATACCGTTTGCGCTTGAGGAAATGTCATCCCTATACTGGAGAGTAAAATGTTGAGAATTCTTGTATCAATAATCGTCTTTTGCGGAGTCGCATTTGGCAACGACGACGCTCCGACATGGACAGTTGATCAAGCTATGACCAACCTGCAAAAGGGCAATGAACGCTTTGTCAAAGGCAAACCGAAGGTCTGGGATAGCGGCGCGGCCAAGCGTGAACACCTTGCTGCAGGCCAGACGCCCTACGCTTGTGTCATAAGTTGCTCAGATTCACGGGTTCCGCCCGAACAGATATTCGATGCGAGCCTTGGGGAGCTGTTTGTCATCCGCGTGGCCGGGAATGTCACACCTAAAGAGGTACTCGCATCGGCAGATTATGCAGTAGGTCATTTGCATTGTCCCATCGTACTCGTTATGGGCCACACCATGTGCGGAGCAGTTGGTGCAGCCTTGTCCGAATCTGATTTTCCCGAGCCGCTAAATACACTTGTCAACGAAATCAGACCAAGCGTTGAAGCCTGTCAATCCAAAGGGTACGGCACAGACGATCTCTATTCTGGCGTAATCAAGGAAAATGCGAGAAACGGCGCTTCAACTCTGATCTCCGGATCTCGCGAGATTGAACAGGCAGTATCAGAAGGAAAGTGCGTCGTGCTCTCGGCAGTTTATGATATAGAAACAGGCAAGGTCTCGTGGCAATCACAGCTCAGTGCTGTTACCATGCAAAAAACTGAGCTCGAATCGCATCCCGTAACCGAAGCTCCGAAGGCCGAAGAACCCAAGTCCGACCCGTCGCATAAGTCTGTAGCAAAGACAGAGCGAAAGGATGACAAAGCTTCATCCGAACAATCACAAGCCAATCGCAAGAACAGCGGCTCAAAGTACAAGCACTAATCGCGCTGCGATAGTTCGCAAATAAAAAGCGGCAGGCCATATCGGTCTGCCGCTTTATATTGCATAGCATTTTGATTTATGCCGTCGCTCCAGCTTTGAGTTTCGAATTGATTGCACCAAGCATCGCATCAAATGACTGCCCAAACTTGACCACACCGTCCTCAATCAAGTCAAACGCGATCTTGTCAATATTCACGCCAAGAGTCTTCATCTCTGCTAAAGTCTTGTCTGCGGTCTCCATATTCTTCAGCAATCTTAGCGAGGGCTTGCCGTGATCTTTGAACGCCGACAATGTCTGCGGCGGAACCGTGTTCACGGTGTGATCCGCGATCAACTCTTCAATATAGAGCACGTCGGAGTACTCGGGATTCTTAGTTGATGTTGAAGCCCACAGCGGCCGCTGCACGCGTGCTCCAGCTTGTGCAAGCTTCTGCCAGCGCGGTGAAGCCGTCACATCTTGAAAGTGCTTATACGCCACACACGCGTTCGCAATCGCGCCTTTCGCCATCAAATCCTTTCGTCCCAATTTCTCAAGCTGGGCATCCGCCACCGAGTCAATTCGGCTGATGAAAAAGCTTGCCACCGAAGCCATTTGAACAAGGTTCTGACCCGACGCATGCCGCGATTCCAACGCTTGTATATACGTTTCGAGCACCTGTTTGTATTGATCAAATGTAAACAGCAGCGTGATGTTCACATTTACGCCACGCGTCAAAAGTTCCAGTACGGCGGGAATCCCAGCCGAAGTACCCGGAACCTTGATCATAAGATTGGGACGATTCACTCGTTCCCACAATCGCAGCGCTTCCTGCACGGTGCCCTTTGTGTCATGCGCAAGCGTCGGTGAGACCTCCAAACTTACGTAGCCATCCACGCCTTTGGAATCGTTATAGACTCCAGACAGCATGTTGCACGCACGCGCAACGTCAGATACCGCGAGATTCTCAAACACGTCGCTTGCCGAAAGATCACTTGCGATGCCTTTGCGAATATCGTTATCGTAGTCCGTGCTGCCGGAAATCGCCTTCTCAAAAATCGTCGGATTAGACGTCATGCCCCGCAACCCTTCGGCAACGTGGCGTTCAAGACCGCCGGAATCCATCAATTCACGACTGATGTAATCAAGCCATAGCGACTGCCCTAAGTCGAGCGTAGCTTTCATAATCGGATGACTCATCTCTATCTCCTAATTTATTAGTTCGCTTACTTTCCGGCAGCCTCGATGGCGAGAACCTTGTTCAGTCGCCGTTGATGCCGTTCGAGTCCCGAGAATTTCGCGTTCAGAAATGCCTTAACCACTTCGCGCGCGAGTTCTCCGCCTATAATACGCGCGCCTAAGCACAATGTGTTCATGTCGTCGTCGTCCACTCCCTGACGAGCCGAAAACGTGTCATGACACATCCCCGCGCGAATTCCCTTGATTTTGTTGGCCGCAACGCACGCACCAACTCCGCTTCCGCATACGATGATCCCGCGTTCAGCTCGATGTTCAATCACTTCGTGGCTGACCTTCTGCGCAAAGTCTGGATAGTCCGCCGCATCGGTCGAATGTGTTCCTACATCAACAACCATATGCCCTTGCGAGGTTAGCCATTCAACCAACTCTTTCTTAAGTGCGAATCCAGCATGATCACTTCCAACCGCAAGTTTCATTTCAAAACTCCCGAAGCTGAACGCACGTTTTCACGCATGGACATTGCTCGCCGTGCAACATTCTCCGCCGTCAAACCGAATTTCTCATATAGCGTTTTTGCCGGAGCGGATGCGCCAAAGTGATCAAGTCCGACAACGTCACCGTCCAGTCCGACGTATTTCCACCAACCCAGAGTTGCTCCCGCTTCCACAGCCACGCGCGCGCGCACCTTGCTCGGCAGCACTTGTTCGCGATACGTCTGAGGTTGTTTGTCAAACAACTCTACACAAGGAGCAGACACCACGCGTGTCGCGATGCCTTCTTTTTCGAGCATTGCTTTTGCGCCCAGCGCAATCTCGACTTCACTGCCGCTGGCCATGAGTATGATCTCAGGTGATTCGTTCTTCGCATCCGCAAGAACGTATGCGCCTAACTCAACCGGCAAGCGCTCACCCGCATACTCAAGAATCGGCAACACCTGACGAGTCAAACATAAAGCAACGGGGCCGTCAGTTCTTTCGAGTGCGATACGATAGCATTGCGCGGTTTCATTTGCATCGGCGGGTCTCATTGTCCACAGATTCGGCGTGGCGCGCATGTGCGTCAAATGCTCAATTGGTTGATGCGTCGGCCCGTCCTCGCCCAAACCAATACTGTCGTGCGTAAAAATATACAACACGGGCAAATGCGACAGCGCCGCAATACGTACCGACGGCTTCATATAATCAAGGAAGTTCATAAACGTCGCGCCAAACGTGATGAACGGCGCGCTACTGGCCAGACCATTTAAGATAGCGCCCATACCGTGCTCGCGAATACCAAAGCGGATGTTGCGGCCCGAACGATGATCACGTTGAAAATCGCCTTTACCTTCAAGATATGTGAGATTCGATTCCACCAAATCTGCACTGCCGCCGACGATCCACGGTAATTCCGTCGCCGCATGCAAACACATCTCTGAAGCTTTGCGCGTTGCAATGGGCTTATCCGTAGTATTCCACACCGGAAGTTTGTCAGCCCAATTCTCAGGCAATCTGCGCGACCAAAATTGTTGCCAACGGTGCTGCAAACCCGGATTTGCCACAAAGGCCTTTTCTAAAGAACTCTGCCACACCGATTGGCGTTCCACACCCGTTTGCCGTGCCGCGCCCATGTGTTTGAAAACTTCTGACGGCACATAGAATTTCTCAGTCACCGGCAGGCCAAGCGATTTCTTCGTCAAAATAAGCTCTTCATCCCCGAGCGGTGAGCCATGTACCTTTGAAGTGCCTGCGCGATTCGGCGAGCCAAATCCAATCTGGGTGCGGCAGCGGATCAATGTTGGACGTTCCGTTTCGGCAATGCCTTCGTGAATCGCCTGATCAACCTCGTCTGCATCCATGCCATCGCAAGCCAGTACATGCCATCCATAACTCTCAAAACGCGCACCGACGTCTTCGGTAAATGAAAGCTCTGTCGAGCCGTCAATCGTAATGTGATTATCGTCATAGAGCATCACAATCGATCCTAATCCCAGATGTCCGGCCAGAGATGCTGCTTCCGACGCAACGCCTTCCATCAAATCGCCGTCTGAACAAATGCCAAAAACGCGAAAATTGATTATCTCATGTCCTTCACAATTGAACATTGAGGCAAGCATGTCACGGGCAATTGCAATACCGACTATATTGCCCACACCCTGACCAAGCGGTCCAGTCGTAGCTTCCACACCCGGAGTCATGCCCAATTCCGGATGCCCCGGAGTAATACTCTCCCATTGACGAAATTTCTTCAACTGCTCCATCGGCAGATCGTAACCCGTCAAATGCAGCAGCGAATAAAGCAGCGCACACCCATGTCCGGCCGATAAGACAAATCGATCACGATTCACCCAGGCGGGGTCAAGCGGATTGTGCCGCAAGTGTTTCTGAAAAATTGTATAGCCCATCACTGCCGCTCCGAGCGGCAGGCCAGGGTGACCAGAATTGGCTGCTTGTACCGCATCAATCGCTAGTCCACGCACTGTATTGATACTCAGACGATCCAAGGCATCAGACATATTTTGCTCCGGTAGTTCCGGTTGAAGTGAGCAAGGTCAGGACCACATATTACAAGCACAAAGCGACGGAGTTACTCCGTCGCTTTGTGTATTTCAGATGCAAACCGTTTCGCGGGTTCGCATTACTTCATCAAAATCATCTTGCGGCTTGACACGAAGTCACCCGCTTCGATGCGATACAGGTACAATCCGCTGGCGAGATTCGTCGCATCAAACGTCACTGTATGGTAGCCCGCGCCGAACGACCCGTCAACCAAACGTGCGACTTCGCGACCTGTCACGTCATACACAGTAAGCTTGACATTCTGAGCTTCCGGTAATCCGAATCGAATTTGAGTCATCGGGTTAAACGGATTCGGATAGTTTGAGGACAATTCGTAGTTCAACGGAACGATCGACTGGCTGTACGCCGGCTTATCGGTTCCATCATCCTGCGGCATAGCCAATTCAGCTTCGTGCGTGTCATCCGAAAGCGCCGACAGCCAAATCTTAATGGTGCCTTCGCCTGCGCCCAACACGTCGTTGTCGCCGTCATTGTCAAAGTCGCCGCCGTGCACAACCGATGCCTGCGTCAAGCTCGTCGTGATCGGGTTGCGATAGAAACGGTTCTCGGTATTGCGCCACCACGAGATTTCTTGATTCTCGTTTGCCGCAAGCAACAAGTCCGCGCGATTGTCTTGATCCATATCTACAGCGTCCATTTCACGCGGGAACGGAACCAACGTCGTCACTTCGTGGAACGCCTGAGTCGCTCCGTCAATCCAGCCAATCATCGGTTGCTGCGCGACACAGAAGTAGATATCAAGCACGTTGTCCGCGTTCAGACGAGCAGCGTTAATGTACGACGCACCATAAACATCTTGCATAACAACGTTACGCGTAAACGTCTGCGAACCGTTATTCGAGAACCAAGCAAGCATTCCACCTTCATAGGCCGAAGCCAGAATGTCCCAATCGTTGTCGCCGCCGATATCCTTAACTTCCACCGTACGCGCGCCGACGAAGTTGTTGTCAATCACGACGCGGGTGAAGGTCTCAGTACCGTTGTTGCGCCACCACGAAATATCGTTGGCGTCACACGCCGCCGTCACGAGGTCCTTGTCGCCGTCGCGGTCAAGGTCCACGATAGTAACGTCACGCGCGCCGTCGTAGTTGTTGTTGATAACGAACGTCGTGTAAGTGCCGTTGGCGTTGTGGCGGAACCAGACAAGCTGATCCGCGAACTGTGCCACGGCCGCGATGTCCATGTCGCCGTCGTCGTCAATATCGCCGACTGCAACTGAACGCGCACCGTCCCAGTTTTCAACCACAACATGAGGAATGTAATCCCACGTGCCCGTGTTCTCATACCACATGACCTTGTCAGCAAACATACCGGCGGCCACAACATCGGCATCGCCGTCGTTATCCATATCTTGCGCCACCGCTGACATACAACCGAAGAGTTCTTCCGTAACCGTAATCACACCGAACGGAATCGGATCCACCGGCACACGGTAACCGTAAGTCACGGCAGACAATTCGCCTTCACCGCAACCGTTAAACGCGCGAACGCGGTATTCATATTCTTCGCCCGGAGCCGCTGAGAAGTCATTGTAGCTGGTCACATCGATGCCAACTGTGGCAATCACTTCTGCCGGGAAGCCGCGCAGAATCTGGTAACCGGTCTCTTGCGGAACGTTGTTCCAAGTGATGCGAACGCGATCATTCAAATTCGTCGTCGCAACCACGTTGGTCACTGTCGTAATCACTTGCGCCGAGAAACCGGTCGTAGCCGCCGACAAATTGCCGTCGCCGCACTGGTTCACACCGCGCACTTGATAGTTGTAGTTCGTACCCGGCGTCACAGCAAGATCGGTATAGACTTCAACGCCGCCCGGCACATCGGCAAGGAACGCGTTGTTTCGCCACACTTCATAACTCGTCGCCACACCAATTTCATTCCACGTCACAATAACTTGGTTACACAGACCGTCCGAAGCCGACACACCGGTCGGAACGGGCGGCAGCGGGATCGTCGAACCTTGCGCAGGTTGCGACTGCGGGCCGCTTCCGCAAGCGTTGGTCGCAGTGACCGTATAAGTATTGACAGTGCCCGTAGCCACGTTATCCGTGTAGGAAAACTGACCTTGTGGCACAGTATTGATCAATGTTCCGTTACGACGGACCTGATAGTTTAGCGCGAATTGCGTTCCGGTCCACTCAACGAGAATCGAGGTACAACGATCTATGGTCGCAGTGACGTCAGTCACAAGGCCTGCCGTAGGAGCAGCTTGGCCGAGATCGCTTGCACAAGCACCTTGGCCACACAGATTCGACACAGGGCAAACCTCATACGTCGCAGTCGCACCAAGCGGGCTATTGTCAACGAATGAACGTTGCACGTTGGGTATGCCGCCAGCAAGACGAGCGATGACAACGCCGTTGCGTTTTACCATTACCGAGTCTTGTCCGTCCACATTGGCAAACGTAAACGTCACCGTCACTATTCCGCAGCCGTCATCCGAAGCAGCCATCTGCGACGGCGCCACAGGCGTCGGAGCCGTACGGCCGTTATCAGTTGCCAGCGGCGCTTCAATCGTGTCACCAGCGGCGCAAACGCGCAAAGCGGTGATACTATATGCGCTCTGCGGCCACACGCCAAGCTGTTCAAACGACGTGTTGCCCGAAATCAAAGTCGCAATCGCCACGCCGTCACGACGAATCTTCAGCCTCGTCACGCCCGGCTGGTTGTAAGCATTCCAAGTCAAACGAACTCGGTCACAAATGTTCTCGCTCGCCGAGAATCCGGTCACTGCCGCAGGATAAGTATTCGGCGTTACCGAATTGCCAACCGACAACGGTCCGATTTCACAAGCATTGAACGCAGCAACCTGCACCACGCACGATTGCGTATCCGCAGGACAGTAATTGGTAGACGTTACATTCGCTCCCAGCGTATCAACGATTAAGCCGTCACAATAGAGGTAGTAACCGTCTTCGTTAATCACGTTACCCCACGTCACGTCGATGCAGAAACATGAACTCGCCGTCGCCGTAAAGGTCGGCACTTGCACCAGCGCCGGAATAACCGTCACGCTGTTGCTCTGGGCCGACTGCGAACCGTCACCACAAACGTTATTTGTAATGACACGATACGTATATGTTCCGGCCGGAACGTTGTTATCGACAAACGTGGTTGTTCCGACAAGCACGACGCCCACTTGGGTTCCGTTGCGTAAGACGTGATATTCCGAAATCGGACTTGTCGTCGGTGCTGTCCACGTGACAGTCACATCACCGCAATTGTTACTGGCCGACAAACCTGTCGCAACACCCGGTGTAGTCAAACCAACGCCGACAATATCGGCACTCAAGTTTCCATTACCGCAATCATTGAAAGCACGAATGTTATAGGTATGCGATCCGATAATACTCGGGTCAACATACGATGTAGTGTTAGCCCCGACCGTTGCAATTGGCGTCAGGAAGTTGCCATCGCGATAGATGCGATAACCAAGTTCCGAAAGCTGATCACTCCAGTTCAAGCCAATCTGGTTGCAAACGTCAATCGACGCAACTCCACCCGTCACTTGCGGTGGTGTCATCGCACGGACGCCGTTCACCGCAACACTCTGCAGCGCATTGCCACAAGCATTCACGGCCAAAATTGTGTAGGCATACACAACTCCGGCAACTGCGGAATTGTCCGTATAGGTCAGCGCCCCAACGTTCTGAACCAGCAGAGCGCCGTCACGATAGACATCGTAACGATCTTCGTCGGTAGCATCATTCCAATTCAAAACGACTGCATTGCAGTTCGTGTTTGTCGCAGTTAGACCTGTAACTTGTGTTGGGATATTCCGGCGACAACCTTGAACTTCAGCCGAAAGCGGACCGTTGCCGCCCACGTTGAAGCCGCGCACAGTATAAGTGAAGCATTCACCCGGAGCAGCCGTCAAATCACAATAGGTGACGATACCCGCGCCAACCGTTGCCAGCGTGGTACTGTTACGCAAAATTTCGTAACCGGTTTCATTGTTGATATCGGTCCACGTCAGGCAGATCTGCGCGCAATCAGTCGTCGTCGCACTCAGCCCGGTCACCTGACCAATGCTGAACACCGCCGAACCTTGTGCACCATCTGAAATCGTACCTTCTCCGCAAACGTTAGCCGCAGCGACAGTATAGGTATAGGTAGTACCCGGCGAAGCCGTGATATCACAATAATCCACGTCGTCTGCGCTATTTGTAGCAATCAACACTGCATCACGGTAGATGTGGTAGCTCAATTCACCAGCCACGTCGGCCCAGTTCAAGCAAACTTGACTTATAAGGTTGGTCGTTGCGGTCAAACCCGTCACTTGCGTTGGTGTAGCAGCACGCGAACCAACAACCGCGTTGGATTCAACACCTTCATTACAAGTGTTTACCGCAGCAACAGTGTAGTTGTGCTGCACGCCTTCGGCCACTGAGAAATCCATATACTCACCGGTCGGTGCGTTCACTTGCGCAAGGAAGACAGCGTCTTTGAACACACGATAGTTCACAGCGCCGGTCATTTGCTCCCAAGTAACGAGGATACCTTCACAACTGTCAACCGAAGCTGAAATAGCAACAACCTGTCCCATTTGCGGAAGACGGGTTCCGTTATCAGCAATAGATTGCGCAGTTTCACCGCAGTTCGTGCTGAACGCGGTCACAGTATAAGAATATGTTCCAGCTGCAGGAGCATCCGTGTAACTGGTCGTGCCAGACGGAACAGAGCTAACGAATACGCCACCGCGATAGACGCGATATTCGGTCACATCGCCGGGAGCCACATTCCATGTAATATCGATCTGGTCACAGCCATTGTCAGTCGCAACGACACCAGTAGGAGCCGCTGGACCCTCTAAACGTGTACCGTTTTCTCCTGTTGACTGGCTTGACGTACCGCAGATGTCATCAAACGCTGCAACCGTGTAAGAAGCGGTCGTTCCACCGGGAATACCCGTATCAGTGTAGCTTGTGGCCGGAGCATTCACGGTCGCAATTTGAACCGCATCGCGATACACAATATAGCCGTCAAACGTGCCGGTTGAAGCCGTCCACGTAACAAACACGTCCGCACAGGAAGTATCAGTTGCCGCGACGTTAGTCGGGACAGTTGGAAGCGGAAGCACAGTACCGTTCGTCGTCGCAGAATCTGATTCTGCACAACCTGTCAGGTTAGAAAGCGTAATCACTGCATAATGATTGGAGCCAAGAGTCGCCCCGGCATCAAAGTAACCAACTGCATCAGCAGCCGTCGTCGTGAGCAGCGAACCGTTTCGATAAACTATGAAGCCGTCATTTATCCCTACATACGGATTCCAGGACAACTGCACACCGTCACAACGGTTATCTGAGGCCGTCAGCCCGCTTACAGGCGTGGGCTGCGCATACAGAACAATCGCAACCGGCGCGGTTTGAGTGCCCGTGCCGCAGAATGTAGAATAGGATGCGACGCTGATATCATAAGTCCCCGGGCCGCCTGCAGGAACATATTCGAAATGCAAGCTAGTTGTCGAAGCAATGCTGTCGCCATTTTCAATAATGACATAGCTCGCAGGTGAACCAGTCGCAGCAGTCCACGAAACGCGAATGCTGTCACGGCTATTGTTTGCAAACGTCAAATTGGTCGGGACACCCGGCTGAGCGACCTTCTGGCCTGCGTCAGCGGTGGACGTCGGTGAAACTCCGCAAGAAGTACTGAAAGCGAAAACGGTGTACTGATGAACATCGCTGTCGCCCGGATCATAAGAGAATGTTGTCACTCCCGGTCCGGTCGTGCCCACCACATTTCCGTCTTCAAGAATCGTGTAACCATCAACAACGCCACTCGACGCTGTCCACATAACATAAACCAATCCGCACGACGTATCAGATGCCGCCACGTTGGTCGGAATAGTCGGAGCCTGCTGCACGGCAACGTCGATAACGTTACTCGTATCACCCGCGCCGCATTCATTACGCGACACGAAATAGACTTCGTGTGAGAAAGGGCCGTTGCCGGTAGGGAGGCCGAGCGGTTGGGTTACAAATGTTGCTACATTGCTTAAGAACACCCCGTCCATATAAACATCAAAGCTCGTAGCGTCACCCGGCGAAGTCCAAGTCACCTGAATTGTATTACAATCCGTGCTCGTTCCAGCAAGGTTTAAGATACCGAC
>JADKHW010000035.1 GCA_016721565.1 bacterium | reverse complement strand
GCTTTATTGAATTCACCACCTGTGACAACGCAAAAAGAGTCGAGAGCCGCGTTGTTCTTTCCCCCAAGTACCGCACCGAAGGGTCCCGCCGCCGTATCCTGAACACCCATGACAAACGATGAATCACCCACGACATTTCCCCAACCAAAATTAGTACTGCCCAAAATTCGCACGTTACTCGTAATTGTGCCACCGGTTGCTCCGTGCACAGTTCCAACTCGATGAGAAAAAGGCGCAGACACGATTTGCTGGCGCGGAACCATCTCTTGATCACCTGCCACGGAGACCCCCAAGTAGAGGACCGGCAGATCGAAAACTGGAGAAAGAAATGAATCCAATAAACAATTGAAATGGCCGCCCACGATCAATAAGTCACCAAATGTCTCTTGCCAAAGCGGATCCCCATCCGACGGCTCGGCGTAAATCCTAATCACGATGTCAGTAGGACCGTTTATTGGATTTCCCTGAGGATTGGCAAGAAATCCTTGGTAGTTAATAGACGAAGGTACAGCCCCAATCACTGCTTGATTCTCTGTAAAAATACAGATAGTGGACAAGCAAATAAAAAGAATCAGCTTTCCTGAATACATACCCAATCTCCTTGTTTAGTGACCGTTGGACTCCGAGAGTCATGACGAACCGGCAGACACTTCTCGGATGTGCGTACTCTTATTACAGGTGACCCCATACGCTCGCGGTTAATTTAGGGTCAAGCGAATGAATGTGCATAATTGCAAGTGAAAACGCAAGATTTACACGAAACAAAACGCAACACCATTAAAAGTGTTGCGTTTTGTTTAATTCTAACGAATGAACGAGCTTATGTGCAGGGTACTGGCGTCCGGACCTTGTCGGGTTAGCTTTGCGAGTCAATGCCTCTTGAATACTACGGGTTATTCACCAAGACAATATAGTATTGCTGAACGGCTGGTCCAGCCAAGACATTGGTATCGGTAAACGTCGTGTTTGCCGTCGTGCCCACTAAGTTGCCCGGTGCGGGCGTGAAGTTGATTGCTGGTGCGCGATAGACCGAATAGCTGCCTGCACCGGAGATGCTCTCCCAATTGAGGATTGCGTTGGGCTGCGATTCTTTGATCACTAAATGCTGAATTGGAGAGAGCGGTGAAACTGCCAGCAACGGCGTCAAAAAGCCTGCGTGGAGAGTGAAATTGGCACTGGTCTGCACACCAATTGGAGTAGGTTGCCCGAAAGCCGACACCAAATTGAAGTTCGTTGAACTCGATGCTCCGCCGCCAGCGTCAATGACTGATTTGGTGAGTGTAAAGTTTTCGCTCGAAGACTGCGCCCACAATAGAGTGGGAGGAAGAGGATGAAAATTATCCTTTTCATGGTTATTTCCCTATTTGAAGTTAATTCTTTCTTACTGACAATCTGGATCCGTAGCATCAATCAGACCATCACAGTCGTTGTCGATGCTATCCCCGCAGATTTCACCCGCGCCGGGGTTTATTGCAGGATTTCCATCGTCGCAATCTCCACCGCCATTGCTTGTCCAATATTCATCTCCGACGCAGCGGCAACCCATGTAGGTATCACCAAATCCGTCATGATCGAAGTCTTGCCAGTAGTCTGTGCAACCTTGTGAACCGATGGGATCAATTTGTCCGTCACAGTTGTTGTCAATCCCATCGCAGATTTCGACGACGCCGGGATTCACGAGAGAGTTGCCGTCTTCACAATCACCATATTGCGTGGTCGTAAACGGATAATTTGGAGCACAAAGGCAAATGGCGTCGTTGAACATATCACCCCAGCCGTCGAGATCAAGATCAACATAGTACATCACGCATTCTGGGGTGTCTTCGTCAACATACAAATTGCAGTTGTCGTCAAGGCCATTGCACTCTTCAACTGCACCTGGATTCACCGCCGGATTGGCTTCGTCGCAATCTCCGCCGTTTTCAGTCCAGGTTGAGTCGGACGGGCAACCAAAAAAGCCACTGTTACTGTCACCGTATCCGTCACCATCTAAGTCATGGTACCATGTTCCAAGGCTTCCATTCTCGTCAACAGTGCCATCGCAGTTGTTGTCTTGGAGGTCGCAAATATCGTAGGCGCCGGGGTTGAAGCTGGCATTGTTGTCGTTACAATCGTTTCCTTGTCGTGTGTAACCGGGCACAGAGTCACAAGAAGTAATCGAATTTGAGTTTGTTCCGTATCCGTCGCCGTCCGCGTCAAAATACCAAGTTCGCGAGAATCCTTCGTCGATCTGTCCATTGCAATTGTTGTCTATTCCGTCACACAATTCTATTGCGCCAGGACTGAGATCAGGACGCCAGTCATCACAATCGTCTCCACCAAAGGCTACCTTTGAATGGCCATCGCCATCAGCATCGGGCGTAACAGCCCAAATCTGAATCAGGTCCTTTAGATTATCGACTGTAACGGTGTCGGCTTTCCATGCACAAATCGCATAAGGCGTGGACATTACACGGATACGTGGTGCCATTTCCTGATCCAATCCAACGGTAACGCCAAGCCAAAGTTCCGGTTGGCTAAGTATGCCGTCTGCAAGCGGGACACTTGCGCCTAAGTTGACGGCGTAAAGTCCTTCTGTAACTGGAACGGCTGGATGTGTTTCTGCCCAAACTAACGAATCGGCTGGCGCGGGGCCATCGTACAATCTGAATGTCAAATCGAAAGCTCCATTCAGAGCGCTACCGGCGCTGTTAGTCAGCATCCCTTGATGCGTAAACTGTAACGGGATTGCCCATGCAATCGAAGAGACAACAAACATCGCGAGCAGTAATTTCAGATTCACTGATGGTCACTTTCTTTGGTCATATTTCCGAATTGTAAAATCGCCGCTTCCATTAGCTTCATCCGTGCTTCCAGTTCGGCGATCTTCTTGTCTTTTAGCCCGTTTTGCTTTGCAAGCTCTTGAATTGCCGCGAGCGCGATGCCACTTGGGTCAATCGTTGAGATAGTCGGTGAGTCATCACCAAGCTGAAACTCGTTCCAAAAATCCTGCGCCATCGGGCCGATGTGTTCGATGCTTTCAGCTTGAGTTTTGTAACTCCAGCGTTTGATCGGTAAGATCGAGACTTGTTTTAGAATTTCACTCGTGTTAACAGGCCTGATGTTGCGCTTCTTCGTCGAGTCAGATAGAGTCGTGAAGGCATTTGCCCCGGCAGGCAATCGGGTACCTGCAGTCAACGATCCGTTCGAGTAAAACCACACGCCGCCTGCTGCTCGGACGCGAAATTGATTTGCCGCACTGTCTTGAATGACGGCGTTTGTGCCGTCGCCCCAAACAAAACTTCCCTGACTAAGCGCTTTCGCTTTTCGTCCGGCGGCGAACGAAAAGTTGCCGTCGGCTTGGCAGGCTTGTCCTCCAGGTACCATTGCGCATGTTCCAGCCGCCGAATTTGAATCTGCAAATGTTCCTCCGCCTCCGCCGGAAACAACTGAGTAGGTGCCGCGGGCTTTGCAATAGTGACCGCCTCCTACAAAACCATCAATACCAGCCGCATTTTCGTGGCCACCGACAATCGCGCCGTAAATTCCATTGACAACATTGTCTGCGCCACCAGCGATGGTTGTGTAATCAGTCGAAGTGGTGTTATTGAAACCTCCACTAATTACGTTGTAATCATCGTTACTTAGATTGCTGGCACCTCCGTTGATAACTGAGAATTGAGCCGCTTCGTAATTGTGATTTCCGCCGCCAATAAACCCGTACTGACCGACAACCACATTGCTGTCGGTTGAAGCGCCACCACCGCAAATCACACTAAAGTTTCCTCGCGCTCGGTTATTCTCGCCACCCAAGACTGCTGCACCTGTACTGGTTGCCTTGTTGCCATAGCCGCCTCCGACATACGAGAATGTAGCGGCAGCCTCGTTGCCCTGGCCACCACAAATTGCAGATACGTCCCCTGTCGCGTTGTTAGTCACACCGCCTCCAATAAAGGCGTCGTTGCCCAAAGCGTTATTATGACCGCCTCCGCAAACAGCTGCATTGGGTCCGGCTACATTTTGGTCTCCGCCAAGTATTGCGCTCGAATATTCGCTCGCGTCATTGTAAGTGCCACCGCAAACCACGGAATTATCGCCGACAATATTCTGGTATCCCCCGCCGATAAAAGACAGTCCACCGTTAGCAGAATTTTGATAGCCGCCAACGATAGTGCTCAAATTTGGAGTTGCTGAATTTGAGTCGCCTCCGCAAACGACGCTTTTCGCACCGACCGTGTTGGAAAGACCACCGCCGATAACGCCATACAAACCTAATGCAATGTTGCTTTGTCCGGAACCGATAAAAGAACTTGCGCCGCTTGCCTCATTCACGCTACCACCACAGATAGCGCTTCCGTTTCCTCCTGCGTTGTTGTTAAAACCGCCCCCGACAACCGCGTTGTCGGACGCTGTATTTCCGCTTCCTCCGGCTATGCACCCGTTGTAAGCGCTGGCGTCGTTGTCGCCACCACCGCCCACTGTCGAACCGTCGCCCGCATGGTTTGCATACCCACCTCCGATGGTCGAGTTGAGCCCGGTTGTGGTATTAAACCTACCCCCGCCGATAAAATTATATTGACCAACTGTGGAATTGGAGTCCCCGCCGCACACTACGCTATTCGCGCCCACGGTGCTATTTCGCCGGCCACTGCCAATGAAGCTGTTGTTTCCACGGGCACTGTTTGAATCGCTAGCTGCCGCGCCTCCGCCGCCGGCGATCACCGAGTACTTTCCGCGCGCGCGATTAAAACTTCCACCCGAAATTACGGCAGATGTGTCGAATGTGAAATTGCTCTTTCCACCTCCGACATGAGAATATTGCGCGACGGCATTATTTAAAACACCGCCGGAAATATTTGAATAGTCACCATTGGCATTGTTACCCCATCCGCCGCCAACGAAACCGCCGTATCCTGAAACGCCGTTTTCTATTCCGCCGACGATTGTACCATAGTCACTGCTGATGTAATTGGTTACACCACCGCAAAGGACATCGGCTTCACCCACTGAAGAGTTTTCGCTTCCGCCCCCGATTGTTGATAAATTCCCCTGTGCGCTGTTTGAGGTTCCCAATACGTTAGAGTAATCTCCGTTTGAACTGTTCCCATATCCAATGGCGGTTGCATACAATCCGGAATTGGAGGATCCTTCACCCGCTCGCAATTTTCCACCAACGTTTAGATTTCCGCTTATCGTTCCACCTGTCGCATCATCAACCGTTCCTACACGATACGCATGAGCGACAGAGACCAGTTGCTCACGAGGAATCATCTCAGTATCACCTCCAACGCTGATCCCGAGCCAGCGATTTACTCCAAACGAGTCTGGCAATGCGGTCACAGAACCAAGCTGAACATGGAATAGCCCATCCGTAACAACAATGGCCGCATGTGCCTCTGTCCAATCGGGGGAACCTCCTACAGGAGTCGGCCAGATGTTGAACGTTATCGCCACCGTCGTATCCAGCGGTGCGCCAGAACTATCAGTCAACTGCCCTTGATAGTTGATCAGTTGGGGTATCGCGAGTGCATTCGAGGCGAACAGAAAAACGAGCAATAGTTTCTTCATGTCCGATTTTCTTTCCGTTTATTTGTGTCCAAGCTGGATCATTTGCTCGACAAGCTGTTTGAGTTCGGCAATCTCGGCAGATTGCTGTGTAGTTGTCTTCTTCAATTCTTCATTCTGCTTTGCCAATTCCTGTATTGCGGCAAGCGCGACGCCATCCGGATCAATTGTTGAAATCGTCGTGTTGTTGTCACCGAGGCCGAATGCAGCATAAAAATCCTGCGCTGTTGGGCCGATGTGTTTTATGCTTTCGTCTTGGGTCTTGTAGCTCCAACGATGCATTGGTAGCGCTACAACCCTCCGCAGGATTTCGGTGGTGTTCACTTCGCCGTGGAAATTCTTTTGATTCGCATCGCAGAGATTTGCCCACGCGCCGCCGCCGGCAGGAAGCGAGACGCCCGTCGCCGTGCCTGTCTGCGCTGTGTAGAAGCGTGCGCCGTTCGCGCAGCGGGCCGTGAAGGTATACGGGTTGAACGAAGCGGTAGAATCAGAGGTACTACTGCCCCAGACGAAAGCTCCATCGTGATTGGCGTGGGCATAGAAGCCTGCCGCATGTGAAATATTCCCACTAGCTGTATTATCGTTACCGCCGGAAACAGTTGAATATAAGTTCGACGCAGTATTGTGTGAGCCGCCGGAAACAGTTGAATAATGACCCGACGCTGTGTTACTTCCACCACCGGAAATAGTCGCACGCGTGTTTGAGGCAATGTTGTTTCCGCCACCTGAAACGGTGGCGTAAAAGCCTGTGGCCGCGTTGTCCTGCCCGCCGGAAATTGTGGAATTCACGCCGGAGGGCAGCATTGGCAAATCCGCCTGAAACCGTGGAATAGATGTCGGAGGCGGAGTTGCTCAGGCCGCCTCCGATCGTGGCGCTATGCCCGCTTGAATTATTGCCCGCTCCGCCAGAAACCGTGGAATGTACTCCTGTAGCACTATTGGAATCTGCCAGCGATGCTCCGCCGCCGCCGGCTATCACGCTGTAATCTCCACGTGCATAATTGTTCCCACCACCACCGACTGAGGCGTGCCCACCTGAAGCCATGTTTATTGTGCCGCCAGAAATCGTGGAACGTTCGCCTGAGGCAGTGTTGGACACGCCGCCGGAAACTGTAGACGAGTATCCAGATGCATTGTTGAGTAAGCCACCAGAGGCTGTCGAATAAAAGTTAGATGCGTTATTACCAGCGCCGCCGGAAATTGTCGCGCTCCCGCTCGATGCGGTATTGCCAGAGCCACCGGAAACTGTAGCAAAATTTTCTGATGTCATATTTCGTCGTCCACCACCAATAACACTGCCAACGCCTATAGCACTATTGGAATCTGTCAATGATGCTCCGCCGCCGCCAGCTATCACACTGTAATCTCCACGTGCATAATTGTTCCCACCACCACCGACTGAGGCGTGCCCACCTGAAGCGAAGTTTGATTCACCAGCCAAAATGCCTGATTCATTACCCGTAACATTGTTATTGTACCCCCCGCCTATTGTCCCATATCCGCCCGTAACACGATTGGCACCGCCGCCGAGAATTGCGGCATTGCCTGCGTTTGCAGTATTCCCATCAAACGGCACACCACCACCTCCTCCTGCGACGACGGAATAATCGCCATCAGCATGGTTGAAACCGCCGTGCACGTTGGCACCATTGCCGAAGTTAGTGTTCGAGGTTCCGACGTTAAGTTTTCCACTTACTGTTCCCCCGCTTGCGCCATCCACCGTGCCTACGCGATAGGCGTGAGCGACCGAAACAAGTTGCTCTCGCGGAGTCATTTCAGGGTCATCGCCAATACTGATCCCCAACCAACGGTTTATTGCAAACGAATCAGGCAATGTGGTTACCGATCCAAGCGATACATGGAATAGCCCATCAGTAACAACAATGGCCGCATGTGCCTCTGTCCAATCGGGGGAACCTCCTACAGGAGTCGGCCAGATGTTGAACGTTATCGCCACCGTCGTATCGAGCGGAGTGCCTGTCGGGACGTCAGTTGACCTTGATAGTTGATCAACTGCGGAATGGCAAAGGCGTTTGCCGACATAACCAACAGAATAAGAAGTGCTTCATGCTCACTTACTTTCTTTCAATATTCATGGATTCTTGATTTGCCGCACGCAGTGTTTGAATCTCTGCCCTTAGCTCGACTACTTCCTTCGCCAATTCCTTCACTGCCGCAAACAACACTCCATCCGCGTCATTAGTCGCAATCCCTAACGAGTCGCTTCCCAAGTGAAACGCGTTCCAAAAATCCTGCGCCATTGGGCCTAAGTGTTTTGTTCCCTCTGTCTCCGACTTGTATTCCCAGTCCTTAACGGGCAATTCGGCAATCTTCTCCAACACGTTTCTGATGTCTGTCAGTTTGATGTCGCGTTTCTTCGTCGAGTCCGATACTACGACCCAAGCATTACCTCCGGAAGCCATTGTGACGCCTGACGTGTGTGTATTATGTGTAAATTTCAATCCGCCAGACGCGCGAACAAGAAATTGATCATGCCGGTAGTAGTTAGATTGATACCCATGCCATCGCAAACTGCCCGGGTGAATCGCATGGTTATTGCCTGCCGCAAATGGGCGATTCCCGCCGCCTCATTGCCAATTCCACCGGGATTGTGGATTGTGGACCACTTGCGTGTTGCCGGACCTCCGGCTATTACTGCGTCTGTCCGTTGCCTGATTGTTATATCCTCCGCCGACGTGTGAACTGATGCCGGTGGCGGCGTTTGTATCCACCGCCAATTGCAGCATAGTCTGCGCTGGGTTGTTGGTAATTCCACCGCCGATTATGACAATACTCTCGCTATTAAAGTACCCTCCACCAACAAAAGCGCCCTCTCCGGCATTCCCGAATTGCCCACCGGAAATTGTTCCAAAGTATCCACTGACGCGATTCCCTCGACCACCGCCGATTGTTGCGTGATCAAAATTTGTTGAACTGCGGTAAACTGCCGCCGCGGTACGAATACGTACCTCGAGCTTATCTGCCGCCGCCGACATGCGGACTAACGCGTCGCATTATTGCGACCACCCGACAGATGACTTTTCTCCTTGCGCGCTGTTTTGAACTCCACCTCCGATTACAGCCGCTTGCCCACTCGCATCATTGTTTGCTCCGCCACCAACGGTTGAACTCGGGCCTGTTGCATAATTTGAGGCCCCACAAGTAATTCGTGTTGGCGGTTGCTAAAACCACCTACAATGCCGCTAATCTCCACTTGCGTTGTTACCATATCCGCCGCGATCGCTGAATAATAACTGGTCGCGCTATTCGCGTACCCGCTCCCAACAAAAGCGGATGGTCCGGCATTTCCGAGTTCCCCACCGGATACAGTTCCATAGTTTCCACCGACGCGATTCCCTCGACCACCGCCAATAGTTGCGTGATCAAAATTTGTTGAATTTGAATCTTCGGCTGAGAAACCGCCGCCGCCCGCGATTACAGAATACGTACCTCGAGCTTGATTATACACGCCGCCGCCGACATGGCTAACGCGTCGCATTTTGCAGCCCACCAACGTGTGAAAAGTCGCCGTTGGCGACGTTGTTATTTCCACCTCCAATTGCTGCATAGTTTCCACTTGCGTTGTTGCCATATCCGCCGCCGATCGCTGAATAATAACTGGTCGCGCTATTCGCGTACCCGCCCCCAACAAAAGCGGATGGTCCGGCATTTCCGTATTGTCCTCCGGAAACTGTTCCATTGTCTCCACTGACTTGATTATTTTCTCCAAATACGTTTGCATTCAAGCCTGAATTAGTGTTTCCAAATCCGACATTTAGTTTTCCGCTGATCATCCCTCCGCTCGCCCGTCCTGGTTCCCGCGATAGGTACGCGAGGATTCAATCTGTTGTCTCGGAACCATCTCGGATGCCGAGGTGATGCCAAGCCACCGGTCACGACAAACTGGTCCGTCTGTGATTGATCCGGCGAAACAACCCGTCCGTCACGACAACAGAAGGATGTGTTTCGGTCCACGACGCTGCACCACCAGAAACAACCGGATAGATATCAAAAGTTATCACCACCGTCGTGTCGAGCGGAGTGCCTGTCGGAGACGTCAGTTGACCTTGATAGTTGATCAACTGCGGAATGGCAAAGGCGTTCAGCGGATCAAGAAATTGCTAATACGTATTTCACGTTCAGTCCTATTCAAGACTATATGTGCTACTGTTTGATTCCTATTTGGACCGACGGCGGGACAGGAGGGAAGAGGGGAGCGATGATTACCAGAGAGTAATCCTATCACAACTAACAATTTAGCATGTAAACCTGCTGAGGTCAATGAAAGTCATGATGATGCTTTATTTATTATTGTTTTTGCAGGATTTGTAACTAATTGTTTCTAAATAGACAAAAAAGAAAAACGGGTCAGAATACTTAATTCTGACCCGAATAGTCTATAATTAGAGGCTTGCAGTAATTTCTACTTAGAAGTATGCACTTTCCCGCCGCGCGGAGTTGTCCATCTTAGCTTTGAAGCCGTGGCTAATTGTGTGACCAAGTCCATCGGATCCGCAATTTCTGAATTGCGACCGCCGGTGAAGCCGTCGCCCATCAGATATAGCGGCACATGCGTGTCGTATTCGTAAATGGATCCATGATTCGCGCAGATGCCGTCGCTCTGCCAATAAGGCTGCGGATGCAAATAGACTTGTGAGAAGCGTTCAGCGTGAAAACTTTGTTCGATATGCGCTCGTAAATTCGAGTCTTCTATGTGTGCAACGTCTTCGGCAGTAATCGTGACAACTGCTTTTTCAACTCCCGGTTGAGTAGATAACCACTCCGCTGTGGCTTCCGCAACGTCGTGCAAACTGAGTCCCGCATTCGCAATTGCAACTTGGTTAAGATAAACAGTCGGCACTTCAAATGCCGAGACTAAGCCGCTCTTAGGCAGTACGCCTTCGAGAAATCTTTGCGCGAGGTAATCCTGCAATTCATCTTTCATTTTGCGGAAATTGAATCGACCTCCGACTCCACTGGGCAGGAGCGGAGATTCGCACGGCGGGCAAATACCGTGATCCGTTGTCAACGCAAAACGATAGTTGCCTTTTCCTACTTGCTGATCTAATACCGTTAGAAATTCTGCAATGAGTTTATCTGTGCGCAAGGTCATGTCGAGAATTTCTTGACTATATGGCCCGAACGTGTGGCCGCACATGTCGTTGCTGGAAAAACTCACACACAACAAATCGGGTGCACCGTCTTTGCCAAGCTGTTCGTTGGTCAAGCACTTTTTTACTAAACCGTATAGCCACTCATTGCCGAACGGAGTTGTTTGCAGAGCGCGCACATAACCCTTGCCCGGTGTAGTCTCTCCGCCTCGCAGTGATTTTGGCATAGTGTTCGGCAAACCTGCCTTAGTGCCATCTTCGTACCAAACGTTGTCCGAATCACAACGCGAATATGCTGCGGGCGTTGCGCTACGTTCCCATGTGCTGTCGAAATAGATTCCGGCGGTCGCATTGTACTCAGTACACCAATTAGGGAGCTTGTTAGTGTAATACGAACTGCTCTGGAACTTCCCTGTCTCAAATTGTAGCCACAGTGCTCCGTTAGGTTTGCTGCCGGCAAGCGCAACTGCTGCGCGGTCTTTCAGTGACATCGACCAGATTTTGGCATCTTCGCCAAATGACGCTCTCCACAAATCCGCAAAGACTTCTGTCTGAATGTTGTTAGGACATGATGCTTTCAGCGAATCAATCACTCCGCTATCTGTCACCGCGTGGGTGCCATCACATTCTAAGCAATAGACATCGCCGCCATCCTTTTTCTGCCAACTGTTGCCGACGATGCCGTGGGTCTTTGGATTGCAGCCGCTCGAAATTGTGACATGCCCCGGTCCTGTCTCGCTGACGGCATGGCTGTAGCGGCACTCGGTAAACAGCACACCCTCTCGTTCGAGGCGCTTCAGTCCGCCATCACAATACAAATCTGTATACCGATCAACCAAAAACATTGGGAATTGGTCGATGACAACAATTACGGTCAGCGGCGGAGTCGTTTGCGCGTAAAGGCTGGCCGCAAACAGAGCCAACATTATGAGCAGATTATTCAAGCGTATCATTATTATTGCCTTGCATTGCCGGTAATCCATCAACGGTTGTATGAGTGTAATAACTTCAAACAAGCAAGTCAAGTCTGAACAAAAAAGGCCGAAGAGTTCTCTTCGGCCTTTTTAACTTACTGAACTGATTTTGTTACTTCAACAGCAACAGTTTCTGCATCTGTGTTCCCAGCGGGGACTCAAGACGCGCGAAATACACACCGGTTGCAAATCCCGCCGCATTCCATGTGAAACGGTGCATACCGGCTGAATACAAGCCGCTGGCCACAGTTGCAACTTCACGGCCCGTCACGTCATACACGCGAAGGTTTAAGTTTGCATTCTGCGGCAACGATACTTCAAGTGATGTCGTCGGATTGAACGGGTTCGGATAAGCCGGAGCCAATGCATAAACAGTCGGAACACCGGTCTGCTCATGTGCATCAAGCCACGTCACACGAATCGTGTCCGTTGTTGTGCTCTCGCCGCCTTCGTACATCGCAGTCAGCCAATAGGCGTGGCCGTCTTCACCGCTCGGAATGCGCGTGCGGTACTCAAGGGCCGAAGTCGTATCAAGTTCGAATGAATCGAGATGCACAATGTAGCTCTCAAGATCATCCAAGCCACCGACGCTCGCCGGCACTTCCCACGCCATGAACAGCGAGTCGTTCGTGCGCGAGAAGGTAAGGTTACGCGGCGGATCGAGACGCCAAACTTCTGCATCGAGATCGGTCGTCTGTCCCGTGTTTACTGTAGCCGTCGCCATAGCCTGTTCAAAGCCCGGCATCTGGACGCGCAATGTGCGCGGGCCAGCAAACACATTTTGGAAGCTGTACGCGCCGTTGGCAGCCACTTGCGCAGTCAGGTTACCAAGCCTGACGCCATTTGGAACTGCGCCAGAGAGCGACGGATGAGTTGTGATGGTACCGGACAGGTTGCCGTTTGTACGCGCGCTTGTGCGGGTCGTGAACAGAATTGCCGCTCCGGCATCGATTGCGAAGGAATTTCCGTTCAAGTTTGTATTGTACTGAACCTGAAGACCGCGTGACTCAGTGGCGTCTTCAATCCCGACTGTGCAGCCGTTCCTGATATCGACGTGATCATACACAAACATGATCTCGCAGTCACCTGTCGGAGTCGGCCACACTTCCTGATCGAAAATGTGAATCTGAGCCGATAGGTTGTCGCCATTGGCAGAAGGTACAAAGTACATGTTCTGATATTCAATGATGTACACGCCATTGGCCGCATCATAACGCGTCAGCACGCGCGACGGATCGGGAGTAACACCGAACTGGAGTTGATCCCAGAGCACCGCCAGCATGCCGGCAGGACCTGCGGGATGAGGAATGATCGTATTCGCATTGCGGCGATCGGGATCTTCACCTGCGGCCACCCAGCCGTTTTCGTTAATTGTAATCGAGTCAAAACGCTGTCCATAGTAGACAAACGGGAACGGCATTTCAACAAACATTGAAGCGTCCGCAATCGGCGGGAAATCAAGTTCCGTCGCATTGGTCATGCTTGCCCAGTTGTATTGCGCGGGCAATCCGTTGTCATAACGGTCAAATGCGCGGTAGCCGTACGTGTCTGGTCCCAGATTCTGCGAACGAATTGTATTGAAACGAATCAGAGCTTCGGTCGTTTGATTGGTCGTGACATGAAGCGTCGTGTCCATCGACATGTCTTGGAATTCAAGCACAAACGTGTAGTCATTCCCGCCCGGAAGCGTGTAGCTGAATTCACCATCCGCATCCGTCTCGACTGGACCAACCGGAATGTCTTGCGGCGTAACGACACAGCCTTGAACCGGAATATCGTTTCCAATCAAGACCGTACCGTGGATGTTACCTGCGGCAACAGGTGTAAGTTCGATGTCAAACGTCACGGTATCTGAATCCGCAACAGTCATTGTCGTCGTGAAATTGGCAAAACCGAATGCACTTGCCGTAAACGGGAGCACTGAGTCTGCAGGCAGTGAAATCCGATAGTAACCTTGTGTATCCGTCGAGCGAATGTAATTGTCACCCGCTTGAATCCGTGCGCCGGAAATCGGTGCGCCGGTCGAGCCGCTGGTTACACGGCCAAAGACCCAACCACGATCAGCCGAAATTAACAACACAGCTTCGTAGGCATCTACAAACCCACGACCGTAGGTATTGTCTTCACCGGCTGGGCCGTAGTCAATCGCGGTTTGCATGATCACCGACTTGATTTCGCGTACGTCCGCATTCGGATTTGCTTCGCGCATCAAAGCTACAACACCCGCGATGTGCGGACCGGCCATCGAAGTACCGCTATAGCTACCGTCGTAGTTATTGTTTGGAATGCTCGAATACACGTTTACGCCAGGCGCGCAAATCTCAGGCTTAATGATTGTATTGTCGCAATCGCTCGGACCGCGGCTCGAGAAATCAGCAATCGGGTGCGGCGTATTCGGGAAGTTACCCGCATCAACTGCGCCAACAGAGAAGAACGTCACTGAGTCAATCGCGATGGTGGCCGGACTGCGGTGCGATGATGGACTCGGGCCTTCATTACCGCCGAGAACGTTACCACCGTTCCGGCAGTTTCACAAGCGATAATTGCTTCGTTCCATTCTTCGTAGCAATCGGTCCACGGTGCGCCAAAGCCGCCGTTAATGCCCCACGAATTCTGAATCACGTCTGGAACGTCGTCCACCGAATTAGGATCAAGGTCGGGGTCAGCGAACCACTGATAGCCCGTCAAGACGTCGCTGAAAAAGTCAGCGCCAAAACCACCGACAGCGTTCATGGCAATCCACTCGGCGCCAGGCGCAACACCAATTGTATCGAACTGTGAATTTGCTCCGCCTGTACCGCAAATGGTTCCCATGACATGAGTGCCGTGGTCGCCGGAAGCTACAGGAGTCTGTGATCCGTTGCCAAGAACATCAAGCCAGCATTCAGAATGCGGCGCGTGATTCCCGCGCCAGCGGCTGCCCAAAGCCTCGTGATTTCCGTCCACACCGGTATCCATATTTGCAACCAACACACCGACACCTGTGTAGCCCAGATCATGCCAAACTTGCGGAGCATGAATGGCATTGATACCCGGGGGTTGGTCGTCAAGCGAGTGTCGCGGTGCGCGACCTTCGGTGCGAACTGCGTCAATAAGCTCCATAACCGGCACAGCTTCAACCCACTGGATCGAAGCATGCTTGGCCAGATTCTCAAGTGTTTCGCGCGTTCCTTTGACCACCACACAGTTCGTAATCCAATATGCTGTGTAGCCGTCAATGCTGCCTTGTAGTTGCAGCGCGTCAAGATCGCTCAACAACGGCGGCTGTGATTCTCGCGCCACACGCTGGAGTTCCTCGACAACAATCTTGTGACGCATCTGCCGCGTCGTGTGCAGATCGCGTAAGGTAATATCCAGCTCCCTTAGATCAACGCGCTCCCACAAATGGAAGATCGCATTAACCTTGTCCGTCGCCGCTACATTGCTCCATTTCTCCTGCAACTCGGGCGAGATTTCTCCCGCCTGCACTTGAATTGCGCAAACCAGAAGAATAAGCGCGGGAAGCAGCCAAATCAGTCGTTTCATATAGCACCTCAAAAGGTTGTCCGTCACAGAATTCAGCCCAAAGGTTATTTGGAAAGTTTAGTTAGTCCGTTGTCGTGCAGCGTCATTGTCGTCGCATCCCAGAAATTTTCCACTTCGTAGGAGGATTCCTTAGGGTTGTAGCGCCACGATGGGATAAGCGTGCGGTCGTGATCAGTCTTGCGAAGAAGATGGCTCGCAATCGTCTGCACCATTGCGTCATTCGGGTACTGCTCCATCGCGGTGATGACCAAATCGAGTGCCTGCTTGTGGTCGCCGCTGAGTTCTGCCCACCACGCGCGATGAGCGGCCACTCGACCGTCGCCCGGCTTCAATATCTCGGCTTCGTCGATCTGGGCTTTTGCCGCCTCAAGCTTGCCCGTCAGGAGCAATAATCGGGTATAGTCCAACCGCAAGGAAACCACTCCGCTGCGGCGCAATAGGGCAACCTGATAAACCGAGTCCGCTTTAGCGGGTTGGTCGGCCCAGAACAGGGCATCGGCATAACCTCGAAGCGCGTCGTCATCTGTCCCCTGCTCCGCAAGCACCAACTCGTAATTTACAACAGCTTGGGCAAACTTGCCACAGGTTACCTGCCAATCTGCAATTTCACGGATCAGTTGCGTTCGCTCTGGACCCACCGTTTTGGGCAGTCCGTTCTGCACCAAAGATAGGATTTCCTCAAACTTGCCGTCTGTGAATGCCTTTGACCAAGCCTGCCTTTGATACGAGGCCGCCTTCTCGGGAAATGAAGTCACGAGGCGTTCGGCGTATTTCAGTGATATTTCATCCTGGTCCATTAGCGAGGAAATCCGCGAAACCGCCCGCAGCACGACCTCCGATTTAGGGTCGCGGGCTTCAGCTTGACGGGCAAATTCCATGGCCGTTTCAAGCTTCCCCTGTTCGACTTCGTTGTCCGCCGCCGTGATTAGCCCGACCGGGTAACAAGCTTCCACGTTGGGAGCGGTCATGTAGTATTCCAGCAGTTTGACCAGTTTCGGGTCCAGTCGGAGGAGTCGCTCTTTGGTAATCTCGCGGGTGTCAAACTCGTTTCGTCTGGGGAGAAATACGAGTTCATCCCCTCGGCAAAATACTCCCACACACTCGATCCCTGATAGCGGCTGGCGAACACCTCTTCTCCCGCTGCATCTTTGGCGCTCGCCTCGCGGTAGAGATCTTCGATTTTTTGCTGGTCTTCCGGTGGGAAAACTCCATGCACCTGATGTGTCAGCTCGTGCAGGACCGTATTGTACTTATTGTAAATCGAGCGTTCGACGTCTTCGACTCCCGTCACCGTTGTATAGCCGCCGCAGCCGCGCACGTCGTCCCACAACCGCGAGTCATAGCTAATCCGCTGGTCGGCAATCGTCTCAAGCCCCGGCACCTCAGAAAGCTTTTCATGCAGCGGTTTGATATAGTGATGGCTCCCCGATGCCACGAGCACAGGAATATAATCCTTCCACGGTTCGACAGATATCGCGACCTGCTTTTTGTGCCGCTCAGACAGCGATTCCCAATTCAGAATGTATTGCTCAATCATCGGAATCTGCGGATAAGGTTTAGCATCAAATGCCGCCTGATCTGCCGCGCGATAAACATTCTCCCGCAGACGCATCTGCTCCAAACACTTCGCGACACCATTGTGCGCACGGCCATAGTCAGGGACCAGATCGAGCGCCGCGAAAAAATGCCCCATCGCCGCTTCAAACTCTCCGCGCATCCATTCCTTCGACCCGTCCACAACATAATCACGCGCACACTTGTTCGAGCCGTCGCACTTCAAATAGGGACTTGTGGACTCAAGCTCAGTGTAGTTTTTGCGCGCATAAGATGTTGGATCAGGATTTGTAAGCACGATGCGATATAGCGAGTCTGCCGTTTTGAAATCCAACAGAGCAAATGCCAATTCAGCCTTCGCAAGCTCACTCGGGTTCGCAATTTTCTGGGACCACGTCTTCAGCGCGGGTAAGTTCTCCGTCAGCAAATGCCACGCGACGACACTCTCATATTTCGCCGGACTGCCGTTGGTTTCGAGTTTGTCCGGTGTAGTGTTGTGCAACACATCTGCCTCGACAGCCCACAGCGCGGGAATATAACCATAGATTCCGGTCGAGTTGGCTCGCGGAGTTGTCGGCACCGTTCGTCCCTCCCGCAGCTTCTCCGCACGTTGAACCAACGATTCTTCCGCCCACACGAGTGTCGGTATTACAAGCAAGGCCATGAGAACTTTACGCCACATTTCTATCCTCCTTAATCCGACCGTCTTCAACCGTCACAATCCGTTTGGCAATCCCCATTACTTTCGGATCGTGTGTGGAAAATATAAAAGTCGTTCCGTGATTGCGATTCATCTCAAGCATCAGTTCCAGCACAGCCATGCCCGTATCGTGATCAAGATTCGCTGTTGGTTCATCAGCCAGCACCAGTTGTGGATTGGTAATCAAAGCTCGTGCAACCGCGACACGCTGACGTTGTCCGCCCGAAAGCTCATCCGGACGGTGCTGCGCGTATTCAATTAAGCCAACTTCTTCCACAAGAGCTTTTACGCGTTTGTCAAGCTCAGCCTTTGGCACGCGCTGAAGCTCCAGCGGCAACCCCACATTCTCCATCACATTGAACACCGGCAGCAAATTGAAACTCTGAAAGATGAACCCAATCCGATCTCGTCGGAGAAGCGTCGTCTCTTTGTCGTTCAACTTCGCGGTTTCATATTGACCGAACATCTTTACCGTTCCCGAAGTTGGCACATCAAGACAGCCAATCAAATTGAGTAGCGTCGTCTTCCCGCTCCCCGATGGCCCGACAATACACAAGAACTCTCCCATCCCCACATGCAAATCCACATCCACCAGAGCTCGCACCACATGCGTTCCCAGTGAATAGTTCTTGCAAATCTTTTCGGTAACAATAATATCTGACATGAGAATTTTAGAAATGTAACACAAACCGCAAGTCGATTGCGTGGTAGGTAGGTAAAACCGGCAGCTCACTGTCGGATGATCCTGTTGCAAACGAGAATCCTGCCGCAATATCAACATTAGGATAACCTAAAAATGTAATCAGCGGATAGCCGTAAAGCGTTTGATCAACAGGTTCAAACACGAAGTTGCCGCCCACTGTCCATAAGTCCCGCCAATTATAAACTCCGCTTGCCGCTACATACCACTGATGTAATTCTTGAGTCGGTCGAGTTAGCAGAAGCAAGTTGGCATAGTCAACTGCCGCCGCCGGATTCAAAATGTTTTCGCGCAATGCGTTGGCATCGCCTTTGAATCGCGTCAGATAGTCATCGTACTCACTCTTGTTAAGCCCCCAACCCGTGTAGTACACTCGGCATACACACTCGAATTACCAAACAGTTTACTCCGCCTAACACTGCGCGCGGTTTCCAAGTGCGCTCTTCTTCGAGCCTAAGATAGTGACGCATCGTCGATTGTTCGAGCGCCAGCCACGCGGCTTCACCATAAACAACAAGTGGCCCGCTGTCCCACGAAAAAGCTCCGCCCACGTTTGTTTCATTGTCAAAATTGTGAGTCGCAGTTGCATACAAGTCAACCGTACCGATTAACTTGAACAATTTTGCGCCTGCCATTCTGCGCGTTTCGCTTGAGGGAAGATCGTCAAACTCGTCGCCGCGATCCGGCGAATAAAGCACTGACATCGAAAACCACGGCAGAGTAGCATCCATCCGCGCCAAATAAACTCCCTCCAAGTACCGTGTTGGGTCGAGCGGATTGGAGGTGCGTTGCAAATTGTCGGTCGGCGTAAACGTCATCCCCGTGCCCCAACGCGCACGCTGCTTGCCCATCAAGAATGTCACTCTATCCGTAGGATTCACATATCCATAGGCTTGATCCAACACCCAATCAAACTGCTCTGCAGAGTCCGGCTGGTGCACGAATTGAAAACGCGGCTCAACACGATAGCCTGCTCGCTTCTCGTGTGTCCCTTTCACGCTAACACGCAACTCGTGCAAGTACCTCTCTTGCCATTTATTTGTCGCAGGTGGAAACAACCACACCTCACCACGCTCCGGTCCCGTGAAGATGGCGTTGTTCTCGAGACGAAACGTCGTTTGCGGTTCAGCAAACAACGTCGCACAAAGGATGAGGCTACTTGCCCAGGCGAGTCGGATCAAAAGTTGACTCCGGTACGGCATCGCGTTCACTCAGCGACAAAATTTCAACCTTGGTATATGCGCCATCTTCCAAAAAATCATACATCGTCATTACAGACGGTCGCTCACGTCCGGCAAAATGCGCTGTCTTATTGACAACCTCCTGCTTCAGCGCTTTGCCCGTCAGCCCGTAAAACTTAATCGTGTCCGGAATAGCTGACACGCTATCCAGCCCGGCCTCCATCTTCGCATAGGCCACACTGCGCGACTTGGCCGTCAATTCAACATGAAAATGCACGCGGCCATTGATAACTTGCCGATCCATGACTCGGGCAACATAGTCATCCGCCAGCGTCGAGTTCATCACGTCTTCATTAGAAAACACGCTGCCCATGAAGCTCGCCTTGCGCGTGAGTTTCACCGGTCGCGAAACATCCGGCACGAAAAACCACAAGTTGTCACCGTTCAACAACACCTGCTTGTCACGCTCGCGCGGCGGATCCGTCACTGTCATTAGCGATTTATCTTCACCCACACCAATGATGTCATAACTGTAATTCAGAGGATCGCGCCCCGGTCGATTCGTCTCCATCTTCATCGACATTTCAAATGCTCCCGGAAACCGCGCATCATCCAATCGCTGTAGCAGAGCTTGCGCAACGGAATCAGCAGGCCCTTGCGCGAGCGTAGCTGTGACCATCATCATGCAAATAATAAGTATCCTCACCTATCGAACTCCTTTTGCCAAAGCCGCCGTTACCGGAACACGCGACGCCCTTCGCGCAGGGAAAACCGAACCTGCCCACGCGCTGAAAATCGAAAGCCCCGCGCCAATCAGCCAATCCACTCCACGCGACTGCGCATAATACGTATCCGCAAGCGGCATCGAGATCGCTTCAATTGCCTCCTTCGGCAACTTGATTCCATGAACATTCATATACCACGCCGCAAGTCCGCCAATAACCGAACCGATCACAATGCCAAATACGCCAAGCGTAACCCCCTCAGCTAAAAACATCGTACGAATCTGTTTCGCTTCCATACCCAGTGCTCGTAACGCCCCAATCTCTCCTGTTCGTTCAAACACAGTTACGGTCATCGTATTTGAGATGCCAAACACGGCGAGAGTCACCAAAATTCCACCAATAATGCTATACGACACCAAATCCGCTTTTACTGCCGCTACAATATCGCGCGCGACTTCGTACCACGTTTCTACGACAAGTTTCTCTTTTGTGATCGGTGTTACTGTCGAGACTATTTGATCGCGCAGCTTCGGGACTACGCGCAAGTTCTCCGCACGAATTACAATTTCAGTTACTTCATCATGCATGTCAAGCAGCTCCGACACAAATGGCAGCGGAGCGTACACCGCACCACGATCCGCCATGCCAAACCCGCTGTCAAAAATCCCCACCACTTCCGCATCGACAAGATTGTTCGCATGCTCTTGCGTTTGCGCAAACAGTAAGAGTGACGTGCCGACCTTCGCGCCCAGCAACTCCGCCAACCTGTCACCAATCATAATCCCCTGCGTCGAGTCGGTGAGCTTAACTCCCTCCTTAACACCGGAGAGAATCACACCCACTTTATCTTCCGCCGAAGGCAGCACGCCGTACAAGATCCCCGCCGCGCGTTCACGTCCGTTCGAGAGTGTTGCAGTGGTCAGGATTCGCGGACTTGCGGCAACAACTTGCGGTAGCTCTTCTATCACTTCCTTAATCGAGTCCGCATGATGAATCGTGATATCGAGCGGCAGCCTGCGCTTCTCTTCGGCATATCCTTCAGCATGAATCTGAACGTGTCCCGTGCGCAAATCCACAGTCTTCTCAATCGTAATCAAGTAGAAGCCGCGCAGCACACCCACGAGCAAAATCAGCATTCCCGTATTCACACCGAGCGCGAGCACATTAAACAATGTCCTGCGTCGCTGCTTAATCACATTGCGCATGCCGAGTTTGAACCACAATAAGTTCATCCCAGCTCCCGCAAAATATCAACCGGTTGCTTCCGCGACGCCCAATAGGCTGGATACACAGAGGCGAGAGTCGAAATCAATAGTCCTAAAATTGCAATCTTGATCGTCGTCCGCGGCACGAACGTCCACCAAATCAGGCTGTCAATCCCTTGCATTCCCTGAAGCCCTTCACCCAAATCAATCGGATTGAAATTGAGATAGAAAGTCAAAGGCACGGACAGAATCAACCCCAAGATTGTGCCAATAAATCCGAGAACAGCTCCTTGAAACAAAACAAGTTGAACCAACTGACTTGGCAACAGCCCCACTGCCCGCAACGTTCCAAATTCCCGCAGTCGTTCGAGAATACTGATCATAAACGTATTGATCATTCCTAAAGACGCCACCGTAAGAATGATTATCGTAATCACCCAAATCCCTATTTCTGAAACATCAAGCAACTGAATAAATGCCGCCTGATCTTCCCTCCATGTCGTGACCTGATAGTTGTCGCCGAAAAGCTTCTTCACGATCGGTGCAGCCTGATCCAACTTGTCGTGATGCTCAAGTTCGAGCGTGACACTCGTGACCCGATTCTCCATTGCCAAGAGCTTCTGCACCGTCCCGAGTTCGCCGATGACGAGAGTAGCGTCTTCATCTTCATTCAAACTCTTGAACACCCCGCGCACAACAGGTTCCACCGCCGACATCCCGCCATAGACATCGCTCGTCAGCAATATAATCTTATCGCCTGCCTTAATGTCAAGCAACTTTGCCGCGTTACTGCCCAGAATAATCTGATTCGGTCCATCGAGAAAAGCTCCATCGACAATCGCACGATCCAATCTCCCCCAAATGGATTTCGCCGCTTCAATTGTCGTGGCCACAAGCTGCATCTCAAGCGTGCGTTCTGGCGAATTAGCAAGTGCACCAAATCGAATCATCGGTCGCACCATCTTAACATCCGGCAGAGCGCGCAGTGAGTCGGCAAACGACTCGCTCCACGGCATATTCGGTTCTAACGGCAGCAAATCAATTTTCTCGTCATAACCCTTTGCCGCAATCCGCATATGCCCCGATTCACGCACGGCCTGCTTCTGCACTTTGTCACGGAATCCATCCACGTAGCTGCCGCCAAATTGCAACAGAAACACCGAAACCGCCACGACCGCAATAACGGCCAGTGAGCGTTTCCACATCTTGCGAATATCCCGCAGTGCGAGACGAATCAGCATGCTTAAATGGAGTTGTTAGAACGGAAGCGAGCAGGAAGGAGGCATAAAGAAACGCGACCACAAGAGTCGCGCCAATCATATTGCGTCTTATGTGACGCGTCGAATTTGCACTAAGTTCCCATTGGTATCGGAACGTCTGCGGAATTTAATACTCGTGGTGACTTTTTGAACAACGGTGAATTTAAGAGTCCCCATTGCGCGAGCTTAAACTTCAACATCACTAATACGGTCTGTATCCCATACTTCGTGCTGCGGCGAAAATTGATGGATGACGCTTCGTCAAAATAGCGCGTCGGAATCGGCACGTCGCCAATCCGAAATCCGTGATAAACGCTCTGTGCCAGGAATTCGGAGTCAAATACAAAATCATCCGAATTGGAATGATAATTAATCGTTTCCAAGACTTCGCGTGCATAAGCGCGAAATCCCGTATGCAAATCCCCGGAATTCTGTCCAAGCATCACATTCTCAAAAATAGTGAGCAAACGATTGGACAGATACTTGTAAATCGGCATCCCGCCCTCAAGCGTCTCGCGTCGCGAACGAATGCGCGAACCCAAAATCACATCTACCGTGCCGGTCTTCAGTAAACTTACAACAGCCGGAGTAATTCTACCATCATATTGATAGTCCGGATGAATCATCACAATCACATCTGCGCCGGTTTTCAATGCCGTATCATAACACGTCTTTTGATTGCCGCCGTAACCCTTGTTCTGCTCGTGCCGGATCACCTTAATCCCAAGCGAACGCGCCACGTCTGCCGTGTTATCTTTCGAGCAGTCGTCAACAAGAATAAACTCGTCTACGATGCCTTCAGGTATCGACTTAAAGGTTCGTTCAATCGTGGTTGCCGCATTGTAAGCAGGCATCACCACCACGACCTTACGAACGTCTCGTTCAGGGCGTTCCTGAAATTCTTCTAAGCGGACAAATCCCATCTGCGTGCCTTACAAATGAATTGAGCGGTTTTCAGTCGCCGCTAAACACGCTTCCTTCATAGCTTCCGTAAACGTCGGATGCGCGTGCGAAATGCGTGCGATATCCTCAGCGCTGGCTCGATATTCAACCGCAACAACCGCTTCAGCAATCATATCCGCCGCTCGCGCACCAAACATGTTCACGCCGAGAATTTCATCCGTTTCCTTATCAGCCAAAACCTTGACTACGCCTTCCGATTCATTCGCCGCTCGCGCACGACCCAGCGCCTTATACGGAAAACTTCCGGTCTTGTAAGCACGACCTGATTGCTTCAACTCTTCTTCAGTATAACCGACACCGGCAACTTCCGGCCACGTGTAAACCACCCACGGAATCGCGCGATAGTTGATGTGCGGCTTCTGTCCAGCCAACAACTCCGCGACATACACGCCCTCTTCTTCAGCTTTGTGAGCCAGCATCGCGCCGCCAATCACGTCACCAATGGCATAAATTCCGGGATGCGCCGTTTCCAAGTGTTCATTCACTTTGATAAATCCGCGCGCGTCCGTCGAAACCTTCACTGTTTCAAGACCAAGCTTATCGGTGTATGGCTTTCGCCCGACCGCCATCATGCAATAGTCACCCGTCAGTTCAATTTCTTCTCCACTCGGAGTCTCGGCAGTGACTTTGACCTTCTTGCCTTTCGTATCAACGGCTTTCACCTTGTGACCGAGATAGAGTTCAATTCCGATGCCCTTGAGCGAGCGGCCAAGCTCCTTGCCCATCGTTGAGTCCATTGTCGGAATCGCAGAGTTCATAAACTCAACGATCTTCACTTTGGTCCCCAAGCGCGCATACACCGACCCCATTTCACAGCCAATCACACCAGCGCCGATAATCACAAGCTCTTTCGGCACGGATTTCAATGTCAATGCTTCCGTCGAAGAAATAATCTTCGTCTTGTCAATCTTCGCAAAGGGCAAATCCGCAGGCTTGGAACCTGTAGCAATAATCGCTTTCGCAAACGAAATGTCCTGACTGCTGCCGTCGTCTTTCGTCACACGCAAAGACTCCGCGCCCAGAAAAGATCCGTGCCCGTAGAACACATCAATCTTGTTCTTCTTCATCAGGTACGCGACGCCCTTGGTGTTATCCGACACGACAGCGTCCTTGCGTCCGCGCATCGTGTCCCACTCAAGCTTTAATCCGCTGACGCCGATGCCGTGCGTCTCAAAATGCTTCGCGGCCTGCATGTACAAGTTCCGAAGAATCAAGCAGAGCTTTTGACGGAATACAGCCGACGTTCAAACAGGTGCCTCCCAAAGTCGGATACCTCTCGACGATGGCGACTTTCATTTTCAATTGTGCCGCGCGAATCGCCGCGACATAGCCACCGGGACCTGACCCGACGACAACTAAATCGTACTTCATAATGAGTTTCTAATTAAAAATGCGCGCGTTATACTTGCAGCAGCAGGCGCACCGGATTTTCCAAACTTTCTTTCACGCGCACGAGAAATCCAACGGATTCTCGTCCGTCAATAATCCGATGATCGTAGCTCATGGCCACATACATCATCGGTCGAATCACAACTTGACCGTTCAACGCGATCGGCCGCTCTTCAATCTTGTGCATCCCCAAAATCGCGCTTTGCGGCGGATTCAAAATCGGAGTGGACATCAGCGAGCCGAACACACCACCGTTTGAAATCGTGTAGGTGCCGCCCGTCATCTCGTCAATCGTGAGTTGATTGTTCCTCGCGCGCGCTGCCAGTCGTTCAATTTCCGCTTCGATTTGAGCCAACGTCATACTCTCAGCATTGCGCACGACCGGTACAACAAGCCCCTTCGGAGCTTGCACAGCGACGCCCATATCCACGTAATCGTGATAGACAACTTCATCGCCTTCAATCGACGCATTCACCGCCGGGAAATACTTCAGAGCTTCCGTCACAGCCTTGACGAAGAACGACATGAAACCCAGACGGACGCCGTGCTGCTGTTCAAATTTCTCTTTATAGTCCTTGCGAAGCTGCATCAGATTGGACATATCCACTTCGTTGAACGTCGTGAGCATCGCCGTGGTCTGACGCACAGAGACCAAGCGCTCTGCAACTTTTTGTCTCAGTAACGACATCTTCTCGCGCCGTTCAACTCGTTCGCCGGTATAGGCAACTTTAGCTACTTGCGGCGGCATGTGTGACGGAGCAGCAGCTTTCGCCGGAGCCGGAGCAGGTGCGCTTGCAACAGGAGCCGCTGACGGTGCCGCAGCAACTGGTGCAGGTGCGGCCTTTGGAGCCGTCGCCGTGCGTTGCGCGTCTTCTTTCGTCACGCGACCAGCCTTGCCGCTGCCGTTTGATACGTCGTTTGCAGTCATTCCCGCTTCACGCAGAATCTTATCCGCCGCAGGTGACGCAATCTTTGCCGCTGTTGCAGTTGCAGGAGTTGGAGCAGGAGTTGGGGCAGTGACTTTTTCCTCAGCCTTTGCGGGAGCCGCTTCGACCTTCGCCGGAGCAGCACTCGCAGTCGCCGATTCATCAATCGTGCATGCCAGCGCTCCAACATTTACCGTTGTGCCTTGCGGAATCAAAATTTTTAACACACCGCTGGTCTCTGCCGAAACAGAGAGCGTCGCCTTCTCAGATTCGATTTCAAACAGTTCGTCGTTCGTCTGCACAAACGATCCGTCGGCCTTCAGCCAATTTGAGATCGTCACTTCGCTAACCGATTCGCCCGGACTCGGGACTTTTACTTCAAGCATGGAACTTGCCCATGCACAATACGACGCGCTTCACGTTCTTCGGTGTCGTCCAAGAGTCATCCAATACTTCCTGATAGCCCTTGCCCGAACCGAAATCTTCAATCGGACTTACGCACAACGGATGACGCAGCGGGCTCTTCGGCGCCAGCATCACCAGCGGAGTTCTAAACGGACGATGCACTTGCCGTCTGAGGAGATGGAAGAAGTTCGCCGGACTTGTTCCCGCCGTTACCTGCATATTCGTTCCCGCACACATTTCGAGGAATCGTTCCACACGACACGATGAGTGCTCGGGTCCTTGACCTTCCGAACCATGCGGCAACAGTAACACTAAGCCATTCGCGCGGCGCCATTTCTGCTCTGCACCCGCAATGAACTGATCCACGATAATCTGCGCGCCGTTGAAGAAGTCACCAAACTGCGCTTCCCACAACGTCAGCGCGTTGGGTGAAGTCATCGCATAGCCGTATTCATATCCCATCACACCATATTCAGACAGAATCGAATTCCAAATTTCGAACTTCGCCTGCTTCTTGCTGATATGTTCCAGCGGATAATACTCTTCATCCGAATCTTCAACTCTCACCATCGCATGGCGATGTGAGAACGTTCCGCGCTTGGTATCCTGACCCGAGATGCGCACGTTGTGGCCCTCTTCGCACAATGTCGCATAGGCCAACAACTCACCCATCGCCCAATCAAAACGGCCCTCCGTCACCATCTTGCGGCGGTCAAGGAAGATGCGCTCAACTTTGGCGATGAACTTCTTGTCTTCCGGTAACGAGGTAATTGCTTGCGCGATGCGTTTCAAGTCTTTAAGCTCAACACCGGTAACGGGTGACTTCAGGAAATCGTCGGGCTTCGAGAACCGCAGGCCCTCCCAGCGATCCTTCATCGAACTCGGCGCCATCGACTGAGAAACATCCTTCGCCGTCTTGAAATCGCTTTCAAGCCGCGCACGGAAATTATTTTCAATCTCCTTTGAATCATCGGCAGTAATCGAGCCTTCATCAGCCAACTTCTGCGCGTAAATCTGCATCGGATCGGCATGGGCTGCAATCGCTTTATACAGCACGGGTTGCGTGAAACGCGGTTCGTCACCTTCGTTATGGCCGTGCTTGCGATAACCCAAAATGTCAATGAACACGTCGCGCTGGAATTCCTGTCTGAACTCAAGTGCCAGTTCCACCGTGTAAATCACTGCTTCCACATCGTCGCCGTTCACATGGAACACCGGCGATAACGTCGTTTTGGCCACGTCAGTGCAATACGTACTCGAACGCGCTTCGATATAGTTCGTCGTGAAGCCCACCTGATTATTCAGCACGATGTGCATCGAGCCGCCCGTCTTGTAGGCATCCACTTGCGACATTTGCAACAGTTCGTACACAATTCCCTGACCCGCAACTGCCGCGTCTCCGTGAATCAAAATCGGCAGCACTTTGCGGTAGTCCGACTTGTGCGATTGATCCGCTTTCGCGCGACACGCACCCGTTACAATCGGGTTAATCGCTTCCAGTGTGACGGATTCGGCATCACCGTCAGATGCACAGGGTTCCCTGCGCGCGTCTTCTTATCAACCGAATGTCCCAAATGATACTTCACGTCACCCGAGAACGGTGCGTCGGTATATTGCTTGCCTTCAAACTCGTTGAAAATGTGCCGGTAGTCCTTGTCCAGCACGTTCGTCAGAATATTCAATCTGCCGCGATGGGCCATTCCAATCACAAAATCACGAATACCCAACACGGATCCATGTTCTACGAGTGCATCCATCGCCGGAACAAACGTCTCAAGACCTTCGAGCGAAAATCTTTTCTGTCCCACAAACCGCTGATGCATGAATTTTTCCAGCACCACCGCTTGTGTGAGCATCGTCAGCGTGTGCCGCTTGGCATCGAGCGTAAAATGTCTGCGGTTGTGCGTGCTCTCCATGCGGTCTTGTAGCCACTCAAGGACTTTCGGATCGCGCATATACACCCATTCCGCTCCCACCGAGTGGCAATAGGTTTCGTCGAGCAGTTGAATAATCTCGCGTAGCGGCGCAGGTCCAATACCCACGTTCGTTCCGGCTTGGAACACGCGGTCAAGGTCCTTCTCGCTCAAACCGAAATTCTCCAAAATCAGCTTGCCGCCGTAATCACGGCGCTTACGCACGGGATTCGTTTTGGTGAACAAGTGACCGCGCTGACGATACGCCGCGATCAGATTAATCACCTTAAATTCCTTTTCGTATTCTTCGGGAGCTTGTTGTGCCGCATGCCCGTTCAGCGAACGCGCGAACTCAAAGCCCTCAAAGAATTTTCTCCAGCCCTGATCCACGCTCTGAGGCTCCTGACGATACTTCTCGTAAATATCGTCAATCACCCCGGGATCAGCATTCACCAAAAATGAAAGGTCTGCCATGTGTGTATCTAAAAATTCGATTTGTTATCAAATGAAGCAAGACAGCAAACGTTGACATCGCGCCAGCGAATTGGGTCCAGCGTTTACGCTGGCATAGAGTTTACGAATTTCCCCTGCAATACTCAACTTTTCAGCGTTTCGATTTGTGCCTGTTAGAGTCCCAAAACATCCGTTTGCCTTTCCCCCTGAATTTCGCCATCTTTAAGGACCCACATTACGAATAAACAACACTTTTCATAAGGAGTCCAGAGTATGGAAACCTATCGGCCAGTACCCAACCCAGGCATGATCCTGAAAGTCTTCGGAGCTATTATCCTTGTGCTCCTCGTTTTCCGCTGCTTCACCGTCATTCCTGCGGGCCACGTCGGCGTCGTCGATTTCTTCGGCAGCGTCTCGGATATCACCCTAAAGCCCGGCGTGAACTTCCGAAACCCCCTGGCATCCATCTACAAGTTCTCTGTGAAAACACAGGAGCAAAAAGAGGTCATGGTCGTCCCATCGAAGGAGGGGCTGTCAGTGACGCTTGAAATATCTGTTTTATATCACCTTAATCCAGAAACCGCCGCTGACGTTTACAAGACCATCGGACCGGATTATCAGGGGATCATTCTTGAGCCGAATTTCCGCTCAATTACTCGTGGGGTTACTGCTGGCTACGAAGCAAGGGCACTTTACACGTCCGAACGAGAGGCTCTGGCACAGCAGATAAAGACCGAACTTGAAAGAACGGTTGAGCCAAGAGGCATCACCATCGAGGCAACTCCCCTCCGGCAGGTCAGCTTGCCGCCAAACCTGACCGCCTCCATCGAACAAAAGCTCCAATCCGAGCAGGAATCTCAAAGGATGCAGTTCATTCTGACCAAAGAATCCCAAGAAGCCGACCGCAAGCGCATCGAAGCACAGGGTATTGCCGACTTCCAGAAGATCGTTTCGCTTGGCTTGAACGACCAATTCCTGCGCTGGAAAGGCATTGAAGCTACTGAAAAATTAGCCACTTCCACAAATGCTAAGGTTGTGGTAGTTGGCTCCGGCAAGGATGGCCTACCCATTATTCTCGGCAATCAGTAGGCCAAAAGCAACTTATTTCGTAATATAACGAAATAAGTGGCGATTTCTGCTGATCAGGATTTAACAGGTCTTTTCTTGGCCCCCCTGCGCCTTAAAATTGCCCCCCCCCCCCCCCCCCCCCCCCCCGCCTCCCCCACCCTTCTTTCTCTTCCGCCCCCCCCCCCCCCCCCCCCCCCCCCCCGCCCCCCTTTCCCCCCCACCCCCCCCCCCCCCCCCCACAAACCCCCTCCCCCCGGCCCCCCCTTTCCCCCCCCCCCCCCCCCCCCCCACCCCACCCCCCACAAAACCCCCAATTTCCCCAACAACCCCCCCCCCCCCCCCCCCCCCCCCCCACACCCCCCCCCCTCTGCACCCGTCTTTCGCGTAATCGCGAACTATTAGCCCCCCTACTTAGCCCACCGCCTATCCACCGCGTACTTGCCGCCGCCGATGAACATCAGGGCGAACGCGCAAGCGAAGTACATTGACGCCAATTCCCATTGGCTAAAACCATCGCCGATGTTCTTGAACACCGCCGTTCCCATCGTGAAGGCGATGAAGAATCCCCAAACTCTCGTCCCTAAGCCCAAAGCGAGGCAACGCCGCCCACGAGTTCGCTGATGGCCGCCGCCCACGCAAGCCGTCCGGATAGGGAAACCCGATCTTGGCTACACCCTCGATGAATTTCTCCGGGGCGGCATCTTTGTTGATCCCGTGCCCGAAAGCCAGCCCCAAACCCGCTATCAGTCTCATCACCAACAGCCCGAAATTCGCGGCATCCGACTTCATGGATTCGCCGCCGAACAAAAATGCTTTCACCTGTCTCCTCCCGCCGATTGTCTTTCAATTGTCAATTCTTTAGATTGAACAAACGGCAATATACAAAAGTTCAACTATGAAAACACTCGGTCTAATCGGCGGCACAAGCTGGCACTCCACGGTGGATTACTACAAGCTCATCAACCGCATGACCAACGAGCGGCTCGGCGGTCTGCACTCGGCGCGGCTCGTGATGCACTCGATGAACTTCCATGAGTTCTACACAGACAATCAAACCAACGGCTGGGGCTCCACGGAACGGTTTCTGATTCCCATCGCGCAAAGCTTGGAGCAAGCCGGAGCGGAAGGCCTAATCTTGTGCGCCAACACTCCGCACATGGTTGCCGAGGGAATCCAAAAGGCGATCAAAATTCCCTTGATCCACATCGTCGAAGCCACGGCAAAGGAGATCGTCAAGCAAAAACAGACTCGCGTCGGTTTGCTCGGCACCATCTTCACGATGGAACAGCCGTTCTATCGGGACATTCTCACAAAGCACGGCATCGAAGCACTCGTGCCTGAAAAAAGCGTCCGCGAGTGGATTCATAACACCATCGTTCACGAATTAGGGGTCGGTGTTTTCAAGCCCGAAACGCGCGCCGAATATCTGCGCATCATGCAAGATTTGAAAGCGCAAGGCGCTGAAGGCATCATCTTAGGCTGTACAGAAATTCCGATGCTTCTGTCCCCCGATGAGTGCCCCATGTACGCCTACGACACCACGGTCATACATGCCACTGCGGCTGTAGATTTTGCGCTCAGTTGAGATCGGATATTGTTGAGGTTTTGTTTTTTTTGTTTGGAAATTTGGAAGGGTGAGGAGGGGTTGTAAGGGGGAATTGGAAGGGATTGTTGGGGACAGTTTGAAGGCGGTCGTACGCATCCGCATTCATCTGTAAGTTTCTCTCGCCGTGCTTTCAAATATTCTCACTCCATGGTAGGGAGTATAAGGCTCGCGCGGCGGTATCAAAGTCGGTCAATCTTAGGATGTTGTTCAGACAGCTAAGAAAAAATTCATGTAGAAAAACAGGCGGTATTCCTATAATGGCACCTGTACGGGGTGATTGACACCCGAATGTCCCCTGGTTGTCCGGGGATTTTAGTAGGTTCGTCCGAATATGTTGATCTATTTTCAAGATGTTACCGGGACGTTTTGTGGTATTTGCTTAGTCGTCACAGCCCCTTTGACAGCAGACCCCTATCCCCCGGCCCCTTTCCCCATAAATGGAGAAAGGGGAGCCAGAAGGACAACGGAAGGAGTGAATGAACTTACCCGGCTAGCACGGGAGAGTCAGGTTGAGCTTTGATTGGTTAGCTGGGTACAAGATACAATAATTTGAACGTCTGGGCAAGTGTTATTTTCATTTTATTGAACTTAGTAAACATTTGTTCAAATTGAAATTAGGGAAAAAGTTGGGGTTTTGGGAGGCATGCAGACCCCCATCCCCGGCCCTTCCCCCGTGAACGGAGGAAGGGGGGCAGAAGCAGATTCCGGCGGGGAATCGCTTCGCTAAATCCCCGCTCGGCGGAATTTGGGGCGAGGGCTTTAGGTGGTCGGGGCGGGTCGGCAGCCACGGGGGCAGCCGCTACATTAGGAAGGCAGATTCGGAAGGCAGACCAAGGTCTGCCACTACGGATGCGAAAATAACACTTGCGGAAGTGGTGTGGTGGGTGTAGATTGTAGTATGAAGTGTGATTTTCTTCTTTCGCGAATTCTATCTGTATTCAATCTCTTGAAGCGGGTGGGGTTCGCGGTTTTGTTGTTGGTAGGTGCGAATAATTTTGTACAGGGGCAGTGGACAGAGCCGGTGCTAATGAGGCCTCCAATCAATGTTGATCCACCCGGAGAGTATTATTATTCAACGATTTCCGCTGATGGACTAATCCTCTGCCTTACTATCAACACTCAGTCGGGTTTTGGGGACGATGATGTACATTTCTGAGCGGATTGACGATTCGACTTGGACAACTCCTGTCAATGCTGGGCCGAATGTAAACCATGAGGGGCGCAATTTAAGCCCATCCATCACCTCCGACCGTCAACGCCTCTATTATGTTTCTTACAATGCGGGTTCATATGATCTCTTTGTCTCGCGTCGCACTGGGCCCGAATGGGACGATTGGAGTCCAGGAGAGCAGCTTCCAGAGCCAATAAACAGAGGGCGTGAATTTACAGGACAGATTGCTTTTGACGACTCTACCTTGGTGTTCGTCTCTACAGGTCAACCCGGTCCTAATGAAGGCGCGGATGCCGCATTTACAAGCAGATTGCAACCAGACAGTTCATGGTCGGAACCGCGGGAAATTGCTCCACACTTGTTCTATCCGGACGGTTTTATTCACCCTTGTCTAACAATGAACTATGAAATTTTTGTGTATGGACAGTGGTGGGGATCAAATCTCGAAATACTGTATTCGACGCTGACAGACTCAGGCTTTGGACCTCGAACTCGATGCGATTCGACGATTAATACAGAATGGTGGGACTCTAGTCCGAGTTGCCCGGGCGATGGCTCTGAGTTGTATTTTGATAGCCGCCGTAACCCCGGAGGTCCAAATGGTCAGGCACGGCTCTATCGCGCACGGCGGATAATGTCTCCGGCACGCGAACGGTCACTAATTTCATCTTCATTTTCGCTTTCCGCCTTCCCCAACCCATTCAACTCAACAATTTCAATCTCGCTTGATGTGCCGTCGTATCGAGATGTGACGCTTGCGCTGTATGATTTGTTGGGGAGAGAGGTGGATGTGGTTTATCGGGGGAGGCTGTCTTCGCAAACGATTTCTTATGTTGCGCCTGCGGCGATGGCGAGTGGGGTTTATTTTTTGAGGGCGAGTGCGAACTCGCAATCTGTGTTGACGAAAGTGGTTTTGTTGAAATAGCGGAAGCGGAGTGACGCCCATTACATTGCGGATTTGCTTGGCGAGATCCTTCCAGGATGACAAGGTGATTGGGATGGTTGGGAGCGCCTCAGAACGGTATTGCAACCAGTACATTTCCGCCTGTAAGTGTTTACAAGACGTATGACGGAGGCTACACGTGGGAGCCGTCCATCATGTGGATTGATTTCTACCCAAGTCACGAATGTATTGAATTTTATAATGAACAGATTGGATATCTCGTCGGCGGCGGACGCTCTGCCAGTACCATAGACGGCGGAGAGAATTGGACAATCCACTATCATGAGCAAAATCAGCTTATTGAACAAGTTGCCTATATTGATTCACTGAAAATGGTTGCGGTCGGAAGTCCAAATTACGGGCCGGACTCGACAATCCGCCGGATCATCCGAAGCACAGATGGGGGAGCGAATTGGACAACCGTCGTGGAGGAAATCACAGCATTGCGCGGCTTCAACTATGTGGTTCTGTTGATGAGAGTTTGCAAGTCGTATCGGGGCAGAGAGGAGACGAAATCTGGCGGAGTAGAGACCAAGGGCTTACATGGTCGTTGGATGCTTACTCCTCTAATTCTATTACGGATATGTGTTCACCGTCATCAAATGTAATCGTAGCGGCAGGATTCACGCTTCCCGGACACTATCCGGCAATATCGAAGAGTACGGATGAGGACTGACGTGGAAAATGTGTATAGGGATACGGCAATGAGAGCCACAGTCTTTTCGAAAATTGATTTCCCGGATTCTCTCCATGGTTGGGCAGTGGGCTATGATGGGTTAATCGCGCAAACTGCGGATGGCGGTGAGACATGGGAAACATATTTTCTCGATAGTGTAAATTCAACATTAACATCGGTTACATTTATTGATTCTTTGAATGGTTGGACCATTGCTCCACCATTCGGAGGGAGGCGAATTTTTCGATACGGTGAGCCTCAAAATTCGGGAGAGCGGCAGGATCAGTTTATCCCCGCAGAATTACACATTCACTCCGCCTCTCCTAATCCATTTAACAACACAACAGAAATTTCATTTGAGATGCCGCGTGCTTCGCATGCTCTGTTGAAAGTGTATGGATGTTTTGGGAGGGAG
>JADKHW010000034.1 GCA_016721565.1 bacterium | reverse complement strand
GGAATGTGCAAACCGAACAAAACGATTTCAACATCATCTTCAACTCGATGGACATGTGGGATGCGCAAACTGGACTTGAAGTCGGCACAGACGGCATGGTCTATCCCACTGACAACAGCAGCGCGAATTGGGTCACGGGTGCAAGCGGCACAGCGCAGGACATTTTCAGAATTGTGATGACGTCGGCGATGAATGCGTGGATGTGAGTGACGGTGGACTCGTTGCACGTTCGTTTTGACAGCGGTGCGACGTGGACTCAGCTCGCCACGCCCTGTTTCTTCAGCAACAACGTCCATTACGCAGATCCGGCCAACGGTTATTTCTGCACGGCGAATGGCCGCGTGTTCCGATATGCTGATTCCGTTGAAGCACACCGCCGCCGTGGCACTAACCTGCCGAAGTCGCGCGTCCTGCCGACGGCAATTGGTTCCCGATTCAGGATCTAACAACTATCCCAGTACGTTCAATCCCACGACGAACATCGAAGGTTTTGATCTTAGTACTGCATCAACTGTAAAGCTTGAAGTGTTCGACATGTTAAGGTCACAACGTGGCCGTGTTGGCAGGCAGCGCATTCCCAGCGGACGCCACACGGCCACGTTCGACCTCAACAACATGTCCAGCGGAATGTATTTCTATCAGCCGACCTCCGGCCCCAAACCATCACGCGCAAAATGATTTTGCAGATGGATTCACCGCAATTTAACGAACACTGCAAAGAATACTGAGATTATCGCAGCTCTTAATGATTATCACTTTCTCTTGGTTTCCTACCATACACTCCGCTCGTTAAGAATTTCCACCTCGCATCGAATGAATAGACAGGTTCAAGCTCCTGCCCCAGGCGGAATCGGTTAAATCTGTTGTTGAGGTTTCTAAGGGTACGATTCAAAGGGGTGAAGGGAATCACTCTTCGAGGCTGATAGAACTTGGCTGGGATAAGATGCGGTGTCGGTCGCGATAAACGCGACCATCGCGCATCCGGCTGCATACGGGCTGATCTTCGGACCAAACATCTCTATCGCCATCATGGATGCGGCAATCGAAGAAGCGTGTTCGCTGCGCCTGACAGAACGGACGTTGTTCCCAAAGCCACCATCGTCACCGCATTCGCTCCAATTATCGAAGCCCAAAAACTACCAAACGTGGCACCGATGAAAGATATCGGGCGTCACCACGCCCCCGACCACGCCCGACTCGGAGTTATCGCGTGGCCAAGAATTTTCCCAAGCCAATCAAAAGTCAAGCAGGTTCCCCATCAAAATAAATTCCAAATACCCCGTGCCCAAACCGAGTACAATGGGACTGAAAACAGTCGAGATGCCGATAAACAGTGGACCGCCAATTGCCGCGCGTGCGATGTGAAATTGGGCAAAGTTTTGGCGAGAGTCGTTTGAATCCGCGCACGGTTTCTATGAATAAATTCATCACAAGCCCAAGACAATTCTGTCAGCACCAGCTGAATTACATGACCGCTTTCCAATGGCGGAATGTCTCGTTATCGTTTTAGCTCCAATATGTTACTCCTAACGACGCTGCAGTTTGATAGCTGTGATTCCTGCGAAGTGAACAGGGGACCAGAACATCATATAGAAGTTGACCCGAAACGGCGCTTCACGCCGAAAGTCGCTCCCACCACAGGGTTCCGAAGAGCTGCGTCGAGCCTGCTGATATACCGCATACAACCAGGTTGCGGCGATCTCTATCGTTCAACCTCAATATGCTTGCAACAGCCCCGATACTAAGGCCGCTCGATTTGCGCCGCCGGTCCCTCTTTTCTACGCTACCGCCCGCTTACAGTGGTTACAACGGTGGCTTTTACTTCACTGGAACGACACGGGTTTCATTCGTCCGCTGGCGTTATGAACTGCGTCAATGATGCGTTCCTGTTCCGTGCCCTTCGGCATCCGGAGCAAGCTTGCGCACGAACACTACACTAAAACCAACGTTATCGGAAAGGCAAAAATCAGATCTGGAAACGTGGCGCCTTTTGGCGGACGGACCGCAAGTAAAGTCACGAAACAGTCAAATTCAGGAGAAACCTGGCGTCCCCACGCCAATCGCCAATACCAATCCAGCGGATGAGCGAAATAAACAGCGCGAACTGCTCTGTGGAAGTGTTGCGGTGACCGACCGACTTTGATCGAAGAAACGTTGCAATTATGTGTATTCTTTCGTTCCGTACTTTTATCGTACCACAATGAATGTATTCTAATCTACACTAGAAAACGTAGGAATTCAGCCCATATTAGGATCCAAATTTTTCGATGTAATATAGCTCAAAAAGGCGGGCCAAAGTAACCAAGTTCATGAATGTCGTTCCCAATTTTCTAACCCCTCCTCCCTCCGCGCATAACTTTAATATTCATCTCCGGCCTTTGACAGGAGCGCATGGTTTTCTAAAACTCACGGATTCCGCTGACGGCTGGAGGGCCGATGGTAGTTTGAAGGAAAACGCGGCGACCGGACCTGCGGAATTTGAAAATCTCAGTATGCGGGGCAGGTGAAGCCATCTGCCGCCGCGATCAACGCCCGGGGTTCGCGGCACCCCGGAGCAGAAGCCGGATTCCGGCGGGGAACCGCACGGCGGGAGTGAGCAGGATGACAATGCGCTGGTTTCGGTTCGTCCTGACGCAGGCGAGGACGCCTTCCGCCTACGATTCTCTGTTGTCTTCGGAGCGCTCCCCTCTCTCCTCTTAGTGTGGCAAAAACTGCCTAAGGCAACCTCTATCGAGGGTTAAGTTCTATAAAACTTGTTGGACCAAAAGTTCTGACTTCTTCGTGGTACAGTCCTTGCTGATGCTTATTTGAAATTCCTCCTATCCCAGAACTTTTGCCTAAAGGCAGTCGACCATGTCCACCACTTCGTTTCGCAAATCTACGACGAAATCCTGAAAACCCGCCGCGACGGACTCTTCGCCGCACGCACCGACCGTCACAACGAATACCTCCAGCACCGTCACAAGGTCGCCGCAAGGACTTCTCGATCACGTTCACAAAACACAAAACGCAGATGCCGAGTTTTAGTTCTGAGGACGGCCGCAGTGAGGGCGTTGCGCGGTTTAGTCGACTGGGCTTCAAGTCACGCTCGCTGGTTGTTCGCCGCTCGCTCTAGCGGCTACCAACATTCGCCGCACGCTGTCGCGCCAAGCGAGATTCGCAGGTGCGCGGCCACTGTTGAAGGCCCGCGCATCGCGTTGCCTGGCGGAAGTTTTGACGGCATCGTGCTGACCGGAATCTTCTGGAAATCGGTCACGCCGTTCCGCTGGTCAAGTGTTCGGGATTCCGCAGGCATGACAACGGCAAGCTTACCGTTGCCGTTCCGAACAGATTTGGCGGCTTACCATCCGGGCATGAATCTGGTCTGACGCGTCGCTGGATAGCCTGTGTCCTGTTCTTTGACAACGTAGACATCACGTCAGCCAAGGACGTGCTGTTTGCCACGGTGTCGAACGCACAGACTGTCAAACATCCGGTCATCTTCGCGATGATGAACATTCGCAATGAAGACCGTTGGCTACGGGAAGTGCTCGACAGCGCCGCGCGTGTTTGCGACGGGATTATTGTTTACGACGACGGTTCGACCGACAAGACGCTTGAGATTTGTCAGCTTCATCCGGCGGTGTTCGCGTTTCAGCAAGGCATCGAAACCGAAACCGACAAGGCCCGCGACAAGAACCGGATGTACACGCTCGCACTCGAACACAAATTCGATTGGATGCTGTGCATTGACGGCGATGAAGTTTGGAGCCGACCGCGCCGGAACGCATCTAAACGAAATTCGCACCTGCCCGCGCAACGTCGCAGATTGATTTCGAGTTTTATCTCTGGAACGACCGCTCGCACTACCGCACCGACGGAATCTATACGGGGATTTATCATCCGTGTCTGTTCCGTCCTTTGAACCAAAAGTGGAACCATTTCAAATTTGATCTACGCATCACGGCGGTAACCTGCATTGCGAGCGCACTCCGCAAAATTTAACGGGTGAACGGATTCGCGCGGACATCAAGATTGGAGCATCTCGGTTACATGTTTGCCGAAGACCGCGTGCGGAAATATCATTGGAACAAAAACAAAGACGTCAAACACGCGAACGAAGGCTACTACGAGCACTTGCTCGACCAGCCGCAGATGACGCTCGCGCCGTGGGACGGCAGGCCCAATACGATTCAAAAGAGGAACAGCACTGTGGAAAACAGACGCCTCAAGCCGGATTACTACTACGCCAATGCGCGCCGCAATCTCGCCGAGCGTGTGCCTAAGACCGCTAAAGAAGTGCTCGACGTCGGGTGCGGCAACGGCGCCACGGGCAAGCTGATTCATCAACTGACAGGAGCGCGCGTTTCGGGAATTGAAATTCATCCCGAAGTCGCCAACGTCGCCCGTCAAGTTTTGGCTGATGTGCATGTTCTCGATGTCGAGGCCGAAGCGCTTCCGTTCGCACCGCAGCAGTTTGATTGCATTCTTTGCGGGGATGTGCTGGAACATTTGATTGATCCGTGGAAGGCGCTCAAGAAATTGATGGTTCACTTGAAGCCGACGGGCTGTATTATCGCGAGTCTGCCGAACGTGCGTAATCTCGGCGTGATCGGAAAGCTGCTGGAAGGATCGTGGAACTATCAAGAGTACGGCATTCTCGACAGCACGCATTTGAGATTCTTTGCCAAGAAGGACATGGGGCAGTTGTTTGCGCAAGCGGGACTGCGGGCAGAACTTATGGAGACGGTTCGTGATCCGTTGTTCGAGTCGCAAATGGGAACTCTTCCGCAGGACAATTTGACTCTCGATTTGGGCGGACTTGTATTGCGGGATGTTTCGCCGAGCGATTTGAATGAGTTGACCGCTCAGCAATTTATATTCATGGCCAAGCCGGATGTTTAGGTTTTGCCGAAGCAGAAGCCTGTGACTTCAATTGTATTCGGTTACAACAATCTGAATTACACGAAGGTTGTTTAAGCTTCACTGTTTGCCGCGCAAGAGCAAACGCCATTTGAAGTAATTTGTCGTGGACGACGGTTCGACTGACGGGACGGCGGAATCTTTGACTTCGCTGGAAATGAAATCACGGTTGTCACATAGGACCACAACTACGGTTTTGCTCGCTCTTACTGATGGCGCACGCGCTTCGACCGGACAGCTTGTTGTGTTCTTGAACAATGACACGGGAAGTTTTGCCGGAAAATTGGCTGGACGCGATGGTCAAGACGATTTCTGAAGATCGCTCTATTGGCATCGTCGGGAATATGCAGATCTATCCGAACAGCAACACGATTCAGCAGGCCGGAATCGTGTTCGACGAGCGCGATGGTGCATTGGCATTTACAACAACCAGCTTCCGATCGATCATCCGGCAGTCAACAAGCCGCGCGCGTTTCAGTTTATCGCCGGAAGCTGTTTGATGATTTGGCGACAGTTGTTCATGGAGGTCGGCGGTTTCGACGAAAGCTACGTCAACTCTTGTGAAGATATTGATCTTTGCATGAGAGTTACGCAAACTCGCCGCAAGGTGTGGTATTGTCCTGAAAGCAGGATCTATCATCACGAATCCAAGACGGTTACGGGTCACGACAAAAACGGCGCGAACTATCAGAGACTGCTCGCACGCTGGAAAGATTTGATGTTGGCTGATTCCGACCGTTACTATCTTGAAGACGGCTTCATGCGACTTGCTGACGGCCGAATTACTCTGCTTGACAAAAAGGAAGTGCTGATGCACGAAGTGAAAGATGTTCGCGTCGCCATTTTGACTACTTATCATCAGCGCTGCGGGCTGGGAATCTATGCCGAGCAATTCTGTGAAGCGCTCACCAATCAAGGCGAAACCGTTTTGATTTTGGCTGAGAAGACCACTGAACTTACGGCGGCTGATTTGCCGAATGTGGTGCGCTGTTGGACGCGTGACAAAGACGGTGGCCGCGAGGTTCTGCCACTGTTAATGAAACACAAGATTGAAGTCTTGCACATCAATCATGGCGGCGTCTTTGCTCTGGACGGCTGGCTGATCGACGTGATTAAGCAAGCGCGTTCGCACGGCATTCGCATTGTGACTACATTCCATTCGACAGAGACGCGCGACGACAAGCTTGCGGAAATTGCGCGCTTCAGCGACGCTTGCTGGGTTCATCATCAGCATAACATCGTTGAGCTTGTCGCGCTCGGTGCGCCGCTTGCGAGAGTTCAGTGTTTGCCGATTCCGCTTAATACGCTTGAGATTACGGATCTTACTGGAAGCGAAGCTCGCGCTCGATTGGGATCCTTCTCAAAAGGTTGTGGCAACGTTCGGCATGATGGATCCGCACAAGGGGGTGATGGAACTCATCAATGCCTTCCCGCAACTGCTCGAATTGACAGACGCCAAGCTGTTAATTATTGGCGCACCGCATCCGTCGAGCGAGGAGGGGCATCAGTATCTCTTGAACTGCATGAATCGCGTGATTGAGCTGAAGCTGATGGATAAGATTCGCTTCCTCACCGACTATATTCCTGAAGCCGAATTGACTGTGACGCTGCAAGCGTGTGACGTGATTGTGCTGAATTATCAGAGCGCGCGCTTTGAAGGTTCTGCTTGCTTGACGCGTGCGTTGGCAGCGGGCCGTCCGGTTGTGACAACTAATTCACCTGCGCTTGATATTTCGGCACCTGTAACGCTGCGGACGACGGAGCAGTTCGATTTGCCGCGTGTGATTTTCCGCGCGTTGACCAATCCGTTCCTTTGTCGCAATCTGCTTGATGAAGTGACAGAATATGCGGGCAACATGAATTGGGAGAATTTTGCGCGCAAGCATTTAGCGACTTACGAACAGGTCATTACGCACGAGCAGGCTTGCACGACGGATTTACTGAAATACTACGGCACACATCCGGACGAAATCTACACCGAGGAGCTTCAGCGTGAGCGCGTGCGCTGGCTTGCGAGCAAGGCGAGCGGACGGATTTTGGAAATTGGGCCGGCGAACGGCTATATCGTGCAGTTTGTGGGTGGGCATGAGGCGGTTGACATTTATCGCGAACGACTTGACGTGGCGCGCGCGCTACGTCCTTCGGTCAAGTTTAGCTATGGTAACATCGTCACCGGACTTCCGCATGCAGATAAGAGTTTTGATATGGTAATGTCGCCGGAGATTTTCGAGCACGTTGAGTGGGAACAAGCGGTTGTCGCGCTTAAGGAGTGTATGCGAGTCGGCAAGCGCGTGTTGATTACGATTCCGAATGCGGATAAGCCGAACTACAATCCAGATTTGGTTCACAATCCTGAACATCGCTGGCTTGTGACGCGGCAACTTGTGGACAGAATGCTCAAGGCTGCCGGTGCGATTGACTACGAACTCGATAGTTCGCATGAAGATGATTTCTATTTGATTGATATCAACAGCACGGCCACCAAGCCAAATATTCGTGTGACGCCGCGCGCCGAAGCGCTACCGCATTTTGAGGTGACGCCGGGGCCGAAGCTGACGATAGCCATTGACGCAGAAATGTTGATTGACGATGCGTTGTTGACGACTGAAACGGGCCGTTATTTCCTTGAGATGTTGAACAACTTGCGTGAAGTGCGTCCTGAGTGGACGATTCAATTGGTCAGCACGCGCACGGACAAGCTGAAGGCACGCTTGAACGCCGCCGGAGCTGCCAACGAGTACCAAGTTACTTCTTGGGCCGAGTTGACCAGGAGCGGAGCACAGGCGCTCTATATTCCGAACCCGCTCAGTGAAGCTGCGGCAGACTCGATGCGGGTGGCGAAGGAGGCCGGACTTATCGTTACGTGCACGATGAATGATCTGGCACCGCTGGCATTTCCACAGTATTATTTGACACACGATCCGCTACTGCGCGAGCGCTACATTACTTCGTTGAATGCTCTGAAAGAGTATTGTGATGTCTCGATGTGCACAACTCAGGCGACGTTGCAAGAGATGCAGATTCGTTTGGGAACAAAGCTCAAGAATTTGAGAGTGCTGCACGGTGGGGCGACTTTGTCGAAGAATATCGCTTCCACAGAATATGTGAATTTGGAATTGAGCGAGCAGCTTGATCCCACTACGCCATATTTCCTGCATGCCGGCGAGCTTGGACCTGTCAAGAATCTGCGGGCGATTTTGCTTGCCGTAGATGAAATTCGCAAGACGACTGAGCCGCGCGTAAAGCTTGTGCTGGCGTGCAATCTGAATGCGAAGGCAACTGAGCAATTGCTATCGGCGGTTCAGCGTGACGGATTGGATCCGAATCTGTTGGTTATCGCTCCGCAGATTGAGGACGCGGATTTGACCAAGCTTTATCTTGATGCTGTTGCGCTCCTCAACCCGAGTTTGTTGGAAGGGCTGTCGCTTTCACTTGTGAACGCGATTGAATTGGGAACGCCGATTATTGCTGCCAAGCAACTTGCGCAAGAAGAAACCTGCGGTGACGCGGCGATCTATGTTGATCCTTTGAACGTCACTGAGCTTGTCAACGCGGCTCGACAGCTTCTGCTTGAGCCGTCCGCGAGAATGAAGCTCATCAATGCCTCACGCGGAGAAGCTACACGCTTTAATTGGAAACGCTCGGCGGAAAAACTTGCTGTTTATGTAACGGAGTTGGTTGTGAAGCAGAAGCAAACCACCTCGTCTAAGCGTAGTAAAGTATTGGCTTAGAGAATTTCTGTGACGCTATTGACAATTGTTTACCAAAATGGTATATTTACCACAATGAAAACGCTTTGCCATATTCGCTGTTCTATGATTTGTACGATGTGCCGAAAGGGACATGCGTAGGCGGCAACGTGCGTTTGAATCGTAAATGACAAAAGCACAAAGAACCCGCCTGTTTAGGCGGGTTCTTTTTATTTAAGGAAATTGTGAAGTGAATATTGCTCTGATTGCGCACGACGCCAAGAAGCTTGATATGGCAGAGTGGGCTGAATACAATAAGCTCACCCTGAGCAAACATACGATTTACGCTACAGGAACAACCGGCGAAGTGGTAAATCGTGCTACGGGAATTCCGATCATCCGCTTGAAGAGCGGACCACTGGGCGGTGATCAACAGATCGGCGCGTTGATTGCCGAGGGGCAAGTTGACGTGCTCATTTTCTTTTGGGATCCGATGGACACTCATCCGCATGATCCGGACGTGAAGGCTTTGCTCAGGCTGGCTGTATTGTATGATATTCCGACGGCGTGTAACAAACGCACGGCCGATTATCTAATTTCTTCACTTATGTGGAATCGCGAAGAAAAGAAAGAGGAGACAAGTGGCTGAACAAAGGGGAGAACTGGAAATGCGTGAACGACTCATTGAAGTCATTCATTTTCTTCATTCGCGCGGGTGGGCGCCGGGGACCGGCGGGAATTTTAGCGCGCTGATAAGTGAGTCACCGCTGAGGTTGCTCATGTCGCCGAGCGGCTACAACAAAGGAGGCTTGGTACCGAGCGACCTCTTGGTTGTAGATGCCGCCGGTCGGAAAATTGAGGGTGAGGGCAAACCTTCTGCGGAAACGTTGCTGCATTTAATTATTGCCAGAACGACCGGAGCAAAATCGGTGCTACATACCCATTCGGTGTGGAACACGTTGTTGTCGGATATTTATGCTGTGCAGGGCGTGCTTGAGCTTTCTCATTATGAGATGCTCAAAGGTTTGGGCGGCATTCAAACTCATGAGCATACTGAGCGAGTGCCCATTGTTGAAAACTCACAGGATATCCCGGCGTTGACGAATAAAATTGACGACTTACTCAAGCGGCAGACCAATCTGCATGGCATTCTGTTGCGAAATCACGGACTATATACATGGGGTTCCTCGCCGGAAGACGCGCAACGTCATGTGGAGATTTTCGAGTTCTTGTTTGAAGTTGTTGGACGCAAGCTTTCCCTTTCGCATTCGCATAGGAGTTTTTGAGCATGGCTGTTGTACGCATACCTGATGAAGAGCGCACGCTGCGCGAGTTTGGCGAAATCAAAGCGTTTTTGGCGAGCATTAACATCGGCTTTGAAAATTGGAAGACTGAGAATCCGGTGAAGGGAAGCTCTTCAACTGAGGAGATTCTTGAAGCGTATGCGAAGGAAATAGAGGCGCTTAAAGCTTCAGGCGGCTATGTGACCGCTGACGTGATTGACGTGAAGCCGGACACGCCAAATTTAGATGTTATGCTGGCAAAATTCAGCCGCGAACATTGGCACGATGAAGATGAGGTGCGTTTTATTATTGAGGGGCACGGTATTTTTCATCTACGACCGCAAGACGGGCCGGTTGTGGCTGTTGAGGTTGAAGCTGGTGACTTGATGCGCGTTCCGGCGGGGACATTGCATTGGTTTGATTTGTGTGGCGATCGCAGGATTCGTGCGATTCGTTTGTTTCAAGATCCGACGGGCTGGACGCCGCATTACACGGAGAGTGGAGTGGATAAGGGATATCTGCCTGTGTGTTTCGGTTTAACTTTCATTCCGGCTGAGTTGCAAAAGTACTGACGCATGCCCAACACTGTTGCGATATACTTGCTTGATGTTGAAGGGACGACAACGCCGATAGATTTTGTGCATCGGACGTTGTTTGGCTACGCAAAACGAGAGATGTCGAAGTTTCTTGTTAGTTATGCGGAAGACGGGAATTTGCTGGTGAAACTTGCTGAGTTACGCGAAGAGTATCAGCGTGATCGTATTGGGGGGTTGGTTCAAGACCTTTGGTCGAATAGTGATCGACCGGAAGATGCTTTGACTTATATTCAATGGCTTATCAGTGTAGATCGCAAGTCACCTCAACTGAAGTGGATTCAGGGGAAGATTTGGCAAGAGGGGTATGTCAGCGGAGAATTGAAGGGTGAAATATTCTCTGATGTCCCGATTGCATTGGAGAGATGGAGCAATTCGGGCATTGCGACTGCGATCTATTCATCGGGAAGTGTGCTTGCGCAACGGTTGTTATTTGGTTATTCGACTGCAGGGGATTTGACGGCTTACATTGACGCATATTTTGATACGGCAGTTGGAGGAAAGCGAGACTCAGAAAGCTACAAAAATATTGCGGAGGCACTGGATGTACCTCCGCAAGAAATATTGTTCGTCTCGGATGTCGCGGAAGAATTAGCTGCGGCACGCGAGGCGGGAATGCAGATTGTGCTCTCAATTAGGCCGGGGAATGCTCCTGTTGTCGGAGAGTTTCGGCGGATTGAGAGTTTTGACGAGTTGAATTAGATTTTGGCCAAGTTTTGTTTAGCGCGCTCTAAGGTCTCGTCGGAAACGGCATAACAGAAGCGAAGGAAGTTTGAGCGCTTGGTGTCGCCTTTGACGACACTGCCTAAGAAATCGGATGCTGGCACAGCGCCTAAGTGCGCCTTATCGATCAGTAGGTCTGAGACTTGCTCAGATGTCAAGCCCGGGAAATTTTCGGATGTTCCGGCCAGCATGTAGTACGCGCCTTGAGGTTTCAAGGCATTGAAGCCCGCACTTGATAACGCCTCGTGGAGATATGCACGTTTGGATGCATACTCTGCGAGGCGGTTTTCGTAGTACGAATCAGGGAGTTCTTCAATTCCTTTGGCGACGGCGTGTTGTAACGGCGTAGGCGCACAGACGTAGATTTGATCGTTGAGTGTGCGGAAGTTGTTAATCATCGATAACGGTGCGGCAAGATAGCCGATGCGCCAGCCAGTGATGGCGAATGTTTTGGAATATGATCCGACCGTTAGCACAATATCTTGCAGGCCGGGCAACGAGGCCAATGAGATGTGCTTGCGGCCATCGTAGGTCATGTATTCGTACACTTCGTCGCTGATGACGGGAATATTGTGCTTGACGCATAGATCGCCGATGAATTGCAATTCGCTCTCGGTAAAGACTTTGCCCGTCGGGTTGTGCGGTGTGTTGACCAATACGAGTTTGGTGTTGGGAGTAATTGCGCGAGCCAGCTCATCGGGATCGAAATTCCAGTCGGGATATTTCAGTTCGACGAAGTTTATCTTGACGCCTTTGCGGGCGAACATTTTGGAGTGGTAGGGGTAGAACGGTCTGAAGAGCACGACTTCGTCACCGGCTTGAAGGAGAGTTTCGCTGATAACTTCAAGTGCGCCGGTCGAGCCTGCTGTGACTAAAACGTTTTCAGTTTCGCAGACAATTTTGTTGTACGCGCTAAGTCGTTTTGCGATGGCGACGCGGAGTGATTCTATGCCTTGCGGCGGTGCGTAGGTGTTGAAGCCTTTGTGTACAGCGGTATTGGCGGCATCGAGAATAATTTCAGGGGACGGCAGCAGGCAGACGCCTTGACCGAGGTTGACGCCGTTTAATTTGGCAACGCGTAGGGTGACTTCGCGAAGCGCCGGTGGTTCAAAAATTTCTTGGTAGCTCATCTTAATGGGCAGTTCAGATTGATGAAATATTGAATATTTATGTGACAAGATACACATTAATCTTCTGAATCGCACCTGTCTATATGGGTCTCGGGGAATTAGGCTTGAAGTTCGTTTTTCAATATGATATATTATATAGCTTGGGATTTTTTCAACGCCCCTGTAACCAAAGAAATTGAAGGTGTCATATGCGTAAAATGATGAATTTGTTTGTTTTAACTGTAGTTCTTGTACCGCTTTTGGCCTCTGCACAGTTCAAGGAACTGGGGCTTGAAGGCTACCTCGGTATGGGTGTGGCAAGCCCGACAAACGAGTCGGAAGGCTCCACTTTTGGTTTGAAAGTGCGCCACAGTTTTGCTTATCCGATTGCCGATCCGTTACAGCTTGAATTGGGGATCGCGTTTGCCCGTCTGCGTGCCGACCAATACTCGGGCGAAATTATGCCGATTGATTTGCGGGCGCGATTTGCACCGTTCCATCAAGAAAAGTGGTTTCCGTTTGTGTATGCCGGAATTGGTTTGCTACATCACGATGTTTCGGATGTGCCGGATTCGGCGGATGCGGATGCAAAGATCGATGGCTGGAATCCGGTGATCCCGCTGGGAATTGGTATTCAGTACCATTTGGATGAATACCTTTCGCTCGACGTACACGGCGGTTACAATATGATTATGTCAGATGATGTTAATCCCGTTTACGACGACACGGATGATTCGTACATGAATATTCTCGCGGGTTTGCGTATTCACCGTGGTAATCCTAACAAGGACACCGACGGCGACGGCATTACAGATCGAGACGAGAAGAAGCTCGGCACCGATCCGAAGAATCCGGACACAGACGGTGATGGACTCAAGGATGGCGAAGAGTATTACACGCTTAAGACCGATCCGCGTAATCCCGACACGGATGGCGATGGTTTGACAGACGGGGCTGAAGTGTTGACGCACAAGACGGATCCGCTCAAGGCTGATACGGATAGTGATGGACTCAAAGACGGCGAAGAGGTCAACACGTACACGACCGAGGCGCTGAATCCGGATACCGATAGCGACGGTTTGCAGGACGGCCAGGAAATTACGACTGTTAAGACTGATCCGAAGCGCGCGGATTGTGACGGCGACGGGCTTTCGGACGGCGCTGAAGTGAATACTCATAAGACCGATCCGCTGAATCGCGATACCGACAAGGGTAGCGTTGATGACGGAACTGAAGTTGCGCGCAAGGATAATCCGCTAAATCCAGAAGATGACGTGGAAAAGCTTGTCGTGACCGAAGTAGGTCAGGCAATTACGCTGGACGGCATTGTGTTTGAAACGGCTAAGTCCGACATCAAGCCGGAATCAGAAGCAATTTTGATGAAGGCGTATAACACGCTACATTTGAACCCGGAGCTTGAAGTGCAGATTCAGGGTCATACGGACAATCGCGGCAAGCAGAAGACGATGAACGAGAAGCTTTCGCTGTCGCGCGGAGTCGGTAAAGACCTGGCTTGTGGCTAAGGGTATTGAAGGCGCGCGCATCACGACCAAGGGTTTTGGTCCGGATAAGCCGATCGCTGACAACGCCACTGATGAAGGTCGACAGAAGAATCGCAGAATTGATTTTGTGCGCACAAAATAGTGCTTGTTAAGTACGTCATGCGCTGACGCAGGCGCATTTGATAAACGAAGCGGCCCGCACACTTGTGCGGGCCGCTTTTGTTTTGGAAGGAAGAGCTATTATTTCATCAATAGCAACTTAACGGCTTGAGACGTGCCCGTGGGAGTTGATAGTTTGGCGAAATATAATCCTGTTGCAAAGTCGTCAGCGTTCCATTTTACGGAATGAACTCCAATGCCTTGGCGTTCGCTGAGCAATGTCTCAACTTGGCGGCCCAGTACGTCGTAGATTTCCAGTGTCACATCCTGCTCGCGGATGAGCGCGTATTCGATGGTGACCGTGGAATTGAAGGGGTTGGGGTAGGGAAAGCCGAGAGCGAAAGTCGTTGGACGTGACTCATTTGCACTTGAAGGTGTGAATAGTGAATCGACTGACCACGGCGTGACCGAAACTCGGTTATGCACACTATCACCTTGACCGAGGGGATTTTCAATATGGTGCAATGGTCCGGTTGAATCTCCCCAGTAGCAATTCAGGACGTAACTCGGCGGAGAACTTGATATTCCATGATGGACCGCGTAGCCTTCACTGCTTACAAACATGTTATGCTCTATCGCGCCGGGGGCCACATCAATAATCATAGTTGCTCCACCGGGCGGGTTGGCAAACCCATCGGCGGCATTACCGAACATGTAGTTGTCCCTGAACGACAGGTTTGCAGGACCCGTTTCGACGAGAACTGCAACTGAGTTTTCCTGTGCCTCATTATTAAAAAAGAGGTTATGCGATATTTCACAGAACTGAGTGCGGCCACTAAACGAGAAGAGCATTCTGCTGATCCAGTTGCCTTCACTGAGTCGATGATTGTCGGTGAAGGTGTTGTACCGAAATCGTGTGACTGAACCAGTGTCAGCCCCGCCAGACTCAAATAGATCGTGTTGGAATTCGTTGTTTGATACTGTGTTGGAATCAAAGCGGATGTTCGAAGGCTAAAGATTGCCTTCGCCGGGAAGCCGGGAAAAAGTGAAAGCGGTTGCTTGAGATTGTACAACCAGTAATCACAAGTGAATCTGCAATGCCCGTTTGCCGGATACCAATAGCTCGGTGAAGTATTCCAGCCAGTACCTGAAAGGAGGAGTTACTTAACTGCAGCGATCCTCGTGTAATCAACAGCGTGTTCTGGTCTGCGTCTGAACTTACTGAAAAGCAATTTATAAACCCTGTAGAATCAATTGAGGATGCGCAATTTATAAGATGGCATGCCATACCATCTGAGTACGCACCGACCCGTCGGAAGAAACTATTTTCTATCTGAACCCTTGAGTTTGTGGATAGAACGGCGCCACCCGTTGTCGCATAACTTGAATCAAATTCGCAATGCAAAATTGACAGAATTCGATCTTGAACATCGATGCCGCCGCCGTGAATCAAACCTTGAAAGGTGGCCCCTTTGAAGGATAATCCGATTAGAACTAACCTTGACTCAACTTCAATTGCCCCAGCGTAAAAGACAACGCTCAATCCAATCC
>JADKHW010000033.1 GCA_016721565.1 bacterium | reverse complement strand
TATTCACCTAAGCGAAATCACTCCTGCGCTTGTGGAGGACTACAAAAATCGAAGGTTGAGGGTTATATCTATCTCAACTGTGAACATTGAAATCAGGGTCCTAAACACAGCCATTCGGCAGGCCGATAACATAGGGTGGGGTGGACTTCCTACAAAAGGATTCAAATTGATTCGGCAGGGAGATCCTGAACCACCGCTGTGGCTCTCTCGACAAGAAATTGCAGTGCTACTGACACTGCAACTGGAGACTATCGACGTTTCATCTCGTTCTTGCTAAACACGGGTTGCCGACGCAATGAAGCGCTGAGGTATGGTGGGAAGATGTTGACATCGGGCGTAAGCAGATCGTTGTGCGTGGCAAGATGGGTAAGCGACGGACGATTCCCATTAACGACGAACTTATGCGTGTATTCAGCGATTGGCCGGGCAAGCACACTGGTCTACTATTCCCCAAGTTTGGTCCTAACCAAGTGTCAATGGCATTTAGGCGGATTAGAAAGCAAGCCGGATTACCTGATGGCATCTGCGTACATTCCTTGCGTGCGACATTCGCGTGTCATCTTATCGAGCAGGGCGTAGATATTTACACGGTGTCTCGATTGCTTGGCCATTCCAGCGTCACGGTTACTGAGAAACACTATCTTGCGCTGGATCCTGCGCATGCAAAGTCTGCTGTTAACAGTTTGAACTACACTGGTCCTCCTCAAGGCGAACGTAATGAACAATAAATGCGGGTTCACATTGTGGCCCGCATTTTTTATGTCAGTGATTCCTCCATCCACGCCAACGCCATCATAGTTACTGGCTTTTGGCGGCAAACCTGTGACCCATCTGTGACCTATGTGTGACCCAGCACAAAAAAACGGGTCAGCCATATTGGCTAACCCGTTGATTTTTAGTAGCGCGTACGGGATTTGAACCCGTGTTACCGGCGTGAGAGGCCAGCGTCCTGAACCCCTGAACGAACGCGCCAAACAAGACCCTGAATATAGGCGTTCGTCGGGACTAAGTCAAGCGGAACTTTTGTCGCCTATTATGGGTGATAAAGGAGCTTTTCAAAATCATCCAGATGTCAACCTCAGAGGAAACCTCCATGCAGCCTACCAACAAAGTTATGCCTCACATCATCGTGTCAAATGGCCAAGAAGCTCTTAACTGGTACCGCGACGTTCTCGGTGCTGAAATCACCCATGTAATGCCCGGCCCCGGCAGGTCATCGCGCACGCTGGATTCGTGCTTGGCAATACAACGTTTTTCTTGACAGATATGACTGGTCCGCAGACCAACACAAAATCTCCATTAGCATTGAATGGTCAAACGTCGGTTTCATTTTATGCCAACGTGGATGATGTTGACGGTCTATACGCCAAAGCCATCAAAGCCGGAGCTAAATCCGTCATGGCTCCGCAAGATGCCTTCTGGGGCGACCGCTGGGCGAACGTCATCGATCCCTTCGGGCACAACTGGCAGTTCGGCAAAAACCAAGAGCAGGTTACTCCTGAAGAGATGAACCGCCGCATGACCGAGATGATGTCTAAAGGCGGCAAGTACGACGACCATACCGCCGCCCGTACCATGCATCACAACCGTGCTCGGAGCAATCAAAATCGAAACAAGGTTCATCACCTTAATCATCGGATTCAAAGCAGGACCCGCCGTATCCTTCAGCGGATCACCAACCGTATCACCAATCACACCGGCCTTGTGCGCTTCCGTGCCCTTGCCGCCCAAGTAACCGTCTTCGATTTTCTTCTTCGCATTATCCCAAGCGCCGCCGGCGTTGGACATAAACACGGCCATCAATTGTCCGGTCAAAATGCAACCTGCCAAGAAGCCACCTAACGCGTATGGCCCAAGCCAGAAGCCGCACAAAATCGGAGCAAAGATCGCCAAGAGTCCCGGTCCAAGCAACTCCTTCTGCGCAGCAGCCGTCGAGATTTCCACGCAGCGCGCGTAATCCGGCTTGCCTTTTTCACCTACGCCGGTGTATTCCATAATACCCGGAATCTCGCGGAATTGGCGGCGCACTTCTTCAACCAACAGCACCGCCGCACGTGACACCGCGCGAATAGCAAAACTTGAGAACAAGAATGGCACCGCGCCACCGATCAACAAACCGATGAAGATTTCCGGCAAGTTAACCTGAATACCCTTCATCAGAATATCAGGATCCTTTACAGCTACTGTGTCAATGTACGAACGATAGAGCGCCACAGCGGCAATCACAGCCGTCGCGATGGCAAATCCCTTCGTCAAGGCCTTCGTCGTGTTACCTACCATGTCCAGGCGTGCAACGATGTTGTGCGCCGCATGATTCTTCGAACCGTCTTTGTTAATCAATGCGCCCGACATTTCAAACACGCCGTTAGCATTGTCTGAAATCGGACCGAACGTATCTTCAGCCAGCACGTAACCCGTCGTAGCCAGCAATCCAAGGCCCGCCAGTGCGATTGCATAAGCCGCCATCGCCGGATCGTGGAACAACATGTATGCGCCATAAATCGTAGCCGCAATTGAAACCGCCGACCATACTGAAGATTCCAAACCTTCAGCCAAACCAGAAAGAATCAAAGTCGCAGGTCCGGTCTTAGCTGCCGTCGCAATTTCCGTCACAGGCTTCTTCTCAGCCGCTGTGAAGTACTCCGTCAACTTGCCAATCACGACCGTCAACACGATACCAAAGAATGTTGCCAAGAATGCGTAGAACCAGAAGTCACCGACAATGGATGCCATTTCGACATTCGCTCCCGACGGAATAGCCGGCAAGCCCGAACCAAACACCCACTTTGCAATCCCAAGAAACCCAATGCCGCCCGCCCGTCGAAACATACGCCTACGGTTAATCGGATCCATCGGATTCATGTCCGGATCATCTTTGCCTTTGACAGCCATGATGCCGATGATCGAGGCCACAACACCGACCGCTCGCACAAGCAAAGCGTAGATCACGAGCTTCAGCGTAAATGCTGCCGTAAATGTTCCCGGTGTCATCAGGCCACCAAAACCATTCGCCGCCAGCGTTCCGCCCACAGCCGCCGCAAGAATAATCGCGGCCACCAAGGTCACTTCGTATGATTCAAACACGTCAGCCGCCATACCGGCGCAGTCACCGACGTTATCACCCACGTTATCCGCAATTGTCGCGGCGTTACGCGGATCGTCTTCAGGAATACCTGCTTCAACCTTACCCACAAGGTCCGCGCCAACGTCAGCAGCCTTGGTGAAAATACCGCCGCCGACACGCATAAACAACGCGGCCAGCGATCCACCAAAACCAAAGCCCACCAAGACGAACATCGCGTTTTCCTGATAGACCATGAACGTAATCGTTGCACCCAACAAACCCAAACCTACGGTGAACATACCCGATACCGCGCCGGCACGGAATGCGATTTCAAGCGCATTTTTGAAGCTCGACAGCGCCGCATGGGCCACGCGCATATTCGCCTTCAAGGCCACGACCATGCCCACGTAACCGGCCAAGTAGACGCCGTCACACCCAGCAAGAACGCAAAGGGCAACACCAATTCCAAGACTTGTCGCATCGACATTCGGTACCGATTGATACTGTGCCTTATAAAGGAAGAACAGGCCGACCGTAATCAAAATCACGAGCGGAATCATCGTCCGCACCTGTCGTCCGAAATAAGCAAAAGCACCTTCTTGGATCGCCTTGCCGACGCTTTGCATGCGTTCGCTGCCGGGACTTTCCTTGTCTGTCCTGCGTGACCAATAATAGCCGAAGCAGAGAGCTAAGATGGCGCCGCCAAGCACGATGTAGAGCGGTAACCAAGCATCAGGACCAAATGGCAACTGAATGGCTTCGCCGCCATGTCCGCCGCCGCCATGACCGCCTTCCGGAGCGAACACCGGAGTGGTCGTGCCAATTGAATTCGGAGAGGCAAACAGCGTCGGCCCGAATGCAAGAAATCCTGCACATAGGATTGCAAGGCTGGCGATTACCCACAGTGGCTGAGTCCGGCGCCGTCCGGATTTTTTGTTGTTCTTCATGGACACCCTTTTGGGTTGTGAATGACTAACTATTTGAAAAGAAAGAATTACAAGAGCCGAGGAATGGGGGAGGAAGTAAGAACCCCGGAGCGCATCTACTACGTTACGGGGCTTACAAAGACTGCAAGGGACAGGCAGTTCAGATGAATCGAAGTTTGCGAAATCTTACACAAAGATAATCATTTTACTGACCTATGGCAATGGAAACAGAGCAAGAACATAAACTTGCAGAAATAGAATGTTGGGGCGGAAGGCGTTCCGCCCGCCCCGAATGGCATCGACAATTTAAGCAGCTGCGCCAGCGCAATGGGTCCAGCGTCACGCTGGTTATCTCCCCGGATGACTATAAGCCGGATTATCCCGTTGCGAAAAATGGTACCGATACTCTTCATCGGCAAGCTTTGTATTCCAAACTCCGGCAATCTTCGCCGTAATCACAAAAGCCAGGAAGATCCCGGCCACCACCAAAGCAAACTGTCTTCCGTTTACCTTCGTCTTCGGAGTAGGTGCCATCGTAATACAATCCTTGATCGGACACACATTCTCGCACTTCAAACACCCCGTACACTCAGGCGAGATAATCTGTAATTTCGAGGCCACCGGTAATCTCGAGGGACAGGCTTTCGTACAACGGTCACAATCTATACAAGTATGCACATCGCGCCGAATTTTCATCGGGGATGCCCACGACACCAAACCCAGCATCGCACCATAAGGACAAAGATAGCGGCACCACAGGCCCTCGACAAACACGCTTCCAATCACCAGCACCACAAGCACAACAATTCCCACAATCCCAATTTCCGTGAAGAACAACAGCATCTTCACGTCGGCCAACTGATTGTAAGGACTCCCCATGAATCCCGCGATCCCCGAAACTCCCATCAGAAAAAATGCCGATACAAACAGCCCCAACAGCACATACTTAAGGCTCATCAGAGAGTAATCCAACCACCTCGGTAGCAAAAACGTCCTGCCGAAAATCTTCTTCCCAAGCAAGGCCAGCCCTTCACTGATCGTCCCCACCGGGCACAGCCAAGAGCAAAAAGATTTCCGCATCAAGAAAGCAATTGCAAGAAAACACAAAGTCAATATCGCCGATGCCGGATGAATCAGATTGAGATCTCCGCTTGCAAACCAATCCACCACTCCCATCAATCCCGAAATCGGCAGCCACCCCTCAACTCCGGCAGGGCGGGGGGGAAGCGGCCCCGTTCCACCTTCCTGCAAAGCCCGCACAAAAAACCAGAACTGTATCCCGAGGAACACGTTCAAAGCCGCAAACGAAATCTGGACAATATGCCTCGGAGTCCAAAACCCCTTGTACATCTTCCCCTTAGCCGTTCCCGGTACAGGCTTCTTAGGAATCCGAGCTAACTCTACAATATCCATAGCCTAACTCTCAAATCAGATTAATTCCGGACTATTTAATCCATAATCCAATCACATAATACGAATTCCACACCCCAAAGTGTCACACAATTGTCATTTGCAGTGCCGCACGATGCCTGTCCGCGTAAAGGGTGCGCTACATTCCGCCAGGCCGGGTTAAGGTCCGCCGCAACCCGGCGAAATCATTCCCCCTTCTGTCATCCTCTGTAAGGATCAATTCAAGGTGCCCAACCACTCAAAACCCTTTACCAAACATCCCAAACCTCTGGTCATCCTGAACAAAGTGAAGGATCTCGGCAAAGAGGTTTCCATTATAAGCCCAAACAGAAACGTCACCGGGATAGATGAAACGCAGTACAACCCGTTCGGATTTCAAGAAACTTCGGGGCTTGTTCAATTGGGGGACAAACCCGTAGTTCCCAACAGCGAGCTTCAGTTTCCTCAAAAGTTCAATTTGATCTGAGCTACATTGAAATTCTCGCGGGAATACACCCGCTGCTTCTGGTCGTCCCGCGTCATCTTCTCTCTGGAAATGGTCGGCATAATTTGTCAAGATCAACAAAGCTAAATTCTCTTTCCCCTCAATCCTTGATGTAGAACCATCATGAAGTAACTCATAAGCCGCGTTAAACCACGTTTTCCGTTCGTTTGGAATCCCAGGCGAAAGCGGTAAATTCACATCAATGAACACCAAGAACGGGTGCTTTCCACTTGCTTGTGCTAATGCTTTACGAAGCAAATTTGCAATTTCAATTCCTATGTCTGCTGGAGCCTCAAAGTCACCATCGCGATGTAAAACGCCAGTCCTGTGTCTGCTCTTGACCTCGACTTCGAACTTCGCTTCAGACGTTCGGTCAGAAATAATGAACTCAGCATGCGCAATGTCTTTTTGGACATTATCATCTAAGAAGTCAATTTCGCAATCAATACGTGCAAACATTGCCGCAACAGCAACTTCATATCTTGCGCCTTGATATTGATCATTATTGCGAAGGCGATCAAGAATTCGTTTTGGAAGTGAGGATTTGTGAATCAAACTGCAAACATCATATGCCAAACTTAGTAGATATTGAGAGTATCCGTCAGGGATGGCAGCATAAAACTCGCCATTTACTATATGTTCCTCTATTTCATTAGCATCGCGCCACTTATGCCAGCTTCTATAGCATTTGAAAACAAAGTGAGGATGTGCAGAATTCTTTTGCGAATCAAACCAATCTTGCCCAAGTTCATTCATTAGTGTTGTAATGACAAAATCATGAAACGTCTCGTTAACAGGTCTACCCGAATAAAGCCTTTTCCCCAATGCCCAAAGCCGCTGGCCATCCATATTGACAGGCTTCATGTAGTTAACAAATATGCCCCGACTGCGGAGGTACTCTTGATAAGCTAATTCCTTCTAACTTCTTGAAACGCATCGTGCACTGTAGCATCCTTCTATGAGTTCCGCCTCTCCAAAACCTTTCCTGACCCACCTAACTCCAATAAAAATTCCGCCACACCGTCGCAATCAAATATTGAACAAATGCTTACAAACTATTATCATAAATAACACAAAAAGACTTGACAAAGCCTGATTTCGTGCTTATATTATGTACGTTCGTTCGTTTCCTCTCACCCCGCTACCATCTGCCCACAGTCCGAACACATCCATTCCCCCGTATCATCCACAAGCTTGTACTGCGATTCGTATTTCTTCCCGTGCTTGCTGATGTGATCCACCGCTTCCAACAAACTCTGAAATTCGTCCTCGCTCACCGTTGGTGACAGACTAATTCGCACCCAACCCGGCTTTTCTCCAATATGTCCGTGATCCAACCGATCACGAATTTCGCTGGAGTGACTCTGTTCGATATGCAGCAACAAATGCCCGTACGGCCCCGCACACATGCAGCCGCCGCGCACCTGTATGCCGAATAAATCATTGAACAGCGCCGCCGCTAAATTGTGATGCAGGTCTTTGAAAATCACACTGAACACACCGAGTCGTTTCGCGTCCGTGAGTCCAAGAATGAGAATTTTGTCATTCTTTATCCACTCCGCAAGCGCGCGCGTCATATAGTCGTGTTCAATCCGTTCAATCCGCTCACAACCCATCGCCGCTTTCAAATCGAAAGCTAAGCCCGCTTGAATGCTCTGCACAATCGGCGGAGTTCCTCCGGTTTCGCGATGAGCAATCGAAGCCAAATACCGATGATCCCACGGTGAAGTATAAAGCACCGTCCCGCCGCCCGGTTCTGCCGGAACTCGATTTGTAAATAAATGCTTGTTCGCCACCAAAATCCCCGGTGTGCGCGGCCCGCCTAAAAACTTATGCACTGAGAGAAATACCGCATCGTAATAGCCAAGCGGATCGTTTTCCGGATGCATGTCAATCTCCACATACGGCCCCGCCGCCGCGTAATCAAAAAATGCGAACGCGCCGTGCTCGTGAAGCACACGCGCCAGCGCATGACAATCGTTTAAAATCCCCGTCACATTTGAAGCCGCGCTAAATGTTCCGTATTTGATTTTCCGATTTTTGTAAGGCTGCATTTTTTCTGCCAAATCGTCAGGACAAATACAGCCATGTTCATTCAGTTCGACATAAACCGTTTCGGCAATCGTCTCCCGCCAGCAAATATCGTTTGAATGATGCTCCATCATCGAGCGAAACACAACAGGCCGCTCGTCCGCCGGAACATAACTCCGCAAATGATATTTCTCATCAAGCTGATCCGGCAATCTCAAACCTAAGACGTTTATCAAACGGTTAATCGTCCCCGTCGAGCCTGAACCCACCGGAATCACGACGTCGTCGTCATTCGCATTCATGTAGCGGGCAATTCTCTGAAAAGCGTTTTCAAACAGCCGCGTCATGTGTCGGCCCGTGAAGGAACTTTCCGTGTGCGTGTTGGCCATGAATGGCAACACTCGCTCGGAAATCTCCTCTTCCACGTCACGATGAAATCTGCCCGAAGCAATAAAATCAAAATATTGCAAGGGCCTGCGGCCATACGGAGTTTCAATCTCCGCTCCGCAGCCATACACTCCGGCACGGAGTCGCTCTAAGAATCTGCGTTCGTCGGCTTCGTCACGAGTCACTACCGGACCGCGCGGCGAAGCCGTGGTACAGTCGCATAATCTTTGCGAAAACGGAGCAGTTGTTGAATTTGATTGCATGATGCGTTCCTTAGAGTTGAATTCCGCAAGCCTTCGCGGCCAGACGGAAGTGATCTTTATGAATAATTCTTCCGATAGGGTAGAGGTTCGTCCGCTCATCCCAATACGGAGAATGTTTGTACCAATAGTTCAATCGTTCGCTTGACGATTTTGCAAAGACGGAATCCGTCTTCACCTTGTTCCAAAACTCAGTTGCGGCCATTGTGTCTGTTTTCATCAAGCTTCGAGCCAACGTATCCAAAATATCCCCGTCGCCGCCCTCTTTTTGCTCGAAAATCTGCGGGAAGAATCCCCACTTGCAAAATGAATCTGGACCATTTGCTTCGAGCAAATGCATGACCCTTAGAGCCTTTCGATGATTGAGCGGAACAAAGGCCGAGCCTTTCGGAATCCGCCACTCTTGCAGAACCGGTGGCAGAGTCTTATAGTTGATGCGAAATCTGCCTTCATAAGGAGCTTTTGCAAATGTCACACTGTCGAGATAATTTGTTTCGACCATGATGGTCAATGTCGTGTCAAATTCCATCACCGGAATCTGATGAGCAGCCAGAACTCCCTTGACTTTCAAATAGTAAGGCAGCGGAATTACATAAGCCAGCGGCGGAACAACGGAAGATTTTACTCGATTGCTCCATAGCGCGGCCATTTTCTGCTTTTCTTTTTCCTGAGTCCAATAGCGGACGCTGTCACCGGCAATTTCTGAATAACGAACGTCCGATTTGTGACCCTTGAAATTCACCCAAGTTGTGTCATTCGCAACTTCAAAATCGAGCGGATAACTTTTGCCATTTGCTCGTAATGTATCCGCCAAGGTTTGAATCTGAAGATCGGCTAATGTAGACATTTTGAGCAGATTGCTCTTGTCTATGGCAAGCTGATCGAGAGTTTCTTCGAGAAAAACTTTGGTGGCTTCGACTCGTTCGGCAAACGGTTTGCGGCTGTGAGTTTCAATCAGAACAAACGGTCTGCCTATCACGGTTCCAAATCCGGTGGAATAGCGCGGAGGATAAACTTCCCGAGTCCAACCGCTCTTCGGATCTGAGTAATTCTTGAAAGTCACATACGGCACAAAATCGTAACCCCGTTTTGCCATCCGCTTTGTGATGTCCGGCAAATACGACTTTGTTGAATACTCAAGAACAGCGGGAGCCTCACCATCTCCAGTTCCAAGCCCCCACGTAATGACGTATTCGTATTCGGCTCCGTCGGTGACGTGAATGTCAATCAGGAAATCCGGATCAAGTTCGTCTATCAGCTTGATCATCGCGCGCATTTCCGGAGCATCCGCCTTCAGCCAGTCGCGGTTCAAATCAAGATTCTGCGCCGTCGTTCTGCGGCCTTGCTCTTTCGGACCAATCTGATTGATGCGATGAAACTCGCCCTCGCGCTCGTGCCCATCCACATTGAAGATCGGGACGAAAGCGATTCGTAAATTTTCTTTGGCCGCGCGATACTTTTGTGTTTGCACAAGGTCGCGCAGAACCATCAAGCCCGCTTCTTTGCCGTCAATCTCACCAGAGTGGATTCCCGCTAAGATGAAAATCAGCGGTTTGCTTTCATCGTTTCCGCCAAACAGAAGCAAGGGAAGTTCACGACCCTCCGAGCTTGTTCCAAACGAGCGGTATTCAATTAAATCGCTCGATCCGGCAAGCCTGCGGCAGTAGGTCAAACATTCACCGTAGCCGGAAGACTCTAATCCCTTTGAAAGTTCAAAGCGAGTCTGCCACGCTGGTGAAACGGTTTGGGCGGAGAGTTGTCCGCTAGAGGAGTAGCCCAAGGAGTAGGGCAAGGGTTCGCAAGTTCATAATCCTAAGATACATATTCTCTTCCGGAGCGGCAAGAGTGTTGTTTGATATTCCGTAAGCTTAGCTGGGACAAATGCTTAAAAAAAGCCGCCCAGTGTTTGGGCGGCCTTTTCAAACGAATGCGACGAATGTCTATTCCGCGCGGACGTTAAAGAACCGCAAGTTGTTCGGGTCGGCCTCGATGTCCCAAGTCCAAGTTGTCGTGGTCGTTGAACCTAAGTTGACAGGAGATATTTCGAGCTGATCCAGCGATGTTGCGCCGTAAATCAAATACTGCGCGGCTCCGTTGACAGGATACCAATCGAGTTGGATTTCGCTACCGCTGATGACTGCAATTGTGAGGGCTAAGGGTGGAGTCAACGCGGATTGCACAACATATTCGTCAGCGCCGATGCAGGGAATGGCTGGGCGGCTTTCACCATCGATGTCTGTTGTCACTTGCGGCAATGAGACTCCGTTGGCAAACATAGCTGTATCTGTCGGCTGTACATGCAAGTCTGTCGAGGAGACGTAGTTTACATGCAAATTCAGACTTTGTGCATCTTGTCCTGTAGCTCGCCAGCTTGAAAGGCTTGCATAGTTTTGCGTGCCCACGCCTGCATAGTTGAAGTTTGTCGAATTGCCCCACATACAATTGAAATCGGAAATAACATCGGCTCCGGCTGCGATACCCAATCCGTAACTCGGAACGTCGTTCTCGTAAACCATCACACAGTTGTTATAGATTTCATGCTGGGTACCGGTAGAGACAAAGAGGCCAGAGTTCTCGTTATCAGCCGGAGCATCATCCAGCCTAATGCTGTTGTTGGCCACGAGGTGATTACCGCTCGACAGATAGATTCCGCGCGAACGAAGAGTCGTCAACTGCGAAAATCCGTAGATAAAGTTATTGACGATTTCTACGGACGATGTAATGCCCGGTGCCGAATAGACTCCGCAAGCACGATTTGTGCGCGGACCGTTACTATCGAGAAACCCGTGAATCTTGTTTCCGTCAACGCGCAGTGATCCATTGTCTCCAATTTGAACTATGTAGATGCCGTAACAGGCTCCTGCGGGTCCGCCGCTTGAACCCGGGCGAATATCGTTGCCTGAAATGAGTGCTTCGTGCTGATGATCCACCCACACACCGTAGAAAATATCCGATATGTCGTTATCGGAGACGATATTGCCATGTGAAATCAATTGACTCGCACTGGTCAACGACACTCCTACATAGCAAGCGGAGACTGTATTGTTTGAGACGGTATTGCCGTGGGATTCGGAACCGGCGATGCGAATTCCGACTGTGCTCAAATCATCTGAACCGCTACCACTTACCACACAACGATCAATGACATTGGCGCAGGACATGTTGTCTAATGAGATTCCGATTGCCGTGCCGGATCCGGCGACGATGCCGATTTGTCGAAGGTCCACGAAATCTACATCGTGAAAGACAACCACAGCCTCTGAATTGGATGCCGTGATTGCCGTACCGATTGGATCAAGTGCTTCAATGATAACTCGATTCAAACTGTCAGCCCCGGGAATGGCCTCCAATACCAATGGACCTTGATGGGATTGTGGTGCGAGCAATACATGCAGTTCACCTGTAATTCCGCGCCATCTTAAATGCTCGGAAAGCTCGGCCAGAGTGCCGAAGCTTGAACGGCTGCCACCTACGAATACACTGTCCGCAAGTGGCGATCCTGCAATTACGACCGACTGACTCTTGGAGTCATTGGCCGCGACGGCATCATCAATTGTTTGAGCTGAAACTCTAATGGAACCGTATGCCAATTCTACTGGGTGCGCTCCAATTCCAAAGTAACTCGACTTCTGTACCGTGGGTAAGAGAAAATAATTGGGAATCAACAGGATCTTCATTGAAGAGCAATACTGCCTGCGCGCCAACAACATCGGATTGCCCAACGTTTCCGATTACTGAGAATAGCTGTTGCGGGCTGTTGGCTGCGACCGGTATCGACGGAATGCCAACTGACTGAACCGCAAGGTCAACTACGGCTCCCTGATAGTCAAATTCGTCAGCACCAATATCCGGAATAGAATCGCGCGGCTCACCGTCTGCATCGTAAGAAACTGATGGAATAAACAGCGCGCGATTTGAAGGTCCGGATGCATCGGGGCGTAAATGAAAATCCGCGGGTGTTTGAAATCCTGCTTGAGCGGCAGTGCTGGCGCTATCTTGTCCAGTTGCTTGTGACCATGCGGACAATGTTTGATATTCGCCATCAAGATTCGAATGTCCAAAGCGGAACTGCGTGTTGGTTCCGGGGCCGTCGTAGAGATTATGATTGGCGGTGATGATGCCGCCTGTCCACTCGATGAAGCGCGATGATGCCTGCGGATCTGTTATTTGGATGATGTTATTCAGCAGGCTCGCGGCCGTTTGGCTTCCAGAGACTGAAACTCCGGTGATGCTCGGAGCGAGTAGATCCCCGATGCTGACACTATTGTGATAGAACAAAGCCGTGCCGCTGGTGGCAGACAAGCCTATGATACTGCCGCTTGTGAGCGGGTTGAATTCAGCAATCCAGTTGTTGGCAACAAGGACTGCGCCTGCGCCAGACTCGCACGAAATTGCCGTAATTGTTCCGACGGCAAGGCAATTCTTGATGCGATTGTTAAGTACTCTGACCGTGTCTGACGGTGACAAATTCAGAATGCGGATCGCGTAACATGGCGAGGGTGCGTTGGCGAAACCTGTTGTGATATCGCATCTCTCGATGATGAGGTTCTGCTGCCAACTTGCTTGAATTGATGTGCGTACATCTGAGATCCGGCAATCGCGCACAATATTTCCGCTGACGCTTTGTCCGCTTGCGCCGTCAAGTCGAATACCCGTGTAGGCTGTGCTGATATCCAATTGCTCGAACAAATTGTTTGAGCAACCAGTCGATACAAACAGTGTAGTAGCCGAGGATTGATCCTGTGACGCGCAGAGCAAATGGCAATTGCGGATTACATTATCGTGACTGTTGTTCGTGATCTTGACTGTTTCAAGGGTCGATCCGTTGCCTTGAAGAATCAGGCCTTCAATTGTCACATAGGAAACATTTGAGAGCAAGACCGATTGTTGACCGCCCGGTGGAGAAATTTGCACAACGCCGTCCGAGAACGGCGACTGGCGAATGCTTAGAGTCGAGGTCGAGCTTAGTCCGGGTATGTTGTCGAGATTCAGATTTTCTGCGTAAAGTCCAGCCTCAAGATCTAAGACAACCGGACCGTCCACACCACGGTGGTTAAGCTCAGTCAGAGCAGATGTAAGTGTTGAAAAGTCTGCACCAAATCCACCGATTTGATACGTCCCCGACATCGGGAGACCGGTGACTGAGAGGTAGAAGGCAACGGCGTTGTCAGAAGGATTTGCGTCCGTACCGAGAATGGACTCGACGATTAGTTCAGATGTGGCATGAGCGGAGGATGTACTCCACAAGAGGAGGAATGTATCCGCTTGTGAAGGGATCAAACTCACAAGGACTTCGGCGCGTGCGGTATCGTCGTACGAAAGTCTAAGGGGCAGATCCGCAATCGGGAGCATGCCGCGATTTTGGACGACGACTTCGAGCCGCAAGAGTGAATACTCAGGGAACGATTGCGGCATTCCGAGGACATTCAGAATTGCAACGTCGTGATCCGGAGCGTTGTGCGTGTACTCGTCGGCCCCAATGTCCGGCGGTTGGAACCGCAGTTGGTCGTCAATGTCGAATGGAACGTCAAGAGCGACGGCGCCGTTTTGATGCGGGAGCGCAGAACTCTGCTGCAAATGTAAATCGGTATTGGATACAAACAGCGGATTGCCAGAGTAGCTTGACCCGTCGAGTCCTGTCGTTTGCCACTCGCCAAGGGTCGTGTATGGATTAATCAGCCATCCAACTTTATAGGCCGCTCCTGTGCCATAAAAAAGATTGTTGTTGGATACAATCGGTGCGGCCTGAGTCAACATGAAGGCATTGTAAGCAGGGCGGGTGGCTTCCTGATTTACGAGGATGTTGTTCAGCAAAGTTAAATTTGCGTCGGGAGCGATCAAGCCATTGTATAGCGAGTAAGCTGTGCCTGTTGCTGTAACGTCATTAACGAGAATACTGTTGTTGACGATACGGTTTTGGCCGCCGGAAATGAAGAGTGCTCGGACTTGAGATGAGCCGGTATTTTGGAAACTGTAAACAAAATTGTTGCTTACCTGCAAATAGGCTTGCGAAGTGAGCGGATTGTGCCGAACGCCAACTGCGTAGCCGCTACCGGTCTTGATTTGCGAGAGCTTGTTAGCAAGGACGTAAACGCTGTCAAATGGAGATTGCGCGCCAATGTTAATCGCGGTTGCACCGCCGCCGATGCCAAGATTGGGTTTAATGTCACAGCCGGAGATCGTGCATTGGGTTTGTCTTGAAATGCTGATCCCTTGCTGGACGCTGTCGATTGTACAATTCGTAATCGAATTGCCGGAAGCGGAGGTCGTGTAGCCGTCGAGATAGACTGCATCAGTTGCTCTGCGGATTGTGCAACCGTCAAAGTTTAGATCGTGGACATCTGGGCCGAGGACTTCGATAGCTCGGCTGGTCGAGCGCCAGTTATGGAACAAGCGGAAAATAAGACCATGTTGAAGAAGCGCCCAAAACGCGGACAGCAGGTTGGGAAGAGGCAGGGAAGAGGATTGTTAGTCCTTGTAGATGATGTTTTCCGGCCGTTAAGAACTTGAAGGGTTGGGGCTGTGGTGTCTGGTGAAACCAAAGTGACCTGACCACCCTCAAATGGGGAGAGGATGAGCGTGAAGGTCTCTGAGCCTGCAAAGCTTGCCAAGCGCAAGGGGCCGGTTTCTTGACCGGAAACGATTGAAAGCTCGAGATCGCCATCGAGACCTTGAGCCGTTAGCGAGTCCAGCGCTGTCTTAAAGACAAAAAGTCCCCGTCTGCACCCACGAGAAAGCGGCCCGAGAGGGATGCCCGCGAGGTATTTGAGAAAACGGAGACTAAGAGGAGGGCCGGGACCCAAAAACGCGCTAACAAAATGTTCATACGGTCAAATCAAGTCTTTCATCGAACGTGCGAAACTTTCTGCACGCCTTAAAGTAATACATCAAGTTTGGTCTGACAAGGGGCGCGCCTCAAGTATTGTAAATAGTCTAAACTTCCTAAAGGTTGCCAATACAAAACAAATGACCCAATTCCAAAAAGCCACGACTGTTGAGAAATTGCCGGAATATTCGTAGTTTTACAGCTTAGTTCTGTATTTTCAGTGGTTCTAAAGGTCGCTTCCAGATTTCTGCGGCCACCGAACTCAGTTGCAACAGCTTAGACTGTCCGGCCCACCCCTATGGTGGTCGGGATTAAGAAAGGAAATAGAGGAATGTCAGAAAATAGTAAAAAGACCTATGCCGAGCTTGAGCACGAATTCAAGCAGTATTCGACGCTGTCCGGAATCGCGGGAATCCTTGGCTGGGATATGCAAGTGAATATGCCGCCCAAGGGGCTGAGAAGCGCGCGAACCAGTTAGCGATGATCAGTGGACTGGCACATGAACGGTTGACCTCGCCGAAGATTGGCGAGATGATCGAAAAGCTCAAGAGCGCCAATGGAGAGTTGAGTGATGCAGAGAAGGCCAATGTGCGCGAAATGTCTCGCGATTTTGACCGTGCCACGAAGGTACCTCAAGAATTGGTTGAAGAGCTGTCACGTCAAGAGTCGCTGGCTCACGATGTGTGGACGCGTGCTCGTGAGCAGGCTGACTATAGTATGTTCGCACCGGAGCTTGAGAAGCTCGTCGCGCTGACCAAGAAGCTGGCGGATGCTTATGGCTACGAAGGGACGCCGCTGAATGCGTTGATTGAAGGGTTTGAGCCGGGTGCAACGGTGGATTCCTTAACGAAGCTGTTTGACGAAGTTAAAGCCGTAACTGTGCCATTGACGGAGAAAGTTATCGCATCTCCGGTGAAGGCTAAGTTTGATTTTCAGAAGAACAAGTTTGCCGCAGAAAAGCAGAAGGCTTTCGGTGAAACATTAATCGAAAAGATTGGTTTTGACAAACAGGCTGGCCGACTTGACACCTCGATTCATCCGTTTTGCTCGGGTGGTTTGGGTGACGTGCGGTTGACGACACGTTATAATGAGCATGCGCCGCAGCAGGCGATTTTTGGAATCATCCATGAGATGGGCCACGGTCTGTATGAGCAGGGTGTTGCTCCGGAGACTTACGGCACGCCGCTCTCCGAGGCTTTGAGTTATGGTTTGCATGAATCGCAAAGCCGAATGTGGGAAAATTACATTGGCCGGAGCCTGCCGTTCTGGATGCACTTCTATCCGTCACTTAAGCAGCAGTTCGACAAGGAATTAGCCGGTATGTCGGCGGAAGACTGGGTGTTGACCGTCAATCACGTCGAGCGTAGTCTTGTCCGTGTCGAGGCCGATGAGTTGACTTACGACTTGCATATCATCTTGCGATTTGAGATCGAACGCGACTTGTTTGCTGGATTGATTTCGGTTTCAGACCTGCCTGCCGTGTGGAACAAGAAGATTGAAGCGTATCTTGGCATCACGCCGCCGAATGACGGCAAAGAGGGCGTGATGCAGGACGTGCATTGGGCAGGTGGAAGCTTTGGTTACTTCCCGTCCTATAGTGTCGGCAACATCGCGGCCGGGCAATTGTGGAAGAAGATGAATTCAGATATGCCCAATATGAGCAAGCAGATAGAATCCGGTAATTTTGGCGAGATTCTGTCTTGGCTGAGGGAGCACGTACATCAGTTGGGCCGCCGTTATACGCGCGATGAGTTGCTGAAGAAGGCAACGGGTAAGCCGCTCGAAACTGAAGGCTATTTGACTTATCTGACGGAGAAGTTCGGCTCGCTCTACAAGCTGTAAAGTGAGATTTTGGGGGCGGCTTTTCGCCGCCCTTTTTGTTAGGTGCCTTAATGTGCAATCGGACATTTTAGGTTGAGCACGGTTCGATGGGAGAGAAAATTGGTTCGTAAGGCTGTGACGGCAAATTGCCTGAGGAAGTCCTGCTGATTCGAACTATGGCAAATAAACGGAGAGTTATGAAACGATTGATCGTTTTCGCACTGATGCTGGTTTTGCCACTTTCAGTTGCGTTTGCCCGAGCTACGATATCGGGAAAGATTAAGGATGCCGCGACGGGCGAATCTATTCCCGCAGTGGCAGTTGTTGTCGAAGGCGCCAATCGCGGCGCGGCGGCAAATGTGGAAGGGTTCTTCTCCATCCCGAATTTGGAAGATGGGGAATACACTTTGATGTTCAGCTCGCTCGGTTATGAGATCTTACGCAAGTCAATCTCAATCGTCGACGGCGTCAACCAGAATATTGAAGTGAAGATGAAAGATGCGGCCATACAGGGCAGAGAGGTCGAGATCATTGCCGAACGCGACAGAGAGCCTGAGTATGCTCCGAAAGTTGCGCAAATCGAAGTGACGCCGCGCGAGTTGTTGAAGCTTCCGCAGCTTGCAGAGCCTGATCTATTTCGTGCGTTGCAAGCAACTGCGGGTATTTTGCCGTCAAACGACTTTTCAGCAGAGCTGAACATCTGGGGCGGTTCCGGTGATCAGAATTTGATTTTGTTGAACGGAATCAATGTTTACAAGCCAACGCATCTTGGCGGATTGTTCTCGATCTTCAATATGGATGCCGTCAAGGACGTGAAGCTCATCAAGGGTGGCTTTGGAGCGAAGTACGGTGGCAGATTGTCAGCAGTTGTGGACATCGCTGACCGCGAAGGTAACCGTAACAAGGTCGAAGGTAAAGTTGGCTTGTCGCTGTTGTCATCGACCGGAATGCTTGAAGGCCCGCTGCCACACGGTTCGTGGTTAGTTGCAGGCCGCAGAACGTATGTTGACGCCGCGACGAAGCTGTTTAAGGGCATGGGCATCATTGACACGGACTTTCCGTATTACTTTTACGACTTCAACGTCAAGGGCACGCGCGATTTCGCAAATGGCGACAGAATCTCGCCATCGGGATATTGGGGTGATGACATCTTGCAGTTGACATCGGGTACGGGTGACAGATTGCGATTGAAGTGGGGCAACCGCACCTTTAGTGTGCCGTTTGTTCATATTTTCTCGCCAAAGATTTACTCACACACTACTTTTGCTGGAAGTAAGTTTTATGGGCGGCAGAGATTTGAGTCGTCAGATTCGTGGTTTGAATGGAACAATGAGATCACGGACGTGACGGGCGAGACGGATTTCACTTACTATGCCAACGCGCGCAACACGTTTGACTTTGGTGTGGAAGCGAAGTTCTTTGACGCGTTTTTGGAAGGAATCTCATCGGATTACTTGTTTGGGCACAATGATTACAAGGGAAACTTGTTGTCGGTTTATGCAGCGGATGACTATCGTCTGACGGACAAATGGACTTTTAGTCCGGGAATTCGCTATGAGCACTACAGCATTACTGATTCGGATGAGTTACTTCCAAGACTTGCAGCACGCCGCGATTTAGGTCCGGGTATGTACGTCAGCGGCGCGTGGGGACTTTACACGCAATACTTGCAGCAGATGCGCGTGGGAGATCAAGAGTCGTTGTTTGATTCATACGCACCACTAAGTGATCGTTTCGGCATCGCGCGCGGACAGCAGTTTGCGTTGTCGTTCGTGGATGACAGCTTGGGCCAGTTCAAGGTTTCGGGCGGAGCCTACTACAAGAACTTTCAGAACATTGTGCAGCTTGACGTTTTTGAAGGCAAAGACGACGGCGACACGGACCTTGAGGACTATGTACGACCGGGGAAGGGTTATGCTTATGGTATGGACTTCACCATCGGCGGTACGTTCGGAAAGTATGACATGAGCCTTGGCTACGGTTGGGGCAGAACACGAAGAATTTTTGATGCCTTCCAGTCGTATAATGCCATTGATGATGGGCTATCGTTCCCGGCATTTTATGACAGACAGCACAATACGAATCTGTTCATGAGCCGCAAGGTCAGGAATCGCGGAAGCCTTGAAGCCCGACTGAACTACCAATCGGGACTGCCGTTCACGAAGCCTGATGGAAATTATTCACCCGGTATTGATCTGCCGCCGCACTTCTTTATGCCGGGCAGAACAAACGGTGAACGATTTGACGCGTACGTTCGTCTTGACGTGGCGTACCGCCTGCATTACGAGTGGAGCTGGTGCACGTTCAAGCCGTACATTGAGGTCATCAACCTTTTAGGGCGCAAGAATCCGCTCAATATCACGCCAGACTTGTCCACAAATCCGGTCGGCTTTGAGACAAACGGACAGTTGCCGTTATTGCCGACCGTCGGCTTCACTGCGGAGTTCTAAACCATGAAATACATATCATACATTCTGCTGGCGTTGTTCAGCACCATTTTGTTTTCGGCTTGTGATGATGAAGCTCCGATTGAGTATGACGAGCAGATCGTCGTGGAGGGTTTTATGTGGATTGGGCATCGGCTGGAAATCAACTTGACGAAGACTGTGCCGTTCGGAACGGCGTACTATGATGATTCAGTGAAGGTCAGCGGAGCGCATGTTTTCATGACGGTTGACGGTGTTATGCATGAATTGACCGAGGCGGTCTCGGGTGTGGCTGGTACGTACGCCGCCGGATTCTGTGCATACGGTTACAACCGGTAAGCGTTATGATCTGTTGGTTGCCAAAGACGGTGACACGCTTCGCGCGCATACGACAGCAGTCGCACCGTTGACGATTACGCAATCTGAGGCTGATGAATACTAACGGTGACGTTACAGATCCTACTCCCGATACACTTGAGTACGGTGGTGATGCATTGCATCTGAGATGGACCACGGATCCTACTAACTTCGGCTATGCAATTTTGATTGAAAGCATGGAAGAGGGGAAGTACGGCGAATCATGTGACTTCGGCGATGACAACGGCCCCGGAACTTACTTGTTTGTGTGGAGCACACGGTACATTGAAGAGATGGATTTGCCGTGGATTTCATTGTGTTACTCCGGTCCGACGCAAATTCGTATATTTTCTTGCGACTCGAGTTGGTGGAATTTTATCTCGACCACACTGGTCGGTGACATCCGGAATGATCCTGTGTCGAACATTGAAGGTGGGCGAGGTGTGTTCTGTGCGGTTGGCGTGGACAGCTTTCAAATCGCGGTGACAGATTCGATTGAGGATTAGCCGCCGCTTTTTGCGCGAGACTTCAACTCAACTTTGATGCTTAGATACCCCCTTGAAATACAAGGGGGTATCTTTTTGCTTGACTTTTCTGAAGTTTCGCTCTACATTCTGGAAACTTGGAATTTGGGTCCCATATTTTTTCTCCTCGGAGGTGTCCCATGGAGCGGCGCATTGTTCTGGCCTTGATGATTGTTTGTTCTGTATTTACGGCTGCATTTGCCAAGAATGCGAAAGACCGTATCGTTGGTCCTGTGGCTACGACCGGTTTTGAATCGGCAACGGCTGCGAGTGTACAGAGGCTCCCGGGAAGTCCTTTGGACACGGAAGGTGGTACGGCCAACTCTACTTATTCCATTGCAGGTACCACTTGGTATGACTACCAAACCAACGGCACGAATGGTAAGATGATTGCTATCGATCCGACTGGAAAAGTGCATGTGGCTTGGACGAACGGTGAGCAAGACGGTTCGGCGGAACGCCACGTTTATTACAACGTGTGGGATCCGGAACTTGGCAGCTTTATGTTTAACGGCGGTGTGCGTGTTGATGCCGGATCGCGCGCGGGTTTTACAAACGTGGCGGCGGGGACCAACGGATTTGGATTCCCGGCATTTCATGAAGTAGCGATTTCGTTGCCTCATGCAACTGCGTCAATTGACTTCCTGCCTACGAGTGGCGCGTTCACGGGTTTTGAGATCCCCTATCCGGCGGGAGAGCCGCAGATTATTTGGCCGCACATTGATATGGATATCAATGGCAAGATTCACGCGGTGGCTACCGAAAGTGGTGGCGCATCGGCGGATTATTATGCTCGTGGTGTGCCACAATATGACGGCGGGTTTGGTTTGGAGATTGTCTGGGAGCAAGGATTCGATACGCCGTTTGTGGATGCGACGTTTATTACGATGGACGTGGCATGCTCGCGCTCTTCAGAGAAGGTTGCCGTTGCGTGGATTGCAGACCCGGCCGGAGAGAACGACGCTGAGAATGTCATGCTCAAGATTTCGAATGACGGCGGCGAAACTTGGGGCGAGACTATTCCAGTGACGAATATTCCGCCGATTGACACGATGTGCGTAATTAACGGCGGCGATTGGATTACTTGCAATGCTGACACGTTCCGTCCGTGGATTGATCTTTCAATCATTCTCGATGACCAAGACAACGTGCATATTGCTTACACGGCACAGGCTTCATTCTACTTTGACGAAACCGGTGCGGCGAATCCGGCGGGTTATGTTTATGCTACCCTGTGGCATTGGGGCGAAAATCGTAGAGAATTTAGCTTGATTAATCAGGCTTACTTTGCGAATGACTCGGTGGCGTTGGGTGTGAACAACTTGATGTGCCATCGTCCCAGCTTGGCGATTGATACGACGACGGGGAATTTGTATTGCTCGTTCCAGCAGTTTGACCAGCACGCATACAGCGATGCGGGTTATCCGATGGGTGAATTCTATATGACGGTCTCGACGGATAACGGTCAGACGTGGGCTGTGGCGACGAACGTCAGCAGCACCCCTGGTGAGCCGAATCAGGTTACGGGTAATGATCCGAGTGAGCGCGATATCACGACTGCGAAGTATGTGACGAACGGCATCATCCATACGTTGTATCAGCATGACTACGCAGCGGGCAGTGCAGTGGCTGCGAGCGGTCCAGAAGGTCCGACAAGTTTGAATGAGATGATTTACATGCAGATTCCGGTGGGCGATATTCCGACGGAACCGAAACAGGAAATCTGGGCGTTCCGTGCGGATTCGACGGGTTTCCCGCAGTTTGAGAATGTGGGTGACGAGGGAAATGAGGTTGTTTATGGTTTTGAGCTCTACCAGAACTATCCGAATCCGTTCAACCCGACGACGAACATTCAGTTTGATTTGGCTAAGGCCGGCAACGTCAGCTTGACGGTGTTTGACGTGACGGGCCGTCAGGTGGCGACGCTGCTTGATAACGAGAATTTGGGTGCGGGTGTGCACACGCTGAATTTTGACGCGACCGGACTTTCCAGCGGTGTGTATTTCTCGCGGCTGGATATGGGCGGGACTTCGATGACGCGGAAGATGGTGCTGCTCAAGTAACCAGCGTGCCGCTGGACTGATTGCGCTATCGCATGCGCCCAAAATGAACCGTTTGCCGAAAGTTAGTTTAGGAACAATATCACACAAGCACCTCCGGATAACGGAGGTGCTTGACTTTTGTGGAGTTTCGGTCTAAATTCTGAGCATGGGTCCCGCGTTCAATTCTCACTGGAGGTGTCCTGTGAAGCGCGTGGTTTTATTCAGTTTAGTTTTGGGGTTGGTTTCGGCATCCTTTGCTCAAGAGGGCGGCACGCCGAGTTCAGGTATGGATGTATGTGGGGAGTACGTGGTGGGATTTGCAGACAAATGGCACTCCAGGTAGAATGATTGCTGTTGGGCCGGTGGAGGAGTGCATTTTGTCTGGACGCACACGGGCCAAGGTTTTACCACCAGAGATGCATTATATAATTGCTGGAATACGGAAGCAGGCAATTTGCTCTTTGAAAATGGTTCTTCGATGGGTGGTGAATGGAGATCAGGCTATCCAACAGTCTGCTCCGGGCCGTTTGGTTTTGCATTGCCAGTTTATCGATGTCAATGGACCTGAAGGTTTAGCAGGTGCGGGTTGGTCGAGTTCCTCCCCTGTATGGGCGGATTTCAACAGTACGTTCCGCATTTCCCGGAGCCGTTGCCGATAACGTTATTCGGGAAATCGGATGTTGATAGACTTGGCAGGTTGCAGATCGTTGGAATTCTTGACGGCGACACTGCGCGGATGTTTCATGTCCGTGGGATTCCATTTTACGAAGAAGGTACGGGTTCCGTAATCGATTGGGGGGACAACATCACCTTCGAATCAACTGATTACGTTTACAATAGTGCGGATATCGCCTGCTCGCGGCAATCTGAGCGGATTGTAATCGCATGGATAGTCGATCCTCCTGGCTTACAGGATCCAGAGAATATTATGATGCGGATGTCCGGAAGACGGCGGGGAAGTTTGGAGCGAGCCAGTCCCTGTAACAAACCTTCCGCCGAATTGACCCTTTGTTTGCCAATGGCGGCGATTGGCAGGTCTGCAATGGTGATACTTTCAGGCCGTAGAGATTTTTCTATCTTGATTGACGATGAGGACAACATTCATATCGTGTTTACGGCGGCGGTTTCTACTATTTTGACGAGAACGGTGCGGCAAATCCTGCACAACTAATTCTACGATTTGGCATTGGAGCGAGGGCACTGATCAGTTTAGTCTGGTTGATGACCTGGCTGCCGCCGGATCAGGAATGTCCATTTGGGCGAATGATCTGATGTGCCAACGGCCAAGCTTGGCGATTGACACGACAACAGGTTATCTGTATTGCGCTTTTCAGCAGTTTGATCGGCATGCCAGCAGCGAGCGGATATGCAATGGGTGAGTTCTATGTCAGCAGGTCAGCGATAACGGCAGAGCTGGTCGGCCTCGACGAATGTGAGCAATACTCCAGGTGAAGTGAATCAGCGGGATGGAGAACCATCCCAGCGAACGCGATATCACGATTGCGAAGTACGATCCTAATGTGGAGTCTATTCGCGCTTTACTTCACGATTACTCTGCAGGAACGGCATTCCCTTGATGAGGGGACGACCTTCAGAGAACAATGTAGTTTATATGCGGATTCCTGTTGACGGATATTCCGTTCTTTCCCTTTCGGAAGCAGTTGGAATATCAGTCTACGCGAAGCGATGGAACAGCCGGGTCGGAGGCATTGCCGACCGAGTTCATCCTCTATCCTAATTATCCGAATCCATTCAATCCTTTTACGACTTTGCAGTTTGATTTGGCGAAGGCGGGGGATGTGAAGTTAACGGTGTTTGACGTGCTGGGGAAGGAAGTGGCAAGGCTTGCGGATGGCCGAATGAGTGCGGGTGTGCACTCGATTGAGTTTGACGGTGAGAAGTTTGCGAGGCGGAGTGTATTTTGCGCGGTTGTCGGTGGGGAGTTTGGCGATGACGCGGAAGATGGTGATGATGAAATGAAGTGCTTTCATTCTATATTTCACCAAATTCGGTTCGTGAACTGCGCAATGCTGATGCTCTTGGTACCGCTCATAGCCAGAGCGGGTTATCCAGAAAAGGACCGGGTTCGAGAGGCTGCAGCAGGTCAAGATATTCTTGAGCAGACTCCGCATGGAGTGGTGCGTATGCCTGCGAGGTCACTGGATGATGAAGGTGGTACGGCGGGGGCGGAGTGGATGTATGTGGGAGACACGTATTACGACTTTCAGTCCATAGGACCTGTCGGGCAAAAGATTGCTGTCAGCTCGACTGGGATTATCCACTTTGTTTGGACAAAATCCCCTGATCCGGGTTTCGTTCAAAGAAACGTGTATTACAATTGTCTTGATCCAAATGGTGATTCATTGGTTTCACCATTAGGCATTGAAGTGATGTGGTCAAGGTCTGGCTATCCAGATTTGGAACTCGACTCAAATGACCGCGCCATTATTGCTGGACACGCTGGCATCGTTGATTTCCCAGGTTCTGCATTGGCCTCAAACTTTACGGAATGCCATAGTGACTTCTGGTATTCCGGCATGTTGCCAGAAGATGGAGCTTTCTGGCCACATATTGCATTAGATAGAGTTGGCAGGATCCATCTTGTCGCAACCGATGCCGATGGTGGCTGGAATCGACGTATACATTATGTTCGCGGGATCCCAATATATCTGGACTCAGTCTATTTTGACTTCAACTTTGAGCAAGATGATACGGTTTTGGCTTCAAGTTCTACATTCCCAACGGTCGAGGTTGCTAACTCAAGGAACTCCAACCGAGTCGCAATTGCCTGGGTTGCGGATCCCGAGCCGATGAGCGAACCTGAAAACGTTATGATGCGGATTTCAGAGGACGGGGGAGTAAATTGGAGCGAAGAGATTTCCGTAACCGGATTGCCGCCGATTGATACGATGTGTGTGATTAACGGCGGGAGTCCTGAAGAGTGTAACGGCGACACATTGAGGCCGTTTCACGATTTGTCCATGATCTTTGATGATAACGATAATTTGCATATCGCATTTTCGGCGAGCGGATACTATTACTTCAATTCAGAAGGTGTTGCCGATCCCGCGCGACTAATACTCTCAAACATTTGGCACTGGAGCGAAGAGACCGACGACTTCAGCTTGATAGGCGAAGCTTGGTTTGGGAATGATTCAGTCGGATTAGGCGCCAACAACTTGATGTGTCAGAAGCCGAGTCTGGCAATTGACACAACGACCGGATATTTGTATTGCGCGTTTCAGCAATTTGATCAACATGCGTATAGCGCCGAGGGATATCCCATCGGCGAGTTCTACATGAGCGTGTCGACGGATAACGGCGGCAATTGGGCCGTGCCGACGAATGTCAGTAATACGCCCGGGTTGCCGAATAATCCGTCCGGTGACGATCCGAGCGAACGCGATATTTCGCTGGCGAAGTACGTGACGAACGATCAAATTCACGCGCTGTATTTACATGACTATTCGGCGGGAAGTGTGCCGTACGATGAAGGGCTTGTCGTTCCATGCAGTTTAGTGTACATGCGGATTCCGACGATGGATATTCCGATGACTCCAATTAATCCGCATCGGCAATTTCGGGACAGCTCGACGGCTGTTGACGATGTTACAGAGCTGCCGACCGAGTTCATGCTCTATCCTAACTATCCAAATCCGTTCAATCCATCTACGACTTTGCAGTTTGATTTGGCGAAGGCGGGGGATGTTCGGTTGACGGTGTTTGACGTATTGGGGGAGGAAGTGGCGACGCTTGTGGATGGCAGAATGAGTGCAGGTGTGCATTCTGTTGAGTTTGACGGGGAGAAGTTTGCGAGCGGAGTTTATTTTGCGCGGTTGTCGGTGGGGAGTTTGGCGATGACGCGGAAGATGGTTTTGTTGAAATAGATTTTGAGTCGGGGCACCCGCAGTGGGGGCCGATGCGAGGAAACAATAAATCTCGGTAAGCGGGGCAGGTGAAGACACCCGCCGCCGCGTCCTATTCTTAGAGAAATTTTATGACACTTGTACCACCTTACATTGAATCATTAATTCCATACAAGCCGGGGAAATCGGCTGAGCAGATTCGTGAGCAGTATGGGCTCAGCAAGATTATTAAACTTGCTTCCAATGAAAATCCGATCGGGTCTTCGCCGAAGGGGATTGCCGCCGCGAGAGATTCTTACCACGATATTCAGCTCTATCCCGACGGCGGATTGATGCTGAGAAACAAGCTTGCGAAACTTTATGAAGTCAAGCTTGATAACGTGGTCGTCGGAAACGGTTCGGAATCCATCTTGGCGAACATCGTGCGCACGTTTATGGACGACGACGAAGAGGTTTTGACCGTCGCGGGAACATTTATCGGAATTTATGTCGCGGCGTGGTCACGCGGAGTGAAGCTTGTGACGCTACCGCTCAAGGATTTTGCTTTTGATCTTGAAGCGATTGCCGACGCGATTAACCCGAAGACGAAGATTATCTATCTTTCGAATCCGAATAATCCGACGGGGACGTATTTCAACAAGAAGCAATTCGAGAAATTCATGACGCGTGTGCCGTCGCGGACGCTCGTGATTTTGGACGAAGCCTATTGCGAATACGCGGAAGATTTCGATGACTATCCGGATTCGATGACATACCGGCTTGACAATGTGATTACGCTCCGGACGTTCTCAAAGGCGTATGGACTCGCGGCGGTGCGCATTGGTTATGGTTTTGCGCATGAAGATTTGTGCCGCAATGTGCTGAAAGTGAAGCTACCGTTTGAGCCATCGAGCATCGCGCAGGCGGCGGGTGCGGGTGCGCTGGATGACACGGAGTTCTTGAAGCTTACGCAGGACACCAACCGTATTGGCCGTCTGGAAATGCCAAAGCTCTATGACGAGCTGGGACTCAAGTATATCCCGACGGCGGCGAATTTCTTTATGCTGCCGTTTGATACGGAAGATGAGGCTTTGAAGTTCTCAGAAGAGCTTGAGAAACGCGGAGTGATTGTAAGGCCATTGCGCGGGTTTATGTTGCCGCATTGTGTGCGGATTACGATTGGAACCAAAGAGCAAAATGAGATGCTCACGGGTGCGCTGAAAGAGATTTGCTTGAAGAGCGCGTAAGGACTTGTTAAGCTCCTCTTGCGCTGACGCGTGAGATCATAAAAAAGCCCGCTTGCGCGGGCTTTTCTGTTGAAAACTGGAGGCTCAGAATCCGGTGACTTCGGTGATGTAGATTTCGCCCTCGTGGAGGAAAGCGACTTTGGTGCCGTTGCTGTTTAAGGCGGGTTCGTCGGGCCAGAAGTCTTTGAGGCCGACGACGGACCGGGTTTGGCCGAGCTTGATGTCATAAACGAGGAGTTCGGCGAACCTGACCTCTGGTTTATCGCGGATGATGACCACGCGGTTGCCGTCGCCTGACCAGCCGGGCCAGCGGCCTTTGCCGAGGTTAAGAACTGCTCCAGTGCCAATTTGGATGAGCCGAACTTGCCGCTCGGTGGAGGTCTTGACCACCGCCGCGACCCATTGGCCGTCGGGTGAGATCTCGAAGCCCTCGACTTTTTCCTCGGCGGGGGAGGTGTACCTCACGGTCTGGGTTGAGTCGGAAATGCTGAGGCTTCCGTCGAGGAGATTCACGATTTTCGACCATGGCTGACCGTCGACTGAGATTAGGGGTTGGTCGAGGGCTGGCCTGTAAAATAATTTATTTTCAATACGATACGGTCCGAGGATGGGGTCATTGTTCGATGTTAACATCTTCGGGTCGTGGGTGTAGAACGAGCTTGAGAAGATGCGTTCTGGATGGCTGGTGATTGCTCCGACCATTGTCCGGAAGGCGAGGCGGTCGTCGCCAGGCTGAAAGGCAAAGCGGCGGCCTACTCCATCAAGGTTAGAGACCCGGTACAAAGATTGCTTCGCCTTTACCTCGTTAAGCTGAACGACATAGAGTTCATTTAGGTCTATGGTCGTATAGGCTAAGAAGCGATCGTCCGGACTCCAGAGGGGGGCAGAGAGGCCACGGCCAACGAGGTCGGCGGCCTTTCGCGGCTCCGAAAACGTAAGATTAGTAAAAACAATAATGGTTCCGAGGGTGAAGAGAAGGACGCGCTGCGGTTTCGCAACAGAGCCTGCTGAGGCTTGCGCGAAAACTCGCAAGGCTTGAGCGAGGTTGTCAACAATTGATTTTCGTTGCACTTGCGGGGTCCTGAGGGTTGACTGCGTCACGAGAAATGGTTATCTTTCTTTGCCCTGCATGGAATCGCTTCTGTGCCGGGGGCTTTTGCTTTTGGCTAAATTAATAGAAGATAAACACCTGAACGAGGATTTGCAAGACATGGCGCGGAAATTAGTTTGCTCCGTCCCGTGGACAGCAAAACAGCCTGTCCTGAGGGCCTTTTGCCTCCCGTATTTTGGACTGTACCACAGTCCCGATTCCTATACCGCCGGCTCTCCCGAAGAGTTCCGCGCTTGTCCATCCCGTGATTTGTTACTTGTTGTGGAGGTTATACGATGAAGTTGAAAACTTTGCTTTTCGCCGGATGCATACTGCTCGTCTCGGGGTTAGCACATGCGCAGTTTAATGCCGGACTTTACGATTTTAGCGGCTCCCTTGCGGATGCTTGCACTGGTGGGAACCCATACCCTGATGGTGTTACGATTGATATCTTCTGGGAATGCTAACAACAATGGGCCGGATGCGACGGACCAGCAGCCAGTTATGAGTGAGGGTTCGGTGAGTGCAATTTCAATGATTTCTTAATCAACGGTGAGTTGTTAGGCTTCCTGGCGCTTTCTACACTGACCCGACCTTTACTATTTCAACTATTACTCCGCAACCGTCCGCTACTGGTTGCGGCTTTGTGACAATGCAAATGGAATTTTGGATTAGCGGTGCCTTTACCATCACAAATGGTTTGAACGATTATGATATCAGCGCGATTGCTCCGTTTGTCTGTCATGATTCAACCTGCGGTGGATGCTTGGCACCAACAATTGTGCAAGGCTTCCAAGCGTCTGATGTATCGTGTTCGCAAGTTTCTATGACTTGAAATACTTATCCGGCGGATCAGAATGTCGACTCGTTGTT
>JADKHW010000032.1 GCA_016721565.1 bacterium | reverse complement strand
TGGCTGACAGCTCCGGATGCGAGTCGGTTGATATTGCATGGAGTACGAACGATGTTGACGGCATGGAAGAGCCGTTCCATCCAGAAGTCGGCCTGCGAATATTCCTGCCAATAGGAGCCGTTTGGTGTTAATGCGCGGTTTGACATTGCCGGTACTACAAATATGGACTCCCATTCAAGTGTGGCGCAAGAACGCTACAGGACGGATTCTCTGTTGATTGCAACAAGTTCAACGCGAGCACGACGTTTTCATTTGATATTCCCGAGTTGTCGATTGTCCATCTTGACATCTACGACATCACGGGGCGGTTGGTGACGACGTTGATGGATCAGTCTGCTCCGGCGGGGAGCTATACGAAGACCTTTGACGCATCGGAGCTTGCTTCTGGGGTTTACATCTACTCGTTCCGTGCCAATGACTTTCAGAAGCACGGCAAAGTTTTGTTGTTGAAGTAATTGCTTGTTGTCCGAACTTGCAGAAAGGCAAGGTGGGCGATGGGACGGAAAATTAGTTTTCTTATTGTCGGTCTCGTATTGATGGGATTAGCTGGTGGGGTGCGTGGGCAATTGCCAACTAATTTGCAGTGGGAGCGTGTATATACATTTGAAGGTCTTAACTACCCTATTAGTTTGGGCGGTTTTGCAGTCATGCCTAGTATGTCTCAAGGCTCACACCCAAAGTTTGTAACATCAATTTTATCGGACTATTGTACTTCAAGTCATGGTAACCCGTGGCCAACTTGCAGCTATAAGCTTTGCATTTGCGTAGTTGATTCGGTCGGTCCTATATGGCAAAGGATCTTTGATTCGGGAGGCTGTTGGTGCCCTAACCGCTACGCACTTGGCTCGCCCGTCGCACAGCCAAGCGGTTTGGTTGCAATTGGATTCGCAAACATAATGGGGGAGCGAGCCATTTCCTTATATAATTCAAATGGTGACTCTCTTTGGTCGATTGGACAATCCGGCGTCACTGAGTATGTGTTACTGGCGAATTCACGAGGATTTGTGACGTTTGAATACAATAGGGCGCGATTGATTTCCTCTTCCGGTAACACTCTTGCAATTCGTGACGGAATTGGTCGCTTGAGGACTGCGATTTCTACTTTGAATAACAGGACTGTTCTTGTTTCTGAATACCCTGCGATGGAAATGATGGTGCTTGACAGCAACCTGGAATTGGTTGGATCGCAACCTATCAGCGAAGGGGTATTCGCACTAGCAGCATCCAGTTCAGGCGAGATTTTTGTATGCGTGCGTATCTCAAGTAACACAATCAACCTGCTTAAGTTTTCAGACAGTGGTGTTTTGGTTGACGAAAGAGAACACTCATTCCCTTCTACTTTGAGATGGATGGGGAATGAACTTGTCGTCGTCTCCGACAGTGTTTTATGCTTATGGACTAAGCATGACGTTTCAGGTAATACGCGCCGGTACGTCAATTTTTGCAGTGAAGACCTCGACAGCCTTGGAAGGATGGAGATCGAATACAACATTGCAGCTATGCGATCAGACGATTCTGGTAACTTGGTCGTGTCTTCTACTTCCGGCCAGAACTTGATGCTAGCACTCTACTCGACTTACCAACTTACGCCCATCCCACCGTCTATTGAGTTGCTTGTAGAGGGGCCTCCTGCGTGGGGTTATCGTATGCGAACCGGTTTTCCAGCGTATGATAAGCTGACTCTCAACAACGTAAGCGGACTCGCCATGGCATCGGTTTCGGGCGAAGCTGCCGAAAATTGGATCACAGCGAGACATGCTCACCAAGTTGAATTCTCCGCAGCTTCAGCGCAATCGCTCTACGCAGCAGTGGATACATTTTGGCTAGGTTCAGAGAGTTGCAACAGCGGCCCTTTGTCTTGGTCCATTGGCAACGAGATTGGCATTATTTCGGACCTTATACTCTTGCAGCTTCGGTCGCGAATTTTCACTGCGAGACACGCAGTGAGGGAGTGGCGATTCTTGTGGCGCTATACGAGAATTCGAGCATGGACTCAGTCTTTGTCTGGCGATTTGGGCCAAGCAATCACGATTCTACCATCGTGCTCAGCTTTGCCGCGGTGACTGGGATTCATAGTGCCGTTGATGAAACGGTTCGCTCCGGCCAACTCTATCAATATCGTCTCTGTATAAGCGACATAGCTGGCAGAGAGTGGCCAGTGGAAGACTATGCTCAGAGCATCCTGGTAGATGCCTCCGTGTTCGTTCCCGACGAATACAATTTGTATCCACCCTATCCAAACCCATTCAACGCACGAACAACTTTTACTTACGATTTGCCTTCGGGTTCTCCTGTCACGCTTCGCGTTTTCGACATCATGGGGAGGCAAGTTGCCACTTTAATTGACGAGTCAAGGAAGCGGGAAGCTACACCGTAAGTTTTGACGCCGCGAATCTCGCTAGCGGTGTTTACGTATATTCTTTTGATGCGTGGCAGTTCTCGCATCACGGCAAAATTCTCCTTCTTAAATAACCTCACTTACACGATAGAAATTTCATGTTTCTCATCACTGCACTACTCACATTGCTTTTAAGCTTGCCGTTATTCGCGCAGCAGCCTGTTCGCCAACTCAATTTAGGCGAACAGCTTGCGCCGTTTAAGCAATACTATGAATCACGCGAACAATGGCCGCGCTCGCACGGCTGGAAACCTTACAAGCGCTACGAATATGACATCACGCAGCGGGCCTATCCCGACGGCTTAATTCCCGCCGGAGCGCGCTGGGAAGCGTGGAAGAATATGGACCGCATGCCGCGTATCGCGCTTGACGAACCGTGGACGCCGCTTGGTCCATTCAATCACGGCGGACGTTCGCGCGTGGTGAGGTTTCATCCGAACAATCCTGATATCATGTTCGTCGGTTCTGTCGGCGGCGGACTTTTCCGCAGCGATAACCACGGTGAAAGCTGGTATCCGATTACGGATCAGTTGCCGAACCTCGCGATTGGCAGCTTTGAAATTTCGCAATCGAATCCGAACATCATGTTCCTCGGCACGGGCGAAGGCTATTTTAACGGCGACGGTATTGCCGGAGTCGGTTTGTTGAAATCTGTTGACGGCGGACAATCGTGGACGATGACCGCGCTCGATTACAACTATTCGCAGGGCACGGCGATATTGAAAATCAATATCGATCCGCGCAATCCGGATATCGTGCTGGCCTCGACGAATGACGGACTCTACCGCTCCACTAACGGCGGAGACGATTTCACGATGGTGCGGCAGGGGAACATCAACGAATTGAAACGTGATCCGCAGCATCCGGACACGCTATTGTGCGCGGCGGGCTATCCGTATGGTTCGGGCTTGAACGGAATCTACCGCTCGACGGATAACGGAGTTACATGGATTGGTGCGAGTGAAGGATTACCAAACGCTTCGATTATCGGGCGAATCGTATTCGACTTCTTCCGCGAGAATACGCTTGTCATGTATGCCGGAGTGAGCGGTGACTTTGATTTCAACGGGTCGGAGATGATTGGAGTTTACCAATCGACTGACAACGGTCAGTCGTGGACGCGCATGTCCAATGATGACGAGCCGAGTCACTACGCCAGCCAGGGTTGGTACGATATGGCGATTGCCGTTGATCCTGATGACCCGGCGACCGTGCTGAATGCAGGGTTGGATATTTATCGCACGAACAACGGCGGCGCGTCGTGGTCACAACGCTCATGGTGGTGGCACAGTTTCGGTGAGCCGACATTCTCGCATGCGGATCATCACGAACTCGTGTTCCATCCTGTGAATACGGATGAAGTATGGGCGGTCAATGACGGTGGTGTGTTTGCCTCATATGACAACGGTGAAACGTGGAACGAGAAGAACATCGGCTACAACACCTATCAGTATTATGCGATGGGCAACGCAACGCTCGACACACTGTTGGCATACGGCGGTACGCAAGATAACGGCACGTCCGAATACGACGGCGACGGCGATTGGGATATGGTGTTCGGCGGCGACGGCGGCTATTGCGTGGTTGATTACACGAACGACGACGTGGTTTATGTTGAATGGCAAAACGGACATCGTTCGCGCACAGACAACGGCTGCCAAAGTTTCAGCGATATTAATCCGGGAATCACGGGTGATGGCCCGTGGGTGACGCCGATGGTGCAGGATCCGTTTGCGCCAAATACGATTTACACGACGACAAACGGCGGCGGTGGTGGTGTATGGATGTCGCCGAATCAAGGCCGCAACGGAAATTGGTCAAGTCTTGGAACCGTCGGCAACTCAAATCAAGTTCTGGCCGCATCGTGGGCACAACCAAACAGACTCTATCTGGGCACGAGCAATTTAGTGATGCGCTACGACGGAACGCCAGGAAGTTGGACGAATGTGACGGGCAACATGCCAAACACGTATGTTACGCGCGTGACGCCCGATCCGTATGATCCGAACACGGTCTATGTCACAAAGTCAGGCTTCTCGGGTGGTCATATTTGGAAATCGACACAGGGCGGCACGGTGTGGACTGACATCACGGGTAATCTACCTAACGTTCCGTGCAATGATATTGTCGTCGACGTAAACGATCCGTCAACGCTTTATGCAGGCAACGACCTCGGCGTATTCCGCTCAGTGAACAACGGCGCGACGTGGGAAATCTTCGGCGAAGGTTTGCCGGTCGTGCGCGTGGATGATATGGACATGCAAACGCAATCGGGCAAACTGCGTGTAGCGACGCACGGGCGCGGGATGTGGGAAGTTCCGACAGGCTCGGTTAGTTTTTCAATGCTCTTCCCCAATGGCACCGAGTTGCTCCCGACAGGTTCGAATATTACATTGCGCTGGTCGGGAATTTCTTTCGGCGGCAATGTTAATCTTTCTGTGAATCGCAATTACCCCGGCGGAGCGTGGGAACCGATTGCAAGTAATATCGCCAACGACGGCGCACATGCGTGGATCGTGACCGGACCCGAAACCGTACACGCGCGTTTCCGCGTGGTGCATGCAACGCAAGGTGATTTGGCCGACACGTCCAATGCCGACACGCGCATCGCCAACCCGGGCGTTGTAATTCTTTCACCCAACGGCGGCGAAACTGTGTTCTCAGGTGTGAACGATACGATTTGGTATCAGCGCACGCTCGTTGAAGGCTTGGTGAATATCGAGATTAACCGCAGCTACCCAAGCGACAACTGGGAGATGCTTGCGGACAACGTCTCGAATCAGGATTTCTACCTCTGGCGAGTGCAACTGCCCGGCGGAGACAATTGCCGCTTGCGCATTACAAGCGTAGACGAACCGTGGCTCTCGGACGAATCTGACGGAAATTTTGTGATGCGTGCCCCGCAGATGACAATGATCGCACCGAACGGCGGTGAAGTTGCGCGGATTGATACACCGTTTGAAGTCACGTGGTCTGCGCCTGAACACACCGGCGGATTTCGGATCATGCTGAATCGCAACTACCCGAACGGCACTTGGGAATTGCTTTCACCCGGCGCGGAAAATGACGGCAGCTACATGTGGACACCGCGCGGGCAGACTACTGCCAACGCACGTATTCGTTTGGCAACGGCACTTGATCCGCTTGGAACATATATGGAGAGTGCAGCGAATTTTACGATTGACGTCAGCACAGCTTCGACAGACCCGGTGATTCCAGCGGTGTTCTATGTGAGTCAGGCCTTCCCGAATCCGTTTAATCCGGTGACCAAATTCACGCTTGATGTTCCTGCGCGCATGCACGTTACAGCCCGCATCACCAATGAGCTGGGTCAGAGTGTCGCAACGCTACTCGATGCAGAGCGTGCGGCAGGCCGTTACACGATGACGTTTGACGGCAGCGCTTATGCATCAGGACTCTATTTCCTCCGCGTGGAAGCTGAGCAATTTGTGATTACCCGCAAGCTTGCATTGTTGAAATAGATGACCAAACTTGCTGCGCGGGCGCAGAAGATCGCCGACGAACTTTTTAGAATCTATCCACAGCCAGAGTGTGCATTGACACATGAGGACGCGTTTCAGCTCGCCGTCGCCACGATTTTGTCCGCGCAATGCACCGACGAGCGCGTGAACATCGTCACGCCGGTATTGTTCAAGAAATATCCGACTCCGAAGAAACTCGCGGCGGCCACGCAAGAAGATGTCGAAGAGATTATCAAGAGTACGGGCTTCTTTCGCAACAAGGCCAAGAACATTTTGGGCTTTGCGCGTGCTATCGTGAATGACTACGGTGGCGTTGTGCCGAATGAACTGGATGAACTCATTAAACTCCCCGGCATCGGCAGAAAAACCGCCAATGTCGTGCTCGGCACTGCCTTCGGAATTGCTTCGGGAGTTGTGGTGGATACGCACGTCACGCGGCTCTCGAATCGCATGGGCTTCGTGGATAATGAAGATGCCGTGAAGATCGAACGTGAGTTGATGCTGTTAATTCCGCAAGAGCGTTGGATCAACTTTTCGCACGCGATGATCTGGCACGGCAGAAGAGTCTGCAACGCGAGAAAACCAAACTGCGCGGAATGCACGCTGGCGAAGTTGTGCCCGAAGGTGGGGGTAGAATAGAAACCCTGAAATAGACAGTAATAAAAACCCCGGCTCATCACCGGGGTTTTTCTATTCTTGATTACAGTCCTGATTCCAGCGGGAACCGCTACGCTAACCCCCCATGCATCTGCTCTAAAATCTGTCGTGGCTTTTGACCTTTGCTTGAAAGCGCGTAGGACAGCGCTTCGATTTCAATAGCCATGTTTTCGTTGCGAACGGCGACGCCTTTGGGAACGAAGATGGAGATCGGCGCAAAGTTCAGGATCGCTCGAATGCCCGCATCGACGAGTTGATCGACGACTTTTTGGGCGGCATGCGACGGCACGGCAACAACAGCGATCTTGATGTTCTCTTCTTCGATGACTTCCTTGGCTTTGGCGAAATCCTGAATCTGCATGTCGCCCACCAAATGCCCGACCTTTTGCGGATCGCTGTCGAAAACAACTTTGATGATAAAGCCCTGTTCGGCAAACTGCTTGAAGTGCACGAGCGCGGTACCGATGTTACCGACACCAACGAGGCAGACGTTCCACGTCTTGTGCAGACCGAGAATCTTGCTGATCGCGCGATGTAAATCGACCACACTATAACCCAATCCGCGTCGGCCAAACGCACCGAAGAATGAGAGATCTTTACGCACCTGTGCGGCAGTCAAGCCGTTGAGCTTGCCGATCTCTTCGGACGAAATTGTGGTTTTGTCGGTGCTGAGCGCATTTTGCAGCGTGCGATAGTACTTCGACAAGCGCTTTATGGTCGCGTCGGAGACGTGATTGGCCGATTTTGACTTGGCCACTCGCGGTGCTTTCTTTTTGCTCTTGCTCTTGCGAAGTTTTTTCCTCGCGACTTTCTTACCGGCTTTCTCTGCAGCCATGTTCCTTCCTTACATTGCTCCCTTGCCCGAAATCACTGCCGCGAGTGTGCGCAGCAGAATACGAATATCCAGCCAAAGACTCCAATTTTCGACATAGTACAAATCGTATGTGGTGCGATCCTCGATTGTCGTATCGCTACCGCGCAATCCGTTCACCACAGCCCAACCCGTCAAACCCGACTTCACACGATGGCGGTCCAGATAATTGGGAATGTACTCGGCGAACTTGTACACAAATTCGGGTCGCTCCGGTCGCGGACCGACGAGCGACATGTCGCCGCGCAAGACGCTCCAGAACTGCGGAATCTCATCGAGTGACCAGCGGCGCAAAAATTTGCCGACTCGTGTCACACGCGAATCACCACGCACCGCCCAGACCGCGCCGGAGTTCGATTCGGCATCGGTGCGCATGGAGCGGAATTTAATCATGTCAAACTCGTGACCATCCATTCCAATGCGGCGTTGTTTATAGAAAAGCGGTTTGCCGCTGTCGATTAATACGGCAATCGCAATCAAGGCATAAACCCACGAAAACGTAATCAGGAAAAGTGCTGAAAACAAGAGCAATTCGAGCGGCGTACCTTCAGCGGCTTTGACCACCTCGCCCATGTGTGGTTCGTCTTCGTTTGAAGGTGCAAGCATGACCGCGTCAAGCTCGTGCTCTTGCCAGAGGTTTCTGAGCATGAACACTTCACCCAAACTCGGCCCACCGGAAATCGGCGAAGGCCCGAGCGCACCAACCAATTCGTAGCCACGTCCAAGCTGATGTTCAAGATTTTGCCACAAGCGCGCGGCTTCAGGCCCCGTGCCCCAAACGGCGATGCGCTGAACTCCAATGCCGCGTTTGAATAGTGAACGGCGCATGCGTTGATAGACGGCACGCCCGATCACGAGCGACGGAATCATCAGCGCAACCGTCAACAAAAACACCAATCGCGAATAGCTGAACTCGCGATAGAAGAAAATACCCGCCATTACCAACCCCATTGACAGAATGGAGCCGCGAATGATTCGGCCAACCTCTTTTTCGAGCGGAATTGCAGTTTCAGTCGAGTATTGATTAGACGTCCAGCCAATCACAACATATGTTGTGCCGAGCAACGCGCCAAAAGCAAGATACTCCAGCGCACTGGGAACCCAGTATGAATGGAAGACTTGATAAACGGGGCCAAAGAAGCGAATGTAAAAAGCGATTAACGACGCAATGAGCACGGCCACAAAATCCATCATACTCCCCGCCATCGGCAGCCAAAAGCTGGTCAATAGCGAGCGTTTGCGAGATGAACTCGTTTGCGTATGCGCGTTCGGCGTATCTTGCTTGCGTTTCACATTCATCCTATCATTCACGCGATTCTAACGGCAGACCGTGGCATGCCAGCGACCGACCGCTCTAAATGTCTCCAACGCTGTGTTCACGGCCTGCGCTTGCTCTTGCTCGTTCAGCGCAAGTGAATCCAGCCACGTCTTGAATTTCTCCCAGTTGGGTCGCGTTTGACCCTGATCGAGATTTAGATATGCCGCGCCGTTTTCGGCTCCAACCCCGATATTGCCACGCACGGCATGAGCGATGTAGGCATTGCCGTTGCGCGAGCCGCGCCGGACATACTCCACACCGGCCAAATCCGCAAGTGTACGGATTTCCGGAAAGTCGGTGGGGGCACGCAACTGCTCTTGCTGGTCAGTGAGGATTTCAAAATCTTCGCGGGCAAGAACCGAACTATCGACAAGCTCCGGAAAATAGCCGTAGGTTTCTAAATCATTTTGCATCATGAAATTTTTCACTTCACGCAAAACGGCATGCTCAAATCCGTAGGCAGCTTTCAGAAAATGTATATATGCGTCGCGATATTCCGTGCGCTGTTTGTCCGCGTCATCATCGTCCACACGCACTTTCGTCACGATGCGGCGATTGACTTCGGATCCATGTTCTACTTCGTGATGCAGTTCGTTGGTGGCCTCTTTCAACCTTGTAGAGAGCAAACCTTCGGCAGGTTCACGAACCCCCATCTCGGTAACCGTAACTTCTGGCAATTGATGCACGTTTTCCCCTGTGTTCTGTCGTTTACTATACTTCCGTATCCAGTTCCATCTCGCTGTCGTCTTCTTCGTTGACAATCTTGGCAACGTCGGCGACTTTGTCTCCACCATCAAGCTTGATCAAGCGCACACCCTGCGTGACGCGGCTCATCGAGCGAATATCCTTCACGCTCTGGCGAATAACGACGCCCTGCTCGGTGACAATAATCAAGTCGTCGGCATCTCCGACTTCTTTCATCGCGAGCATGCGGCCCGTCTTGTCCGTGGTCTTGAGCGCCAACACACCGCCCGCGCCGCGCTTCGTCAAGCGATAGTCGGACACGTCGGAACGCTTGCCGTAACCCTTCTCCGTAATCGTGAGAATTGCAGAATCACCACGCACGACAATCATACCAACCGCATCAACAGTGGGTTTCAACAACACGCCGCGCACACCCGTCGCCGTGCGGCCCATCGAGCGCACGTCGGTTTCGGGGAAGCGCACCGCTTTGCCTTCGGTCGTACCGATGATGACTTCGTTGTTGCCTTCGGTCATCTCTGCGCCGATCAATTCATCACCGTCGGCGATGTTAATCGCGATTATGCCATTTGAACGCGGGTTGGAGAATTCCGACAACGACGTCTTCTTCACCGTGCCGCGCTTGGTACACATCAACACGTAACGATCTTCGGCAAATTCCTTGACCGTCACATAAGCGCGCACCTTCTCGTCCGCACTGCGCTCAATCAGATTCACCAATGCCTTGCCGCGCGTGCCGCGACCCATCTGCGGAATCTGATAAACCTTCAGCCAATAGCACTTGCCGCGATCGGTGAAGAACAGAATGTAATCATGCGTTGACGCAATGAACAATTGTTCGACCCAATCATCTTCCTTGGTCGTCGCGCCTTGCGAGCCGCGTCCGCCGCGGCCTTGCTTGCGGAAGCCGGACACTGGGAAACGCTTGACATAACCCGAGTGCGAAATGGTTACAACCATCTCTTCGGGTGCGATCATGTCTTCAATCGTGACTTCAGCTTCGTCTTCAACGACTTCGGTGCGGCGCTTGTCGCCGTACTTTTCTTTGATCTCTTCGAGTTCTTTGCGCACGACTTCCAACCGCAGTGCACGATTTTCATCTTTGGCTAACGGTTCGAGTTCGGCAATTCTCGCTTTGACTTCGCGGATTTCGTCCATCAGCTTCTGACGTTCCAGACCCGTCAAACGCGCCAAACGCATGTCAAGAATGGCCTTCGATTGCTTTTCCGACAATCCAAAACGGTCGCGCAGTTCCATTCCGGCTACTTCAGGAGACGATGCGGCGCGAATGATATTGATGACTTCATCAATATGATCGACTGCTATCTGCAAACCGTCTAAGATGTGCAGTCTGTCGAGCGCTTGCTGCAACTCGAACCGCACACGACGCAACGTGACTTCGTTGCGGTGCTCGAGGAACTCGGCAATCATGTCCCGCAACGCCAGCACACGCGGAATGCCATGAACGAGTGCGAGCATAATCACTCCATAAGATTCCTGCATCGGCGTGTGCTTGAACAGCGACGCCATCACCACTTCCGGCACGGCTTCACGCTTGAGTTCAATCACCAGCCGCATACCGTCGCGATCCGATTCGTCACGGATATCAGCAATGCCTTCGATCTTTTTATCATTCACCAAATCAACGATACGCTCAATTAAGCGCGTCTTGTTGACCTGATAGGGAATCTCGTGGACGACAATCTTGGTGCGCTGATTTGACTTCTCTGGCTGCTCGATGCTGGCCTTTGCACGCACCACAATTTTGCCGCGACCCGTCAAGTACGCGTCACGAATCCCCTGCTTGCCAAAGATAATACCGCCCGTCGGAAAATCCGGCGCGGTGACATATTGCATTAAGTCCGCTGTGGTCAGCGACTCATCTGCGATCAAGGCAATCGCCGCGTTGCACACTTCATTCAAGTTGTGCGGAGGAATGCGCGTGGCCATACCGACCGCGATACCGTCGGAACCGTTGACCAACAGATTCGGAAATTTCGCGGGCATCACCGACGGAATCATGATCGATTCGTCGTAGTTGGGCACGAAATCAACCGTGTTCTTGTCAATGTCCGCGAGCATCTCTTCGGCAATGCGGTTCATGCGCGCTTCGGTGTAACGCATGGCGGCTGCGCCGTCACCGTCCACCGAGCCGAAGTTGCCTTGACCATCGACGAGCGGATAGCGCAAGCTGAAATCCTGCACCATGCGCACCAGCGTGTCGTAGATCGCCTGATCACCGTGCGGATGGTACTTACCCATCACGTCACCGACGATACGCGCGCACTTTTTATACGACCGGCCCGCACCCAAGCCGAGTTCAAGCATGCCGTACAAAATGCGGCGGTGCACAGGCTTCAAGCCGTCGCGAACATCCGGCAGCGCGCGCGACACAATCACGGACATGGAGTAGTTGATGTACGAAGACTTCATTTCGTCTTCGACATTCACCGGGATGACCCGCGATTCGCCGTTTCCGTCTCCGGCTAATGGTAAAACAAGATTATCTTTGTCGGACATGTGTTACTGTTGTTGGTTATGGCCTCTTTGCCCCCCCCCCCCCCCCCCCCCCCGGGCTCTCCCCCCCCGGGCCCCCCTGGACTTGTGATGCTTCCCCACCCCGCGCCTTTCCCCGCCCCCCCCCCCCCCCCCCCCCCCCCCCTTCTCCCAGTTAGACACCGTTGTCCATTAACTCTGCTCCTTCGTTCTCGTCCACACGATATAATCCGTCACGACAGGATCAATTCCCGCCGCGCGAAACAGGACAGCTATTTGGCCGCGGTGGTGACAGGAGTGATTGTGATACTGCGTCAGAATATCCACCACGCGAAACGTCATCGCGTCACCTTTTTGCGAAATCGTGTCCGCTTTGAACTCTTCAACAGGTTCCGGCAGACTGTTTAGATAGTCAACCCAAATCCGCTCGTTGCTTTGAATTCTATCTGCAAGCTCCTCCGCATCAAACGCAGGCCACCACTGATACTCTTTGATGTGCTCACCTTGAACGCGCCTTAGCCAATACTCAGGCGTCGAGCAAATATGCGCGAACGCATCACGTGCACGCTGAGCAACCGTGGTTTCTTTCACCAGCGCGGCCAGCAGCTTCTGATTGGCCCAGGCTTCGTGCGCGACCAGCTTTTGAAAATACTCTCTCACGTTCCTTCCAAGTGCTGATACCAATCGAACCCTTCGGCGGTCATCTCTTTGGTGCGCATCACAATCTGTCCGGTGTGATACGAAAAATGCTCGACGACATGATAGATATCCTGCATGATGACAACTTTCTTATTCTGAATCTCGCGCTGTTCGAGCAGCATGTACGGACTCATATCCGCCAGCACCTTGCACGCTTCGCTCACCGTCTGTTCAAGATTAGTCATCAACATACCCTTGCTCGGCGTTTGCGCTTCATCAAACTGAAGCTGAAACTCTTTCGAGCGCGTGCGAATGTCAGGCTTGCCGCCACAACCTGCAATAATGTGCTGGCGCACGTTCCCAGCCAGATGCAAGAGCAAATTTCCAATCGAATTGGAAGCGGGATTAGGCCGCCACCAAATTTGCTTGTCGTCCAGCCGCTTCACGGCTTCGTCAATCTTTGCGTAAAACTCGCGCAAGAAATCCTGACTCGATTTCAGAAAGAACTCAGACGGCGTCGGTTTCATTTCATCCCCCATTTCTGAACCTATTCACTAATAGTCGAACGCATCCTTCTCTTGCTTCCCGCCCGCAGGCTCGAAGCGGAAGTTGGAATAAATTTCTTTCCCATCTACATAGGTGTAAACACCGATAGACGATTTGTTGCCCGGCAGCACTTCCACTAACCGGGAATAGGCGCATTCTGCCGCACGAATCATGTTCGCATAGCCTTTTTGTTCAAACAGGTTGCGCAGATGTGCGAGAATTTGCTGCTTGTTTTTGGATTCGGCGATGGCCTTCTCGAATGCGGCCCAGTTGACCTCTTCAACCGGTTGCCAGCCGCGCTTAACTTTGGTGTCTGACATCTTATCGTTATTTCCCGCGAGTTTACTTTTCGGCTTTCTTAGCTTCTTTAGCGGCGCGCTTAGCTTCCTTCTTGTCCATCTTGTGATCTTTCTTGTCCATCTTCAGCTCTTTTTCACGCAGCCTATGATCTTTTTGCTCGACCTTGTTACGCTTCAGTTCAAGCTTGGCGGCAGTCAAGCGGCCCGTTAAATCCGCAATCTCCTGCTTCAATTCAAATTCGCGCTTCTCAAGGTTCGTGCCCTCTTCACGCAAGGCGCGGCGGCGAGCTTCAAGTGAATCGCCCTCTTGAGCAAGCTCTTCCTGCTTGGTCAGTATGGGTGCCGTGCTTTGCGCGTAATTCTGCGACGCTCCGACAAACAAAACGGCCGCAAACAATAACATGTACATCGTTTTCATCAAATGCTCCTTCTTATTCCGATTCCCCCTCGCTTTAGCGGGGGGTTAGGGGGGGTCGCCCAAGCGCCATCACTATCCCAAAAAATTTATCTAACCCTCTCCGCATCCGGAAAATCACGCGACAATCCCGAGCGAAAATCCGTCACCATCATAAACACCTTGCGGTGCAAATCTTCCACTTCCCCCGTGCGCGTGGCCACATCACCAAACGCGTTCTCTAATTCGTGAAGCGACTTGAATTCCATCGTAATGTTAAACTCCCCCAATTCCGCCGGCCCGAATCCGAGCTTCCGCCGCGTCAATCTCCACGACGCCATCTCCCCCGACTTCACCAAATACTCCATGTACGCGCGCAGATTTTCAACAAATTCAAGATCGCGCCGCGATTCCTTCAGATTGCACCAGACGTGGTAGATGTTCATTGGGGAATGTACGCTGTTTGAAACTCCGGCATCAAGTTGCCGTTTCTTTCAAGTGGATCCCGCAAAACAACACCATCAAATCCATCATAGCTTGATACGCTGTATCTTTCTTGTATGTTGGTGCCGTAGGTTTGTTGGGTCGCAGTCAGACGGACATACTGATTCCAACCATTACATGGAGTGATGTCAATGAAGCCAACACTCGACGGCTGAAAGAGCGATGGATCAAATTGAATTTTCTGCCACAGTGAGTCTGGCATAACGGGACGTCTAATAACCCCGCTGTCTCCCGATACCGCAAGATACCAACCAACACTACGATCTTGATCAAAGGTCCATCTTCCCCACAGTTCGTCGGCCTGTCCATCGAAAGAAATATCCTTGAAAACCCCGTTGTCGTAATCATATGTGCCTTGTATTGAGCGCTGCGGGATTGTCACAGTTGACGGGAGGGACTCAAATTTTCGGCTGTATGAAACATTCGCATCATAAATACCAGCGCTCACCAAATAGTTGTTCATCGGAACAGGAATGGCACGCAGGTTAAATACTGTGTGAGAGTCGTCGTCGTTTTTGTAAGCAATTTGGTATCCGACATTCGTCGTGGCGTTACGGCGCCCATAGCAAGAAAGGTAATTGGCGGGAGTAGAAAGTGTTATCTGGTGGATCGGAGTCGGTTGGTCTAATAACAAGTCATAGGTATTCATTGAATCGCCATCAAATGGCACATCAAGCACCCAACCACAAAAACTTGAGTTTGCACCGTCAACTCGGCCAAAAATACTCAACTTATTGTTTTCTGGCATAAAATGATCTATGTACCCGAGGTTTGTGCCTGTAGCTCCAACGTCTGAAGTGTGGACGGTCATTGACGGAAGACAAACGGTTAAATCTTCATATTCGCCCTCGGGGTACATAATGTTTATGCTGGCGTAGCCATTCGAAGCAGGAAAGCCGAAGCTCACAACCCAGCTTTGCGGTATAACGTTCGCGAAAGTAGTCAGCGCGCAAAAACCGGTCGCATCCTGAATCCTAACAAAAGTAATCGTAACTCTGTCAGGCAAACCGGAATCAATCGAAATGTGGCTATTTTCCGTCATGTCGTGGGCCGCAAGAATCTGTTCGCCGGCAGCGTCCGAAATGACGACCCAAACGCTTATATCTGTAAAATCGTCGTTTTCTATAGTAATCGAGAGTTTTGGCGAGGTGTCGTCGTCCTCTTTGTCGCATCCAAAACTAAAGACAAGAGCAAAACATAATACCAACAAGGCCACGACTGCCCAATATGATTTTGAATTCATAACTATTTTTCTCTTTCAGTAAAATGATTCTGAAAAGATAAACCCCAACGTAAGTCTTCCACACTCTGCAAAAGCTTCTATAGCATTCTCTTCATAAAGTTTGCGGTTTCCAGTCTTGCTACAAATTGTCCGAGCTTCAACAGAACTCATCTCCTCACCACAGGATTCTTATCCCGCACCGTTCCCAACCACGCCAGCACCAAACCACCCACTGCCCACCTGATAGCGCTGTCAACGATATTCACGAGTGCATACGAAGTCGAGAAGCTCCACCAAATCCATTGTTCAAGCTGCACAAGCGCAATTCCCGCCGTTCCCGCAATGGTCACAAACAAAATTTTGCCGACTAACGTGAGATTCGGCGCCGCCGCAAGTAGCCACAACATCAAAAACGACATCAGCACAAGCGTGGCAAAGTCCAAAATCATCGGCATCGCCATACCGCTCTTTCCTTCGCGGTGGAACGACATGAAAATGTTAGGGCCTTTCTCACCCTTAGCCCACGCTTCGTTCATGCGCTTGTCTTGCTCTTCCGCCGATATTCCCTTTTCCATCATGCCCGCCATCGGCGCAACATAAATTCCCGACACCGGCGCTTCCTTCATCAGCACTTCGGCGACCAAATCCTCATCTCGGAATGTTTCCATCGTCGCTTCATGCCACGGCAAAAACATGTGCGAGATCGCTCCCCACGCAAACATCGCCACACCCGCCAAAACTCCCGCCAGAATAAAACGCGTGCTCATGCCGACCTCCCGTTTGAGGATACTATTAGGATTTGCCTTGCCGCTTGTTGGCCCACTCGAGAATCTTCTCGACCGATTGCTCTGCGCGCTTCGTGCGCGTCTCCGTCTGTTTCGCTTCGAGAATGTGTCCGACGTATTGTTTGCGGTGCGACGGTGGCATCGCTTCAAATGCCGTGCGCGCCGCTTTGTTCTTCTTCAAGACTTTCGCAAGCTCTTCGGGAATCTCACCCTCACCGCCCGACGATTTCGCCAGCAGTTGCTCGATCACGTGCGCAACTCTGCGCTCGCGCGTCTCGGCAGTCTTTGCTCCGCTGATATCTCGCGCATACTCCTTGCGAGTTGTATATGAAGCCTTCGCAAATGCATCTCGCGCAGTCTTGTTCTTCTTCAGCGCCTTTTCAAGCTCGACGGGAATTTCAACCACGCGCTCGTCTGCGTCAACTTCCAACACAACCTTGACCTTGTCGCCGATGTCCTTGCCAATCTTCTCGCGAATGCCCTTAAGCACGAGCAACAGATGGCAATCCGTCCCCATTCGCACTGCCGTGCCGCGATAAGGCTCCCCGCCAATCAACGCCTTCACTTTAGGCCGCTTACTGCCAAATTCCTTTTCAACATCAAACGGAATCTCAACAAACGCTCCGCCCCCGCCTGTCCCCTGAATCTCGGCCGTAAATGTTAGCGGCTTCCCCACGGCCTACCACCCCATCCGCTTGCGCAACTGGGTGATGTGCGCCGTGTGATGCTTGCCGTGCCATGCGGCGTACGCGAGCAGAAAATCAACCGCCTCCTCGCCGCGCGCGAAGTGAGTGTATTTGCGTTCGAAATCTTCCGGCTTCATCGCATCCAATATCGCCGACCAACGCACATGCAGTCCTTCCAGCATTAACAGCGATGATTTGGGGGCGCCTTTGCTGTCGGCAAGTTTCACCCACTCTTGATCACTAAAGCCGACCGTCCCCGGAACATCTTCCGTCAGCGCCGTTTTTGAGCGCGTGTAAAAAACGATACTCGCGTCAGCAATGTGATGCACAACGATTCTGACCGTCCAGCCGCCCTCGCGATACGGTGTGTCAAGCTGCTGCTCCGTCAGCCCGGCAATCGCTTGGTTTAGCTCGCTAGGCAAATTGCGGATCGCTTCAACCCGCTCTTTGCGTTCGACAGCGCTAATTCCGCCGAATTGAAATTTTCCGATTGGATACTTCAGTTCTTCCATGTTCTACCACCCCATACGTTCGCGCAATTTCGTGATGTGCGCGATGTGATGCAAACCATGCCACGAATACAAACCGAGCAGCCACTTCACATCCAACTCTTGTCCGGGTCGCTCAGGATGCGTAATCCTGCGGTCGTATTGTTCCGGTGTCAGACGCTCCAACAACAACGCCCACTTTTCATGAATCGCTTCAATCAATTTTATCGAAACCTCCGGCTCAAAAAAACCGTCCGGAGTATTCACCCAATTCGTCTGATTGTAAGGCCGAATCTCGTGATTGTCTTCCGTCAGCGCGAACTTCGTGCGCGTGTAAGCATTCAAATGCGAATCGGCAATATGATGCACAAGCTGTCGCACGGTCCACGCCCCCTCACGATACGGCGTATCAAGCTGAGCGTCGTTCAACCCAGCAATCGCCGCGCGCAATTTCGCCGGTTGCCCACGCAAAACGGTGATGCGCTCGGCACGCTCTTCAGCCGTCGTCGGTCGCTTGCCGTCATACTTTCCAATCGGATATTTCAGAACTTCAAGGTCCATTACGCAGTTTGTTTCTTTCTGCAATCGCTTTGGCAATTGATTCCGGCATCTCGCGGCACTTGCAATGCTTCACGTGCTGCTCGTGCCACGCAATCCGCTGCTCGAGCGTCGCGTTTTTCACCATCCGATGCTTCTCGTGCCACTCTTTATTGATGTTACTCGGCATCGCAGTCTTTCTATCCGCTTCATTAATTCAAAGCGCGCGTCAGTTCAACTCCGCGCTTATCAAGCGCCCCAGCCACTTCAAACTTTCGTCATAGCGCCACTGCACGTTCATGTGGCCGCCTTCAAATTCTTCGTGCGTGTGCGGTACTTCCGCTTCAGTCAATCGTGTCGAAAGAATCCGCGCACCCCACTGCAAATGAAACTCATCATTGATGCCGCAGTCAATGTAAAGCCCATTAAGCTTCTTCAGATTCCCAATGATCCGCTCATCACTCGCCATCCGCACAGGATCGTGCACCAACCAGCGTTGCCACACGTCCTCGCGAATTTCTCCCGTCTGCAAATCAAACGGATAATCAAACCCATACGGCGAATCTGGATTCGGCGAATAGCACGCCGACATCGCGGTGATGTTCACCGCCTCGTTCGAAACGCGCTTGCGTTGATTCCCATAGAGCGCAATCATATCTTTCGGCGAAGCGTGCTTGCGCAATTCTCTCAGCGCATTGGGAAATTCAGGCATATAACCGTAATCAAAATAGCAATCCCCCGAATGCATGATACACCAGCCGAACAAATCAGGATGCCGCGCCGCCAGCACAAACGCTCCATATCCTCCCGATGACTTGCCGATCACAACCGTTTGATCCGGCGTCATCCCCGCGCGATACTCATGCTTCATCCACGGCAAAAGTTCGCCGCATACAAAATCTTCGTAATCCCCCGTCGCCGACGAGTTGATATACTGCGCACCGCCCAGCCGCGTGAAACAATCAGGCATCATCACCACACACGGCGGAATCACCTTCTCGTTAATCAGCCGCTCAATCCGCACGGGCAGCGGCTCCAGCCACGCGCTCCAATTGAGATGCGTCAAACTGCTCCCCGTGAATCCCGACAACACCACCAACAGCGGATACTCGCGCGATTTCAAATATCCTTCCGGCAAATAAACCGGAGTTTCGCGCACGAAGTCATCTCCCAGCGGATTGCCTTCCAAGCACCGCGAGCGAAATTCTTCAATAATAACCTGTCCGCGAATTCTCATTTTTCTCACTTCATCATTTCATCAACACCAATTTCGTCACCGTCGAAGCATCCCCCGCATTCAGCACCGCGAAATAAACTCCGCTCGGCTGAGCACTCGCGCTCCAATTAACAAAATGCTCACCCGCATTGCGCACACCATCCACAAGCGTCGCCACCTCGCGCCCCGTCACGTCATAGAGCATCAGCGAAACATCACCGCTCTTCGCCAGCGAATAGCTCAACCGAAATTCCGCATTCCCCGGATTCGGATAAACAGCAAGTGACAATTCTTGTGGCAACGTCACATGCGGCGTAACATCCGTGCTCGTGCTCCCGCGCACAACCAGCTCAAGAAATTCTCCGTGATCGTTGAACACACGAATCGCATTGGGGAAATCACCGTCAACAGCCGGAGTAAACGTCACCGTCGCCACCATCGAATCCCCCGGCTGCAAGAGCACGTCCTGCGTACAACAGTTGATCGTGTACGGCCCGATATCAAACCAATCGAGCACCGAGGTGTCCTCGTTGCCCATGTTCTTCAGCACAACATCATGCGAAACCGATTGCCCGACAGGAGCAAAAAACTCCAGCGTGTCTTCCGAAAACACCAGCGCGGCATCAGATGTGTCAGGATAAGCCAAATGCGAACGCCACACACCGCCGCGAAAATCCGCGAAGTAACCCGTTGCAATCACGTTGATATATCCGCCGCTCTCGCGTGAATAACCAAGCTCGGTGATTTCGGCTTCGACTTCCAACTCAAGCTCCCACGTCGCGCCGCCGTCAATCGTTCTCCACACACGGCCAACCGCTTCGTTGGCAATACCGCCCGCGACATAACCCAACGTATCATTCAACATCAGCGCCGCGCGCAGGGGAATATTCGTTTGTAAAGTACGCGCGGACCACGTCTGTCCAAAATCAGTCGTAAAGCGTGCCCAACCCGTTGACGGTTCTTCAAATGCACCGCATATGATCGCGTGCGAGCTATTCGGAGCAAACGAAATATCTGAATCACCAAACGGATCGGCGGCTGGCAATGTCTGCCACGAAAATCCACGGTCAAGCGTGAGCCACTGATGCGAACCAACCGCGTAAGTAAAATTCCCGACCGTAGCGTGTTCCTTCACCCACGTTCCGGTGAAATGCTCAGACAACGTATCCCAGTGAGTCGAAGTCTGCATCGAATCGTTGCGATAGATTTCGGCGTCAAGCCCTGACAAAGCAACAACAATTTGCGAATCGGGTGCGATGACACTCGTCAACCAATGATCCGTGAGCAACAGCGTGTCCGGCCAAACCACATGCGTATTTCCAAATCCGCGCACAAGCCGCAGCGTGCCATGATCCGTCTCCGCATCAAAGAGGGTAACATACACACTGTCGAAATTCTGCTCTGGACGACGAACAGGGCGACAAGCAATATCGGAAATGAAATATGGCGAACGAAAGGATTCGAACACGGAAGAAAAGGTCGGAGCGGGCAGAGGGTCCATGTTGGTCCACGAACGGCCACCGTCTATCGAGCGGAAAATCGTATGCAGCGTAGCAATGAACACACGGCCTTGATTTGCTTTGCTGATGCCAACCGGCACAGCTCCAAATTGATCCGGGAAATTCTGGAGTGCATCGTACAGCGTTTGCACATAGACCCAGTTCTCATCCAGCGCACGCGAGTTTTCGCGCGGCACATGAAACTCCGGCAGCACGTCAGGCTTAGTCGGCACCATCTGCGGTCCGCGTGCAAACAAACCGCACGAGCATAGCAACACCGCAATCCATGTGCAGACAGCAAGCCGCATATTCAGGCTCCTCTTAGAGTCTGTATCGTGGTTTGGGCGGACAGGCGCGCAAATAAACGAAGATCGCGGCGGCAAGAAAAGCCAAGTTCTCCATGATCTTGTTCCAGCCAACCTTCGTAGCCAGAGCGGCGGAGACTTCCGAGTTGCCGAAACAACCGCAATCAATGTTCAATCCCCGCATCACCGCTTGAAAAATCAAAACGATGAACAAGGCGAGCAAAAACGCGATGACAAGCGCCGCCGAGCGTTTGAATTTGGGCAGGAAGAGACAAACTGCCGCGACGGCCTCCAAAGCGGGCAGGAACATCGCCGTCAAATAGACGTAGTCCTGGCCGACGACGGGTAGAACGACTTTGTAATTTGTGATCGACTTGGCGAACTCCGTCGGGTCGAGCAATTTGGGCCAAGCGGCGTACAAAAAGAGCCCCGCCAACAGCAGGCGAAAGGTCCAATCGAGGCCGGTAAATATCTGCTGGCGCAGGCTTCTATTCATAGCCTTTTAGTATAATGTAATATTTTCACAAAGTCAAGCCAAAGTCCGTCTATTTTCAAGAAGTTACGAGCAAAACAACCATGATTTTTGACCCCTTTTCCTCCCTCTTCTCCCCAAAACAACAATCGCTCCCGCGCCCCCCCCACAAACCCTTTACAAGCACCCCGCATTCGCTACTTTGCTCCGCTCCCTGTCTCAATCAAATCCGTCTCCTTAGACCACTCAGCCCATCCACCGGTAAACACAGCCAAGCGGCCGTAGCCTTGCGCCAAAGCAAACTCAGCCAAGTCGTGCGACAGATGACAATCACCGCCGTCACAATAGATAACAATCAGATCATCTTTCGGCAGCGCAAGAAACTTGTCGCCGTCTTTGTCAATGTGGTCAAACGACACGTTCATCGCACCGGGAATATGTCCCGCTTTGTACAGCGTGTCTTCGCGCGCATCCACAAAATGAATGTTGCTCTTGTTGCGCTTCATATGCAAAACCATCGTCGCGGCCAAATTCACTTCGTATGCCGAAGTGGATTTCGCAAATGCGCTGTCCGGTTTCGCCATCGCGTCGTCTGCAATGCTAATCGGCGGTGCAACTAACTTAATCGGCTCCCAATGTCCCCAAAACGGCAAGTCGCTATGCGTTGCGACACGTGCTCCCAGCCCCAGCAACACTGCGGCAATCATTAAAGTCGAAAGCTGTTTTGCCAAACTCATGGTTCCTCTGTGGTTTCTAATGCGCGCGAAACGTCTATACGGTTTACAAGATAGTCAAAGGCTTCATCAATGTCGTCGGTGATAAGCACCAAGTTCATATCCTCCGGCGAGATAACGCCCCACTCAATCAACGATTCAAAGTTGATTACACTATGCCAAAACTCACTGCCAAACAAAACGATCGGCAAGTTGCGGCGAATCTTTTGTGTCTGCACCAGCGTCAGACATTCAAACAATTCGTCAAAGGTTCCGAATCCGCCCGGAAACGCCACCAGCGCGCGCGACAGATACACGAACCAATACTTGCGCATGAAGAAGTAATGAAACTCGAACGTATAAGGCGGTTCGAGATAACGGTTCACACCTTGCTCGTGCGGCAGACTAATGGAAAGCCCGAGCGTCTTTGCGCCGATCTTTTGTGCACCGCGGTTGGCCGCTTCCATCATACCCGGCCCGGCACCGCTGCAAATCACATGGCGGTCACGCGGATCCGGCATCTGCTGATAGTGCGCCGCAAGCTTCGCCGCAAGTCGCTCGGCTTCGTGATAATAATGAGACAGCCGCTTGAACGAGTCCGTGCGTTTTTGAATTTTCGCCGGTGTGATCCCCTTTTCGGTGGCCCACTTTTCGTTCAGTTTCACCATCTGCTCGGCCAGCTCTTCTTCCGGCACCGACCGCGCCGATCCGAAGAACACAATCGTACTGCGAATCTTTTGCAAACGAAGCCGCGATTGCGGTTCGAGGTATTCGGCCAAAATCCTCAGCGAGCGAGCATGCGCGCTGTGCAAGAAGCGCATGTTCTCATACGCTTTGGGATGAAAGTCCTTATCGCTTTCGATCAAATTGCTAAATCCTTTCCCACCCACGAGTAAGCCCCGCAGGTATTTACTAAACCCCTAAAAATGCTCTATTGTTCCGTAATTAGCTAACTCTATATTCTTGTAAACCACTGTTTTTCAACAGCCTGCCTGTTTTTCTTGAGCTTAATTTTTCCTCCGAATGCCTCCCGAATTTTCAAGAAGCCGTCGTAAGTCCAATGCCAAACCCGTTCAAACCAATTTTGAACAGGTGGTTATGATTTGTCTGTTTTTGAGGAACAAAAGCTTGACAAGCGGAGTCTCATGTTGTATATTATGTGTCATCAAAACAACAGTCGGCCCCCGCCCGTCTCCGCTTCCGATTCCCCCTGCTCGCGGGGCGCTCAGGTCTCCCACCATTTACGTCTGCGGAAATGGGGGGATTAAGGGGGGCGGCTATCCGCTCGCCGAGCGGGGATTTAGCGAAGTGCTTGAAAAGCACGTAGCGGTTCCCCGCCGGAATCCGCTTTCCTATTTCAAAAACACCATCTTCCTCGTCTCCCCAAACTCCCCCGCTTCCAATCTGTAGAAATACACCCCCGACGACAGCCCGCTCGCATCATATATAATAGTGTGCGACCCCGCGTTCATCACCCCGCCCGCAAGCTCCGCCACCTCTCTCCCCAACACATCATAAACATTCAAACTCGTCTGCAAAGCTCGCGGCAAATCAAATGTGATCTCGTCGTTGCGTTGAACGGATTCGGGTAGTTGGGGTGAAGGCAATTGACGAAGCGCAGCCGGCACGTCGGGCGTGGGCAAGAAATCACAGAATCGTGCGCGTCATACGAATAACCCGTTGAGGACAAAGTTTCGACCACCTATGAAGTATGTACCGTCGCCCAACTGGGCAGCACAATTGGTTTGTGTATACTCTCCATCAGCCCAACAACAATTGCGAAACTCGCTTCCGTTCTGCGAAGCTTGATGATCCACGGTTCGGCATACTCGTTAAAGTGTACCAACGACACAATATTCACCGTCAATTGTTCCGGAATATTCGCAACGCCGCACTAACCAGCCTGGGCTCCCTCTGCCTCTTCTCGTGTCCAAAGCATTTCACCTGTCCTCGCTCAATCGTACAAACCATCCCGGAGAATTGCGCGAAAGTTTCTCTATTCCCAATCATCAGAAAACCGCCCGCTGGTACTCGCAGGCATCTGAAAGGTGCCAATCCAACCCCATCTTCAATCGTCCTCATCCAGACCAGTTCGCCGTCTGAGTTGAACAACCTTGCCACAGGATAAGAACTTGTAAAGGAATTCCATCGCGAGCCAACAACAAGTGCACCAGCACCACACGGCTCGAGCGCGGTAACGCTTGCGTATGTGCTATCAAAGAATGTATGTTCCCACAGCATCACGCCTGCTCGGCTCATCTTCATCAACCGAAGGTCCCCACCTTGGAAGCCCTGAGTTTCACCGGCGAGCCACAACGAGCCGTCCACCGCATTGTCGAGTGTTCTCCAGCTCGTGCCAGCCGGTAGTGCAATCGACTCAAGAATCTCTCCGTTTAGAGACATCCTTATTAGAAAAGGCGAAAAGTAGTACATCGAATCATGCCGTGCGACAAGAATGTTCATCGCCATTCCAGCCAACAGTTTCAGCTACGACCAAGACACGCGGGCTTGGAGTAATGATCTGTGTCGTCCAAATCGTATCGCCATTGGCAGACAGCTTGGTCGCAGCGGATTCATAATGCCACAACGCTTCGCTATCTTGAACCTCGCGGAAGCTAAAACAAACTATTGCGTTATCAACGGCGATAATTTCCCCAATGCGCCCCTCGACATTATACGTCCTCGTCCAAACCGTATCCGGCTGTGCAAACGTTGTCAAAGAGCAAATCATGATTGCACAAGCAACCCAAGTAAACCGTATTCGCTTCATAATCCCCTCCAAGGAATTTGTTTAGCGTAATTTCTTCAATACAATATTCGCCCCACGGCGAAAGGTGCTTCCTTTGATTCCGCCGAGTCGGGTTAAGGCTGCCGCAACCCGCCCGGAATCTGCTTTCCTATTTCACATTTCCAATTTGAGCAATCACAATAACATGCCCGTCGGGATCACGATAATAGGCCGCTTCGTCACCCCATGCTCGCAATTGCCACGGCGAAAGTTCGGTCGGCTCCGGCTTGCACTAACTTGGCGCATTGTTCTGCGGGACTGTCACAATAGAAATATATCTCCGCGCCGGACAACTCACCCGCCTCAGCTTCGCGCGGAACAATTCCCGTGTTGAGGCCAAAACTGTTCCGTTCGTAAATTCCCAGCCTGCGGCCATCCGTCATTTCAAACTCGGCATAGACCGGCACATCCACCGTCTGCTTGAAATCAAACGCCGCCCGATAAAACGCCAGCGCTTTCTGAAAATCTGTCACGGCCAGTATCGTCAAAACATGTTGCATGACTATTTCGGCAACTTCACTTTCACAGCAAATTTGGCTTTCACCTCTTCATTCGGCGGCAAAGTCATCGTGAACTGCAAGTCATGCTGCGCGGATCGCGGAGAGCGCTGATTCAATTTGTATTCCAACGGCGCTTCTTCCACGGTAACTTCACCGTTGAATTGCACAACACAGGACACCGCAACCGTATCGCTCTTCGTGCTCTTTAGCGTGTGCTCAAACTCAATCTCGCGCGTGCGGCGATCTCCGGTTTCATTTGTCTTTACGCTCTTGCACATAATCTCAGGATCGCCGCCGAGATTCACACGGACCGTATCACCTGCCGCAGTCTTTTCAAGCCGATGGCTGCCTACAAACTGTTCCACGCCGTCATTGGTCTTGCGAAAAAGTTGCAATTCTGCGGCGGGCAACGGAAGTCCAAGTCCTTCCTGCTCTATGTTCAGAAGTTGGAGCGTTACACTCGCGGGTTGATTGCGATCTAAACCGAAGAAACTGTAGGCCTGATACGCTACACTTTCGACGCATCGAGCAGTACCACTTCTGTCTGCGCTGTCCGGCAGAATCGCCGGATAGGGTAGCGAATAAAGCGTGATATCGAGATGAGTTCCGAAGAATAGGTTCGCGCATCGGCTGAATTAGTTCCAATCAACGCAGATGGATAGCCACCCGCTTCACTTTCTGGTGTCCTTACTTTGACCATGGATGATTGATAGCCACCTGTTGAAGCATCACCTCCGGTGAGGATATCTACATTTTCGACGTTCAGAGCAGATGTGTTGATCATTCGTTTTGAGCTGTTATACAACACCTCGCCGCTCGCTTGCCCATCAACGTTGTACTTCGCTTCCGTATCGCGCCCACCCCGTACATGCAAATCGCCATCCGGATCCACTTTGAATCCGGGTTGTTTAGCGATGATATTGGCCACTTGACCACCATCCAGTCGATTGTCGAGCGACAAATTGCGGTACCTACCGAGCCGCCCTTCGACGAGCACCAGATCTGCATCTTCAAATTTTTTGCCGGAGCGATTTGGTACACTCGCCCAGCCCTCCAAAATTCCCGTCGAGTCATCATTTAGCAACAAGCGATAGCGCGCGTCCCATTGAAACCCCGCGGCCTCGTATGAGATATTCGCATCATGTACTCCAACCGCGCTGCTGCTTAGCGCACAGGCAATCTCGCTCTGCACGCGTTCGTCTTTCACTTCGGGCTGATAGAACACCCAATCCTTCAACGTCGCACGTGAGAACAACTTGATTGTACCATCCGCCATTTTCAAGAAAACGTTGCCACGCTGGTCGTCTGCTTCGCAAAAGCACACCACGCGCCATCGTCAACGAATCTACACGGAAACCAACCTCTTTGCCGCGAGGACTGCTCGAGCATATGCTCAAGGATATATTGCGGTTTGATCGGTCCTTTGAATTCAAATTGCCGCA
>JADKHW010000031.1 GCA_016721565.1 bacterium | reverse complement strand
GCTTCAGTTGTGAAAGTTCTGCCATCAGCGCGTCCATCGATGACCCGTTTCGCGCAATTTGCTGCACGAAAGCTTCGCGCTCAATCACAGACGGAATTAAGGCCGCACTCGCAATCAACTCTCTTGCCAATAGTGCAGTCGTCGCTCCACTCGCTCGGCCACGATCAATATGAAACTCGACAATCGGACGTGATGCATTCACCAACGACCAAATACCGTCAGCAAAGCGCCAGCATGCCGTGCGCGCACATACGAGTCAGGATCGTCACCACCCGGAATCTCCACAATTCTCGGTTGAGCACCGCATCCAAGCAGAACATCCGATGCCTCTGCGCCGCATTCAGCCCTGCTTTCATCACCATCATAGGAGAATAAACACATTTGGCGCAAATCGCAACAGCAACCGTGTCTGCTGTCTCGCCGTGCCGTCCCCAAACTTGCACAAACACACCGGATTCCCGCTGTAGCTAATGAAATCGCGTCGGTGTAGCCCCACCAATATCACCCGATCTTGACTGCGAATCTCATTCCGCGCCTCCTACAGGCCAAACAGCCTGCGCCCTTGGTATAGACCGCCGTTTCCGGGGAGCAATATTCGCGGCAGGCTCCCGGGTTCCGGCTCACTTAACCTCCGTCCACCAAACGCAATCACTCGCCCAGCCAAGTTCCGAATCGGGAACATCACCCGGTCACGGAATGCGTCATAAGGCCGCCCTTGCTGCTGCCCGATTTTGAGCAAACCGGCCTTGACAAAAATATCAGTAGAAACACTACTCCCGTGCAGATTCGCCAAACCGTCCCAACCGTCCGGAGCATAGCCAATCATGTGTACGCTCGAATAATCTGGTCTGTAAATCCGCCACCTTCAGCAGATAGCGCATCGCCTTCTGCGCGCCTTTCTCCGTTTTGATTGAGCAAATTCGTATGGAAATAATCCCGCGCAATCTGATTTGCCTCAACAATCAGCCTGCCTTCAGTCGGGCCGTCCTCCTTGCGGAGAAGGTCGGCAGTTCAATATGCGCCCGCTCGGCAAGCATTTTCACAGATTCAATGAACGAAACCCGCTTGATCTCCATAATGAACCCGGAAAACATTCCCACCCCGCCCGCACCTCGAAACAGCGGAACATCCTCTCTTGTGGACAGAGAAGCTGGGGTGTTCTCCTCGTGGAAAGGACACAACCCAAAAGTGGTTCTGGCCACGTCGTTTGAGCGCAACGTATTCGCTCACAACCCCAACGATATCGTTAGCTAAACGCACCTCTTCGAGTTTGTCTTCCGGAATCAATTTGAAAATACTTGACTTAACCCTGTGGCATCTTTGTTGCCCATTACAGAGTTAAAGGGTGGAGGGACTATATGAGGAAACTAATGAAATACGATGAACGCCGCCCGCATTGGCTTGTTTTTGCTGAGGCGGCTCCCCCGAACCCGGACGATTGGTATCGTCTGATGGTGGAAAACCTCGCAATGGCGAGATTTCTAACATATCAACCAAAATCATTGACTTAGAGGCTCAAACCCGTTTCGAGGAGACATTGTCACCGACTCCTCCACCAGCCCCGTAGCCGTGCACGCCGCGCAATCGTTGCGTATGCCAATATAATCGGACGAACCATAAAACCAGCCTAACACTGTCGCGGTTTTTTCTTTTCTGTATCCCTTTGCCCCGCTTGCGGGGAAAGGGGCGGGGTTAGGGGTAGCTTCTCTGCGTCAGCTCCACTAAATCGAGCCTCCGGCCTGACACGCGGTTAGCCCGGTATCAAGGGTTTCGGCGGTACTGCAAACAACAACGCAATCAGCTTCCCCGTAAACGAATCCAAAACATCGTTGTACCTCCGGACAGCCGAATTATACCCCGTTTTCGCGGCCTTCTTCAGCAATCTGAGTCTTCAGATACTCAGTCTCCCATTCGCGAAACACCTCAGAATCTCTTAACTGCGGGTACCTCATCGCCAAACCTCGCAGTTGGCTTAGTGTGCTCCCATAGATCATGTGCATTGTGATTCGCGCGGAAACGTCATTCCCCTCGGGAGCTTCTTCCAAAACCTTGTCCGCAGCCGCTTGCAGAGTTCCGGCTTGGTCGTCGTGGCTGAGACAATTTCAGTCAGCTCATCCAGCATCCCGCGTCTTGAGCCAGCGCCGCTTCCCAGTCCGCAAATTTTGTCTTGGCGGTCCGATTCAGCACGGCCAAATCTGAATAGCTCTGATAAACAGAGAAGGCCAGCGCAAAGCCGGGCCAACAAAGCCATTACAATACGGACGCCGCAACGCGTAGAAATTTCAGAGATTTACTTATCGCCCTCAATCAAACGTCGCCCAGAACAGTTCCTAACTCCAATTGCCCGATCCACTTTCCAGCCGCCCACCCACGTCTGCCGGAACACCTTATCAAAGACCTGCGTAGCCCTCGCCATGCGGGTTTCCAGTCTTGCCATTCCCACCATAAAAACCAACAACGGAATGAACAGCAAGATATCTGGCAGCTTGTTCTTATTCTCACCGTTCGGCCTATACACCGCAGGCTGTAATTTCAAATAGCCGGGCACAGTATAAAGCGCCACCTGCTGCTCCAATCCAATCGCCACCGACAGCTCCGTCACTGCCAGCAAATAAGCCGTCCCGCGCTCGCCTTGCGCTAAATTCGGCAGCATCACCTGCTGCTGCACTCGCTTGCTCACCTCGTCAGAGATAAGATGCGGGATATTCTCACCCAATCTAATCCGCACCCGCTTTTCAGCCAGCGCGTCCAGAATCAAGATTGTATTGCCGGCTTTCCTTGGATTCTTGACCAGGCCGCCAATAAAGTCTTGGAAACATAATCCAAATCCTGTCCGCCCAAATTCGGCACGGTCAGGACTCGAATTCTAACTCCGGTCTTGCGCCCAAGCTCTGCCCCTGATTTGAGCTAACTCCGCTCGTCCGATGGATCCACGACCCGCGCATAGTCGGAAACATAGCCAATAGGCTCGGGAACAGCAGGCAATGCCGCCCTGTCAGCCCTTGCAACCAACGTCGCAAAGACCAGACAAGCAAGCTGCAACACCTGTTGCAATATACCAATTGGAGGTTTCATTGTCAACGCGCCTTTCCCGAGAAAACAATAACATAGCTGTCTTCAATACCCGTTCCGGGGGGAGTAATACAAAAAGGGTGACACGAACCCTACGAACCCAAAAAACTTGCATATTCGCAAGAATGTCAATAGATTGTAATTTGCGTAACCCCCCGAATAGCCCTTAGGACACATGATACGCGGGATCCTGTTCGACCTCGGACAACACCCTGCTGGACTTCATGCGGATGAAACGGGCTTCCATCGAGGCCGCGGTTACGGCCATGATCGATTCCGGCATGCCCATGCCGCACGACGAAGCCGTCAAACTGATCTATGAAATCTACGACAAGGTCGGGATAGAACATCAGGAGATTTTTGATATCTTCCTGCAAAAGCACTACCGGGTTGTCGACTTCAAATGGCTCGCGGCAGGCATCGTAGCCTACCGTCGGGCACGCAACAACTATCTGGTCACCTACCCGCATGCCCGCCAGACGCTGGCCGAGCTTTTGCGAAGGGGTTAAGGCTTGCCGTACCTGATGCTCCCAGACCTCGGCGCGTGGCTGAGATTGGCGCAGCTCGATTTGCACCACATGTTTGATCCGGTGGTCACATTCGATGACACCGGACACCGCAAACCGTCTCCCGTCCCCTTCGAGCGCGCCCTCGCGATCATGGGGATGTCTCCCAAAGAAGTTTTGATGATCGGTGATTGGCCCGAGCGCGACATGGTCGGTGCCAAACAGCTTGGTATCATCACAGTGTTCGCCCGCTACGGCGATACGAAGAACACGGTTGAGAGTGGGGCCGACTACGACATCGACGATATCAGCCAACTCCTGCAAGTCCTGAACCTGATGGAAATCGACGAAGACCAAACGTCTTTGTTCTGAGTTTTCGTCGCGCGTCACGTCGGCGCACAAGTCCGCAAAGGAGGGTCGGATGAAATCACTACTGTTCGTTTTGTTTTCGTTGTTCATAGCAACGTCGTCGTTCGGTGATACCTTGGTTTCAGGGGAAGTTCAAGGCGAGTGGACGATAGAAGGTAGTCCGTACATTGCTGTTGGCAACCCTGTTCTTGCAGCAGATGATACACTTATCATCAATGCCGGCGTGATTGTGAAATTCCAAAGCTGCGCGCGCATTCAATAAGCGGACGTTTTGAATGTCTTGGGGAAGTCGGCGACCGGTGTATTTCACGCAAGAAACTGCGGACCCTGAGGACAGGTGGCTTGGTGAATTTCTACGGCACGAATGAAGCTGACACGTCTATCGTTCGTTACGGCGTGATCGAAAACGCGGGGTCCTACAATGGCGCACTTCAGGTTCAGACTCCACACCTGATCTTTGAACATAACACCATTCGTAATTGTTTAGGGCGTGGGATCAAAGTCCTAGGCGAGACGATTGAGATTCGCGACTGCTCAATTCTCAACAACAGTGGTGAGGGCTGCGGAGGCGGAATAGTGACTCAGCAGAGCGACGTGACCTTCCGGCGCTGTTTGATTGCGGATAATTCAGCCCAGGATGGCGGTGGTAGCTGCTCGTTTAATGGGAGTATAACGTTCGACCCTGCACATTTTCTCGCAACAGCGGCCCGATTTGGGCCGGTGCAATTTTCGCGGACAGCGTAAACGTGACGCTAACCAATTGTCTCTTCGACAGCAATTATGCATCGGACGGCGGGGTTGGGTGGATTGTAGATGACAGCCGCGCCCGGATTGATCGCTGCGTCTTCAAAGAGAATGTTGCACCACTCTGATGGGCATCCTGGCAGCCACGGTGCGCTCTTTATGACTTCGCCCGGCCTCAACACGTTACGAATTGCCTCTTCATCGGCAATCGAGGCATTTACGGCAACGCGATGAATGTCCTGGGCAATACATGGATTTTCAACCGTGCATTTGTCGGGAACTATCCTGGTATTGCAATCTACGGTGACGTGGATGCGTTGCGTCATTGCAGTTTTGACAACCGGCATCTGAGAAACATGGCGAACGGCCCGCAAGGATTCGGCACGATGACCACAGTCAACGTAAACGGTGACCCGGTTGATGTCTTTGGAAATCTCTACGCAATCCCGGATTTCGATCCTTCCGGTCTATACGGCGAATATAGTCTTTACCAGTTCTCTGATCTGGTGAACGCTGGTGATCCGAATGGAACACCGATCCTGACGGAACCATTCCTGATATCGGCCCCTATCCGTTCTTTCATTTGCAGACGATTTCTGGACTTGACGATTGAGCGGATTGATGACCTGAATCACATGCGGCTTCGTTGGTCGTCGGTTCCAGATGCAATTGAGTATTGGGTGTTTCGTGTCAATGACGGTGTGTTCAATTTGAATGAAGCTGTATTTCTCGGCGCCACACCGTCTGAAGAGTTTGTGGACACTGACGCATTGGCTACACCCTATTCAAAGCGAACGTATGCTGTGATGGCTTCTCAAGTTTCGTCAGACGTTGCCTTGCCATTCTTACGTAGATGACCGAAAAAACTCCGCCGACACCGATTCTGCCTTCCTTGGGAATTGACCTCGTTGAAGTCGAGCGGATTGCCAAACATCTTGATGATGCAGCATTCTTAGAGCGCATCTTTACTGAGAACGAGCTTGCGGAATGTTTGAAGCGCGCCAAAGCCGAAGAATCACTTGCAGCACGCTGGGCAACGAAAGAAGCTGTCGCCAAGGCGTTGGGAACGGGCATAGGTGAGTTTCTGGCTTTCCGCGATGTTGAAGTATTGACCATCCCCGGCAAAGGCCCACGCGTGCGGATTCACGGTGCGTACTCTGCCTTTCCTATGCGAATATCCGTTTCGTTAACACATACAAGCACCACGGCGGCGGCCGTCGTGATGATATTTCCGGATGAACCCGGCTCTGAAGATTTTGAACAATAAACTACTTTTTTTGTACGGCTTCCGGTGGTCCCGGTAGTCCCGCAGCCTTAAAGGAGCAACAAGATGAAACGTTGGTTTTTATTCGCACTGTTGATCGCAAGTTTGTCGATTAGCTTTGCCAAGAGTGGTTCCGCTCCCACTGATGTGGTGAGAGGAAACACGCAGTCTCTGGATACCCAATGGGGTCCGGATCAGTTTGGCTACTTAGCCAAGGACAACCTCGAAGCCGGCGGCCCGCAGGTTCGTTGGACGGATATTACAACGACCGGCACGCCCGTTTCGGGTTTGACGGACGACAATTTTGTCGGACCGTTCCAAATAGGCTGGAACTTCCGGTTCTATTGGTATGATGTGGCTTCGTTCTACATTGGCTCGACCGGTTACATCAAGTTCTCGAGCGCCGGTCAGCTTGCACAGCCGATTCCGCAATTCCCGAACGCTGCCGCGCCGAACGACATCGTTTCGCCGTATGCCGCCGACTGGTTTTTTGAGCCGAACGGGCAGAGCGAATGCTATTGGTGGACCAATGATGAGGACACCTTGATCGTGTCATGGGTTGACGTGGAAGGCTGGCTTCAGGGTGGTAACTCGGGACATCACAACTTCCAATTGGTTCTCCTCCGGTGTTGACTCCTCTATTACGTTCCAGTACGGAACACAGCAGGACACCGTGTCGAACAACAACATTTCGATCGGTATCGAAAACCTGACGGGTCAAATCGGTATCTCGAACTTCTTCGGTACCTATCCGACACAGAATTCGGCCATCAAGTTCTACTACCCTGACGTCATTACCTTCCAGGTGCATGACCTTGGTATCGCCGGTGTCCAGAATGATAAGTCGCAAGGCGAGTTCATTCTGAACGGTGACGCACTTGACGGCTATCCGCTGTGAAGAACACGGGTAACCAGAATGAGACGGCATATACCGCGAACTACTCGGTGCGTCAGACGAACAACACGTTAATCACGCAATCCAATATCACGGGTGGTGCAATCGCGCAAGGCGCAACGCAGACGACGGATATTCCCGCAATTTGGACGCCGAGCACCGATGGTGTGTATCGCTTGGTTGGAACCGTTACTCTGGCCGGTGACTTGTTTGCAGGCACAACTCGCAGCGCGCTGAGCTTCACGTCGTGACGCTACCGGGCGAATTGTTCTATGACGACGGTACATCGGATCGCGATTGGAGCTGGGCCGGTGGTGACGGTGGTATGGCTATGGAATTTGTTCCGCCAATCTTCCCATGCGAAGTGATTAGCGCGCGTGCGTATGTTACGACTGCCGGCACGTTTGATCTGCAGATTCTGAGCGATGGTGGCCCGAACGGTTCGCCGGGCGACGTCATATGGAGTTCGACCATTACCGCCCCCGTCGTAGGTTGGAATAGTGTTACGGTTCCTGCCGGTGATGTGATTATTAACGACGGTAGCTTCTATGTCGCATGGTACACCTCGCCGGGTTCGACGGCTGTCTTTGGTGTTGATACGTCCTCCACGCCGGGTATCCGCGTCGTTCGTGGGAAGCCGCAGGTGGCTGGGCAGAAAACCGTCTCTGAACGAAGCAGACGTCATGCTTCGCGCGACGATTCGCACTCCGGGTCAAGAGAATCATCCGCCAGAAATCACAGCTGCGACGCCTACTACGCTTGACACCGTTGTTTTCAACACGACTGTGAATTTCGCGGTGGTTGCCGAAGATCCGGACGGACAGACGTTGAACTATCAGTGGTACCATAACGGCAACGCGGTCGGCACCAACAGCCCGACCTACAACCACCGTTTCATCACGCTGAACGCGAACACAATCAAGTGCCGCGTGTGTGACTTTGAATTCTGTGACTCCACGTCGTGGACGCCGTGGGTTCGTTTGGGAACGGGCATTGGCGATGAGCCGGGCTTCATGCCGCAGGAATTTGCAATTGAAGCATTCCCGAATCCGTTCAACCCGCTGACGACGATTGACTTTGCGTTGCCGCAGCAAACGCAGGCCAAGGTTGTCATTCACAATCTCGCCGGTCAGGAAGTTGCCGTTCTGCAAGATGGTCCGCTTTCCCGCGGGCGTGCATCGCGTGCAATGGAATGCCGCCGATATGGCTTCCGGTACATACTTCGCAGTTCTCAAGACTCCGGGTACCGAGCGTATTACGAAACTTCTGCTGTTGAAGTAATAGGCGAATTAGCCTATGCTACAACCGCCTAACGGCAATGGTACGAGCTTCCCTCTCCGTCTTTGGACAGTGAGCTGGAAGCTCGTACTGTTTGTCGGACTCTTCCTAATTTTATACATTCCGTTCGTCTTGCCGTACTTCAAGTTTCCCGAAACTGAGTATGAAACGCTGGCGAGCGCGTTTGGTCGGGCGCAGATTGAATTTCTGGCGATGGTCACGGTTATCTTAGCCGCACTTGCGATGACACGCTATGTCGATCGCAAACCGCTGACAACCGTCGGACTTAATTCGCGCGCGATGTTTAAGGATTTTGGAGTGGGGTCTGGTGTTGGGATTGTGTTGTTGTTTGTTTTACTGGGCATTCTCGGCGTGTTCGACTGTGTTAGAGTGGGCACGGGCCGAGGGCCGTTTGATTCGGAACTTTTGTGGACGACGCTGGCTTTGCTGTTTAACACCGTTCAGCAGGAGGTTCTTATTCACGGTTATGTCCAGCAGATGGTACGGACAAAATTCGGCTCCGCCGCAGGGGTTGTTGTTTCGTCAGTACTTTTGGTCATTTTGCATTGGACGTTGTTTCACGCCGACGCCTTGCTGTTGCTGACGAATATTTTTGCGGCAGGAGTGTTGCTCGGATTGGCGTTTCTTTACAGCCGTTCGTTGTGGCTGCCGATCGGAATTCACTTCGGCTGGAACTACGTTCAAGGACCGATATTGGGAATGCCGTTGACGAGCGTGGATTTGTGGAATTCTGATTTGGTCTACGTCGTGGGTTCAGACTATCTGACGGGTGGTTCGATGGGCTTGGAAGGTGGAATGGTCGGCTCTGTCGTGCTTGTGGCGGCAGCGGCCATAATGTACCGTAAATGGATGCAAAAACTTTCACAGAACCATGAACTCGAACACAGCTTTCCGTGAACAACGATAAGATCATTGCGTATTACGACGGCCATTGTGGTTTGTGCCACATGGCCGTTGTTTTTTTGTTAAAGCGCGACCAGAGCGGAATAATCTATTTTGCCCCGATTCAGTCTGAACTTTACAAGACATTTGCCAACGTGAAGAAGATTGCATTAACGCCAAGGAGTATCCTTGTATACAACGAAACGGAAGGGCGGATGTTGAGCGAAAGTGCGGCGGTGTTTTACTTGCTGAGGAATTGTGGAGGATTCTGGCGAGGAGTCGTGGGAGTATGGGACATGGTGCCGATCAGATTTTGGAATCGGTTGTACCGACTGGTGGCGAGCGTCCGGCATCGTTTGTTCGCGAAACCGAAGGGGTTGGTTCCGGAATTACCGGAATTGCTAAAAAGCGGATTTTGAGTTGAGGTTAAAGGGTTGTTTTTGCGTTCAATCCTAACAATTGGCGGAACGGTTGTTACAAATAAACAATAAGTTGACTTTTGGGGGTGCACCAATATTCACAAAGGACGACTCTCCGTTGTCATTCATGCCTTTAATATACGACAATTTGAACGCATGGTCAATTGATATTTTTATTTTATTGAACTTAATAAATTCTTGAAATCAATTTGGTTAGCATTAAATCGACAATTTGAGAGGCATTCCTGCGTGTTAGCGAGGCAGGTTCGGCGCTTTCTTTGACTGCATATGGCTTTGGGCACAAGTCCGGCTTTTTTCCAAAAGTTAAAAATCTGGTATTCGTCTGTTGACAACGCATGGAAGACGGGTTATCTTTCCGGTAGGGTGGAATCTTCATTGCACCCTACGATTCTGCACCATTACAGCCTACTTGCACGTACATCGGTAGCCTAACCGACCCGCACCGCACCAAGTCCAAAGCACAGCTTCTCTCCACCAGTGCCGCAGTTCTTTTTGAACGGCGGAATGAATTCTCCACACGTAATGGTGTTTGCCTAAACTTTCCAGAAGTTCAGTCAAATATTAGGAGAAAGAGCGATGAAAAAGTTGTTGATGTTGTTGATGGTGTGCGGTGTTCTTGCCGCACGTGTCGGTGCACAGACCTACACGAATATGTCAGAGGCGTATGGCATCGATTGCCAATTCACACCGATGGGCTTTATGGGCGGTGGTGCGGCAATTGAGGACATAAACGGGGATGGCTTACCCGACCTCTTGTCTGCCACGGGACAAGCGGATACCCTTGCTGTATTGATCAACACCGGAAGCGGATTCGAGCTGGACCACGGCGCAACCGGCATAGTCGGAAGAGGGGAAGATCAGCAAGTGCTCTTTGGTGACTACGATAACGACGGAGACCGTGATCTGTTTATCGCGGAATGGGGCACCCCCAATTATCTCTACCGAAACAACGGCAACGGTACGTTTACGGATGTAACGACAGCGGCAGGTGTGGGCGGTGATTCGGCGCAATCGACTTGTGCCGCGTGGTTCGATTATGATCGCGACGGATTGCTCGATCTTTATGTTTGCAATTACGGATGGGACGGCGTTGGCTTTCCGCCCGGGACAGACCAACACAATATTTTGTACCGCAACAACGGCAACGGCACGTTTTCAAATGTCACGGCCGCGGCGGGTGTGGCGGACGCGGATTTCCGCCGTCCGCTTGCGGTTCTTGCCTTTGACTTCGATTACGATTTGGATGCAGACATTGTGATTGCAATGGACAAAGAGCAGCGTTCGACGTTCTTCAGAAACAACGGCAACGGCACGTTCACTGACGCGGGAGCTGCGGTTGGGTTTGAGCCGCACATTGACGGAATGGGCTTAGCGATTGGCGATGTTGACGGTGACGGCTGGTTAGATTTTTCGATCAGTAATGGCCCTCCCGGAAATGAACTTTACACGAATAACGGGGACGGGACGTTTTCGGAAGAGGCCGTCGCGCGAGGCGCCGCAGCTTACAAAGAAAGCTGGGGATCGCACATGTTTGACTCGGATTTGGATGGTGATCCCGATATCTATATCGCTTCAACAGGCGATCTGAATGGCAATGCGAACGACGTTCTGCTTATCAATGACGGAACAGGCCATTTCACAAATGAAGCGGCAACACACGGGATCGTTGAAAACGCAATGAGCTTTGGCGCGGCCTTTGGAGACTTCGATAATAACGGCGCCATGGACATCTTTGTCTGTAATAGCAACAACCCAGCGGCCTTGTACCAAGCATCTGCTCCAACTCACAACTGGCTGCGGTTGCGCTTACGGGGAACAGCTTCCAATCGGGACGGCATTGGTGCGACTGTTCGTGTAACATCCGGCGGTGAAACACAGGTTCAACATACAATGGCCGGTAGTTCATTTGAGTCATCGAACGATCCAAGGCTGTTATTCGGCATTCCAGACGGAAATAGCCCTGTGGTGTCGGTCACGTGGCCAAGTGGGGTTGTGGATGTATTCAACAATCTTTCAGTGAACGGGGAGCACTTACTCGTAGAAGGATCTGTAGATGTTGGAGAGCATAACGAACCATCCATTCCGAGTGAAATTTCGCTCTCGCTCTATCCTAATCCGTTCAATTCTGTTGCGACAATTGAACTGAACATCAGCAATTCAATGCGTACTTTGGATGTTGGGATTTTCAACACACTTGGTCAGCAAGTCTATGCATTTCCCGCACAGCCTTACAGCATCGGGTCAAACAGATTGCAATGGTTCGGCAAGAGCAACACAGGGGTTGAGGTTGGATCGGGGCTTTATGTGGTGCGGATTGCAGGCGACGGCTTCTCACTAACTCGCCCCTTGCATTATGTCAGATAGGCGCTAACAAAGAATCTTGATAATGGAAAAGCCACTCGGGTCGAGTGGCTTTTCTATTTGGGTTTGTGCGCTGCCACTATTTCAGTAAGACAAGTTTTACGGTCTCGCTGGCGTCTTGAATTTGGGCTTGAGCAAAGTAGATACCGGAGGGCCACTCGCCAGAGGAAAGTTCAATCTCGACTTGCGGAGTAAGCACTTCGACTGACATTTGTTTGACAACTTGACCGAGCACATTGAAAACAATGATTCTCGCTTGGGAGATGCCAACGGGCAAATCGAGATATAATCTTGTTGTGGCGTTGAAGGGGTTGGGGAAGGCGGATAAGGCGAACGAGGATGGTTGAAGAATAGTCGGTTCTTCAATAGAGACATGAGTTGTATCTGTTGTGGTGTCGGGCGGGTGCGTGAGCCAAGGGATGAACAGTACTCCGTTGGCGACATCTGAGCCTTGGCCATCGGGGTTTTCGTTTAAGTTATGCGGGCCGGTGGAGTCTCCCCACCAATTTTCGCGGGCGTCTATAAGTCTGCCTGTGCCACCTGCTGCAATTCCTGGCGGAAGGAATGAGTTGTTACGCGCAACGACGGTGTCACCAAAAGACAATGCTCCATACAAGTCAGGGCGATCTGTTGGAGCTAAGTTTTGAAAGACACAATTACTCAGCAAAAGATCACTTGCAACCGCGATACCGGGAGTTTGAGATGAAGATGCGCTGCCGTCGGAGAAAATACAGGAGTCAATCTCGGCACCCAGCCCGGATGTCTGGTTATAACACCTTACATTAATCGCGGTGACGCCGCTACGAGGCGGGACACCATGAAAGTCGACAAAGTCGCAATTCTCAACAGACATTGGAGCCAGATCTGTTGTGGAGCATTCCGAATTTATTTCCAGAAGTGTGACTGCCTGGTTAATTCCAGCGAAGGAGCAATCGCGGATGGTGTTAGCCAAAACGCCAAAAATGAACATTACTGAGAAGCCACCCTCACAGGGTCCAAAAGTGCAATTCGAGACGAATGTGCCAGAACCGAAGAGATTTAGGAAATGGCCCTGTACTCTGTTGCACTTAAACTCACATGCATCAAAACTTGATTGGCTGTAGGCAGTTACCAAAGTATACGCGGCAGTCTCAAATGCGCACGATTGAGCCCTGACAACCCCCCACCACTGGCCAACACAACCATCGAAAATGCAGCGAGTTACTTTGATATATGCACCTCCCAAATCGCAGCACTAACCGAATCAATCGACAGTTTTCGACTGTCAGCGAATTAGCTGAATTGCGAATTCCACCGGACCGAGTTGCCCACTCTGGTTGCCTCAATTCAAATCGATTAAAGAACGCAATGTTTGCAATCAAAGCTGTGTCGTGCGTTATAGTGATGACCGAGGGCGTATCTGCATCCGGAAGTACAATTGGATCCAAGACTGTTCGCTGGTCGATAGTAGTATCTGCTTGATACCAACCGGTAAGTACGAATGAGTGCGGCGGAGCGAGTAGAAATTCGTGGTAAACACCGGGGCGATAAGAACCGTATCACGCGGTGCCGTGGAGTCAAGCAACTTGAATTGTGGTAGAATTCTTGGCACCCCCAAGGTCAACGCATAGACAACAGAAAGTGCAGGGGTAAACAGCACAAAGAGAACAGCGCATACCGGTTTCATTGTTCGCATTCTACGCCTTCCAAGTGAAGGTAAGCGTAAGAAGAAAGTCCGTCTGTTTCTTCACAAGTTGAAGCACCATCGGGGCAAGGGATTTTGCAAACATATAGCACGTAAGCGTGGCTAGCTTCCAAGAAACCAGTGTTACCAGTGGATTCGCATTCACCGATGTTGCAGGCCTTTGTGTGATCAGTTAGTACCACGAGTTCTTTATGATCTTCAATCACACAAACTGTTGCACAAGATTGAAAATGAGCACAACGCCTGTCATCAGATTCACCCGATATCTGTTTTCAACGTGTAGAACCCCGAAAGGCAGGAACAAACCCATGCGCTCGCAACCTTTGGTGAGACCGTAGCTACACACAGCATTTACGCACGATTTGTCGAAGGCGTGCCAGCAAGTTTCACCAGCGTCTAAAACGCTGGTACAGACTCCAAGACACAAAAAAACCGCAAGGATTACCGTTGCGGAATGGGTGGAAGGTGCTTTACCATGGCGGCCTCTGAACTAGATAGCTGTTGTCAAGGGTTTTGACCCAGTTTGGGAACTCTGGTAGGGGGGCGGGTTCCACTCTGAGAGCAGGGGAACTCCTGAAATAATCCTCTTGAGATTGCCGCTGGGATTGCTTAAATTACGGCACATCTGTTTAATTCACACCTAATTATGCTTCCACTTTTTACATCTGAGCAAATGCGCGGCTTTGATAAGCGCGCGATAACTGAGTTCGGGATTCCCGGCATTGTGCTGATGGAAAACGCGGCTTTGGCGGCGGTCGAACTCATCGAAACTGAACTTGGCGCGGTTGATCTTTTGACCGTGGGGATTTTGTGCGGCCCGGGCAACAACGGCGGCGACGGCTTTGCGCTGGCGCGGCAGCTATTTTTGCGTGGCTGTGATGTGGAGATTTGGCTGTTGTCCAAACCGGACGGGCTTACGGGCGATGCCAAGATTAATTCTGAGGCCGCGGTGAAACTCGAGATTCCGATGCTTGAGCCGGAGTCTGCCGATGAGCTTGATTTCAGCGATTATGATATGGTCGTTGACGCGATGTTCGGAACAGGACTCGCGCGCGCTCCTGAAGGATTATTTGCCGAAGCGATTGAGACGCTGAATCAGATGGAGATTCCGGTGCTCGCACCTTGATTTGCCAAGCGGAGTGAATGCGGACACGGAGGTGATTTAGGTGAAGTGCCTGACGCGACCTATACGATTACATTTCAGTGCGGGAAAACCGACTTATCTGAACCGGGGCGCAAGCACGCGGGGGAAGTGCATATCGCGCCGATCTCGCTGCCGATTTCTGCTGACGATGCATTAAAGGCTTCATACCTGCTGCCCGAGCGCGAGGATGTGGCCGCGCTGTTTCCCGATCGGCCCAGTAACTCGCATAAGGGGAATTACGGCAAACTGCTGTTGATTGCAGGATCACGAGGAATGAGCGGTGCGGCGCGTTTGGCTGCTGCTGCGGCGTTGCGGAGCGGGGTGGGGTTGTTGCTATGGTGGCAATCCCGAGAGAGTGCGAGCGTAAGGTCACGCGGCAACCGGAATTGATGACGGTGGGTTTGCCGGAAACCGTTAGTGGGTGGCTCCGCGTTCTCCGCATGGGAGAAGCTTGAACCGCTGTTGAAGTGGGCCGATGTGGTTGCGGTTGGGCCGGGTTTAGGACAAGACCCTGAGACAGCGCAACTTCTGAACAATATTTTTGCATCAGGCAAGAGGCTCGTGCTTGATGCCGATGCTCTGAACCTCATTTCCTCACATAATCTGCAAACGAAACTTCCGGCAGGATCCATTCTTACTCCGCATCCCGTTGAACTCGAACGACTCGTGGGGAAACAATTTCAACTGTGCATCAACGTATTGTTGCCGCTGGAGAATTTGCCGCGAAATACAAAGCGGTTGTGTATGTGGGAAGGGTCATCTGCCGCGATAAAGTTACACCGG
>JADKHW010000030.1 GCA_016721565.1 bacterium | reverse complement strand
CACTTTCAATCGCTAAGTCCTGACTTTCGTATTGAGAGCATAGTGACCTCTACTAACAAATATAATTAGCTTGTCATCATCACGAAGAAATTGGAGCGTCTGGCGAATCTTATCTTCAATATTATTGTTATTAGGAAACAGTTGCGCAAAATGATTGTGATATGAATAAATGTCTTCGGACTCAAAATGCGGGGAATGTTTTGCCGCGACGATTTCGATGACCTTGTCCATTACAGCGTTTTTCCACCGATTACTCATGGTCCAGTCCTCTTGAGTTTAGTAAGTCATATTATACTGCGACGCGCTGACTTAGTCAAGCCTGCTGATTTCCTGCCCAAATTTTCTTCACCCTCTTCACCGACAATTCCAAATACTTCTTCTCCATATCAATCCCCACATAACATCTGCCCGCTCCAATCGCCGCCAAACCCGTCGTCGCACTCCCCGAAAACGGATCAAGAATCAGCGCGCCCGGATTGGTCGAAGCTAACACAATCCGCTTCAGCAACTCAAGCGGCTTCTGCGTCGGATGCTTGCCGAAAGTCTTCTCTTCGCGCGGCGGAGTGCCGATGGCCCAAATCGAGCGCATCTGCTTGCCGGGCTTCTTCAAGAAATCTTTTCCCCAACTTCCTTCGCGCATCGCCGCATAATTGAAAATGTGTTTGGCCTTTTCCGATTTGCGCGCCCACAAAATCGTTTCGTGACTCGCCGTAAAAAACCGGCACGACAAGTTCGGCGACGCGTTCGGTTTGTACCACGCGATGTCGTTCAGAAGTTTGTAGCCCAACAGTTGCAGCGCGTACCCGCACGCGTAAATCGAGTGATAGGTTCCGCTAATCCAAATCGTGCCTTCCGGTTTCAGCACACGCTTGCACGCTTCAATCCACTCCATGTGGAATTTGAAATCCGCTTCAAGCCCCTGACTCTTATCCCACTTCCCTTTGTTCACGCTCGCGCGTTTTCCGGCATGCACCGTAAACCCGCCGTTCGAGAGCATGTACGGCGGATCCGCGAACACCATGTCGAAATGGTTTTCCGGAAACTGCGCCAGCAACTCGCGGCTATCTCCTGAAGCAAACAAAATCCGTTTTCGTTGAAGTACGGATCAATCCCCTTGAGGCAATCCAACTTGCAGACTTGTGATAGCAAAAGGTCAGGCCAGTCTCCATTTTCGAGTCTAGGCCTTTGGTCCTTCCTTCTCTTTCCTTTCGGCAAAGGCGGAAATTGATCAAATCCGCGGCTAAATGCCTTAGCTACGTTTGTATCTAACTTCTTAATTTTGATCATATTGATCGTAGCGATAATTGATCAAATGATCAACTACCCGCCCACCTTTCCTTATTTCTGATTCCCCCCTGCTCGCGGGGGGGTTAGGGGGGGGTCTGCTTCCGGTCTCCCCTTTCTCCGTTTACGGGGAAAGGGGGGATTAGGGCTTCTGCCTCCCCCGCCTCCTCCCTCCTAAGTCCCAAAACCGCATTTTCCAACCCCTTGTTTTCCCGAACCCGAAATTCCCCTATCTCCAATCCCCCTCATAATTTAGCACATTTGTTCAAAAACATCTTGACAAGCGGCCTTTTCTGCATTATATTATGGTCATAACGTTCATTTGAGCTAAGTCGTTGTTTTATGAATCAGCCAATTCCAACCCAAATAAAAACAGGGCGACCCCTTGCGGAGCCGCCCTGTAAATCACCTATATATAGGAGAGACTATTTCACAGCCATTCCACCTGGCTCGTCCGTTACACTGACTTGAGTGATAGGGAACGTGTAGTTTCCAGTTCCGGTGAAGGCTACGACAACGACTCGGATCGAAGTAGGTCCGCCGGTGACCGCTGCAAGTCAAATCCTCATCCCCGACCAATTCCCGAAACAAGCTCACATCCTGTGAACAATCTTCGCAAACGAGCGGAAATCGAAATCGCTGCCCGGCGCCAACAAGCTGGAAGCGATAGACAGCTGGGAACGCCCAATGTAGACTCAACCACGTGACCTTGCCCTTCCGAGCCGGAAGCGCACAGCCAAACGGTGTATTGAGAGCGATCGGGCGCGGATTTGCCAGTACAGGGCGCATTGATTTCCACCGCCAACGCAACCTTGCGCGCACGTTGCGCCTTGAGTCCATACGCCGCCTAAAGCTCGATCAGCCGCTTGCGTAGCGTCTCCGCACATTCAGTGTTATTGTTATAACAGCACGCGCCGACAGGATCCTGACCACCACCCAAACTTCTCACGAATGTCGAAATGAACGCATGCCAATTCGTCGCACGCCATTGAAGTGACGAATAGCTCACCGAGTCCGGAGCAAACTGATCCAACTGCCACGGCATGTAAACATTTAAACCGCCGCGCGGAACAGGCTGATCCGGCGTTTGGAAATACGTGTCCGTAAACGGAACAGCCGCGTTCAAAGCGTTGCGCACAATTCGCGCCGCCTTCCTGCACCAAAATATTTCCAAAGTTACCAATCGCCGCGCCGAGGTTCTGCATTTCAGACATCTTGATCATCGCGTAATGCGTGGTCTTCTGCTTGAACTGCGCGCGCGTAATCACGCTTTCCACAACCTTGTGCGCGTAAGCTTCGATTGCCGCACTCTGATTATCCTTCAACCAACCCAACCATAAATCCGCCGCCAAAATATTTTCCATCGGCATCGTGAACTGACAGCTCGTCATGTAATCACACACCGTGCGTAGTTCATACGCAACTTCGGCCATGCTCATCAAACAAGCATGCCAAGTCAAAACATCCACGTGACCGATATCTGATGTCGCAATCGCTTCACGCGTCTCAGGCAACGTCAACAATCCACCCGCGCCCGAAAGTTCATCCGAACAGCTTCCCGGCCAGCCCGCGCCGTGATCGTCAATAATCAATTGATAATTATCCGCCGGATAGTTCGTCTTGCAGTAGTTCAAGAAATTCCTGAGCGTCTGCGGATCGGACATATCCTTCGTACCGAGGTTTTGCAGTTCGGGTGAACTTAAAACATTCGGATTTTCGTTGGGGAATTGCCCAATATGATAATAGCGCGCATTTCCGCCGCCGCCAAACCGCGACACCATGGCAATCACGTTCATACCGGATTGACTTCCGACTCTTTCCATGTCTTGCACGTCTTGAACAATGTAAGACGTGCCGTTATTGGCTTGGTCCAAATCATTGTTGCCCGCACCGTACAGCATCACCGTCCACTTGGCCTGTCCGCCGCCGTCGTCACCGCCGCCGTCGTCACTTTTGCAGCTCACAATCAGCGCAACCGCAAAAACCAACACCATTACAGCGGTGCTCCACCAAAACGACTTTTTCAGTTTCATTGTCTTCCTGTCCTCGGAATATTTAGTTGTCCTGCACATTATTCTAAATCTAACAAATCTCTCTAACTATTTCAAGCTATTCCACCCAATCCGCAATGAAGATGTTCGTTCTCACCGAGCGACTTGCTCTCTCCACGATTACTGGCCCAGACAAGCTTTTTGCCGTCATACGACCACATCGGAAAACCGTCAAACGTCGGACCGTAAGTTAACCGCTCAAGATCCGAGCCATCGGGCCGAATGCGGAACAAATCAAAGTTCGGCATCCGGCTTATCTCCCAGTGCTGTCCGCCCAATTTGTCGTGAAGATAATCCACTCGCTCGACGGACTCACATAAGGACAAAAACTCGCGGAATTAAGATTCGTCACCTGACGCTGATTATTTCCGTCCGTGTCCATAATCCACAACTCAAGTCTGACGGGCGAAACCGCTTGATTCGTCCACAATGTTTTCCACTTGGAATATTCTTGTGCGGTCTTCGGATGAAACGCTCGATAAATAATATGATCACCGTCCGGCGAGAAAAACGCGCCGCCGTCATAACCCACGGTGTGCGTCAGTCGTGTGACGTTCGAGCCGTCGATGTCCATTACATAAAGTTCCAAATCTCCGTCACGACCCGACGTGAAAATAATCTCTTCACCGTCCGGAGAAACGGTCGCTTCAGCGTCGTAACCGCTCGTGTTTGTCAGCTTGACAAGATTTGAACCATCTTGTTTGCACTTAAATACGTCAAAATCAAATAACCCCCACACATACCCCAAACTCCGATCCGGCTTGTCCGGGCAGCTTGCGCCATGCTCGTGTGTCGAGCTGAAAATAATCTCGTCCGTCCCCGGAATAAAGAATGAACACGTCGTCGCACCGGTGCCGGTGCTGACCAGCTTGGACTCTTTGGTTTCGAGATTGTAGGTAAAAATCTGATCGCAATTAAAACTATCGCGAGTAGATTGATAGACCAGCCACTTTCCGTCTCGCGAAAAATACGCTTCCGCATTTTCACCGCCGAACGTGAGTTGTTGAATATTTTGGATATGCGTCTCGCCGTCATAATTTACGGGCGAAGCGCCAAACGCAAGCGACGAAACAAGTATCGTTAGTGCAATGAGCAGCTTTCTCATTTCCTATTTCCTATTTCAAATTTTGAGTTAGTGTTTTTCCGGCGGAGCTTTCAAAGCGACGTTGGTCAGTTCGTGCTTGCCTTCGCGGATATATTCAACATCCACGGTGTCACCCGGCGCGTAAGTGCGCAGTGCGAAAACAAAATCGTAAATGTTGTTCAGCGTAACCTTGCCCATTCTGACGAGCAAGTCGCCGCCCTTGATGCCCGCCGTTGCCGCAGGTCCGCCTTCGCGTGTTCCGCTTAACAAAACTCCCAACAATGAATCCGGCTGCGAGTAATCTGGAATTGAACCAAAGTAAACTCGGAACGATCCGCCGCCCTGATCCGGTGGTTCTGCTGTCTTCACAAATGTGAGTGGATTGTTGAAAGCGTCAATCTCGCGCAACGTGTTTATCGCAAGCTGAGTGATTTTCACCTCGCCCTTGTAATTAATCAGATTGGCGTCGTCGGTTGATTTGTGATAATCCGCATGCGCGCCCGTGAAGAAAAACAGCACCGGTTTATCGGCGAGATAAAAATTCATATGATCCGAAGGACCATAGCCGTCACCTTTGCAGGTAATCGTCAAATCCGTTCCAACAGCCGCACGATTGACGATGTCTGAAAATTCAGTAGCAGACTTACAGCCGAGAACCGTGAATTCGTTTTTCTCGCTCAAACGTCCCACCATGTCAAGATTTAACATCATCCGAACTTTGCTTATGTCAAGTGGGAAATTCTTCACCAGATGGCCCGAGCCGCCCAAACCTGTTTCTTCAGCCGTAAATGCGACCGCAAGAACCGTTGAACCAATTGGATTCTTCTTGAGATTGCGCGCCGTTTCCAGCATTCCCGCTACGCCGCTGGCGTTGTCGTCCGCACCGTTGTGAATGATGTGCGCGTTTTCGTCCAAGCTTCCGCCTGTCCCCAACCCAAATGGTCGTAGTGTGCGCCAACCACCAAAATGTCATCACCGCCGCGAATAATTCCGGCGACGTTCTTCACGTCAACGGTTTCGCGCGTCAATTCGGTGGACATGGTGACGCTGTCTTCGGTGACTTCCAGACTGCGCGGCTGTGTATTTGAATCAATCGAGCGTTGGAGTTTCTCCAATTCAAATTCGGGAAACAATTGCTTGACCGCCGCACGGGTGATTCGCAAAACGGGCATTCCACAATCAATATAGGCTTCATTTGACGACGGAGCCACAAGCTCTTCGGCTTGGGTGGTGTCGGCATAGAGCGGGCCATCCACAAGCAATAAGGCTTTCGCGCCTTTGAGTTTCGCGTTTCCGGCTTTGGCTCTCAAAGTCGAGTGCGCCGTCACATTGATACCGTCAAACTTTGAAGTTGAATCAAATTCGCCCGGCTCCTTGCGCATGCACAACACAATCGCGCCGTTGACGTCAACATCGGCAAAATCGTCATACTCAAATTCAGGTGCGATGATGCCGTAACCGGCAAATACAACCTTAGCCATGACTTCTCCGGCAGCGGAAAAACCTGTGGGCATCACACCGGACTTGGTGTCGATAGTTTGGTCTTTATAGGTGATGAAATTCTTTTCACCAAGCTTAAAGCCCCAGCCCATTTCAAAGTCTTGGAAATAGGAATCGCCGAACGCGGGTTCAAGCCCCATCTCCTTCATTTGTTTGGCAATGTAATCAGCGGCGTCATTTAGCCCCTTGGTGCCGATGCCGCGCCCTTCGCGTGCGTCGTCTGCGAGATACTCGATATCTTTTCGGATACGCTTTTCATTCGGCTGCGCGAACACGGTCGCGGCCAAGATTAATAGCAAACAAAGTAAAGACAAACGTTTCATGTTTCGCTCAAGGTATAGTGGAAAAAGTGTGCGGGACTTTGTATCTTGTCTCAACTGAGGAGACAAATTTATGGACAAGCGGGTCAAACAATTTCTGGAATATACGGTCGCCTATGCGCAAGGCGGCGACGTTCCGCCGCGTGACTTGATCGGCGAAGTTGCGGAAATTACCCCGCCGCTTTTACCTAAGCCTGCCGACGCGCGTGAATCTCTCTGGAAGATTCTTTCTTATCCCGAGCGCGGTCGGGCGTTGGCTATTTTGAACGCCGTGGATCTGATCGAAGAATTTCTGCCCTCATGGACAGCCTACACCGATGTGCGCGATTTGCGGCTTGCGGCAGTCGAGCAAGTTCATCTCGAACGCTGGGCTGACGGTTTGGGCGAGTGGGCGTTCGGAAAGGTCTGCCGCTTTCACGATGCCGGAGTCGATGAACGCTTGAACGGTTGGGCGCTGACGGCGCTGGCAACGTTATTGGCTTACGACAATGAGCAAATCGCCGCGTATGTCTCTTCGGTTAGACTCGACCTGACTCAACTTGACGCAACCGACGGAGAAATTGAGCGCGTTGTTTCTATCGTCACGGAATTTCCACTTGTGCACAAAGCATTGCAAAACGGCGAGCACAAGTCATTCTCGGTGTTGCCGGGAACGCTGATTGCAGCGCTGGCGACGATGCTTGCAGATCAGGATAACACAAAAGAACAAATCGACTCCGCAATCAAGGCTGCGGACCGCTGGTTGTCACAGAAATGAAACTTCGCGTAGATATTTGGCTCCATCGCGCGCGCATCTATAAATCGCGCACGCAGGCCACGGAAGCTTGCAAAGAAGGCAAGATTATGATCGGCGAGAAATTCGCCGACGCTCACGACACGGTGGATGTTGATGCCGTTATCAAGATTCGCATGAAGGGACTCTATCGCACGTTCCGCATTCTCGAATCGGCGGACATCAATGTTTCAAAAGCCGACGCGCCGCGCATGTATCAAGAGATTACCGATGAAGCCACTGTCGAAAAGTTTCGGCAGATTCAAGAGTCGAGCAAACTTTGGCGCGAATCGGGAAAACGCGAACAAGGCGGCAGACCGACCAAGAAAGATCGCAGAGATATTGACAAGGCGCGCGGGCGATAACAATCGACTGTCGGTGAGCGAGTTCACGGGCGGCAGCGATGCCGCCTGTTCTATTCTAAGATTAGCTTGAGCGATGCCGCAAGTATTTCACGCGGCGAAATCATCGGTAAGTGACCGAGCTTGACACATTCGAGTTCAATGCAGTTTGGACGGAACTTGCACGGCGGGAAGAGCACAACGTTTTTCGGATTCTCGAAATCATTCCAATTGTACGGATTGCCCGGACCGAAAATGGTAACAGTTGGAATTCCGCACGCGACAGCGATGTGCTTGGGGCCGGAATCGGGGCCGACATAAAGTGAACAATGCCGATAGAGCGCGGCTAATCGGCACGCGCGCGTCCGCGAAATGCGGCACGGGGCGCGCAAGCTTGGTCAAGATTCGCTGCGCAAACTCTTGCTCGCCGGGGCCGCTTGTCAAGACTACTTCGAGATGTGACGCGCAACAGCTCGATCACTTGCGCAGTTAAATCGGCGGGGTAACGCTTCGCTGCATTTGCGCTGCCTGTTGCAACTGCGACGACGACACCTGTCAATGAATCTACAACTTTCGTAGCCTTTGCCTGCGCGGCCTCATCGTGTGCGTCGCTGTAGATTTCGAGCATGCGCGAAGTTGACGGAATGCCTAACAGCTTCAACATCCCAAGTCGCAAATCAGCGGCGTAGAGTTCGTGGTCGGGTTCTTCTTCGATGAAGTGATGCGTGTAGGCCCAACTTCTGCCGCGTCGCTTGAGACCCACGCGCGTTTTTGCGCCGGTGAAAAATACAAATTGCGCACTGCGGGGATTGGCGAAGAAATCAATTGCCAAGTCGTAACGCTCGCGCCGCAAGCCGCGAATCAACTCAATTGTGGCCGCGAGTCCGTGCATCGGCGCAACCCACAGCTTTCTGATTAGCGGATGATTCCGCAGCGTCTCTTCGGCGGGATACTCGGCTAAGAAATCAATCTGTGCATCGGGGAATTTCTCATGCAACGCGCGAATCGCGGGCGTGCATAAGATGCAATCGCCTATGCGCCGAAGCTGCACGAGCAAAATCTTCTTAGGAGCAAGCTTCGGGGCTACTCGTGAGAGCTTCATGTGCGCGCACTCAGGTTGAGATCAAACATTGGCTCCGTCTTCTCTAAGCCGTGGGCCGTGACGTGTACGCCTTGCTCAGTTGCTTCGCACCATAAGTAGTGATGCGCGTCGTGTGCGGTTTTGAGTTTGGAACCACCGCCGCCGGAAATGATGTAGTGCACGCCGTCGCGCTCGGTGTGGAGCAAGCTGTGAATGTGACCGGAGAATACCGCACTGACTTTGTGTTTGACGAACAGCGCGTGCAGATGTTCAGCGTGCGGACGATGCTCCATACCGTAGTAGGTATTTTCGCGCGGATCAAAGACGGGCTTGTGACAGAAGACGAGCGTGGACTTTGCGGTTGACGTTTTTGCAAATGTCTCGTCAATCCACTTCAGTTGGTCGTCCTCAAAGCTGCCCCAAGCGTTGTTGATCAGAACTAAGCGCACATTTCCAATCGTGACGTCACCGTGATCGCTGCCGAAGAGTCCGTGAAAGAATTGCGAATGCACAACCGAGCGATCCACAATGTCGTGGTTGCCGGGTGTCGCAATCAATGGGAAGGTGACATACCGAAGCAGTTTACGCAGACGGCGATAGGCCAAATGCGTGGCGCGCAAGGCAAGATCTCCGGTTGACACGGCGAAGTCAGGTTGACGAGCGGAGATCGATTTGATGATTTGCTTGTATGCGTAGTAGCCGGATTGTTTTGAAGCGAAGGGAAACTCTGAGCCTGCCACGTCTCCGAAGATTGCGAAACGCACCACGTTCGCGTCGCGTGGTACAACTGAAACGGGTGCGCCTTCCCACTCTTTGCGGCGTTCATTTGAGAAATCGCGGAATTTGATTTCGTCAAAACGATGGCGTGGTCCTTCTGCGCGAAGATTGTGTGGCATGCGGCGGCCGTACAACATACGAACGGTGGCGATATAGAGAAACATTGCGGGCGTAAGCCACGGAACGATATTAATGACTGACGGTTCTTGCGCGGCATAGCCGCCTTCTTGCCAATAAGTACCACCACAACGCGCCGATTAACCATCCTGCGATAATGTGCAAAACCGAAACCCAGCGACGCGCGTCTTTGATTGCGCTAGCGCATAGTAGTCCGGCGACAAGAGCCGATGATGGCGTGATTGTGGCCAATCACGAGCGCATCAAATCTCACGATCCGTGCAAACGACAAGCGCGACAAACACAAGCACAAGCGGGAGCACAAACCAACGCCAATTGCGCAATCCACCTTCGGTCTCAGCATCAAACCACTTGAGAACAACGGCGGTGATTGCCATTGCAAGCACCGGCGCCGCCGGGCCGACGATGGCCACCCACGCGCCACCGGAATACACATGCAAAAGTGTCAGCAAGGCAACCGCGATTACAATTATGCGCGGCCACGAGATTTTGGCAATCAACGCAAGCAGTAAGAACGTGATCCACGGCGCGAGCAATGCCGTTGATTCGGCCCACGACAGCTCGATGTTGGGCTGATTACCCAAAACGTCAGGCAGTCCAAGCGGCAGAAAACTATTTGCAGCGAGTCCACTGAGACCGATGACAGCCGTAATTAATACGGTTGACCACTTCAAACTCAATTTGTGCTGGACAACGAACAGCGATAACAGCGGTAGCAATGCAGGCGGCCATAATCCGAATACCGCGAGCGGAATTGCGCTTAATATGGCGATGAAGAACAGCGCTTCGCGCGGATTGTCGCTCTTTCCACGGGACGCAAACCACAACGTCGCGGCAGAAATGAACATCAGCGATGTGCTCGAGAGCAACGGTGGTTCGCTGAACACGATTGCCGCTGCCGGAAGCGACGTCAATACTGCCGCAACGTAAATACCTTTGCCCGCGCCGAACAAACGCTCGCCCGCATCGTAGGTCAAGCCTGCGGCAAGAATCGCGAAGAATCCACCTAACAAAAACGGCGCGGCATCATAGATGTCAGCACGAATCGCTTCGAGATAGAACGGCGTCCATCCGAGCAGCACAAGCACGATGAACAGCGACTCGCCGATAAATTGTTCGCGACGAGTGCTCATGCGGGTTTGACTGCGGAGGTTAGGGCGTCGAGATAGCGTTGCATGGAGGATTCAAAACTGAAATCGTGAAGTGCATGGTCGCGGAATTTGTCGCGCCACGTTTGCAAAGTTTCGCGGTGTGTAATCAGGGAGGTGAAACTTCGTTTGAAACGCGGCGTCGTTGCCGGCTTCAATCAGGAACTCGGATAGTTCGCCGTTAAGAATTGTATTCATCGAACCAACGTTGAAGCCGAGCACGGGGACTCCGGCAATCATGGCTTCAAGCACGACGTTGGGTGTGCCTTCTTCGTCGGAAGTCAGTAAGAACAAATCGGCATCACTTATGAGACTTGATAATTCGGGATCAAAGCCGCAGAAAGCGACGTGCTGACCCAAATCAAGTTGTTTCACTTGTTCGCGAAGCGCATTTTCGTCAGGGCCGACGCCGAAGATGGCGAGCTTGAACGAATGAGATTGCTTTAGCTGAGCGGCGCAGTTAAGAACTCTGTCGAATCGTTTTTGTGATTCTAATCGTCCGGCGGCGACGATTAGCAGATCACTTTCAGTTATGCCAAGTTGTCGGCGCAATTTGCCCGAACGTTGCACAACGGTATTGACGCCGTTTGGGATAATTGTGATATCTTTTGGTGCGCAGCCAAGCTCTTGATAGCTGTCACGGATGCTCGCGGCATTAACGATTAGCTTCGTGATGACTTTTTGAGCCAGAAGCTTGTGGCGCAATTTCTTTGACCACAACGTGAAGCCGTGGCGGGCAACGACCGGAATTTTTAGCGATCTGCCTGCGACTCCGAATTGCCAACTCTCTTTGTTGAAATTTGTCAGCACAACGTCGGCATGACTCGTGCGAATGATTTCGCGTGCGCGCAACATCGCGAGTGGGTCGAAGTCACCGCCGAATGTGCTCGTGATGGTTTCGAGTTTTGCTTCTTCGGCGCGAGCTAATATTTTGGACTCAGGTCAACGACCAGCACTGCGTCATGGCCATGTTGGCTGAACCACTGTGCCGCGTTGATAAAACCACTCTCGCCGCCGCCCCAGAGTTCTGAGGCGGCAGAATTCACGAGCAGGATGTTCACCTGGGCAGACTTTCGCGCCCGTAAAGGTGCGTTAGTGTGCGATAGAGATCGCTGTCGGCGTTAAGGCATCGTGTTTGCCCTGTGCGGCGATTTGTCCTTCATCGCTATAACGACGCGGTCAGCGAAACGAATTGAACTCAGACGGTGCGCGATGATGATAACCGTGCGTTCGCGGAAGAGTTCTTCCAGGGCGTGCTGAATCAAACGTTCGGATTCGTTGTCGAGTGCGGAGGTGGCTTCATCAAAAATCAATAGCGGAGCATCTTTTAACAATGCGCGCGCGATGGCGATGCGCTGTTTCTGACCACTCCTCCGGAAAGTTGGCGCCGCGCCTGCTGACAACCGTACCGAGTCCGTGTGGGAGTTTGTTGACAAAGTTTGCGCATTGCGTGCGCTTCATGGCCGC
>JADKHW010000029.1 GCA_016721565.1 bacterium | reverse complement strand
TTCAAGAGCACCTGTAGCGGCTGGTCCAGCATCGGCTTGAAGCGGTAAGAGAACTCCAGCCCGTTCTGTTCCCAGCGAATGGCAAATGAGCCTTCAGAGGCATGTTTGGGCAATACCAGCGGCTCAGAGACAAAGCACTCGTGTTTCAGATCGTAGCGGTTCCGCAAGGTCAATTCCTTCTGCCACGAACCATTCTCATCTGCCACCACGACTTTGCCCGGTGTCACCGCCGAGGCAGGCTCGACAAACCCAACCTGCACCCACTGAGCCATTGAAATGATTGGCCATAGGGCCAGAATCAATATAAACGAGGCCTTCATTGGTCGCTTCCCCCCTCCGGAAAGCAAACAAGGGTTTGCCCGACAAATACTGTCGAACAAACCCTTGAAAAAATATTACTACAGGTCCAGCTATTTCGACTTTTTGGGGCGCGGCTGCGACTTCCCGAAGGTCCAATTAAGTTCCTGCGGCCCGGCGTAATTCCGGGATGAAATGCGAACGAGTCCGCCGCCTTGGTCACCAATAGTCGAAACATATTCACGTGTGTCTTGATAAAACGGCGCCTTCGCTGGGTCACCGCCCTCCCACAATCGCAAATAATATACCCGGTCGTCCACGTACGGCAGGAAGAACTTCACGGATAGGAATAGACCCGTTTTCCCCGTCATTTCCGGCGGATAATCGTATCCAGCCAAATAGAAGCTATTAAAATTCCCGATGGCCAGCGAGTCATCTCCACCCGGAGTACCATCCGCGTTGGGTGGGTCCTGAACGCCGTTTCCGCCGTCCATAATCAACTGAATCAAGTGCCCGTGGCCGTGAAGTTCGCCTTTGCTGTCCAACACAGGTTCTTTCCCGTACATCACCACGAGGATATTATAGGGTTTCCCATCGCCACATCGCGCTGTTCATCCAATTCTGTGTCAAACCAGACTTCCGGCCCTTGATTACATCGCGGGCCATCGCCGCCAGACAAAAAGGGTTAGTAGCGCTAAGAATCCTGCAATTCGCAACACAACGTTTCGCTTTGCCAGCATATTATGGTTGTCCATTTTCATCATGATCTACTTTCGAGACTTGATCCCAGAACGCGCTATCTTGCCCTCGTACATCGTATCTGCTGGAACTTTGACATCCAGCGTTTCACGGAATGAATTAACTCCCGTGGAATCCTGTCGCTCGACAGGCATTTGCAAATAGTCACCATAGTAACCTTTGCCACCGCAGGCAGCAAGCACCGTTGTGCCGATGTTGGTCATATGAAAGACTTTCTCGTTAGACGAGATAATCAAGTCAACAAAGGGATAGGCCATGACGAGCGATTCAGCTTCTTCAGGTGTGAAATCCCCAATCACAGTCATGTGATCCGTTCGCTTATTCAGCTTGCGCATCATTTTCTGCTGTTCGAACGGAGACGTAATTTTGATTCCAGATGAATCCGGTAAACTCGCCGCCGCACGCTCGGGTATTAAACCCACGACGGCCATGCGAACACCGCCGCGGTCATACCACTTAAAGGGTTCAAAGAGCGGCTTCTTCGCACGCTCGCCGTAGAACAAATTGGCCGCGACAATCGGCAATCCGTTGTCACGCGCCGTAATCCAGGTCGTGATCGGATTGAGCAACTCCTGCTCGCCCAGCGTCACGGCATCGTACTGCTCGTTATGATAAAACTCGAGCATAATGTCACGACGCGGCACCGCCTCAGCGTCGTTAGCCGGCGTCGCAAAATTCCCAGCTTCCACCACCATCGTGGGGATGCTGTCCGTTCGACTCTTGTGAATAAAGGTGGCCCTCCGGGCCAACCCGCCTTTACGGGAGCCTCAACCACACGGTTCGACATGCCCTTTGAACTGGCCCGAATAGACGACACGCGCTTCAGCTTTCTTTTCAGCCTGCTTGCCTGCAAGCAGCATCTGCGAAAAAGCTAAAACACAAGCCACCATCACGAACGTGCTCAAAGCGCGAAACGAACCGCTGCGTCTATTATGTTGATTCATGTGGCGCGATTACAAATCAAACGTTATAACTCTAACCTTTCTTCTCAATGCTTGTCGTGCTGGACGGAATGTGATTCAAAGGCGTTGCTCCCGTACCTGACTGACTGTGATTTGTGGGTGTCAATGTCGCACCCGTCGGCATTTGATTCGTCGGCGCGGTTATAACACCAGCAGGAGCGTCAAGGGCAGCCTTCTGTGCTGCCGTGGTGTTCTTCGTCTTGCGATCAAAGCCGTTGGCATCTTCAAAAGCCGCAAGCTTATCCGTCCATTCACCCGGAAGCTCGTACGTATCGATCAAGGCATCCTTGTAATCGGCATAGGCGAACGAATCACCCCAAGCAGGATTGTATTCAAGCTTAGCCCAGTGGCCGTTATATCCCGACGAACCAACTCCGACAACACGAGTATTACCGATCGAAATTGTCGTTTCGCCTGACTTCAGCGCACCGCTTGAAATGACGAGATCGATATACGGATGCGCTTTCACCAGCGTATCAATATCATCCGAAGACAATTCACAGAGCACAACAATTGAATTGACTTCGTTCTTAAGCTTTGGCAAATAGCGGTCAGCCGCCTCACGAGTGCTTGACACACGCATCGTATTCGTATCAATGACAGAGGCTGTCGGCGGGAAATCCGCATCACGAATCAGTCCCATCACGCCAACCTTCATGTTGCCGTAATCTTTGATAGCGTACGGCTCAAACATCAGGCGGTTCTTCTTGACGTCCATCAGATTCGCGGAGACAAATTCCACGGACTTCGACGTGTCCCGCAGTGTGGTAAGCGTCTCGTAGCCCATAGCAATCTCCTGCCGCGCGATATTTAGAACGTCGTAGTCGAGTTCGTCATAGCTCGTTAACAGGAACTTGCATTTCACAGAGCAGCCGCTTTTTGCGCCGTCCTTGTCCACAAAATTCCCCGCATCAACCGTTAGCCAATTGGCCGTCGGATCTTGATTGCGCTGGAAGAAAGTCGCCAAGCGCGCCATACCGCCCTTGCTTATCTTGCAACCACACGGAGAAACCGCACCGCGCAAGTTTCCACTGTACATCACTTGCAGCTTGCCTTCAGCGGGTGTAACCGAGCAGCCGGTTGAAAACACCAGAAATGGCACCACTAACATTATCGCCAGCACACAAATGCGCCCCGCGCGATAAACCCCAGTCGATCGTAGCATTGTTCGTCTCCTTGTTAACGAAAAGAGCGGCCCCTGCCGCTCTTTTACGCGCGGGAGAGAACCTTACCCGTGATTATGTCCTTCGTGTCCAGGCTGAGTGGACGGCGTAGCTTGGTTCGATGGCGTAGCAGACGGAGAAACCGTCGGCGAAGTTCCAACGCCCGGCGTGATGTTCATGCCGGTCTTAGCAGGTTGCATCGGCTGCGGCACACCCGTCTTCTGCTCGAACGCTGCAAGCTTCTCAGTCCATGCACCGGTAACGTCGTAGGTCTCGATCAACGCGTCCTTGAAATCCGCAAAACCAATTGAGTCACCCCAAGTGGGCTTGAATTCAAGCGTCGCATAGTGGCCGTTATAGCCCGAGGAACCCGTACCGAGCAACCGGGTCTTCTTACCAATAGTCGTTGTCGTCTCGCCACTGCGCAATGCGCCGGTCGAGATCACGACATCAATGTCAGGATAGTCCTTGACCAATGAATCGAGGTCGTCCGTCGGCAATTCGCAAAGCAGGATAACAGCGTCCGTCTTGCGCAAGAGTTCGCACAACCGAAGTCGTGGCCGGGAAATCAGCATCGCGCAACAATCCCATCACGCCCACACGCATGTTGCCATAGTCCTTGATCACATACGGATCGAAGACCGGCTTGTTCGTCTTGACGTCAATCAAATTTGCGGAAACGTAATCCGTTTTCTTGGACGTGTCACGCAAGGCCACAAGCGTTTCATAGCCCATGGAAACTTCCTGGCGAGCGATGTTCAGCACGTCATAGTGCAAATCCGAATAACTGTTAACGAGGAACTGACACTTGTCCGAACAGCCGCCCTTAGCACCTGCGCGATCGACAAAATTGCCGGCATCCACGGTCAACCAATTGGCCGTCGGATCTTGATGTCTTTGTACAAAAGCAGCCCACCGGGCCACTCCACCTTTTTTCTGCTTTCAGCCACAAGGGGCGACGTTGCCCCTGATATTGCCGCTGAACATGACCTGCAGTTTCCCATCAGCGGGGGCCGACGAACATCCGGTCAGCACCCAGCCAAAGGCAAAAACGGCAGCCGTCAGAGCGGCAAGCAAAACTGTTAGTTTGCGCATGGTTTGGTTTATGGTTGTTGGGTTGTCAAATGGCGCGAAAAAATACAAGCGCGAAGCATATTGGTATTACGCTCCCACGCTTGTATGGGTTCCAAGCTAAGATGGGTCAATTATTCGCTTTCGTCGATGACCGTGCACTGCGGACCGACTGCGCCACAGGTCCAATCGGCCTGACCAAAGATGACGTCTTGCAGACCGCTTCACGACGGTGAAGACCGTGCTGGTCCAAAGAACTGTCGTATTGTCCGGCTCATATACTCGAACGTAGAAGCGGCCGTTGCCCGGGATTGTGCTATTACAGGTAAATGCCGGCTCAGTAAGGAAATATCCTGCGCCGAGGCCCATCGCTGTTCCATTCATCGGGAATTGGTTGAAATTCACGGCGTCAAATGGCTCGTTGCAGTCCGGTGGATTGGAGCATACGGTCGGCAGCGGATCGTCGAAATCCGGGCCATCGGCGTCCACATCCTGAAAAATCTTGATGAGGCGGCCATCGGGAATTGCGGTGTTGCCTCCGCAAACGGTAACCAACGCAGGACTCGGGTCCGCGTAGGCTATAAATGCATTAAACTGGGCCATTGCCTGCTGTCCAAGTAGCATCAGGGCTAAAGCCATTACGTACATAGTCCACCGTTTCATCGTCTGTCGAGTCCTTTCCGTTTCTATACGTGGTCCTGCCAACGGCTAATCCTCTGTAAATCAGCAAACTCCAGGCCTGGACGCGGGAAAATACGAATTTGTCGTAAGCCTTAATATACGCTCAGCCTACAAGAAATGCAACGAGTTTGAGGGGTATTTTGATTTTTGATTTGGCCCAAGTTTGAGCGTTTCTTGAGGTTTATGAATTGAACCGCGACACCCCGACACATAAATTGACACACCGTCGATGACAAAACAAAAGCGGGCCTCCCGCATGGGAGGCCCGCTTAAACTAACTACGTACCGTGAACGCAATACGCGTTAGCGCATTGGGTCCAGCGTCTACGCTGGTTACTTAACGAGGAGCATCTTCTTGGTGGCGGTGAACTCGTTGCCGATCTTCACCGTGTAGAAGTACAAACCGCTCGTGAGGTTCGTCGCATCAAAGTTTACGGTGTGGCGGCCGGCATTCATCGTGCCGTTCACCAACGTCGCAACTTCCTGACCCATCGCGTTGTAAACCTTCAGGTTCACGACGTTTTCTGCAACAACGTCAAACACCAAGCTGGTCGACGGGTTGAAGGGGTTCGGGTAGTTCTGATGCAAAGCGTACTCAGTGATCACGGCCAGATTGGTCGACGGCCTCATCTCCGGAGAAATCGTGCCAAGCTCGGTCACGTCGCCGTTCAGGGCAACCATTTGGAGCGTGTATTCATACGCCGTGCCGTTGTCAGCCGATTCGTCAGTGTAGGTGTAGGTCGAGCCGCTGCTGGAGTTCGAAGCGTCGATCGTCGCGAGCTTCGAGAACTCATGACCAACTACGCGACGCATCACGTTGTAACCAGCCATATCGGATTCCGCACCGGTGTTCCAAAGCAAGTCAACCTTGCTGTCACCTGCAGTCGCGCTGAAGTCAACATCCACGACGCCTTCGATGAAGTCAATCGTGAAGCAAACACAACCGTCGCTGCCCGGAACGATAAAGTTGCACCAGGTGCCGTTGGCGGCATTGTAGGTCCAGCCTGCATCGTCATAACCAAACTGAGCCGGCGGGCACTCGGTCTGGCAACCGTCGGTCATGCAACCAGGGGTCACGTGGCCGTGGGGGCGGTGGTTAGCATACAACGGGCCGAGGCAGATCTGCGTCACTGCACCAGCGCAAAGCGGGATGCACTGTGAGAACGGAACCGGCGTCTGGCCACCAGCAGGAAGCTGGATACCAACAAACGTCGGCTGATCACAGGGAACAACCGTGGTCTCGCAGGTCCAGTTCATGGCGCCCAAATCGTAGTCCGTCGGAGGACCGGTCAAGATTGTGAAAGCTGGCGACGTCCACTTCACGCCCTGGCAATTTACCACAACGTAGTAGCGCGAGGGTAGCGGGGTCACGGTTGAGATCGTGAACAGTGGGTCAATGTAGAAACCACCCGGGAAGCCAAAGTCATAACCTGACTGAAGCGTGAACGAGTTAAAATTGGCCTGGCCAAAAGCGTCACCAACAACAGGCTGCTGATCCGAAGCATCAGGGCCATTGTTATTGGCATCCCAATAAATTTGCGCTACGCAATCCGGGCCGAGCGGCTCGCCGCCCGTACACGAATTCATCAACAAGTTCGGACCAAAGTTGTACAAACCAGCGTTGAACTGCGCATGGCTGATAGATGCAAAAGCGAATATCGCCATCGCAACAAACAACATCTTGATTTTCATTTTCCTTCTCCTCTTAACAGAAATATTTCAAACAATTTTCAGTTCCTAGCACATCCACCAAATTACTTCGCCGCGCCAGTGGTCTTCACCGAGCTGGACTTGACAGAAGACGTCTTCACAGATTCGTTGTTCATCGGGGCCTTGGTGATCGACGGAGTCGGCATCAAGAAACCAGCATTCATAGCAGCGGCAGCGCCGGTCTGGTAGTCGTAAATCCAGGTTCCGTTCGGATGCGGACGGTTCTGGACGTTATACGGCTGGCCGGGGACGATCTGCGTCAACGTGCCGCCCCATACAGTACCAGCAGCATTAACACGAGCAGTCGCACCACCATTTTGTGCAACCAACTGATCCGAGTTCAACGGATTGGCAACACCGGTGAAACCGTCGGCAATCAGCTGCGGACCAACTTGGGTCGCAACAACGATGTTACGCGAATCACGCCAAGAAATCGGCGTGGACGCAGTCGAGACACCACCGGTAATGGAAATCGTGCCATAGCCACCAGCGTTGTCAACATCGCCGGCCAGAACGAGGGTGCGTGCAACACCGGTCTTGTTCTGATAAGCATACGCGCGACCCGGAACCATCGAGGCGCCGGTTTCGAGCGTGCCGGACCATACGCCAGCACCGTTACGGAAGGCGGCAGCACCACCGTCTTGACGCACGATACGGTCGGCAAGCGTCGGGTTGGCATTGCCAACAATCTGCGAGCCAATGATGGACGACGGACGCGTGGATTCGGTACCGTACTGCGGAACATTGGCAACGACCGTCCAGAACTTGAACGGGAGACCAAAGTTCAACGTCGTCTGGACACCAGGCGTACCCGAACCCGTCGAGTTCAACTTAACGTAGCCGACGTCGTTGGACGGATCTGACTGCTGGGCGAATGCGGTCGCCGCAAACAGCAGGCACACGATCACAAGCATGACTTTCTTCATCTTATCCTCCTTAACTTCGAGAACTGCGACGTGCAGTCCCCACCTTCATCGATACACACTCATCAAGTCGGGATTGATTACCCGAAACTCAAACAAAAACTTAAACTTGGGTGATTTCGTCCAGCCTATCTTCGGGTATTACCCTACTAAGTATAGTTTAAGGCTGGCATGCCTCTGCGACCATTTTCTGGAAATGGAGGCATTCGATTTTGAAATCAGGTCAATTGGGGCCTCAAGCAATCACCTCCAACCGACTATTCAATTGCTTGTTCTGACAAGGTTTTACAACATAATCAGACAAACTCACTACGGTATTCGCCGCAGACCCCTGATATTAGCTAAAACTCCGTCGGATGTCAAGAGATTTTCACCATCCCGCAAGAAAAGTCAAAATAGTTCTCAGAACGGAAGATCCTCATCCATAGGCGGCTGCGAGTGGGTCGGTTCAGGTTGCGAAAAACTTGATTCTCCATGACTTTCGCCACTACTCTTCGGAGTGAGGTTGCGATATGAAAACGCCACAATCTCAAACGACGTTCTCTTCTGACCCTCCTTGTCCTCCCAGTTCCTCATCGAGATCTTACCCTCGATGTAAACCATATTGCCCTTCTTGAGGTTTTCAGCCGCGCGTTCTGCGGCCTGTCCCCAAACCACAATATTGTGCCATGTCGTGTCCTGAACCCAATTCCCACTCTGATCTTTGCGGTTCTCGTCTGTCGCTACTGAAAAACGGGCAACAGCGGCCCCGCTCGGCGTGTAGCGCATTTCCGGGTCTTTGCCCAAGCGCCCAATCAATGTCACTCGATTGACCACAATGTACTCCTAATCTGTTTGTAGATTATTTAGAAAAAAAGTTCAACTGAAATTGAAGTTCAACGTTTACAACCCAACGGCTGTTTCCATCGAATTCTGAGAGGCTTGCGCCTTGTCCCGACGCTTAGTAATGAGAAACCACGCAATCCCCCCAATCACAATTCCCGCCGCATCCGCCACAAGATCACCTGTTTCAGCAGTGCGTGTGGAAGTTTGAGTTTGCAAGACCTCAATCAACCCCCCCATACCAAGACAAACCGCACCCGCAAGAGTAATCGAACGCACATGACCCGGCGAGTCCTCAAATGCTCCGGCCCAGACAATACTACCAATAAGAAACGCCACCGCATGCAGCACCTTGTCCGATATCGGTGCCGTAATCAATTCCACATTGCGAATCGGTGTAATGGCCAGACTCAGAACGACCGCCGACCAGATGACAGCAGTGGCTTCCCAAAAGCGGCGCGAAGAAGATGCAAGAGCAAGAGGCTTATTGGTCATTCAGATTCCGGGAGCAAGTTCGGCAAAGGCAGAAGGCAAATGAGTGATTACATCTGTGGGCAAAAGTGAAACTTCGCCCAACACATCAGCGGCGATATCAGCAGCTAGTCCATGCAAATAGGCTCCACCCCAAGCAGAAGCCGAAGCAGGAATCCCTTGCGCGAAAATAGCACCGATAATTCCCGTCAGCACGTCACCCGATCCGCCCGTAGCAAGCCCCGGATTCCCCGTGGTATTGACAAACACTTTTCCATCCGGTGTAACTGTCGCGGCAGATGAACCCTTCACATGCACAACCACTTTGTATTTCGCGGCAAATTCTCCTGCGGCAACAATACGTTGATGCACAGTGGAGAATTGTTTCCCAACAAGTCGTTCGAGTTCAACGGGATGCGGAGTAAGAATGGATCCTGCCGGAAGTTTCGTTTGCAGATTATGTGAGGAAATGAGGTTCAAAGCATCGGCATCTAACACAAGTCTCTTGCCTGAGGTGAGGATATTGTTCAAGAGGTGTGCCGTTTCAGGGTCTTGACCTAACCCCGGCCCGACGGCAACCACATCGGCCCACTTCAACAGCGGTTCAAGCTTCTCCCAAGCGGAGAACGCGAGACACCCACTAACAGTTTCCGGCAAACCCACCGTCATCAATTCCGGTTGCCGCGTGACTTCCGCTCGCACGCTCTCAGGGATTGCCACCATCAGCAGCCCCACCCCGCTCCGCAACGCCGCAGCAGCAGCCAAACGCGCCGCACCGCTCATCCCTCTTGAACCTGCAATCAACAGCAGTTTACCGTAGTTCCCTTTATGCGAATTGCTGGGACGATTCGGAAACAGTGCGGCCACGTCATCGTGTTCAGGAAGTAAGTACGAAGCTTTTAACGCATCGTCAGCAGAAATCGGCAGCGAGATCGGCGCGATATGCACTTCCCCCGCGTGCTTGCGGCCCGGTTCAAGATAAAGTCCCGGCTTCCCGCACTGAAATGTAATCGTATAGGTCGCGTCGAGCACTTCACCTAAATCATCTCCCGTGTCCGCATTCACTCCGCTTGGCAAATCAAGTGCGAGCACCGGAATCTCCATCTGATTCAGCGTCTCAATCGCTTCGGCAAACAAAGCTTCAGGAGCGCGCGCGAGTCCTGTTCCGAACATCGCGTCAACGACTATATCATAATCGCTGAAATCAAGCTCATCTGCCGACTCCGGTTCAAGCATCGGAATCTCGAGTTTCACCGCGGCCTCGAAATTAATCTTGGCATCGCCCGTAAGCCCGTCCGGTTTGGACAACAGCCAAATCTCCACATCACAGCCACGCAAAAATAGCTGCCGCGCCAGCGCAAAGCCGTCGCCGCCGTTGTTACCCGGCCCGCATAGGATACCAACGGTCAAAAGATCGACCGCGCCCAGTTCAGTTTGGATGAGTTCGACCGCCGCCAAAGCCGCGTTTTCCATCAGCACAATGCCGGGAATCCCGAACTCAGTTATCGCGCGCTTGTCAAAGCCGCGCATTTGCTCAGACGTAAAAAGTGGAAGCATAGGTGTGAATTAAACAGATGTGCCTTCCCAGCGGCAATCTCAAGAGGAACGCCACCGATTCGAGTGGCTTTTCAACTTTCTGGCCTTCCGGTTAGCGCCTATCTGACATAATGCAAGGGCGAGTTAGTGAGAAGCCGTCGCCTGCAATCCGCACCACATAAAGCCCCGATCCAACTTCAACCCTGTAAAAGCCTTGCCGAACCATTGCAATCTGTTTGAACTGATGCTGTAAGGCTGTGCGGGAAATGCATGACTTGCTGACCAAGGTGTTGAAACCCAACATCCAAAGTACGCATTGAACTGGATGTTCAGTTCAATTGTCGCAACAGAATTGAACGGATTAGGATAGAGCGAGAGCGAAATTTCACTTGAATGGATGGTTCGTTATGCTCTCCAACATCTACAGATCCTCTACGAGTAAGTGCCCGTTCACTGAAAGGTTGTTGAATACATCCACAACCCCGCTTGGCCATGTGACCGAAACCACAGGGCTATTTCCGTCTGGAATGCCGAATAACAGCCTTGGATCGTTCGATGACTCAAATGAACTGCCGGCCATAGTATGTTGAACCTGTGTTTCACCGCCGGATGTTACTCGGACGGTAGCACCAATGCCGTCGCGATTGGAGGCTGTTCCCCGTAAGCGCAACCTCAGCCAATCAGACGATGGTATAAAGCCGCAGGGTTGTTGCTGTTGCAGACAAAGATGTCCATGGCGCCGTTATTATCGAAGTCTCCAAAGGCCGCGCTAAAGCTTGCGTTTTCAACGATCCCGTTGCCGCTCATGTGAAATGGCCTGTTCGTGATAAGCAGAACGTCGTTCGCATTGCCATTCAGATCGCCTGTTGAAGGATATAGATATCGGGACACTCCAAATCCGAGTCAAACATGTGCGATCCCCAGCCTTTGTAAGCTGCGGCGCCTGCGCGACGGCCTCTTCCGAAAACGTCCCGTCCCCGTTATTCATGTAAAGCTCATTTCCGGAGGGCCATTACTGATCGAAAATCTAACCAGCCGTCACCTCCACGCACCAATCGGCAAACCCATTCCGTCAATATGCGGCTCAATCCAACCGCAGCTCCTGCGTCAGTGAACGTGCCGTTGCCGTGTTTCTGGAGAACGTCGAACGCCTTGCCCGGCAATGTCTGCATCCAAACGTAATCGGAAGTCAAAGGCAGAACCGCAAGCGGACGGCGAAACCGCGTCGGCCACACCCAGCCGTGACATTTGAAAACGTGCCGTGCGGGCGGTACAATATTGTGTTGGTCTGTCCTGGCGGAAAGCTAACTCCGTCCCATCCGTAATTGCAAACATAAAGATCGAGCAATCCGTCGCGATCATAATCGAACCACGCGGCGCAAGTCGATTGCGCAGAATCACCGCCCACACCTGCCGCTGTCGTCACATCGGTAAATGTGCCGTTGCCGTTGTTTCGGTAGAGATAATTTGGGGTACCCCATTCTGCAATAAACAGATCACGGTCCTGCCGTTATCAGAGTCACCAAAGAGCACTTGTTGATCTTCCCCTCCGACTAGCCGGTTGCGCCAGGTCCAGCTGAATCCGCTTCCGGTGCTGATCATCAGCTAGGGTATCCGCTTGTCCTGCAGACAGAGGTCGGGTAAGCTATCCCGTTTATGTCCTCAATTGCCGCACCACCGCCCATAAAGCCCATCGGTGTGACTGGCAATCGATGCCCTGACATATTCGTGTAGGTCTGTGCACTGACACGTGCGCAAGAACACCGCACACCATCAACAACATCAACAACTTTTCATCGCTCTTCTCCTAATATTTGACTGAACTGGAAAGTTAGGCAAACACCATTACGTGGAGAATCATTCCGCCGTTCAAAAAGAACTGCGGCACTGGTGGAGAAGCTGTGCTTTGACTTGGTGCGGTGCGGGTCGGTTAGGCTACCGATGTACGTGCAAGTAGGCTGTATGGTAAGAGAATCGTAGGGTGCAATGAAGATTCCACCCTACCGGAAAGATAACCCGTCTTCCATGCGTTGTCAACAGACGAATACCAGATTTTTAACTTTTGGAAAAAGCCGGACTTTGTGCCCAAAGCCACGTCAACAGAGAAAGCGCCGAACCTGCCTCGCTAACACGCAAGAATGCCTCCAAATTGTCGATTTAATGCTAACTAAATTGATTTCGCAAGAATTTATTAAGTTCAATAAAACGAAAATTAACTTGACCATGCGTTCAAATTGTCGTATATTAAAGCATGAATGACAACGGAGAGTAGTCCTTTGAATATTGGTGCACCCTCGAAAGTCAACTTATTGTTTATTTGTAACAACTGTTCCGACAATTGTTAGATTGAACGCAAAAACAACCCTTTAACCTTAACTCAAAATCCGCTTGTAATTCCGGTGGTAATTCTGGAACTAACCCCTTAGGCTTCGCAACAAACGATGCCGGACGCCTGCAACCAGCCGGTATAGTCGATTCCAAAATCTGATCGGCACCATGTCCCATACCCCACGACCCCCGCCAGAATCCTCCACAGAATCCTCAGGGCAAACACCGCCGCACTTTCGCTCAACATCCGCCCTTCCGTTTCGTTGTAAACAAGAATACCCTTGGCGTTAACGCAATCTTCTTCACGTTGGCAAATGTCTTGTAAAGTTCAGACTGAATCGGGGCAAAATAGATTATTCCGCTTCGATCTCGCTTCAGCAAAAAAACAACGGCCATGTGGCACAAACCACAATGGCCGTCGTAATACGCAATGATCTTATCGTTGTTCACGGAAAGCTGTGTTCGAGTTCGTGGTTTTTCGAAAGCTTCTGCATCCATTTGCGGTACATTATGGCCGCTGCCGCCACAAGCACGACAGAGCCGACCATTCCACCTTCCAAGCCCATTGATCCACCCGTCAGATAGTCTGAACCCACGACGTAGACCAAATCAGAATTCCACAAATCCACGCTCGTCAACGGCATTCCCAATATCGGTCCTGAACGTAGTTCCAGCCGAAGTGAATTCCGATCGGCAGCCACAACGAACGGCTGTAAAGAAAGCCAATCCGAGCAACACCCTGCCGCAAAATATTCGTCAGCAACAGTAAGGCGTCGGCGTGAAACAACGTCCAATGCAAATGACCAAAAGTACTGACGAAAAACAACAACTCCTGCGGCGGAGCCGAATTTTGTCCGTACCATTTGCTGAACATAACCGTGAATGAGAACTTCCTGCTGAACGGTGTTAAATAACAAAGCCAGCGTCGTCCACAAAAGTTCCGAATCAAACGGCCCTCGGCCTGTGCCGACTCGAACACAGTTGAACACTCCGAGAATACCCAGCAGAGCCAACAACAACACAATCCCAACACCAGACCCCACTCCAAAATCCTTAAACATCGCGCGCGAATTAAGACCGACGGTTGTCAACGGTTTGCGATCGACATAGCGCGTCATCGCAAATGCGGCTAAGATAACCGTGACCATCGCCAGAAACTCGATTTGCGCCCGACCAAACGCGCTCGCCAACGTTTCGTACTCAGTTTCGGGAAACTTGAAGTACGGCAAGACGAACGGAATGTATAAAATTAGAAGAGTCCGACAAACAGTACGAGCTTCCAAACTCACTGTCCAAAGACGGAGAGGGAAGCCTGTACCATTGCCGTTAGGCGGTTGTAGCATAGGCTAATTCGCCTATTACTTCAACAGCAGAAGTTTCGTAATACGCTCGGTACCCGGAGTCTTGAGAACTGCGAAGTATGTACCGGAAGCCATATCGGCGGCATTCCATTGCACGCGATGCACGCCCGCGGAAAGCGGACCATCTTGCAGAACGGCAACTTCCTGACCGGCGAGATTGTGAATGACAACCTTGGCCTGCGTTTGCTGCGGCAACGCAAAGTCAATCGTCGTCAGCGGGTTGAACGGATTCGGGAATGCTTCAATTGCAAATTCCTGCGGCATGAAGCCCGGCTGATCGCCAACGCCCGTCCGGCTAAACCAACGCGGCGTCCACGACGGGAGTCACAGAATTCAAAGTCGCACACGCGGCACTTGATTGTGTTCGCGTTCAGCGTGATGAAACGGTGGCTGTAGGTTGGGCTGTTGGTGCCGACCGCGTTGCCATTGTGGAACCACTGATGTCAACGTCTGGCCGTCCGGATCTTCGGCAACCACCGCGAAATTCACAGTCGTGTTGGAAAATAACGGTGTCAAGCGTGGTAGGCGTCGTGCGGCGGTGATTTCTGGCGGATGATTCTTGACCCGGAGTGCGAATCGTCGCACGGAGCATGACGTCTGCTTCGTTCAAGAGACGGTTTTCTGCCCAGCCACCGGCGGCTTCCCACGAACGACGCGAGATACCCGGCGTGGAGGACGTATCAACACCAAAGACAGCCGTCGAACCCGGCGAGGTGTACCATGCGACATAGAAGCTACCGTCGTTAATAATCACATCACCGGCAGGAACCGTAACACTATTCCAACCTACGACGGGGCGGTAATGGTCGAACTCCATATGACGTCGCCCGGCGAACCGTTCGGGCCACCATCGCTCAGAATCTGCAGATCAAACGTGCCGGCAGTCGTAACATACGCACGCGCGCTAATCACTTCGCATGGGAAGATTGGCGGAACAAATTCCATAGCCATACCACCGTCACCACCGGCCCAGCTCCAATCGCGATCCGATGTACCGTCGTCATAGAACAATTCGCCCGGTAGCGTCACGACGTGAAGCTCAGCGCGCTGCGAGTTATTGCCTGCAAACAAGTCACCGGCCAGAGTAACGGTTCCAACCAAGCGATACACACCATCGGTGCTCGGCGTCCAAATTGCGGGAATATCCGTCGTCTGCGTTGCACCTTGCGCGATTGCACCACCCGTGATATTGGATTGCGTGATTAACGTGTTGTTCGTCTGACGCACCGAGTAGTTCGCGGTATATGCCGTCCCGTTCTGGTTACCCGTGTTCTTCACAGCGAGATAGCCGTCAAGTGCGTCACCGTTCAGAATGAACTCGCCTTGCGACTTATCATTCTGACACCGGCGATACCAAGGTCATGCACCTGGAAGGTAATGACGTCAGGATAGTAGAACTTGATGGCCGAATTCTGGGTCGGATAGGTACCGAAGAAGTTCGAGATACCGATTTGACCCGTCAGGTTTTCGATACCGATCGAAATGTTGTTGTTCGACACGGTGTCCTGCTGTGTTCCGTACTGGAACGTAATAGAGGAGTCAACACCGGAGAGAACCAATTGGAAGTTGTGATGTCCCGAGTTACCACCCTGAAGCCAACCTTCCACGTCAACCCATGACACGATCAAGGTGTCTTCATCATTGGTCCACCAATAGCATTCGCTCTGTCCGTTCGGCTCAAAGAACCAGTCGGCAGCATACGGCGAAACGATGTCGTTCGGCGCGGCAGCGTTCGGGAATTGCGGAATCGGCTGTGCAAGCTGACCGGCGCTCGAGAACTTAATGTAGCCATTCGAGCCGATGTAGAACGACGCCACATCATACCAATAGAACCGGAAGTTCCAGCCCATTTGGAATGGTCCGACAAAATTGTCGTCCGTCAAACCCGAAACGGGTGTGCCAGTCGTTGTGATGTCAATCCAACGAACCTGCGGGCCGCCGGCTTCGAGATTATCCTTGGCTAAGTAGCCAAACTGATCCGGACCCCATTGGGTATCCAGAGACTGCTGCGTGTTTCCTCTCACCACATCAGTGGGAGCGGAACCACTCTTTGCAAAGCTAATCGACAAACTTGCGATCAACAGTGCGAATAAAAACCAACGTTTCATCTTGTGCTCCTTTAAGGCTGCGGGACTACCGGGACCACCGGAAGCCGTACAAAAAAGTAGTTTATTGTTCAAAATCTTCAGAGCCGGGTATCAATTCCCAACGAAGGCAGAATCGGTGTCGGCGGAGTTTTTTCGGTCATCTATGTAAGAATGGCAAGGCAATTTCTGACGAAACTTGAGAAGCCATCACAGCATATGTTCGCTTTGAATAAGGCATTCCCAACACGTCGAGATCAACAAACTCTTCAGACGGCGTGGCACCGAGAAATTCGGCTTCATTCAAATTGAACACACCGTCATTGACACGAAACACCCAATACTCAATTGCATCTGGAACCGACGACCAACGAAGCCGCAAGTGATTCAGGTCATCGAACCGTTCAATCGTCAAATCAGCAATCGTCTGCAAATGAAAGAACGGATAGGGGCCGATATCGGGAATGGTGCCGTCGGGATCGGGCATGCCGTTCGGATCACCCGCATTCACCAAATCAGAGAACTGGTAAAGACTATATTCGCCGTAAAGACCCGAAGGATCGAAATCCGGGATTGCGTAGAGATTCCCAAAGACATCGACTGAGTCACCGTTTACGTTGACCGCGCTCATCGTGCCGAATCCTGCGGGGCCGTTCGCCATGTTTCTCAGGCGCCGGTTGTCAAAACTGCAATGGCGCAACGTATCCACGTCACCGTAGATTGCAATACCAGGATAGTTCCCGACAAATGCACAGTACATTCATCGCGTTGCCGTAAATGCCTCGATTGCCGATGAAGAGGCAATTCGTAACGTGCTGAGGGCCGGGCGAAGTCATATAGAGCGCACCGTGGCTGCCGAGATGCCCATCAGAGTGAATTGCAACATTCTCTTTGAAAACGCAGCGATCAATCCGGGCGCGGCTGTCATCTACAATCCACCCAACCCCGCCGTCAGATGCATAATTGCTGTCGAAGAGACAATTGGTCAGGGTTACGTTTACGCTGTCCGCGAAAATTGCACCTGCCCAAATCGATCCGCTGTTGCGAGAAAATGTGCAGGAGTCGAACGTTATACTCCCATTAAACGAGCAGCTACCACCGCCATCCTGAGCTGAATTATCCGCAATCAAACAGCGCCGGAAGGTCACGTCGCTCTGCTGAGTCACTATTCCGCCTCCGCAGGACCCACCACTATTGTTGAGAATTGCGCAGTCGCGAATCTCAATCGTCTGGTCCCGGACTTTGATCCCACGCCCTAAACAATTACGAATGGTGTTATGTTCAAAGATCAGGTGTGGAGTCTGAACCTGAAGTGCGCCATTGTAGGACCCCGCGTTTTCGATCACGGCGTAACGAACGATAGACGTGTCGGCATCATTCGTGCCGTAGAAATTCAAACCAAGCCACCTGTCCTCAGGGTCCGCAGTTTCTTGCGTGAAATACACCGAGTCGCCGACTTCCCCAAGACATTCAAAACGTCCGCTTATTGAGAATGCGCGCGCAGCTTGGAATTTCACAATCACGCCGGCATTGATGATAAGTGTATCATCTGCTGTAAGAACGAGGTTGCCAACAGCAATGTACGGACTACCTTCTATCGTCCACTCGCCTTGAACTTCCCCTGAAACCAAGGTGTCACCGAACGACGACGCTGCTATGACCAACGAAAACAAAACGAACAGTAGTGATTTCATCCGACCCTCCTTTGCGGACATGTGCGCCGACGTGGCGCGCAAAGAAAACTCAGAACAAAGACGTTTGGTCTTCGTCGATTTCCATCAGGTTCAGGACTTGCAGGAGCTGGCTGATATCGTCGATGTCGTAGTCGGCCCCACTCTCAACGGTGTTCTTCGTATCGCCATAGCGAGCGAAAACGGTTATGATGCCAAGCTGTTTGGCTCCGACCATATCACGTTCGGGCCAATCACCGATCATCAAAACTTCTTTGGGAGACATCCCCATGATCGCGAGGGCGCGCTCGAAGGGGACGGGAGACGGTTTGCGGTGTCCGGTGTCATCAAAGGTGACCACCGGATCGAACATGTGGTGCAAATCGAGCTGCGCCAACCTCAGCCATGCGCCGAGTCTGGGAGCATCGGAAATTACGGCGAGTCTTAACCCTCTACGCAAAAGCTCTGCCAGCGTCTGGCGGGCATGCGGGTAGGTGACCAGGTAGTTGTTGCGTGCCCGGCGATACGCTACGATGCCTGCCGCGAGCCATTTGAAATCGACAACCCGGTAGTGCTTTTGCAGGAAGATATCAAAAATCTCCTGATGTTCTATCCCGACCTTGTCGTAGATTTCATAGATCAGTTTGACGGCTTCGTCGTGCGGCATGGGCATGCCGGAATCGATCATGGCCGTAACCGCAGCCTCGATGGAAGCCCGTTTCATCCGCATGAAGTCCAGCAGGGTGTTGTCGAGGTCGAACAGGATCCCGCGTATCATGTGTCCTAAGGGCTATTCGGGGGGTTACGCAAATTACAATCTATTGACATTCTTGCGAATATGCAAGTTTTTTGGGTTCGTAGGGTTCGTGTCACCCTTTTTGTATTACTCCCCCCGGAACGGGTATTGAAGACAGCTATGTTATTGTTTTCTCGGGAAAGGCGCGTTGACAATGAAACCTCCAATTGGTATATTGCAACGAGTGTTGCAGCTTGCTTGTCTGGTCTTTGCGACGTTGGTTGCAAGGGCTGACGAGGCGGCATTGCCTGCTGTTCCCGAGCCTATTGGCTATGTTTCCGACTATGCGCGGGTCGTGGATCCATCGGACGAGCGGAAGTTAGCTCAAATCGGGGCAGAGCTTGAGCGCAAGACCGGAGTTAGAATTCGAGTCCTGACCGTGCCGAATTTGGGCGGACAGGATTTGGATTATGTTTCTAAGACTTTGCTGGCGGCTTGGTCAGAATCAAAGGAGAAAGCCAGCAATACAATCTTGATTCTTGACGCGCTGGCTGAAAAGCGGGTGCGGATTGAATTAGGTGAGAATATCCCACATCTTATCTCTGACGAGGTGAGCAAGCGAGTTCAGCAGCAGGTGATGCTGCCGAATTTAGCACAAGGCGAGCGCGGTACGGCTTATTTGCTGGCGGTGACGGAACTGTCGGTTGCAATTGGATTGGAGCAGCAGGTGGCGCTTTATACTGTGCCCGGCTATTTGAAATTACAGCCTGCGGTGTATAGGCCGAACGGTGAGAATAAGAACAAGCTGCCAGATATCTTGCTGTTCATTCCGTTGTTGGTTTTTATGGTGGGAATGGCAAGACTGGAAACCCGCATGGCGAGGGCTACGCAGGTCTTTGATAAGGTGTTCCGGCAGACGTGGGGTGGGCGGCTGAAGAGAGTGAGATCAGGCAATTGGAGTTAGAAACTGTTCTGACCGAGGTGTGATTGAGGGCGATAAGTAAATCTCATGAAATTTCTACGCGTTGCGGCGTCCGTATTTGTATTGGTTTTGTTGGCCGGCTTTGCGCTGGCCTTCTCTGTTTATCAGAGCTATTCTGATTTGGCCGTGCTGAATAGGACAGCCAAGACAAAATTTGCGGACTGGGAAGCGGCGCTGGCTCCAAGACGCGGGATGCTGGATGAGCTGACTGAAATTGTCTCCGCTTACGACGACCAAGCCGGAACTCTGCAAGCGGCTGCGGACAAGGTTTTGGAAGAAGCTCCCGAAGGCAATGACGTATCAGCGCGAATCACGATGCACATGATTTACGGGAACACGCTAAGTCAGATGCGTGGGCTGGGGATGAGGTATCCGCAGTTAAGAGACTCTGATGTATTCCGCGAGTGGGAGTCTGAGTATCTGAAGACTCAGATTGCTGAAGAGGCCGCGAAAACGGGGTATAATTCGGCTGTCCGAGAGTACAACGATGTTTTGGATTCGTTTACGGGGAAGCTGATTGCGTTGTTGTTTGCAGTACCGCCGAAACCCTTGATACCGGGCTAACCGCGTGTCGAGCCGGAGGCTCGACTTAGTGGGGTTGACGCGGAGGAAGCTACCCCTTTCCCCGCAAGCGGGGCAAGGGGTACAGAGGCAAAAAACCGCGACAGTGTTAGGCGCGGTTTTTATGGTTCATTCCGATTATATTGGCATACGCAACGATTGCGCGGCGTGCACGGCTACGGGGCTGGTGGAGGAGTCGGTGACAATGTCTCCTCGGAACGGGTTTGAGCCTCTAAGTCAATGATTTTGGTTGATATAGTAGAAATCTCGCCGTTGCAAGGGTTTTCCACCATCAGACGGTACCAATCGTCAGGTTCGGGGGCCGCCTCAGCAAAAACAAGCCAATGCGGGCGGCGTTCATCGTATTTCATTAGTTTCCTCATATAGTCCCTCCACCCTTTAACTCTGTAATGGGCAACAAAGATGCCACAGGGTTAAGTCAAGTATTTTCAAAGTGATTCCGGAAGACAAACTCGAAGAGGTGCGTTTAGCCAACGATATCGTTGGGGTTGTGGGCGAATACGTTGCGCTCAAACGACGTGGCCAGAACCACTTTGGGTTGTGTCCTTTCCACGAGGAGAACACCCCCAGCTTCTCTGTCCACCAAGGGAGAGGGATGTTCCGCTGTTTCGGCTGTGGGAGGGGTGGGAATGTTTTCGGGTTCATTATGGAGATCGAGCGGGTTTCGTTCATTGAAGCTGTGAAAATGCTTGCGGAGCGGGCGCATATTGAATTGCCGACCTTTTCCCGCAAAGAGGGGGACGGGCCGACTGAAGGGGAATTGATCGTTGAGGCCAATCAGATTGCGCGGGATTATTTCCATACGAATTTGCTCAATCAGAACGGAGAAGGCGCGCAGAAGGCGATGCGCTATCTGCTGGAGCGTGGATTTACAGACGAGATTATTCGCGCGTACATGATTGGCTATGCTCCGGACGGCTGGGATGGGTTGGCGAATCGTGCACACGGGAGCAGTGTTTCAACGGATATTTTTGTCAAGGCCGGTTTGCTCAAAATCGGGCAGCAGCAAGGGCGGCCTTATGACGCATTTCGTGACCGGGTGATGTTCCCGATTCGGAACTTGGCTGGGCGAGTGATTGCGTTTGGTGGACGGAGGTTAAGCGAGCCGGAACCTGGGGAGCCTGCGGCGAAGTATATTAACTCCCCGGAAACGGCAGTCTATACCAAGGGGCGCGAGCTGTTTGGTCTGTGGGAGGCACGCAATGAGATTCGCAGGCAGGATCGGGTGATTTTGGTCGAGGGCTACACCGACGCGATTTCGTTGGCAACGGCGGGAATCCGGTGTGTTTGTGCAAGTTTAGGGACGGCTTTGACAGAGCAACAGGCAAGACTGCTCTTGCGATTTGCGCCAAATGTGTTTATTCTCTATGATGGCGATGAAGCAGGGCTAAACGCGGCGCGGCGGGCGTCGGATGTTCTGCTTGGGTGCGGTGCTCAACCGAGAATTGTGGAGATTCCGGGTGGTGATGATCCTGACTCGTTTGTGCGTGCGCATGACGCTGAAGCAGTGTGGTCGTTGGTGAACGCATCACGTCCGATTGTCGAATTTCATATTGATCGCGGACGGGCGAGCGGAGCTACGACGGCACAGCTCGCCAGAGAGTTGATTGCAAGTGCGGCCTTGATTCCATCGGTAATTGAGCGCGAAGCGTTTGTGCAGCAGATAGCACAGAAGACCGGTCTGTCGATGGACGCGCTGATGGCAGAACTTTCACAACTGAAGCGTCCGCAGCCGCAAAGAACTCAGACTCAGCAAGTGACGATGTGGCCGCCGAAGGGTGTCGAATCGCTACTGACGAAGTCACTTGTTCGGACGCCGGAGATCCGCGATGAAGTTTTTCCGCATTGGTCGCCGGAACTTGTGCGAGACGTGCGGCTGAAGAAAATTCTTGAGTATTTGTACGATAGTCACACGGGGCACCGTTACCCAGATGTTTCACAACTCTTGAGCGTGTTTCCTGAATCTCCCGAGCGTGATTTTATTGCCGCCACGGAGACAGAAGATGTTGAAGACGAAAAACGACACGAGATTGACCGCAAGACGGCTCAGGATTGCCTGAAGGCGATACAAGTTGAAACAGTGCGGAGAGAAATTGATCAGATCAAAGCGCGCATCCGGCAAGAGCCAGACAATATGGAATTGTCGCGCACGTTAATGGAACTCATCACGCGCGAGAAAGCTCTGCGCGGTGCATCGAACCTTGAATAACCAAATCACATGAGCAATTATCACGGTACTACGATATTGGCGGTGCGCCGCAATGGGAAGTGCGCCATCGGCGGCGATGGGCAGTTGACGCTCGATGATACCATCATCAAGAGCAAAGGCAAAAAAGTCCGTAAGATTTTCGAAGAGCAGGTGCTTGTCGGCTATGCGGGTGCGGCGGCGGATGCCTTGGCGTTGCTGGATATTTTTGAAGGCAAGCTGAAGCAGCACAACGGCAATCTGACGATGAGCGCGCTTGATATGGCAAAAGAGTGGCGCATGGATCGCAATCTACGCAGGCTTGAAGCCGACATGGTGGTGATGGATAAGCAAAAAATGTATCTGATTTCCGGTTTGGGTGAAGTGATTGAACCGGATGATAATATCATTGCACTGGGATCAGGCGGCTCGTTTGCTTTGTCTGCGGGACGCGCACTCTATCAGCATACAGAAATGACGGCGGCGGAAATTGTGAAAGCCGCGCTCTCGATTGCTTCGGAGATTTGCATCTTCACAAACGCGAATTTGACGATTGAGGAATTGGTAGATAAAGCCGGTTGATACGACCCGGAGAGCTGAAATTTGCGCTTGCGCGGCGCAACTGATTCACAGAAGCCCCTTATTCCCCCAAATTCGCAGCGAATTTTGGGGGAGATCAGAATAACATGTCAGCACTAAATACACCATTGCAAATACCCCAGCTTTCGCCGCGAGAAATTGTGAAGGAGCTGGATTTCTATATCATCGGGCAGGACGCCGCGAAGAAGGCCGTTGCGATTGCGTTGCGCAATCGCTGGAGACGGCAGCAGGTTGAAGGCGAACTGCGCGATGAGATCTATCCGAACAACATCATCTTGATCGGCCCGACCGGTGTGGGCAAGACTGAGCTTGCGCGCCGCTTGGCAAATCTTGCGGGTGCGCCGTTTATCAAGGTTGAAGCTTCGAAGTACACTGAAGTCGGATATGTCGGTCGCGACGTGGAATCAATGGTGCGCGATTTGACCGACCTTGCCGTGGCGAAAGTGCGAAATGAAAATATGGACGCCGCGCATGCGAAGCTTGACGCATTGATTGAAGAGCGTTTACTTGATTTACTACAGGCGCCGATCTTCTCAGAAGAGGAAGAGGCGACTGACGAGGCCAAAGCGGAGAAGCTTGAAAAACAAGAGGCTTGGAAAAAACGTCGTGCTGAGCTTCGCGAGGAATTGCGTGCGGGCAAGCTCGATGAAGAGGTTGTGGATATTGAGGTGAATGAATCTTCAATGCCGTTGATGCAGATATTTTCTGCGCAGGGAATCGAAGAGATGGGGTTCAATCTGCCGGAAGCGATGGGCGAGAGTGCGACGCGACGGAAGATGGTGCAGGCTACGCTTCCTGAAGCACGCGAACTCTTGTTTGAAGATGAGTTCGACCGCGAGATTGATATGGATCGCGTGATACGCGAAGCGATTCGCCGGACTGAGCAGCTCGGTATCGTGTTCTTTGACGAGATTGACAAGATTGTTTCCAACTCGGATGGCGAGGGCGGACCGGATGTTTCGCGCTCGGGCGTGCAGAGAGATATTCTTCCGGTAGTCGAAGGCACTACCGTCACAACAAAGTATGGGCCGGTGAAGACGGATCATATCTTGTTCATTGCTGCCGGGGCGTTTTCCAATTCGAAGCCGTCAGATCTAATACCTGAGCTTCAAGGTCGCTTTCCGATTCGTGTGGAGATGGAGAGACTTGGTGAGGAAGAATTCTATCGTATTTTGACTGAGCCGCGAAATGCATTGATTAAGCAGTATCAGGCATTGTTGGCCACGGAGGGTGTGAAGCTTGAGTTTACGCGCGATGCGTTGCGCGAACTTGCTCGCACTGCTAAAGATGTGAATGACCGCACCGAAGATATTGGCGCGCGCAGATTGCATACGATTTTGACGACGCTGTTGGAAGATATCCTCTTCGAAGCGGCGGAACTGACTAAGAAAGATGTTAAAATCTCGAAGGGGTTCGTTATCAGCAGACTTAAGGATATTGTTGAGGACGAAGATCTTTCGAGGTTTATTCTCTGATTTGCCCCCTTGCCCCCCGCTGAAGCGAGGGGGAATTCGGTAGAGGCACGGTTATAGCCATTACATTATGGTGAAGTTTGAAAGAGCTTGTTCGGGAACAACTTACGAGATGTGACCCTGCGCAAGCTTTGCGTTTGTTGCATAGATTGCATTTCCCCGGGTATCAACATAAAAGGTGAGGTCCAAAATGATTAGAACACGCTTGGCACGGACTTGGGTTTTGGTGCTAACTCTGATCTGCGTCGCGTCCGCGTTCGCGAGTTCTGAGAACTCTGTGGCGATTGCGCACAATACCGTATTGAACGCGACGCTATCGCGCACAGCGATGAGTGTTGACTTCGATCAAGCGCTGGTGTCGGCCCAAGCGGCAACGGTGCAAAACTTGATTGACCTTGAACAAGGCAATGCGCTTTTGGCGATCAATGGCACAGGCACACCTGTTGTTCGCGTGCTGAATGTTGAGTTGGGTGAATCGGTCTCATCGGCTCTCGATGCGAGTGATTTGCCGCACTCGATTGATCAGCTCGTGCTCGTGGGCGACCCGGTTATTTGCCGCGGTGTGCGTTTGGCCGGTGTATCGGTTGCGCCGCTCATTGCGACAAACGACGGCGTGCGCGCGGTGCGCCGCGTCGAATATGAACTCGTGACTGAAGGCGCAGGCGGCGTGAATCAGGTTACGTTCCAGCGTCCGCTGCCGGAAGAATTTGCTTCGGTGCTGCGCCAGACGGTTGATAACCTTGACGATTTGAATCCGGCGGTTGCGATGGGCGCTCCGCAGCGTTATTTGATTATCGGCTCGACGCGCTTGTTGAATACCGACTTGGCTGCGAACAATCAATACAACGCTTGGCTTGATCTCAAGCGTCGCCGCGGCTATATGATGCACGTTGTCACGTTGTCGCAGATTGCGGCGGCTGTGGGCGATTCGTCTGCGACGGGTATTCGCACATTCATTCACAACACATATGTAGATCAATCGCTCCCGCAACTTACATACGCGGTTATTCTTGGAGATGTGACGGGTGTATTTGCGGTGCCGTCGAAGGACAGAGTGAATCCGGAGCATAATACGGAATCCTCGTTTGGTGACAATTTCTTCTTTGCGGTTGACGGTGACGATTACATCAGCGATATCTTCCATGGTCGTATCTCCGCGAGCACCGTTGCCGAGTATGCGCAGTATTTCCGCAAGGATTTCATCTACGAAGCGACGCCGTATACGGACAACATGCAATGGTTCCATAGCGTAACTTGCGTTGCCGGAAATTTCTCTGACAATGGAACTTATCCTGTGACTCCGGTTTGGAACATGAACTGGACGCGTGAATATGTGATGCTTAACGGCTGCATAACGGACGCGGACACGTTCTACTTCCATGACCAAACGGAAGATCCGAGCTGTTGCACGGAAGAAATTATACAGGACATTAATGCGGGTGTTTGCGCAGTGTGGTATCGCGGTTGGGCGAGTTCGCAAGGTTGGCAGTATCCGGTGTTGTTTAACACGGATATTGAAGCCGGAATCAACGTCGGAACGAAGTTTCCATTTGTGTGGGGGATCGTATGCGGTAGCGGCAACTTTGCCTTCCCGAACGGTCAGTGCTTCGGTGAGAAGTGGACGACCGGACTTGGAACTCCGACTGCTCCGAATGGCGCTATCGCGTTTCTTGGCGCGAGTGACTTACACACCAATCGGGTGCGGGAATGTCCTCTTGGACCACTTTGTCAGATGCTTCCGGACATGCGTCGGTTCCGGTTAACTTGTCAACTTCGAGCTTGTGTCAGTTGACTGTTTGGAAGCACACGTATTTTATGCATATGCAGGATGTCGCAGTTTCTCAAGCGGAACATGATCCGTTTATTGGCGATGTTCATTTCACCGCAGGCGCGGACGGTTTGCCCAATCCTGGTGAGTCGGTACAGATTTCTTACGATATTGTGAACCTTGGAACGGCGACGGCCAATTGGACTATTACCGCGACGTCGCTTGACACTTTTACAACAGTGACCAACGGCAATTCGACTGTTCCGCAGTTGGCGCCGGGTGCTGTTGGTCAGATGTCGCCCATCACGGTCCAGATTGCCAATGGCGCGGCGAACGGAACGGTGCCCGCGCTGGCCCTCACGTTTAATGACGGCACTTCAACAATGACCAAGACCGCGCGTTTTACGGTTGCGGCCCCCGATTTGTTTGTGCTTGAACTTGATGTGCAGGATGCGGATGGCGTGTTGTCACCGGGCGAAACGGCGAACATCGCAGTGCGTGTTCGTAACGTCGGATCGGTTAATGCATCCGAAGTTACGGCGACCGTGCATAGTTGGGACAACGCGATTAGCTTCCCTGACAATAACTTGAATTGGACGAATGTTGAAGTTGGTCAAGAAGCGATGAGTGCCAGTACGTTCTCAGCAAGCATTCCAGGCAACGTCACTCCGGGTCGACAGATTGGGCTGCGCTTCGTGTTCACTTGGAATGGTGTGTCTTACACATGGACTCAAGCCACGTTGACTGCCGGAGTCGTGACACCGAATGTGCCTACGGGCCCGGATGAGTATGGCTATTACGCATACGAAAACACCGATGCGGGCTTTGCCGCAACACCGACTTATTCGTGGACGGAACTTGATCCGGATTTTGGTGGCAGTGGCGGCACGTCACACATTCTTCGTGACGATACGCATTTGATCATTGATCTGCCCGCAGACTTCACTTACTATGGACAGAGCCACGACAGTATATCGATTTGCTCGAACGGTTGGATTTCGTTTGGTCATGCAACATTGCCGGAATTCCGTAATTGGGAGATTCCGTCACCTATCGGACCCGCGAATATGGTGTGTCCGTTCTTTGACGACTTGATTTCAAATGCGGACTCGATTCATCCGAATGATAACTTGCCGCACGAAGTGTGGACTAACTGGAACGGCAGTAACCGCTTCACGATTGAATGGCGCACGCTAAACCGAGCTGGCCTCGTGAGCGGTGTGCCGAACCACGACTACTGTACTTTCCAGTGTGTGCTTGAGTATCCGGCCTCGGGTGACGGTTCGATTTTGTTCCTGTACAATCAGATTACCAACACTGACGCCACGAATAACTATGCTTCCGTCGGAATTCAAGACGAGCGCCATTTGCGTGGATTAGGACTGACGTTTGCCAATGAGTATGTGCCTTCGGTTTCGCCTCTGGCGGCCGGACGCGCGATTCGTTTCACGACGACTCCGCCGGATGCCTTCCTCGGTGCGGACGATCCGCAAGAAATTCTGCCGACCGAGTTTGCTCTGCATGCGGCCTATCCGAACCCATTTAACCCGACCACAGAATTGCGGTTTGATTTGGCGCAAAACGGCATGACTGTATTGAAGGTCTATGATACGTTGGGCCGCGAGGTTGCAACGCTTCTTGATGGCCAAATGACTGCTGGAACGCATACGGTTCACTTTGATGCTTCGGGTCTTTCATCCGGTGTGTATTTCGCGCGATTGGTTTCGGGTGCGAATACTGCGGTGCAGAAGATCGTCTTGATGAAATAACCAGCGTGAACGCTGGACCCATTGTGCTGACGCATGGCTCCAATTTTCAAATCTACTGAACGAAAAGCGGGCCACCAGATTTTGGTGGCCCGCTTCTCTCTGTAAGCTTTAGATCTTAGTTCGCAGAGGTTGGAAACTCGCGTGATCCTTGGCTATTGGGTCCGGAGATGATCACTGTTTGATTTGCAAACGCGAACTTGATACTAAGCTTCTCAAATTCATCTTTGATGTTCACGAGTAAACGATGGCGAACCCGCATATACTCGGCGTAGTCAGTAGATACCGTGAAGCACTGCACCATGATGATCAAGCTTGAAGACTCAAACTTTGTAAAATTGGCGAGCACACCGTCCGCATGGATGTCGGAATCTCCAGCGATGAGTTCTCGAATTCGTGCGATGCCCGCTTCAAGTACGGCAGTTGGAGTCGTAGGTTACGCCGATTTCGAACTTGATGCGGCGCTTTTCCATGCGCGTAAAATTCTCAATCGGCTTCGTGGTCAAATCCTGGTTGGGGATTGTGATTAGACTTCTTTCGAATGTGCGCACGCGTGTCACACGCAAGCTGACTTCTTCGACTGTTCCTTCAATTGCGCCGACTTTTACCCAATCGCCGATCGTGAACGGTTTGTCTACGAAGATCACCAAGCTGCCGAAGAAGTTTGCGAGTGTATCTTTGGCCGCAAACGCGAGCGCGGCGCCACCAATGCCAATACCGGCGAGCAGTGATGCAACAGAGTAGCCAAGATTTTGTAGCGCAATCAGAACAGCCAGAATCCACATGACCACAACAATAGTCTTGCGACCCAGCGGCAAAACTCCGGCAAGTTGAGGATTGGTTGCCTTGGTCTTGTCCTCTGCGGATTTGATGAATCCGCTTACCAATCGCACGACTAACCAAAAACCGATGAAGATCGTCGCCGACTTCATAAAGGCGAACGCGAAGCGGTCAAGATCAATCGGCTCAGTCGGCAGCGGAAGAATCGTCAAAGCCGCCCACAAACCGAGCAAGAAGCACATCCATCCTATCGGCTTGCGAACCGCGAGCAAGAGAATATCGTCAAAGTCACTCTCGGATTTCTCCGCGAGTTTCATCAAACGTTTGACGACAAGAATTGCAATCTTCTTCAGCACCCAACCGGCCAAGAGTGCGCCGAAAGCCATCATCCACTGCTCGGTGGAGATGTGCCGAAGTTGTTCGATTAAAGTTGCTTGTTCTTTATCCATTGAAATTAAAGCTGAAAGCTGTCGAGAATCAGTTGACAGCGCGCTTCCCATGTATAATCGCGTGACACCTTCTCATACGCACGAGCGGGCAGTTCCGTTTCTTGGCTCTTACTCAAGCCTTCGCGGAGAGCTTTTTCCATTTCATCGAGATTGTCCGGCTCGAACAGAATTGCGTCTTTGCGATCTTCCAAAACTTCCAATACTGTCGGAAACGCCGGGCCGACAATCAGGCGTTGTGCGGCCATGTATTCAAAAAGTTTCATCGGAGAACAAACTCGAATCGTCGGCACGCGCCATGTCCACATCATCAAAAGAACATCGGCGGCGGCCAACCAGCGCGGGACCTCCTGATGCGGTATGCGGCCTGTCAGATGTGAATTTGACAGGTTGAAGCGCGCAATCTCAGATTTCCAGAAATCTATTTCATTCTGATTTCCGCCGACAATGTAGAAATCGGCATCAGGCATGCGGCGTGCAGATTCCAGAATTATCTCAATACCGCGATCGCTCTTAAGGCACCAGTATAAACGATAACTTTCTTATTATTCGTAATACCAAGAACCTTACGAGCATCGCTCTTGTCCATCACCGTTCCGAACAGTTTCAAATCGACGCCGTCGTGCGCTGTCAGCAGCTTGTCACGCGGAACTCCATAGCCTTCCCACACTTTAGAAAGTGCGTCGGAGATCGCCACCACTTTCACCATCTGCGGCTTCTTGGATGTGCGCACGATCAACCATTGCAGGATTGCGCCGAGAAATTTTGAACGTTTATGGACGTGCTCTTCATGCGCTTCCCAGATAAACGGAACACCTGTGCGAGTCAGAAAAGCGACCGACCACGGATTGCGGCTGTAGATTAGATCCTGCGGATGTTTCTTCAGTGCTTCGAGCGTGCTGCTGACGCTTCCAAGCACTTCCATGCGACCCAAAATCTTCTTGCGCGGGGACAAAGACCACGTCGAAGCCCAACGGATCGCCAAAGAGTTCGCGGGCGCGATTGTGAGCGGCTTCTTCGGTAGTGCAATCAGCGTGACGCGGAATGAATAGCGTGACCGTGTGACCGAGCGCGCGGAAGGCACGGCACATCTGTACGACCTGCACGACGTTGGCATCGACAGAGGGAAAGGCGCGGCTATGGACGTAGGCGAGGCGCAATGGAAGGGATGAGGGATAATGTTTTTAGGGATAAACTACTCTGCAAAGGTAATGAATTATCATATTTCCTGCAAATACCGGGCAAAATCAAAGCGGGATGGCCGTGAGGCGCATCCCGCTCTGTGTTGCCAACGTGTCTATTTGCTTACTTCAGCAGGATCATCTTAGCTGCCTGCGAGAAGCTGCCGCTTTCCAAACGATAGAAGTACATGCCGGACGGCAGGCGAGCCGCGTCGAAGTTGACAGTATAAGCGCCCGCTTCCTGACGGCCATTGACTAACTGCGCAACCTTCTGACCGGCGATGTTATACACAGTCAGTGTGGTGAGTCCCGATTCCTTAAGCGTGTACTGAATCGTGGTATTCGGGTTGAATGGATTCGGATAGTTCTGAGCCAGCGAGTATTCGCGCGGGATCAACTCGCCCGGACGATCCGTGATATCGGTTGTGATATCAATCGTGACGGGTAAGATAATCGTTGTGTCAAGTACGTCGTTGTAGATCGAGAGCGACAGGTGGTGAATATCGTCCCTGAAAGTGCTCAAGTCCGCATTCAGGGTGATTTCACGTTCCTGCGCACCTTCGACGGAACCCGCCGCCGGTGTGATCTGCGCCCACTCTTGATCGAACTTCATCTGATAAACGCCCAAACGGTCGCCCGTGTTGTTTTGCAGAATCGCACCGAAGTTGACCATCATGTCATTGTGGCCGCCAGTAGTGATTGCACATCCGCCTGCGGTAAATTCGCCGCCTTCGAGTATGCCCACTTGGTCGCGGTCATAGGTCACAGGGTGCATGCGAGTGACCTTCGTCTGGTTTCCAGCACCGTCGCGGCTGAAGATATACAGCTTGTAACCTTCAGGATCTTGCGGCCACCAAGCCAAACCAGTGATCGCAAGTTCGTCCGCGCCCTCGTTGACGATTTGCGCGAACACGTTTCCGTCGCGGTCGATCGAGTAGATATTCTGCGTGAAGTCGGCAACCCAGAAACGATCCAGCGCGGGATCATATGCGATTGCGCGCGTCGGATTAAGCGGGCTGGGAATCGTTGCGTGGACGGTGCCGTTCATGTCGATACCGACAATCGTTCCCGTGCCATCTTCCGAACCATAGAGGTACTCACCGTCATATGCGAGGTCGTACCATCCAAAGGCGGAAACCGACGGTTGCGGAATCGCGGGCGGAACAAACTGTCCATCACGGTCAAAGCGATAGATCCAGTTCGTTCCCGTCGGGCCGCTGGCGCCCGAGACATACCAATAGTCTCCGGCAAACTCGCAACCGAGCATCTGGAAATCACCGGTCTGACCGGACAGGTCCATACGAGCGACGGCACCCCAATCTTCGACGGGTTGACCATCTAACGTATATGACATGTGAATGTCATAATCCAAGGGGCCGTTACCGTCGTTAATGATGTTGAACGTGGCTGCGGATTGTCCCGGATAGGCAATTGTCAAAGCTTCCTCGGACAGATCAAACTCGGGATGGAGCAATGTGAAGCTTGTGCTCACGGTATCATCCAACTCAACCAAGATGTTCGCTGTGAACGAATCGTTGAAACCATCCTTATGCGCGCGAACCGTATATTCGCCAATCAAGACGTGATCGAGAATATAGTTACCGTTAACATCCGTGACTGAGTTGTAATTATGCCCGTCGATGGACATATGAACACCCGTCATCGGTAGATTGGTTTCGGCGTCTCTGACGGTACCAATGACAGCGCCAAACAAGTTACGCGCATCAGTTGTAATCAGGATTGCGCGACCGTCTACCAGGCTTGCGCAGCCGGGCGAAAGCTGATCGCGGTACGCAAGCTGCAAACCTACTGTTTGCGACTCGTCGTGGATACCGATGGTCGAACCCGAAATCTCCTGACCGAATGCAGGCGGGAGATTCATCGTCACATCGTTATACTGGAACAGAATTCGGCCGTTGCCGTCAAATGTCGGAGTCAAGTCTTGACCTAATAAGATAACTTGGAAATTCAAGTTCGTATTGAAGCTTGAACTACCGCAACCGGCCTTCCATTGAATAACCACGCGATTGTTGGCGGTATCATTGTACCACCAGACGCCTTGGCCCGCGCCATTGGTCTTGAGATCGTCCCAGTACGGAGCAATCATTGCACGCGGAGCCGTTTGGGCGGGAACCGGATAGTTACGGAAGTGGTCGGCCCAAGCTTGGTTGCCAAAGGCAACCGTACCGGAGGCTGTGATGGTCAACGTGTCATAATCAATTCCGTAGTAACGGAACGTGAATGGCAAGCGGCGGGCCGTGCCGAAAATTTGCGTGATTGCGGTCTTTTCGCCCGGATCAGAGAGATTCAAATTCGTACCGAGACCTGCGCTAATGTCCACCCAATCATAGGTCGGGTGAAGTTCGTAACTCGCGTCTGTGTTGTCGTAGGCATAGTAGCCATAACCATCTGGGCCACACGGGTCGTTCGCGCCGGCTGTACCTACTGCGACGTTGAAATACGTCGTGTCCGCAAAGCCGCCGTTGCCCGTAACAATCAACGTCATACGAGCTTGATGGCCAGGGAAGGTTAAGTTGTTTGAAGCCAGAGTAAACGGACTTGCAGTGTTAGCTACTTGTGCGTTGGCCGCAATATCCGGGAACGTTGCGCTGGACACCGTTGCCGCAACAAACGGACTGGCAGAGGTTAGTGTCGCCGTGACACCCGTCAATGGAATCGCGCCGTTATTCTTAACTGTAACGGTCAGGTTGCGTGTCGTACCCGGATTGAATGCACCACCGGAGATGGCATGGCTGACGTAAGTTGCACGAGCCGCCACTATACTCATATCTACCATACTCGTTGTCGGAGTACCCGAAGACGTTACGGCAAAGCGGAGCGGAACAATTTCCCGGTGCTGAAGATCGTGGCTGAGGTTTAAGCGGAAGGCTGCGGCGCCCATCGCTTGCGCACCCGGCGCCAGATTGCTGTAGGTTGATGTTCCTTGCACAACCGCCGCCTTAGAATTCGTCGTTGTCAAGTTGGCCGTGATACCCGTAACCGTTACAGACGTACCTGCGTTGCGCATGACTACGCCGAGGTCAACGATTTCGCCGGGGTTGGCAACGCCGTCGCCGTTACCCTGCGTGCCATTGGCATTGTCGTCATCAACCGTCATTGAGAAGAACGCCACGTTTTCAGAAGCCGCCGCACAAGCTACGTCAGCAAGATAAGGCTTCACGTTGCGCTTGGTCACAGTTAACAGAAGAGTGCCGGCCGTTTCAACTGAGATAGGTACAACAACGTCGCCGTTGGCGTCCGTGACTCCCTTGATATAGCATTCGGCTCCTTTCCAAGCGGTCACAAGCGCGTCAACAACCGGCTCACCGGAAGTGTGGTCCGCAACATGAACAGAAATCGAGCGTGCGCCGAGGTTCAAAGAGCCTGTATGCGTAACATCGATAATTTGCGGAGTGTCCGTCCAGATCGAAAGACCCGGGTCGCCCATCAGGTTGAACCAACGGGTAAAGTTCTGCTGTGAACCGGAGCCATTGCCAAAGGTCGGAACGAGCCAAGCTTTTGCTTGATTCACGCAGTGGCCGATGTGCTCGGTTTGTGATACTGCAATCGCGTAGCCCAAGCCGCCCGTCACGCAGAGGTTTTCCGGCGGGTGCGTCCCTGCTGTAGCCATACCGAGTCCGGTTACACCTCCCTTTGGCGAACCCGCCGTTCCAGCGAGAACCCATGATTCTGAAACGGAAGTGCCGCCATCATACTGACCAGTTGCGCAGGTTACGGTCAAGCAAATAGGCGTGCGCTGACCGTTGTTACACTGCCCAGCAACTTCGTTGCCCATACCACCGATCCAGCTTCCACGCCAAAGAAAAATTCCGCGGCCTTGATTGAGCTGGCCAGTGATATCGGAGTTGTTCACCTGATTCTGATTGTGGGTCAGCAAGAAGACTGAGTCGACATTTGTATTGCGCTGAAGCATATCACCGATCCACTGGAAGGTGGTATAGTTCGACGTCAATTCCATACTAATACCAGCATACAGGAATGCTTTCTTGAACCACGTCGGATCCGTCATGTACGGCGAGCGTTCGTAGCCGACCGTCTTGCCAAAAATGTTGGCAAAGTCACTAGCACTGGACGCACAGAAACGGCCTACGCCGATATCTTCAATATCGTCACCCGTCGTAGCTAATGCGTACGTATGGTCATACTCGTTGCCGCCATTTGTAGGGATACCGAAAGTCTGCTGCTCTGGATCGCCCATCAGACATACGAATTCAACAGGGCTATTTTCGGGAGCGTTTTGCCATGTGTTACGGATATCTGTGACAATTTGTGAAGCTGACCATGTGGCTTGCTGGCGCACAACCACGTCGTGGCCCGAACGCTTCTTCCATGTGGCCAAGCTATCTACCCACGGGTCAACATTCACGTTTGTACGTGCGAAGATCATGTACGTTCCCGGTGTAGTCGTCGCATCATCCAGCGCCGCATCGTCAAGATTCGGAATCAGTTGCTGGTAGATCGGTGCCCATGATCCCGTTGGACGGCGATAGCGCGTAATCTCGTTAACAGAAGGCAGGTCATTCGGGACGATTTCCACTTGGATATCGTGGTAAATTCGAGCCTGATGGGTCACAGGATTGACCTGCACCGGATTGAGACGAACCGTGACGACGCGGAAATCGCGCATAATCATCGGTTCGGACATCTCGGCGATGTTCGCAGGATACCACTCGTTGCGTCCGTAGATCATCGGGTCTTTGCTGTCACTGCGGAAAACGTGACCCTCTTCTACGTACGGCAGCGGATTGTAATTCTCCACGAGTTCATATTCGGAGCTTGTGATTAAAAGATCAACACCACCCGTTGCCGGGATCTGATAGAAGCGAGACACATGCGGCACGGCGGGGGCGCCGTCCTGCGTGATGATCGCTTCACCGTCGATGCCGATGAAATCGTAGTTCTCGTAATCCTTGACAAGCGTATTGCGTTCCATAGTGCTTCCGTCAAAGCGGATTGAGGTGTACTCAGGGCCAGTTTTGCTGATCTCGAGTGCGGCTCCTTTGCCTTGGAACGTGGAAAACACTGGCCCGCTGTTCCCCTGTGCGGCGAATGCCACGCACGAGAGAGCAAGTAAGGTGAAGGCGCGAAGAAACAGTCCTGTTCTACTTGCCATTTAGACTCCTCCAATTAGGTCCTTTTGGTTGCGGCTATCCGCCGGATGGCTCCGGCTGGGCTAATTCTTGTTAAATTAGCGAAACATGGGGGGTCTTGCAAGTCCGACAACAACTCATTTAACATTTTTTGAGCCGAGAAAGCGGCAGGCTCCTTCCGGATTCTGCCGCTTTCTTAAGCAAAAACAACATTTTGTTCGGTTCGGCGAGGCGGTTTACTGCTGGCTTAGCTACAATGCCTCGTTTTGTCCACAGCGGTTGAGGCGGTTCTGTGACCGTGCACCAGCAGAATTGCGGGGCGGCGCTACTCGGATTTCTTCATTCGGGCATCCCAGGCTTCGGGCTGATCTTTCAGGTACTTGTCAAACCATTCGAGCATCATCTGACGGTGGAGAAGCAGGTTGCTGTACTTTGTGTTGATGTTGTGCGTCTCGTTTTGGAAACGCGCATAAACGACGTCCTGCCCCAGCAATTTCAGCGCGACGAACATCTGATCTGACTCTAGCCACGGTACGTTGTTGTCGATGCCGCCGTGTAAAATCAAAAGCGGGGTTTTAATTTTATCAGCACTGTAAATTGGCGACTTATCGACGTAAACATCTTTGTCGCTCCACGGGAATTGCCCGGGTGACGCCAGATCACTGTACCAGTAGCCCCACGTTCCCGCTCCGAAATAGTTCGTAATATTCGAGATGCCGTACATGTCGATCGCAACCTTGAACATGTCGGTCTTGGTGAGCAGGTCAAGCGTGATGAAACCACCGTAGCTGCCGCCGTAACAGCCCATCCGTTCGCGGTCAAGATAAGGGTGCGCCGCAAGGATCTTCTCTGTTCCCTCTATGATGTCTTGCGTAGCTTCCGTGCCCCAATCGCCCGCGTGATAATCTGCAAATGCCTGACCACGTCCGACGCATCCGACGGTGTTCAGAACATAAACAACGTAGCCGTTAGCCATCCACATTTGATTCTGGATACTGAAGCGTTCATCTCGTGGTGAGACACCTGCGTAGTAATAGACAATTAGCGGCCACTTTTTGTCGGGAGTGAAATCTGCGGGCTTGTACAGCCAGCCATCGATGTCAACTCCCAACCGATTGGTGAAATTCCATCGCTCCATCGTGCCAAGTTCCCAGTCGGCTACTACATTGCTGTTGGTATCGATGAGCTTGCGTTCGCCGGGTGAAGCAAAAGAGTTCGCATAGACAGCTTTGGGCGAATTGAAGTCCGAAGCCAAATACGCGACACGGGTGCCATTCGAGGCAAACGCGGGGCTATCTGTGAATGCGAAATTGCTTGGAAGCGGGCGGTAGGTGATGTTCTTCCCGTCCAATGAAATCTTGGCAAAATGCTGCTCGCCGCGATAGGTTACATGAGCATACAGAAATTTGTCGCGCGGACTATAGAGAATCCGCTTCTGTCCGCCCTCGTCATTGATGGAAAAATCTTGCCCCGCAGTGAGGTTCTTGTTCTCTCCTGTCTTCAGGTTTAGCGTGTAAAGACAGATCTGGTTGACATTGTGATACACCGTATCTTCGGGAGAGGCGTCGTGTGAACCTGCACTATAGGCGATAAAATTCTCGTCAATCCAAGTGATATTCTGCGGATATTCGAGCAAGTTGCGTGCGAGAATCTGCTTGGTTGCTCCTGTCACTATATCACATGTCCAGAATTCCTGCGTCATGTACGGCCGGTCATTCTTGGGGATATTCCGCACAACTAAAACCTGTTTCCCCGACGGAGAAACGGACCACTTCTCGATTTCGAACTCGCCTGCTTTGGTGAGTTGGCGCGTCAATCCTGCTTTCGTGTCGGCAACAAACAGCTCGCGGCGGCTATTGTATCCGGTGGGTCGGTCATTCAGTTCTCTGAAGAGATCGTAGCCTGTTTTGTTCTCAGGTTTCTCTTTGGAGACTGAGTAAACAATCGTTGTGCCATCGGGCAGGGCTTTGAAGGATTCGAGATCTTTCGCGGCATGCATTAACCGCGAAGCCACGCGAGTTACGGGTGAAAACTTCCAAACTTCGATGCCTTCGTCCGTGCTTAATTTGTAATAGAGCCATTTCTCGTCTTGTGAGAACTCAAATCCGGAAACACCATCCTGCGAAAACGAGTGATAAAGTTTCGCTTGATCAAGATCCCATATTTCGTACCATGATTTGGCTTTGTATTCATCTCCTTCACGAATAGTTCGCTTCAATACCAGCAGTTTTCCGTCGGGCGAGAGCACCAGTGCGCCGTAGTCTTCGAGCTTTGCATCATAGCTGAAACTGGCCGGACGTTCGAGCTGTGACGCGCCGGTTGCTATCGTGCGCTTGGAGCTCGAGTCTTGTTTGACAACGGCTGAGAAATTCCAGTCACCGCTGTCGGACATTTGTGAAACCGTTGCAATCAGAATGTCGAAGCGCGTGCGGTCAAGTGTGATCTCGCTCTTGGCCATGTACTTTCCACTGTCAGCCGTTGCGGCCTTTGCAAGTTCTTTGCCGTTGGCATAGATAATCAGCGGCCGAGTGCCGGTCACTTCGAGCGTGGCTTTCGTGTAACCGTCACTCGTGAGTGAACTTGCACCTAAACCGTAGCCGTGTTCGGATTTGAGGTCAAATGAAAGCGTGCCGCTACGAGTTGGTTTAAGATCTAAATCAAACAGATTAACAGCGTCCCATTCAATCTTCACTTGATCGAGCAGATCTGCTGTTTTCACAGCGGAGTCGCCAAAGACAACCGGAGGGATTGGTACAACCGGAGTCGTTTTCCATTCGGATATCGGAGTTTCGGAAGCATGTGCTAAGAGGACCGGCAGAAGTATCCACAGTATGCGAATCATGGGTCGCTCGAATCTTATGGTTAGTTGTAAAAGAAATTGCTGAGATAGATGGCCGCAAGAATTCCAGTGACGTCCCCGATCAAACAGGCGGCGAGAGTATGGCGGGTTTTGCGTACCGCGACAGATCCAAAATAAACTGCAAGTACGTAGAACGTCGTTTCCGTGGAACCCATCAATACAGACATCATGTTGCCAATAAGTGAATCGGGTCCGTAAGTTTTCAGGCCTTCGGAAAGTACACCCATCGCGCCCGAGCCTGACAACGGGCGGACGATTGCCATTGGGAGAATTTCGGGTGGAATACTCAGTGGTGCAAGTACTGGGCTTAGTGCCGTAACTACCGCGTCAAGCGCACCGGAAGCTCTGAAGATTGCAATCGCGCAAAGAATTGCTACGACATAGGGAATGATCCTGACACCTACATTGAAACCCTCTTTGGCACCTTCGATAAACTCTTCATAGACTTTCACTTTCTTGATCATCGCCGCACCTGCAATAATCAGGAACAGCATCGGCACGGCCCAATCGGAGGCGGCCTGCATGAATCCAAATAGCGCGTCTTTCATTCGGTAGTCTCCTCACTCGGCTGCTTGTAGATGCGCCACTTTTCAAGCAGCTTCACCGCAATAAGGCTCACCGCCATCGAGATAATCGTCGCGAGCAACGTCGGCCCGATAATTCCAGTGGGATTTGTCGAGCCTGCCGCCGAACGCATGGCGATCACCGTGGCCGGAATAAGCGTGATTGAAGCCGAATTCATGGCCAGAAACGTGGCCATCGCGTTTGTGGCTGTATCTCCAATTTTACTCAGGCTTTTCAAGTCCTGCATGGCCTTCAAACCAAGCGCCGTGGCAGAGTTGCCAAGACCTAACATGTTAGCCGCGATATTAGAGAGCATCGAACCCATAGCCGGGTGGTCGGGAGGCACGTCTGGGAAAAGACGGCGCATCAACGGCTTCAGCAAGCGGGCAAGTGCCTGAACCAAGCCGGCTTTTTCAGCTAACCTCATAAAACCCAACCACAAAGCCATGATCCCGATGAGACCAATGCAGAGTTCCACGGACATCTTGGCGGCATCCACCGTGGCCTTGGTCACATCGGCCATCTTGCCAGTGAAGGCGGCGGTGATTACACCGATTAGTATCAAACCTAACCAGACTACTTGCACAGTTGCTCCTAAGTTATGATTACTCGTAGTTTACGAAAACCCGTTGGGATAATCAATGAGTCGCTGAAAACGCACAAAATAAGGAGTCGAGCGGGGAGCATAAATTGACATTTCCGGTCAGGGAGTGTATATTAGCTGATTAAAGGATTGTCAAATTTGATAAAATTGGTCATATTAGCAAAATGGGCATGATTGAGCTGCCACTTAAGGGTAAGTGCACGGACAAACCGGCTGCGATTTTTGGCCTACCGGTCATGGGGGAATTTGCGCCGCAGTCGTTCCGGCACAAACGGGTGCGCGAGTGCAAGATCGGATCAGTGACTATCGGCGGCGATCATCCTGTTGCGATTCAATCCATGACCTTAACAGACACACGCGACGCTAAGGCTACACTCGAGCAGATTCATCGCCTTGAAGAAGCGGGTTGTGAAATCATTCGCGTGGCCGTCCCTGATGATGAGGCGGCGGCGGCGCTGCACGAGATCAAGAAGAATATGCGCGTGCCGCTCGTGGCCGATATTCATTTTCACTACAAACTGGCGCTTAAAGCCATAGATGCAGGTGTAGATAAGATTCGTATTAATCCCGGCAATCTTGGCGGTGAAGGGCGCGCAAAGGTTGTGACTAAGGCCGCGCTTGATGCGGGGATCGCAATGCGTGTCGGTGTGAACTCGGGTTCATTGGAAAAAGATTTGATAGATAAGTACGAAGGGCCGACCCCGATGGGGATGGTGGAGTCGGCGATTCGGCATACGCAGTGGCTGGAAGATGAGGGTTTCACGAATACAGTTGTGTCATTGAAGGCTTCCAATGTGCCGCGCATGATCGAGGCTTACACGCTATTCCGTGAACGCAGTGATTATCCGTTGCACCTCGGTGTGACCGAAGCCGGGCCACTGTTCACAGGTTCGATTAAGTCTGCGCTGGGAATAGGATATCTGCTACAGAACGGTATCGGTGAGACCATGCGCGTATCCCTCACGGCTGATCCGGTTGAAGAGGTCAAGGTTGCGTGGGAGATTTTAAAAGCGCTCGGTTTGCGCACCAAGGGCGTCAATCTTGTGGCCTGTCCGTCGTGCGGACGATGCGAAGTTGATTTGCTTGATTTGTGTGCACGAGTTGAAAAAGCTGTGTCCAAAATTGACAAGCCCTTGCATATTGCAGTCATGGGTTGCGTTGTGAATGGCCCCGGCGAAGCACGCGAAGCCGATCTGGCCGTAGTAGGCGGAAAAGGCAAAGGCTTGCTGATGAAGGATGGCAAGGTTGTTGCCACTCTGCCCGAAGATGAGCTGATTCCGGCACTCTTGCGAGAAGCGGAACTTTATGACGTTTCAATGCGACCGAGTGGGAAGGTTCGGTTTGTGGCGAGTGCTTAAAAAGAGCGGATATTTCGTTCTCTTTGTATTGCTTTGCCATGTTGCCGGGCTGAATGCCCAACCTGCTCCCTACCCCGCTCATCCTGACGTGCAGGCCGTGGTGGAGCAGATAAATGCGGATTCGATTCTTTCTTATGTGACGCGATTGCAGGGGTTTCATACGCGGCATACTTACAGCGATACGACTTCGCAGACGGTTGGCATTGGTGCTGCACTCCGTTGGGTGGAGAGCAAAGTTGAAGCGTATGATGCCGAGGAATTAATTGAAGTCGAGTGGTTTCCGTGGACCGTCAACCAGACGCGGCATGATTTGATCGCGCGTAAGTTGGGTGAATCTGCACAGCCGGGAAGATACATCATTGGCGGACACATTGATTCGCGCAACGCTAACGGCAACGACAATACTGGATTTGCACCGGGTGCGAATGACAATGCTTCATCGTGCGCAGGATTTTTGGAGATGGTGCGACTCTTTTCAACGGCTGACTTCGACCACAATCTCGAAATCATCTGGTTTACGGGTGAAGAGCAGGGGCTTTACGGAAGCGCGGCTTACGCAAACTTCCTTGACAACCAGAACGCACGCGTTGACGGCATGATTGCGATGGATATCAATGGCCGCGTGCGTGCGCCGGGCGGAGCCATTGATTCGATGTCACTCAGGCTTTATGCCGAGGGCACCAATCCGCAAGGGAGTTCGGCCAGTCCGTCCAGACGTTTGCAGCGCTATTTGAAATGGGTTGGTGAAGCTTACGTTGACGATTTTGAAATGGTCATCAATGCCGCTTCCGACAGGCCGGGACGCGGTAGTGATCATTTGAGTTTTTCAGGAGTAGGTTACCCTGCGGTGCGGTTCATTGAAAGAAACGAAGACGTCGCGTATCAACATAACACGACAGATGTTGTGGATGAGTTGATTCCGACCTATACGCGTCGCAACGCAATGTGCGCGATGGCGGGAATGCTGACGATGCTGCGTGCACCGCTCGCGCCATCGGTTCCGGTAGTGACCAATCTTGACAACGGCTATGCGCATGTCGCAATTCCGGAATCAATTGAGCTTCCTACTGGTGGTCACTTTTTCATCGCCAAAAGAAATCTCAGTGATGCCTATTGGGATGATGTGATAGATATCGGCAGTGAACGAGAATATGACTACGGTCCCGTGCCTGCAGGAGAAATCGTGCGATTGTCGCTGGCTCGGTCCAATGCCGATGGGTATCCATCACCATTTTCAAATGAAGTTTCTGTGGAAGTGACAAGCGAAGCGATGTCGCGCCCGGAAATTGCAGGCGAAGTTGCGCTATCCTTGTACCCCAATCCGTTCAATGCTTCGGTTACAATTGAGTTCACCTTGTCGAGGCAACAAACTGTTCGTTTAGCCGCATTTGACTTGTTAGGTCGCGAGGTCGCAGTAATTGACGAAAGCGAGGCCGCTCCGGGGACACATGCTGTATCCTGGGAGCCGCATGAGCTAGCAGGCGGGGTTTACTTCTTGAACCTCGATACTGGAAACAGTTCGCTGACAACGAAATTTCTGTATTTGAAATAATCGAAATGCCGCACAAGATCGATATCGCTTCCGTTTTTGCGCAAATTCATGATTATGAGCACCCGCGCATCGCGGCGATGGTAAACGAATGTGCGGTAAAGTTTGTTAAGCTCAAAGGTGAGTTTGTGTGGCATCATCACGATGAAGAAGACGAACTTTTCATGGTGGTGAAAGGCTCGCTTCTGATGATGCTTCGCGACGGCGATGTGACGGTGAATGAGGGCGAGATGATTTTGATTCCGCACGGCGTCGAGCATTGTCCCGTTTCGGAAGAAGAAGTGCAGTTGATCTTATTCGAGCGCGCGAATACCGTGAATACGGGCAACGTCGTGAATGATAAGACAAAAGTTTCGATAGATACGATTTGACAGTTTGACCCCCTTAGTCCCACAGAGGATCGGGGAAAATCAGAACCCAGAGAACATTGAGCAGTTTAGTCGAAAACATTCAAGTGGAGCCTCGGAAGGGGCCAAAGTATTTGTTCTTTGACGTGGAAGTGACGCGGATAGTTGATGCGACGCCGACCGTCAAACTCTTTGATTTGCGCGTGCCGGGCCGCGAAGCCTATAATTTTCAGGCTGGGCAGTTTATTCAGATTGATTTTCCGATCAACGCGAAAGTCACGCGGCGCAGCTATTCGATAGCATCGGCTCCCGACAGCGGCAACTCTTTTCAACTGTGTGTGGGCCGCGTACCCGATGGTTTGGCCACGCGCTATTTGTTTGAAGATGTTAAGGTCGGCTCGATTCTGAAGGGCTCGGATGCGATTGGTCGGTTTGTGCTGCCAGACGTCGTCGAAAAGGAAACGTGTTTCATCTCGACGGGCGTCGGGATTGCGCCGTTTCGCTCGATGCTTATGGACGGTTACGCTCGCGGGACAATCAAGGCTCCTGTGAGTCTGTTCTTCGGAAACCGCTACGAATCGGATATTCTCTACCGCGAAGATTTTGAGAAGATGCGCCATGATCACGGCCTGCATTTTTACCCTGTCTTGTCGCGGCAGCAGGATTGGCACGGCCCGCAAGGTCATGTGCATGTACATTACACAAAGTTCTTTGCTGACAAACGCCCTTGCACGTTCTTTCTTTGTGGCTGGCGGGCGATGCTTGACGATGCACGCCACCATCTGACCGAGATGGGGTACGACCGCAAAGATGTGAAGATTGAACTTTACGACTAACCAGCGTACCGCTGGACAGGTTGTGCTGACGCGAATATTAAAGAATATTGCCTAAGTTTGGAATAACGGAGAATCTGATGAGCACGATTGAAACGACCACCGATCTCGATTTGGAATTGTCGCAGAAGGTGAACAAACTGCTGGATATGTTCCGGCCAATCTTTCAAGCCGAGGGCGGAGACGGACAACTGGTTTCGTTGAAAGACGGTATCGCCACCATTTCGATGGGCGGCGGTTGTGAAGGCTGCGGCGGTTCGCTTTCGGCTATGGAGGGTGGAGTCCGCCGCACCATGCTTGAGAAAGTTGACGGTTTGAAAGAAGTCGTCATTGTTCAGTAATGAACGAGTAATGACAGAATGATGAATATAGTGGAGTAAACGATGAACATGATGTTCGAGGATTGCAAACAAAGGCAAGGAAGAGAGACTTGACAAACATTCTTGATCGGATTTGGCTGTTCTTCTCCTCAGTGAAGTTGACCATCGTCTTGCTGATGATTTTCGGCATCGCGATGGGCTACGGCACGTGGATTGAAACGGTCTATTCCAACGGTGCGGCGAGAATTCTCGTGTACCGCACGTGGTGGTTTGATTTGATGACCATCACGCTTGCATTGAACCTGATCGGTTGCACGCTACGCCGCGCGCCGTACTATCCGCACCAATATCCGTGGCTGTTAACGCACGTCGCGCTGCTGCTGATCATGGCGGCCTCGATGATTACCAACCGCTTCGGTATGCAAGGGCAGATGGTGATTCTTGAGGGCGACACGGAGAACCGATTCGGTCTCGAACAGCTCGATTTTGAGAATTGGGAAACCAAGATCGGAGAAGAGCGACAATTGCCCTTTGGTGTGCACTGTGTCGCTTTTGAACAGGTGATGTATCCCGGCACCGGAATGACATCACTGTTTAAGTCGCATGTGATTGTAGATGATCCCGGTAATCCCGAGACCGTCGAGTGGGACGTGATTCTGAATCATCCGCTCGCGTACAAGGGCTACAAGATTAGTCAAGCTTCATGGATTGATTTGCCCGACGGACGACAAGCCACTGTGCTCGGCGTCTCCTATGACCCAGGTATTCCGTACATGTATGCTGGCGGCATTTTGCTCGTGCTCTCTATGGCGTGCATTATCTTCATAAAGCCGTGGCTGAAACAAAAATTCCCGCCGGCGCCGCGCGGTCCTGCAATGCCTTTGCCTGAAAACACGGAGATGACCGAGGAACTTATGGCTAATTCTCCCAAAACCAAAGAGGGAGCCCCCGCATGAAGAAGTATTTTGTGATCCTCCTAGCCGTGCTGTCCATCCTTTCGGTGGCACAAGCAGAGGACTTCAATTGGAACCTCGCCGGACAGATCGTCGTACAAGATGGCGGACGCTTGAAACCGCTCGATACTTTTGCGCGCGAACTCGTCACGGATGTAGTCGGCAAAGACACATATGAAGGCCAAAGCCCGGTCGAAACCTATTTTCGCTGGATGTCCGACGGCGAACGCTGGGCCGATATGCCGCTCGTCTATTTGCCGAAAGGCGACCTGCGCAAGGAACTTGAATTACAAGATCAGCCAGGCAGCCGCTTCTCTATTCAAGAATTGCACTCCAAGCCGCGCTTGATGCAGATCGTGATGGAAGCACAGGAAGCACAGAAGGCCGGTGAAAAGCTTGCGTTCACGCAGACCAAAGCCAATGATATTCTGCATAAGTTGAATACTCTTGCAATGGTGTTCCAGCACGAGGTGCCGTCATTTGTGCCGCCGCGCGATGGCGACGCAAAGACCACAGAATGGGCAACAATGCCTGATCTGCTCTCTAAAATTGAGCGCGACTCGATGAATGCCGTCGGCGTCAGTGAAGAGATGTCATCGCTTGGACTCGCCTGGGCTGGTATGTATCACTCGGTATTGGACAATCGCCCTGACATGTTCAACACGTCAGCCGATTTGTTTGTCTCGACGCAGAACAAGCTACTGGCGGATCAACCTGAAATTGAATCCACAGCAAGTCTGGAAGGCACGTTCAATCGTTTGTCGCCGTTTTTCTGGGCGCGCATTTTACTCCTAACGGCAGCGGTTTTGTTTGCGGTGAGCTACTCGACGCGCTACGCCAAATTACGCGCGTCGGCATTAATTGGTATGATTTGCGGTCTGGGGTTTTATTCAACCGGCATGATCATGCGCTGGATGATCGGTGGACGTGCGCCATGGTCAAACATGTATGAGTCGCTGACCGCGATTGGCTGGTCGCTTGTCATCATTGCACTGATCTATGAACTTGTGAAACGCGATCGTATCTTCGGCCTTGCGGGATCGCTGATGGGTGGAATTGTCTTGTGGCTGGCACACTATGCGAATCTGGATCGCGGCATTAATCCCCTTGTTCCAGCTTTGCAAAGCTATTGGTTGGTTTACCACGTCATCACTATTCTCACCAGCTACGGATGCCTTGCACTTACAATGGTGATCGGACACATTGTGCTGATTGGGGCAGTTAAGTCTAAAGGGCAGATTAGTCCGACGCTGTCTCGTATGGCCGCAGCCAATCTGCACGTCATGCAAGTTGCTTGCGTAATTTTGATTTTTGGAATTTTGCTCGGTGCGGTGTGGGCCGATTCGAGCTGGGGCCGTTTCTGGGGCTGGGATCCGAAAGAGACGTGGGCGCTTATCACATGGTTTGTGTATATCGCTTTCTTGCACGGTCGTAGCGCGGGTTGGCTGAATTGGAAAAGCCTCGCATTCGCGTCGGTTGCTGCCTTCCCGGTTGTGGTGATGACCTATTACGGCGTGAATTTCTATCTTAGTGGCTTACATAGCTACGGCGCAGGATCGTCCCCCGGAATTCCGACTGAAGCATTTGGCTACTTGATTCTCGAAACTATCTTCCTCTCGTGGGTGAGCTTACAGCTTAAAGGCAAGTGGGGCAATCCCAATGCGAAGCCCCCAACGGAATCACAGGGTTCTGCATTGCCGCCGCCCGGGATGCGTGAACCAGCAGGAGCAAGCTCTTGAGTACTTTCAATGCGGAACTCTATCCGTTGCTCGCGCGCGTGGATTCGCCTGAAGAATTGCGCAAACTGAGTGTGGACGAACTCGAAATCGTCTGTTCTGAACTGCGCCGCTATTTGTGGGACACGATCAATGCCGTCGGTGGTCACTTGGCCGCTTCACTCGGCGTTGTTGAATTGTCCGCAGCCCTGCACTACGTTTACAACACACCGGAAGACCGCATCGTGTGGGACGTCGGGCATCAGGGCTATATTCACAAAATCCTTACGGGCCGCCGTGACAAGCTTGGTACGATTCGCCGCATGGGTGGCTTATCGGGGTTCTTGAAGCGCAACGAGAGCGAGTACGATGTGTTCGGCGCGGGCCATGCGTCAACGTCGTTGTCTGCCGCTTACGGAATGGCCGTAGCGCGTGACATGAAAGGCGAAAAGCATAGTGTCGTCGCCGTTATTGGCGATGGTGGGATGACGGGCGGATTGGCTTTTGAAGCACTCAACAATGCCGGTCACTCGGGTCGCGACATTACGATTATCCTAAACGATAACCGTATGTCGATTTCGCCGAACGTAGGTGCCGTGCCGAAATTCTTGGCCAAGATGGAAACCAATCCACTACTCTCGAAGATCAAAGACGAGATGTGGGATCTGATGGGCAAGTCGCCTGTCGGTAAAGAGACTATGCGCAGTTTTGCAGGTCGCTTTGAAGCCTCGCTCAAGGGCCTCGTGTCGCCGGGCATGTTGTTTGAAGAATTTGGCTTCCAATATTTCGGGCCGTTCGATGGGCACGACATTAAAGAATCTGTCGAAATTCTGAAAAACATAAAGAGTCGTCACAAACACCCCGTGCTCGTGCATTTCCTGACCCGTAAAGGCAAAGGTTATGACGTAGCGGAAGCGGATTCGGTGACGTGGCATGCAGTGAAAGCTCCTGCCAAAGGTTGAACCGAAGTCCGAAGCCAAGACTGAGCCAGAGACTGAAGCCTACATGAATATATTCGGCAAAGCGATGATTCAAGAGGCTAAGCGCGATAAACGCGTGTGTGTAATTACTGCGGCCATGAAAGAAGGCACCGGCTTAGTTGAGTTCTCCCAAGAGTGCCCCGAGCAATTCTTCGATGTGGGTATTGCCGAAGGTCATGCGGTGACTTTTGCCGCAGGGCTTGCTGCTGAAGGATTGAAGCCAGTTGCGGCCATCTACTCGACATTCTTACAGCGAGCCTATGATCACATCATGCATGATTGCGGCATTCAGCATTTGCCGGTCTTGTTCTGCATGGATCGAGGCGGATTGGTTGGCGAAGACGGACCCACACATCACGGTTGTTATGATCTCGGTTATCTTTCCACAATTCCCGGCATGGTTGTCTCCGCTCCCCGTGACGGCCAGGAATTACGCAACTTGATTTACACCGGTCTCAATTGGGCCGACGGCCCGTTTGGGATTCGCTATCCGCGTGACAAAGCTCCAGACCATATCAACTGGGATGAAACTCCTGCCTTGATCAAGGTCGGAAGCTGGGAAACCATACGCGATGGTAAGAAAGTTTGCGTATTAGCCACCGGAACGATGGTGGAAGCCGCCCGCAAAGTGATTGCAGCTGAAGAATACAATGTTACACTCGTCAATGCGCGTTTTGTGAAACCGATTGACGAAGCGCTATTGTCACAATTGCTCGATACGCATGAAGCCGTGCTCACGCTCGAAGAAGGCACTGGCTTTGGCGGTTTGGGTTCACAGGTGGCGATGTTCCTGAAATCTAATGGTCACGATCACCTGTTCCACGCCCTGCATTTGCCCGATAGTTTCGTTGAACACGGCACGCGGTCGCAATTGCTTGAACTTGCGGGCCTGTCACCGCGTCACATTTCGGAAGCTATTAGTGGCATGATGAAAGCCGAATTAACGCTGGACCCATGCCGATCCGCCTGCAACAAGACTTCGGGAGAACAGAATGAGCATGAAAGTTCTCGTTGATCCGCGCGCAGGTTTTTGTGGGGGTGTGCGTCGCGTTGTGAAGATGGCTGAAAAGGTCATGAGCGACACGGGTTTACCGTTGGTTTCGCTTGGCGATATCATTCATAATGAAGTTGAAATCGCGCGTTTGGAAAAGAGCGGTTTGTCTTCAATTGATCACGGCGGTATGGCCACTGAGAGCCGCCCACAAAAAGTTTTGATTCGCGCCCACGGTGAGCCGCCCGAAACATACGCGAAAGCCAAAGAGCTTGGCGTTGAGTTGATTGACGGCACTTGCCCGGTAGTGACGCGGTCTCAGAATATCGCGCGCAAGCACTACGAAGTCGGCGAGCAGGTTGTGATTATTGGCAAACCGTACCACCCCGAGACCATCGGAATCAAGGGCCACTGTGACAACAAAGCTTTTGTGGTTTATGAGCGCGAAGATTGCAAGCAGCTTGATCCGAACAAGAAAGTCTTCATCCTTGCGCAAACTACGGTTTCCAAAGAGTGGTTTGAAGAGCGTATCGGCTGGATTAAGGAATATGCAAACGACGTTGAGGTGCAAGTCGAGAACACGCTGTGCCGCTTCGTGGTTGGACGTGACGGCGACTTGGAACAGTTTGCCACACAAGTTGACGTTATCTTGATGGTCGGCGGCACGAAGAGTTCAAACACGAAGGCGCTATACGGCGTGTGCAAGCGCATGAACGAGCGCGCATATTTGATGGTGGACGAAAACGACTTAGACATCTCGTGGTTCCGCGACGGTGATACGATTGGCGTCACAGGTTCGGCTTCCACTCCGCATTGGCTATTAGAAAAAGTACGCGACGTCATCGGCGAACGCACCGGTGCGACAATTCTGCGCGACACGTCTGATTGGGAGTCCCATCAGCAGGAAAAAGAGCTTGAAGCGATGGAGAAAGACGACTGCGAATGTGAGTGATAGTTTGATGGGTGTAGATGGCAACGTAAAGCAATTTGAGGTGTTATGAGACTGTTCTTTCTAATGATTTTATTGACTGGATTGTTATTCGCCAAAGAGCGCCCGTTTATCCCGCGTTCGAGCGTTGTAGATTTGCGAGTTGAAGATTTGCGCGGTGCGTTCGTTCCGTTGGACGATGCAGGAACGGCGGTGCAGATGAATCAGGATACCACGACACGCCGTCAAAATGAGATTACGATGGCCGCGTGGATTCAGAATCCGCGACTCGTGATGGGCGGTTCGAATGACTACCGCAACGGCGATGCTTCAGGCGGATTTTATGTCAGTATTGACGGCGGTTATACGTTCTATGACGCGCTCGTGACGCGTGGTCCGGCAGGTGTGTTTGAAGCGGCTGGTGATCCGGTCGCGGCAGTTGACCGCAACGGACGTTTATACGCAAATTACATTTGCTTTGACCGCACGACCGACGACGGCGGTGTGTATGTGCAAACGTCGGCGGACAGCGGCCTGACATGGTCCACGTCTGCTCCGATTGCCGAGCATATCAATGCACCGGGCGCGGACTTTGAAGATAAGCCGTACGCGTGCTGTGATCTGTCCACAACTTCACCCTATGTGAACACGCACTATGTTTCGTGGACGCGCTTTTTTGCTTCGGGCGGCTCGCCGATTTTCGTTTCGCATTCGAGCAACGGAGGAGCAAGCTACTCGACTCCGACCCGCGTGTCCGACTCGGACGCTTGTCAGTTTTCCTGCCCCGCTTCTGGTCCTAACGGCGAAGTCTATGTGGTGTTCCAGGATTATTGGACATCGCAGATTATGGTGGACAAATCGCTCGATGGTGGAACCACGTGGGGTACTGACGTTGCTGTTGCACCTTTCTGGGATGTGTGGGGCCAACCTAATCCTTGCGGAACTTTCCGCACGCCGTCTTATCCGATGATCACATGCGATATCTCTGGCGGTCCGCATCACGGAACGATATATGTTTGTTGGGCAACATATAACGGGTCTGATCCTGATATTTTGCTTAGTTCATCAAGTGACGGCGGCGTAACATGGAGCGCTCCTGTTCGCGTGGATGATGGCCCTGCAGGGACGTGGCAATGGTGGCAGTGGCTTGCAGTGCATCCTGAGACGGGTGACTTGGGAATCGGTTGGTTGGATCGTCGTGATGATCCCTCCGGTTGTCTCTATCGCCCGTATGCAACGGTTTCAACGGATGGCGGACAAACTTACGCACCGAGTTTTTCGCTAACAACGGTGATGTCTGATCCGACCGTGACGAATTTCCTTGGGGATTATAACGGCGCAACATTCCGTCACGACGGCGGTTTCTATTACGGCTGGGTGGATACGCGCAACGATGTCGGCGACGCCTACGCCAATTGGTTCAGAGGCTCAGTTCCGACACCGCAAGGATTAATTGTATCTGTCGTCGGCGATGATGCGCGACTCGATTGGCGGCCAGTCGAAGATGCGACCTATCAGGTTTGGCGCGCTTCAACTTCTGATGGTCCATATTCCGTTCTTGTCGGCGCAACATCCGACACATTCATGTTCGATATCGGCGCCTTCGCTGTTGACGCAGAAAGAT
>JADKHW010000028.1 GCA_016721565.1 bacterium | reverse complement strand
GACTGTTAAAGATAGTTTGCATACATCTGTACCAGACAATCGGGCCCTCAGAATCGTGGACATTTCAGATCCAACAGTAATCAATGAAGTTGCGGTTTATGATTGTGGCTATGTCACCAGAGTTGTAGTTGAGGACAACGTTGCATATGTGGCTTGCAATTCCGATGGGTTACGGATTGTTGACGTTTCAGATCCAACTAAATCCAACGGAACTTGGGGCCTTCACAAACATTGACTTCGTTCAAGACGTTGCAGTAGCGGGAAATTACGCATACGTCGCTGATTTCGTAGCTGGTTTGTATATCATCGATATCTCCAATCCGACTAATCCTATTGAGCTTGGCCATCTGAATCAAACAACAAACTGCAATTCGGTTGAAGTATCAGGCGACTATGCCTACTTTACAACCGGCGGAGGTTTGACTATTGCTTACGTTGCAAACCCGATGGCACCAATAGCGGCAGGCACGTTCGATTCACCCGATTGGACAACAGACGTTTCATTGTCAAATAATCTGGCGCTTGTGTCATGCGCTAGTGGAATTCGGATCATTGACGTTACTAACGTAACTCATCCGGAAGAAGTCGGATATTATCATGAACCCAATGCAGGATATGGGCTAAACATTTCTGTTGCAGGCACGTTCGCGTTTCTTGCAGATGGAAGATTTAAAATTGTCGATTTTTCTGATCCAACTCAGCCTGTGCTCATTGGACTCTATCAGACAAATTTAGGAGTGTCCGATGTCTCAGTTAGGGACAGCATCGCAATCGTAGTTGCAAACCGGAGTTTGCGTGCTGGATGTTTCCGACATGGAAGATCCACACGAGATCGCTCGCTTTGAGCGTCAAGAGGTTATGCGTCCCTGCCTTTCGAAATCAACACATTTTCGTAGCTGCCGCCGATGCAGGCATCGTTGTCTTGGACGTGTCCAATCCTGTCGCCCCGCAAATTGCGAACAGTGATTCGACCTCAACTCGCCCTGTACAGCTTGAGATTCGTGACGACTATGCCTACGTTGTGGATTATAGTGAAGGCTTACGCATCTACGCGATATTGAACGAGACGGAACTTGAACAAGTAGGCTTTGTCGAGTTACCTGGGTTGACATTCAGCGTGACGCTTGCAGACTCTCTTGCCTTCGTTGCCCAACAGTTCGGAATGTACATCATAGATATTTCCGATCCCACTGCCCCATTGCAAATTGGTTCATTGACCGAACTCAGGCATTTTTTCAATATTGCTGTTTCCGGCGGCTACGCTTACAGTGCGAATAACACAGAGGGCTTTCACGTTATCGACATTTCGAATCCGCAAGAACCGTTCATAGTGGGTAGCAATACTGATCTATATTGGGCGCGAGCCGTTGCGGTGTCCAACGACTTTGCATTTGTTGCGGCATACAATCAGGGTCTAAAGGTGTTTGACGTCTCGATCCAACAAACCCAGTGGAAGTTTTCGCACTTGAAGACTTATACTGGGCATCCGACGTAAAGATTGTCGGACAATATGCTTTTGTGGCTGGTATGGACAACGGCATCTTTGTGGTCGACATTTCTAATCCAACAGCACCCTTTGTGACGGGAAGATATGATACCCCAGGCTATGCTACTCGTGTTCTTCCGGTTGGCACGACTCTCTATGTCGCTGATGACGATTATTTCTCCATCTACGACATCTCAGCAGCCTTAAGCACTCCTGACAACACGAATCCAATAGTGACCACCTTCTCCCTTCACCCCATCTACCCCAACCCGTTCAACAACACGGCGAACATCGCGTTTGATTTGCCGCGCGAAGTCACGGGACGGTTGGTGGTCTATGATGTGTTGGGCCGAATGACGAACACGTTATACAACGGCAAGCTCGCGGCGGGTTCGCATCAGATGCAGTTTAACGGCAACAACTTGTCAACGGGAATTTATTTCGTCAGACTTGAAACTTCAGCCTTTACCGCGACGCAAAAAGCGGTATTGCTGAAGTAAATCGAGGGTTCAATTCATGCAGAAATTCATCTTTGTATTGCTCGCAATTCCTGTTCTCGTTTGGGGTCAGGATAGTTTGAATGTGCGGAAGCTTGCAGAACTCTCATATTATTGGGACCAGCCGTCGGGGATGGCCGTTTCTGATACTCTTGCATTTATCGCCTCCGGCATGACTGGATTGCGAATACTTAATGTTTCAGATCCGTCAAAACCTGATGAAATTGGATACTTTGAAAACGGCAATAATGCAAATGACGTCGCTTTAACAGGAAATCTCGCGTGCCTCGTTGAACCTAGAACGCTGCGGTTGATTGATGTATCAAATCCAACCGCTCCACATGAAGTTGGATTGCTCTCTTATGATCTTGGAAACATCGTTGACGTGAAGATCGTTGGTAGTTTTGCATATTTAGCCTCTTGGTTTCCAAGGCTTGAGGATTGTGGATATTTCAAATCTTCGTTCCCTGGAGGTGGGCCACTTTGTTGGGCAGGCGGCAACAACTAACGGCGTCACAATTGCCTTGCCCTACGCATATCTCGCTGAATGGAATGGATTCCGAGTCTTAGATGTAAGCAACCCGACCAATCCAATCGAACTGAGTTTCATTGACGGACAGGGATCGGAACAAGATGTTGCGTTATATGACCACTATGCTTGTGTCTCTGATTGTTGGAGTGGTGGAATTCGAATCATTGATGTGAGTGATCCAAGCTCGCCATTCGAGACTGGTTTTTGTGCAATAGATGGTTGCGTAAAACGCGTTGCGGTTTTGGGAGATCAACTGTATGCGGCTGTAAACCGCGGGGGCATGGTTAGAGTAAATATCAGTAACCCTTTCGCTCCTCAAATTCAAGCCCAAAATGATGACATTCGAGAAGCGAGCGATGTTGCCATTGCTGACACGATGGCGTTTTTGTTAGCCGAAAGCTCAGGCACCAATGACATCGGTCTTGAGATTTTTGGGACTTCAACTTCAATGCAACTTTCGACTCTTGGATTTTTCGAACCGAACAATGAACTCAACAGCGTGGTATCGAACGACGCTCTCGCGATTGTTGGTCAAGGGAAAAGTGGTATGCATGTGATTGATGTTTCAGACCCAAGCCATCCCCTAAAATCAGCAAACTTTTACACACCAGGGGGCGTCAATGATGTGATGATTGACGGCAATCTTGCCTATATTGTTGATGATTTGAGTGGTCTTCACGTAGTTGACCTCTCCGACCCAACGATTCCGCAGGAAATCGGCGAATTAGCGATAGGAGACGGCGGGCAGCAGATTGCAAGATCCGGTGACCTTATTTATGTCACAAGCCAACAAAGCGGCCCGCATGTTATAGACATTTCGGATCCACATCTCCCTGTCAATGTAACGCAATTTGCTCAAGGTTACGGCGGAATTGATGTTGCCGTTTCCGCTAGTATTGCGTACGTCTCATTTCAAGATTCATTGCGCATCTTTGACATATCTAATCCGGCATCGCTCGTTCAAATGTCCGCATTTTACTTAGTCGGATACCAAAACAAATTGACACTTTTCGGCAACTTCTTGATTGCTACCGACAGGCAAATTGGATTCCGGATGCTTGATGTGTCAGATCCGCGACATCCGACACTCGTTAGGGAATATCAAATAGATCGCGAGTACCTTCCTATCATCAATGCGACGCTCAATCAGTTTGTCATTTCATTCGGGCGGCCTGATTTCTTTTGGGTGTCAGATTACACGAACCCTTTGTTGCCGCATTCATTGGGACATTACCGGAGCTACTATGACCTCTCACCGGGCGACTTGGCCGTTTCGGGTGATATAGCCTATGCTACTAAGACTGGTTTTTTCTCCATCTACGACATCTCAGCCGCCCTAACCACCCCCGAGCATCCCAACGAAATCCCCACCTTCTCTCTTCACCCCATCTACCCCAACCCGTTCAACAACACGGCGAATATCGCATTTGATTTGCCGCGCGAAGTCACGGGACGGTTGGTGGTGTATGATGTGTTGGGTAGAATGACGAATACGTTGTACAACGGCAAGCTCGCGGCGGGAAGCCATTCGATGCAGTTCAATGGCAACGGATTGTCATCAGGAACTTATTTTGTCAGGCTTGAAACTCCGAGCTTCAGTGCGACGCAAAAGGCTGTGTTGCTGAAGTAACACGATAATTTGTAGGGGCGGCAGGCGTGCCGCCCGCCCCGAGCGGCCCCTCACCGGGCCGCTCTTTTTATTTGGCATGGTGGTAACTCATTGACAGATGGTCGAATTTGACTTAAATTGTCAATTATACCTACGAGGTGCCAGATGAGAAAGTATGGGATAGTATTGTTTGTATTGGGCTGTATTGCCCTGGGTCAGATGGATGCGTTCGCGTCGTGCGTGAGCTTTGAAGATGTACCGTTCGATTTCGCGTCCGTCGCACCCGTTCACGTAGGCGAGCGCTCGCCGCTTGAACAGCGGATTCATGACCTCGAATGGCTCATGCAGAACAACGGAAAGTCCACTCCGCTGGATGACTCGACGTTCTACGCGACGAAGCTCGAACTCGCGGCGCTCTATGACCAGCTTCCGCGCGAACACAATTCGCTTGACGACGGTTCGGACACATGTCCTGCCACAGTGCTTCCTGCCGGGATAGTTCCCTACACGGATTTCGGCACGACGGTCGGCGCGGTGAATAATTTCAGTTCGGTTGGCTGCGGCGGCAACACGGCCCCCGATAAAATTTACAGCTATACACCGAATCAAGCCGGCTGGTTCGTCTTTGACACTTTCGGTTCAAATTTCGATACTCAGCTTTATATCCGCACTGGCGGCGCCTGTCCGGGTTCTTCTGAAGTGATTTGCAACGACGACGCTTTCGGGCCACAGTCACAGGTTACCGTGTTCTTGAACAGCAGCCAAACGTATTACGTCATCGTGGACGGATTTCAATCCTATTCCGGAAATTTTGCCTTGCATATTTCCGGTAGCTGCATTATCGGTTTCAACAACGATTGGCAGCAAGAGTGCCCCGAATCACCCGGAGATCCGATGCACGCCGTGTGGGATTGCAACGGCGGCTGCAACAATCAATGGAATGGCGGCTTCGGACAATGGCAGCAAGTGAATCTTTGTCAGTTTATGCGCGGAACTTGTTTCACCTATCAGGATCCCAACAACTTCAGCGCTCGCGATATTGACAGCTACTATTTCACACTCACCGAACCGTGCAGTCTGAGATTGAATCTCTTAGCTGAATTTTCGTACAACGTTCAGATCAACGACTACGGCTTCTGTCCGGGAATCAATTTTGTTTCGCTCTTAAACATTCCCGTCTGTAACGGCGGCACGTATATCACGCAGTGCTTGCCTGCCGGGACTTACACGATTGAGATTTCACCGAATTTTTACATCGGCATGACCACACCGGAGTCGTATCTTTTCTCCATCGAACCGATTCCCTGTTCAGGTTGCCGAATTGACGCAAGTTTCATCGCGCCGGCATCATTCACCGCCAACGGTTGCGACGGGATTTCACATAACTCACTTAGACCCAGCAACGACGCGACGTATTGTGTGGTGATTCCGTATGCATCTGATTGGACATTTTCACTGTGCGGCAGCCCAAATTGGAACAGTTGGATTTATCTGACCAATCAATGCAACGGCGGAATCATTGCGCAAGATAACGATGGCTGTTCACCGAATGGTTTGTCGAAGATCGAATGTGTATCGCTCATGCCGGGAAATTACTACTTCACGATTGAAGGATTCAACAATCCCGATTGCGGACAATTTTACGTCTCGGTTACATCGTGTCAAGGCTCATGTTGTTATGGGGACATGTGGAATCCCTCGTGCGCGAACACAACACAATCCGAGTGTGAAATATTAGGCGGAAATTTCGACTTAGGTGGAACATGCACTCCGGGCTTATGTTATCCGCGCCCCGGTTGTGACGCGCCTTCTGCATTCTCACAACAGCCGCACGTTCCCGATGAAAACTGGACCGCGCTTGCTTCGGACAACTATTTGGTCAATCGCGTTTGGGAAAATTACAATGCGACAGGTTTCATCAAAGCCGTGCGCTTCTGGGGCTTAAGTATCGACTACAACACCGGAATCGCCTGCACAGAACAACCCGGCTCGTTTGAAATCACATTTGTCGATAGTTCCAACGGCCCGCAAGTGCAAACCTACAACGTGCAAGCATTCGGTTTACCACTCTTGCAGAATTACGGCGCAAACTATGTGATGACCGAATACAATGTTGATCTGCCGACGTTGTGTCCGATTCAAAACGGCCGCATCAGCATTCGCGGCAGTGACAACGATGCATGCGTGTGGCATTGGGCCACGTCACCGCAAGGCAACGGTTCAGTCGTGCTGGTCAATTCCGGCGGAGCAATCAATCTCGCGCGCGACATGGCCATTTGTTTAGAAAAAGGTTGCCCAAAACCTGACAGCCTTGTTATCAGCATCTTCAATGTTCCTGACGGATTCTATCAGCTCAATCTTCATGTTTCATTGGGTTCTTTTGTCACGCTTGCATATTCCGACAGTATCAATGCGGTGTATCCGGCGACCTATTTGCCCATCTATTCGGGCTGGCTGTCAGCCGGAAACTATGGTTTTGTCGAACCGATGATTTCGACTAATCGCCGCTTCATCGCTATCGCCGATTGCAGTGAGCCGGCAATGGAAATGAAGGAATCAGAAAGCCAAACCGAGCCTGAAGAATAGTCACATCGCGGCAATTTCATCTTTCATCCAGAGCGGCCCGAGCAATCGGGCCGCTCTTTTTTTTGTAGTCAAACAAACGCAAATGTTGACAAACGGAGTAATATTTCAGTAAATTGTAGCAACCTAAACCAATGGAGAATGTATGAAGAGAGTGTTGATTGCGATTGTTGTCTTGTGTTGTTCAATCTGCGCTATTGCGGCTGGACAGAGCCAGACCTTTCCCTTTGAAGTTGATTCGCCAAAAGCTGAAATTGTTCGACTTGAAAAGCTGATTGCTGAGGCAAATGCTAATGGACAAACTCCCAATCCGCTTTGGACTGAGCGACTCAACGAACTTCTTCCGCCGCCCGCGAATGTGCCGCCAAGCAGTGCATTCGATGTTTCAGCGTTCCAAGCTCAAGGAGGCTTTGCTCCCGGCGCGGTGATTCGCCCACAACAACTGACCCCGCTCGAACAACAGATCAAGAGTCTTGAGTTTCAGATTCGCGGCGGCCTGAGCAACAATGCCGTGGATGGCGTGACATTCTCCAATTTGAAAGACCAGCTGAATGCGCTCTATCCGCAGCGCAGTGCAAGTCAACGCCCCGCCGCAATCCGCTGGACCAAGGCAACGACGCTTGCGCCGGTGCTTTTGTCACCGGAATACCCTACACCGACAGCGGCTCAACCATTGGACAGGTGGATAATTATGCTCCCTCTTGCGGCTTTGCGAACGGAGCGCCGGATGTCATCTATGAATTCACGCCTTCAGCAACTTTGACTTATAATCTCTCGCTCGAAGGATCAAACTACGACACTGAGTTGTACATCCGCACGACGGATGCCTGCCCCGGAACTTCCGAAGTTGCTTGTAACGACGATTGGTTTGGTCTTCAGTCTTTTCTGTCGGTCACGTTAAACGCCGGACAAACCTATTTCATCATCGTGGACGGCTACTTCGACTATTTCGGCGACTACGTCCTGAACATCTCGGATAATTGCAATATTGATTGCCAGCTCGGTGATGCCGCGGAGTGTGATGAAGCTTTCGTCGATTTAGTAGGTTGCAATGGCGGCTGTAATAGTGCTACACCCTTATGGCAGACAATTTATCCGTGTCAAACCATGTGCGGTCGCGGCTGGGCCGCGGCCGGCGGACGTGACACCGATTGGTACAGCCTTACTCTGACTGAAGCCTGCTCACTGAGCGTCACGCTCAACGCTGAGTTCGTGGCTCAGATCGCCTTTATCGAAGGTGCAAGTTGCCCGTTTGGTGCTGTAGATTTTTACCAGAGCTGGGCCTATCCGTGCTCGACCGTCACCTTCTTGACTCAGTGTTTGCAGCCCGGTACGTACACGTTCTTCGTGTCACCGTTATCGTTCGGCGGTACTCTCGCGTTGCGTGATTACCGTGCGCGTATTGATCTGGTTCCGTGCAGTGGCTGCCGTGTAGATGGATTCCTTCAAGCTCCCGGTTCGGTCACAGGAAACACTTGCGGAGAGGGAAATGACAACTCACTGCGTCCAAGTGTGGATTACACGTATTGCGTCAACATTCCCTACGAATCGGACTGGACCATCTCGCTGTGCAACGACGACAGTACTTGGGACAGTTATATCTATCTTTCGACCCAGTGCAACGGCGGCGTCATTGCATTTGATGACGATCGCTGCGGCACTACCCAGTTATCAAAGATAGATTGTATTCGTCTCACGCCCGGCAACTACTATTTGGATATTGAAGGCTACTTCAACCATTGCGGAGCGTATAACCTGAGAGTCGTCGAGTGTATTGGCCGCTGCTGTTATGGTGAACCGACGGCGCCATCATGTTTTGAAACCACCATCTCGGTTTGTGATTCTATCGGCGGATTTTTCCACGAAGGAGAAGAGTGCTCTGTGCCGTGTCCTGTTCACCACGGCTGTCAGGACGCATCATTATACGGACAATCGCCCATCTTGCCCGGCGAACCCGGAGTGGCCTATTCTGCGCATATTGGTCACGGCGAAGAGCCGTTTGACAACTTCGCTGTTTCCGGTCCTGTAGGCACTGTTCGCTTCTGGGGACTCCCGCTGTTTTGCGACAGCACCATCACATTCCAGATTTCGCTTACCTCAGAAACCGACACCTGTATCTACACGGTCAGCACGGTAGGCGTTGTAATGCCTGAAGATTTCTTTGGTTGGCAACTTTTGCAATACGACGTTCAACTCAGTCCGCCGTGCGGCATTCTATCTGGCAACATAGCTATTGGCATGGTCGGAAATGGCAGCTGCCAATGGTATTGGGAATCGTCTCCTTACGGTGACGATATCCACCCCTACGGCATTCCGCATGAACTCTCCTTCTGTTTGGGCACGTCCTGCGAACCTGTGGACAGTTTGACTATCAATTTGATTGCCGATAACAACTATCTGTTAAGTTGGTGGCAGCCGCAAGCGGCGCAGGTTGATCTTTACACATCAATCGATCCCAATGCGGTATACCCCGTCGGATTCAACTATTACGGATCGGTCGTAACTCCGGCAGGTCACATCGCCGCAAGCTACGCGACAGCGGATCCGTTTAATTACGCCGTGTTGATTCTGAATTGCGCAGTGGTTCCGCCCCGCAGTTTTGAATCCGAATCCAGTATTCAGAAAACAGACTGAAATCAAATAGTCTGATTCAGTTTCTCTTGAAAGGCGGCCCGGCAACCGGGCCGCTCTTTTTTTGTGCTATATGGTAAGATGTTGACAAATGGGGTAATGTTTGAATAGATTATAGCATCACATCACAAGGAGTGAAATATGCGTACAGTATTGATGATTATTGTCGTCCTTTGTGTCAGCATCTGTGCATTTGCAGCTAATCAGGACCTGTCTTCCGCCTTGGTTAAGATCGCGCCGAAGACTGAAATTGCTGAACTTGAAGCCCTCATAGCTCAGGCGAAAGCTTCCGGCCAAACCCCCGATCCCGCTTGGACAGCCCGGATTCTGGAGCTGATTCCGCTCGTGAAGGGCCACCCCGGAAATGCGACGTACGACCTCCAGGAGTTTCAATCAGACGGAGGCTTCGCTCCCGGAGCGGTGATTCGCCCACAACAATTGACCCCCCTCGAACAGCAGATCAAGGAGCTTGAGTTTCAGATTGACGGTGGCGCAAGCGGAGCCGAACCCGATCCGATAACGTATGCGAATTTGAAAGAGCAGCTTCGCAATTTGTACTCGCAAAGAAACATTCGTCGTGAACACGATCCGATGGATGACGGAGCGAACACCTGCCCTGCTGCCGTTATTCCCAGCGTGCCTTATTACGATTTCGGTGATACGTGGGACAAGTTCGGTAGTGACTTCGATCCAATCACGCCGTGCAATACGACCCACGCAAACGATGTGATCTATTCCTTTAATCCGCAGGTCACCACCTCTTATACCATCGCCATAGACTCTGCCGACTACGACACCTATATGTACGTCAATCGGTCCGGTGCCTGCCCCGGAACAGTGCAGGTGGCCTGCGACGATGATGGTGGGCCGGGGCTATTGTCACTGATCAACGTAACCCTGATTGCAGGCACGACGTATTACATCATCGTGGACGGTTTCTCGGTTGATTCAGGCAGTTATGTTCTCCGCATCCAGGATAACTGCAATTTAACGTGCCAATTCGGCGACGTTATTGAATGTGCGGAACCAATTGTACCCACACATTCGATTAACGATTGCAACGGCGCGTGCAACAATGAGAACCTAATCCCGACTTGGCAAGATATCGCTCCGGGTCAAACGATTTGCGGACGAGGATTTACCTATACGAATCATGATGGAGTGAGCTGGCGCGACACGGATTCCTATCGGTTCACCCTTGCAGAGCCGTGCTCGCTAAGGCTGACCTTGAACAGCGAATTTGCGACGCGACTGTTTGTTTTTAATGCAGGGTGCCCGTTCGGCACTGCTTTGTTCACACAGGTCTGGACCAATGCCTGTTCAACGGTCACATTCATTACACCTTGTTTGCCTGCGGGTACCTACACATTGTGGGCTGGGCCGAATGTGTTCACAGGAATTGAGAACTACCGCGACTATCGTCTGCGCATGGATTTGATTCCCTGCTCCGGCTGTCGCGTTGATGCCTACATCAACGCTCCCGGTTCGGGTGCTTGGCACACATGCGTGGCGGGCAATGATTGTAATCAACGACCGAGTCAGGATTACAACTTTGCAGTAAACATTCCCTACGAGTCTGACTGGACATTCTCGACGTGCAACGATGACAGTATTTGGGACAGCTTTATTTATTTGAACAGCACTTGTTGCGGCGGCGTTATTGCGTCCGATGATGACGCTTGCGGCGGAGTCGGTCTCTCGGTGATAAATTGTGTTCATCTGCAACGGGGAACCTATTACCTGAATGTAGAAGGCTTCTCCAGTACGAGTTGCGGACCATTTGTGTTAAATGTGTCTGAGTGTCTCGGCTCATGTTGCTATGGTGATCCGGGTAATCCTGTTTGCTCGTTCATTAACCCAACCGATTGTGACAGCTTAAGTGGTATATTTACCTATCAAGAGCCGTGTTCAACCGGTGCGTGTTACACACGTCCGCAATGCGGCGCGGGAGCGTCTTTTGGTCAGGAGCCGGGCTTGCCGGATGAAGCTTGGAATGCGTTCATATCTGATTACGCCTCGACGACATTACAGTATGACAACTACAATGTCACCGGCCCGATTGGTTCGGTTAGATTCTGGGGTGTGATGGCTGATGCCGGAACAGCGGGAACTCCGCCTTGCACCGAGCAAAGCTATCAGTTTGAAATCTCGTTCATTGATACTCCCACCACTCAAACGTACAATGTCTCGTTGACGGGAACGCTTTTGACGCCAATTTATTTTGGGTTGTATCATCTGACAGAGTTCTTCGCTACCATCAATCCGCCGTGCACGTTGACCGACGGTTGGTTGCGCGTGGCAGGTGTTGATAGTCCACAATGCGATTTCTACTGGTCAACAACACCGTTCGGTGACGGAATCTTAGGAAGGCAATCACCTTCTGGCGGTGGTGGATCAACTCAAGCCAACAGACAATATGCGTTCTGCCTTGGCGGAGCATGCTCGAAGATTGACAGCGTAACTATTTTGTGGCAACCCGGTGATGCTCGCAAACTCGATTGGTGGATGCCGCAAGCAGGATTTGTGCGCATCTATTCGACCACGAATGCGAGCGCGATCTACCCTGCAGGTTATGCAGTGATTGCTTCTGGTACTGTTCCAGCCGGACACTTCACTTTTACGGACGTGCTTGAACCGGATCCACTTCGCATTTATGTCTTGACTGTCGAATGCAGCAACGGCGCTTTGCAAGCCCCCGACCCGAACTCTCCGTTCAGAAAAATCGAATAGAAGTTTGAAGGTCTGTTAACTATGAAAGCGGCTCGGCAACGGGCCGCTTTTGTTTGTGCTTCAGAAACGACTAATCTTGACAAAAGCGGTAATATTTCAGTAAATTGTGGCACCCAAACCAATGGAGATGATATGAAGAGATTGTTGATTGCGATTGTTGTCCTATGTTGTTCATTCTATGCGATTGCTGCCGGACCTAACCAGATCGTTCCGCTTCGGATTAGTTCGCCGAAGACTGAAATTGCTGAACTTGAGAAGCTGATTGCGGACGCCAAAGCCAGCGGCGAGACGCCTAATCCGCTTTGGACCCAGCGTATCCAAGAGCTGGTCCCCCAAGTCAAGGGACATCCGGGAAATGTGACTTACGACCTAAGTTCGTTCCAAGTCAATGGAGGTTTTGCTCCCGGCGCAGTGATTCGGCCAGAGCAATTGACCCCGTTGGATCGGCAGATTCAAGATCTCGAATTTCAGATTAGTGGCACGACAAGCAACATCGCTCCCGACGCCGTCACATTTGCAAATTTGAAAGCGCAACTCAATGTGCTGTACGCTCAGCGCGCAGAACACAGTCATCGCAATCCACTCGATCAAGGCAACGATGCTTGCTCCGGAACCTATGTTGACGGTATTCCTTTTACGGATTCCGGCACGACAATTGGGATGGCTAACAATTACAACCCAATCACTTCTTGCAACTTTTCAAACGCTCCGGACGTCGTCTATGAGTTCTCACCGCTTACCACGCAAATTTACAATATCTCGCTCGAAGGATCGAGCTACGATTGTTACTTGCATGTGAACACCGGCGGAGGATGTCCGGGTTCGACTCAGGTGGGCTGCAATGACGACTGGTTCGGTTTGCAATCATTCTTGTCTCTGACCTTGAATGCCGGTGAATTGTACTACATCATCGTTGACGGTTATGACATCAACGCCGGCGATTACGTTCTGACCATCACGGACAACTGCTCGGTTGAGTGTCAGCTGGGTGACGTCACAGAATGTCCCGAAGTATTTGGCGCGACAGGTTGGGACGATTGCAACGGCGCGTGCAATAACGGAAACGGCATTCCGACTTGGCAGAATATTAATCTTGGTGAAACAATTTGCGGGCGTGGTTATGCAATCAACGGTGGCCGCGATACGGACTCCTACCGTTTCACTCTCGCCGAAGCTTGCTCACTCAGAATCACATTGAACAGTGAGTTCCCCACTCAACTTCTCGTCATCAATGACGGTTGCCCGTGGGTTGATTTTCCCTTCTTTACACAATGGGCTTACACCTGCTCAACAGTAACCTATATCACGTCGTGTCTCGCTGCGGGATCTTACGACCTTTGGGTCGGTCCGAATACATTTCTCGGTATTGCTGAGTTCCGCGAGTATCGTGTTCAGCTCGAACCTATTCCATGCAGTGGTTGTAGGTATGACGATTTCGTGCAGGCTCCGGGTTCCGCTTCGTGGAATACTTGCGGCGCTGGTAATGATAACAGCTTGCGTGGAAGCGAAGATTACACCTATCTTGTGAGCATTCCTTACGAGTCGGATTGGACGTTCTCGACGTGCAATGACGACAGCATTTGGGATGAAGTGATGTATCTGACCTCCGTATGTAACGACGGAATTATTTCAGCAGACGACGATGGTTGCGGCGGCGTTGGTTTGTCGGTCATCAATTGCGTGCATTTAACGGCAGGCAGTTACTACTTGACGATTGAAGGCTACAACGACTGGGATTGTGGCCCGTTTGTCTTGAACATTTCAGAGTGTGCCGGTTCATGCTGTTATGGCGATGCGGGCGCTCAGTCTTGTGATTTCGTATCACTTACTCAGTGCAATACACTGGGCGGTTTGTTCACCTATCAGGAACCGTGTTCTTCCGGTGCGTGTTACGCTCGTCCGATTTGCGGCGAAGCTACGCAGTTTAGTCAGCTTCCGACACTTCCAGACGAAGGTTGGGGCGGATTTCTTTCGCATGAAGATTTCGGTCAGGTCGTGTTTGACAACTATAGCGCGACTGATGCGGTAGGTTCAATTCGTTTCTGGGGTTTCCCGCTCTACTGCACGGGTTCGCCTGAAACTTTCCACATCATTTTTAGTTCGGGTTCAAGCTCGTGCGACTACACTGTGACGACCACGGGAACTCAACTTGCTCCGGTGTATGGTGGAGTTTACCAATTAACCGAGTACGCCGTTTATCTTGATCCGCCGTGTGGTATCCCGAGCGGTGACATCAGTATTGCAAAGATAGGTGATCCCGATTGTGAGTGGTTCTGGTCCGTTTCTCTGCCTGCGGACGGTGGTCCGTGGGGGGATTTCGCTTTCTGTCTTGGCTTGCCGTGTATTGCAGCCGACAGCGTGACGTGTGAGCGCTACAGCGACATGAGCTTAACGGATGCGTACACGTTGAGATGGTATCAGCCTGCCGGATACGTCAGACTTTGGTATTCAACCGATCCAAATGCTGTGTTCCCGGCCACGTATTCGTCGCTTGCTTCTGGGTACATCAGTCCAGCAGGAACATACTCTTACAGCTTCTACTCGCCTGTTCCTGGTTCGCCTGAGATGGTTTTCGTTGTTACGATGGATTGCGCATCGGCTTTGCGTGCGCCGGATGGTGACACACCTATTCAGCGTTTAACCGGTCCGTTTGATTTACCGACGCCTGTGCAGCGGTAAATTGTCACCGTTAGAAAGTTCGATTGAAAGCGGCGCAGGCAACTGCGCCGCTTTTGTTTTTACAAACAATGTTCAAACACTCTAATAGTTGACAATTATAGTCGTATTATGGTAAATTATAGAATACCAAAACCAATGGAGAAAATATGAAAAGAGTGTTGATTGCGACTGTTGTCCTGTGTTGTTCTATCTATGCGATTGCCGCTGGACCAAACCCGAGTCTGTCCCTTCAGACGAAGGCCCCAAAGACTGAAATTGCTGAGCTTGAGACCCTGATTGCTAAAGCAAAAGCCTCAGGTCAAACTCCCGATCCGGCTTGGACGGTTCGCATTCAGGAGCTGATTCCTTTGGTCAAGGGGCACGCCAGCAAAGTGCCGTCAGACCTCACGGCGTTTCAGGTTGACGGAGGCTTTGCCCCCGGCGCGGTGATTCGTCCAATGGAATTGACCCCGCTTGAAGCACGAATCAAGGAACTCGAATTTGAGCTTTCCGGAGGCATGTCGTTCCAAGGCGTCGATCCGGTCACCTTTGCGAATTTGAAAGAGCAGTTGAACGATCTCTATGCTCAGCGTCCAGCTAACCGCGAGCGCAATCCGCTCGACCAGGGCAACGCGACTTGCCCGGGAACGGTCATCGGTGGAATTCCTTACACGGATTCGGGCACAACCGTCGGCATGGGCAACGACTACAATCCGATTACGCCCTGCGCATCCAGTGCGTCGAACGACGTTGTTTATGAGTTCACGCCGCAAGTAACTCAGACGTACAACATCTCGCTTCAAGGTTCGTCTTACGACACGTATCTTTACGTCAACACAATTGGTTGCCCGGGTACGACTCAGGTTGGTTGTAATGACGATTGGTTTGGTTTGCAGTCTTTTGTTTCCGTCGTGCTTAACGGCGGACAAACATACTCCATCATCGTTGACGGTTTCAGCTCGGGCCGCGAAGGCGACTACATTTTGAACATCACCGATAATTGTGACGTTGTTTGCCAACCGAACGATGTTCTCGAGTGTGCAGAGACTCCGGGACCGGGCTTCGAGGCCATAGACTGCAACGGCTCCTGCCAGAACAATAGTTACGGTGGAACCGAATCGTGGCAAGACATCGCACCGTACCAGACTATTTGCGGTCGCGGTTTCACGTACATCACGGCTCTCGGTTCGAATTTCCGCGACGTGGACACCTATCGCTTCACGATTACGGAACCGTGCTCACTTGCGCTCACAATCAATGCTGAGTTTGCCTCGGACATGCTCATCGTTGGCGGCTCTTGTCCCTACAATTTCTTGACCGGCTTCTACTCGTGGCAATATTCCTGCTCGACCGTCACATTCATTACGCAGTGTTTCCAGCCCGGTACATACGCTCTCATCGTTCTTCCGGGCAGCCAAACCGGCCTTGCCACTCCGCGTGACTATCGCGCGCGTGTTGATTTGATTCCGTGCAGCGGCTGTAGTGTTGACGCGTTTCTTCAGGCGCCCGGCTCAGCCGGATGGAACACCTGCGGCGCAGGCAACCACAACAACTTGCGCCCGAGCGAAGATTACACGTTCGCTGTGAACATTCCCTCTGACGGCGAGTGGACCTTCTCGACCTGTAATGACGACAGCATTTGGGACAGCTACATCTATCTGACCGACGCATGCAACTTCAACATTTATATGCAGGATGACGATGCTTGCGGCGGCGTTGGTTTGTCGGTCATTAGTTGCGTGAACCTCGTAGCCGGAAACTATTACCTAACTGTGGAAGGTTGGTCATTTGATGGCTGCGGACCGTTCGTGCTGAATGTGTTCGAGTGTGCAGGCTCGTGCTGCTATGGCGATCCGGGCAATCCGACGTGCGATTACGTCGGCCCGAACGAATGCGGCGGTTTGGGCGGAACTCTGGACAAATCTTGAGCCATGCTCAACGGGAGCGTGTTACACACGTCCGGAGTGTCTCAACGATAATTCTGTCTTTTCGCAATTGCCTTCTCTGCCGGACGAGCCGTGGGATGCGTATTTGTCAGATCTTGATAACAACTTCGTCAATTACGAAGATTATTCCATTTCGGGTTCGGCCATCGGATCTATCACGTTCTGGGGTGTTCATGCCGGTTGTGCTCCGGGCGCTCACAGCTTCGAGATTTTGTTCATTGACAGCGTGAATAATTTGACGCAGACATATAACGTCACGCTCACAGGAACGGTACTCAATCCGGTTTACATAGGTGCGTACCGCTTGACCGAGTACGTTACACAGCTTACCCCGCCTTGCACGATTGCGAACGGATATGTTCGTATTGCTGCGACCGGCGACGGAGGTTGCCCGTTTTATTGGACATCGACGAATCTCGGGAATGGTAACAATTCTTTAGCCGGTTTTGTCGGCGGCCCCTATAACCAAACAGCAGCTGAACTGGCCTTCTGCTTGGGTCAGGCGCCGTGTGTGGTTGATAGTCTGACTTACCTTTTGGATTCCCCGGGCAATGCGATTTTGCGTTGGTATCAGAATCTGCCCGGCGTGGTAACGATCTGGTACACCACCGATCCCAACGCGGTCTATCCGGCTGGATATTCTTCCAGTTCGATTTATTATCCGGCAGGGAATAATTCGATCGGCACCAATGCCAACTTTGCGGATAATGTCAGAGTTGTGTTGACTTTGGATTGCACGATAGCACCGCCGGCGACTGCCATAACGCCGCCGCAGTTCTTGATAATTGAGAACGACGCAGGCAAATAGCAAACGTTTCGGTTTGATTGAAAGCGGCGCAGGCAACTGCGCCGCTTTTGTTTTATCTCAAACTGACGACGCGCGGAGTTGCGGGTGCTCTTTCTTCGGTGGCTTCGAGGTTGACGAAGAAATAGCGCAATGCATCGAGGGAGTGATCGTGAACTCCGTCTTTGACGGGTTCTTCTTTGGCAGAATCCCAGCGATAATTCTCTAAGTCTGTCATCAGTTTTTGGCAACGAGGAGAAATGAAGAGCGAGATTTTTCCGTTGGCATCTCGCAAGGCGGCTTTGACCAATTCTACACCGGACAGAATTTTCGAGGTGCGGTGACGAATTTTCATGCCGTTGCGGACAAGATAGTCCACGGGAGAAATTCCGCTGTCTTGGGCGGCGGCTCCGGAGGGGTCGGCTGCTGTCCAGTTGTAATCCGATTCATTAAGGCCAAACAGCAAGTCGGTACGCAAGATGGTCGCGTGCATGGCCTCGGTGGTGCAATCACGGCCATCCCATTCTGAGAAGACGATGTATTCTCCTGACGGGATTTGCTGAAGCCAAAGTACGAACGGTTTGCGATAGCCGAAATCGATTGTGCGGAAGAGCGGCCACTCTTTGCGCGGATGAAATTCCTCTTTGAGAATATGTACCGTCGGCTGGAACTCGGAGTAAACTCTGTCAGCTACCGATTCAAAAGACATCTCTTGCTCGCGATTCCATTGGCTTTGAGACAAGCCGCGAGAGGCTTCTTGCTTCCACTTTTCGTTGTCGCGGTCGGGATGTCGGGAGAAGTGGAGTTTGTGGATGTGGAAGTGCTTGTTAAGCACCTCTTGCGCTGGCGCGGATGCTTTGGAGTGTTGGTTGGGGGTGACAAGTTTTGCAAATAGATTCAGCGCACCGTTGGAAGTTGATACTCCGGCGAACGAACCGCCGCTGCTGATGGACGGTTGGAGAGCTGTCCAGATTTGGTCATCAAATGGAGTGAAGGCCATTTCATCCCAGAACACGGCGGTGGGAGAATACATGCGCGGGCCGTCGGGAGCTGCGGGAAGAGAGAGTAAACGTGTATGCAAGCCACCGAACTCGATTTCGGATTTGTTGTTGGTGGTGAGCTGTGGCTGCATGAATTCGGGCAGTTGCGAGATGATGAACCGCGCGCTGTCCAAGAGTTCTTCGGCACAGCGTTCGTTGCGCGACAGAAAGAGATAGTCTCCCGGTTGTTTGAACAGCGCACGCCACACGAACAAGCTGACCATGCTCCATGTGACCAGCATCTGTCTGGATTTGGGAACGAGCAGGTAGCGTTGTGTCAATGTTAACCACGCCAACTCACGCAGGTAATCGTAATCAGGATAGGCGGCAATGCCAAGCTTCGGGTCTTGTGTCTTGACGTAGTTGGTTAGGAAATACCACGGATTGCGTGAGCAGGTTAGGAGTTCTTGGAATTGGTTTTTATTCATTGTGCTTGTTAAGCACCAGCCCCCAAAGTTGCGGACAATTTTGGGGGAGATTGCAGAGGCCCTTACCCCTTCGTTCAGGATGACAACTCATTGTTCTGTTGTGCTTCTCTTAAGATTTCGAGGGCTTGCTCTGTGGTGAGTTCTTCGGGAGAGATTTGCTCCTCTATGAGATCGAGATAGAGCTTGATTGCGGGAATATTGCTGCTGCCCTTTGGCAAGATTTAAGAGAGTCTCAAGGACTTCTTGTTTTGATTGTGGAGAGAAGATGTCCATACTATTCAATGACGGTTGAGCGCATGAGATGCGGGTTGATGAATGAGGCCAAGACGTTCCACGCGGCGGCGTTCCATTTGTCGGAAAGCTGCTGCCATTCGCGTGCGCGGGAGTTTGCATCGCTACCGGTGTTGCGAGTGAGCATCAGGGCTGCCATGCTACGGGCAACGATGGAAAGAGTTAAGTAGGCCGCGCCGGATTTCAAACCTTGATCGGTTGAAGCGGAGTTGTAGCCTTCACGCAATGTGCGGACGATCATGTCTTCGGCTTCGATGATGGCTTGCTCGATTAAGGTATCTTCAGCGGCGCCTTGTGCGACGGTGTAATCGACTAAGATGTTTGCGCCGTCGGGAATATTACTTCCGGAAGCGCGGCGAAGTGTTCCGGCAACGTAGTCCAAGACATAGTCAATGGAAGGTTCAAAAGTTTCGTAGTAGTAGTACCAGATGACGGCAGGAAAAGAATTGGGAATTGCGCCGGAGGCAAGCCGCTTGATTAGGCCGGACTCACCATCCACACGATAGTCGTATTCTTCACTGAAGATGGTGCTCAAGGCGAGATCGGACGCGACAGCGACGCTGTCTTTGACAAGATATTTGTTTGCGAGGCTGATGTCGTCTTCGTCGGTCAGCAGGATGCCGGTTTCGACAGTTGCTTTGTCGGAGGCGAGTCGTTTTACGATTGCGCTCTCCTCCAAGAGATTGAAATGCGGCAATGAAACGTCAGCAGTGCCGTTTAACGTGAGGCGAACATTTTCAATTTTTTGTGAGGGAACATTGGCCGCGACGAGGTGTTTGCGAATGGTGTCAAGAGTTGTATATGCCATGTGCGCTCCTTAGACGCGGTTGATTGCAAAGCCGACGGTGACTTGCAAAGTTGAACTCAGAGGGACTGAAGTTGTTTGCAAGGATGTGGAAATGCCGTTCAGACGAACTTTGACGGTGAATGAACCGCCGACATTTTGACAATAGACGCTGATGCGGTTGTTGGACACGAAGGTGATGTTGTCGGTGTCGGAATAAGTTGTTGAACCGTCGAAGACGGTGATGCTTGCGAGTGTTCCGGCGAATGGAACGGGAATGCCATCGGCGGCAATTCCGCCGGGGCCGGGTAGATAGACGGATGATGTGCCGAGTGTGCCGCTGAAGGTCATGAAGACCAACGGTTGACTGGCGAGTGCGTAGGCGAGTGTGGGTTTGCTCATTGAAATGTGAAATGGGAATTGAAATTTGAAAGGCGCGAGAGCCCTGAATTTGGGATTGAAAACGTTTGGGCCCCCCCAAAGTTGCGGACAACTTTGGGGGAGATCGAGGGTCTCCATTGCAGCCCTTCAGGATGACGACCGCTTGTGTTCCTTGCGGAGGTGAGGACACCTGCCGCCGCGAAAGAAGTTTAACACTTAGTAATCGGACATGGCGACGGCTTCGTCAACCATGATTGTGTACACGGATTCTTTGGAGACTACGGCTGATTCGAGTTTGTGGGTGATGATTTTTTCGGCTTCGATTAGCAAGGGTTGAGCTACGGATTCGCGGATGGCGAAGCGGTGATCGAGTGTGGCGAATTTTGTGGCCGTGGCTCCTTCTACTGCAACCAACCTTGTGTTGAGCGGCAGGAATGTGCGGTAGTCTCCGGTGTTGTTGAAGGCTCCGCCTTGAAAGGCTTGCGCATCTTGCAGTTCGTTGATTTTCAGAACTGTCTCGATATCGGATTTTGCTCCGAGCAAGTGCGTCATGCGCGCGGGGCCGTCAAAGGCCATCGCGAGATGGACGAGATCGGTGTAGGCAAACGTGCCGCCTGTGCCGTTAAATGAGTTTGACTGAGCGGGACTCGTGCCGTCACCGTTGATGACGATGTTGTAGATTTCAGAAATTTCATCGTTGGCCAATTGAGCACCGATCCACCAGAGGAAGACGCGGAATTCGGCAAGCTTTTGATTTTTCAAAATGCGATAGCTGAAATCAAACTGACGTCCGCGATCAATCATGCCTGCCTCTTTTTGACGATAGGCGAGCTTGACCACGGGATAGGCGGCGCTATCGTTGCGCCGCTGAGCTTTCTTGGGAAAATCGGTTTTGATGTAGAGCGGCGTGACGGTCGGGCCGCGCTCGGGAACGATGGCGGCCACGAGTTCTTCAGGGTCTTGCACCATTTTGTAGCCACGGCGGATTTCGCGCGAAACATATTCGGGAGCGAGAATCATTCCCGGGCCGCTGAGAAATTGTTCGAGCGTGGTGGCGTTGCGACCGGAGATCATAATGTCAGCCAAGAAGAGTTGACGCTCAAAGGCATCGAGCGGCGCATCGAGTTGACCGTCGGGTTTGCGCGGTGAGGGATCAAGTTCTTCGAGCAGTTCGGTGAAGGTAAGGCCGCGCTCTTGAGCTTCAGAGTAGAGAGCGAGATTTGTGGAGCGCGAGTGTTCTTGAATTTTGTCGCGCAGAGTGTAGGCTTGGGAAAAATCGAGAGTCATGTGGGAATGTGTTGGAAGTTTGTTGAATGGAAATGAGCTTACGCATCGAGTAATACATCGCAGGTTGTTGTGGCGGTATCTACGGCGATGACTATGCCGCGTTGGGCAGTGCCGCCTGTCGGGACGTCGGTTAGGGTGGCGGCGCGCGGACTTTGCCTGTGCCGTCACATTCTACTTTGTGGCCGACTGAGGGTGCTGTTCCTGAATAGAGAAAGCGTGCGACGCCGGTGACTTGAACGGTGCAGAGTGCGGGTACGGCTGTGCCGCTTGCGAGTTCATCGGAAACGGAAATGACTTTGCCGATCAATCGTGAACCTGCCGAGCCCATGCCGACTTTATTGTTGTCGGACATTGCGGCGGCGACGAGATTATTGTCAATGTCGGTCCAGGTGAAATCTTTGTTTGCTGTGGTGTCCACTTCAAAGGTGAGCAGGAGATTTGCTCCAGCGCCTTCGTTGTTGACTTTGTAGGTTGTTGCCAATGTGCTTGTTAGCTTTGCTAGTGCCTTTTGTTGGTGGTTAGTGAAATTTTTTCAGACCCCCTAACCCCCCCATTCCCCGAACGGATTGGGGAGACGGAAATCGCTCCAATTGATTTTTGGGCAAGTTCGTGCGAGTGAAGATGAATCATCACTTGATGCAAGAGAGTTGACCGAGGGAGAATTTTTGAGCGACTGCTTGTTAAGCAGGTCTTGCGCTGGCGCGAGAGCTAGTCCAGCGCTGGGGAAATCTGAGGTTACGAAGCGGGATTTGTACCTAAGCCTGAGCGGAGCAGTTGGTCTTGGGGTACGCGGGATTTTTCGGCGGGGGCTGTGCTCCGCGAGATGGGGGCGAGTTGGAAGACTCGGTTGAAGTGGAGAGATGCTTGACGGCGGGCGGACAGGAGTTGTTCACCGCTTAATGTAAAGGCATGTTGGGGATCGGGGCAGGCGGGAATGGCTCCGGCGAGATCGACTTTTGCGCGGAGTTCGCGGCGGAGTTCATCTTCATAGAGTGAGATGAGTGCGGATTGGGCATCGGCTTCGATGGCGGCGATAGCAAGTTGGCTTGTCAGTTCGTCGAGATCGAGATTTTCGGGGTCGGCCAGCAGAGCTTGAGCTTTGAGGAGGGGGTGTTGTGGTGTGTTTTGCATAGGTTGGTTTGTTTGTTGCGGACAGACATAATATACTGTATAAACGACCGTTTGTCAAGTTTTTCCGTATAAATTACACAAGTGGCTGTTTCGACAATAACTTAATTGCTCATTTGTTCAAAATAGTACAACCTGAATAGATTTATATTATTGTGATTTTTTGATTTATGTTTTATTGAAGTTACGATTTTGGAGGCAAAAAAGAGGCGATGTGCCTCTTTTTTGTGGATCGAGAAAACAAGGAGTTGAGTGTTAGTAATTGTTTTTATGAATTGAATGGCCATCTGTTGATTTGACTGGAGATGGGTGATTTGTTGCGTTTAGACGACTTCATTGATTTTCATTGAAATTCTCGTGGGGGGAGCAGACCCCATCCCCCACCCCTTCCCCGTGAACGGAGAAGGGGAGAACAGAAGCAGATTCCGGCGGGGAATCGCACGGGCGGCACGCCTGCCGCCCCTACAATATCCCCGCTCGGCGAAGCTGAACCTGCCTGACATTTTACCCCCTTAATCCCCCCAGAGGACTGGGGGGAAATCGGAAGCGTAACTCCTCTCTGTATTAGAGTTTAAGGGGGTGGGTTGGTTTGATTTTGGGCGGAAAAATGCGTATTTTTTCAGGTTCTCTATAATTGGGGTATTGTGCCCATATTTATAACGTAATGACCTGGAGGGTTTATGCGTTACTTAGTAATCTTAGGGTTGAGTTTATTGGTTTGGGGATGTGAAGAAGAGCCGCCGGGTCCTGACCCGAAACCGCGGACGACTGATTTGATTGCTGTGGAGTGAGTACGAAAGAGCGTGGTGTCTACCGACACTTAGCGTACGAGATGACAACAATCAGTTGGTCCGCTTTCGCGCAATTAACGTGCGACTATAGATACGCTTTCTATCAGAATTGGGGATACTGCACCATTTATCCAATGCACATTGCCGCGCTTGCGAACGGAAATTTGCTGTTTTGGGATTGTCAGCGGTTGGCGGATCAGCACGCTTGACGTGCGCGACGGAATATGGTGAAGAGAGTGGAGGCAGATTCGTCAAGAAGGTATTGATGCATCAGCGATATCAGCAATGAGGTACGACGGATATGCAATTGTCAACCAAAGCGAAAACACGGTGAGTTGGTTCGACGATGGAGGAATATTCGTACGCAGAGTTGAATTTGGTGCGAGCAATCCCAATATCGCTTACTCGGTGACACAGATGCCTGATTCAGACTATGTCATTGCGGGCGTGAGTTGAGAAGGCAACGATCCGTATGTTTGGACATATTCTGCAAGGACTTTTCCTTTCTGCATGAAGAGACCGTTGTGTATATCAACTGCCTCGATTCGGTTACCGTATCAAGCGATCAACGACGACATCTTGATGATTTGCAAAGCTGGCGACGGTTGCGGCAGACCGGGTGTTCAGAGATTACTTTTGCTCAACCGCGACCTATCCACAATTGCTCAAGAGAGCTTTGGCGGTGAAACAAACGTGGTCGTCAAAGAAGTGCACATTTCAGATGATGGCAGCCTATTCGTTTGCGGCGCGTATGATCGCGGTGATGGAAGTTATTCGGCGTTGGTGACGAAATACGATGCAAGTTTGAATGCGGTTTGGAGCACGACGGTGCATCCGAATTTGTAAACGGCGTGGACGCTGGATCCAATGCGCTGGCGCTTGCGCTTGTGATTTTCGATCTTGCTTGACACGGGCGGATTGCCATCCGCCCCTACAATTCTCCAGATTCCGGCCGGGTTGCGGCGGCCTTAACCCGGCTCGGCGGAACATTTATAACGTAATAACCTGGAGGGTTTATGCGTTACTTAGTAATCTTAGGGTTGAGTTTATTGGTTTGGGGTTGTGAGGGATGTGAGCCGGATTGCCATTGTCCACCAACAGAGACGGAGTTTTTTGTCACGGCGGTAACTGGATCACCCGATGGCGGAGTCGTAGTTGCGGGTTGGTCTTACTCGCATGAAGTAAGTGACGAGCCGACTTCGCTTGATTGTTCTTGTGTGGGTGAATACGCATCTGAAAAGTTTGCCTTTTTGAATGCGGACGGTAGTTATGGCGGGGAGATAAGACCGGGGATATTTAGTCCGGCGATGGAGTACTTCGGAAATGAATTGACAATCGCGGGATTCATTTATTCGGATTGCGGACGGGACTATGGATGGACTCCATATGTTGAGACGCGAAACGCCGATCTCGAAGTGATTCGGTACGCAAAGATCGAATGTGAGTTGTTTGCCAACACAGGTTATTATGATGGCTATGAAGGTAGGCCCCAAATTCAGGGCAGAGTAATTTCACTGACGAATGGGACGTTTCTTTACTATGGAACCGATCCTGACAGCACTTACAAGATGATGAAAGTTTCAGCTTACGGTGAAGTAATCTGGCGGCGCGCCTCTACTGAACCTTGGAGCAAAGCGTTTTCTTTGCCTAACGGAGAGTTTGTTTTTGTGTGGCCGGACTATGCTGAGTTTTACAATGAGCAGGGGCTGGCTACAGATGTTCATGGGTTCTCAGGAGTTCCGGGTTTTTATGCTTATTCAGCAACAAAGCGAGCCGATGGGCGAACAATCGTTGCTGGGCTTGTTGAAGATGAGTATCAAGTACCAGACATTCGATTGTATTTTTACAAAGCAGATCAGACACCGGATACCGTTATCACGCTCGCATTGGAATGGTGCCAAGATTCTGTAACGGTGATAGAAGGCCGCGATAATGACGAATTGTTTTTGGCATATCAACAGCGTGACGGCTGTGGCACGGGACTTGGCTTGAATTTAGTGCGACTGAGCGATGAAGGTGAAATACTCGCACAAGAATCCGTCGGCACACCGGGAATGACTGTTCTGCGCGGAATGGATCTGCCTGACATCGGAAATTTCTTTGTCGCTGCGGTTTCGAACTGGGGACGGAGAGACAAAAACTTTTACGGTAAGGTTGCGAAGTTCAATTCGAGATTGACGAAGATTTGGGAAGAGGGTATTGGCTCTTAACCTGCCAGACAGCGGCCGTCGGACCTTGTGCACTGACACGAAGTTTTAACTTTTTGTTCTTGCCTGACGCGGGCGGATTGCCACCCGCCCCTACCAGCGTGCCGCTGGACTTATTGCGCTGACGCAGGCGCTTGTGATTTTCAATCCTGCCTGACACGGGCGGCACGCCTGCCGCCCCTACAATTCAAATCATTATGTCATCCCATTGTCAATATAGTTTTGCGGATCTTTTTGAAGCGGCGTTTGGTCAGCAGCCAACGCGTGCGGCTTTGGAAGAGCTTTACGCGCTCACGCAGGATGAGCGGAATATAGTCGTGCGCGATTGGGTGCGGCGGGCGGAGTGGGAATCGTTTGATATTACCGGAACGGACGGAGTTGTTTACGCGAGTTTCGGGCCGAAAGGATCTGAGCCGTGCAAATAGTATTGCTCATTTTGATATTCGTTTCCAGCGTGTTCGCGGCGGACTCGACGGCCTCGGTGACGACGATTGGAGATTACACGTTCACGATTCAGAAAAAGAATTTCGGTATGACGCACGAGCTTGCGGTGACGCGCCGTGACAAGCCGGTGTGGAGTGTGTCGGATTATTATGTAAGGCTTTTGAACAGTGATTCGCTCGGGATGGCGAAGGATTTGACGGGCGACAAGATTCAAGATGTCGTGATCGAAACCTATTCCGGCGGCGCGCATTGCTGTTTCGCGCAATACGTGCTCTCGCTTGGAACGAAAATTGAAGCGCTTGATACGATTGAGAACGCGGGGAAGTGGTCTGATAAGGATCACGACGGATTGTGGGAAGTGACGGCAAACGATTTGACGCTCGACTATTGGAAGTTGCCGCACAGTGATTCTCCGTTGCCGGTGGTGATTTTGGAAGCCACGCGCGACGGGTTTGCTCCGAATATTGAACTGATGCGTGCGGAGGCTCCGACGACGAGTGATGTGCTGGCGATGCTGCGTGAGTCGCGCGACGCGGGGGAATGGAAGGACTACTTGACGCTACGTGACGACGATTTTCTGCCGGCTTCAATGGCCGTGCTGCACCGGCATTTTGTGGAGCTGATTTACACGGGCAATGCCAAGCTTGGTTTGGAAATGCTTGACACCGGATGGCCGCCGTTTATTCTTGGGCGCGAGCAATACACGCTGGATTTGCTTGAAACTTTGCGCAAGAGTCCGTATTGGAGTGTGCTGGCTGAGATGAATTCGGGGACGTTGTTTGGGAAATAGTGGAGTGAACCCCTTCCCCCCCACCCATGAGGGAGGGGAGCACCAACCCGCGGTTCCGCAGGTGCATGTGAAGCACTTGGTTTAAGCAATTTGTTCTCGACCTGAGTTGAGTCTTTTGCAAGACTTTGCTGTTTCTATTGCTGATTGCTGTGTTCGCTTCGATTGCCAAGCGAAGCATTACTCGCATCCTAAAATTGAGCAGGATATTACACTGCTGCCGGACGGTTCGGCAGTTGTGGAAGAAGTTCGCACGTTTGATTTTTCGGGGCAGTTTGGGCGGGCGTATGTTGATCGCATGCCAACCGGACAATACGGGGATTACCGTATCACCTATGAAGGTGTGTGGGACGACGACAGCGGCAAGCAGCTTGAATGGCTGCAGAGTGTTAACGAAGGTTACACGCGAATTGGTTGGCGCTATTCGGCGAGTGATGAGATTAAGCGCTTTCGTTTGCGCTACCGGATTGAATGGGCCGTGCAGAAGTATCGCGACGTCGGGCAGTTCTATTGGAAGTGCATCGAGGATGATCACGCGTCGATTGATTCGGTTATTCTGACGATTCATCTGCCCGAAAGACCGCCAACGCTGTTTGCCGCGTTTGTGCATACGCGCGCAAGCTCGGGCGAGCGTTTCTTTTCAACGGATTCTTCGTCAGTAATTTTGCGCGTGGGGTATGTGCCTGAGCGGAGTTTTGTCGAAGCGCGTGTGCTGACGGATGCGGAACTCTTTGGGGAAGCTGCAACATTGGTCGGCGAGGATCGTGCGAGTTTGCTGGAAGCCGAACGCAAGATTATGGAGCCGACGCTGCTTGAGTGGGCGTCACGCTATATGGCACAGGTGTTGTCGATTTTGTTCTTTGTGGTGTTGGCGCTGTTTGGTCTCGTGCTGTATTTGATTTACGGCCGCGAGCCGCAAATTGAAGAGGGGAAATATCTGCGCCAACCGCCGAGCGATATTCCGCCGTGCATGGTGCCGTCGATTATGACGCAGGAAGATATCGACGTGAAGACGATGGCGAACGGATTTTCTGCCGCGCTGTTAGAATGCTCGCGGCAAGGCTATGTCGAAATTCAAAATCCGACAGGAAAGCCAGGCGCCTCGGAATTCATTTTGACGGACAAAGGCAAACAGTTGCTGCTTGTTGATCCGGCTGAGTTGAAAATCGACAATGGCGCGCTGTCGCAATTTGAACACCGCGTATTGAAGGTCGTGTTTGGAGAAGCGGGTGGTGTTGAAAAGGTGACGACAAGCGAGTTGCAGGCATGGGCCAAGATGAGCACGGGGACCTCCAATACGATTCGCAGCTTCCTGACTTCGTGGGGAACGTCGATGCGCGTGTGGTTTGAACAAGAGAAGTTCGAGCTTGATGATCAAGAGAGCAGTGCGATCAGTCACGGACTTCCGATGGGCGCATTTCTGATTGCGATGGTGACGTTTATCATGCTATTTATGTCGCATCAGGAAATCTCGCTGTCGTATTTGCTGCCGGTTGCGATTGCCTTTACGGGTTGGAAGCTCGCGCCTGCTTTGGCCAAGCGCACGCAGCAAGGCGCGCGCGAGGTGCATCGCTGGGAAGCATTTCGCAATTTCCTGACGGATTTTTCAAATTTGGAAAACGCGTCGGAGAAGATGCTGCCGATGTGGGACAAGTATTTGGTCTATGCAACGGCGCTGGGAGTGGCTTCGGAATTTTCGGCGCAGTTGCGCAAGGCCGCGATGCAAATGCCGAATGCGGATTGGCAGATGGGCGGCCACAACACATGGGCGCCGTCGTGGTATCACATGGCGCACTCGGGATCAGTGGGTGATTTTCAATTGAGTGACATGACGAGCAGTTTGAGCACGTCGATGCGCGATGCGGCGACGGATTATGCTTCGATGACGCGCGACTTTCGCAATACGACGAGCGGATCGGGTTGGAATTTCGGCGGCGGCGGGAGCGGATTCGGCGGCGGCTTCAGTGGTGGGGGTGGCGGTGGCGGTGGCGGCGGAGGCAGCGGCGCGAGTTGATGTTGTGGTTCATTTTCATATTGCTCGCGCTCGTTGGCGGAATTATTTTCTGTACAACCGACTCGTCACGCTGCGGCGCAGATGTCAAACGCAGTGGCTGCAAATTGACGTGATGCTGAAGCGGCGGCACGATTTGATTCCTGAATTGGTCACGGTGGTGAAGGCGCATCAGGAGTTTGAAAAGGGCACGCTCGAAAATGTCACAAAATGCGCACGGCTGTGGACAACGCGAGTTCGCAGAACGAGCGCATGCAGGCTGAGAGCAAACTCGGTGCGGCGTTGGGTTCGATGTTGATCGTGGCGGAGCAATATCCGGCGTTGAAAGCCGAAAAGCTCACGGGGCAATTGCTCGATGGCTTGATTGAGACTGAAGAGCAGATCCGTTACGACCGTCAGTTTTATAATGACACAGTGGTTAAGTACAACACGGCGCTGGAGAGTTTTCCGGATATGTTTGTGGCAAGGGCGTTTGGGTTTAGGAGGTATGTATTGTTTGGGGAATCTTGAAGTCACAAATTGTGACCGCAAATTAACTGCTTATGACGAACCTTATTCCAATCGAACGTATTGAAAATAAGATACTTCTGCTTCGGGGCCAGAAAGTCATGCTGGACAGGGACTTAGCGGAATTGTATCAACTTCCTGTTAAGGTCTTAAATCAAGCGGTAACAAGGAATTCCGCTAGGTTTCCTGAAGACTTCATGTTTGTATTGACGGATCAGGAATTTGAAAATTTGCGGTCACAAATTGTGACCGCAAATTGGGAGATGGTCAGATTCCCTCCTCGCGCCTTCACCGAGCAAGGCGTGGCCATGTTGTCCAGCGTTCTGCGGAGTCCGCGTGCTGTGCAGGTGAACATCATGATTATGCGCGCGTTTGTGAAGATGCGCGAGCTGATTGCTACGCACAAAGATTTGGCGGCGCGGTTGGATGAATTGGAAAAGAAATACGATCATCAATTCAACTATGTGTTTGAGGCCATTCGCGAGCTGATAATTCCGCCGGAGCCGAAGAAAAGGGAAATTTGGGTTTGACAAATCATGACGCGCGTTAAAATCTGTTGCATTGCAACCATTGAGGAAGCGGAGCTGGCGATTGCTGCGGGAGTGTGGGCGATTGGTTTGGTGGGCAAGATGCCGAGCGGGCCGGGGCCGATTGCGGATGAGTTGATTGCGAAAATTGCGGAGCATGTGCGCGGGCGAGTCGAGACGTTTTTACTGACGAGCGAACAGAGCGCCGCCGCGATTATCTCACACGCACAGCGCACGCGCACGACGACGATTCAGATTGTGGATACGCTGACCGAGGGGACGTACGCCGATATTCGCCGCGCACTGCCGGAGGTCAAGCTCGTGCAGGTGATTCACGTCGAAGATGAAACGAGCATTGACGAAGCGCTGGCGGCGGCTGAGCATGTGGATTATCTCTTGCTCGATTCGGGTCGGCCCAAGCTTCAGGTCAAAGAACTCGGCGGCACAGGCCGCGTGCACGATTGGCAGTTAAGCAAAACCATTCGCGAGCGTTCGCGTGTTCCGCTCTTTTTGGCGGGCGGATTGAATCCTGACAACGTCGCCGAAGCAATTAGGATTGTCGAGCCGCTCGGTGTGGATGTTTGCAGCGGGGTAAGACGAGACGGGAAGTTGGATGAGGGGAAGGCTACTTTGTTTATAAATTCTATATTGACTCCAAATTAAAGATTGTAGGCGGCTATGCATCGCCTTGTAATACTTGTCTTGTTTGTCCGCATGTACTGGATGCAAGGGGTCGAATCAGACTACACCTGAGAAATCTTGGCCGCACGTTCTTTGGCAAATTCCATGTCAAGAGCAAGCCTATATAAAAAGTATAGTAGTCGCCCCTGATCAAGGATTCATCGTGCTATTGCACAAACAGCAGAATTTCGATGATTCAAGACCATACCTGCTAAGATATTCGTCTAAGGGTGTACTGCTAAACTCGGTCGCAATGGATCTTTCGATCAGTCCGCATAAACTCCCTTTTCCACCGCAGGCTCTCTTTGACAAAGATGAAAATGGTGGGATTTGGGTTGGATATTGGCTAAACGGACTCAACATAGAGCACTATGATAGTGAGCTTAATCGAGTCCACTCCATTCGTGATTCGAGCTTCGAGGCAAGACCTTTAGCCATGAAAGCAACACCAACTGGATTTTTGCTTGCAGTCTTAGAGGGACCTCTGGGGTCGTCTGTCGAGCACAAATTGCTTCGTCTTGACGCGAACGGGAAACTGTTGTCCTCTATCACTTTTCCTTCTATTTGGTACACAGACAGAATGATGTACTCGTCAGTTAACATTGAGTATATCGAGCCAGGATTGAATGGATCGTACTATCTGATTGGGGAAATGTTGCTCGGCCGCAAAGCAAACAGCATTGATACTTCACTTGTGTACGTGGCGAAAGTTGATTCCCTTGGAGAAGTACTATGGAGTAGGACATGTCTCTATCATAGCTATAGCACACTTCACGCCGCAACTGTTCTCTCAAATGGACACCTGTTGTTTTCAGTACGCACAAGTGATTGGCCGGTTAAGGCAAATCGGGTTGTAGAAATCACGAATGACGGTGAAATCAAGTTTCGAGATGACATAATGGATAAGTTAGAGGGCAATCATGTTTCTGCTTTCGTTCCATTCTCAAACGAGACGCTTGTCTTAGGTCATGAGTACCATGATGATGTATTCCCTCCACGTGATCGCGAGCTTTTCTTGATTTCATTGGATAACGAAGGAACAATTCAAGGTGACCTTACTACGGGATATACGATTCCTGTTTATGGTGCAGCAGAAATGTCTGATAGTACTTTATTAGTGACAAGCTTCGCAGTCGATTCCTTAACCTCAGTAGTTGCGCTAATCGAGAGATAGTTTGTGCAAATTATACAGCCGTTCGGTGTGGATGTTTGCAGCGGGGTGCGTATAGACGGGAAGTTGGATGGGGGGTTGGTTAGTTTATTTATGAGTCAATTATGAATCTCGTACAAAAAGTCTTACTACTTAGTGTCGTGTCTGTCGTAATAATAAGTTGCGAAGACAAAGAAGACAACGATGACAGCTCACAGCCTGTCGTGGCCTGGTCCAAGGTAATCTACTCCGATTGGGGGAATTGTATATCCCCTACCTCCGACGGTGGATTTGTGGCCTTTTGCACATCCTCGTGGGATGGCATATCTGCCGAATTGTATAGAATCTCTGCATCCGGTGAGATCGTTGACTCCATTTCGCTTCCCACCTCTTGCACTGATCGGCATTACGGCTGTTGTAAAACCGCAAACGGCGGAATGTGGATCGTGTTTCAGTCCAATGGGATCAATTTGCAGCGCTTTGACTCGGAGCTCGAACTTGTCCAATCAATCGTTGTCGCACCGCACGATTGGAAAGTAATGGAGATTGTAGATACGCATGTTGGCCTTATGGTAGCGTGCCAGATCCAAGATAGCGTCAATGTATCACGATGCGCCTTACTGACTATGGATTATCAAGGCAATGTTCAATTCGTTGACACGCTCTCAGTGCCAGTGATAGCTCAGGACAGTGTTAGCGTTTCTGACAATATTTATCACATGGCTGTCTCGTCGAGAGGTGACGTTTTCTTAACGGGAGGGCGCTACTTTGAGACTTATTGGGGCTCGATATTTTCTACTTATGGATTAGTCGTGAAAGCGAGCAACGACGGTCCCATCGAGTGGTATTGGGTATTGGATGCGACTCTGCGTGACTATACGACCTCCATTCTTCCACTCGCCAACGGCGGTGCAATTGCTTATGTAGATACTTTCCGCAGCGAGAGGAATCAGTTTGTTGAATTTTCGCCCGATGGTGTGCAAACATCTCGGGAGGACTTGTCAAGTTGGTTTGAAGATTGGTCCGTTTACGGATTCATAAAGTCACCGTATGGAGCATCCTACGCTATCTGTGGACGATCTTTTTTTGAGGGTGTGGGTGCGGAAAATTTGGTTGTGTCATTGGACGAAATTGGCCAACCAATTTCGAGGATGACTATTCAAAATGGCATGGGAGTCAGCGCCTCCGCGTGGCTGTCTGATGGTTCTCTGGGACTATTGGGTTGGTATCCAAGCGATGTATTTCCACAACCATCCGCAATTGCTAAAATACAGTTTTGAGCCGAGTATTTTGGCGAGATCCCTACGGGATGACTTTGCGCTTGATATGATTTGATTTTCTTGGGGGATTTTGCCCAGCAAGCTGGGCGCTATATTCGGAATCAGATTCCGGTCGGGTTGCGCGGACTTAACCCGGCTCGGCGGAGCGCGGAAGGGTCGTGCTTGGAAGCACGACCTCGTGAAGCGAATGAGATGGTAACCTTCTTTGGCGAGATCCCTACGGGATGACATGTGGTTTGGGTTGGTCGATGAATGGGGCATGTGAAGACACCTGCCGCCGCGCTGGAGATTTTCAATTTGCTTGGGGGTTTTGCCTGCTATGAACGTAAAAGAACAGATCAAAGAGTATATCACCAGCCAGCCCGAAGCGAAGCGAGCTGACATGCAAGAGTTGCATCAGCTCATTGTTCGTGCTTTGCCCAAATGTAAGTTGTGGTTCCTTGACGGCAAGAACAGCGAGGGCAAAGTTGTTGCCAATCCGAACATCGGCTATGGATTTTACACCATAAAATACGCTGACGGATCTAACCAGAGTTTTATCAAATTGGTTTGAGTGCGAACACGACCGGAATCTCTGTGTACATCATGGGCTTAGAGGATAAGACATACTTAGCCAAGACGTACGGGAAGAAACTTGGCAAGGCTACTGTAACCGGGTATTGCATCAAATTCAAAAAGCTCGGTGATGTTGATGTTGATTTGCTTTTGGAGGCGATACAATATGGGGTTCAGGCGACGAAAGAATAGGGGTTGCTTAACACGGGCGGCACGCCTCCGCCCTTCCCACAAAAATTTTCACATTTCATATTTCCAATTTTCCCTACATGCACACCACTGAATACTTTAATGACATGATGACGCGGGACGTGATGAACGATCCGCATACGTATTATCACAAACTGCGCGCGCACGATCCGGTTTATTGGAATGAGAAGTGGGGCGGCTGGTGCTCACGCGGGTATAATGATATCGTGAAGGTGCTGCGCGATCCGGCGGGGTGGTCTTCACAGCGGATTAAGTATCTCTCCAGAAGAGATGCGGCCCGGTGATGAAACAAGTTCAAGCCGATCTTCGACGTCTGGCCAACTGGTTTATCTTCAAAGATCAACCCGACCACGCGCATCCGCCGTTTGCTGAATCCGCATATGACGCCGATTGCGCTGGAAAATATAAGCCGCGTATTCAGCAGATCGTGCATTCGGTGATTGACCGGATTGAAGCGGGTAAGAAATACGATATGGTGAAAGAGTTTTCTTATCTGATTCCGCTGACCGTGATTTTGAATATGCTGGGGATTCCCGAAGCGGATAAGGATCGCGACGACATCAAGTATTGGTCGGAGCAGATCGGCTTGCTGTTTTTTATTCGCGCCGATGAACCCAAACGCCGCGAAATCGCGTGCGAAGGGATTACCTCGTTTGTGAATTATCTCTCGCCGCTGGTCGAAGAGCGCCGCCAGAATCCCAAAGACGATATGATCAGCATTCTCACTGAAGCGGAGAAGCAGGGGATTTTGAGCAGTGACGAGGTGATTGCCACGACGATTCTGTTGGTGTTCGGCGGACACGAGACGACGACGAACCTGATTAACAACGGCACGCTCGCATTTGTGAATAATCCCGATCAGTGGGAACTGTTGAAAGCGGATCCGAGTTTAGCCGAGAGTGCGGTGGAAGAACTCTTGCGCTACGACACGTCGGTGAAGGCCACGGTGCGCTGGGCGAAGAACGATATTGAAATCGGTGGAAAGTTGATTAAGAAGGACCAGCGGCTGCTGCTCGCGTTAACTGCGGCTAATCGTGATCCGGAAATTTTCCCGAATCCCGACAAGCTTGACATCACGCGCAATCCGAATGTGCACGTCGCGTTTGCACACGGGATTCACGTTTGCGTCGGCGGCCCGCTCGCGCGTTTGGAAGCTGCCGAAACGTTCCGCATTATGGCCGAGCGCATGCCGCTGGCGAAACTTGAAGCCAACATGCTTGAATATCAACCGGCGATTGTGTCCAGAGCGCTGAATGAATTTCCGGTAAGTTGGGCGACGTGCCCAATTGCGCCCAGCGTTGACGCTGGACCAGGCCGCTGACGCGAAGACAATTGATTTTCGATCCTGCTCGGCGCGGGCGGCACGCCTGCCGCCCCTACATCATAACAATTCCACTTATGTCCAAATACAAAATCACGATTGACAAGAACCGCTGTGTGGGTTCCACGCTGTGCATGATGGAAGCGCCGGACATTTTTGCGCTCGACGAAGAGCATCAGGCGCACGTTATTGCACCGGACACGCTTGATGACGAGGGCGTCCTTACTGCGGCGCACGCCTGCCCGATGAACGCGATTTTCCTTGAAGAAATTGAGACGGGGAAGCGGATTTGGCCGCGGGCGTAAGGTTTCTTTAGATTGGGGGGATAATCTAAAGGAAATGGGCAGTTTTGTTTAGATTGTGGTTATTACACGGATGTTTAGCATATTACTGACGTCACCAAAATGGTGGACATGTGTTCACATGGAGTCTAATCATGCGTTTATTTGCTTGCCTCATACTAAGCGTTTCACTTCAGTCCATCGCATTCGCGGGTGCTGGGAACAGACCAATACCATTACCCGAAGATTCGGTTAAGATCGTTCAGGCGCGACACAAAATTCTTGAAATCTGGAAGGCATCGCAGATATATTCTCAGGATCGTGGTATATGGCCGGAGTCGGTAGAGTTGTTGGATAGTCTGAACTACATCAAGTTAGATTCCGCAATGCGCACAGATTGGACATTTCGTTTCTTTGGTAATCCTCCTTCGAAAATAAATGCCACGCAGAACTATTTAGCTAAGAATGCCAAGCAAGGTGGTATGGGTTTACCCCATGCCGTCAATTATGATATCGAAACCGGCTACTGGGATGGTTCCGGTGTACATAGAACTGGACTCATTGAACAGTTTTTCCGTGTACAGGATGTGCAATCTTCCATGTGCGCGCTGGCAAGTGCAAGTTCGATATCATATCAGGACCGCGGCAGCTATTCCAATGTTGTCCAATTGGTTCGTGACCGCTATGTGATTATTCCGGCAAACGTCAAGATCAATTGGAATCTTCGCATGTACGGCGCGCCTCCGGATTCTACTGTGGCAACTTCAACAGATTGGATGCAGGATGGGCCGGATCACCGCTGACTTATTTCCCAACTGAAAAGAAGTTTGCCGGATACGGAGTCATTGATCCCACCACATTCCGAATCTAACTCCGTATCTGGAGTATGTAGAACCTAAACACTAAATATTTTCGATTCATTCAAATTTCACCACAAGCACACGAGACGCATGAGCACAAAGAAACAGTCTGAGATGATCACGATTCTGGCGACCGACTGCGGTTCGACGACGACGAAGGCCATTTTGATTGAGAAACAAGGGGATGAATATCGGCTGGTGTGTCGTGGTGAAGCGCCGACGACTGTGGAAGCGCCATTCGAGGACGTGACCAAGGGTGTGCTCAACGCGATTTCGGAAATCGGTGAAATCGTGGGCCGAATTCACGGAAAAAGACGGCGTCATCAAAACGAAGTCCGGCAATCGCGGCTGCGATATTTATATTTCCACGTCGTCTGCGGGCGGCGGTTTGCAGATGATGGTATCGGGTGTCGTGAAAGCGATGACCGCTGAGTCGGCTGAGCGCGCGGCGCTTGGTGCCGGTGCGATTGTGATGGATACGATGGCATCGAACGATGGTCGTTTACCGCATCAAAAGATTGAGCGCATCCGCAAACTGCGTCCAGATATGATTCTGATTTCGGGCGGCGTTGACGGCGGCACGACGAAGCATGTGATTGAGCTTGCGGAACTCCTGAAGGCCGCGCGTCCGCGTCCGCGTTTGGGGTCGTCTTATAAGCTGCCTGTGATTTTGCGGGCAACAAGGAAGCGCGCGACGAAATCAAGAAAGTGCTCGGCGATGAAGTTGATTTGCTTGTCGTCGATAATTTGCGACCTGTGCTCGAACGGGAACATCTCGGGCCCGCGCGCGACGCGATTCATGATCTGTTCATGGAGCACGTGATGGCGCAGGCGCCGGGCTATAAGAAGTTGATGAGTTGGGCTGATGCACCGATTATGCCGACGCCGGGCGCCGTGGGTGATATTATGCAGCGCGTGGCCAAAGCGCGCGACATTACGCTCGTGGGTGTGGATATCGGCGGCGCGACGACGGACGTGTTCTCCTATTTTCAGAGTGCCCGGCGGTGATGGCAAAGAGACGGTGTTTAACCGCACGGTGTCCGCCAACCTCGGTATGAGCTATTCGGTGATGAATGTGCTCGCCGAAGCAGGTGTTGAAAACATCATGCGCTGGGTGCCGTTTGAAATTGACGAGCGCGAATTGCGCAACCGCATCGCAAATAAGATGATTCGCCCAACAACGATTCCGCAGACGAAACAAGATCTGGAAATTGAGCAGGCGATTTCGCGCGAGGCGCTCAGACTGCGTTTATTCAGCATAAGAATTTGCCACGTCGCTGAAAGGTGTGCAGCAAGAGCGCCATAATTTCCGATACGTTCGATCAGAGTTCATCCGGCGAAACCGTTGTGAACTTGGTGGACTTGAATATCATCGTTGGTTCCGGCGGTGTGTTGTCACATGCCCGCGCAGATCACAAGCCGCGCATATGATGATAGATGCCTTCCAGCCGGAAGGTGTGACGGAGCTTGCGGTGGACTCGATTTTCATGATGCCGCATCTCGGTGTGCTCGCAAGTGTGCATGAGCAAGCCGCGATTCAGGTGTTTGAAAAAGATTGTCTCGTGCGTCTTGGCTCGTGTGTTTGTCCTGTCGGTAAATCGAAAGATGGCAAGCCGCGTGACGATTACGGCACATCAAGAGCGGCAAGCAGTTTAACGAATCGATTGCGTTTGGCGAACTCATCTTGTTCCCGCTTGTGCCGGGTGACGAAATCACAGCCACCATCAAACCCGAAAAAGGTTTTGACGTCGGCGGGGGAAATGGTAAGGAGATCACGGCAACATTACACGGTGGTGTCGTCGGCCTAATCGTTGACACCCGCGGGCGTCCGCTCGATTTGTCTCCGCAAACCGAACACCGCGTCGCGAAGATTCAGAAGTGGACCAAGATTCAGGATTTCGTGCTCGCAGATGCGCATGATGATGGTGTTGCGACGGTGAGGAAATAGCCAGTGTGGACGCTGGACCCATTGCGCTGACGCTGGCTCTTTGTAATTAGAGGCCACAATCAAGACCGATATTGCTAGTATTCTCTTGCTCTCGTTGTTCATGTTTTTCGTGCGCGGAAAATCCTGATTCATTAGTTGGATCAAAGAGCATGAGCTGACGGTACGCGTTGGTGGCCCGTTGGACTCCACGGGGAAATTGTTATCAATCGCGTTTACGAGAAGTTTCCCATGTTGAGTTTCAACCAAGACAGTCTCGGAATAGCAATGTACGTGCGAGGCGGAGGAAATAGTGCGGGACGCGGGGTAATGATTCAGGGCGAATTGATCGTTACGGGTTCCAATTTCGCATGGCCAAGCGCCTCATGCCGCTGTCCTCGGACGATGGAGTGTATTGATCCTCAGATGGAACGGCTTCTGAGCGCAAGAGCATATCAGATTGACGGCGACACGCTTTTCATTTTGGGAAACTGAATGATGAGCGTATCGGCACTTTTGTTCGGTATGGCGATAACGACTATGTGGCGACTGGTTGCGGGGGCTAAGGAGATTCCGGCAAGCCGCTTCGCTAAACCCCCGCTCGGCGAACAAGCCATTGCGGGTCTAGAGACGGCTCTTGGCTTGGGATGTATGGGGATGTCCGAATTTTATGGAATCTCGGATAACAAAGAAAATATTAAAGTCCTGAATCGCGCGCTGGAATTAGGCTGCAACTTTTGGGATACGGCGGATATGTACGGCGTGGGCATGAATGAAGTTTTGCTTTCGAACGTATTGCGCACTCGACGTAACGACATTTTCCTCGCAACGAAGTTCGCCAACGTGCGCGGCAACGATGGCGCGTTTCTCGGTGTGAACGGCAAGCCTGAATATGTCAAGCGCGCGTGCGACATGAGTTTGATGCGGCTCGGAGTTGATGTAATTGATCTTTACTACCAGCACCGTGTTGATCCGACCGTGCCGATTGAAGACACTTGGGGAGCGATGAAGGAACTCGTACAAGCGGGTAAGGTGCGCTATCTCGGAATTTCTGAAGCAGGTCCGAAGACGATTCGCCGCGCACATGCCGTGCACCCGATTACAGCCGGGCAATACGAATACTCGCTCTGGACGCGCGATGTTGAAGACGCCGTAATACCGACGTGCCGTGAATTGGGAATTGGATTTGTTCCCTATAGCCCGCTTGGTCGTGGTTTCTTGACAGGACAATATAAGGAGTGGGGGGGCGCCCTCGGGCGGAAGAGGGGGGAGGGCGGCGCGCGCGGGGGGCGGGGGGGTGCGGCAGCGATTTCATCTCCAGGTGACCGTCGCGGCAACTTCCCGCGATTTGAGGGTGACAATTTGGATACAAACGCGAAGTGGTTAGAGAAGATTGAGAAAAAGCCAAAGCTCACAACTGTACTCCCGCGCAACTCGCGCTCGCGTGGGTTTTGGCTAAAGGTGAAGACATGCTGCCGATTCCCGGCACGCGCAAGATTCACCGTTTGGAAGAGAATCTCGCCGCGCTGAACGTCAAGCTTTCGGCTCAGGATATTGCTGAACTCGATCAAATGGCGGATCCCAACGGCGTGAGCGGTTTGCGCTATCCCGAAGCGAGCATTCACACGACATTGGTGGAGATTTAGAAGAGCAGTTATGCGGGAATTGCTTGCACAAATATATATCATGCGAAAGAACAAATCCGATAAACCTTTACCCACAATTGTGCAGCAACCTGCTGCGCAATTGATTGAACTTCCGGCTAACTACAATAAGCTGCTGGAATCTCTGAAGCTACGGATTCGGAACTCACAGTTGCAGACATCTTTGACGGTCAATCGGGAACTTGTTCTCCTTTACTGGCAAATCGGCAAAGAGGTTGTTGAGCGGATTAGTTTTTGAGGGTGGGGCCGAAAAGTCATTGATCGGCTGTCTGCGGATTTGCGGGCGGAGTTTCCTGAAAGCACAGGATTTTCTGTGCGTAATGTATTATATATGAAGCAATTAGCAGAAGCATATCCAGATGAACAAATTGCGCAACAGCTTGTTGCGCAAATTCCGTGGGGTCACAACGTCCGGATTCTTGACTATGTACAAACGCGAATCACCGCGAATTCTACATCCGCCAAACCATCCAGAATGGCTGGGCCGTAATGTATTGGTTCATCAGATAGAAAGCAGATTGCATCTCCGTAAGGTCAAACACAATCAACTTCGACCGCACTTTACCCGCACCGCAATCTGACTTGAGAGAGATTCTGAAAGATCCCCATTTTCGACTTTCTTTCGCTCTGTCCCGAACACACCGAGCGGGAAATCGAAACGGCAATGGTTGAGCGTATTCGTGATACCCTTCTGGAATTGGGAAAAGGTTTCGCCTTCGTCGGGAACCAGTATCATCTTGAAGTCGGTGATCAGGACTATTACATTGACCTGCTGTTCTACCATTTACATTTGCGGCGATGTGGTCATTGAACTCAAAGCGGGTGAATTCAAACCCGAATACGCAGGCAAACTCAACTTCTACCTTTCAGCAGTAGACGACATGGTTCGACACGCACAGGACGAGCAGACCATTGGCTTGATTCTGTGTAAGTCAAAGAACAAGATTACCGTTGAATATGCGTTGCGGGATATTCAAAAACCTTTGGGTGTCGCCGCCTACAAACTCTTTAGCGAACTTCCCGAAGCCTTGCAGAATGAGTTGCCTGATGCGGATGAAATCGCGAAGAAACTCAATTTAGAAACTGATTAAGCAACGCAAGCCACAATTGCCATGAGATTGATCCCATTGCTCCCTCGTCGCTCTTCTTCTCATATCCTGCCAAAAATCCGCGACGCGCGAGTTGAAGAACAGCAGAAAGCTGAAGCGATTCCGATGTACGGCATGTTGACGTACAAAGCGGACGCCGCTTCATATGTAGATTGCCGCACGCTGCAAATGTATGCTGTGCCATTCAAAGGTGATTGGCTGAAAGTTGAGCATGAGTACGTCAACATGCGGAAGCATGGCGAACCGTTGTATCGAGTTTCGCGGACGGTTAACAAACCGACCGACCGACGGCAACATCCGCCCTGCTGTGGTGATTGAAGGTTACCAACATGCGCCCCGATACAATTTCGGCACGCGGTTCGATAATTTTCCATCCCCTATTTCACATTTCCAATTTAGAACACGATTGCAGTTATTGTAGCGCTACCGGCATGCTCAGCGCTCCCCGTTGTGGAGCAATTACTGAAGATGAAATCACCGTGCGTGTCTCGAGCCGGAATCGATTGGAGCCGGGGCAATTCGGCGCGGCCGGAATACTGTTTTGCAGACGTGACGGATTACGATTCGCTCGTGCATGCTTTTGAAGGTTGCGACGCCGTGCATCAATTGGAACACGGATCAGGATGCAGCACCTGACGAAGTCTTGCATCAGGATTAGTGAATGTTGCTGAAGCCGCCAAAGATGCGGTGTCAAGAGAATTTCAATCATCACTGGAGGATTGGGAGCCTGATCCGAATCATTCGTGGAAACGCCGGGCGGAATTTTCCAAAGGCATCCTTGCGCTTGAAGCAAGCGGCATACCGACCGATGCTCTGGCGAGTGCACCTGGTTCTATGGAGTCTCGATTGTTTTGTTATGCCGGAGCGTGCGCTGATGGTGGGAATGCAGCCGCTGACGTGGCATTTTCTTGCTGCATCTGATTATGCGAAGATGGTCTCTGTTATAATGTCAGATGAAGATTTTTCCGGCAACAAACGATTTACCGTGCACGGTCCGCATGGCTTCAAGATGTTCGACGCGTTAAAACTGTATTGCGAACTCTTGCGCCCCGGTTTGCCGGTCGAACAATTGTCAAGTGAGGCACCAAGAAGTTTGCTCAGGAAGACGAAGAATACGGTTGGCTTGAGCGCCCTGCTGATTTCATGGCACCGTTTTGAGACCTTCGGCGAAACCGGAAATCCCCAAAGCGCAGAAGCCTTACTGGGGGAACCCATGTTGACGCTTGAAGAGTGGGCTAGGAGCAGATGGATTGAAACTCGCTTTCACCGCCAATACTCTCGCTACTGCTCGTCGCATGTAACAAGAAAGCCAAATCCGCCCAGGAAACGGTCAATCAAGCCGCGTCGCGAAGCCCGCTCGGTTGTCAAAGACTCAACAACCAAGGACAAACCTATGCCTCCACCGACGGAAACTGCTGAGCCTATAAAGCCCGAATTGGAAAGCCGGAATAAGCCATCGAATCGCCAATCAAGCAAGCGCTGACAGCTGCTTGAAATAGACAGGAGAAGAGTTGAAGTCTTGGAAGCCTTCAAAAGTTGAACCCATATCATTTCTTTGCAATCCGACAAAATTCACGGGCAACGGCGGATGCAATCGATTCGGAGAATATATGCTCTTAGAGGCGGAAATTGAGATTCAGCATCGCCTCGGCAAGAAAGCTTATGCGAAGGCGTAATGGAAGTCGAGGACCCGTACATACAAGCTCTGGCCACAGTAGGCGAACGGTATCCGTCAATGGGGATCCGATGTGGTTGTTGCGCGACGGCAAACAAGTTATGAAGAAAAAAAAAAAAAAAATTCGAAGCGGTATACACAAACTAATGGGATCAGGAACGGGACAAGCAGAACTCTGGGGACCAAGTGCAACGCTCTGGGCCGGGCTCGAAGGCTGGTTTACAACTTTCGGGTGGCTGATTGACCGGGTTTACTCGAACAGCAGCACATTCTCGATGCAGGTTGTGGATCGGTCCTTGCTCGCAATTGCAGCAGCGCGTGGAGTGGAGCTCCAACCGGCACGGACGTCGCTGGGAGATGCTGGAATTCTCCAAGCAGCGAATTCCCAACGGCAATTTCCAGTTCGCGATACTGAGTCGCTTCCCGTTTGCGGATCACGGCTTTGACGGTGTGATGGCGCAAACTCTTGCAGTTCACAGAATCTCCCGTGCGCCTTGCAGGGAGGTTGGCGCGCGTGGCAAAGCCCGATGCGAAAATCGGCATCGTCTGTTTTGGAACACCGCGCATTCCGATTTTGCAACGGTCGGTGCGGCGGCTTGAGAAACTGTTTACAACGCCCCGACGCGCGAAGGCCCCTTTTCGCTCTCCTCCGCAGCCAAGTTGCACGGCGTGATTTCGGACGCAGGTCTAAGCGTAGTTGAAAGGGATGGCATCGAGGTTTCACGCACCTACGAGGTTTTGAAGGTTTCTGGTACAGCCAGTCCGTCACAGGCGTGACGCGTTTTCAAGTCCGCGACACAGGGAAGAGTTAGTCAGGGCACTATAGGCCGCCATTGAAGCAATTCACCCACTCAAATGGTCAGAGTCATTTGTGCAATATGTTTCGCAGTAGTTGCGGTAAAGAATGCCTAAACTGCACACCTACATGAGCAAGGACATCACCGTGACATGGATGGCTTACCGCTGTATTCATGCCTCCGGGGGGGTGCATCGTCAGACTGCGCGAGTCTTCGACCCGCGCGAGGACTGTGGGTACAGCGGACAGTTCACGGCCAGGCTGGTCGCCAACGTTATTCTGGATTGTCCGACAAGGCTCTATTATGCATCCGATCGCGTGAAAGCCGAATTACCAGACAGGATAAATGCTGTAATGATTCGCCCGCACGGCCCGCTCTATGTGCGCGGCGATTTGA
>JADKHW010000027.1 GCA_016721565.1 bacterium | reverse complement strand
GGCATTAGGTCGCCGGTGATGATGTCTTCTACAAGGCTGGCTTCGTCGAACCAGCTTTTGGGCGGGAGGTGGCCCCAGAAGGTGGCGCGGCGTTTGTCGTTGATGCTCCAGCGGACGGGCGGGACGTCCCAATCGGTCAGCAGATAGTCGCCGGTGTAGATTTCGATGCGGTTGTTGTCGTGGTCGCGCAGATAGAGAAAGAACGCGTTCGACAGGCCGTGACGGCCCGGGCCGCGCTCGATGTGGTCCACCATGCCCATGCTCGCCAACACGTCGCACGCATCCAAAATTGATAGTCTGTCATAGGCCCAAAAACCGACGTGATGCAGACGCGGGCCGACGCCGTTCATCATCGCGATGTCGTGCACGTTGGGTTTTCGGTGCAGCCACGTGGCCCAGAGATCATCGGTCTCGACGCAGCGCCAACTGTAGCTCGGATTCGACGGCGAATATTCACCGGGGATTCTGGGGGTGTCGTTGGCGGCTGTGTATTCGCTGCAATGGAAGCCCAAGCGCTTGGTGTACCACTCGTAGGCTTTGCGGACGTCGTGGACTTGACAATTGAAGTGGTCAATGCGCTGAATTTTCGCGCCGCGATGTTCGTGATATTTTTGCAAAGACCAGTCGCGGCGCTCGGCTTCGAAATAGAAGTGAAGCGGAATGCCGTGCGGGTCTTGAATCGCGAGCGTGCGGCCCATTTTGTATTTAGCGCCTTTGTCGAGCCACTTGTGTGCGAGGCCGTCTTCGCCCGCAATCCACGCGAGGCCGTCGAGATCGCTTTCGCGCTCGACTTTGAAGGCCAAGTGGCCGAGGCCGGGCTGGGCGGCTTTGCGCAAGACCAACGAATAGGGGTCGCGCTCTTCGATGTTGCCTAAGTAGAGGCGCTCGGAGTCTTGATGCAGTATCGAGAAGCCGAGTGCGTCCACGTAGAATGTTTTCGCGCGTTCGAGATCCGTGACGCGGAACTCGGCATGTGCGGTGCGAAGGATGTTGGGGGTCATCTCTTGGAAATTAGAAATTGGAAATTGAAATTGGAAAAGGCAGAAGTCAGAAGGCAAAATCAAAAGGCGGAAGCGGATTATTTGATTAAAGTGATACGCGCGACGTCGGTGCTAGAGCCTAACATGCGGACGAAGTATTGGCCGGTGGGCAAATTTTCACCGCTGAGGTTTAGCGTGTATAAGCCGGGTTGACGCGTGTCGTTCAACAGATTTGTGACGCGCTGGCCGAGGACGTTATAGAGATCTATCGTCACCGGGCCGGTGCGATTGACACTGTAACGAATCTGTGTACTTGCGTTGAAAGGGTTGGGGAAGACGCTCGTGATGCCGAAATGCGAAACGAGCGGGTTAGGTGATTCGCGCTCGATATCTGCCAGCGTCAGCGCATCAGAAATGTCGAGAACAGCGATATAACCGCGTGACGCGGCAAGTACCATCTGTCGCTCTAAGTCAACTTCAAAAGCTCGCGGGTAGCCCGGTAAATTGTAGTAGCCGACCAGCTCAGCATCATTGGTGCCGCTAATGTCATAGACCAACACGTCGTTGTCGTATGTCCAGGCAATCATAAGCGGCGGCTGAATTTCAAAGTCGTCAGCCATTCGTTCAAAGTGCATAGAGTCCGCAAAGACGGGAATGTAACCATTCGTGAGGTCATAGATCTTTACGTAACCCGACAGGGGAGGGTCTGCATTATACCAGAACGCGTACACCTGATTATTGTGGACTTGCCAATTGTACGTGGATTCAAGCCATGGGACAGCGGATCGGTAGAGTTCCGTGAATCCGACCTCGGGCTGATAGCCAAGCACAATATATCCCCGCTCATATTCTCCACTTGAATCGGAGGAAGTACTGCAAAAATCATGCTGTCATTTGAAGAGACTGGGTAAATATAGAAATTGAATTCAACGGAATGCTCAACGTACAGATTCGTCGGATCAACAATATTGACCGTACTGAATTGACAGCGAACATTGGTGGTGTCCAGCAGCGAAGATATCAGTACGCGCTCCGGTGACATTCTATCCAACCACACCGGGTATTGAACTGAACCAATCGTCAGCGTGTCGAGCAGCGTTGAATTCTCCGGTTCGAAATATCATAACTTGCCAGCACGTTATCATCAAGAACAAACAGGCCGTTATCGTTTACGAAGAAATCAGTAAAATAACCAACATCAACCAAAACATTTCCGGGCGCGAGACTGCCGTTAGTTTCCCATTCATAGTCTCGGATTTCACCACCTTCATCATGGATAAGTAGGTTGTTTTCGTGTCTAGCTACCTCAGCAAGACAGCGTAGTGTGCTATAGTTTCCAATTAAGGCGGGAGCCGCAGGGTTTGCGATATCCAGAACGATCAGGCCGTCGAAGCCATTTGCGCAATAAAGTTTGTTGCCGAACGCCTTCAAGTCACCCCAATAGATATGGCTGCTCCGGCATATTGGCTCACCCAGTACCACCGTCGGACGCAATATTCAGAACCTGGATTCCAGAATCTGCAGTGCCTATGTACAGAAAATTCCCTAATACAGCCACGCTGTTTACGTAACCAAACACTGTTAAGACGGAATCTATTTGTGGTTCCGCGGGGTTTGAAACGTTAACGGCTGTCAAACCCTCATAACCATGAGCGAGGAAGATTGTATTCCCGTGCACAGCCATGTTGAGGGTTGAACCGGCTGTTCCGATATGTCCAACAGGGAATACGCTGCCGTTGATATTATAGATATCGAAACCGTAACGACCCCCGACGTAGGCATAAGAGTTTCGACCTATTACTTCTTCGCCATCATTGAAATACGAAGTGTAATATACTTCAACTGGTTCACTTGGAGTTGAGACGTCAAAAACTGTTAACCAGCTTTCATACACGAGGAAGAGTGTGTTTCCGTAAAGTGATATGCCAGTAGCCACATAGGAATACCACTCACTCCGCCCAACATAGGCAATCTGTTCCGGCGCAGTTGATTTGAAATATCAAAGACCATTAGCCGTTTGTACCCGCATACAGGATGTTACCAGCGGATACAGCGCCAGTTAAGCGCTCATCCGGATAGTATGATGAAAGAAGGGCTGATTCTGGCCTTGTCTAACTGAAATGATGCAGTCCCTCGCCAATCAGAAAGGCGAGTGAATCATGTCCCGAGGAATTCCATACACGTCCAATGAACGATTCCTGATATACTTTTTGTGATATTCAGACTGTCTTGCGCAATCAGGTTGATTTGACGCCAGACAAATTGCGAATATGAACCATCCTGCTTTCGTTGCAATACTCATGGCAGTACCTCGCAGATGTGGTGGGTTCTATGTTCTTTTATTGGCGAACGACCCATTTATAGGAGTCTCGATGTATTTTGCTTTTAGCTCTTTGAAGCTGATTAGGCGTTGTTGGTTTTCGTCCCAGACGCTTAGGAAGGCGGTTTTTAGGCTGGACTTCAGCGTGACTTTATAGACGTCGCGGAACTCGGGGTTCTCGTTGTAGATTTGCTCTAAGCGGTAGTTGGCGATGCCGGGAGTCAGGTGGTGGATGTGATGGTAGCCGATGTTACCTGTGAACCACTGGATGATTTTGGGCAATTCGTAGAACGAGCTGCCTTGCATCGCGGCACGGACGAAGTTCCACTCGGCTTCGGGTTTCCAGTAGGTGTGCTCGAACTGATGCTGGATGTAGAAGAGCCAGATGCCCGCGCTGGACGAGATGAACAAGACGGGCAGGAAGATTTTCATGAACGGAACGAAACCGATCCACCAGCTAAAGAGCGCGAACGTGGCGATGATGGACGCGTTGGTGTAATAGACGTTGCGCTTGTCGCGCTTACTGTATTGCTGGGGATCGCTGACGAGACGGTTGATCTTGAAGAACAACACGAGCGGGCCGCCCAAGATGAAGCCGATCGGGTTGCGATAGATGCGGTAGCTTAAGCGCTGGCTTTCACTCAGTTCGAGATATTCTTTGACAGTCTTCACATCCAAGTCGCCGTGTCCACGATGATCGAGGTTACCGTTGGTGGCGTGATGCATGGCGTGCTGGCGTTTCCAATAGTAGTAGGGAACGACGGTGAAGAAGCTGCAAATGTAGCCTAAGCGGTCATTCCATTTGCGGCTGGGGAAGAACGACATGTGGCCGCAATCGTGCTGGATGATGAACAGGCGAATGGTGAATCCGGCGGTCAGCACAGAGAGACCGAGCGTGAGCCAATAGGAGTAGCTCAGGCTCAGGTACATCAAATAGTAGCAAGCAAGCAGGGGAACCAGTGTATTAAAAGTCTGCCAAAGCGAAACTTTGATGGAAGGTACGGTATAAGGTTTTAGAATTTGGAACAGATCTTCTTCACTGTTGATCTGCCTCAGCGCGGATTTTTGTTTGCGCTCGCGCGGCTTTACGATTACTTCGGTGCTAATGATGGTGTCCTAACTATTGAGAGATGAAATTAAAACGGTGGTACGTTCGGCAGCCACAGGGGCAGCCGCTACATTCAATTGCTAACCTTCCCAGGGATCCCAGAAGAGTTGCGGGCCGTCGGCGCTTAGGTCTTCGCGGACGGGAGCGGGTTGGTTTAGTTTTCCGGTGAGATCGTGATAGCGGCTCTTGTAGTAGAGCAGCGGGTTGTGAGGTTCGATGCCTTGATGCAATGCGACAACTTTGCCCACGATGATATGGTGGTCGCCGCCGGTGGCAAGGCTCTCGACTTCGCAGCCGATGGCGGATAGTACGCCTTCGAGGCGCGGGCCGCCGGGCCACTCTACAAAACGGAAAGAGGGCTGTTCACCCTCTTTTGATCGTCCGGCAAAATGATTTGAGATGGCAACCTGCTCGTCGCGCAATACGTTGATGGTGAACTTGGCACCGGGCTTCGAGAGGTAGTCGGCCATGATGGCGCGCTTGGCGACACAGAAAATAATCAGCATCGGATCAAGCGAGAGCGATGTGACCGCGTTGGCTGTCATGCCGTGCGGGCCAGTCTCACCATCCGTTGTTATCACGCACACACCCGTTGCGAAGAGTCCGACGGTGTCGAAGAATGTGCGCGGTTCGATCGGAGTCAGAAAATCCGTCATGCGCTATTTTACTTACGCTCCGACGGTTTGACGCGGCTTTGAGGCTTCGGATTCAGCTTCGTCGCGCATCTTGGAGAGGAAGTGCTGCACTTTCTCCATCGCTTCTTTGCGCGGGTGGTTTTTCACCAACGCGCCGGCCATGCGGACGGGATCACCGAAGAAGAAGTATTCGTAGAGCGCTTGACGAGTGCCAAAAGCGGAGATTGAAGCATCCCATGCGAGACGGAAGAGCGGAATGCGCTCGTAGGCATCTACGCGTGCGCCTTGATAGTATTGCTTTATCTCTTCTTTCAGCGGGCCGTTCAAATCTTCGTGCGTCGGCATGGCGACCAAGCCGCTGGCGCCGAGTTGCTGAATGATTTGCACGAGCTTCGGATAGGTCTTGGGAAAGAGATTGCGCGCGGCATCCAGCGGATCCCAAGCGGGACGCATGACGCCGTATTCATCGAGATGGCAATCGGCTTCGGCGGCGCGCAGGAAAGCTTTCATGGTTTCGTGCGCGATCCAGAGGTCGGAAAGTTTTTCGTGAACGTGTTGGAATTGCTCGATGCCGATGGAGTCCACCAACAATGACGCAAGGCCCAACATGAATTCGCTCTTGGCGACGTTCTTGCACAAGACCTGATGCGACATGTGCACGACTGCACCGGAGGCGGCGTAGGCACGGTTGCAGACTTCGACATTCTTGTAGAGCAGAACTTTTTCCCACGGAACAAACACGTCGTCGAAGATGACGACTGCGTCCTGCTCTTCAAAGCGCGAGCCGAGCGGATGATCGTAGCCGTTGGGATTATAGGTGACACTTTCGCGGCATTGAAATTTCAAACCGGGTGTGTTGGACGGAATGCAGAAACCGAAGGCGTATGGCGCGTCTTCGGGATTGCTCGTCAACAGTGTGGACGGGAAGACCATAATTTCATCCGAGACGGGAGCCGTTGCCAACATGCGCGCGCCGCGAATGATGAAACCGTCAGCACGCTCTTCTTTGATGCGCGCGCCCATGTAGGGGTCTTTTTGGGCGGCGACTGAAACGGCGCGATTGGCTTGCGGATTAATCAGCGTGTGCGTCATGCAGAAATCGTTGCGCGAGAGGTGGCGATGCAACGTCTTGGCATTTTCACCAAAGCGCGGGTCTTGCTCGGCAAGATATTTCCAACCGCCAGCATACGAGGCCATGGCGCGATTCAAGTAATCCGGCGAGCGGCCCATCATACCACAAGAGAAATCGGCGATCTTGAGCATGCACTGCGACAACAGGCGAATATCTTCGGCGGTCTTGGGGATGTGGTAGGTGCGACCGATCATCTCACCTGTTTCATCATCCTTGACCAGCATGACGTCGGGATTCTTCCACTGCAAATCGTAGATTCCCGCCAGGCTATTGGCGTGACCTTTGAATTCCGGATGTGTCGTGAAGTCCGCGATGCGTTCTCCGCGATGGTAAATCTCCGGCGGGTTGTTCTTCAAATGTTTTAGAAAGTCAGCGCCTTTGCGAGCGGGCATAGTTTCAGTCTCCGTCTATGTTCAGGTTTGATGAAATCGAAATGTTTAGCGACAGCGGTAGTTTGGTCTGACGAAATGATTGCGCGGCGTCGAACCAATCGTTGACGGCGTTAAGAGCGTCGGCGTGTTCGTGCGATAGCGATAGCCGTACTCGTTGTAGCTTGTGGGCGGACAACCAGCGCGGTAGCTGCCCCTGCTGCTTCCTCCACCGCTACTCGAACCGTAATTATTCAAGCGGTAGTTGGGATCACCGGGGGCTGCGTAGCGCGGAGCAATGTACATTAAACCGCCATAGTTGTTGAATTGATCGCCGTAGATGTTGTAAAGCGTTTCGAGACGGTCAATGTTTTGTGGCTGCTTGGTTGATGAATAGGCTTGCTCCATCTCTTCGACGGATCGGGCTTTCTCGTAGGTCAAACCTACGACCCAATCAGGCAATCCCTTCAAATCAACGTTCAGCGGCCAAATGGCTTTGACTTTTTTGTACGTTGATGTACTACCGATAGCTTCAAAGCCACGGAAGCCATATTGAATCAATTGTGTGGTGTCTGCAAATTCGGGCACATAGACTTGTCCGACGACATACTTTGTGCCGTGAATCTCCACGCCTTTGTAACCATCAGGCGGCGGCAAGAGCAGTCGCTTTGCGGACGCGGTGGAGAGAGTTGCAAATAATATCAATGCCAAGGCGGTCAGACGTGTGATGTTTCCAGTCATCTTTGGTCTCCTTGGGGGATAGGGGGGCTATATTGATTTAAGTAATTGATCTAAGTCGTCACGAGTTGTGGGAAGATCATAGAGAATCGTCTCCCACAAGATTGAATAATCTACTTGAAAGTAATCATGCGCGATAATATTCCGCATGTCTTTCATTAACTGCCACTGAATCTTCTTATTGCTACTTTTTAGAGTTGCGCTTATTTTCGACGCCGCTTCGCCAATAATCTCTATGCTTCTTTCCGCAGCGCGGATGTACGTTTCATCGTTTAAGAATTGCTCATATGACAACTCGGACGTTACTTTGAGGAGGTAGTCAATCTCCTTCAAGATGTCCTGAATGTACAGTTTGTCATCTCGCATAGATCGATGACGATGTTCCGATAATGACTGATCTTCTTGTTCGATTGCGCATCGTGTCGAGAGCATGCTTCGTGAGAATGTCAACGTCGCGTCCGACAATCGCACGGAGTTCTTCGTGCATCTTCATCCAATGCTGCACTCTCCACTTTGCGCTCTCTTCAAACTCCACCAGCACGTCCACGTCGCTGTCGGGGCCGAAGTCGTCGCGGAGGACAGAGCCGAAGAGCGAGAACTCGGTGATCTTCCACTTTTGGCAGAAGGCCTCGATTTCGGGCATGGGGATGGGGATGCGGGGTGTGGGGGGCATGGGTCTATTCAGAAAAGCCTCAGACTAAACTGCATCCAAAACAGGCTAGCATTGCAATCTCTTGCCTTGCGAATCAACAATGTATTTGATCAGTTATGTGGTCGATCTTTCCTCCGAATAGTGACATCAGCTTTGTTCGTGCCGCTTTGCTTTGCTATACCACTTCAACGCAATTTGAGAAAACTTGATTCAGTAGATTCGTCAGGTTTTCTGCAGGTTGGGAACGCTCAATTGCTGAGACTAGACGGGACGTCAATGCTTTGAAAGTCACAGGATGATTGTGTTTTTTTGACTCAGAGAAACCATTCTATCTATTTGTGGTCGCAATTGCTTGTGAATGATATGTGATGTGATTCGTCATCCGGCATCTTGCCAAGATAGTTGGGTTCCAAGAAGAATGAATTCGCGCATAACGATTCCTGTGTATACCTCCAAGAACGGCCTCGGAAAGGTAGGTGCCGCATTGATACGTTGTTACCATTTGACTGTAACTCACACAACAAGTCATTCTGATCAGAAGATGCGCGGGACCAAATGTGCATTCGATAGAAAGGCGCTGGAATCAAACCTATAAGGCTCTCCATTGCACTATTCTTCACCATGTGGTCTACGATTTTGAATTGTAGAAATAGGGGAACAGCTCTGATTTGAGAACTTCGCGATATATTCATTAACAGAACTGGCACCCATCGCCCTAAGCCGGGAATGCATCTGGGTTCCCAAAATTCTTTGGCCATATTGAGCAAGTTCAATTTCAAGGCTTCGCAATCGAAGTCATGAAGGTCGACTCAAAACTCTATTCGCATTCTTTGATTTTCACGCCATTTATCCCCCAACCTCGGCACATGCGCAGCCTTCATGGGCATGTGGACGGCTTTGGCTTCCATGAAGAACTCTTTGAAGGAGAGTTCGCCGCCTTCTCTGCCGATGCCGGACCATTTGGAGCCGCCGAAAGGCAGGCGGAGGTCGCGGACGTTTTGCGCGTTGATCCAGACCATGCCGCATTCCAAGGCGGCGGCGACGCGGTGTGCGCGCTCGATGTCGTTGGTCCAGACGTAGCCTGCGAGGCCGTAGCGGATGTCGTTGGCTTGTCTAATTGCGTCGGCTTCGTCTTTGAATTTCATCACGGTCAGCACAGGGCCGAAAACTTCTTCCTGAGCGATGCGCATGTTGTTCGTCGCGTTCGTGATGAGAGTCGGCGCGAAGTAGTTGCCGTGACTTTTGTCAACCGCGTTGCCCGCTAAGGCAAGTGGGTGATCGCCGCCCACCAAGACGGTTGCGCCATCGGCTCTTGCTATGTCCATGTAACCGCGAACGCGGTTCCAATGCTCTTGATGAATCAACGGGCCGACTTCGGTGCTCGACGTCGTTGGGGTCGCCGACTTTGATTCTGCGGACACGCTCGGCTAATTTCTTCACAAACTCGTCGTGAATGGTTTCTTGTAAAAACAACCTTGACGCGGCGGTGCAGCGTTCGCCATTCAGCGAATAGACTTGCCAGAGTGCGGCGTCGATGGCGCGCTCCATGTCCACGTCGTCGAAGACGATGTTGGGAGACTTGCCGCCGAGTTCCATTGAATAGCGCTTCAACGTGTCCGCGCCGTTCTTGATGATGATTTGGCCCGTGGTGGTCTCGCCTGTGAAGGAGATTAGATTTACCATCGGATGCGCCACCAGCGGCGCACCGGCGGATTCGCCATAACCGTGCACGCAGTTGAAGACACCGGGCGGCAGATCGGCTTCCTGAATAACTTTACACAACTGCGACGCGGAGAGCGGCGACCACTCGGCGGGCTTCAAGACGACCGTGCAGCCGCTCGCGAGCGCGGGTGCGACTTTCCACGTTTCGAGCATGAACGGCGTGTTCCACGGCGTGATCAAACCTGCGACACCGACGGGACGGTAGATCGTGTAGTTCAGCCACTCGTCATTGACGGTGTAGGCATCGCCGCGCAGAGCTTCCAACTGGTCGGCGAAGAAATAGAAGTTGTCGGCGGCGCGGGGAATCGCGCCTTTGGTGATTTGCGCGCGCGGGAATGCCGGTGTCTTCAATTTCGAGTTCAGCGACGGTGTTCGCGTGTTTCAAAATCAGATCGCCGATTGTGCGGATTTTTTTCGCGCGATCTTTGACTTTCATCTTGGACCAAACGCCGCTGTCGAAGGCGTTGCGCGCGGCTTTGGCGGCAACGTCGATGTCGGCGGGCTGTCCGGATGCGCAATGACCGATGACAGTGTTGGTCAGCGGTGTGAGTATTTCAAACGTCTCGCCGCCGTGCGACGGGACGAAGGTGTTGTTGATGTAGTGTTGGACGTGGTGCAAGTGAAAATTCGAAATGAATCGAAATGAAAATCAGAGTTGCTGGTTGCCTTGTACTTTTTTGGGGCCCCGCCCTTGCACGACTTTGTTCTCAAGTGCGCCAATGCCGGTGATCTCCAAACGCATGGTATCGCCGACATAAACGTGCGACAAGCCTGCAGGAGTGCCGGTCCAGATTTGGTCGCCTTCTTCGAGCGTCATAATCATCGAGCAATACTCGATCATCTCTTCCAGAGAATAGATCAGATCTTTGGTCGTGCCGTGCTGACGGAGTTCGTTGTTGACGTAGGTCTTTAGTTCGACTTCGTGCGGCGAACCGAATTCATCTGCTGTAACAATAAATGGACCGATGGGGCCGAAGGTGTCCCAGCCTTTGCCGATCAGCGGCGGGCGAAAATACGGGCCGATGTGATCGCGGATGGTGACGTCGTTGCCGATAGTGTAGCCTTGCACGTAGTCGAGCGCGTTCTTCGCTTTGACGTTGCGACAGGTTTGGCCGATAATCGCAACGAGTTCGACTTCGTAATGCATGTAGGCGCTCTTGGGCGGCATCAGCACGTTGGCCTTGTGGCCTACAAGCGAGGTTTGCGGCTTCAAGAAGATTGCGGGAAGTTCGGGCTTGGCGAGATTCAGCTCTTTGGCGTGGTCGGCAAAGTTCAGAGCGATGCCGATGACTTTGCCCGGCCAGTTCGGTGGCAGCCAGACGACGGTTTCAGGATTGTGTTCGGTGCCGTCTTTGGAGATCAGAGTGTTGTTGTTAAACACTCCAGTATGTAGTTGGCCGTTGGCGGCCCAGCGTGCGAGTTTCAAATGGGAAGATTTGTGGTAGAGAAATTAGGGAATAGGGACTCGAAGTCCCCTAATCCCCGGAAATCTGCGACGATTTTGGGGAGAGCTGGATAAATAGCCGCGAAGCGGGTGGGTTCGTGCTCTGGAGGGGATAAACACTTCACCCACCCGCCGATCGCAGCACAAGCGTGGACGCTTGACCCATTGCGCTGCGCTTGCGCCCTGGGTTTTGCGTATCATATCAGATTGTATTGTTGCATCACCGTGCGTAAGCGCTCTTGGTTTTGAGCGCTCATTTCGCAGAGTGGCAGGCGAACTTCAAAATTAATTTTGCCCATCCATGCCAAACCGGTCTTGATGGGGACAGGATTGATTTCGTAAAAGATCGCGTCATTCAGCGGCAGCATGTGGTAGTGCAATTCACGGGCTTCTTCCCACTTGCCCGCTTCGACCAAGTTAAACACGTTGGCCGTTTCGCGCGGCAGCAGATTGGCTGTTGCGCTCAGGAAGCCTGCACCGCCAATGGCGAGGATCGGATAACATAACAGTTCAATACCCGAGTAAACCAGGAAATCGCGGCCCATTCTGTGCAATAAACGGTTGATGTGTTCGAAATCCTTGTTAGACTCTTTCACACCGACCACGTTAGGGCACTTCTCTTTAACGCGCGCGACGGTTTCCGGTTCAATATTCACGGCTGTACGGCCTGGAATGTTATAGAGAATCACCGGAATGCCTACTTGTGATGCAATTCCCGTGAAATATCTAAACAAACCTTCCTGCGAGGGGCGGTTGTAATACGGAGCAATCAGCAGCAACGCGTCGGCACCGATCTTTTCGGCGTTTTTCGAATACATCACGCCTTCGGCGAAGTTGTTGCTGCCGGTGCCGGGCATAAAGGGCACGCGACCCGCGATGGCTTCTTTGGCGACCTGATGCACGCGCATGCGTTCTTCAGAGGTCAACGAACTGGGTTCACCCGTGGTTCCCGTGACGGAGATGCCGTGTGCGCCGTTTTCAATCTGCCAGTTGATCAAACTTTGCAAAGCGGCTTCATCCACTTTGCCGTCTTTGAAAGTTGTCGGAATCGGAACAATCGAGCCGCGAAGGTGCGAAGTTTTCATCTATTTGATCAAATGCAGTTTTTGTGTGTGAGAGTAGCCGCCGGTTTGCATCCGCGCGAAATAAGTGCCAGTGGCAAATGCATCAGCACTCCAGTTGATGCTGTGGGAACCTGCGGTGTATCTGCCGTTTGCAAGCGTGGCCACATTGCGGCCTGTGATGTCGAAAAGCTTAAGACTCACTTCGCTTGTTTGCGGAAGAGAGAAGCTCAAGCTTGTGGACGGATTAAACGGATTCGGATAGGCCGCGTGAAACTCGATTCTGTTCGGCAGCGGCACTTGTGCATCACCCACCGGAGCAAACAGCGTGGCGCGCATCGTGGGCCAGAAGCCGCCGCGTAAAGTATTGGAAGCTCCAACGACACGCTTGGCGATTGTCTGGCCGACTGTTCCACGCAAGTACTGACCTGAGATATTCGCCGTGCGTGCGCCCCCTCCGGCAATCACAGAAATCGGCATCGCTTCCGGATCAGCGAACGCGATGTTTGCCAACAAGATCAATACGAGAAATAACTTCATCGCGACGGTTTCTCGATGTGCGGTAAACGTCCGTCGAGCATGGGCCGCGCATCAATCGTGTGTTGCGGGTGAAACGTTGCCGTTAGACTCGCATACCAGAAACGGTCCCCGCCGACGCCTTGCGTGTTGCGGCCATTCAAGTAGTACGTGTAGTCTCCTGCCGATTCAATTTCAAAGATCGTACGGACAGGAACGGTGATTTCGTTATTCAGGAAAGTCGGATATTCTGCCGGGACGCTGTGCACGGTGTAGTATGCGACGTCGGGGCCTGCGCTGTTCAGCGCGGTCGAATGACAGAGCTGAATGCGATCACCCGTGCCGGTCGTGTGCGAGACTTGGAGCTGCACGACAGATTCACAGATTACAACACCGGGGCCACTGCAATTCACTGTCGCAACGCAAGCATCGTAACTGGACCAGTCGGCAGTAATGTCCGTCGTTGCGCCTGAAACGTCTGCGGAAAGTGTGCTTGAGATCGCCGTCAGTTTGAGCGTGTCTCCTACTTGGGTGATCACCACTCCCCCATTGCCTTGCAATACGATCTCGTCTTGCATCCCGTTGATACTGCGCACGGCGACAGAGTCGTCGATTCCTGCGGAACGCAGGCTATAGGCGGTCGAAGCAAGCTTGATGCGAGGTGTCAAGGTCCCGCTGGTCGTCACCGTTTCAAGCCAGTACGGCTCGTCGAAAGGTAGGCTCAAAGCTGTCGATGCGCCAAGCAAAATATCAAATACGCCATTAACGGTCGTGACGAGCTGACTCTCAGCCCAGAGCGGCTCGCCGCCACCCGTTTCATTGTCAAAGAGCCGGAAAAGTACCGGATACTGTGAATCCTGTACGGGAGCACCCGCCTCATCTGTCAATACTCCCTGGAAGCTAATCAGCCGGGGAATTTCGGCACGGAGACTCAAAGTTAAGCAAAAGAGCGCAAGGCACACGCCCCCAATCATGTGTCGGCAGGTCAACGGAGTTCTCCAAGTTAGGCTTATTCAATCTAAAAGGTACAAACAAATCCCTATAAATGAAAGGCTTAGTGTTCATCTTTCTGCTTGTGCCCCGACTACTTAACTCTTTTTTTTACAAAGGCCTATAAGACAGAAACTGTGCCTGCGCGCGGTTAACCATCCGGTGAGAGGCGGATAGGATCCGAGGCTCGCAAAAAAGCCGGTCAGCTGTGTAGCTGACCGGCTTCCGTAGAAGGACTAAATTCGCTTATTTTTCGGCCCGGTTCTGATCAAAGCAGGACAGTAGAATGGCATGTTCCAACTGGATTTGGAAGGCCAAACAGCTTACCAGCCCCCCTAAGACTTCAACGAAAGTCCTGACAGTGGTTGAACAGAAGCCTTTTTCTGCGAGCACAGTCATGTCGCGGTCCAGATCGCTGGCAAGCATGTTAAGTTGATTATGATCCCCTTCCGCAGTGCGGACCATGTCAGCGAACTCGCCTTGATAGGACTCCAAATAGTCCAGTCCTGAGAGTCTTGCCGCAAGTCGTTGCTTAACGGCCGGGAGTAACAGGTATTGTTCTCGGATCAACCACGGAAGCAGAGCATCGCGGAAAGACTCAAACCGCTCAAGCACTTTGTCCAACTCTGGACACTGACATTTGCGTGAATCCGCAACCTGTTTGGCAAGAGATTCAAGCTCGCGCAGTCGTTTGCCCGAGATTTCCCTGTGAGTCGCTTCGATTCGATTAACCGTTTTGTCGGCGATATTTTCAGAGATAGCACGACGAGACATCTCTGATTCTTCGACGGCGGCATACAGCGAGTCCATTTCGACTAACTTAGATTCGTCAAAATGTTCGGCACAGCAATTTTCGCTTACAGGCAACCGACTGGGTTGCGGTGTAAGAAGGCTACGTTCAGTCCCCACTAATCCCCCGATAATTATAGAAACGTGTTCCACTGTTTACTCCTGCTGGAAATCCAACATAGACGCACAATCTGACGGAATATATATCTAACTTCATAACGCGTCAATAAGTATTTTGTGGGTCTGTGTTAATTGTTAGATTTCGTTTTCTCCTACTCTTGCGGATGCTTATGCACATGCTTATGCACAACTTATCAAGACAAATTGTTAGAGGCATGAACTTATGAGACTCTTGTCACAGAAGAAATCGTGAATAATGGTCGAATATTGTTATGTTTCGATTTGTCAACGTGCGACCTATAATTCGTATTTTTTTACATAAATATTCAATACTTGTCACATCTATTAAAATCTTATTCAGATTGTCTATTTATGCACCAAATCGACGCCGTGATTGTCACTTCCCCACTGATTTCTCCAAACAAACAAAGGGTGCGGTTGGCCGCACCCTTTATTTCAAGTGGTTGATCTCAGTCGCGCGGTGTTACACGGCATTTCGACCGTGAACCAGTACGACCAATTCATTTACTAATCCGCGCAAGCTTTCGGCTTGCCCGGCCATTTCTTCGGAAGCAGATGCAGCTTCTTCGGCGTTTGCGGCATTCTGCTGAGTTGCCTGATTCATTTGTGAGACTGCGGTGCTGATTTGATTCAACCCATTGGATTGCTCAGATGAAGCACTTGCAACATCGTTGGCAAGCTGTGTGACCTTGTTTACAGACGAGACCGTTTGATCAAGTGAAGATTTCAGACTATCTACAATCAATGCGCCGTTATGTACGCGTGAGACGTTTTCATCAATTAGAGTACCCGTTGTCTTCGCTGCTTCGGCAGCGCGCATAGCAAGGTTGCGCACTTCTTCAGCAACAACTGCAAAGCCTTTTCCTGCTTCACCCGCGCGCGCCGCTTCAACAGCTGCGTTCAAAGCCAATAAGTTCGTCTGGAAGGCGATTTCGTCAATTGTCTTTAAGATCTTCGAGGTCTGATCTGAAGCAGACTTAATGTCTGCCATGGCCGTATCCATCTGACCCGCAGCCTTCGCTGATTTTTCTGAGGCGTTCTTCACTTCAGCGGCAAGTTTTGATACCGCAACCGAGTTTTCTGAATTCTGCTGCGTCATGGCGGTCAATTCTTCCACACTGGCCGAAGTTTCCTCGATAGAAGCTGCCTGCTCTTGTGAACCTTGCGCAACTCCTTGTGAAGCATTAGATACCTGACCCGCAGCGGCGGCGATTTGGTTCGCGCCTTCGGTGGCCTCGTTAACAATTTGATTAAGCTTGCGTGAAATACTTAATGAAAGAAAGATTCCCAGACTTAGGGAAGCGATCACTCCAATGAAAGCAAAGATGAGCGCCATTGAAGTCGCTCTCGTGGCTGAACTATCGCCAGCCTCCATGGATTCTTTTGCGATCGTCTCGTTCAGGGCAACAATTTCTCCGAGTTTCGATGTCGCAGCTCGGAAATTGACCTTCAAATCGCCGGCTGTAATCAACGTCATTTCCGTGGCTAAAGCGTTAATCCTTGCTTCATCTGACGCATTGGAAATTTCTACACCAATTCGATAGGCCCGTTCATAATCCACTTTCCAACTGGAAAAGGATTTTGCATATTCCTGCCACATGATGGCTTCTTCAGGAGTATGTGGCAGCGGCTCGTATTCCTTTTGTCCTGCGTCCAGCTTTTCCCATGCCTTGGCCATCAAGGCAGGGTACTGAGTACGATCTGCTGAAACAGTACGCGGATTCGTGATCATTAGATTGTTCATTCTAATGGCCGTGAGTGCGGTTTCCATGTTTTGCAATCCATGCATACTGGGACTGCGTGCATCACCAATTTCAGTTAATGAATCCTGAACTGTGATGATCCCCGAGTATCCCACCCAAGCTACCACCGCCAGAATAAACGCTGATAGCGAGAATGACCCCATCAGCTTAGTCCGCAAAGACATGTTTGCAAACATTATTTTCTTTCCCTCTGTTGATGAACCAAAACAACATTACTGCTTTTTCAGCGATTTGCACTTCTAATTCGAAAGAATTTTGCAAATGGTATGCCCGTGATAAAAGAAATCAGGCGAGGCCCCCCCGCGGATCTCGCCCGATTCACATCGATTTACTTTTTGCATTTTTTTCGGGCTACATTTGCATTATCGGCCAAGGCGCATATTACTTGATTTTGAGTGCCTAATTTAGTCGCACTATGCTTGAAAATGCAGCATTGTATGCTCGGTTCGCTTGAATCTTCATAGGCAATGTGGTTGTTGGCTAATTGGCGATGTTTGCCTTGGGTCACTATACAAAACAAGCGGGCGAGGCCACCGCTGGACCTCGCCCATTTACAAATGCGTGTGACGCTACGACACCTGCTTGCGTACGCACACGCTTTATGTTTGAGGACCGCGGCACGGGCCTCACTGTCGGCGCCCGGAGATTATGGGCGCCTGCTCCCTGCTTGGGAATTACTTCATCAGCACCATCTTGCGAGCCTGCGTCATCCCCTGCGTTTCGAGTTGATACAGATAGACTCCTGATGCTAAACTGCTGGCATCAAACTCGACGGTTTGTACGCCGGCATTGAGAGATTCATTGTTCAAAAGTGTCGCAACTTCTTCACCGAGCACGTTGAATACTTTCAAAGAAACCCGCGCCGATTGCGCAAGATCAAATTGAATCGTTGTATTCGGGTTGAAAGGATTCGGATAGTTCTGATGCAGTGTGAACTGCTGCGGCAGACTCGGGCGATCTCCAACAGAGCTGGTGACGACCGGCGGCATATCTGTCGAGTCAACGTGGAATGCGGGCCATTGGTTGTTGGCAAGCGGCATGTTCGGAATATCGTTGACGTTGATTCGCTGATAGTGCACGGGGTTCAAAGTGGGCACACCGACGGGATTGTTGCCTGCCGCGCCGCCTGCATCCAAATCGAGAATGTAACTCAGGTGCAGGAATCTTTCGCCGTTGTATTCCGTAACCGTTTCTGCCAATGTGGCATCACGTTCGTGCAAACTTTGTCCCGGAGGCATAAAAGGGCCAGGGTTCGTGTTAGTGACGTTTACTGATTGCGTCCACGCAACGCCATCATCCCATGATTTTGTGACCCAGACGTCTTGCATCGGAATACCTGTATCAGACCAGCTTGTCGTATCCGCAAGAACGTAGCAGCAATATATGTCATCGGTTTCAGGATCTATTGCCAGATTCGGTCTCTGCAACACATACTGCCAATCACCAAGGTCCGTGGCCCAATTGGTATCGCCATACGACGCATCAACAGCAAAGATCGGCGAAACGTAACCCGAATCGCTGCCCCAATGCCATACCTGCGACGAGTAACGCGAGATCGTGCCTTCGAGTGAGTAGTAGTGAGTCGTCATGAAGGCGATATGAATATCGTCGTCCTGGTCAAAGATCACCGAGCAATCGGTGTAGGCGCGGAAGGTATCGGCATCGCAAACGAGCGTATCGCCTGAAGCACAATCTTCATCCGGATAGATGAAGTGCGTTACGTTCACTTCGGGTGCCCAGTTTTGTCCGCCGTCTTCCGAAAGCGAATAGACAATATCGTTATTGTACTGAGTCGGATCCGCACTGAGATCATCGCGGCTCTTCGACCATGCAATCACAACTCGATTGGAGACGCGCGAGCAAGCAATGTCTGGCGAGATCACCATAACGGTGTCCATTTCGCGGAGTTGCGCGCTACCCGAAACGGCATCCCATACGATTTCCATACCGAAGTCGCCGTCATAGGTCGGCACGCCGCGCGAGTAGTAGATACGCTGCGGATCGCCGGCCGCACCACTGGCAGGATTCTCTGTGGACACAACATGGATTCGTCCATCAATGTCCATATCAATCTTGGGCCAAATGATTTCCATCTCCGCGCCGTTTTCTTCAAGATATGCGGGTTCGAAAACGCTGAAGGCTCCGGCCTGAGCCAATAAATCAATTCCTACGCCCGTATGGGCGGTGCCATTTTGTACGAGTTCCTGATGGAATGCCGGAAAGAAGAATCCGTTTGGCTTAACCGTACTGCAGACGTAGCCGGCGCGAGTTGAACCGTCAACCTGGCCTTGCGGGATGAGGAACTGCTCAGTCGTTGGATCCCAGATGTTGTAGTAAACATGCCTATCCGAGCCGGAAGCGTTTAGTCCGTTCATCCATGTTACATGCACGAAGCCAAGATCATCGACACTAATCATCTTGCCTGCCGTGCCGTTGTGCTGGTAGTCATACCAGGTGGTACCGGCCTGAAACGCCGTACCGACCAGATCATCTAACGCATCGCGGTGGGGACCATACGTTGAAGGATCTGGAATGTTCTGAAAAGTTGTCTGTTCGCGGCCATCAAGTGATTTCACATTTTGCATTGGCTTAGAGGCCGATGCTGAGAATGCTGAATGGACGACCACGCACATTAAAAGAACGAGAGCAAACCGAGTCATTTTGACCTCCTGCTGGTTTGCCCGGGAGGACTGTGCCCACCAAGACACGGTCAGGACTATTGCAAAAGGTGTGCTATGTGCATAGTTGTATATTAAATTATTATTTAATAATTATTTAATATAATCATGTGATAACATATTATTGTGCAATTATTGCGCATTGCACATAATTTTCTTGCGTGATGGTGTGCACAGACTACGGAGAGGACAAAAAAAGGACGGTCCCCGGGGAGAAATGGGACCGTCCTAAGAATCGGAATCGTGCCTGACTCCGACCTTCGAGCTATGCTTCTACTTTGCCACAGGCTTCGTCCCACAAGTGTTGGCTCCGCACACAGTATACAGCGGACACCAGTTCAACATTGCTGTCGCAAGTGGAATAATACCAATTGCACCCAACCAGTTCTTTGCATAAATTCCCCAACCAATCAATCCTAACCCGATTACGATTCGGATGATCTTATCGGCACTGCCTACATTTGCATTCATAATCTTCTCCTCAGTTTTTCACATCAGTAAAAACAGAAACGGCTGAGTATAAACTACTCAGCCGTTAGCTGGTTTACCGTGACGAACTCACAGTTCACGAAGATTGACCTGCATACATCCGTAACATATTTTCGTTGGTCATGCGCACTTTGCCCCGTCCTAATTCGACTGCGCCGGACTTCTCAAGCTCTTTGAGCAAGCGGCTAACGACTTCGCGGGCTGAACCAAGTTCGTCAGCAATTTGACCGTGCGTAATGTCCAAACTTTGCGAAAACGCTCCACCGGTGAACTTTTGCAGTAAGAATGACGCAATGCGACGATCCATGCGTGTAAATGTGAGTTCTTCAATCAAACTCAACAGATGCACCATGCGCTTGTGCATCATTCCATTGACATGCGCGCGCATTTCGGGATACTGTTCGATCCACTCGCGCATCTGCTGAGGTGTATAATACACGAAGATCAGCGGACCGCCGGGAACGACGTCGGCACTGGCAGGATAGTTCTGATGATTGACAACACACGAAGTGGTCATCACACAGCTATCCCCTGCCGAAACGTGGTAAAGAGTTACTTCGCGCCTGCCGCCGTTGTGTTTGAAGACCCGGACTCCGCCGGATCCTATGAACGGTACAACTTGACAGGCATCGCCTTCATTGAAGACGCGTGCTCCGGCAGGGAGTTCCATGACTTGACCTTCGTCGAGCATGCCCTGTTTGAGCGCGGGTGATGCGTTGTTGAACACATCGAAAATAGAGAGAACTTGGTGCTTGTTCATTCTCGGCTCCTTTGAGATACTTGCAAGGATGGATAAACATTATGCCAACTCTCCCGCAAATGCACGAAGCAAGCGCTCGTTGATCATGCGCACGCGACCACGGCCAAGCTCCAATGCACCCGCTCTTTCGAACTCTTTGAGCAACCGACTCACCACCTCACGAGCTGTTCCCAGCTCGTCGGCAATCTGTTCGTGAGTAATGTGGATGCTCCGCAAAAACGTACCCTCACCGGTGAATTTTTCAATCAGGAAGTGCGCAATCCGATTGTCCATTTTCCCAAACGTTATCTCTTCAATCAGCGACATCATATCCGCGATGCGCAGACTCATCATACTAAACACATAGTCCCGAACCACCTGATGCTCGTGCACCCAACGATGAAACTGCTCGGGTGGAAGAATAACCGCATCGACGGTGTGCTCCGCTTCGACAACGGCCGTTGCAGGGTAGCGCTTCCCTGTTAGAACACACGACGCCGTCAGGATACAGCTTTCCGCTTGACGAACGTGATACAACGTGATTTCGCGTCCGCCGTCGTGACGTTTGAATACGCGAATACTGCCATCCCCCACAAACGCTACTCGCTGGCACGTCTCGCCTTCGCGATAAACCTCAACCCCGCCTTCCAACGTCGTGAATTGTGCGTGTGAGAGAATCTCCTTCTGCAATGCAGTCGGTGCGTTATGATAAAACTCAAACTGTGACAGAATTGCGTGCGAATCCATATGCCTATAGTTAAGACTTACGCCGCTTTGACCACCAGCGCGTGAGACGCTCGGATAGCTCGGCTTCGCGCCCCTGATCTGACGGTTCATAAAACAGCTTTTGACGATGCTCCGGCGGCAAATTCTCAGATGCCACGAAGTGTCCCGGATGATCGTGCGGATAAATATAGCCCTCGCCGTACCCTTCGCGTTTCATCAGCCCCGTAACCGGATTACGTAAATGCATCGGTACAGGAGCAGGAGTCTGTTCTTTGCGGACGGTATCAAGGGCTTTGCCAATGCCGACATAGGCCGCGTTCGATTTTGGTGAACTGGCTAAATATGTCGCGCATTGAGATAAGACAATACGAGCCTCTGGCATCCCGATCGCGTGAACCGCTTGATAACAGGATGTCGCCAATACAAGCCCGTTGGGGTTGGCGTTGCCAATGTCTTCACTGGCTAAGATAATTAATCTTCGCGCGATAAACAACGGGTCTTCGCCCGCTTCTAACATTCTCGCCATATAGTATAGAGCGGCGTCCGGATCACTGGCTCGAACAGATTTGATAAAGGCCGAAATCGTGTCGTAATGCTGGTCGCCGGACTTGTCATATCGAGGCAGGCGGCGAAGAAGTGCCTTTTCAATTAACGAACGGTCAATAACTTTTCGACTGTTCACAATATTAGCAATTTGACAAGCGAGTTCAAAGGAATTGAACAAAGCTCGAGCATCTCCACCGGACAAGGTTAGCAGCGCTTCGATGCCATCTTCACCAATCTCAATGTTTTCACGACTCAGTTCCGTATCGTTGCTCATTGCTCGCGAAAGCAGTTCCCGGAGGTGGTCGGCGGTCAGAGGGTTCAATCTGAGGACTCGAGCGCGTGAGAGAAGCGGTGAGATGACTTCAAATGAGGGGTTTTCGGTTGTTGCTCCGAGGAGGGTGACCGTTCCGTCCTCGACAGCATGGAGGAGGGCGTCTTGCTGGGATTTTGACCAGCGGTGAATTTCATCCACGAACAATAAAGTCCGTTGTCCACCCTTCCGCCGCAAAGAGGCAGCCTCCAGAAGTTTTCGCAATTCCGGCACACCAGTGGCTACTGCCGAGATGGGGACGAAGACGTAATCGAATGTTCCTGCTAGCAGTCTTGCAAGTGTGGTTTTGCCAGTACCGGGGTCTCCCCAAAAGATCAGGCTAGGAATTGATCCAGAGGCCACCAATCTTGAAAGTAGTGCGCCTTCACCCAATAGATGTTCCTGACCGACGTACTCAGCAAAAGTCGTCGGCCGCATCCGTTCGGCAAGTGGGGCGTGATGCTCCATCGCTACTTTAGATCCTTCGGTTTCTGTGCGCAGATTAATAAGTATGCAGCCAATCCGCTCAGGCCAGTTGCCGCAGCTAAAGTATCGTATAATTTCATCGGCCAGTAGGCTATGGCTAAGCTGCGAAAGTGGTGCGCCTGGGAGTATGAGACAGACAAGTTCTCGATTTCAAATCCGACATGCCTGCACACTTTCGCGAGTGCGCGCGGCGCACAGCTACGGTAGTAGAGCTTCGACCAGCATAGTTGCCCCGGATCGACAGGGGCGTACTTAGTGACGAGTTTACGGGAGATTTCGTGCGGAAGCAATCGCTTGATTACTGAAAACGGCGCCCGTCCTGTCGGTACAGTGATGATCAATTTGCCTCCGGGGGCAAGTATACGAAAACACTCGCGAATAAAACCTGCGGGATTGTGCAGGTGCTCAATCATGCGGCTGGAGAAGACAAATTCAACCGTCGAATCTCCGATGGGGAGCGGCTGATTGAGGTCGCACTTAACCCCGCGGGTTAGCAGTGAGTTTCTCAAAAGGTCGTCCAAACTAATATCTAATGCTACGCCGTGTTTGGCCTGTTCAGCAGTTAACAGATAACCAAACTCGCAGACACGCCCACCTCCGGCATCCAGCCAAATTGCCGTTGGCAACTCGGCTAAAGTAGCCTGCACGCGAGTGCAATAAGCTCCAAATACGTCGGAAACTATGTTCATTTTCATAGGCGTTACGCGACTAAGTTACACAAACAAAACGCCGGATGCAATCCGGCGTTTTGGGTGGCTTAGGGCAAACTCGGTCTCTATTTAGATTGGACTGGAATGTCAAGTTGCGCGTTGGTCAGGCCAAGCTTTCGTTTCGCGCGGTCGACCGCTTTCTTAGGCTCCCGCCGCGCCACCCAAATGTACTTGCGTAGCTGCGATAAGCGGTAGTCAATCGGGTTTGCATTTAAATCACACGCTGTCAGACAATCCCGAAAATCAAGATTCAGCATGCGCTTACGGAACAAGAAGGCGGCGCGACTATTCCAGACTTTTTCGATTGGATCCTCAATCAGATTCCCTAAGGGAAACCAGGACTTGCAGCAAGGCCGGGCAATACCAGTGCACGAGACGAATAGGTTGTCAAAGGCAAGCCCGCACGGACTGGCGGCACGCTTAAACAGATCTCGCGGGCGAACAGGCTCTATCTTCTTGACCGTGGCATAAAACCAATCGAACTCGTTAAGAGCTATGACGCGAACATGCGGATACTTCTCAGCCACATCATACGCTTCGGCAATGAACTTTTGCACAGCGCGAGTATCTTTGGGCTTGGCAGATAAGCTGGGATCGGTGTGGAACAGCACTTGATCCATGCCGTGCTCCGCAGACCATTGGAGAAATCTCGGAAGTTCGTGTACGGTCTCTTCCAAGACGACCGTGCTTGTTCTCATTATGAGTTTTGAACCGGTCTCTCGTCGGCGGCAAACCATGCGATCGATATTTTCAATTACGTCCTCATAACGTCCGAATTGCACAATCTTCGCATACAAATCCGGATCAATCGCATTCAGGCTGAAGTTTACTGCGCTACCCTGCGCGAGGAACGACTCTTCCCAGATGCCTTTCCATAAAACTCCGTTCGTAACCGTGTCAAGCGTGACGTGCGGATAGTCCCGCACAATCATCTGCACAAGTTCACGGCAGTTAGGAAGGATCGTAGGCTCTCCGCCCTGCATCGTGATACTCTGCAGGTGCTGATAGACGGGCTTAAGGTGCTCTTTCCACGCCACGTCCGGTAGTTTTGTCTTGGGCGAGAAATCCGTCTGGTAGCACATCGAGCAGCGGACATTACATTGCTGCCCCATCTCGATGTGAAGATGCCGAATATACTCCAACGGCCAATTTCTCAACTCATCATTACTAACACTTACATTTTCCAATACTGGCAACGGTTTCACTTGACACCTCCGTTCTGCGGATACTGGGACCCATTTGAAAGATAGTCAAAAGGGATTAAAATCGCAATTCATACCTTCCCCACAAAACGAAAGTCCTCCAAGCAATTGCAGGGAGGACTTAGTCAACTTATTGGAGGTGAAGGGTCTATGCTTCGCCGCGCTCGGCGTAGGCTTTCTTGATCATGGCGTCGAGGAATTGTTCTGGATTGGCCAGAACTTCGGGGGTGACCTCGAGGTTTTGACGGTTGGCAAGCTTCAGGCCGTATTCGTAATTGGTGAACATTTGCTGTAGTTTGAACACAAGCTGAACAGGTTCCCGGTCAAGGTTAGCGCGAATCCACTGTTGTGATGCTTGCGGAATTTCCAGCACCAAACCGTGCTTTTCGAGGAAGCCACGCTGGAACGTGTTGATCGCATCGGTGACCAACAGGTCTTCAGCATTTTTGGCAGGATGCTCGATCAAATCCACGGTGACAGAAAGTTTGCGAATCGTGGATGAAGGCAAGAGCTTCTCGAACTTGATTAATGCTCGTTCGGCGACTGACGTCAATCCGCGGGCACCAATGCCCAGTTTGTGTGCTCGCTTGGCAATTTCGCGCAAGGATTCATCCGTAAATTCAAGTTCAATGCCATAGGCTGCAAAGTCACGGGTCTTACCTTGAATCACAGCAGAGTGCGGACTACTTAAAACGTCGTATAGAGCTTCTTCACTCAGGTCTGTCAACTGTGCGACAACAGGCAAACGACCGACGAATTCGGATTCAAATCCGTATTGTATCAAATCGGTTGTGTTAGCGCGTTTGATAAGTTCAGCATCAACCGTTGGAATTTCCGCAGCACGCGTAAAGCCCATTGTGCCTTTGGCAAGTCTGCGGCGTACGATGTCCGGCAAACCGGAAAATGCTCCTGACATGATGAAGAGCATATTCTTGGTGGAGACTTTCTTGCGCACGGCTTTGCCCTTGCGCTGCGTTTCCATCACCGCTTCCATTTGGCTTGCTAAGTCGTGCGGAGTGCGCATATCGACTTCCGTGTCTTCCATCAGTTTCAACAACGCACGCTGCACGCCCGTTCGCGAAACATCAGGGCCGACCATGTTCCCGGCAGAGGCGATTTTGTCAATTTCGTCGACGTAGATAATGCCAAACTCGGCCAATGAAATATCTCCGCCTGCTTCACGAACGAGATCGCGCACAAGATCATCGACGTCGCCCCCGACGTAGCCGGTTTCAGAGAATTTGGTGGCATCACCTTTCACAAATGGCACACCGATCTTCTCGGCAATCAGCTTAACGATGTAAGTCTTGCCCACACCAGTCGGACCGATCATCAGAATATTCGATTTGATGCTGCCAACGGACGGTTCGTTCATCGGATGCTCCGCCTCCCATCTGCGCCGGTGGAAGTGCGTACAAATTTTCGTGGCAAGAACTTCAACGGCCTCATCTTGATGCATGACATACTGCTTCAAGTAGGCCTCCAGCTCGGTCGGGCGGAGGCTGAAGTCAATGCTGTCCAGCCCGGTGCCTTTGGACTTGGTTTCCGTGCCTTCGTGAGGAATATTGAGATCATAGTCCGCCACAGCGACGTTCTCGCCATAACGTTCTTTGAGAAATTCGCCGATTTCTTCCCGAATCTTATCCGGGTTAGGGGGAGTTTTAGACATGTTTCCTTGTTGTGTTGTGGCCAAGAGGAACTGCTCTCATTGGCATCGTTTCCGTTGTACCTCCAGCCTGTCCTGGTGGTTCCGGCAACTCCTGTAAATATAAGCATCCGTCGGGCGAGATGCGATAGTTTGGGAAATGCGCGAGGAGAGTCCAGGCGCTTGCACCTGTACCTGTGCTTTTGTATCTTCTAAATCTATGCAAAAACAGCATCTGCACAAGCTTCTACTGATTATCGGGTGTTTTCTTGCCGCTGGATGTGGCGAGGTGGAGTTCAAGCCACAGAACCCGTATTTGCATGGTGAACAAGAGCTAAGCTTCAATCTTCCAGATACTCTCCGGACAAGCACATTTATTTCCGGTTGGGAGTTCTTGCCGCAGGCCTCTTTAGGTAAGAACAGCGGGCTTATAAAGGTTCTGAGTCCAGATAAGCGGTTGATCAGCCTTGACTGGGTGGTGGCAGGGGGTGACGGGCCGATTGAATTTTCCGAACGCGTGAGGACTATCCACGGACTTTCGGTAACCAACAAGCTACTCGGGGTGACGTGCAATATCGCAGTAGCGGATGACGGGAGGAGCCTGAGCTGTGGATTAACCGGCGAAGCTTCGGGGGCGACGGCTGAGGTAGGAGTAGACGTTCAAGGTATGCGAGTGCGCGGGATCGCAGCATCAGAGCAAACTTGGACAACGACTGAGAAGGGTTTGGACCTTGCGTTGCCTTGGGGCGATTTGTGGAGACTTTCATCGCCAGGGGAATTAACTCCGCTTCCAAATACATCTTCAGAGCTGTCGGCAAAGATCGCATTCCCTGACCCACAGCATCGCAATTTCACTCTTGATTGGTCAACTCTGCAGAGCCATCGCGGCGTGCGCGGGCTTGATATCAAGACGGACAGCCCGCATGACAATCAGGCGCTTGCGCTGCTTATCAACTCGATTCCCCCGGTGCACGCTGCTTTGCCGACTGATGCAGAAGATTTGGAGAATGCAGCGGACATGACGCTCTCGCAATGGCTCGTCCATGCGGAGTTTTCGCCAAACTACTTGAATGAATTGTCCGTGCCGGAAGATCAGGTGTTTATGCTCTCGTATGCGCTCGCGGCCTACCAAACACTGTATGCATGGGGAGCGCTTTCTGCGGAAGAAGTCTTAGACAGAGAACCGCTCCTTGATGCGGCGATGAGTCGCGTGGATACAATGTCGCGTGAGATTGAGCGTGGCGCTAGCCTTGAAGCTCGATTCCGTGAGGCAACGATTTGGACTTTTGCCGAGAATAACCTTGCGACTGATCGACCCAATGTGCGGAAGGTATATCGTGATCAAGCTGTTGTTGCACTTGACGATGCGCAAAATGAACTGAAGAGGCGCGTGCGGTTGTGGAGAAAATCCCAGATGAAACAGAGACCCGATTCTGTGGCAATGCTGGATCTGTTTGTCGGCGGAGACTCGCTGGCTGAACAGAAAGAGATTGAATCGTTCGTTGCTCCTGATACGCTTGCGTTGCTGCGGATTGTGGGACGGGCGGATTTGGATTGGTTTACCGAAGTCAGTCCGAAGTGGCATGAGATCCAGAACCTGTCATGGCCGCTTGAGCAGGAACGGCATCGTTGGCAATTTTCGCAAAATGTCAAGAATCGCAAGAGCGATCATTGGTTAATAGCACGAGAAAGTTTGCTTGACAGGCAGTTCCCGGGGTTGTTTGCGGAAAAACAGTTTGGTGCAGACCCGATTGAATCCGCTGCCGCCGAAATTGAAACGGTTGTCGAATCGTATCTCGGCATTCAACCGCATTGGCGTGAGCACACGATTAAAATTGACGCGCGCTTACCTGAGAGTTGGGGCCGCACACGGGCGCGTGTCCCGTTTGCTGAGGGTGAGCTGTTTGTGGATTACGATTTTGCCAATAATCAGGCATGGCTTGCGGGCAACGGACTGAAGCAAATTTATACCTGTCAGTTCTACATGCCGACGCCAACTGGCGCAATTTCGGGTCAATTCAAACTTGAGCCGGGAGATTCGCCGCATAAGATAACGATTTTTGTTGAACCCGGAAACAAGTATCGGTTGCGCGTAGAAAGCGACGACCTTCCTGAATGAACTCATCACGCCTCGCGCTTGGAATTGACATCGGCGGCACAAACCTCAAAGTGGGGTTAGTCACCGAAACCGGACGTCTGATTGACAAAGAAACTACGCCGACTCCGAAGCCGCGCGATCTGCATGCTGTCGTTGCAGCACTTACTGCAACTGTGCGAGGGCTATGTGAAAAACATCAGGCACAGCCTGAAGGCGCAGGTATAGGCGCACCCGGAGTTGTTGATGAGACGATGCAGACGGTGTTATGGGCACCGAATTTTAATGATTGGCTCGGCCTTCCGATCCGACAAACTATCGCCGACGCGATTGAGCTACCCGTTGTGATGGACAATGATGTGAATAATTTTGCGGTCGGGGAGCATCGATGGGGCGCCGCGCAGAATTTTAAGCACTTTGTCGCTTGCGCAATGGGAACAGGACTTGGCGGGGCGGTATATACTGACGGCAAACTCTATCGCGGTGCGCGGGGAGCCGCAGGCGAAATGGGCTTTACGATCATAGCGCCCGAAGGTCCAGCGATCATGGATAGACAGGGAGTCGTCGAAGCCTATGTTGGTCGCGCAGCGTTCGATCGTTTGGTTGATGAGCGATTTAAGACCGGGGAATTCCCGACACCGCGCAGAATTACCGAGCTTGCCGCGCAAAATGAACCACGCGCCAAGGAGATTCACGACATTCTTGCAAAACAACTTTCCGAAGCTGCGGCAACATGGTTGCATCTGCTGAATCCTGAAGCGATTATTATCGGCGGTGGCACGACGCATCAAGCTGATTACTTTTTTGAACGATTTGATTTCTATTTGCGGCAACGCGCACTGCCGCCGCATACTGAAAAATTGCACATCCTGCCCGGACAACTCGGCTACTATGCCGGGATGCTCGGCGCGGCTGCCCTTTGGTTTGAACAGTCTTCATAATGGAGGCCCATCATGGTCCGCATGTTGCTCTGCTCACTTGTGCTTGTATTGATCCTTGGTGGATGCCGCAAGGATGAAAGTACTGATGAATACCCGTGGCCGGTCTGGATTCTGCGTGTGACTGTGCGCGACGGTGACAACCCCAATCAAGAAATGCCGAATTGCGCGCATGTCTTTTGGAGCGTTCAAGGCTCCGACGATACGCATGATTGGGGTTGCCATGACTCAAATGGTTTCGTAAAGGTCTGGGATCACATTTCAGGCAACACTCAGGTCTTCTTCCGCGTTGAATGCGAAGGATTCATACCCTCGATCGAATACTCAGTGGAATATGATTACGCACGAGTAGATTCTACAGATCCGCAAGAAGAGGTTATCGAAAACCGCACCGTGACGCTGTACCATCAATAGCTGAACTACACCTATTATCCAACCATATCCTGTGTCCAAAGTATATCTCTGCTTAGAACTGCATAACCATCAGCCCGTTGGCAATTTCGATCACGTTATTGCCGAGGCTTATGAGAAAAGCTATAAACCGTTTCTCCAGACACTGCTTGACTATCCGCAGATAAAGATGAGTCTGCATACGTCGGGTTGTCTGCTTGAATGGTGCGAGACGCATCTCAAGGATTATCTCGACCTTGTCGGCAAGCTTCACGATCGCGGACAGCTTGAACTCATCGGCGGAGCATTTTATGAACCTGTGCTTGCCGCGATTCCGCGTGATGATGCGCTCGAGCATTTTGATCGCATGAACGCTTATCTCATGCGTCGATTCGGAGCCAAGCCGCGCGGGGCGTGGCTTCCTGAGCGAGTGTGGGAACCGGATTTTGCATCATTGCTCGTGGAAGCCGGAGTCGAGTACATCTCCATGGACGACGATCTCTTTTTGGCCGCCGGACATATGCCTGAAGAGTTAAATGGCTATTACATGACGGAATCACATAACGGACCGCTTGCGATGTTCCCAAATCATCAGGCGCTCCGTTACGCGATTCCGTTTCGTGAGCCTGAAGCTACGTTTGACTACATCTTTGAGCAATCTGACGGTAGACCGAATTCGCTATTCTTGATGGGTGACGATGGAGAGAAGTTCGGACTTTGGCCTCGTACATACAAACCGATTTATGAAGACGGATGGTTAAAAAGCTTTTTCCAAGCGCTGATTGATCACGACGACACAGTTGAATTGCTGACCATGGCCGAAGCGCGCGACCGCATTCAGCCGAAGGGCCGCACGTATCTGCCAACGGGATCATATTTTGAAATGGGCGAATGGACACTGCCCACTGCGGCGCGCAAGAAATTTGTACACTTCGTGCATGAACTTAAAGAGCGTGATGACTGGCCACAGGTTCGACCTTTTGTGCAAGGCGGATTTTGGCGAGGCTTCCTGCGCAAATATCCCGAAGTGAACTATTTGCAGAAGAAGATGCTGAGGGTATCGCGCAAATTTCATTCGTTGTCCAACCGCAAGACCGATCCTGAATATCAAACTCAGGTGCTGCGCGGGCAATGTAATTGTCCATATTGGCACGGCGTGTTTGGCGGGCTGTATTTACCACATCTCAGACATGCAGTTTGGAAGGAATTGATTCAAGGCGAATTCACGATAGACAATTTGTTGCATCGTGGCCGCAAGTGGACCGAAGTGCATCACGTCGATCATGATATGGACGGGCGACTTGAATTGCTGATTGAGAATGCATACATGAACGCATATCTTTCGCCGGATCAGGGCGGCTCGATGTTTGAGTGGGATTATCGGCCGCGCGGATACAATTTGTTGAATACTCTCACGCGCCGTGAAGAACCTTATCACATTGATGTAGCGCGTGCGACCGTTTCCGATCCGGATGACGATTCGGCTGTCGAATCAATACATGACCTCGTCTTGAAAAAGGAAGAGGGGCTTGAGAACCTCCTTACAATTGACAAGTGGCCGCGCCGCTCGTTGCTCGACCACTTTCACGGATTTGACGGCACGATTGATCAATTCCGGGCGGGCGTATTGGCAGACTACGGAACTTTTCTTAAAGGTGAGTATGATCTCACCGAGATGTTTCCAGACGGTGTAACGCTCACACGCACAGGTAAACTGGGAATACTTCCTGTGCGTGTAGCGAAAACGGTTCGCGCCGCGTCGGGAAAATCTGAACTCTCGGTTGAGTATGCAATCAGCAATCTTTCAAATCAGGAGATGCACGGGCCGTTCGGCATCGAGTGGAATTTTGCGTTGATGGCGCCAAACTCGCCGAAGCACAGCTTCACGATTCCCGGCAGCGAGTTCATCAAACGGCCGCTCCGCGAAACGATGGAACATCACAATGTTGCAAATCTCCACTTTGCCGATGAACACGAAGGGTGGCGGTACGCATTGAGAACAGCGTGCCCGCAAGGTTGTGGCGTGTGCCGGTTGAAAGCGTTTCGTTGTCTGAAGGTGGATTCGAGCGTTTTCCAATCGGTGGCGGTGCTCTACTCGTGGGAGTTGCGGCTTGCGCCGGGCGAAGTTTGGCGCGTGAGGTTCACTGCGGAGCTTGCTGACCGCTAAATATTGTGGCGACGCTTTTTCTCCTGCTTACGCTTGCCGTTGGACTCTTGCATGCTCAGGAGACCGTTCCCGATTCGACCGTCGCTGACACGACGAAGCGCCGCGACGGCGTGGACACGGTCATTACATACAGTGCGGACGCAATTGATTTTGATATTCTGACCCGCGCAACGGTGCTGCAAGGCAACGCGCGAATAGAATACAAGGAAATGGAGCTAACGGCCGATCGTATCGAGTTGTTCTGGGATGAGCAGACGATGATTGCGACGTCGAGTTTTGATACGATCTATACGGACAGCACCGAGACTGAGATCGACACGATATTTGAAGTCGGCAAGCCACACTTCAAACAGGGTTCGGAAGAGTTTATCGGCGATGAGATTGCATATAACCTTAAGAGCAAAATTGGCCGCGTTAAGGGTGGTCGGACTGCTTATCAGGACGGTAGTTATTACGGACAGCAATTCAAGAGATTGTCTGACGACGTGTTATCTGTGCGGCGAGGAGAGTTCACGACATGCGAGCTTGACACGCCGCATTTTCATTTCGGGTCGAATGTTTTGAAGATTGAAGTTGGCGAGCGCGTAATTGCTCGGCCCGTATATCTGTATTTTGATGACGTTCCTGTGCTCGCGCTGCCTTATGGCATTTTCCCGATTCAAAAGGTCGCACGAGCGGAATCATCACACCTGTGTTTGGTGAATCTGCGAGTCAAGGGCGTTTCTTACGCAATATCGGTTACTATTGGGCCACGTCTGATTACATGGACGTGCTGGGTACGTTCGACTACTTTGAAGAAAAGGGAATGCTGGGCGGCACGAAGTTTCGCTATGCAAAGCGCAATCGACTCACGGGGAATGTGAATTACGATTTTGACTTGCAGCGGAACGGATCTGCGACCAATCGGCGTTGGCAAGTTTCGGCTAATCACAATCAGACAATTGATCAGACGACACGATTGGGAGTCAGCGGATCTTATGTTTCAGATGCGAGCTACCGGCGCGACGTGGGTACAACCAATGACAGGTTAAATCAGTCGATAAGGTCGAATGCGACACTCTCAAAATCGTGGACGAACTCACCCTGGAGTGCAAGCGTCAATGCCGGGTTCACACAGAACATTGAACAGAAGACATGGACGGCCAACGCACCTTCCGTGAGGTTTACGCATAAGCAAGGTAGGCTCTTTCCCGGCCCAAAGGCGCCGCGCGGTATTCGATTCTCGTCCGCACCGAAGGAAACGTCCGAGCCGTGGTATCGCGCGTTCACTTGGAGTTACAGCAGTTCGTACTCGAACGATTTTGCGTTCCCAAGAACCCCCGTTGAAGAGGGATTGCGGCCCGATTCGCTGAATGAAGATTTATACATCACAATATTGGGAACGAAAGACGACGTGGTGAGACAGCGAGATGGGATGGGACATGCAGGTGGATTATCTGCCACTGCAAGACTCCTTCGCTACATTAGTTTGAATCCTTCTCTTGATTGGCAGCATGTTTGGACGCGCCGGGCTGTGCACTACGACCCGCAGGGTGATATTTTTGATCGTGAAGATAAGTACGGCTTTTTCACACGAACAACTTTTGACGTGGGTTCGTCTGCTTCGACTAAACTCTATGGTGTCGCACGCAATCCGTTTGGCATTCGCGCGCAATTTCGTCATGTAATGTCACCGTCCGTTAGTTTTCGCTATCGTCCAGATTTTGGAGACGAAGCCTGGGGATATTTTGAAACCGCAAAGCTTGAAAATGGCCGTGAGATTAGATATGATCGCTTCCGTGCCGCTGATCAAGGAAGCGCAGTTGGCGGAACTCCGGAGGGGCTTTCGGAGGCAATGTCGTTTAGTTTGGGTAATCTGTTTCAGATGAAACACGGTGACCCTGAAGAAGGGACTGAAAAGAAGTTTGATATCTTGAGCGCGAACTTCGGAACAGGCGTGGATTTCAAGCGCGAAAAGAATAAGTGGAATGACATTTCATCAAGTCTTCGAACCCCAATTCCTGGCCGATTGATTGGACCGATTGATGGCGTCGGCCTTGATTTGTCAACCGTGCACTCGATGTACCAATATCAAGGAACGACTAAGACTGAAAAGTTTTATTGGGAACGCGACGGCGGGGCGTGGTATGCTCCATTTGAACTCTTGAGCGCGAGCGGCAGCGTGGATTTCTCGGTTGGCGCAGAAAGATTTGGAGATCTTTTTAAGTTTCGTCAACCGCGCGAGCTTGAAGCGCGAGACGACTCGGTGCAACAAGAGGCCAAACTGCCTTACAATGGAAGTGAAGTTTTGCCGGAGTTGAAACCCGACCTGCCGCCATTGCCGCAAGCGGAACCTGAATCCGAAGACATGCAGACGTTCTTGGACATGCCGATCACAATGCGCTTCAATTTACGGCATTCCATCAATTATCTGACGAACTCAAAGACTTCGACGCTGGGTTCAAATTTTGAAAGCAGTTTAACACCTCGCTGGTCGATGTCAGTGAGTTACTACTTTGATTTGGAACGCAACATCCCACAGAATGCGGGCGTCACAATTACACGTGATCTGCATTGTTGGGATGCGAGCCTCAGTTGGTCACCGCTGGGCTATAGTCCCGGCTATTTCTTGCGCATTGGTTTGAAGTCACCACAGCTTCGCGATCTCAAGATCGAGCGTAGTCAGGGTGGGAACTTGCGAGGCTACTAATTTGCACATGAACAAACCAAATACCCTTAACGGACAGCGCGCCGTCAGTATTGTACTGCTCGGCGCGCTTTTTGTGAGACTTTATACACTTGGTTCAGAGAGCTTTTGGCTTGACGAAGCAATTGTCTGGGATCGCGTGCGCGGCGGTCCGATGAAATTTTTCTTCGACTGGGATGCGGACACGCAAGGTCCAGTCTATCCGGTATTGATGTGGATTTGGTGTAAGCTGTTCGGATTTAGCGAAATATCGATGCGCATGCCATCGGTGATTTTCGGGGTCCTGAGCGTTCATGCATTGTATCTCTTGGGTAAACGCGTGTTTGGTCATGCAGCGGCGATGTGGGCTTCAGTGTTTGCGGCGGTTAATCCGTTCCTGCTTTATTACTCGCAGGAGGCCCGGCCTTACACGTTGTGGTTGTGGTCGTCATTGCTTGCAGTGTGGTTCTTGACTCGACTGATGGAGCAGCACTCAAAACGAAATGAAGTTGGCTGGATTTCGTTTACTCTGATTTCGCTTTACACGCATCCATACGGTCCATTCCTGCTCGCTGTCTTCGTGATAATGGTCTTAATGTTGCAGCCCAAGGACGATTGGAAGCGATTCTTCAAGCCTGCACTGATAATCGGGATTGCCTACTTGCCGGAAGCGTTTATCTTTTTGGATACATTCATCGGCAAGGTCGAAAACAAATGGTCGGTAGCGGCGTGGATCAACCGGCCTGGTTTGATGACGCCGTGGGTGTACATGAAATACTATTTTTCGTGGTACATCCTTGCGGCATTGGCTTCGGCATTGCTGGTCGGCGGTGTTCTGTTCTACCGCGACAGGCTCAAGAATTTTCGCTTGGGGTTCGGCATCTGCATTGCAATCGCGACCGGGACATTTGTTTTGCCGTGGCTGGTATCGCAGGTGACGCCGATCCTGTGGATGCGCTACACGATCACAGTAGTCGCGCCGATCTTGCTTGTTATCGGGTGGGTTATTGCGCAAACAAAAAAACCGCTGCAAATCGTTGCAGTCGGTCTGTTCTCTTTGGGCACCACCGTGCCGCTATATCACTATTATCTCGAAACCGACAAAGACCCGTGGCGGCAGGCGGTCGAGTGGTTGACTCCGCAAGTCTCAGTGGGCGATAAGTTCATCGTCCATCCGCTGCGTGCACCGAAGCCGTTTGAATACTACTTTCACGACTTGTATCAGCATCAAGTCGCCGTGCCGTTTGACACGACAGAGTTTGCTGAGAGTTTGCCGGACAGTGGAACTGTGTGGTTTGTCGCGGCAACCTATAGTCAATCAAAGCCGATGCGCGATGCCTCGTATGCTCTGCTCAATCGCTCGTGCGACTGCGACTCGACATACAAGACGGCTGATCTGTATTTCAAGAATCCCTACCGTATTTTCTCAGCAGACGTTGAGATCACACGGTGTGTGGTTCGGCAATATTCCGCACCGTGGACTCCGCACTAAGGAGTTTGGAGAGATCTTTGCCTTGTCTTAGCAGGTCATGAACATGTGTGTATTCAAATTTCCCAGCACGGCCAATTGTGTAGAGATTGGTGAATCTCATCAGATAGTCGCGCAATTCCGCCACGACCTTATCCTTCTCCAATTCGAGCACCGGATAGGCCATCTTTAGCCGGTGCACCCTCCCCTCGATTAGTTCCTCCGTTTGAATCAAGTTTGTTTTGACAAGATGAGACGTGACGAGTGTGGTCAAGTCGACGTCCTCGCGTGCCCAAATCTCATCATCTGCGAAGCATGGTATTTCCACGACAACACACGTTTGCTTCGGCGGCGCGAGTTCGATGGAGCGATTCTTGGGTTCATATAGCCTGGTAAACGGAATCTCCTTCGACGGGAAGTAGATTGACGCATTGCGTGAGACGCGCGGACGATTGAGGAACAAAGCGACGAGAATCAGGTCGCGGAATTTCAGCGATTCTGCAAGCTCCAGAATGTGTATTGGAGGTGCGGGGTCGAGAAGTTTCAATATCTGAGATGGCGCGAGCGTATTAATCACGCGTTCAGGTGAGACTCGCTCGCTTCCGTTCAACTCTACCCTGGTGATCTTTACGCCGTCGTGCGCGAGCTTTGTGATCTTGCATTCAGTGCGAATGTGCGCTGTTCCGATGGCGTGTGCGAGTCGATCGGCTATTTGGCCATAACCTTGACGGGGATAGTAAAATGAGCCATCGAGATGTTCCGTCTTCTCTGCTTTGCCGCGCAGAAGTTCATAGAGCATTGTACGCGCATTGAGGCCCTTCAATCTGCCGCCGCTGACTTCAGGCATTAGCTGCTGTGCCTTGACACCCCAGAGCTTTTCGGAATAACCGATCAGGAAGGCATCGGCAATTGTTTTGCCGTAGCGATGATAGGCATTGGCAGCGAAATTCGTGTTATCATTTTCGCGTGTGAATATTCGCGCGCGCAGTAAGTCAACGCCGGAATGTGTGAGAGTCAATGGCCCGATGCGTCGCGCGACGTTTGCGGGAGAAAGCGGAAAGTCGAGAAAGCGATGATTCCAGTAGATCTGGCTTGGAGAGTGAACCTACATCAACTCGTCACCCATTAACTCCTGCACATCACATATTATCTCAGGGTCCTTGTCGTGAAAGCGATAAGCACCGGCATCGTATTTGAATGGCCCGTGTTGATATGTGCGCGCGTAGCCTCCCGGTTCGCGAGCGGCTTCAATTAAGGAGACAGGCAGTCCCGCCTGCGTGAGATAGTATCCTGCGGCGAGTCCGGCCGGTCCGGCGCCAAGTATGATGGTTTCGAGCATTTTATCAGCAATCGCAAGGTGCGAAAGAAATTAAACCTTGCGGATTACGCACCTTATTTCACAAGCAAACAGCCCACACTCATGTATGGGCTGTTCTGAATTAATAATTGACAGAAAGCTTAGTTGTCGTAGTTATTTTCGCGACGCGGACGGCGTTCGCGGAAACCGCTACCACCGCCGCCGCCTTCCGGCCGCGGCTGAGCTTCGTTGACGCGCAACGAGCGGCCGCCAAGCGATGCGCCATTCATGGCCACAATCGCCGCATCCGCACCGGCATCATCCATCTCAACAAACCCAAATCCGCGCGGGCGACCCGTATCGCGGTCCATGATCATGGCGACATTTAGAACTTCGCCATGCGCGCTGAACGCTTCGCGCACTGATTCTTCCGTGGCGCTGAACGGAAGATTTCCGACATACAACCTCTTGGCCATCTCCAGCTCCCTCTCGTCCGCCCCAGTTTCAACTAACTGAATTTCTTTTACTTCCCCACTCCGGGAAATGAAGCCGGAAACACCTGCAAACCAACTATCGAAACGAGGGGGCGAACCAATCCGTCACGACAAGGCCAGAATTGCTCCAGAGCTTCGCCCAAATAGCCTTCTGCACGGGGATAACGGGTTAAAATTAATATACACCAGAAACCAAAGGTTGTCAAGCGAAACTGAGAAAAATGAAGAATATGTATGACCGTCTAACAGATGAGGTCAGTTTTCTCATCCCGCTGTCAGTAAGCCTCAACATAACCCGTTGCTAATTCGCACATTTGACTAAGTCGTTAGATACCAAACTGTTCCGGTGTAATTCCCTGTAATTGCATGGGGAATTGCTCTTGTTTGCTCCCCATCTTATGTTTTGTCAATGTGTTAGAATTGAAACATCTGACATGAACATCTCCATGTTAATCGAAAGGGCATTAAAATCACTGACCCAGTAAGAATTTTGATCAGTTTTTATAACATGTTACGAAAATAGTTTTGAAACTGACTCGCATCTCTGAGAATAAACCTTATATTAGTCATATGAATTAGTCGATTGACTAATTGCATGTAGTCGGTTCTTGTTTAGCTCTTTGGAAAGTCGATAGCCTGATTCAGCATGTACTCCAGCCAAGCCGCGTTCGACGCTTCTCGAACAAACTGAGTAACTCAAAAGGGGAACACCATGAAGAGGATGCTCACAATTGTCGGAGTCGGATTAGATCTTCTTTGGTCGAGCTTTTCATTTGCGATAGCCCCTGTAAACTTGGGATCCGCGTCGAGCTTTGCAATCCTGGGTGGATCAGAGATCACCAACACGGACTTTTCCCTCATCAACGGTAACCTTGGACTGCACCCCGGAACCGCAGTAACCGGTTTTCCACCTGGCACTCTGAACGGAACGGAGTACATTGCTGAGGGAGTCGCGCTGCAAGCAAAGAATGATCTGGTTACAGCATACGATGATGCAGCTGGACGATTGCCGGTTACGATGATTGCCACAGAACTTGGTGGAACCGTCCATGTTGGTGGCGTGTACAACTCAGCTTCCGGAACTTTCGGAATTACCGGAACTATGACATTGGATGCGCAGAACGACCCAGACGCTGTTTTTATTTTCCAAATGGAGAGCAGTTTGATCACGGCTTCAAGCAGCGAAGTCATGCTGATTGGTGGCGCACAGGCCTGCAATGTCTACTGGCAAGTCGGCAGCTCGGCCACACTTGGAACAAACTCGCATTTTGTCGGGAGCATTCTTGCTTTGACTTCTATTACTGTCACTACTGGTGTCGATGTTGATGGAAGGGTACTCGCACGCAATGGTGCGGTCACATTAGACACGGATACTATTACTGTGGCCGTTTGCGAAGGGCAATTTGACTCACAAATTCTGCTTGTTCCAAACAATCCCGACTTCCCCGGACCACAAGCTGTTTACGCTTGTGCAACCTTGTTGGCGGGTTCAACCACGCAAGTTATCGTACCTGTTCAGTTTTCACAGCATATTCCGGTGCTGACGATCTCGGCGGGTTGCTCGGGCTGCGATGATGGAAGCTGCGCTCCACTCAGCGATTGGGTGTTGGGCGGGTGGATATTCAACCCTTACGACAATACTTACGTCGCAGACCTCACTGTTGGTTTAGGCTCAACTGGTGGATGTGTTTGTCTGAATTTGGATTTCGTGCTACCGGTTGAATTCTCGGCTTTCGAAGTTGTTCCAAAATCAGATGGGAATTGGGTGACTTTTTGTACCGCGTCCGAACAAGGAATTGATAGATTTGAAATTCTTCGCGGGGCTTCTCCAGATGGCCAGTTCGCGACAATTGCAACGCTCGCTTCACAAGGCAACAACAGCACGGGACACGACTATGTCTTTGCGGACGATAACGTGCAGGCTGGGGCGTTGTACTGGTACTACCTGGCTGACGTTAGCGTGAATGGAGATAGAACAGAACATCCACAAATGATGCGGTCGGCAATGGCACTTGATAACGTAATTCCAACTGAATTCTCGCTGAGCGCTTACCCAAACCCATTTAATCCTGTTACAACGATTCAATTTAGCCTCAAAGCTCCAGGCGAAGTTACACTGTCCATTTTCAATATGGAAGGCCAAGGAGTTCGAGATTTGGCTCGCAACTACTATGATGCAGGAAACTACACCGTTAGGTTTGATGCAGGTGACCTGCCCTCTGGAATATATTTTGCCCGACTTGACGTGGAACAGTTTTCGATTGCGAAGAAGATGGTGCTCTTGAAGTAGAGATTAATAACACGGAAGTCTGACCACCTCCCAATGGAATTAACCTCGTGCGATACACTGACGACGGCATGAAAAGCATGATTTATAAAATGCTCTACAGAATGAATTAGCCGCTGCCGTAGCCGGTAAATGAATGTGATTTGTTATTGCTCGATGAATATGTGCGCTTGCTTCGTTTTTTCTCAATTTAACGATGCTCTGCGCCGTTAGCCGCGAATGTGACGCAACTTTAAGTCCTGTCCTTCTCCTGGAAAAAGCCCTGATGAGTAAAATCAATCGGGGCTTTTCCGTTCTTGCAACTCCCTTGACAGTAAACAAAAAAGTGACGGGACAAATGCCCCGTCACTTCTTATCTATCGATTGGGTGTTGCTTAGATCTTCAGCAGGTGTCCGGACTTCTGCGCTTTGGTCTGCAGATAGAAGTGGTTATGCTCGTTCGATGGTAGCTGATGCTGCACGCGCTCCGTTACCGTGATGCCATATTTCTCAAGCCCGACGACCTTCTTAGGGTTGTTGGACAGAAGACGAACGCTAGCGACACCGAGCGCTTTCAACATCTCGGCGGCTACGCGGTAGTCGCGCTGATCGTCTTCAAATCCGAGCGCATGATTGGCATCGACCGTGTCGAGACCTTGTTCTTGCAATACATATGCTCGGAGCTTATTCGCAAGTCCTATTCCACGCCCCTCCTGACGAAGGTAAAGCACGATGCCGCGCTCTTGCTCCGCGATGTACTTCAGCGCCGCTTCAAGCTGATCGCGACAATCGCAACGATAGGAGCCCATAACGTCACCGGTCAAGCATTCAGAGTGTACGCGCAAGGGAACGGAATCAAATCCACGCACGTCGCCGTGTACCATTGCAATGTGTTCTTTGCAATCGGGTGTAGGTGAAAAGGCCACGATGCGAAAATCACCGGAGCGCGTCGGAAGATTTGCCTCTGCGACAATACTTAGTGGGTAGGCGGTCTTCTCACAGGGCCATTCGACGATTTTGGGGGCCAGCGGTGATTGGCTGAGGTGTTGAGCTGGGAGAGTCATGTTATCCTTAATTCCCTGTTTCGTTCTACTTAGAATATACGACAGGGATTCAAAAAATGTTTCTGTTCCTGAAAATTCGACTTAAATCTGATGAAAACAGTAAGTTTCTAAATCATTGCGAAAATTGAAACTTATGATTTTCTAATTGCCAGAGAGTTAACTCAACCCAATTTCAGGAAGTTCCGGAGGGTCGGCTGTTAAATAGACCTAAGAAACTCGAACAAATGAAAGACTGGTGCGCAAGTGACTTCACTACTTGCTATACAGCATGAATGCCGCAACAATTGCCAAGATATCCGTTACCGCGTGCACAACGACTATCTCAAGGGTTGACCTTCTGCGAATGTAGATAAGTCCCATGACAAGACCTGAGATTCCAGTCGAGACTGCCGTCGAATTCCCTTGATAGATATGGCCCAGTCCAAATATGATAGAACTACAAATTAATGCGAAATACAGGCCCCCCGATTGAAAAGCTTTTTCAAATCGCGTAAGCACAAATATCCGCGACAACTCTTCAACAAATCCACCGCCCAATATTCCGATCAATAGCCAGATGTAGATGTTCTGCGGGTCCCGGAATAGATGCGCTGCAGGATTATCTCCGCTTCCGTCACCGGGGAATACACTCGCTAGCAAGCTACTCAGCATTACATTTAGAAGCACAAACAAGACAACACCGAACAGCGATCCGGACAAAGCTCGCTTTTTCCAGCTCTCGGTGGTCAGACCCAACTCGCTCCAGCGCGCACCTTCCACGAATAGCAATAGTAAAATCGAGCCTATCGTCGCGATTTTGACGAGCACAACTTGCAGGACGAAGGCCGAAAAGCTATCGGGGATTTCGTTGTCTGTGTTTGCAGTGAAAACCTTGTACACCCAGTACGTCAACATTACAGTGAGTGAGATGTACAGCCCTGCTTTGCCCGAGAGTTTCATGCTTAAGCGCCTTAAATTGCGTATAGCTATCCTTTAGTATCGGAGTCAGACACCAGTCAAATGTTGCAAAACAAACGCGGCGACTCTAAAGAGCCGCCGCGTAGTACACTCACTGTCAATATCTGCTATTCGCCGTCCGTAGATTCTTCCGCGACTTTTTCTTTGAATTCGCGGAAGGCGATTTCTTCACCCTTCATTGTGACTTGAATGGTGGAGCCTTCGTGGAAGCGGTCGCGGAGAATTTCTTCAGCGAGCGGATCTTCTACGAACTTCTCAACCGTGCGGCGCATCAAACGTGCACCAACTTCCGGTTTGAAGCCCTTCTCAACTAAATAGTCACGGGCCTTCGCGGTCAACTGAATCGTCAACACGCGATCTTCCAAACGCTTGTTGATTTCGTCGATATACTTATTCAAGATGAGCTCAATAGCTTCCTTGGTCAGCATATTGAAGACGACGATTTCATCCAAACGATTCAGGAATTCCGGACGGAACGAACGCTTGACTTCGTCCATCATGCGGCCTGAAATTTTCGCGTGCGATTCTTGCTGTCCCGCACCGAAACCAAACGCGAGCGACGTGGCCGCTTCGCGCGTGCCGAGATTCGATGTCAAAATCAGAATCGTATTCTTGAAGTCAACTTTTTGGCCCGTACCGTCGGTCAATTCGCCGTGATCGAGCACCTGCAAGAGCACGTTGAAAACTTCCGGATGCGCCTTCTCGACTTCATCGAGTAGCACGACGCTGTACGGTTTACGGCGAACCTTTTCCGTCAACTGTCCGCCTTCATCGTAACCGACGTAGCCCGGAGGCGCGCCGATCAAACGCGAGACGTTGAACTTCTCACTGTATTCACTCATGTCAATACGAATGAGCGATTCGGGATCGTTGAAGAGATATTCTGCCAACGCGTGCGCGAGTTCGGTCTTACCGATACCCGGAGTTCCCAGGAACAGGAAGCTGCCGATAGGACGCGTCGGGCTTTTCAAGCCGGAGCGCGCACGACGCAACGCTTTGGCGATGACTTCCAGAGCTTCGCTTTGTCCGACAATCTTCTTGCCAAGAGACTCGGCGATCTTCAAGAGCCGTTCGCTTTCGCCCGAAGCCAAACGATTGACCGGAATCCCGGTCATGCGCGCGACCGTGGCGGAAATTTCATCGGGCGTCACAACCAGAGTCGGACGAGCTTCAGATCTTTCCCAACGCTCTTTTTCTTCGCGCAACATTGTCTCAAGTTTGACCTTCTTGTCACGCAACATCGCGGCCTTTTCATATTCCTGACGCTTTACGAGATCTTCCTTCTCGTGCTTGACGTTGTCAATTTGCTTTTCGATTTCCAGAATCTTATCCGGAATCACGATATGCGAAATGCGCACAGACGAACCGGTCTCGTCGATGACGTCGATAGCTTTATCAGGCAGGAATCTGTCGGTTATGTAACGATCGGCCAAGCGCACGGCGGATTCAATCGCTTCATCGGTGAACTTCACACCGTGATGCTCTTCATATTTGTCACGCAGGCCCAACAATATGCTGATCGAATCGTCCACTGACGGCGGATCGACCATGACCTTTTGGAATCTGCGCTCGAGTGCGCCGTCCTTTTCAATCGACTGACGATATTCGTTCAGCGTTGTCGCGCCGATACATTGCAGTTCACCGCGTGCGAGTGCAGGCTTAAACATATTCGAGGCGTCAAGCGAGCCGGACGCGCTTCCCGCGCCAACAATCGTATGCAGCTCGTCGATGAACAGAATGATGTCGGGATTCTTCTCGATCTCGGTCATAATGGACTTGATGCGCTCTTCAAACTGTCCGCGATATTTCGTGCCCGCTACGATAGAACCCAAGTCGAGAGCAACGACGCGCTTGCCGTAGAGAATCGGCGAAACTTTTTGCTGTACGATGCGCAACGCGAGACCTTCTGCGATAGCGGTTTTGCCGACGCCGGGTTCGCCGATCAGCACAGGATTATTCTTCTTACGGCGGGAGAGAATCTGAGCAACGCGCTCAATTTCCATGTCGCGGCCGATAATCGGATCGAGTTTGTTTTCACGCGCAAGTTTAGTCAAGTCACGCGAGAAATGATCGAGGTTTGGTGTCTTGGTTTTCTCTTGCGGAGCGGTCGGAGCTTGCTGTCCGCTACCGCGCAAGAGATTGTCCAACTCGCCTTTGACATTTTCGTAGGTGACGTTAAAACCATGTAGCACTTGCGCCGCCATCGAGTCTTCTTCTTTCAAGAGCGCGAGCAACAAATGCTCCGTGCCGATGATGTCGGAGGAGTAGCTCTTCCCCTCGATGTAGGACAGCTTGAGGACTTTCTCGGCCCGCTTTGTAAACGGAATGTTGCCAATCTTCATGGTGCCGCGCGTGGTGTCCACCATCTCTTCGACGGACTCGCGCAGTTCATCCAAATCACAACCGAGATTGTGCAGGATTTGAACAGCCAAGCCATCGCCTAAGCGAATGATGCCCAACAGCAAATGCTCGGTGCCAATGAAGTCATGGCCCAAACGGAGCGCTTCCTCCCGGGAGTACTGGATCACTTGTTGAACGCGCAGGGAGAATTTGTTCTGCATAAGTCCTCTCTATCTCGGCCAAGTAGGCCGTAATTCAAGAATCAGAACTTGTAATTTAGGCAAGCCTGATTGGATTTGCAAGGGTCTTTACTTTTGTTGTGCATGCGTGTCTTAACAACGCAACATGCGACAAGAACAGTCCAGTTGTTGATTAATCAGCAAATACTTTGCCCGGCGTGAAAGTTCTCTTCTAAGTTCAGATTCCGATATGGCTGTGTGCCCTATCGTGGAATTTTCACTTCAGTAGTCTAACCTGCACGGGACTTGCAGTCGAGCCGGAGCCGAGCCACGTCAACCAGTAGGAGCCGCTGGGGGACTGATTTGCCTGCCATTTGAACACATTTTGGCCGACAGGGAGCCGACCTTCAAACAACACTGCAACTTCGCGGCCAAGCACGTCAAAGGCCACGAGCCTGCCTGACTCGTTATTTGTTGTATTCAGGGCAATTGTTAAGTCTGGGTTAAACGGATTCGGCCAAGCTCTTATCAACATAGGGCTTAGAGGCACAGGAGTAGGTCTCTCCCCTGCCGCAAGTGGACTCGGATAGCCTGGTGTCGGATACTGCAAAACCCTAAAATCAGCGGAGCTATTGTCCGTGTCCTGTCCGGGGCTTATGCGTTCTGCACTCTGGCCCGTCCACGGCTCAATCCCCAAGATAACACCGCCATCGATTGCGTCATTCAGCCGAGGCAAGCTGTCCCCAGAGAGGTGGTGAAGGTACTCCACTCCGTCCACAACCATTTCAAGCGGAACTTGGCAAATCAGAGAGCCGCAAGCCTCTCCGGGCTGACAGGGACGAAATGTCCAAAACTCCCCCGTAGTCAAGATGACCTGCCCCCAGCGCCTAACAAAGAACCAATCGAAATTAACGTCAAGTACCTGAGACAAGTTCTCGACTGAGACATTGTCACCGGGTTCAGGCTCGTCAGGTATCACCGTTTCAAAATCGGCGTTTTCCAGATTCGGTGAACCAGGGCTACTGATTGAGTGGTCATACGCATCCGTGGCCAAGACCAAAAAAGAACCCGGGGCCAGTCCAATATACTGTCCGCCGGGCTCACCTGGAAACTTGAAGGCTAACTGGGCAAAGGTGTCCAGACCTTGCAAGACCATCGCTCCATCTAAGAAGGCTGTACTGGATCCGGCATTGTAAAACTCGATGAATCCGTCCTGTTCATTGTAAGACGGCGGCCCGGCAACGTAGATCTCGTTGATGCGCACGCTGTCGCTCGTGGTGAGCGCACTCGCCACGGAAACCCAGAGGGCCGCACATGCAATGTGATACAGTTTGAACATGAATTCTTTTCCATAACCGGCGCGAGCGACTTTCCCCAGTCGGATCACATACTCTCTTACTTTGTAAACCCCATATGTTCGCGAGAATGTTCCCCGGCGGCGCGGAATGCTCCGACCGTCATTTCCTCTTCGCTGTAGAGATAGTCCCAAATATCCGGGCTGAGCGGGAATGTCATGCCTGCAGGACGACCTTCACGCATCGGCGTCACTTGCCAACCCTTCTTGATACCTTCTCCAAGATACCACACCTTGACGGCGTGGCCATGTTCGAATTCCTTACGACTAAAATAGAAGATGCCTTCGCGTACAGGTCCAAACAATGGTGAACTCCTGTTCTTTCCGTTCTGTTAAACTATCGTGGTGCACCCGGCTTGCTGTAGTAATACCGCGTTAGGCCACCGGCGGTTCCAATCCACAAATCTCCACGGTCTTCTCGCACAACTTGCACGCGATCGTCCACCAGCCCGTCACGCCGGGTGTAGTGTTCCCACGATTCACGCGAGGGATCAAATCGAAACAGACCGCCGTCAGTGCCTATCCAAATATACGGATCAGAAGCTGTGATGCAAGTCGGCTCAGTTTGCTTCATCCAAGTGTCGGCTAACCACGACTTTGACTCACCCGAAGCGGTGCGGCGCATGATGCCGTTCGGTGAGGAGACCCAAAGTGTCGATCCAAATTTAGCCAAACCTGTCACTTGCCCGACCAACATCCCGTTGTCCATCGGTATTTGTGAAATCTCGTGCGAGCGCACTTGCACTTGGAACAATCCAAGTCCTGTACCTACCCAAATCACAGAGTCATCAGCAAGCAGTTCCGTGATTCCTTGCAATTCAAATGTAGTGTTGGGAATGCGTGTGATGCCGTTTGATTTTGTGTCCATCACCGCCAGACCGTCGTTGGTGCCAATCCACAATTCATCTCGCAAACCTGCAAGCGCGGTAACTTGCTGAGAGGGCAGATTGTCTTGCACGTCGTAACGTTTCCAAATCTTCTTGCGCGGAAGATAACTTAATAAACCGTCGGCAGACGCGAGCCAAACACGCTCACCGACGAAATCCATATCCTCAACTCTTGTTGAGCGAATCTGCTGATTGTCGCGCTTTTCGATGAAGCGCCAATTATCGCCGTAGTCTTCCATGACCGAGATGCCCATAAAATCGCCTTCATTGGCACCCGCAGCCCACATCTCGTTATCGAGCAATACAAGCGCGCGAATGTCATTACCTGCGGGACCCGCAAGTTCCTGTATCCCACGCAAGCCGCGCAGCTCCGTGCGCAACACTCCTGCGCCCCAATGCGTACTCCAAAATGTATCCCATGAATCGACAAGCCAATCCGTCATCGGGTAGGCGCGATTCTTTTGATCGAGCAATGTTCCATCGGCGAGCCATGTGTATGGCGGCGGCGGAAACAGCATCGGTAGTCCGGCGGGAGGCTGTCCGAGCACACCGGAAGGATAATTTGAATCTCGAAGGGGAATCTTTGTTCTTAAACCACGCCAACGAATCGAGAGTGTGTCGTTGTCACCGGGCTTCATCTCCGGAAACAGGTTTCCAGTAGCTCTATCACCACTGTAACGGCGTATATAGCGCATCCAAATCGGATCGGGAATTGGAGTTCCTGTAGTGAAAAGTCCATCGAACAAACGATCGGGAATCGTCTCAACATAGAGTGATTGATCGCCGATGCCGATATTCACGGGACGCTCATCAAGCGGCCAAATATTTGTTCGCGCGATTTCCCAACGGTCAAGGCCACGATTCCACTTTAGGAGTCTATCGCGAGTCACGACCCACAAATAGTTGAAGCGTTCATCGTGCAGGAGCAAGAGCGCGTCGTCAATCGGCACGGCTTCAAACGAACCGTAACCCATCACCGCAGGGTTTTCCCATCGATTGCGATTCAATTCATAAACAAGCACCCCGCCACCCGTTGCCACGAACAGCTCTCGCATATTCGCGTCAAGCGCGCGCGCGCCGCGAAAATCTCGCCACGATTGCCAATCGCCGGGAGAGAATTGGGTTTGGGAGTTCGCACAAAGTGCAAACAGTAGTATCGATAATATTGTGCCGTGTTTCACGATAATAATTAGGCTATCCGGCCAATGATATTTGTAATCAATCTTGTGAACTTCTTAGCAGAGTCATTTGCCACCTGTTGTACATCGTCGTGCGACAGCTTTTCCGCTCCCAGTCCGGATGCCGCATTCGTTACACACGAGATTCCGAGAACTCTCATGCCGAGAGCTGCGGCCGCAATCACCTCAGGAACGGTGGACATACAGACACCGTCGGCGCAGAGCGTAGCAAGCATTTTCACCTCGGCGGGCGTTTCATAGGTCGGACCCAAAAGTGCCGCCAATGTTCCACGCTTCAACTCGATTTTCTGTTCCAGCGCGACCGCTTCGGCGAGTGTTTTTAGTTGTGAATCGTAACAATTGCACATATCCGGCCAGCGTGACTCGTCCTTCGAAACTGGCCCACGAAGCGGATTGCGGAATTGCAGATTGATATGGTCCTCGATCAGCATCAGATCGCCTGCTCGAAACCTCTTGCTCACTCCGCCGGACGCATTCGTCACGATCAGAGTTTTGGCACCCGCTGCATGTGCGAGTCGCACTGGAACTGCAACCTGCTCGGGCGAATATCCTTCATACATGTGCACGCGCCCTTGAAAGGCAAGCATTTTTGTATTGCCGATCTTGCCTGAAACAATTTTGCCTGCGTGACCCGCAACCGTCGAAACCGGATAGCCGGGAACGTCGCTGGTTTTGACACCTTTTGCGTCGCTCAATGTATCGGCAAACGCACCTAATCCCGAACCGAGAATGATGGCCACTTCTGCCGTTCCGGGAAGATATTTTGCCAGGTCAGAGATATTTGTTTCGGGAGTTGTGATTCGAATGCGGGCGTGTTGACGAGTTTCCATTATCATTCTTTTCGATTGCGTTTTCTAAAATCAGCAGGAAGCTCAAACTCTGGTTTGGGGGCAGTCTTAGCGACATCCAAACACTCTTCTGCATAGCGATCCAATCCTTGCTTGCCGTAATGCGACACGGTTTCATAGGCTAAACCAGCGCGAATAACCCGCGCGTTTACACTTTCTCCGTCCGCGAGCAAATATCCGAGCCAACGTCCATAGCGATCCGGCTTTTCAATCCGAATCACCGAGAGTTTCTTAGCCTTTGTGATTTGATCGCGCAAAAACACCTCTGCCCGCGTGCCCCACGGCTCTTGGTTGCCGCGATGAAACGGAGAGTCTGGTTCGGCGCAGTCGATGCCGAGCATACGCACCTTCTGACCACGCCACGTAAATGTATCGCCGTCCTCGACCTCAATATCTGCCTTATCAACTACGGTCTCGCGAAACGGCAGAATAGTATTCGGCGAAGAGTGCCTGCACGCGAGCACAAGCAAGAACAGAGTTACAAAACTCAGCCGCAAGGCTTGCGAAATTCTTTCGGTTCGTATATATTGATAAATCATGTTAAAGCCAAAACTTTGGACAACTCTCGAAACCTACGACCGTAAGCAATTTACGCGCGACCTCGTCGCGGGTTTAATCGTCGGAATCGTCGCGTTGCCGCTCTGCATCGCATTTGCGATTGCCTCTGGTGTGTCACCGGAACGAGTCGTCGGCGGATTCTTCGTTTCGCTATTGGGTGGAAGCCGTGTTCAAATCGGCGGCCCGGCAGGTGCATTCGTCGTGATCGTGTTCGGCATCATTGCCGAATACGGACTTGACGGCTTGATTGTCTCGACTTTCCTGGCGGGAATCCTGCTCATTGTCTTCGGCAGATTTCGACTCGGAAGTGTCATCAAATTTATACCGTTGCCCGTTGTGACAGGTTTCACTAGCGGCATTGCAATGATCATCTTCGTGTCGCAGATTGCAGACATCTTCGGCATGAAGCTGGAAGGGCAGACTACGAACTTCTTCGAGAAGATTTATTTTCTTTGGATGGCTTCCGGATCAATTAACCCAACTGCGGCAATCATCGGAGCTGGCGCAGTTGTTTTCATGATCGTCTGGCCGCGTATCTCGCACGTGATTCCGGGGTCAATCATTGTGCTTGTCGGCGCAACGGGACTCGCACAACTTATGAATCTCAATGTAGAGACCATTGGCTCGCGCTTCGGCGAGATCCCGTCCATGCTGCCGATGCCGCAGGTGCCTGATTTGACGTTTGCTCAGATTCGCCACCTCGTCTCACCGGCTATAACAATTGCTGTGCTTGTGGCAATTGAGTCGTTACTCTCGGCAGTAGTTGCAGACGGTATGATCGGCGGAAGGCACCGTTCCAATATGGAACTTGTCGCGCAAGGTGCCGCAAATATCGCGAGTTCTGTTTTCGGCGGACTTCCTGTTACCGGAGCGATTGCCAGAACAGCGACCAACGTGCGCAACGGCGGTAGAACTCCCGTATCTGGCTTGGTTCACGCAGTTACGCTTTTGTTACTGATGCTCGTTTTCGGCTCGTTCGCACAGATGATTCCGCTGGCGGCACTGGCGGCAATCCTTGTCGTCGTCGCCTACAACATGTTTGAGTGGCACTCTTTCGTGGCTATGCTCCGCGGTCCCAAGAGTGACGTGGCGGTCTTGCTCACAACGCTTGCACTGACTGTTGTCCTCGACTTGACCGTCGCCATTGAAGTCGGCATGGTGATGGCCGTATTCCTGTTCATGAAGCGCATGTCCAGTGCCACCGAAATCGAAATATTCTCGAGCGAGATGCGTGATCCGAGTCCGGCTGAAGAACAAGACGTGCTCGACCGTAGCGCGATTCCCAAAGGCGTACAAGTCTATGAAATAAATGGCCCGTTCTTTTTCGGCGCGGTTTACAAATTCAAAGAAGCCATGCACATTGTCTCACGAGCACCCAAAGTTCGGATTATCCGCATGCGCAAAGTGCCTGTGATGGACAGCTCCGGCATGCAGGCCTTAGTGGAAGTCTTTCATGCCTGCAATAAAGAAGGCAGCGTGATGCTCATTTCCGGCATCAACAAACAGCCGCACGACGTTTTAGAGCGCGGTGGGTTGATTGAGCAGTTCGGCGAAGAGAATATTGTGTCAACGTTTGACGAAGCCATTACGCGCGCCAAACAAATCATGGGCACACAATAGCACTGCGAAATCTTTTGTCATCATTTGAAAAAGTCCGCGATGTGCGCGGACTTTTCTTGTTTACTCAGTTGACAGGACGCCCGCTATCGCCGCTGTCTGTAAACTTACCATAGCTCCAGCAATCATCGCTTTCAAACCGAGTTGCGCAAGATCCGTGCGCCGCTCGGGTGCGAGACTGCCAATACCGCCAATCTGAATACCGATGGATGAGAAATTCGTAAAGCCGCACAGCGCATACGATGCGAGCATGATCGTGCGCGGTGAGCACCCGCCTGTCTCTTAATCATTTCGACATAGGCGACAAATTCGTTGATTGAAATTTTGGTGCCGATCAAGAAGGCAAAGTCTTTGCACTCTGCGACGGGGACGCCGAGAATGAAGCCTATCGGCCACAAGACGTACGAAAAGATTTCACGCAAGCTTGCGGAAACCACGCGACCGCCGATACTGCCAAATGCCCGGAAGCATGCCAAGAAAGCATTGACAACTGCAATCAACGCGATAAATGCGAGCAGCATCGCACCGACATTAACCGCAAGCCTAATCCGTCACGCGCGCCGTTCGCGGCAGCATCAATCACGTTGGCTTTCGGCTATTTCCGGGATGTCAGCGCACCCGGCCGTCCAGCGCTTTCCGTTTTCAGGAAAAATATCTTCGCAAAAATCAGCGCGCCCGGCGCCGACATCACCGATGCGGCGAGCAAGTGCTTCGCAGGAACGCCCAGCAAAATGTAGCCCGCCATCACGCCGCCTGCAACAGTGCCAAAGCCTCGGACCATCACTGCAATGAGCTCGCTGCGTGTCATCGTTTTCATGAACGGGCGCACAACGAGCGGCGCTTCAGTTTGACCGAAGAAGATATTGGCCGCAGCGGCAAGTGATTCGGCGCCTGATGTGCGCATCGTCTTGGTCATCACCCACGCCAGCCCTTCACGACCTTTTGCATGATGCCAAGATAGTATTATCATCCATGAAGCGCCGAAGAAAATAATCGTCGGGAGAATTGCAAACGCGAATTGAAACCGAACGTTTTCGATACTCCTTCTTTGACCATGTTGCCAAACAGGAAGCCGAACCGTCCGTCGCGAAAGCTCAAGACTTCGTGACGAGATCTCCGAGCCATTAAAGGTTCGCTGGCCTCCGGCGTCCACAATATCAAAACTGCAAAAATAATTTGCAGACTGATACCCCAGAGCACGACGCGCCACGGGAAATTTTTGCGATCAGCGGAGAGCAAGTAGGCAATGCCGATTAGAATCGGAATTGCGAGGAGGGATTGGAAGCGTTCCAAGATTTACCCTTGAGGTGTGGAGAGAGGGAGTTGCTCCTGTGCGGCTTCTTCTTGCACAGGATCGGGAGGAACAAAACAATTGCGGCAGCGCGCTTCGTAGGCTTCGGTTGCCCCCACCAGCACGCGTTCATTCGAGGCAACGACGCGCTGCGTGTGTTTGGCGGGATTGCCGCACACGACGCAAATCGCGAGGGTCTTATCAATATATTCGGCAATCGCAAGCAGTTGCGGAATCGGATCAAACGGCTCGCCGCGATAATCGGTATCAAGCCCCGCGCAAATCACGCGCTTGCCTTGATCGGCGAGCTTCTGCACCACTTCAATCAAGTCGTGTCCGAGGAACTGCGCTTCATCAATACCGATTACGTCGGCATGCTGTGCAAGTTCAAAAATTTCCCACGGCGAGGTCACAAGCTTTGAAGGAATCGTCAGACGCGAATGGCTCACGATTTCATCTTTAGAGTAGCGCAAATCAATCTGCGGCTTGAATATCTCAACTTTCAGTTTGGCAATTTGCGCACGCACCAATCTGCGGATCAACTCCTCGGTCTTCCCCGAGAACATCGGTCCGCAAATAACTTCAATCCAACCTGTATTGTGAGGGAAGTGGTGCATGGGTTGGGGCTTTATGCCGAGCCTCGACAATATTATTGCAGAAATGACAATAACTGCTACACCAACTAAAATTTGGACAACCTTTGAGTTGTTCTTTTTGCTTGCGAGATCAATTTGCGTATTATTTGAATCGACCGAAACCGGATTGCAGATACACTTTCCCCACGAACTGATTGATTAACAATTGTGCCTGTGTTCACAATGATTGAATATGGTGGAAAGTGCGCGGTACCTTCATCCGGGTTGGCAAGGCTTCCTCCCAACTTTGACAAACTCCTGCATGCGTGAGCAGATATCCCCGCAAGCAAACTTTGGTTCTACAAGATATTCACCTTTTAGGTATTCAAAGATCGATCTTGACTCCTCACGTGAAAACCCTAGTGAATCGCCAATTTCCCAAATGTTGAAGAAACGTGGTGATGTGTTTTCCGTGGCATCGTAGACGGCCCTTAAAAAAAGAAACCTATCTGCCTTCTTTTGCTCAATCGTTTTCGTCATAAGGATGTTTGCGAATGGATTAAAGCTCAGCAAACCGAGTTGAAGACTATTTCAGGCAGGATAGTTGTCCGAATCTTAGAAGTAAGTTCAGGAATGGTAAT
>JADKHW010000026.1 GCA_016721565.1 bacterium | reverse complement strand
CCAAGGAAGGCCGTTCTGAGTTTCAATTTGCACCTGATTTTCAAAACAGCGAAACCGTTCTCTTGAGTTGCATATGAACTAAGTACGGATGACGTGAAAGCAGCCGCGAATTCTCGGTGCGAAGCGCCAGATATCACCACGTATCTCTCTCGTATTAGGGCTTTCCGGCCCCGGATCAAGCGATCAACTTAGCGTTACGATTCGCAACGCCCGCCCGGTGGCATTGAAGTAATCTGTGAGTTGATTTCCACTGCCGTTTGCTCGAGTTACCGAGGTCAAGCGCAGCCTTCGGAGAAAAAACGGCACGCAAGACGAACCTTTGTGAGATCGAGGGATTCGGTGCCTTTCGCGGCCAGAGATTGAATTCTTAGTAGCTTTGAAGATGCAACTGAGTTTCGGATACCGTCACTTTACCTTGAATGTTGGCGAGATAACAACGCACGATCCGACAGGGCCGGACGCATACGGTTATTATGCGTTTGATAACTCTGACAGTTCCTACCAACGCATTGAATCTAGCTACTTGGACATCAGCGACGGCATCGGCGAAGATCTTAATATAGACGATCCGGGAGAAGATTTTTGCGGAAAGTCCGTTTGCGAGAATAGTTGCACTCCCGTTCACGTTCCGATACTATGGAGCGGACTATGATACAATCACCGTGTGTTCAAACGGCTGGCTTGCATTTGGCAATCAGAGATGGAATGATTGCTTCCGCAACTTTCCTATTCCCGGTATAAACGGCGCGTCAAACATGGTCGCCGCGTACTGGGATGATCTGAAGACCAACGGGACAAATCAGGGCGTCTGGGCTTTTGAAGACACCGTTTCACACCGCTTCGTAGTGCAGTGGAAGGCTGGCGCAGGGAATAACTACTCGTTCGCCAATCTTGATTTTACCGTTTCACTGTTGGACCCTGACGAATATCCAACGCGAGACGGTAACGGCAGAGTACTTATTCAATACAATGATGTTCAAATGAACTTGTTCGACCCTGAGCAGTATGGCCCCCGCGGATGCACACGATAGGAATTCAAGATTCGTTGAGCACCATGGGATTGCAATATGCTTTTGCGGATCAATACTCGCCCGGTGCTCGAATCGTTGTTGATGGTCGAGCAATACTCTTTTCCACCGACGGCCCGCAGCTTGCTGATACCTCGACATCTGTCAAACCCGAGCCGATCATCCCGACTGACACATATCTGTATCCGAATTTCCCGAACCCGTTTAATCCGTCAACGGAGATTCGTTTTGATCTTCCGCAGACCGCACAGACTGAACTGAAGGTTTACAATATTCGTGGGCAAGTTGTTACGACGCTGGTTGATGAAGTTGTTCCTGCCGGAGTTCATCAAGTCAGTTGGAATGGGAAAGACTCATTTGGACGAGCGGTTGCTTCGGGAGTCTATATTTACACTTTAAGGACTCCGGGATTTCAGGACGCGCGAAAGATGCTGTTGATCAAGTAATAGAAACATTCGCAGTAATCAGGTTTAATTGCATGCAATTATGCTTTTGGGCAATAATGATGCATGCAAAATAACTACCCAACCGCACTTTAGTATCGGCACAATACGGTCATGTTCAAGCAACATGATTCAGAAAGTGGCTAACGCGACGTGATTGAACCTTTGCTTGAAGCACCGAAATTCGACTAATATCTGAGGCCGCATCAATGATGCGGCCTTTTGTCATATTATACCCATCTGTTTAATATGAAATAGGCTCTATGTGAATTTGTCACAGTCCGGAGTCGTGGACTACTTTATTGTGAAAAATTTCACAATATTTGTAGTGTATCTGCATTGCCTTCTTTTGTATCTAATAATGTCTGTGGGTATATCCGTTCCCTTTAGTAGCGGAAATTGTCTGAGTATTTGTAAATGTATCAAAAGTCCAAATTCCCCGAGCCGCCTACCGATGACAAACGGTGGCACTCCGTGCAGGTCGTCATGCGCAAGCATGGCCGCAGCCCGCACGCCCTCATTGAATCCCTGCATGCCGTGCAGGACGCGTTCGGTTATCTCGACCGCGATGCCTTGACCTACGTTGCGCGTTCGCTCGACGTACCCCTGAGCAAAGCCTATGGCGTTGCCACGTTTTATCAGTATTTCACGCTCAAACCGCCCGGACAGCACAAATGCGTGGTGTGCACCGGAACGGCCTGCTATATCAAAGGCATGACTGAGCTGCTTGACGCCCTAAAAGAAAAATACGGCGTCAATGTTGAGCAAACCACCGAAGACGGCACCTTGACACTACAATCCGCCTGTTGCATCGGCACGTGCGGCCTTGCGCCAATCGCCACCGTTGACGGCGAAGATCTCGGCAAGGTTTCTAAAGAAGAACTGCTTGCCAAACTCGAAGAGGTGTTGCATGGTCACTCTTGAAGACCTATCCGATATTCGTGATCGCGTTCAGCACGAACTTGCCTCGCACAAACACCGCATTCACGTTTGCGTCGCCGCCGGTTGCATCGCTTCCGGCAGTAAAGACGTGTTGCAGGCGTTCCGCAATGAAATCTTGTCCCGCCAATTGACCGATAAGTGTATTGTCAAGGGCGTCGGCTGCATGGGGCCATGCGCCGGAAGCCCGGTGATTGCAATTGAGCCGGATGGCGTAATGTATTGTAATGTCACGGTCGATGACGTTCCAGAAATCATGAATTCGCTCGGCAAACAGCCCGTTGCGCGTCTGCAAATGAACACCGACCAACCGTTCTTTACCCGTCAGAAGAAGATCGTGCTGGAAAACTCGGGCAAGATCGATCCCGATGAAATTGACGATTATATCGCGGCCAAGGGCTATCACTCGCTTTACAAAGTTCTCTCCTCCATGAGTCCGGTTGAAGTGATTGCCGAAGTCATTAAGAGCGGCCTGCGCGGTCGCGGCGGCGGCGGATACCCAACAGGATTGAAATGGACCACGGTTGCCAAAACCGGTGCGCAAGAAAAATACATCGTTTGCAATGCCGATGAGGGCGATCCCGGTGCGTTCATGGATCGTAGCGTGCTTGAAAGTGATCCGCATCGTGTGCTCGAAGGTATGGCTATTGCCGCCTACGCCGTCGGTGCCGATCATGGTTACATCTATATTCGCGCGGAATATCCGTTGGCCTACGAGCGCTTGCGCAAAGCCATTCAGCAAGCAGAAGAGACCACGTTCCTCGGTCGGCGCATCATGGGCACGACATTCAATTTCCACATTGAATTGCGTTTGGGCGCGGGAGCCTATGTCTGCGGCGAAGAAACGGCGCTTATTGCTTCCATTGAAGGTGGTCGCGGTACTCCCCAGACCACGTCCTCCCTACCCAGCCGAACGCGGCTTGTTTGGGAAAATCAACTCTCATTAACAACGTCGAGACCTTTGCCAACATTCCCTCAATTCTACGCAACGGCGGGAATTGGTTTGCGTCTTTCGGTACCGAGAGAAGCAAAGGCACAAAGGTCTTCGCACTTGCAGGCAACGTCAAGAACGTCGGATTGATTGAGGTTCCGATGGGCGCAACCTTGCGCGAGATCATCTATGAAATCGGCAACGGCATTGAAGATGATCGCAAGATCAAAGCCGTGCAAACCGGTGGTCCGACCGGCGGTTGTATTCCTGAGCACAAACTTGATACCCCGGTCGATTACGAATCGCTCGCCGAACTCGGGTCCATTATGGGCTCGGGCGGTATGGTTGTCAGTGACGAACGCGCCAGCATGGTTGACATTGCCCGCTACTTCATGGAGTTCTCGGTCTCAGAATCATGCGGAAAGTGCGTCCCCTGTCGTGTCGGAACGACTCAAATGCATAATCTGCTCGCCAAAATCGAGCGCGGTGAAGCTACAAAACAAGACCTCGCTTTGCTTGAAGAGCTATGCGAAGTTGTCAAGAACACCAGTCTCTGCGGTTTGGGGCAATCTGCACCCAATCCTGTGTTGAGCACACTGCGGTTCTTTAGAGAAGAATATGAAGCGCGGCTTGTCGATGGCAAGAAGCCTAAGCGCGCGAAGAAAGGAGCGCAGGCATGAGCAGCGTTCAATCCGTACAAATTATTACCCTAACTATAGACGGTAAACCCGTCGGTGCAAGCTCCGACGAAACGGTTCTCGATGTTGCCAAGCAGAACGGATTCTTTATCCCAACTTTGTGCTTCCTCGAAGGATTGATTCCTTACGGTGCATGCAGACTATGTCTCGTGGAAGTCAAAGGCAGCAATCGCCTACTTCCGGCCTGCATGACCAAAGTCGCTGAGGGCATGGAGGTAACAACTGACAGCGAAAAGCTTCGCAGCTACCGCCGTTGGATTCTCGAATTACTATTCACCGAGCGCAATCATGTCTGCTCCGTGTGCGTCGCCAACGGCTTCTGCGAATTGCAAAGCATGGCTGAGGCGCTCGGCATGGATCACGTTCGTTTGCCGTACCTGCATCCGCAGTTTAGTGTGGATGCCACGCACGACCGCTTCGTATCTGATAACAACCGCTGCATTCTGTGCAGTCGCTGCGTGCGAGTTTGCAGCGACATCGAAGGCGCGCATACGCTCGATATCATGGGCCGCGGCATTCACGCCCGTATTGTCAGCGACCTTGATGATGCTTGGGGTAATTCGCCCACTTGCACACGTTGCAGTAAATGCGTTCAAGTTTGTCCGACCGGCGCAATAAAAGAGAAAGGCCGCAGGAGTGTCGGAGAGAAGTTCAAACGCCGTGACCTGATTGCTTATATCGCAAAACTCAGGGGAGGCGAACATGAGTAAAGTGAAGCTCGCAACCGTCTGGCTTGACGGCTGTTCTGGTTGTCATATGTCGTTTCTCGACACCGACGAACGCCTCATTGCGCTATTAGAGCACGCGGACTTAGTGTATAGTCCGCTCGTTGATGAAAAGAATTTTCCCGATATGGTAGATGTAACCTTGATCGAAGGTTCAGTCAGCACCAACGAAGATGTCGAGAAGATTCGCAAGGTCCGCGCGCACACGCGCATATTAATCGCATTGGGTGATTGCGCCGTCACTGGAAACGTCCCGGCAATGCGCAACACATTTGGCGTTGAGCCAACCATGCACCGCGCCTACATCGAGATGGCGCAACTGCAACCGCAAATCCCCACGACATCGCTTCCCAAGCTACTCGACAAAGTAGTCCCTGTGCACGAAGTCGTTGCTGTTGATTTGCATCTTCCCGGCTGCCCGCCCCCTGCGGACGCCATATTTTACGCGCTCTCTGAGCTTGTCAATGGCCGCATGCCAGACGTTAAGCACTTGACCAGATTCGGAAAGTAGAGATATCCCGTGACACGAACAATTACAATAGATCCCATTACACGTATTGAGGGCCACGCCAAGATCACGCTGCATCTGAATGACAGCGGAACGGTCGAGCAAGCCCTGTTACATACTACGCAATTCCGCGGCTTCGAGAAATTCTGTGAAGGCCGCCCGTATTACGAAATGCCCGCTCTGATGGCGCGCTCGTGCGGCATCTGCCCGGTCGCGCATCTTATCGCAGGCGCCAAAGCTTGTGACGAAATTCTCGCAGTTAAAATCCCCCGCCCGGCTGTAACGCTACGGCGCATGATGAACTACGCGCAGATCATACAGTCGCACGCGCTCTGTTTCTTCTACTTGTCTTCGCCTGATTTTCTGTTTGGATTCGACAGCGATCCTGCTACGCGTAACATCGCAGGCATCGTTGCTCAAAACCCCGAACTCGCGCGCGATGGCATCCGTCTCCGTCAGTTCGGACAGCAGATTATTGAACTTATCGGCGGAAAGCGCATTCACCCATCTTGGATTGTCCCCGGTGGTGTGGCAGAACCATTGACCGTTGAGCATCGCGAGCAAATACGCGCCGCGATTCCGCCTGCCAAAGAGATTGCGTTGCGTACTATAGCTGCGTTCAAGCCAATCCTCGCTAAATACGAAGCCGAAATTGAAACGTTCGGCAATTTCCCCTCGTTGTTCATGGGACTCGTTGATGACAAAGGCGAACTTGAACACTACGACGGAAAATTGCGCGTCGTCGATTCAATGGGCAACATCATTGTCCATGCGGCAGACCCGGCGCAGTACGCCGACATTATCGCCGAGGCTGTCGAGCCGTGGACCTTCATGAAGTTCCCGTACTACAAACCGCTCGGTTATCCCAACGGCATGTATCGCGTTGGACCGCTCGCCCGTTTGAACGTCATTACGCGATGCGGAACTCCGCTTGCAGATGCAGAGCTTGAAGAGTTCCGCGCAAAATGCGGTAAACCGGCGCTGAGTTCATACCATGCTCATTGGGCACGCTTGATCGAAATCTTGTTCTGCCTCGAACGTCTTGAACGCAAGTTGGCCGATGATTCAATTCTCGACAAACACGTTCGTGCCGGCGCTGCAGCAAATTGTCGCGACGGTATCGGTGTCGCTGAAGCGCCTCGCGGCACCCTTATTCATCACTATCATGTTGATGACGATGGTGTGATGCAATGGGCGAACATGATCATTGCCACAGGCCACAACAATTTAGCCATGAACCGCAGCATTCTCCAAGTCGCGCGCGCGTTCGTCGACGGCGAGAATCTCCGCGAAGGCATGCTAAATCGCGTTGAGGCCGTCATTCGCGCTTACGACCCCTGCCTGAGCTGTTCAACTCACGCTCTCGGTAAAATGCCCCTGAGCATTGAACTTTATTCACCTGAACGTACTCTTCTGAAGAAGATGGTACGCAATGATGAATAAAGTCCTAATAATCGGCATCGGTAACACCCTGCGCGGCGATGACGGCATTGCCGCCGAAGTCCTGCGCAGGCTCGAAGCCGAGCACGTCGCCGCCGACTGCCGAGCTGTGCATCAACTCACAGTTGAGATGGCGCAGTTGATATCTCAATACAACGCCGTCTTGCTTATCGACGCATCCGTTACGCTTCCGGTCGGACATTGGCGTTGCGAGAAGATCGATCATCATTGCGACGGCACGGAGAACTTCTCGCACGACCTATCGCCTCGAGCGCTATTGAATTTGTCCACGCAATTATACGCTTCGCACTCGCGTGCACAAGTCCTCAGCGTCGGTGCAGAACGCTTTGATCTCACGGAATCCATTAGCCCGGAGATTCTAAGTGTGCTGCCAATGATTCTCGACTTCGTTCGCGCGTGGCCGCTGACCGTATCTACCACTAATCATCCATCGACTCAAACAGAATTTGAATCATGTTCTCAGATCATATAGTCTTATACACAACCGCCGCCCTTCTTGGTGTAACACACACATTGCTCGGGCCGGATCATTATATTCCGTTTATCGCGCTGGGCAAAGCCAGACGCTGGTCGCTCAAACGTACAATGGCCATCACCACACTTTCGGGGATTGGCCATGTATTTAGTTCAATTGTGATCGGATTGCTGCTCGTTTTTTTGGGCAAAGAGTTTCTCAACTTTGAAGCAATCGAGAAGTTTCGCGCTCCGCTTGCGGGCTGGTTACTGTTTGGTTTCGGCGTCGCTTACACACTCTATGGAGTGCGGCACGCTTGGCTGAGGCGTAATCAAGCTGATAGTGAAGCAAGCTCATCCGCCTCGTGGCTGATCTTTATTGTTTTTGCGCTCGGCCCTTGTGAGCCGCTCATTCCCTTACTTATGACACCAGCAGCGACCATCAGCACTTCGACGCTCATCGCGGTCTGCATAATATTCTCGTTGTTCACCGTCACAACAATGTGCGCAACGGTAGTCGTCGGGTGCAAAAGCATTGATTTGCTCCCGAACCTTCGCTTGAGTCATTTGGCTCATGCTTTCGCCGGCGGCGCTATCACTTCATGCGCTGTCGGAATGCTGTTTCTTGGTTTGTAACCATTGATCCTGACTAATCATGTCAAAGCTTGTTACACCGCGCACCGCAACGGACGATGATATCCTCGTACATCGCGAGATGCGCGTGCGCGGTGTCGTGCAGGGCGTCGGATTTCGTCCGTTCGTCTATCGTGTGGCCCGCGCACACTCATTGCGTGGTGCCGTATGGAACGATCCGCAGGGCGTTGTAATCAGAGTACAGGGTCCTCAAAGGGACATTTCGTCTTTTGTTCACACTCTTCACGATAGCTTCCCTACAGCCGCACGCGTTGATTCGCTTGACATTACCTCGCTCGAACTGCATGAGTATCTGTCGTTCGAAATTGTCGCCAGCGCACGAACTTCCGAAACCTTCACGCACGTCTCAAGCGATTTGGTGATGTGTGACGCGTGCAGAGCTGAGTTCAACGACACGGCAAACAGGCGTTACCACTATCCGTTTATTAACTGCACGCAGTGCGGTCCACGCTTCAGCATCGTCAAAGAATTGCCCTACGACCGTCCGCTGACGACGATGGCACAATTTGAAATGTGTCCCGAGTGCCAACAGGAGTACGACAATCCTTCTGACCGAAGATTCCACGCACAACCGAATGCGTGCAATAAGTGCGGGCCGACTCTTGAGTATTATGTTGACACACAAGGCGCGTGGCGTAAGACGGCTCGGGAAGAAGATGCAATTGCTGCCGCAGCGCAGCTCATTCATCGCGGCGGGGTTTTGTTGATGCAAGGCATCGGCGGTTTCCATTTGGTCTGTGACGCAACTGATGAATTGACCATAAAGGAGTTGCGCAGTCGCAAACGCCGCGATGCTAAGCCGTTTGCGGTAATGTTCCCTGACATCGAGAGCCTTGAAGCGTGTTGTGTAGTTTCGCAGCAGGAACTCGCTTGCTTAACCTCCCCGCGCACCCATTGTGATTCTCGAGCGCAGACCTGATTGCGCAATTTCAGACAGCGTTGCACCTGATCATCCCAGTGTAGGCGCGCTCTTACCGTATTCGCCTCTCCATCTCGCTTTAATGGCCGCTGTCGATCAGCCGGTTATCATGACCAGCGCCAACATATCCGGCGAGCCAATTCTATATGATTTTGAAACAGCGCGCTATCGCATGTATGGCGTCGCTGAAGCCGCACTCGTGCACGACCGCAGAATTCAGATATTCGCCGATGATTCCGTCGTGAAAATCACGGACGGCAAACCACGGGTCTGGCGCAGGTCGCGTGGATACGTTCCGGAAAGTGTCAACCTGTCCGTCCCATTTCAACACACGACGCTTGGTTTCGGCGCTGAGTTGAAAAACACTTTTGCTATCGGCAAATCATCTTCGGCAATCCTCTCGCAGCATCTTGGCGATTTCGAAACCACCGAAGGTGTGGAAGCCGCGCAACAAGCGCTTGAACACTATCTTAAACTATTTGATGCGCGTATCGAGCGCGTCGCGTGCGACTTGCACCCCGATTATATCTCGACGAGAATAGCTGAAGAGTGGAGCGATGCGCGTGATTTGCCGCTCGTTCGCGTGCAGCACCACCATGCGCACCTCGCCGCGTGTCTCGCCGAGCGCCACCATGCAGGCCCTGCGGTTGGTTTGATTCTTGACGGCACGGGCTATGGCGCAGATGGCTACATTTGGGGCGGAGAGTTGCTGTTTGGCGATTGCAAAACGTTTACCCGATTCGGTCACTTGCAAGATGTTCCGCTGCTTGGCCACGATGCTGCTGCAAGACAGCCGTGGCGCATGGCTCTCGCGTGGTTAAATCAAGTGTACGACAGCAACCTTGACACGCTCGACTTGCGTTTGCTCAGGCAAATTGACGAGCAATACGGTCGCTCTGCTAAGACGCTACTGCTTCAAGCCGCGCGTCAAACTCCGTTCATTCGCACGACCAGCCTCGGTCGGTTGTTTGATGCGGTTGCTGCCTTGATCGGATTTGGAGCACGCGAACAATATGAAGGCCAAGCTGCGATGTGGCTCGAAGGAATAATCAGTCGCAACACAGAATCCGGGTACGATTTTGAGATCAATGAAGCCAACGGAGCAGTTGTGCTTTCGCCTGAGCCGATGTTCCGGCGGTTAGTTACTGATCTCCTCAGCGGAGCCCCTGCGCGCTTGATGTCACGCCGTTTCCACGAAGGACTCGCGCAAGCGTGGACGCGTATGGCATTGATCGCCGCCGAAGAAGAGTCATGCGAGCATGTCGCCTTGAGCGGCGGGTGTTTCCAGAACAAATTCTTGCTCGAGCGTATTAGTTCTCTGCTGATGGCACAGAACATCAATGTGCTAGTTCCTGAAAACGTCCCCGTAAACGACGGCGGCATCGCACTCGGCCAAGTCGTCATCGCCAACTCATTGGAGCTTTAGCATGTGTCTCGCAATCCCGATGAAAGTTGTCAATATATCCTCTTCAACAGCGGTTGTAGAGCAAGGCGGCGTGTCACTCACGATCAGCGTCGCATTGACGCCTGAGGCCGTCTGCGGTGATTTTGTACTGGTGCATGCAGGCTACGCACTGTCGGTAATGGATGAACACGAAGCCAAACGGACTCTCGACATGCTACGCGAAATCGGAGCAGAAAACTCGTGAACCCGTTTGCCGGATACCGCGACGCTGAGCTAATCGCAAAAGTGGCAACTGAGATTAAGAATCTCGAATTGCCGCGCCGCATCCGCATCATGGAAGTTTGCGGCGGCCATACCGCCGCGATCTATCGCTTCGCTCTTCACAGCTTGTTGCCGGACACGATTGAGCTGCTCTCCGGCCCCGGATGTCCGGTCTGCGTAACTCCCAATTCGTTCATCGATCACGCCATCGAATTGGCAAAGCTACCCGATACAGTCATTGCGACGTTCGGAGATCTGATCCGCGTCCCCGGAACTCACTTGACGCTGAGCGCCGCCCGTGCGCAAGGTTGCGACATTCGCGTCTTCTATTCGTCTGCGGACGCACTCGAGTTTGCGCACGAAAACCCCCGCAAGCGAGTTATCTTTCTTGGCGTCGGTTTTGAAACCACGGCTTCCACGATCGCCTCAACGATGGAGCATGCCGTCGCGCGTGGAGATCGAAACTTCAGACTCTTGAGTGCGCTAAAAACGATGCCCGGTGCATTGAACACGCTATTGTCATCTTCCGATGTCCGCGTCGATGGGTTGATTCTTCCCGGCCATGTGGTCACAGTTGCAGGCACAGAGCCGTTTGAGTTTATTGCTAATTCGCTGCATATCCCCTGTGCCGTTGCAGGCTTTGAGCCGCTCGATCTGATGCAAAGCATTCTTGCCATCGCGACTCAGACTGTGAAACATGAGTCAGTCATCGAGAACAAATATCGCCGCGCCGTGCGAGCATCCGGAAATGTTCACGCTCAGCGCGCGATGAAGCGCATGTTTGAAGAGACGGCAATTCCGTGGCGTGGCTTAGGCGAAATTGCTGACAGCGGCCTGAAGTTGCGATCGGAGTTCGTGCATTATGACGCGAGCACAATTGAGGTAACTGTTCCACCGAGCAAAGAGAATCCGGCCTGTCGTTGCGGCGAAGTCTTGCGCGGTATCGTTCGCCCTGCCGAGTGCGCCCTATTCGGCACACGCTGCACGCCTCACTCTCCTGTTGGCGCATGCATGGTATCCTCTGAAGGCGCGTGCGCTGCTGTGTATTATTTTCAACCTGAACATGTTCACTGACGGCCGCATTACACTCGATCACGGCGCAGGCGGCACGACCATGCGCGGCCTCATTCAAGATGTATTCTTGAAGTCGTTCGACAATGCCGAGCTATCCGCTCTTGCTGACGGCGCCAAACTATCGCTCCCGTCCTCACAAATAGTCTTCACGACGGATTCGTACGTCGTTCAGCCTCTGGTCTTTCCCGGCGGCGATCTCGGCAAGCTTGCTGTTTGCGGAACTGTGAACGACCTGCTCGTCATGGGTGCGAGGCCGCTCTATCTTTCACTTGGGTTGATAATTGAAGAAGGCCTGCCGCTCGAGCTGCTTAAGCAAATTTGCTCATCCATTGCACAAACGGCTTCAGCTGCAAGTGTGGCCATCGTGACAGGTGACACCAAAGTTGTCCCGCGCGGCCAATGTGATCAACTCTTTATCAACACGTCGGGGATCGGTTCGCTACCGCTTGGCAACGGGCTATCCCCGGAGCCAATCAAGACAGGTGATGCAATCATCGTATCCGGTACGCTCGGCGACCACGCGATGGCAATCCTCAGTGTGCGCAATGGCCTCACGGTTTCGCACAAACTCGAGAGCGATTGTGCACCATTAGTTGAGCTGGTTGGCAGCATGCTCACTCAGCACGGCGGAGTGAAATGGATGCGCGACGCGACGCGAGGTGGTGTGGCCGCAGTTCTTGATGAGCTTTCAACCGGCTTCCAATGCCGCCTTGAAATCCACGAAACGCGAATCCCTTCCGCCGACGCTACACGCGCCATTTGCGAACTACTCGGCTTCGATCCCATTCATCTTGCCAACGAAGGCAAAATTGTCGCAGTCGTGGCCCGCGACCAAGCAGATGCGATTGTTAATACCATGCGCGCAACGGAGCACGGCGCACATGCGGCAATCATCGGTGAAGTCATAGGACAAGGAAAAGCAGGAGTTCGCGTTGTTACAGCAAGCGGCGGCACGCGCAAACTCCAGCGTCCATCCGGCGAACTCCTGCCCCGAATTTGCTGAGTAACCTATGCACGAAGCCTACTTAGCTGAATGCGTGTTGCGCCAAATCAAAGAGTCGCTTCCTCGAATGTGCGGCCTGAGGAGGTCACCAATGTAGCACTGCGTGTCGGCCAACTCGACGCCGTTATGCCCGAAGCTCTGTCAGAGATGTTCAATCTGTACCGCTCGAATTTCAATCTTCCGAATGCACAACTAACCATTGAAGAAGAAGCTGTATCATGCCGCTGCAAAGATTGCGACGCGCAGTTCAGCTTAGATACACCCGTTTTTGTTTGCCCACATTGCTTCGGCTGCCGCGTGCAAGTCATGCGAGGCCGTGGAATCACCTTAATGGAAATTACCATTTCTGAAACCGAACATGAAGATACCTATCATTCGTGACGTCCTCGAAGAGAGCGACGCGCTTGCCCGCCAAAACCTCGAACGTTTTAACAGCGAAGGCATCTATGTCGTGAACATGATGAGTTCGCCCGGTGCCGGTAAAACAACGTTGCTCGAACGCACGATTTCTGAACTTAAGTCCAAAGGTTTGAAATGCGCTGTGATTGAGGGTGACATCACCTCGACCATCGACAGTGAGAAGCTCGCACATCTCAATATTCCAATCGTTCAGGCCAACACCCAACCGTTTGGCGGTGATTGTCACGTCGGTTCGCATCTTGTGCACGCGGCACTCAAAATGCTGCCGCTGCACGATCTAAACTACATCTTCATAGAGAACATCGGGAATCTCGTTTGCCCCGCAGAGTTCTATCTTGGTGAGCACATTAAGATCGTCGTGCTCTCGCTTCCCGAGGGTGAGGATAAGCCTGTCAAGTATCCGCTTATGTTCCGCGAGTGCAAGGCCTGCCTGCTCAACAAGATGGACTTGTTGCCACATCTCGATGTCGATATTCCGCTCCTGAACAAGAACCTTGTGCATGTCAACGGCGAGTTGACCGTTTTCCCTGTCTCCGCCAAAACTGGCAGCGGTTTCCCCGCTTGGATCGATTGGCTCGAATCCCGCCGCTCCAACGTAGCCAAAGTCGCAATCCGCGAACTTGAACAAGCGAACTAACTTGATTCACTGTTACTAAAAGGCCCGCACTACCAGCGGGCCTTTTTATTGGCAGGTGTTGAGTTTTGTCGTGGGAAACCGTATCTTTCCTGTCTAATTATCTTTGAGGCAAATCATGCATATTCTACTATCAACACTCCTCTGCCTGCTCATTGCCGGCTCCGCTTTCGCCGATGTCAAACGCGAATACAAATCTAAATCCACAATCGGCAAACTTGGCACTAACGAATCTACCGGTACAGATTATTTCACGACAGACAAGCACAACGGCGAGTCCGCTGTGAAGTGGACCGGCGGCTTTATGAAGACGATGGCAGGAGGCAAAACTGTCGAATCATCGGTCATAACACGTCTCGACCGCGATTCTGTGTGGACAGTCGACCATAGCAAGAAGTCCTATTCCGTCATGTCGCTCGCTGAGTTTCGCGAACAGTTGAAAAAAGGCATGGCCGAGGCCGAACAAGCCGAGCCTGAAGAGGATGATACAACCGCCGCACCGCCGGATCAATACGAGTGGACTGTCGAAGATCTCTCGGATACCAATCCGAAAGAGATCAACGGCTGGTCATGCCGTAATGCTCACGTTGTGGCCACTGGGGTTAACAAGCAGGATCCTAATGACAAAGTTATCATTACGGTAAATAACTGGAATAGCGAAGCCGTGCCGGGTTCTGATCAGATTATGGCCTATACAAAGAAATACCTTGAAGCGCTTGGACTGAATGACATCGCTATGACGGAAGGGCTGATGGCGGCGGCATTCCTCTATGCTGACAAGATCGAGGAAGTACTCGACAAAGCCAAAGAAGCGCGCGGTGAAGCCGTGGAAAGCGTCGTGAAAGTTGAGCATAATCGCTTGAAAGGCAAGAGTCTCGCCAAAGCCGCAAAAGAAGGCGCCGCCGATGAGCTTGCCAAGAAAGTCCCCTTCGGACTTGGCAAGAAGAAGAAGCAAGAAGAGAAGCCCGAATATATACTCAAGACTGTGTTCAGCTCCGAGCGTTCGTTGCTTTCAGCATCAACCGATGCCGTTGACGGAAGCAAATTTAAAATTCCTGCAGGCTATAAGCTGAAGAAGAAGTAGTCACTAAATATGTCGACGGAGTTAACATCGATAGTCACACATGATGATTTCGACGGCATTGCCGGGGCGGCATTGTTGTCGTGGGGTTTTGACATTTCTGATATCCGCTTCGCCGGACCAATCACGATTGCCAAAGCGGAAATCCCCGTTACCCGCACGGACATTGTATGCGATCTCCCCTATCCGCTGGATTGCGGCATGTGGTTTGATCATCATGTTGGCAACCTCGATGAACTCCGCTTACGCAAGATCGACCCCACGACCATTCCCGGTCGCTTTGCAGAAGCGCCGTCCTGCGTGCGTGTGATCTTTGACTACTTTGCCGAAAAAGAAGATCTACCTGAAGACTACAGCACCCTTGCCGATGTTTCGGATTTGATCGACAGTTTTTCCTATCCCTCATTGGATGATTGGCGCGCCGACACTCTTGCAAACCGAATTGATCGTGCAATCAAGTGTTCTTCGTCTTCACGCTACGAGCATGCGGACTTCCTGCGATCGCTTGTGTACGACTTGCGTGATCTATCGCTCGAAGAAGTTGCTAATCAACCTTTGATCATTGAGCGCGCGGCAAAATACGGAGAGTCCGAATTGCGCATGCTCGAACACATTCAGAAATACAGACTGTTGCTTCCGGAAGATACGAACAACGAACTCTACATCGTTGATCTGACCTCATTCAGCCAACCTGCAAGAATTGACAAGAAACTGATAGGTCTGGTTGATCCTGCGGCCAAAGGCTATGTCGAGATCAAACCCGTCTTCAAGCAAGGCCGTAAGTCACACAACGTAGCAGTGAGTCTTTCGCTTGCTCTAAATATGCAGCAGTCGGCACACAACAAAGACATGGGCGAAATTGTCCGGATTCTAAATCTCGGTGACGGACACAAAGGCGCCGCTGCTGGAGTCAAGGACGGCAACTCCGCCCACGAATTTCAACGTGCCCGAAGTGATTTGCCGTTGAAAATTCTCGAAATCTGGAAGAAGATGTAAACAAAAAAGCCCCGCGAAATCTCGCGGGGCTTTTTACTCAATTCAGAACTATTTCTTCTTACAGGGTGTCGGGTCAACTACCCACTTGGTGAACTCGTAGTCCGCAAGACCAGAGGAGAGTTTAACAACATTGCTCACCAATTGATTTTGTCCTACACAGACCCGCAAGAAAGTGGCGGGCTTCGGTATCCCCCCACGATCTTAAACATTGGATCTGTCATGAACTGCCCTGGTGAAGCACCAAGATCTGCGCTGTTAATCTTGAATGAACTAAAATTCGCGTTGCCATGTTCTTCGCCAACAACGGGTTGGGGTCTTTTGCATCAGGACCATTCTCGTCCCAATCCCAATAGACCTTTACCTCGGTTCCATCCGGTAATGGAGTTCCTTTGTCAAGCCCTTCTGCCGAAAGATATCCTGACGCAAAGAAGAAATCCGCAATCGGCGGTGTCTCTTCCGCAAACATCACCGTCGTAACCGCAATTACCGCAAAACAAATCATTATCATCGTCTTCACACTAACTCTCCAGCTATTAGATTCAACATACTAATATACAAACGATTTTGACGTTTTCATAGCGGTTTCCACGCTTTCCAAAAAGGTGCAGGAGGCATACGAACTCATGGATTAACTTCAAGCAAACTGAATGGGTCTACTCCAATCTCTAAACTTAGCATTAATAAGCTTATTTGGGTCATATTCAGCTATTCAAGAGATTGGTTTCTTTTATAGTTAGCATTGAAAATACATGTATTTCTGCCGATAAAATTGTATCTTTGGGATGATGGATACGTAATTGTTCCGCAATTTGAATAGAAACTGAGTTTCTTGGTAATTCCGGGTCTGGGGATACCCCAGCCCAACTAAAACATGTTTGAGGAGATCAGCAAGATGATTAAAAACAAATGGATGTTCGCCACCTTTGCCTTAGTGGTCTGTACCGTTGCGGCACTCGCAACGCTTGGAAAGCTCGGCGGGAATCCTGCCGCGATTTCCAAGTCCGACAATGCCCCGTCGGTTACAACCCCTGCACCTGTCACTAATCATGTCGCTGAAGCGGTTACGCCTTCGGCCACCCAGAAAGTCAAGGGTTCATTCGATCCCTTCGCTAACAAGACCGCTGACGTAAATGTTCCAAGGGCCAGCGTGACGATGTCCGAGTTCCTCGACTCACGTCACACTCCACAGGCCGAGGCCACTGACCTGCTTCCAGGCATGGTATCGGACAGCCGCGACGAACAGAATCCGCTTGACATTACCTGCAACATCGTACAAGCAAGTGCTGCCGCGTCCGGTTTCGTAAATGCTGCTGCGGGTTATCAATTTAGCGCATGGATCAATCCGACTCCGTCGTGCGCGGGTACGCCGGATTTCCCGTACCGCATTGACTCTGTTCGTTTCCAGATCGCAAACGCAGTTACATTTGGCATTACTGGCACAGGCGGCGCCGGAACCGCGACCTATCGCGTAAACATCTACAGCACGTCCAACTGCTCGAGCGACTCATGCGCCAATCCCGGTAATGTGCTGTGCAGTTCCCAGTTGATTTCTTTCACCACCAACAACTGCTACAGGGTTGGTCAACATGACTGTTCCTGTTAACTGCTGTGTCAACGGCCCGTTCTTCTCTTCAGTTGAATATGTCAGCTGGACCGGCGCTGGCGATAATGGCGGCGCGGGCGGTGCGTTTCGCTCGCTTTGGCCGTCCATTCTATGGAGCAGTACTGCTCGCCCCTTGTGTGAACAATGGGTGTTTAATGGTTGTACGTGGATCGACCATTCCAGCTTCTTTACCGCACCGGCCAACGGCTTCTACGTCATGACCGTCTATGGCGAATCCAACGCCGGTTGCACCCCAGTTTCCTGCGTAACTGAACAAGTTTGCGACATCACCTGCCCCGGTGGTTCAGTCAATGAAAACGAACCCGTTTGCGGCAACGAGTATGTTGACGTGACCAACGGCGGTTGCTTTGCCGTCGCTGAGAACTTCACGAACATCGCTTGCGGTCAGACGTTCTGCGGTACATCTGGTACCTTCACGGTCGGTGGCATAAACAATTCTGATGACGACTTCTACCGTTTTACACTGACTTCGACCACAGACATTACGTGGAGCGCGACCGGTGAGTTCTGTATCTTGGCCGCAATCTTCCAGGCAGGGCCGACAGGCTTTGAATGCGATAGCGCACTTGTGCTTGACGTCGCAACTGCACCAGCTTGTTCGACCGCGACAATTTCATTGCGTCTTACCCCGGAACCTACTACGGCTATATCTCAACCGCTTTGACCACTGGCGTGACTTGCGGCTCGCAATACTATGTTTCGCTCGGTTGCGAAACAGTTAGTTGCCAGCCTGACTTTACGACTGCTGTAACTTGTGCAGGCGCTTCGCCGTTGATCCAAGGGTCCACAGTCGGCGCTGGCGATCCGTGCGGTATTGGCATTGAAGGCGAACTGTGGCGCTTAAACGTCACGCAAGCCGGACGCTATTCCTTCAGCGGTTGCGGTGGCCCCGAAGCCTATGACCAACGCTTGTTCCTCTTTGACCAAGCTGGATGTTGCGTTTCCTATATTGAAGAAAACGACGACTCTTGCGGCACGATTGGCGGCTTGTCCTTCATTCGCTGCGTCAACTTGACTGCCGGAACTTACTTCTTGCTCGTCAGCGGTTTCGGCGCAGGCGATGTTGGTTCATATGCTATCAATGTCTCTTGCTGTCAGACCTGCACTCTTCCGTGTACGCCGAATGAAGGCGAACCTGTTTGCAGTGATAACTACGATGACCATTTCAACGGCGGTTGCAACGCGACCCCGCCGGTCTTCTCTACTATCTCATGCGGCCAAACCGTTTGCGGAACGTCGGGAACCTATACGTTCAACGACACGCTCGCTCGCCGCGATCTCGATTGGTACAGCATCACGGTTACTGACACCACGCAAATCACGTGGACTGCCACTGCCGAGTTCGTGAACAATGTTTGGATCATCTCGGCACCGACGTGTGCCACGCAAAACGTTCTGGCGTTTAATACGGCCTACGAATGCAGCACGAACTCGGTCTCCGCGTGCGTTGATGCAGGTACTTACTACCTGGTCACAGGCCCTGCCACGTTTGAAGGGGTTGCTTGCGGTTCGAAGTACACGGCCAACGTCACTTGTGGCCCGTGTATCATCCCCCCGATCCTCGATGACTGCCCGGCAGGTTCGGCCTTCAATCAGCCAATCGACCTTCCGGACAGCGCTTGGACGTTCGGTGTCTCCGATATCCAAGGTGGCCTGGAGCGCTATGAAAGCTTCTCGCTTGCTACGGGCAGCGGTTTCGATGCCATCACCTTCTGGGGTATACAGACGCAGGACTCATCCTTTGACCCCTGTAATGAAGAGCCGATGACGTTCATCATCAAGGTTTACACCGACTCGTCTACAGTGGGTCCAGACTTCAGCACAGGTCCGACCTGCTCGCTGAACGTCACACTAACTCGCACCAGCGCGAACTTGATCTACACCGCAGGTGCGCTTGTCTTGCCGGCTTATCAGTGGACCTACACCTTCCCGCCGTGCCAGTGCTGCCAGTTGACGAATGGTTGGATTTCGATCCAGAGCACGTCTGTCGGCGCACCGGATAACTGTCGCTTCCTCTGGGGCAGCAGTGGCGGTGCAACAGGCGGAAGCTCATTGCTCTACACCAATGGTGTTCTGCAAGCCGCTCAGACGTTCGACCTGTCGCTGTGTTTGGCTCCGTGCTTCCCGCACAATCCGGTTAACAACTTGACTGTCTATCTCGCACCGGGTAACGCTTCTGCATGGTTGAACTTCACCGCGCCGCAAGCTGGAACCTACTACATCTACAGCACGACGAACCCGAACGCGGATGACAATCCGAACAACGGTGCCGATCCTGACTACACCCTGGAAGCGACGCAATTCTTCGCCGCAGGTACGCAGTCTTGGACTGCTGGCGCTGGATTCACGAACTTCAAGAAGTACGTCGTGACGATGCAGTGCGAGTAATCGTTACTCTCGCTTAGCAAATCAAAACGGGGCGCTCCGCAAGGGGCGCCCCGTTTCTTTTGTCTAACAATGTCTGATAATCTATCGTGAAGCGGATTCCAAATCTCGCCAAGCTTTCGTAACAGCTTCAAAGCTGTGCTCGCGAATAATCAGTTCACGTCCGGCAGCGGCAAACTTGTTGCGCGTCCCCTCGTCCGAAAGCAATCTGCAAATTGCTTCTACGTATGGTTCAGCTTTATCACCATCAAGGATTAGCTCACCCGTCTCCCCCGTCCGCACCACTTCCGCCATATCTCCTGCATCACTCGTCACTGGCACAACTCCCGCAGCCATCGCTTCCATCGTCGCGCACGACAAACCTTCCGATATCGAGTTAAGCAAATAGACTTTCGCTCTGCGGTCATAGCTTAACACGTCATCCGTGTGCACCACAAGCTCTGTCGCGCCGCGTATCGTCGAGTTCTCAACCAAGTATCTGACGTCATCGCGCATGTGCCCATCCCCGATCCACACAAATCTCGCATCGGGCTTCTTTGCCAAAACTCCTTCCAAAATCTTGACCGTCAACTCGGGCCGTTTACGTTTTTGCAGATTGGCGATGATCAATACGTCAATATTTCGCTCGCGTCCGTCACTGCAATAGACGTTCGGGTCCACTGCGCTGTGGATATTCACAATCTTGCCCGGAGCGACTCCACACGAGAGCAGAAAATCCCGGGCACGACAACCCGGGACAAACAATCTGTCGCAATACTCAAAAGCAATCTTGCGTACCCAGCTTTCAATCCACTTCGGATTGTTAAGCTTGCGCACGACTCTGTTCACCATAACGTCCGGTCTGCCCGCAAAATCCAAATCAAGCCTACCTGCAATCAGATGCACATCAAGCTTCTTCTTGAAAAACCGCGCCGCCGGATGTGCCAACATCAGATGCGGCACGGCATTGTACACCATTACCCGCTCAATCTTCTTGTCGGAAATCTCTTTCCACAAAATAATCTCGCGTGAGATAAGCCGTCCGGTCAATTTGCGTAGCCACGGCGGCGGAACCACCCACTTCACCCTCTCCATCGGCGGCCCGACGCGATCCGATACAAACGTAATTTCAAGATCCGGCAACGCGGCCAACAGCGGCGGCAGCTTTGCCTTCAGCAAATTGTTGTTCAGAGTCGTCGTTATCAGCCAATGCCGCACGCAACGCGTCCTTCAGTTACTGATAAAAGACTTCAACGCCGCGAGCCTGCATGCGCGGTATCCAATAGAAGCGCGAGCTATCCGACAGCGGATTACTGTACAGATACACCAGATCAAACTCCGACAACCCATTGTTCTCATCCAGTGCGCGAATGCTGCTGATTTGGTTGTTTGACAAATACAGGTACTCGAGTCCGCTCATGTCCTCCAGTACGTCCACCGACTCGATCTGGTTATTGCTTAGATCAAGATAGTAGATCGCATTTAGATTCGACAAATTCGTGATGTCCGCGATGCTATTATTCGACAATGACAAAGACCTCAAAGAAGTCAAACTCCGAAGTGGCTCAATCGAGCTAATTTGGTTGCTGTTCAACTGTAACTCCGTCATTGAGGTCAATCCCCTAAACGGTTCAAGAGAACTCAGGTTGCTCTGTGTAATCACCAAAGTCTCTAAGAACCGCAATCCGCTCAACGGCGAAAAGTCCTCAGCCGCACAATCGTCCATGTAGAGCGCGTTAAGATTCGGCACGAGCGCCAATGGTGTCAAGTCCTCAACCGGACAGCCGCTCATTTCAAACGTTCTTAGCAAATGTAAATCCTCAAGAAAGCCGAGGTCCGAAATCGGATTTCCCCCTACAGACAATGACCGCAATTGCGGGCATGTGCGCAAGGCATCGGTTTCAGTCACTCCGTTGTTGCGGATACTGAGGTCTTGCAAGAATTGGCTGTTGGCAATCGCGCTTAGATCGCTTGCGCCGTTGCCCGCAATACTCAACACTTTCAACCCGAGCAGTTCGGCCAAAGGACTCATGTCATGCACGTTGTTGAAATCAAGATAGAGTGTGTCAAGCGATGACAATGAGGAAAGCTGCGGAATACTATCCAAAGCGTTGCTTCGTAAATCGAGATACGACAGCGAGCGCATATTTTCAATGCCGGTAATATCCCGGATCCCCCACGCGTGTCCGTCAAACCTTGACAACCTTCCAGATCACCGACGGTAATGGGTTCGGTTGGCTCGTGCAGGGCCGCTCTGACCGCATTCTCAAAAGCTGTATCCGGAAAGGACACAACTTGGCTGGATGCCGTTGCACCCGTAATACTCTTGTCGCGCTCACAACCCCACTGCAATACGGCAATGGCAAAGATGATCAATAGTGTGGTTCGCATCGTTCCCTCCTCCAAGGGTTTGATACCCTAATTTACAACACAATCCCGCCAAAGACAAACGGCACTGGTGGATGAACATAAACAACTATTAAACAATACTTAATTCGGTGAAGTTCCTGAAGGCCCAAAAAGAACAACCCCCCGGCGCGGAGCAAGCGCCGGGGGGTTAGATTAAGGGAGATCGGAAGTCCCTTACTTCAGAAGCATCATCTTCTTCATATCGCTGAACTCAGCCGTCTGCAAGCGGTAGAAATACATACCACTTGGCAAACCGGTTGCGTCGAAGTTCAGTGTGTAGCGGCCAGCATTCTGCGAACCGTTCACAAGCGTAGCAACTTCGCGGCCCAGAAGGTCGAACACAATCAGGCTCACATTGCTTGCCGTCGCCAGATCATACGAGATCTCGGTAGTCGGGTTGAACGGATTCGGATAGTTCTGATGGAGTGCGAACTCGTTGACGGTCGTGTTGACAGGCTCAACCACCCGCTCCACTTCACTGGCCGGCATGCGATTGCCGTTGACGTCAATTGTTACGAGGCGGTATCGATAGCTCTGACCTTCCGTCACATCGGTATCGACGTAAACATATTGACGTTGGCTGGCCGTCGTGCCAGCACCGTCAATCAAATTGCCTGTGCGATGCCATGCGTTATTTGACCAACGCTGAACTTCAAATGCATCGTTCCCATTTTCGGTTGCTGTAACCCAGTTCAACACGATATTGCCGTTGACACTCGATGCCGTGAAAGACAGTAACTCAACCGGCAATTGCAAATCGGTAATTATGTAGTCTTCGGTTTCACCCAAGAAGTCATCAACATAGGTCTGAGCCGATGTGCAGTTTAGAATGTCACCGTTACGCGCAGGTGTTTCACCCCCTGCCGACAGCAAGCGGAAGCGCAAGTGACCGTCATAGCGACCCATATCGGTTACGCCCGGATCATAGAAACAAACAGTTACTGTAAACGAGCTGTTAGGACCCGGTGCAAAATACTCGTTACCGGAAATGATACACTCGCTGGCAACGTGCTCGGGGAACTCGTAGAAGTCGTCAAAGTCGCAATCGAGATTTCCGTCTTTCCAACCCCACAAGTACAGCGGCGTGCCTTGCTGGTACCCCGGCCCTGTCGAGATAGTTACTTCAACGCATACCTCTTCACCCGGCATCCACGAACCTTGCGAATGACTCGAAGGTATGAAGTACACACCATCGTCGCAACCGTCTTCATCAACTGTGTTCGGGAATTGCTCATGCGTTACGCACTCGCCCAACCATGCCACTTGGTCTTCAGCCGGGAATACGGCATTGGCCGGACCGCCGCTTTCAGGTGTGTTGGTCGGATAGCAAGGTTGTTCTTCGCCTGTGAAACTCGGTAAGTCACCAAGGTCATATCCGTCCGGTGAAGGCGGTATCTGACGGCATGTCATGTAAACAACAAGCTTCGAAGAACGCACTTCCGTGGCCCAAGCACATTGATCGGAAAACGCGTCGATATCAACCCATACTGGAACTGCGCCATCTTCAAGTTGATAAGTCGGAACCCAAATTTTTGTCTCGGAAACTGAGAGATTGCTGCCCGGATCAGTAAATGGGTTCAGAATCCCAGTCGGATATGGCGAGTTGTCTAAGTAAACTTCATCCCATTGACAATAAGAGGCTTCGGCTGCAGGTCCTCCTTGGCCGCAATAGTCGTTCTCGTAGGCACAGATAATTACGCATGCCGAGTCAATCGTGTAGTCGGTGCATTCAATGCCTTCTGTGCTGAAGAAGTGAGTCCAGCCAAAGTCTTGATTGTACCAATTGTAGTACCCGAACCCTACCCAATCACCATCTGGATTCGCGGACTCTTGCTGGCAAGGCGGGCCGTCTGTTTCCCACGGACCGTTGTAGTTCGGTTCGGTAGAATTTGCGTCAACGGTTTCGACAAAAGTAATTGAAGTCCCGTCATAGGTGATACCGTCTTCGAGGCCAAGGGAGTTACACGGATTATTGCAAGCGTTGATATACATCTCCATTGAACCGGCACCCTCAACGGTGAGGTAGTAGGTTCCGGCTTCAAGCCATATACAATGGATACTCGAGTATGACTCCACGAGGCCTCGAGGGAAGATCTGTTCACCATCGCAGCAACCCGTTGTCAGGTACATCCAGGCGCCGCGTCCGCTGTAGTCTAACGAGATAGAGTAAAGACCTGTCTCTTCCACAACAAGCTGAAACGTCGCATCCGGGCCAATGCGACGGCCACAATGACCTGCTGATTCCGCATCATTTTCGAAATCGTAAATGAAATCGTCTGTTTGCGAGTCTAAGGTAAATGTCGCACTTGCACTGCATTCATCCAAACTTCGCGGTCCACCACGATTGTCCGCCCACGCCAGTGACGATATCGCCACCGCGAGAACGATAAACATACTTTTCCAGTTTTTCACATGCTCCTCCGATCCTAATCTATTGTTCCAACAAACTTTTCACTCTTTAACAAGCTTCACCTCTGTCGAGGTTACAACTTTGGATAGGCCAATCGCAAATTAAGTCGAATATTTTAAACCCTTTTAAGGGTTTAAATTCGAGACTTCCCAATGCATCCTAAGGTACTGCCGTTATCCCCTATGCGCAATGATTTTTGAGAACTTACGTACCCTGTGTTGGGTCTCTCAAACTAATTCAGAACCTTGTTATTCTGTAACTTGTGCTCAATATAGTAGCTATAGTTTGCACGAAATCATAAACCTAAGTATCAGCTCACGAAGATCTGCAAATACCCGCAGCCCAAAGGCTTGACAATTGCTGGGGTGATCATTACATTGCGGTTTCGTTTCCGGCGTCTTAGCTCAGTTGGTAGAGCAACGGACTGAAAATCCGTGTGTCCCCAGTTCAAATCTGGGAGACGCCACCAAAAGCCTGTCACCTCATGTGGCGGGCTTTTTCATTGCAAAATGCAATTGCCCCTTTTTGCACCGAACCCCGCACCGCCGGGAGATTCGGCTGGTGCGGGGTCCTAATGAAATTCTCACCTCGGTTGACCGGATCGCGAAACTCCCGTTCACGATATCCGTGCTTAATGTAGCTCCGTATCTCCCCTAAAGTCAATTCAAAACATTATCTTAAGAAAATGATGGTTTGGCATGTTGCCGATTCACCGCATCCGTTGACATTATCGACACTTCCGCACCGCCTATGTTATGTCCCGGCTCATAACACCGTAAAGTACTAATCGCAAGAGAGTTCAAGCGCGTCGCCTCCGATGCCTCTCCCGAGCAACTTTTTCGCACATTGCCTGTCTCTTTTAGTGCAACAAACTTCGCGACAACTCTATCATACGAAGTGTGGGGGGCAATGAACGACTTGAAGTCTGATTGCAATACAATCAGATGTTTTCCAGGAGTTGCTAAGGCCTGTGCGCGATCTGACGCGGGACCCATGATCGCAGGGAGCCGAAGCAATAGAAACCCCCGACAATGACACCGGTCGGGGGTTTCGCCATTTACAAAGAACCCCTGCAAGCCAAAGCTTGCGGGGGTTCTTTGTTTCTTTAGGGCTACCGGGTTGCGATCCCTTCCCGCTTCTCGACATGCGGTGGCGGCGATGCCTGGAATAACCCGCCCGGAGGCGCTATGTGCAACGCTCCGTGGTGCACCTGAAATTGTGCTACCTCGAGCGATTGCTCGCTTCCTAAGACCCGATCAAACGTTTCTACGTTGATTCCATTGACCAGTCGGATGTTAAACGGCATTTGCGGAATGTTATTCCCGCAATCAGACCACCAATCCACCCAAATCGAAAACTCTCCGTCTGGTGCAGTCTGCCAGAAAATATTCTCTGGTGTCCCATTCTCGTAGTTACCGCATAGATTATCCCGATCCAATCTTCCGCCGGTTGCAGTAGTCGTATGACCGAAGTAGCAACGTTCGCCGGACGGTTCATAGACCCACAAATCAAGATCGATTGAGGCCTCATTAAACCATTGCAGAGTCACTTGAACTTCACCCGTGCCCACAGGAACCGATGCTTCTGGAATACAGCCGCAGGAACCCGCAGACGGGATTGGGATTGACCCGTCCATCAAGAAGCTCGTCCACTCAGCGCTGCAACTCGCGCCTCCGTCCCAAGTTCGCCCCGCCGGTTGGTTCAACACGATTGAGCGCGATTGCTTCTGCCAAATTCCGTCGTCATCTAACCGTTGCATGCAAATCGTGTACGTGCCTTGTGGGAGGAACCAGCGGCCTGCATCCGTCCAGCCAAATTGGCTTCTGCCATAAACTGCCGTCAAGCCATTCTGCGGCATGAACAATTGATCGCGTGATGGAAATGCCAAGAGATAATTCTCAACACACAGCGAAACCCAATCGTCCGATCCTGTTGAAACCTGAATACAGCTCCAGCCCTGCGGATCAACTCCCGGACTGTTGGAGACTGCCGCGAACCACGTTGAGAGTTCGTACGTTTGCGCAGAGATGGTTCCAAACTCTTCGTCAATAGTTCCCGCAAAATTTTCAAGTTCACCGCTCGTCGGATTAATTCGGTAGATCGTTACTTCGCGGCCTGTCAAGTCTGAACCTTCCAGAATTGGTAACGTCACTTCAACCGGATATCTAAACACAAATCCACCCGGCGTGAAGCGGTAGTAATTTGAAACGCGAGTTTGTCCCGCTGGCGGCGGAGTAGTTGCTGAAGTGTCTCGCGAAACGGAGAAAACCATTGCCGCTGTGTGTTGATCTTCACCCAACGGTACGGCCCCTAATGGCACACGGACTTGCGCCCCATGTCGCGTGCGAATCACACCCATTTGATCCGACCGCACAACTCCGGATGCGGCGTCAGCATTCGTCACTTCAAACTCCCGCGCGGCTTCACTCGAACGTCCAACAAGATCGTAGCCCACTGCTTTGATTTCGTAGTCCCCGTCGCTCACAGATTCGCTGTTCCATTCCCATGTGCTCGACGGACTGCTGGCACTTGGATTCGGATCCGTGTACATGGCCACGTCATCCACGAAATAGACAACACGGTCGAGTGCATTGCCCTCAGCGTCGTGTCCAAATACCTCAACTGTGACGACCCCGCTGAGTTCATTCTCCGTTGGGGTCAACAACGTAATCGTCGGATTCCCAACAGTCGGTTCAGTCGTGTCTTCTTCGCACGCGCTGACGATAATCAGCAACGGCACAATGCAGAGTGCAAGGATGTTGCGCCCCATAGTCGCTCCTCATGGTTAATCACCCTGTATGGAGCAAAGACCGTGCGCAAAACAAGAAGCGGGGCGACCATCTGGTCGCCCCCTTTAATTCTCAATACTCAATTTCAGCTACCTGATGAGCATTAGCTTTACAACCTGCGAAGCTTGTTTCCCGTCAACGCCTTCAAGCCTCGCGAAATAAGATCCTGTCGCAAAGTCCTCAGCGTCCCACACCACCCGATGCACACCCATCCCTTGAGTCTCCTCCAACAACGTGCTCACCAATTTCCCTTGTACATCATAGACTTTTAATCGAACTGCCTGCTCGCGAGCAAGAGCATATTCTATAGTCACGCTCGAATTGAAAGGGTTGGGGTACGGGTAACCTAACGCAATTGTAATCGGACTTGCAGCTATTGTCCTCGAATTTTCGGAGAAATCGGCTGAATCTACAAGCCACGGCACAACGTGAACTAAATTCTCAACGCTGTCTCCGGTCCAAAAGGGTTCTCGTCTTCCTGCTTTGGCCCGGTAGAATCCCCCCAATAATTGTACGGAGCGAAGCTCGGCGGCGAGCTGTGCAGCCCCTGAAACGCTGCATAGCCGACACTTTGGGAGTACACATTGTGGTAAACAACTCCAGCCGGAACGCTTACCAGCATTGTCACTCCACCTGGAGGGTTTGCAAAGCCTTCGCACGCATTGTTGAAAATGTAGTTGTTATGAAATTTCAGTTCAAATGAATCTGCGGGTGAGCCTATTGCAGCGACGCTATTCTCCTGACTTTCATTGTCAACAAACATGTTTCTTGACACTTCCGTGAATTGCGAGTTTGCACCTACGGTGAAAAACATTCGGCTGACAAATCCCTCCACACTCAACCGATGATTACTGACAAAGGAATTGTTTCGAAATAAACATGTGCTGCCCGTGTCCGCATCAAAATAGCTGAAGAGATCGTGTTGAATTTCATTCTCAACAACACGATTAGAGTCGAATCTTATTTGCGAGAATTGGAGCAATCCCTCTTCAGGCAATCTGAAGAAATTGTGAATTCTATTGCCGCGAATATCGCAATCCGCGAATACAATCCTAGTTCCTGCTCCCAATTGGCGAATTCCTGTCACGCCAGGTGGATCGTCCCACCCAAATCCCTCTATTATGCTCCTTCGAACAAGGATGTTTCCTCCGTCAATCATCAACACGTTTTCACCGGATGGGTTTGGTGCGGTTGGGAAACCATTCGATAACAGAGTTTGTTCCATGTGAACGTCGCAATTCTGAAAGTAGCCGACTATTCCGCGCTCCCACGCGCTCGTAGATCGAAATCGACAATCAGAAACTGTAACATCGCAGCTATCAGCATAAAGCCCTCCACCGAAGTTCCCATAAGTTGAATCTATGCTGCAATGATCCAACAGTAACACACGACCGTACACAGCAATTCCACCACCTACGATCTCACCTCCGCTCATACTTCCTATGAAGCTGACGCCGACAATTTGAATTCTTAACAGACCGATTCCTTGGGATGCAAAAAGATTGCGCCCGACGCTTCCGGGCGGCGGGCGCAATATGCACTCCATTATCTGAGTTGTGTCGCCTGAAACAATATAGTCACTTGCAATTGTTACGTCATGCATTGGCGCATTCAGAGATTGAACGTACTCACCGGGGCCGATCAGTACCGTGTCGCCACTCGCGGACGAATCCAATGCTGTCTGGACGCTCGTAAAGTCGTCTGGCACTCTAAGTATTTCCGCGTGAAGGAAGTTTAACGCAGTGAACACAATGGTAACAAGTAAGTAACCAACCTTCATCAAAGCTCCGAGTCTAATCGCCTTGACAATTATCAGGGCACCCGCTGTTAGATGGTGTATATACCTGCACTGAAGCGGTTCCGTTCACGCACGTCTGCATGCCACATTCCGTACATTCAACTTCAATTCGTATTAAATGCTGATTTGAGGTGTGATAATCGACTGTTGTGCTGCCGCATCCGCAGAGATTCTCTCTTCTCCAAACTTCTGATCCATCAAGTTTGGCAATGATCGTGACCTTGTTATTGGCGTTGCCCGTGTCATAGTGGATATACCACCATCTAAAATCATCGGTTGACGTTAACTGATGCGTTCCAAATGACGAACCACCGGTACAACATGGGTCATTCACAGAAATACAGAATGCTGTTGCAGCAAATGCTTGAACGGTGTACAAACATGCTGCAAGAATTCCAATCACCTTCTTCATCACAACCTCCCATTAAATGAAAATGAATCGCCGCACCCGTATCGCGGCCTCAGGTTGCTTCTATTATATCAAAAAAAAAATGGCTTTGTCAACCCCCATGCACTCCATGTGAAAATTTGCACACTCAGAAGAGATTGATTATGCTCAGCTTTGCTTCCAAAATAAAAAAAATCGGACGGCATCACTGCCGCCCGACCAATCTAACCTTGTTCGCTATGCGCGAATTACTGCTTGTCGAAGTTGATCTTGATCGAAGCCTTCGTGAAAATCATGTCGGTGTAACCGGACAGGAAGTTCGGGCCATAACCAAAGAACGACGGGTGCACAAGCAAGTCAGCCTGGAAGCGATTCCAACGAGTCGTCGCACCAACGTAGGTGCTCGTCATGCTGGAGGACCATTCCGGCTGGCCAACCTGTGATTCCCACGTCGCGCCAACCCAATCACGCTCGGCGCCGAAGCGGCCCCAGAGCCAACCGAAGATTTCGGACTCAACACCGAGTCTCCAGAAAATATCAGATTCCGAATCCTTGGCTTCTTCGCCGCCGTCCGGCTTCCAAGTTTCGCTCATGCTGCGCAGACCAATTTCAGAGATCACGAGCAGGTTTTCTTTCGGCGTCCAGTTGTTGCCAACGCCCAAACGGAACATGCCGCTACTGTATTCGTTTGCAGCGTCACCCATCTTGGCATTGTCCGTGTGCATACCGATCGCGAGGCTCGGAACCATGGTGTATGTCTCGCTGGCTTCGTGCCAGTAGCGAGCCGCAACCATAATGTCGCTTGCGCCGTCAGCTTCTGCCAACGTGCTGCCGCCTTCATCAATCGTGTAAGAACCCGAACGGAAACCCAACGAAACGTCAAGCTTCTCTTGCATTGCGGTCAAACCAAGCAGCAAGCCGATTTCGCTATACGAGTGATCATAGTCGCCGCCGTCTTCGTTCGTCTTCAGGCTCTTGCCTGCGAAGTGCAAACCAACACCAACGAGCATGTCTTCACCTATCGGGCGACCGTAGGTAATATTCAGCTTGTTGTAGCCGCCCGGAACGTTGTCCAGATCGGCAAGTTCGTTGTCGGCAAGCATTCCGTAATTACGGGTGTTGAGCTTGTCGAGCGCAAACTGCAGGACCGACTTCTCATCGCCAAAATCGTAGTTCACGTAGGCCTTCTGGACGTCCCAGCCGTTCTCGCCATCGCCATAAACTTCCATTCCGGACTGCATGCCGTAGTGCTTGACGAGTTGCGGCCAAACCGTCGAGTTGAAGGCATCACGAACGATAAAATTGGCGTCAGCGCCACCCAAACCGATCACACGCGTAACCGTAGCGTGTGACGTTGCCGGCAGAACTACGAGGGCCAGCAACAATGCTACAAAACAAACTTTGCGAAGAAACATGTACTTAATCTCCTTGATTTCCCTTTGCGGAACTTGCGCAAATATAGAACTATCTAACCCGAAAAGCAAGTCATTTCTATTGAATTGCAAGGATTTAGCACCTCACAATTCCCTTGAGACTCAATAGCTTATGAACGCTTTTCCCTTGTGTAAAGTTTCACTAAGTGCTTTCTAACTTACCTGCCTAAATCCTCAAAAAACCATGAAAATACTCAACTTATCAACATATCCACAGAGGGGTCGTCAACCTGCAACATGTGTGTTAGGATAGTATTACTCCTCTTCATTCCCACATCCCCAAAGAGGACAACGATTGAACACCTGAATTACTTTAGCCTCTCCTCCCCCTCCTAATGTGCCTTTAACGTTGGGCACATCGTTTGCCCGTAAAACCGTAGTATATTTCGCTCCGACTTTCGAAACTTGACGGGATAGATAATGGCTAAGTGCTTGGTTGTAGATGATGATAGAAGCATGCTCGAGATGCTTGCACAGTGTGTACAGGAGCTGGGCTACGAGCCGATTCTTGCCGAGGATGGTGACCAGGCCTTCATGGCCTTTGAGCAACAGCACCCCGCGTTAGTGATTTCAGACATTCATATGCCGAATCGCAACGGCTTGCTGCTCCTTAAGGACATCAAGGCCTGCGACCCCAATATGCCCGTAATTCTGATCACAGGGTGGGTTCACTATAAGGCGGCCTTAAACATGGCTCCCCCGCGGCCCGAAGCGTTTCTTGAGAAGCCCTTTTCTCTGGATCAGCTCAAGCAAGCCGTTGAGGGCCTGCACCTCAAGCAGTCCGCATAGTTCAATTTGCGAGTAAGCCGCTCCGCGAGCGCGGCCTCGAAATAACAAAAGCCCGATGCAGTAATGCACCGGGCTTTTCAATTTTAATCGTAGCCTGACTACTTCAAATACAACACCTTCTTCGCCCTAACGATTTTTCCATTTGCTTCCATGCGGGCAAAATAGATTCCAGTTGCCAAACCCGTGGCGTCAAAGCTAACCGTGTGCGCCCCAGCCTGCTTAATTCCATCGAACAACGTCGCCGTCTCGCGCCCTGTGATATCATAGAGCTTCAAGGCAACCTGACCTGCCTGCGGAATGTTGAATCTAAACGTCGTCTGTGAGTTAAACGGATTCGGATAGTTTTGCAACAGCGCAAACTCGTTCGGCATGCCGACAGGTTCGTCGTCAGCGGCTTCAAATTGATCGGTAGTGAAACGGATAGCCCTTCCAGCACGAATCGGTGTCGAACCTGCGCCGTAATAGCGATTGAAGCTATACTCCACTCCGACCGAACCGTCTGCATTCTCAATACCCGTTGTGGCATCAAATCTATCCACGAAATCCGCATAGTGCATCTCGATCACACTATTCCCAAGGTGGTCGTGATTGACCGAAGGATCGTAAATGTGGATTTGGAATGTTGCGCGGCCATAGTTGAAATATTCTGGCACGTCTTCCCATTGAATGATCGCCCGCCCTGCGTCCTGATCATAGTAATACCAAACTCCGCCGCCGCTTTCCGGTCTGTAGTCTTGGTAAAGAACTGCAATATAATTATTCGGAGTTGACGGAGCCGGAATCGGCCAATGGCCCCAATCATTACTGCCTCCGCCACCAATGATGATGTTGCCGTTTGACGAGATAGCCAGTACATTCGTAGGATTGCCGTAGAATCGCATCTGGAACGGGAGGTCTTGCATAACAAAACTGTCGCCGCTTAGATTGAGATTCGTTCCTAAACCGTCCGCAAGTTCAACCCAATCGTAAGTCGGCCCACCTGCATCCAGATCGTCATAGGCATAGTATCCATATTCATCCGGCCCGGTCGGACCAAACGACGCAGACGGCACAAGCGCGAGTTCCGCCGTGTTATTGCCCGCAGTCAAATTGATCTGGTGTACCGTATGCTCATAGACTTCGATATTCTGAGCCACTTGAAATTCCTGAGTTCCGTCAAACATCGTTCCAAATGTCACCTGTCCGTTTGCATCGGTGTAAAGTGACGTTTCGCTCAACGGATGCTCAACTAAAACACCCGGCATCGCAACATCGAATTGATCAACAACTGTGACCACAAGAGATGCGTTCGCAGACATGTTGAGCGTGAGATTTCCGTCATCAACTTGACCGGCAACGATGTTGATGTTGCGCGAGACGGATTGATAACCAAACTTCTCATACAAACCTGTGTAGGTTCCGGGGCGCAAGAATAACTCATAGTCACCATTAGCATCGGTCCAGACAGGATTTGCTCCTTCAACCGAAATGCGAACTCCTTCAAGATCCTGACCATTGTTGGTTATATTACCTGCAACCGAACCCATATCATCCATCCCACGTGAAATCGAAGGCAGCATTCTGAGCTTGCCAAAGCCCCACGTCGTATCGGGGCCTGGATCACCCGCATCCAAAGCACCATTTACCAATACTTGATACGCTTCCTCAGGAGTGATTCCCGGAAACGCAGAATAGATTATTGCAAGCGCCCCGCCGACGTGTGGAGTGGCACCTGATGTCCCATTGATACTCCCACAAGTACAATTCACCGTAATTGCTGTAACCACGGTCGGTGCAGTAATGTCGGGTTTAAGCAATCCGTGATTCCCATTGTGATAAGGATAGTCCTCAAATTCCGCAGGGTATTCGTTCGCCGAGCCTTCCGCTCCGCACCACGGCATTCTCGCTTCAGCACATAGGTCTTGGTGTGACCACGCTGCCGGACCAACACCACTGTACGTGCCAAATGTGCCGTTCGACTGGTACGCCGCTACTGCGACGATTGAGCTTACACCGCCTTGCTGGTAATGACCAGATGTCATTGATGGCGGTGGACAATCTGACGGAGTGGCAGTTGACAATGGGCGCGGATTGGTTAAGCCATCGTTACCCGTAGAATTAGCGTGAATAATGCCTGCTGCAAGCTCCATTTCACTCACCCAGCGATGTGACACGCGATTCGGACATTCACGAAGCTCATCTTCTTGGCATTCGCGCTGCTTAAAGCTCAAGCTCGCCGAAATTACGTTCACGCCGTTCTCGACTGCATATTGGCTGGACTCGAATACCGCCCCCTGAGAACGATAGCCACTCAATACGACCAACGTAGCCAACGGTGCCATACTAACTGTATCACAAACTCCTTCAAGGTTTGAGCAGATGACCGATGATGTACGCGTACCATGTCCATCACGGTCAGACACGTCATTGTTGTTCTGATCAAAATTCCAGCCGTAGAAATCGTCCACATAACGATTGCCGTCGTCGTCAATTCCGTTCGCTTCACCGGCATCAAGCGACCCGTTGCCGTTCAAGTCTTCGCCGGGATTAAACCAGATGCGGCCTGCAAATTTCTCGCAACCCTCAAAGTCAATACCCGAGTCCTTATGCCCAACAAGCACGCCCTGGCCTTTAGCGCCATACTGTGCCCAGACTTGCGGAGCTTGAGCTTCGAAGACTCCCCAGCCAATATCATCCAGCGTGTTTTCGTCTTTCTGGTCGTGCGCAAGATAGATAACTTCCGGAAAACCGCTTGCCAATTGCCGAACCACGCGGGTGTCGCGGTGACACGAATCGCATTAATTATCCAAAGCGGCCGCAACAACGACACCTCGCCCGTCTTTTCGTATCCTTCAAGATACTTCAGCACGTTCGGGCTCATGTCCGCAAACCGTTCCTTCAGCGCCCTTACGACATACTCGCGGCGCGGACCCATCGGCAACGCCCGTGCCTGCGGATAGACATCGTCCATCGAAAGTTTACTGTCCAAATAGACAATCACCGGAATCTGGTCGGTCTCGCTGGCCGAGGATAAAACATCCGGCAGCGTCGGCGAAAGTTCAGCCGCGCGCACGGACATCGTGGCTACGACACACAACAACAGGGCAATCAGGGTGAGTTTCATGGGAACCCCCTTCTGGTGGCTAATTGATTCGTGCAATGGAATATGGGACTTGAGATTCATATATTCGGGGTATGAAAGTTAACAATTCGACAAGGCGGCAGGTCACGTTTCCTGCTCAAGACATTTGGTATTGGGCTATTCTCGCAGGGGCTTTCATCCTACGCGTCTGGCATATCTACAACGCCGCACACAGCCCGACCTTCTTAGCTCCGGCTGTTGATCCGCTCTGGTACCACGAGGCCGCTCAGCGCGTCGCAAACGGTGATTTCGGACCGTGGCCGCTCTTCCGCGCGCCGCTTTATCCGTGGCTGCTCGGAACCGTCTATGCCCTCATGGACAACGACCTGCTCTGGGCCAGATTGCTCAACTTGATTCTGCAAATGGCGACGCTTGTTGTTCTCTACCGCGTCACTCAAAACTACTTCGGAACTCTCGCCGCGCGCGTTGCCGGAATTCTCTTCGCGGTCAACGGCATGGTCATTTTCTACAGCGCCGAGATTCTCTCCACAAGTCTCGAAATGCTCATGGCCGTCTTAGTCGGCTGGAGCACATTAGCACTAAAAAAATCCCCGACGCTCAAACAAGCTCTCGTCTGCGGTGTGCTCTGGGGACTTGCCGCCATTACTCGCCCAAACTTCCTGCTGGTTGCCCCCGTCGCAATTGCAATAGCTCTCTGGCCCGTCTGGAAAACCATATCCATTCGTTTGGCTATCATAAGCCTCGTCGGACTTGCCCTGCCCATCGCTCCAATTACATTGGCAAACTGGAAGCTTGGCTATGAGCCCGTCCTAATTGCCACTCAAGGCGGCGTCAACTTCTGGATCGGCAATAACCCCCAAGCCGACGGAATTTCATCCGTCCTCCCCGGTGCAGACCGTTTCTGGACCATAGAGCAAGCCGAAAAGATTGCAGAACGCGAGACCCACCGCGAGCTTGGCCCCGGCGGCGTATCGGATTTCTACTACGACAAAGGGAAAAGCTTCCTCGCCGACCAGCCCGGACTTGGGCTTAAGTTAATGGTACGAAAGGCCCTGCTGTTTTTCAACCGTTTCGAGGTCTCAAATAATAAACACATAGCCTACTTTGCAGGGCAAACTCCGGGCCTCGCACTACTGATTCTGTTGAATTTCGCTCTTTTGCTGCCCTTAGCCGTATTGGCCTTCTGGAAATCGGAGGCCCGTCTGCTCTGGGGACTCATCTTGGCCTATGCCGTGAGCGTCATCCTGTTCTTCATTGCCAGCCGCTTCCGCATGCCGGTCGTGCCGTGGCTCTGCATTCTTTCAGGAGTAGGTGTGGCAGTTTGGAGCACCTTCAGCAAATCTCAGAAAACCAAAGCGGGTTTGGTTGCGTTTGCCGTGTTTGTCATTGCGATTATCAACCCCTACAATGCTCGCGAAGCCAATGTCGGCGCCGCACACTTCATGGAAGGCAACGCCTTTCTCGCACTGGGTCAACTCAATCAAGCTCGCTCGAGTTTCGCGCTTGCCGAATCCGATCCCGGTTCGCGTGACTTAGCAATTTTGAATCGCGCGGTCGTCGAGCAGCGTGCGAACAATCTCAACGAAGCACGAGCAATCCTGCTCGACATGGTGAAACAGAATTCGCGTGCGGTCGCGGCGTGGAACAATCTCGGTTCCGTTCTTGAACTGCAACAAGACACGGCCAGCGCGCTCGACGCCTATCATCGCGGCTACAATGCCGATACCAGCAACGCGGATATTCGCGTCAACCTATCTCATCTCTTGCTCGAACGCGGCAAACGATTCTTGCGTGACGGTGACGCCGTAACAGCCCAAATTCCGCTTAAAGAATGCGTTGCCATCGCGCCGTCCGCTCAAAGTTTCTATCACCTCGCCGTCGCATTCGGTCAGAACAAACAGGAAGCCGCCGCCCGCGAATGCTTAGGCCGCTCACTCCATTATCAGCCCGACTACGAACCCGCGCTCACTTTGCTCCGCCAGATTCAAGCGTCTGAATCTCTCGTGCCAAGTCTCGTGCCTGAATCAAAGTAGAATCTAATTCAAGCGCATTTTCCACAGCGCGTTTTGCTTCGGCACTCTTGCCCATTCGCGCTAAGATCAAAGCCATATTTGAATAAGCCGTAGCGCGTTTAGGATTGAGTCGAAGCACATCATCTTGCAGGAACAACGCGCGCTTAAGATCTCCTGCCTCAATTGCCCGCCCTGCCGCTTGCTCAAGCAGTGGAATCCATTCCAGATCGGCGCGGTTCATGACAATCTTGTATGCTTGCCATTGCGAGTGATAGAGATTTCCGCAATTGATCAAACTCATTTGATGTGGCCATACCGGTCTGTTGTTCGGGAATGTCTTAAACATCAGGCTCTCGGCGGGCATTTGATGTAGCCACACGCTGTCGCGACGGAGCAAATAGAACTCGACTAACAGGCGTTTGAGATCTTCCGGATTGCTCGCTACAAAGAATTCGTTTTCGTCCCACAATCCGGCTAAGTCAATTGCCTGTGAGCGTGACGTGGTAATTAAGGGAGAACCAATATGCGGACGCAAGCGCGTTTCGTGATTGGAGGATTCCGCATAGCGCGATGCCACCACAACTCCTGAATGGACAGACTGAGCAAGCGAGAGCACAACCAATGCGGCAAACGCTTTGGTCAAGTGCAGATTGGCCTGATAGAGAGCAATCAAGAATAACGGAGCGCTGAATAACAACAGTCTCGGACCCCAATGCACTCCGGCGGACTGCGGTATCAGCAATATCCCCAAAACCAACACAGCGGTGGCGTAAGCCATCGCTTTTGTTTTCCATGCTTCCCGCTTTGTAAACAGCCACAAGATCCACGGCATCGCAAAAGCAATAGAACCTGTCGTGAGCATTTCAATTGGCGGATAGCTTCGATTCCACACCACTCGCACTGCCACAACCACGAACATCGCCACGCCGCCCCATGCGATGATGGAGAGCAAACGCGGCGTATTGGGTTTGTCCATCACGGAGAGTGACAGCAGTAGCATTGCAATCATGAACATCGACAACAAGATCGACGGACCCATTGCAATCACGGTGTCAAGAATTGCTTGAACACGACTTGTGACTGACCACACCGCAGTCGCTTGATTCAGCAGTGATTGTCTCAGCATTTCGTCTGATCCCGCAATTACAAAGAGCAGTCCAAGCGAAACTATTCCCGCAATTGTTGTGAGTCCGCCTTCTTTCCCACGCTGATTCAAGAACAAGAACACAATTCCTGCCAACAGGAGCAAGCCATGCTCAGGCCGCAAAGCCGTTGCACAGGCCAATAGCGCGCCATTGAAAATCGCAGAGGTTGAACTTGCGCGATCCTTCAAAAAAATTGCAATCAAAGCTGTCGAAGAGAAACACAGCGCAAGCCCGTGTTCCCACGGCACAAGTCCGTAGAACGTGAGCGGCAAAAGCAAGAATCCCCAAGCTAAACCTGCTCCATAGAGTGTCCAACCAACTCCCAAAGCAATTAGCGTGGTCGTCACCATCAACGCACGACGCGACATAACAGATTCAATTCGTGCCAACAGTCTTGCATAGGGAGAGAAACCCGGTTCAACTCCATTCTCAACCCGTTCTGCAAACGGCGGTACAAACACCGGATAGTCTGCCGGGTTCAGCAGCTTCGCGCGCAGCGAATCATCCGCAATCGGACTGCTCCACGGCGCTTCACCGCGCCGTGCCGCAATGGATTTGATGCCGTCGTCAATTGTCCAATAGCCTGCCGGTAGCCACAAGGACAATCCCAGCATCACAATGGACCAGAGAATCAAGACGGTGCGCGAAGATTTGTCTGTTTGCATGGACTTGAGCAAAAGAGCCGCGGCAACATTGTTCCGCGGCCCTTTTTCATATTTGACTCAACAGAAGCTATCTGTTATTGAAACTAAAGTCAAGGTTCTGGTTGAAGAAGACGAGCTGGTTGGCAATCAACAAGCTCACGGCTGGAACTGGTCCTAAGAACGGGTGCGTGTACAAATCATTCTTCATGTACGCAAACGGGAACGCGAAGTAGCAGCTACGGAACTGCGGTGTCGCGTGAATCGTCGTGCGAACCTGATCGCCGACAATTTCGATCTCGATTGTGCCGTCGTACTTAATGAAGTTCAATGCGATCGGTTCATCGTGATCAGCCGAAAGAGGAATGAAACGATAGGTTACTTCTAAGGTATCCGTGGTCTGCCATTCTCCCGCTTCAACTGGAATTGAAGCAAAGATACGCCACTTTGGTGCAAGGATGTTGGTGCCCACGTTGCGTACTTCAATGAAGTCACCATGAATAATTTCACCGTTGATTCTACGCGACAAGTTGCGGATTGTCGATGCCTGCAACAACGGTAGCGTCTCATCCTGCGGAATTAAGGCCACCGTGGTTGATGTTGAAAGTCCCGTATCCACTGCGCAGTCAAAGTTCTCAATAATGTTCGGATACAATTCCGGATCGCTCGTGCTCGACTTATAGTTGTACAGTGTCGTCGCAAAGTCAAAGCTCGCAGGTGCAGTCGAACGCCCGAAATACTCGACTTCCGGCGGATAGGTCACATGCTGGTTCGTGTAAACAAGGCGGTCGATCATTGTCGTATCGATGTCTAAGTCCGGCCATTGCGGATCGCCCGCCACAGCACCGGCGAAGTCAGCAATACCTGCCTGCGCAGGCTGGGCAGGATTGTACACCGATTTTGGACGAACAACAAAGATATTAAAATAGTCGCGCAAAAATGAATTGGTTGCCGGGTTGCCGGGCCCAAGGGCATTCGCCTTGTTAAACACTCGGCGGCCAGTTAACATCACGTTCCCGCCGATGTCCATGTAGTCAGCTAATACCTTGTTATAGGCTGCGGCAGTACCGTCTACACCACCTGTTCGCTCAGCCTGAACGTTGTCGTCATTAATGACCCAAATGGCTGCGAACTGGCTGATGTAATCGTACGAAAGAACAAGGCCGCTACGATTGTCTAACCAAGCGATGCTATCGTAATCAAAATGACGAATTGGCGGTGATCCCGGCGGCTGTGCTATCGGAGCCAACGTGTTGGCAATGTCGATCGCGTCCGGTAAAACACGATCATAAAATGCCTTTAGCGTGTCGGCATTGATACCTCCGCGCTGCAGTTCGACTGCTGTCGGCGGCTTGTTTTCATCCACGATCAAAAGCATTCGGGACAGGATCGGCTTCACAACAGTAAACGTCGCCGTTCCCATCGTATCTGATTCGGTGTACCCGTCGTCACGCACACGCAGGTAGAACGTGTAGTTCCCTGTCTCCAAGCCGTACATCGCAATCTGGGTTTCGCCGCCCCAATTGCTCCAACCTTCGCGTGTCCCGACAACATGGTTGCTGTCATCACGAACCGGCAATGCAATCGAGTCACCCAATGAATTCACCAACGCATAGCTGAATTGCAGCGGAATGATATTCGTGGCACGCGAGTCAGGATCACTGCCTTGCCATAACAAACGAATACCCGTGTAGGTAATCGAAATCGTGTCACCTACCAATTGCGTGTCTGGGATGACTTCATTCAAGAAATAGGCGACTGTGTCACTTTCCGCCCAACGAAGCTTTGGCGCGAATGGCGCCTGATTCGTACGGAAGAACGTGCGGGCCACGATGCTGGAGCGCGAATCCAAATTATCCACTGAGCGCACGAGGAACACGTGCTCGGTCACTTCACCCACTTCCGTCAGCAAATAGATCTGCTGATTTGCATTCTCTGTGAATGTCCACACAGAATTGGGAATTGAGTCAAGATAGGCATTGAACGCCGCATCGCCTGCGCGATATGCCGTCAAGCCTTCAGCGGAGATATCGTCATAGAACTCGAAGCCCGTTACAAAACCGTCCGGGTCGAATCCTTGCCAATACACAACCGGCGCATATGAAAACTGCGTGCTGTCTTCCGGGAAGTTGACAAACCGCACCGTCGGAGCTTGATTAACGTCTGGGGTGTCGTCTTTGAAACGATCGCAACCCGCGACAACAGCAATCAGCAATCCGGCGAACAAAAGTATTTTAGTCATTCGGGACATGGTATTCTCCGCGGATTACAGCCAACGCTTGTTAAAGCGGTAGCCGAGCGAGAAGCGGTGGATATTTTCAAGGAAGGAAATGCCGGTGAACGCATAGTCCACAGTTAAACCGGCTTTCGGAAGGTTCAAGCCCGCACCAATCGTAGCGCCGTTTCCGAAGAACGTGCCGTTGCGGCTGAACAGCGGGAACTCATAGAACGGATTGTCGCTCGTCGCGTCTTCGCCTGCGTTGATCGTCTCGCGATATTCGTTCCACGACTTACGCGTCCAACCGTTCAACTTTTTGCCTGCACGCAGGAACACCGTGTTCATGAATCCGTACTCCAACCCGAAGTTATACACTTCGAGGTTGTCATTCGGATGCGACCACGCCATTGACGCCAACAGCGAATGCGTGCCGATTGAATCAGCGCCGTTCCACCATTCACGGTCGCCCGAGTTCATCACGTACATCGCCGCGCCAAACGTAAAGTTCATCGGCAGCGGGAAGCCTTCTTCGACAAACTTCATATCGGGACCGAAGTTTGACGTCAACATCGCGATGCGGACGCTCTTCCAACCCGTGTCATAAAATGTACCGACATCCGCCGCCCAACCGGTTGCCGATTTGTCTGCCAGCATTTCGCTGACAAGCTTCACCGTACCGCCGACCGAGAACTTGTCCGTCAGCATCTGGCTGTACGAAATACCTGCGGCCAAATCGCCTGCGGTAAACGTACGGCCCGTGCCGTCAGGACGCTCCGGAGTTGTCTCTTTCATCTCGTCTGTCGTCAAGTAGCTGACCGAGGCCGCCATCGTGCCTTTCAATTTCTCGACCGGCTGCGAGACGCCAAGATAGCCGTATTGAATTCCGGCGGCATAGTCAATCCAACTGACAATTGCCTCCGGTTTTTCCAGACGTGCGAGCGCGCCCGGATTATGCCAGATTGCACTGGCATCATTGGCAACCGCCACGTAAGCCTCACCCATGCCGACAGCGCGGCATGACGGGCTAATCTTCAAAAACTGTACGCCGGCGGTGCCGACCTTTGCCTGAGCCCACAGCATCGAGGGAGCAATCAGACAGGCCATAAGCAGTCCGAATAGTCGCCAACGCTTCATGTGCACATCCTTCCGTCTATGGAGCTTCTTTCCCTTCTGCTCATCGCAGAGGGGAACGGGGTGAATTATCGGATAATGACGAACTTGCCGGTCGAGATCGTATGGTCAGCCATATCCTCGACGCTGAACAAATAAAGACCGGACACAACTTGCTGATTGTTGCGGGAATTCAGATCCCACTTTTCAGAATTCAAGCTGGCCCACGAACTGCGATCACCGTCTTCATTGTGAGGAATCACCTGCACAAGGTCGCCGGAAGTTGTAAAGACACGAATCAACGCGCGTTCCGGAAGGTTCATGAACTCAATACGGCGGTCCACCTGCGGGTAGAAGTCGCGCGTACCGTCGTTCTGATTTTCCCAGGATTGACCGCGATAGTCCGATGTATAGTCCTGATAAGCACGATATGGATTCGGCACAACGCTAACTTCGCGCTTCGCCGATCCTGCCGGAGCAAGCAACACTGCATTCGCTGTTGCACGCGTGCTCAGCGTCGTCAAGCCGGACTTGGGATCACCAAAGTCGAACGCCGTGACGGCATAGTAACGCGGCGCCAAGGTCTGAGCGGGAATATGATATTCGTAGATTCCCGGATACGGGCTGGTAATTTCGCCAAACCCGGTATTTGGTCCATACGGTCCACGGTGTCCGTGAATACCGAGAATCTCAATCGTCTCGGGACCTGAGTCATAGATACCGTCACCCTGCGAACCATCCGGATCAATCGTACTCTCGTTGTGGTCATTACCCCAGTCAAGAATTCTTGTCGGATCATTCGTTTCCACCGGTGCAGTCATCAATGAGTCAGTACCGTCGGCAAAGTATGCATAGTCTTCCGCGTCAAATTGCGCCAGAAGTTCGTAGTTATTCTCTTGGTTCACCGTGGCGGCGTGCAAGCGATAACCTTCAAAGTCCTGAATACGGCTGAACGGATCACGATAGGTCGGAGATTCCGAAGAAGACTTCGACCAACGCAGAATCACTTCCCTGTCGCGTAGTTCGTAACCCAAACCACCACTGTAACAGTTGCCTTCAGTTGCAATCTTGACGATACCACCCGAGTGCTGCGCAGCATTATAGGTATTCGGCACGCACTCGATCAACGCCGGAATCGGCGGCGGCGGCGGACCCGTGAAATCAGGAATACCGTCGCCAAAGTCCAAGATACTGTTGCCCGACATCCAACCCATGTCCCACGCACCTAATTGCAACGGGTGGTAAATGTTAAATGCATACACCAAGTCCGGCGGGACGATGTCATCCTCTGTCACGACAGGGTACGGCTGACGGCCTGTAAGCAACGGATTCGTAATATTGTCCATTCTACCATTACGTTCACCTTCGTCCGGGCCGGAGTAATAACCAACAAAGATTGTTGCGGCCCCTGCACCAAGCGTATTTGCACCGACAAAGTATGTAACCGGAATACTATCTACACCGACCGGAATCACTCCATAGATACCGTCTTGACCAACGTCTTCACCGTACCAGCCGTCACCGGTGTCAAGTAGAGTGTCACCTTCAGAACCGTCTGGATCATCGGTATCTGGAAGACCGTCAAAGCCCCAATCATAGATTGGCGTATCAAACATACGGTTATCGTAAACGTCCTTGGCCCAGCGAGCGTTATCCTTGAGGTCGTCAAAGCTGAACTTCGACGTGTCAATCACCGTGTTCGTGGTCTGCGGATTGTTCGGATTGTGGAAGAACTCACCGCCGACATAAGCAATGGTCATCTTGAACTTTTCGCCCGGGTTCAAACGATAGATATCGTTTCCGGCGCCATCCGTGAAGTCATAGATTCCCAGCGGGCCCCATGACAGCAAGTAGCGCGTATCGTAGCCGTTTGCGATATCCGTACACGTTTCAGGATCTACAAGACCTGCACGTGACCACTGCTGTGGGGGGAAACGCCCATTTGAGTAGTTGTAGAGTTCTGAGTCAACAAGAGCAACGCCGGCGCACAGCTCGTCGACAGAGGTCTGCCAAAAGTCAAACTCTCTGTTGCTCATCAATTGATACTTGTGAGCATCACCTTCTGGAATACCGTAAGCGGCGGTCCAGCCCATACCCATACTATCGCGATCAGCATACGCTTCCCACGACGGACCATAGTCGAGACCAACGTCGCCGTTCGGGTTGTACCAGTTGAACGATGTAAACAAACGCGGGTTCGGTGCGCGAATCACGCGCGTTCCCGTAACGTGAGGAATCGTAAACGTGCCGCCAAAACTGCGCGCAGGATAGCCGTCGTTGTCGGCAATCCAAGCGACGTCAATACGAACCTTGTTGGTGTCGCCATCTGAATTGGTTTCATCCACTTCACGAATGAATCCGCAAATGTCGTCCGTGTGACCCTCTGTAACACCCGCGACGCCGCAGTCGGCGTCAACATAGAGACCGACATACACGTTCTTCAGGAAGTTCGACGCGATGTTCTCAATCTCGTAGTCGATCATGATAAAGTCTTCGGCAAACGCCTGACTGAACGAATACGACTTTTGCGTAATCTTAATACCCAGCGGACGGTGCGGACCATCGGTCGGATCATTCAGCACAAAATTGCGATCACGCAGTGTGTCAGCCATCGTTGCAATGAAATCCTGATCGGAAACAGCAAATGGACTGTACACATTGTCACCAAAGCAATTGGTATAGCCCGGACGGTTCGAGCGCTCTTCGATACCGCCATTCGGAGCTTCGGGCGCGTGGAACTCGTTAATCGACGGGTTCTGCCAGCCGTCTGTTCCCACGGATACGCGCGTCGTGAAGAAGCCTTCTTCTTCAATCAATGCGCCAATCCACAAGGCACCTTGGAAAAGATATTGTTGGCCCGACCCGCCGGGATATTCGCATTGCGGCGCCCAGTTATTCGGCGGACACGGATCTTCCAGTGCCGAAGCTTGAGTTTGACTGTCGTTCCCAAAGTAGCCGTAGTTCGTGATGTTCATCCACATCTTGCCGGCGTTGTGAACGCGGTTTTCATCCTGCGGATTCGCAACGTCCAACCGGCGCAACGGTCCGCGGACGTCGCCGCCGCCGTATGGAGCGTTCTTGGCAACGACAACTGCCGTGCTCAGCCCAATCAATAAAAGGGCCGACAGTAAAAATGTGTAGGTATTCCTGCGCATGTGCGAGAACCTCAATATAGTAAGGCAGGCGAGTGCATTTAAGCCTTCGCAGTGAAAAAAATCAAATTATCGCTGTGCAACCAAGCGTTGCACAAGTCCGGTGCCGACCGCGCCGCCGCCCGGTCCGCCCCAAGCGCCCATATCGTTGCGCGAACCATCAAGGTCATTGTATTGCACGTCCGGATGTCCGCCATTTACACACGGCGACCCAGCGCTAGATGGTAATATCCGTCCGAAAAACGGATTCAGCGCTGATACCTCTCCCATATCTAACGTGTTGGGCGAGTAATTCGCAGGGTATTGTCACGCAAACCGTTGTTCCAAACGTCATTGTAGTCAATAAACGGCGCCGACGAGAATTGTGCAAGAATTCCGTAGCGGCCAGAATTGACGATGATGTTATTGAGCAACGTCGGCTGGCAGTTATTCTTCATGTGCACGCCGTAATAGCCCGTACCTGTGAAGGTATTGTTCACGATGCGCGGGCTACAAAAATCTTCCATTGAAACGGCCGTCACTGAGCAAGCTTCTACAATCGTATTGTAGATTTCAACACCTGTGCCCACATTATTCAGCGAAATACCTTGGCCACGCGAACCGTTGATCCATGTGTTATGAATCTTCGCCGATGACGACAACACTTCGACTGCTGACGCGCCTACGTTTGTGAATTCACAGTTGTCGAACACGACCGCGCTGTCAATCGCCGTTACACCCGTTGCCACCAAAGCACCACCCAGGAAGCCCGACTGGAACTGGCAATCTTCAAATCGCACACCGGCCTTGTTTACAACAACGCGATTGAAATCGCGCACAATCAGATGCCGAACCACCGACGGCTCGTCGCCGCGGTCAAAGAAAATCATACCGCCAACGAAATCACCATTTGTTGTCTGGCACGCACACAAATCAACTTCGTTGCCATGTACTCCATTAACCAGCAAGCGGCCATAGACCTCAATATTAAATAGGCCTGTCGCTTCGATCCGAGCGCCTTCAGAAATCGTAACTGTCACGCCCGGCGGAATCACCACGTCGCACGACATACGGTAAACGGCATTGCCCAAATTCGTTTCCAAACGACCGCGTAATTCACCTGCCGCTTGAGCATAAGGAATCGCACCCATGTCCGCACGAGTTGCATCCGGATCGAGGTCAGCTCCCACGGGACCCGCGTCAACACACGGCGAACACGACTGCAAGCTGTAATCCGCGAGATTCGTCAATTCACCTTCACGCGGGTCATTGAACAGCGGGAGCAAATCAATGTTGAAGTGCGAATCACACGAATCCAAGTTGACGTTTATGGTCGTCGGATCACCGAAAATTCGGTGGATTCCCAATGAATCATCCGGATTGTCGTTCGACAAAATGAAACCCGGCGCACTATTTTCAGAAATGCAGTTGTACGAAATGTCCAAAGTCGTCGGATCAATTGTCGCATCACCGCGCACGCCCGAAGCGTCGTTGCGCGTAAACACGTTGTAGCGAATCACCGGACGGCTATTGCTGCCCGTGAGAAATACCGCGTTGTTTTGAATCTGCGTGACGACACTGCGGGTAATACGCGGGCTACTGTTGTTAATCGCTAACATGCCTTTGTAGTTCTGTGCGTCGCGGCCTCGATCCGATAAAGTATCCGTTTCAAAGTACGCACCGTAAGTAAAAATACAGTGGTCAAACTCTGATACTTCATTCGGATTATGCAGCTTGATACCGCGCCATTGACCCAAATCCGGCGCCGAATTTGCGCTCGTGAAAATAATCGGGTGCTCAGCACTGCCGGTTGCTACAATCTTCCCTTGGACATCAATCCAATTAAGACCCGCCACCATAATCTCAGTACCTTCCATAACCGTTACTGTGACGCCTTCAGGGATCACATAGTCTGCGGTAATGATATACGGAGGATCAACGGGAACAAGTGTCACATCGGAGGTCGGAGATGTAAGCGGCGTGCCATCACGGAATGGCGACGGCGGCTGAACTTATGGGGCTCAGGATCTGAACAACCCATGATTACCAATGCCGTGGCGGCTCCGGCCAGAACTAAGCGACGTAAAGTTGCGAACATGATTTATCTTACTCCAGAAATCGTTTCTTGAGGGACCCGCAAGGTTGACTAAAAATCCAACTTCAAGTGAAGCACCACTTGACGCGGCGGGAAATAATTCCGTGGATTGTGGTCAAAAGCCTTGCCCAAGTTTCCGTCATCTGCTTCGTTTCTGATTACCCGAGTGCGACGCGTCAAATGCGTTGCCCGTCTCGGCGTAAATATCACGCACGTTCTTGCGATTGAACAAATTGAAAATCTCAAAGCCTGTCGCGATCTTCATTCCCTTGCTGATTTCCCAAAATTTGTCTAAGCGGAAATCCGTCGTCGAAGTCGCTTGCTTACGCGCCGAATTCGCCAAAATCAAGTTTGCCGATTCACCCGTCGTGTAGGTTGACGGAGTGTAGGGCAAGCCCGAACCATATGAGAACTCAACCGTTGACAACCAATCCGACGGCAAGGTCAGACCAACCAGTTTCGGGTGCTGGTCCTTCCCCGCCATGAACGTCAAGAATGCTGACACGCGATGCGTTTCGTCCCAATCCAACGGATGCTCGTTGCGGTTTTCGGGAACACCGCGTACACGGTCAAGCAATCCTTCAGCCGCCGCAGATTCCTTGCCATACGCAAACGAGAAGTCGTAGTTCATCGTGAGCGCCCACATGCTGCTGAATTTCTTATCCAGCGAGAACTCGAATCCGCGCGCACGCGCATAGCCAAGATTGAAATAGCGGTTCAAAATCAGCGGCCCGATGCGTTCTTGAACTGTTCCAATCTGATTGTAAACGTCGCGGTAGTAACCGGCCACATCAATCACCCAGTTCTCCGTGAACTCGGTGCTCACACCGACTTCGTAAGACACCGTCTTTTCATATTCAAGGTTCGGATTACCGATTTCGGTGTTCGGCGAAATGTTCGCCGTAGCGCTGCGATAGAAATACTGGAACGACGGCGTTTGATAGTAGTGGCCGTAGTTGAAGTAGAGTTTCGATGCCGCTGATATCGGATGCGAAATACCAAGACGCGGTGCAATCACATAGCGACCGCGATCTGCAAGCAACGCGCCCGGCTGATTTCTGTCAACCTGCGCTTGGAATTGCTCCAGCAAGCCGTCACCTTGGATAATGAAGTCCGAACGTAAACCCGCGCGTACGATCAAGCCTTCAAATTCCATCTTGTCCTGGAAGTAAACTGCACCTTCCCACGGCTTGTGATCATAGAAGTCGCGCGTACCGCCGACACCCAAGAACGGCGAATCTTCAGGCAACGGGAAATCCGGATTGTCATACGGCAGATCCGGCGCTTGCACGGACTGCATCTTCAAGTCGCGGTACTTAATTTCCAGACCCGACTTCAATTCGTGGAACTTGTTCACCTGACTGGTGATGTCAAACTTGCCCGAATACTCAGTTGACTTGCGATCCTGCCAAAACGCCAAATCATCCCACTGACCCGGATTCAGGAAATCGTCAGGTATCGGATCGTATTGACCGTTCTGGTTATAGTCGTAATAGGTTTCGCCTTCGTCGGCTTGGAAGTTTTGCGGATTGAATACCGGAGCCGCGAGATCATTCGTCGTACGATTGATCCATGTTGAGCGGCCATCAATGTAGTGGAAATACATCGGCACGAAATTCTCGTCAAAACCGAGGTTCAACCACTCCGGCTCACCAGCAGGGAAATCTTCGAGAATGTTCGCCCATGTATAGATAACGGCAAACGTGGATCCATGCCATAGGTCATGTTAGCTGGAATACAGAACAGCTCATACTCATCGGCCACGCCATTGGGTGCGTCATACAGGCCGTTACGAGTCGGCTGCAAGCGGCCGCCGCCAACCGACACACCACTGGGAAGGTCAAGCCAAACTTCGCCCTGATCCCAAATGCCGTTATAAAAACCATTCTCATCCGGTGAATCAATAAACGGTTCGCCAGTGTCGAAGACAAAGTCGCCGTCAATCAAGCCTTCGCCGGTGTCCTCAGTATCCTTGAAGTTCGTCTTCTTGTCAATCGAGCCGTTGACATTTCGGTCATCATAGCCTTCGCCATAACCGTCATAGCGCCCGTTGCCGTTGGCGTCTTGGTAGCGCTCGCCGTCCCACGTGCCGTTGCCGTTCCAATCCTGCTCGGCAAGCTGCGGTTCGGCATCGTCCCAACGACCGTTTCCGTTCTGGTCAACATAAGGATCCCATGAGTCGTAAACGCCGGGGTTGTTTTGACCCTGCGAATTGGAGCGGTCCACCCACGGTTCGGCCTGATCAAACACGCCGTTGCCGTTCAAGTCAACCCAATCTTCGCCGCGATCCCAACGCCCGTTGGCATTGATGTCGTCGTAGCCCTCGCCTTCGCCGTTATATTCGCCGTCGCCGTTGGCGTCGCGATAGCCGTCGGGAATACCGTTGCTGTTCACGTCAGCGCCACCCGAGCCGCTGTTCACACCCAGCCGGTCATCTTCGACGTTCGTATCAAGTGTAAATTGATCCGGATTCTTGCCGCGTGGGCGAACTTGCGTTGCCGTCTTGTAACGACCCAGCGACAATTCATAGAACGTGTTTTGCGTAACGTTGTGCTGGAACTGCAAATTGTACGAATCGCGGATGTTGCGCGAATACGGACGGTTTTGCACGTCATACTTATATTGCCAGCCGTAGTTACCACCGATTGAGGCTTCGCCGTCAGGATAGATATCCCACAGCGAATGATCGCGGGTGTACGAGAAATTTATCTTGCGCGCGGGATCCAAACGATAGGTCAACTTCCAGAACGTCGAGTAGTCGTTCGACTGACGCTCAGGAAGATCGATTCCCATGTCCAAATAGTCACTCGCATCGCGATCGATAGAATACGGCGTATAGGTATTCGTCAGCTTTGCTGTTCCCGAAGTGAAGAACGAAAGCTTGTTGTCCTTGTCCTTCAGATTGAATAGCTCGTTGACAAACGGCACGGGACCGCTGAAAGCGTAATCCGCTTGATCCTGATCGAAACTGTAGTTGTTGAAGACTTGGTCGGTACGGAACTCAAAAGTTCCATTGTACGCGTCCATCTTGCCTTCAGGAGTTGTCACACGAATCAAGGCTGACTGATAGCCGCCTGTCGAGGCGTCGCCACCCGTCAGAATTTCGATTTCTTCGACGTTCAAAGCGCTCGTGTTAATCAGGCGCTTCGAGCTGTTATACATCGCGTCGCCCTTAGTCTGGCCATCGACGACATACTTGGCTTCCGTGTCACGGCCACCACGCACATGCAAACCGCCGTCCGGGTCAACCTTGAAGCCCGGCTGCTTGGCAATAATCGTGGCCACTTGACCGCCACCAAAGTTTTGGAGCTGCTCACCTGTGATGCGCTTCTCCTTACCCGCGACGTCAAGCTGCACGGTCTTCTTCTTTGCGTCACGATCTCGACTTCGCCGATTTGGATGGCTTCATCCTGCAGCGTTGCATTCACCGTTGAGGTTAGGTCGGAGGACACTTCAACTCCACGCACTTCCTTTGTACCATAACCGATACTCGAAATGCGCACCGTGTACGAGCCGGGGTTCACACCGAGGATCACGTAGCTACCGTCCAAATTGAGAATCGTCACACCTTGACTGGTCTCAATAATCTGGACGTTAGCACCAATGATTCCATCGCCATTCACATCGACAACCGAGCCGGCAATCTTTCCCGGACCGGCCAACGCGAATGATGTCAGCGACAGCAGGGCAATGATGTGTAAAAATGTGGTCAGATAACGCTTCATGTGAAAATCCTCTTCGCGGCAATCCCGCCCGCGGCGGGCGTTGCAACTTTTGGACTGTTTGTTTCGTCTATGCAGATAGGGGAACTCCGTCAAAGAAGTCACCCAATTTTCTAAAATCATGGCCAAACCAACTTTGGATTGTCGCACACGCAAAGAGCTATCCATTCAAAACCGCACTGAACACGCCCCACCCCACCCCACCCCCCCGCAATCTTCGAATCCCAAATCAGCTCATTTCTCCTTGGCGAATCTCGACCACTGACTGCTCACGAAGTACGGCGAGATCACCGGCTCAACCGTGATTCAGAGTGTTAGGTGGTCCCCGGGCAAGACTACGCCAGCACCGCCCAACCGCAAACCGCATCCCGACGCGTACAGAACACCGGCACATGCTACCAGGAATTACGCCGACACCAGCCCCAATCACCCCATCCCATTCATCCACGACCCGCCCACCCCATTCCGGTCGGCAATCCCAAAGAGCACATCAGAAGGCAAATCAGCATTAGCTTCATTTCGAGCCCTCCATATTTCGCCGTTGTGGGTCTCCAGACCCGCAATGGCGAGGCCGCCTTACATATTCGCGATTATCTCGCTCGCGAATTCCGAGGTCTTGAGCTTAGTTGCACCGGGCATCTGACGTTCGAGATCGTAGGTCACGCGCTTCTTGGCAATCGCGCCTTCCAATCCCTTCACAATCAGCTTCCCAACTTCGTTCCATCCCAAATATTCAAACATCATCACACCGGACAAAATCACTGAACCCGGATTGATGACGTCTTTATCAGCATACTTCGGAGCCGTACCGTGCGTCGCTTCAAACACCGCATACGCGTCGCTGATATTTCCGCCCGGAGCCAAACCTAATCCGCCCACCTGAGCCGCACATGCGTCGCTCAAATAGTCGCCGTTCAAGTTCGGCGTCACGATGACTTCATATTCGTCCGGACGCAAGAGCAACTGCTGGAACATCGCGTCGGCAATGCGGTCGTTCAATAGAATCTTGCCCGCAGGCAGCTTGCCCTCAAACTTATCCCACAGATCTTTCTCCGTCACGATCTTGTCCGCAAATTCCTTCGCGGCCAACTCATATCCCCATTCGCGGAACGCGCCTTCGGTGAACTTCATAATATTGCCCTTGTGGACAATCGTCACCATCTTCAGCCCGCGGTCAATTGCGTATTGAATGGCCTTGCGAACAATCCGCTCACTGCCATACTTTGAAATCGGCTTAATTCCCACACCCGAATCATGACGGATGTTCTTACCTAAGCCCTTGACAAACTCAATCAATTTGGCAGCCTCAACCGAACCCGCCTTCCATTCAATACCCGAGTAAACGTCTTCGGTATTTTCACGGAAGATAATCACGTTCAGCTTCCCCGGCTCTTTCACCGGAGCAGGCACACCTTCAAACCAGCGAACAGGCCTGACGCAAGCGTACAAATCTAAGACTTGTCGTAACGCAACATTCAAAGAGCGAATACCGCCGCCCACAGGCGTCGTCAACGGCCCCTTAATCGCAACGATATAATCTTTAATAGCCGCTATCGTATCGTCCGGCAGCCAGACATTCTCACCGTAAACTTTTAACGATTTCTCGCCGGCATAAACTTCAAACCATTCGATTCTCTTCTTGCCGCTATATGCTTTGGCAACTGCGGCGTCAAACACGCGCTGCGAAGCACGCCAGATGTCTGGACCGGTTCCGTCTCCTTCAATAAAAGGAATAATCGGATCGTCAGGGACGACAAGCCGGCCCTCAGCAACAGTGATCTTTGATCCCTTTGCCGGAGCTGTCAATTTTTCATACATGAGTATAGTCCTCTGACGAACGGGGGCGCGAGGCTCGCGAGTGCGTATCCAAGGCTGAGATGTACGTCTGTTTGTGAGGCAGGAAGGGCATTACGACGACCCCGGGTGGCTATCGTAACGTGGTAGGAATAAAATATTGGTTAGTCTTTCGGCATGACCCAATGCCGCAAGACTATTTACGGGGCGAACTGATTTGGCTAACCAACTCCGTTGCTGAAGTTTACAAACTTCATCGGATTTGCTAAGCCATCTTACGAACCTCTAATATACCGATCAGCCTATGTATTGTCAACCCCAAAGTTACACAACGGTCAACAAACTGAGATTCGTTAATTCACTATTCTCATTAACTTTGTAAGATCCCCCCAAAAAAGAAAACACCGCTGCGAGGGCGGTGTTTTCGATAATCCGAGTTGAAGACGCACTTTCGTGCTCTTCTCTATCCGAAGAAACAGATTCAGTCACCGAGAACCGTGATGCAGAGTCTGAGTGAGCCGTGCAGGGGCCGCAAGCAGGAGCGATGGAAACCGTGCTAAATGCCCTCGGTAACTGAATCCGTGTCGGCGGAAAACCCGGAATGTACTTTGACAAGAAAGAGGAAAGGAAGGGCCTCACGAGTCCCGGAGCCGGAACAAGGAGGAGGATGCGTCGTCACAAAGTAGCAGGGAGACTGGGAAGAAAACCGCGCGAATGACGTGGGTTCTCGTAAGGCCCCTTACTTCCTTCCTCATACTTGGGAGGGTTCATTACCCGTTGGTGCCGCGCAGGGTAATCAACCGAGCCAGATCATACCCGGCATGGGACCCGGGCGAAGGGACATAGCCCATTCATGCTCTCACTATGGCAACCCATGTGCCACCCCCTTTTTTGGTCAGTCAGCGTAATATTTTCAATATCTTAAAAATGTATGATAAAGTATTTTCATATGCACGGTTTGCGTGATTCACAGATTCTGCGCAGTTGCCTTGTGTGACTTTTTCACATAACCTGACTCACTTTGGAAATTTTTTGTCCAATCCACCTCAAACCCGAAACCTCGCAAGCATTCCGGAGTTACACTCGTAATCGCACAACGACGTGCTTAGTCACTTTCAAACAACCCGGACAATCCCGAGGAAAGGATCCACACTCAAATGTTACGTCTCTTCGTCAGCCTCACCATCGCCGCATTGTTGGCCAGCACATTTGCCTTTGCAGGAGACACACAGGTTTCCACCACGGCGAAAACGGTTCCCACGACGGAGAAAATGACCGCCCCACCCACGTTCCTTGAAAGCGCGCACCGCAATCCTGAAGTCGGTACGTTTGTCAAGCAAGGTGAAATCGGCGGTATTCAGAACTTGCTCGATCCCACGAAGATCTATACCGTTTTTGCCCCGACCAACAATGCTTACGAGGCCTGTCCTGCGAGTGAAAAAGAACTCATGAAGAGTCCTCAGCACGCATCGGCTTCCATGCGCAGTTTGGTTGTACCGGACAAAAAGCTCTCGACTGCGGATCTGCTCAAGATGGACGGTCAAACTCTCAAGACCATTGACGGTCAGATGTTAACGGTTCATGTGAAGGACAACAAAATTATGATCGGCGATGCCACCGTTAAAGGGAATGACATGCCGATTTCCAATACGATTTTGCACGAGATTGACAAAGTCATCATGCCTGTACAGCATGCGAATCTCGGCATGAAGGAACACAACAGCAAAGTGATGAACGGTACCCCGTTAAAAACCAAATAGGAGCACACACTGTTTTCAAACCAACCACGGCCTCGGTAGCATTACCGAGGCTGTTTTTTGTGCTTGTTAGGCACTCTTTTGCGCTTCGCTTGTGCTTTGGGATTGTCGGCGTGTGTTTTGAGGGGAAAATTTGAAAGGCAAGTGGGGTTGTAAGGAGGAATTGGGTGGGATTTTGGTGACAGTTGAAGGCGGTCGTACGCATCCGCATTCATCTGCTTATTCACCTCGCCGTGCTGTTCAAATATTCTCACTCCATGGTAGGGAGTATAAAGTTCGCACGGCGGTATCAAAGTCGGTCAATCTTAGGATGTTGTTCAGACAGCTAAGAGAATGGTTCATGCGAAAAAACAGGCGGTATTCCTATAATGGCACCTGTACGGGGTGATTGACACCCGAATGTCCCCTCGGTTGTCCGGGGGATTTTAGTAGGTTCGTCCGAATGTGTTGATCTATTTTCAAGACTCATTTCATAGGACGTTTTTGTTGATTGCTTATTCTTCACAGCCCCTTTGACAGCAGACCCCTATCCCCCGGCCCCTTTCCCCATAAATGGAGAAAGGGGAGCCAGAAGGAGAGCAGAAGGAGTGAATGAACTTACCCGGCTAGCACGGGTGAGTCAGGTTGAGCTTTGATTGGTTAGCTGGGTACAATATACGATACTTTGAACGTCTGGGCAAGTGTTATTTTCATTTTATTGAACTTAGTAAACATTTGTTCAAATTGATATTAGGGAAAAAGTTGGGGTTTGGGGAGGCAGACCCCCATCCTTTGCCTCTTTCCAGACCCCATCCCCCGGCCCCTTCCCCGTGAATGGAGAAGGGGAGCCAGAAGCAGATTCCGGCGGGGAACCGTTTTGCTAAATCCCCGCTCGGCGGCGTAGGACGGGGACAGGGGTTGTGGGCGGTCGGGTCAAGACCCGCCACTACGTCCAAAAAAGAAGGCAGACCAAGGTCTGCCACTACGGATATTGGCAACGGTTGCGAACCTACTTTAGCAAAAGCAGTTTCGTTGTGGTTAACGGGCCTGCTGGTGATCTCAGTTGGGCGAAATAGACTCCGCTGGAAAATTGCTCTGCGTTTACGCGGATGGTTTGATGTGAAAGAATGTTGCCTGAGAATAGATTTGCAACTTCTCTTCCGGTGATGTTGTAGAGAACTACTTCATATGTTCCCGAGTGAGGTACTTCTATTTGAAGTGTCGTCGTTGCATTAAAGGGGTTGGGGTAGGCGGATAAGGCGAAAGAAGATGGTTGAAGAATGAGCGGTTCTTCAATCGAGACGTGATTAGTGTCCGTTGTGGTATCCGGTGGATGCGTTAGCCACGGGACAAACAACACTCCATTCGCAACTTCTGAGCCTTGCCCTTCAGGGTTTTCGTTGATGTTATAGGGGCCGGTGGAATCGCCCCACCAGTTTTCGCGTGCGTCGAAATAGCTGTTAGTTCTGGATGCGGCAAGGCCGGGAGGGAAGAGAGAGTTATCGCGCGCAAAGATTGTGTCTTCCGAGGTACCTTCAGCGAGAATGTCAGGTAAGTTTGCAGGATCGAGATCAGCAAACGTATTGTTGCGAATGTCGAGCGAGCTTTGCAGAGAATGAACTCCTGCTGTGAGAACATTTGACGATCCATCGAGGAAGGCGTTGTTCTCAATAACTCCCAAGTATCCATGAGGCTGCACAGCGCATTGCATTGTAATTGCAAGCACACCGCTGGCTGGACCGATATTATGATTGTCTCTAAACGTGTTGCCTCGGATGGTTACAGGCACGCCGCTGATTCTGTCACAAATTGCTCCCACAGCGATTATACTATAGACACGGTCAAGTCCTTCAAAGAGGCAGTCTTGAATGACTACGTCGGTAATCGGGACAATATCTAACGCCCAGAATGCGCCGACACACGGACCAAACCGACAGCTGTCAATCAAAATGTTTGATCCGTGTATTACAAGAAAGTGCGCCTGCAATGTGTTGCAGGCAAAGACACAGTTTTCAATTCGCGAATTGTTATAGACGAATACGAGTGCATACGCACTAGCTTCAAAATAGCTGTCGGTTGTGGATAGACGGCCACCAAGATCCGGTTGAATGCAGGGACCGACGCACCCGGCAAACGTGCAGTTGGACACGACAATATTTTGACCTCCTTCAATAGCCGAAGAAACGGAGTCAAACCTGCAATTCTCGACCCGAATCAGATCAGCGTCATTCTCAATTCCACCTGATCGTGTTGGCCCATCAAGCTGACGAAGTTCAGGTCTATTATAGAATGCGATGTTGGTGACGACTGCAGTATCACCTGTTACAACGAATACAGAGGGTGTATCTATTGCTGCCTGTGGAATCGGGTCGAGCAAGGTACGAAGATTAGCGACAGTGTCAGCCTGATACCAACCAGCAAGCGTAAAAGAGTGATCTGGCCCAATCAAGAATTCATGATAGATGCCAGGCGCAACTAACACTGTATCAAAGGCGCTTGTCGAATCAAGCGCGTCCTGTATGGTTGCATACTCGTCCGGCACATGCAACGTAGCGGCTTGTGTCGGACGAAAGAATAACACAGCCATTGCGGCGCCCATTCGTATCAGATGCAAAATCATGGGGCTGAACAGATCACAGTCAACGCACCGAATGACACGCAGGCGTAAGCGGTGCAGGTGTTGGGCAGTTTTCGCAAGTCAAGTTTGCAGGAACCGGGCATACGACCTTGCAAACATAAATTACATAGGTTCCTCCTGCAATCAAATCAACCGTTGTAACAGCTGTATTCTTGCAGTATCCATGATCACAATCATTAATGTGGCTGTTTGCCAAGAAGTACTCAGTACCGCCGGAAATCTTGAAAATGTTTGCGCAAGCCTGGCAATTGAAGCAAAGTGCACCGCCGGTGCAGCGTGTCTCGGTATTGAATAAGTACGTTCCCGTGCACGCAGGCGTGAATTCTGTACGAACACAATTAGCGGTTGTGTTTGGACTGCAAGGGACATCTGAGCATGTGTTATCGCCGGGAAAACAGAGACATTCTGTACAGGCATTTGCTTCGCTTTGCATCATTCCGAGGGCACAAAAAAACCGCAAGGATAACCGTTGCGGAATAGATGGAAGGTGCTTTACTCATGGCGGCCTCCTGAACTATGAAGAAATTGTCCGGCTCCCTAAGCCTTGTTCCAGAGTGCACCGAGTTGCTGGTGCACCGAGTTGCTGATGATTCAATGTAATGCCTTGTTCAGAGTTTGTCAAGTGCTGTGAATCATTTTTTGAAAAAATGCTAAGTTTTGGTTTCTTATTTACCTTGCGCGAAACAAGTTGCAGATGCGAAACCACTTTCCACGCTGCGGCGACGTAGCTGCTTACGACTCGGATAATGGATATTGCTTGACGCGGGCGGATTGCCATCCGCCCCTACAAATTGCGTGGTTGCTTGGCGCGGGCGGCATCCCTACGGGACAGGCCGCCTGTTCTGCCGCCTCTACTATGATGCGGAAGAATTAATGGTAGGCGGGTCAAGACCCGCCACTACGATACAATAAAAAACGGCGACCGAGGGGTCGCCGTTTTTTGATACTTTTCTCTTTGCTATTTTCTATTTCAACAGGACCAGCGGGACAACGCGATTCACTCCTGAACTTGACACTCTGGCGAAGTACGTCCCTGACGTTCTGCCCTCTGCATTCCACTCGAAAGTGACCGTGCCTGCATTTGCGGCGCGTGTCATTGTCTCCACCAATCTTCCTGTGTTGTCGAAAATCGTGAGCGACACGTTACCTGCTTCGGGCATCGTGAACTCAATCGTCGTCGTCGGATTAAACGGATTCGGATAGGCCTTGAGGGTAAACTCTTCAGGCACCGCCGCTGCTCCGCTCCACGCCGCCGTGACCATGCGCTCGCGCAACTCTTCGCGCGATCCGTCCAGATTTAACACGGTGAGAAAATAGCTGTACGACGTGTGTTCGGAAACGGCTTGATCTACAAACGTGTATTGCGCACCCGATGTTGAGTTGCCGCGTCTGCCGATTTCCGTCAATAAGCTGAAGTCGTTTCCTTCGGCGCGCCAAATCTCAAAACTCGATACATTTGTTTCGCTCGCGGTTTCCCACTGCAAACGAATGCCGTTTCAAACGGATTCGCCTGAAAAATCCAATAGTTCAACAGGCAACACGCTATCTCCCCACTGGTAAATTGCGAGCCTGTCCCATTCAGCCACGAAAACGTGTCCGTCCTCAATTACAGTTCGACCTGAAATTCCAGTCGGAGGATCATACCAGCCGATTAGGTGCGGAACAGTTGGATCCGTCAATTCAAAAACTTTGAGTCCAAAATTGCCATTCCCCATACAAGGTATCATTAAGCACAGCCGCATCCCAACTGATGTGTGGCAGCGGAAGACTTGGATAGCTTATTGGAGCGGCCGGATTCGAGACGTCGCAAATCGCCAAGCCCCAGTAATCGCCGATGTACGCAAAACCATTGTGAATCACCGCTCCGTGCGCAGCACCGGGCGTGTTGACAGTCGAAACCAAAACCGGATCGAATGGATTAGAGACATCAACAACATGAAGGCCACCCAGCGATCCGGAAACGTAGGCCAACGGCAATTCAAGTTGAATATCGACCATTGTGCCCGGTAACGCGAGAGTTCCAATTAACTCCGGCAACTCAGGATCCAAGACGTCATAAATTCTAAGTGCGTCACCATCTGCAAGGTAGAGAATGCCTTCCGACTCCTTCACAACAAGTGCCATGCCCGGAGTATCAAAAGTACCTAACAAGACAAGACTATCCGGATCGGTTCGATCATAGATCTGGACGCCGTCGTAACGGAAGTCAGGTACAGTCTATCGCCACTGACAACCGCGTCGTTGGTAAAGCCGGCTAATGCCATATGTCGCAGCAACTGAATGTCAATTGGGTTAGAAACGTCAAGAATATCCAAGCCGTTAAGTTCGCGCATTACATAAGCTATTCCCGACTCAACTCTTACCGTTCGGATTGTGGCGGCAGTGTAACGATCCAGCAAACTCACATTAAATCTGTCCTGCGCCATTGTGATGCTACACAACCCCAAACATTACAATAATCAACAGTGAGTTCTTCGTCTCATCCTCCGGCCGATATGAACTTTCTTTGGAACATGATCTAAGATAAATCGTTTTACGTCACAAAGCAAGACTCGGCTGAAACAAAAGCGGCGACTCGAGATCGAGCCGCCGCATACTATGTGCCTCTGCCAACGAAGTGCTTAGACTAAGCCAGTTATTTCAACAGGATAAGTTTGCGGGCCTTAGCGACCTCCAATGCCTCAACTCTCGCATAGTAGACGCCCGATGTTTTCCCCTCTGCTTTCCACTCGAAAGTGACCGTGCCCGCATTTGCGGCGCGGGTCATCGTCTCCACCAATCTTCCTGTGTTGTCGAAAATGGTGAGCGACACGTTACCTGCTTCGGGCATCGTGAACTCAATCGTCGTCGTCGGATTAAACGGATTCGGATAGGCCTTGAGGTAAACTCTTCAGGAAGCGCCGCCGCTCCATCCCAACTGGCTGTAACTGTGTGCTCACGCAACTCGTCACGTGATCCGTCCAGATTTAACAGGGAAAATAGCTGTATGGCGTGTTTTCCGTGACTGTGTTATCTACAAACGTGTATTGTGCGCCAGATGTTGAGTTGCCGCGTCTGCCGATTTCCGTCAACAAGCTGAAGTCGTTTCCTTCGGCGCGCCAAATCTCAAAACTCGATACATTTGTTTCGCTCGCGGTTTCCCAATTCAGTTCGATTCCGTCAGCAACCGATACGGCTCCAAAACTCATCAGCTCTACAGGCAACGGCCCGTCGAGCGGAGTGTCCGGCTGAAGTTTTACGACGTACCAGTTGATGGCTTCTTGAAATGGATTCGCGACGTAGCCGCAGAAGATGTAACCACCGCTGGCAAGCTGACGAATTTCAAACGAGCCGTCACCGGAAATATCTCCGGCTGTGACTGTCCAATAGTGCTGGCCGATTTCGTCGAACTTCCAAACTACTGCATCGTCACTGCCCGCGCCGTCTGATCTGCCGCACACGACAAAGCCGTCGTCTGAGCACGCGGCAACGTCGTAGCCGACATCGAAGCCGCCGTTGTCAAACAGCGCGTACCACTCAAAGGCCGCGTTGCCCGCAACTTTGATCAACAAAACGTCTTGATCCACAAAATCAAATTGATAACCGGTGACGAATAATCCGCCGTCGTTGGTCAAGGCCACTCCGTAACCAACTTCATCGTTGGGAGACAAGAAGGCCCACGACCACAGCGAATCTCCGTTCGCGTCAAGCCGCAACATCCAGACATCTGAGCCACCGAAACCGAAGCTTTGCGTTTCACCGACGACGATGTAACCGCCGTCGGGAGTTTGCTCTACTGCGTGAGCGACATCTTCCGCCGGACCGCCGTAGGTTTTTGTCCAGAGCACCGTGCCGGCGAAGTCGGTCTTGACCAAATGAAAATCGCGACCCGAAGCAATTTGCTCACGATAGCCGCACATGATGTAGCCGAGGTCGCTCGTGGTCTGAATGTCGTTAGCTACTTCGTCGTCAGCGGTTCCGTAGCTGAAACTGTTTGTAAGCGTACCCGACGAGTTCAGAAGTCTGAGAATGAAATCCGCAGGGCCGCCAAACGAACTCTGCCAGCCGCACACGGCATAGCCGCTGCCTGCGGAGAGCGAAATCCCCGTGCCTTGCTCGTCGGCGCTTGAGACAATCTGGGTGCTCCACTCGACCGTTCCGTCGGCGAACAGCTTGCGGACGTAGACGTCATAGTCAAAGTTGATGTTCGTGAAACCCGCCGAGACCACCTCCCCTATCCCGACCTCGCGGAGGCTTAAAGCGCGAAAATCCGAGCCGACTTGGTCCTGATGCTCCCAGTCGATTGAGGGGCCTGCGAAGCTGACCGTACTTATCACAATAAAACCAATAGCCTTACTCTCATCCTGCGGCCACCTTTCACGGGGTTTCAACAATTGTCGTGAATCCTGCACATTACAACATGCAATATAGACCCGTAATCGTGACCCGCAATAGACTAAGCATATTTAGTAGGTTGTAAAATCGCAACAAAATGGACGAGGCGGGTCTTTCGACCCGCCCTATGTCGCGGTCAGCGATTACATTGGTCTGCTAAGCCAAAGGTTTTTCACCCCGGATAACTCTTATCAGTACCACTGCTATCGCGATCACGAGTAAAAGTGCAAGAACCCACCAGCGTGTAGGACGTGACCATTCCAAGCAGCCACATCACCATCAAGATTACGAATATGGTCCACAACATGATTCACCGCCTTTCATCGTTTGTAGCTCTTGGTCGTCGTAAACAGCACGAGACCGAGACCTGCGAAAATGATTATGCCGCCAGCCACTTTGCTCAACGGAATCGACTCCGTTTCTCTTGGTGACTTCCGATGCTGCCAAGATCAAGAACCTTCTTGTCGCGTTTGAAATCTATCGAATCAAAAACGAAAAACAATATCCCTACGATTGCGAGTACAATTCCAAGAGTACGCATAACTCCTCCACATCAATTGCTTTGCTGATCATCACGAAATTACATCACAAAGTGCGAGGCGAGTCGTGTCATTCATCCACGTCTGTTTGTTAAACACACTCAGGCTACCTTTAAGTTCCCTGAAAATGATTAGAAAAGCGTAAATAACTGAATTCTCTTTTATCTCCGAATTGAATGAACAGTGTTCATTGTATATTCGTTGTGCAGTTGCAACACATATTCGTATATACCAACACTGCATGGAACCATGCGGAAATTCGTGAGGTAGAATCTATAGCGCGCACCTGAACATGATTTGATCAACCAATATGAACACGTGCAGTATTCGATGCTGCGGAAAGGATGGACTGAGAGACCGCATCACCGCCGCACTTATCGCGGCTATGCTGATTCTCGGAGGAGTGCTCTTCGCACAATCCAGCGTCATCGGCCAAGCGGCCGATGACAACACGCAAATCAGTCAGAATATTGAACGACCCTCAACCGTGATTGCCGCTGCTCTGTGACAAGGAGCTTTCCGACTTCACGAGGAAATGTCGAGAAGGGTCTTGATGGTTCAGGCGCTCGAAGGCAAAGGCCCGATGACGGTGTTCGCACCGACGAATGAAGCGTTTGCGGCTTGTGCTGAATCTGATCGACAGAAACTCGCTGACGGAAAGAAATTGCAGATGGTACTGCAATACCATGTCGTTCCGGGCAGAGCGTTGACGCAGGCGGATCTGCTTAAGATGAACGGTGAAAGACTTACGACGGTTCAGGGGGATGAACTGACCATCATCGTTGAGAACAACACCGTTTGGGTGGGCAGCGCAAAGCTGACCGGCAAGGAAGAGCTGACAAATAACGGAGTGGTGCATCAAGTTGATGATGTGTTGATTCCGCCGATGCTCTTAAGTCGCAGTACGAAGTAATTCGCTCCTCGTCGCCGCGCGCCAACAATAGCGATCAGGATGAAGAAAGCCCCGGCTAACCGACCGGGGCTTATTTTTAGATTTCTAATTCGCCTCTCAACACCGTTCTTGCCTGCCCCTCGCAATAACACGCGGTTGCCTTTCAATTCAGTTTCAACGATTCCGCCGC
>JADKHW010000025.1 GCA_016721565.1 bacterium | reverse complement strand
GTGCGGATAATCCGTGCCGCCGTAATTCTTGTGGCGTACGCGGGTGACGGGCGGGTCGAGCGGGGCAAAGCCTGTTGGCGGCGGACCACCTGTACACGTCACAGTCTCGCGTGTGCGATCGCCTTTAGCATCCTGTCCCCAATAACACATTTCCCAGGCATCGGCGATTTCAAACCTGATGAAGACGACCATTTCAAAGCTGAAGCCGACTTCGTAGTTTCCATCTTTACAGGTTAACACGGGACCAAGTGGAATATCTTCTTCGTCACCGTAAACTCCGTGAGATACACCGCCCGTGCGCAAGAGCATGCCTTCGCAACAGCAGCGGATCGTTATCCACGGAATATCAAAATCACCCGGGGTTAAGGCGATAGTCGTAACACCGCCATTCAGCAGCGGATCTTCCGGAATGGTGGATGATTCTGTGATGACTCGCTCAATAAAGACTGGATATGGATTCACGACTATGAGCGAATCCATGCCGGGATACCACGGGAAGGTTGCTTGACCACCCGCGTACGTTCCTGCTTGAGAAGTTACCCAGATAATATCAGTCGACGGTGACCAGAGGCCCTGCACACCCGTTGTATCCACCGTAAACAAACCGGCACCGGCATCGAAGCCCGCAACGAAGTTCACAGAAGGCAACGGAACAATCTCAATATTGTGCACGATGTCCGCAAAGTTTCCGTCCACAAAATTAACGTGCGCTGTCAAGGTATGCGGGCCGGGAGTCACGTGGGAGAAATCTACGGGAATGGCAGTTTTACCTGTGAGGTTCCAGGGGTTCATATTCTCTGTGCCGAGCAGCACGGCATCGCCGGACATGTCGAGCCAAATCTCATAATTGAGCCATAGATTGCTGTGCAAGAAATCACTCAATACAATCATGTTTTCACCCGCAACTCGCGCACCGTCGGGCGGCCACGCGATGATCGGTTGTGGTGTGTTTAAGACGTTATCGGCAACTGCTTGAACGGCGTAGAAGCCGATGCTGGGCAGTCCTGAGATGTCAATGTCAAAAACTCCGTTAGTTGTCGTGGTGAGAATTTGATCAATCGTCGCTTCGGTTGGGCCGTAGAGAACCACCCATTGCGCGCCCTGTAAATCACGACCGTTGTCAGCGATAATTAGCGGATCCCACTGCAAACGAATCAGGTCGTTGCCGAGCGGACGAATTGTCAAATCAATCGGTGACATGGATTGTAGTGAGAGCATTTCAAGGGTCGTTTCGATGACAGACGGACCCGGAGCCATGACGCCCATGCAATCGCGGGTAATCAGGCGTGCTTCATATGCTGTCGAAGGCTCAAGTCCCGAGATGATATGACCGCTGCTCTTGCCCCACATCGGGGCGGTCTTGAACACAGGATAGATACTCGAACCAAACGGGAAATCCACGAACATAGTGGTAGTGAATCCATCCGATGAATACTCAATAGCGTAATCGGTATCCGCGCCGTTCAAGGGATCCCACGGCAGATTGAATTGCAAAGTGTGAGACGCTGTAGCTGGCGAGAGAATCAGTGCGGGCGGCGCGGTGACAGGTTGACAGCCGTGGCCTTCCAGCTCGATGCGCAAGGGGTTGCTGCCGTCGCTTTGCTTAATAAACACGATGCCGAAGAAATCACCTGCTGCCGGCGGAGTGAAACCGACTTGAATCGTCGCTACGTCATTGGGTTGAATTACAGACGGAGGAGGTGCGACAACAAAGAAGATGTCGCTGTAGGTTCCAGTTAACTCAATACACGTCGGGTTGGGGCCAGTGTTGCGAATGGAGATCTCGCCGATAACAGTTTGGTTGACGTACGTATCGGGAAGCGTGTTATTGGATTCGGGCGTCACTTCTATCACGCCGCATTGCACGGGAAGATCAGGACTGTTCGGCTGATTGGGTGTGCAATGGCGAAAACGTCCTGCAGGTGAAAAGACTTGCGTGCATTCTTTCCAAGCCAACGGATCATTCGTCCACGGCTGGTTTTGATTCCGCTTCTCGACGCTGTTGCCTGCGTTTGCAACTGCTAAATCGGGAAATGAAGTTGCCAATGAACCGTCAATCAACAGTGCCGTTGGACCGTTGCCATCAAACAAAGCGAGGTTGTCTCCGGCGTTGTTCAATGTCCAACTCGGATCAACCTCGTTACAGACTACAGTGGAAAATTCAGCAATTGGCTGCTTGCTAATCACCAAATATCCATTGGGCGGAAGCAATGTTCCCGGTGGAATCATTATCGCACCTTCGGTTGAAGGCGGCGGCCAGACATTGCCATCAGTTAGGACCCAATTCGACAACGTGCGCGGAAACGGCGTTGGATTGTAAAGCTCAACCCACTCGACATCTGTTGTGGCCGTGTCATCGTACATGACTTCGTTGATCAGCACACTGCCGGGCTGTGCGAACAGCGGCATGCTAATACAAAGCAACAGAATCATTAACCAAATCTGTCTATATCGCTGCATGGTACTCTCCCCAATTATGAGTTTTTTCCAACGCCCAGCGAGGTGCAATTCAGATGGTGCTATATCCCCTACCTAAAAATCTACGCTTGAGGTCTGTGATTGTCAATGAATATTGGGCATACTTGTTGAATATCTCTTAATGTACAATAGGGCTAAACCATTGAGAACGTTACAGAGGGGCCAGATCAGGGAACACTCCCTCTCAAAGGAGAGGCGGGCAGAAAAAAAGACAGGCAGGTCTAATACCTGCCTGAAAACGACTTTTCAAATGCTGATAAGCGTGGTGAAAACTATTTTTTCCAACCGAACTTTTTGAAATCCACTTTGTCTTTTCGTTAAATTCGATGCCTTCTTGCTCTAAGAATTTGCGTTGAATTTTCGCGGCGAGTGGATTGCTGCGAATGGAGATGTAGCCTTGCGCATTGATGACTCGCTGCCACGGGACATTCTCGATGTCGCTTTCACTTAGGGCGTGCAAAGCATAGCCCACCATGCGGGCATGACGTTCCAAGCCTGCGACGCGCGCGACTTGGCCGTAGCTTGCAACTTTGCCACGCGGGATTTTCTTGACCGTGGCGTAGATGCGTTTGTAAAGACTCTCGGGGTCGCTTGCCTTTTTCGGAGCCGCTTTTTTCGTTGCTATCTTAGACATCATAGTTCAGCAGTTTGTAGATCATCAGGGCACGGACGGTGAGTTCGCGATCTTGAGCATTTTCTTCGAGCGGATAGTACCACGCGAGATGCGCGGGGATTTCCTCTATGTCGAAGTGCCACATGCCGTCGGCATCTTGCTGGACTTCAAGCTCTTCGTAGAGCCATTGCAAGTGCGGAACATCGCCGACCACTCCGGCGCGCGCGCCGTGCTCCAAATCAAACAACATGCGCACAGGTTCGGCCAAGTATATGCCTTTATCTGGAACCAGTAAGCGTGTGTTTTCAGGAAGCAACACATCTGGTTGCGCTTCGACTGCGTTCAGAAGTTTTGTGAGCAACGCTCGCTTGTTTAACACTTCATGTGGTGGCGGTTGCCACCAGACCATTGCTGTGTAGGCCGGTACGGTGGGTGGCGGAGCTTTCTTATTTGAAAACCAATGCTGCCACTCGAGTTTTACGACCTCCAAGTATGCTTCAAGCAGCGGATGTGTACCGCGTGTGGCGCGTGCAAGCAAATGTAAACACACATCACGGACGAGTGTTCGTTGATTGGCAGAAAGCTCCCAAGTGACATTCTCTTGTGCGAGCGTAGGCAAGACAACGAAGTCCAGTGCGCGCTTGACTGCGCCATGATCTTCCGCTCCGGCCTCACACATCCACAATACTGCGGCGGCGGTATGCGAAAGCCTATCGCCAAACGAGCCGTTGGGCAATTGTTCGGAGGCAAGCTGAACGATGCGCGGATGTTTCAAGACGGCAGCTTGCGCTGAGATGGTTTCAATCCAACTCTCATCGCGCCCTAACACGTCGCGAAGAATACGAAAGCGAAGTAAGGGACCGCTCTCTTTGTAGAGCTGTTGAAAAGATGGTGGGAGATCGGGGATCACAAATGGAAAATAGGAAATAGGAAATGGGAAATGGGAAAGCAGAGGCCCCCTTAATCCCCCCAAATTCGCAGACGAATTTTGGGGGAGACCTGAAGCAATATGCGAACTACTCATTGAAAATGCAAACGGGGCCGCGTTTGCGGCCCCGTTAATGGTCAAGTTGTTGAGAATGTTATTCTCGAGGTGTGATGATTTGCGGTTCTTGCGGCATGATGGCAGCAGGGTTGAAGCACTCTGGGTGATTGAAGCGGCAGTACGATAGCACATAATAGATCCAGATGTCGTTGCCGCCAACCGCGATTACGTTTTCGTGCACGAAGAACGTGTTGTTCGTTGTGGCTACATAGTTTGCCGGAGACGGAATGAACGGACCGTTGTTGTCGCTTGTGCGGTAGATGCGATACTCATCCGCAGTCGGGACAGGCGGCCAGTAGAGAACAATGTCTTCGAGTTCATTGCCAGCGCCGATAGTATCGGGATAGTGAATCACGACGCTGTCGGGCGCTTCACAAACTGTCGGCTGGCAATCGCCGCAAACCATGGAGAGTAAGTAGTCACCGCAATTAACGTGTTCGAGCGGAGTCCACTGGATATTGTAAATGCCCGGTGACAAGCAAACTGACAAACACTGTATGCCTTCACAGCCGTTAACCACCTGACAATCCACGAGGTCGATTAAATCGCAATTGACAGGTGACGGGCCTTCGCTAAACAGTCTCAAGTAGCCATCGAACTCACTGGATGCGCAAATGCGTACCTGATGATTCTCAAGCAGTACGAAGCGGTACCAATCTAGATCCACATAATCGGCACTATAGAATGATGTAGCACAATAAACGTCGCCGCAGGATATCCGGCTGAAGCGCGGCTGGGTGACGTCACATCCGCCGTTTACCGTATCGATGTTGGACGGGCAAGGTTCGTTTTCAAGCAAGGCATTGGGTGGGCATGTGACTTCACACGGTGTGGGACAGGTGCAGCTTTCGCAGCCGACGAAGATGATGTACGGCCCTTGTGTCAGGTTTTCACCGTACACACGAAGCATGTAGATACCGGGTTCGATGCATGGTGTGTTCAGTCGCGCGTCTTCACCTGTGCCGCTGTTCAAGTCTTGATAGAGAACTTGTTGACAATCAGCGCGCCAGAGTTCAACGGCGGTGTTCAGACCATGACCGAAGGGATAGAAGCCCGGGGTATCGTCACCCAAGATGTCGATGAAGAGCTGGGTGCACTGCGTGAGTTGCAGAACATACCAGTCGTCGTTGATGCCGTGGTCTTGGCGGATTTCACCGCAGAGTGCGTCGCCGCAATGAATGATCGGGTTGAACGTGCCGCAGTTGTCATTGAGCGGTTCGATATCGAGACTCGGGTATGGACAGGTGTCGCACGGTTCACATGCTGTTGCCAGAATGTACGGACCGGAGGTGAAGTCTTCTTGCTGGACTTGGATATTATATGTTCCCTGAGTCAAGCAGATTTCGAGATGTGCATCTTCACCCACTCCGCTTGCGGTATCCACTCCAAGAATTGACGAGCAGCCGACGCCGACGACGCGAACCATCGGATCCAAGCCCTGGCCAAAAGGATACCAGCCGGGAGTGTCATCACCGAAGACGTCAACTTTCAAACGAATGGAACCGGGACCGACGACGGTAATCAAATACCAGTCAACATCATTCGGGGAGGCAATATTGCCGCACAACGTGTCACCGCAAATCCATGGGCGGATTGAATGTGCCGCAGGTGTTGTTGACGGCTTCGTTGTCACGATTGGGGTAGCTACAAGTATCGGGACATTGGCACGGCGTGCAGGACGTCGCGAGAATGTACGGCCCGACCGTCAAAGGTGTTTCGGTTTCTTGACGGACGAGCACACGATAGGTACCCGGCTGAAGACAGAGTTGTAAACGTGCATCTTCACCGACTCCACCCATCGTGTCCGATGCGATTAACGCACCGCATCCGGGGGATAGATATTCAACATCGGATTTAAACCGTGACCAAACGGGAATTGTCCCGGCGTGTCATCGGCGAAAACATCAATGGTCACAAGTTGGCACGATGGGCCATCAACCCGTAAATAGTAGTAGTCATTGTCAGCGTTTGGACCGATTTCTCCGCACGTCGTGTCACCGCACGCGATGACCGCACCACCGCCGCTACAAACGCCGTTGGGTTCGAGATCTTGATTCGGGTAGGTGCAGGTCGGGCATTGGCAAGGCGTGCAATTAACCGAAAGCACATAAGGCCCGAACGATTGCTGATTGGGTTCACCCATGACATACAGTCGGTAGATGCCTGGAGGCAAACAAAGTGAATCTATTAGCGCATCGTTGCCAATTCCGCTGTTTAAATCTCCGGCAATTAGAGAATCGCACGTCGCCGTACCGATGTAAACTTGCGGGTTCAAGCCTTGTCCGAAGGGATATTGGCCCGGAGTGTCATTGCCGAAAACATTAACCGTGACGTTTTGGCAGCCGGGGCCGAAGATATCGAGATAGTAGTAGTCTTGGCCGTCAATGCCGGGTGTGATGTTACCGCAGACGGTGTCACCACAGGTCAGAACCGTTCCGCCTGTTGCACAAAGGTTGTTGTTTTCTACATCGCCATTCGGATAAGGGCAGATACAAGGAGAGCAAGATGTCGCAATTATGTATGGCCCCGAGTTGGTGTTTTGGGGCTGGCTTCCAACGTGTATCTCATACGTTCCGGGTGGCAAACAGAGAGAGTCAATACGCGCATCTTCGCTCCTTTAACGTCAATGGCGTACGACAGCAACCCTGACCAAAGAACTGGTGTCGTTGCCGAACACGTCAATTGAGACCATCTTGCTACCTGGACCAGCTACTATGAACACATAGAAGTCATTCGAACTTACTTCCATGAATCCACAAACGGTGTCGCCGCAGGTAATGGTTCCACCAGGCAAAACATGGTTTTTCCCCCCCCGTTTTCAACGTTGGGGTAAGGACATGTTGATTGACAGGGAGTGCTGGGGCAGCTTTCGCCTTGCACAACATTGAGAGTGTAGCTGCCTTGATTGGGAGGGGTTGAACCACCATCGACGACCACAAAGTACTGAACATTGGCAAGCAAGGTCACACCGCTGCAGCAGGCATCATCGCCACAGACGTTATCGCTACAACAGATCAACACACCGCCTGCTGAGGGACAGCCACGCCAGATTGTCAATGCAGTGTTGTAGGGAGAACCGCAGAGCGAGAAGGAAAGTACGCTTGTAACCGGAGGTGTCACGGTGTAAACCACGTCGGGAGCGGCACTGCCGGTATTGCAGGGGACAGGGTAGTCGTTTATGCGGTTGGCAGTTGTGCCCGTATCGCAGTACGGTAGGGTTGTAATGGCGGTGGCAGAGGTGCAGGTCTCTCCGCCTTGGTCGAGAGGATTGCCGGGATCGCGGTTTGCCTCTTCGTTAGCGGCCCAGAGGGGGAGTGAGAGGAGCAGGAACAGGAGGGCTGAGCACAGGATTCTACATCGGTACATCTTGATTTCTCCTAATTTAGTCATGTTTGGCCAAATGTCCGCAAGGTGCTGTTCTATATCATATAATAAAACAGCTTACACCAAAAGTGCAAGTTTATTGGCAATTTTCTTACAACATTGCGCAGTTTGGCTAATTCTTACCAAGTTAGGGTTAGCAGGGTTGGGTTTCTGGCGGAATTAAGCACCTACGGAGCGGTTATTGCAGTTAATTGCGGTGGTAAGGGATCACTTTGTGTGAAGGGGAAGAAATGGGCGGGTTAGCTCCATTCAAGGTCTGCGACAAGTGCGGTTTCGAATGGAAAACTATCGAGGAGTTCGTGCTCGACACGAACTTGCGCGTTAACGGCTATCAGGCAAAACTGAGCGAGGCGGACGAAGGGTTGTGCATTCTGACACACGAATGCCCTTCTTGCCTGACATCGTTGTCTGTTACGATCGGCAGTTTATCAGAACTGTACCACGGCAAACGACATCCTGAACTCATGTTTATGAGTTCTGAATGCGAAGGGCATTGTTTCAAGGATGATGATCTCGAAGGATGCAGTGTAGCGTGCTCGATGCAATGGGCGCGCGAGGTATTGCAATACTTGAGGAATCATAAGTTACCCGATAGATAGTACCGATTGAATTTTTACAGACATAAGAGCTGGAATTTGTTTGTTTTTATGATGATAAGTCAGCGCGAGTCGACCTAACGTCTATTGACCCGCGGTCAACCTCATTTTTTGATGTATTTGGATTAACGAACATGCCATAGTGTGACATTTGTCTCTTGATAATGACAATTGTGACCTTTACATTGCAATTGAACACTATCAGGGGGTTACAATGGAATTGGGTCCAGCGTTTAAGGTGTGCAGGTGTGGTGGCTGCGGCAAGATGGCCGACGATGGAGCAGTTTATTCTTGATACCAGCTTGCGTTGACCGGGTATCAAGCTGTGTTTGGTGAGGCCGAGTACGGCCTGTACGTCTTGCATGATGTGCCGATGTGCATGCATCGATTTTGCATCGGTTGGTTTGTTTCGGGGCTGTTCTCAGAGATCACCATGGAATCAGGTTTTCTGGATCCGAAGTGCGAGAGCCGCTGTTCTCCCAAAGTGGACTTTCGCCCTGCAACGTCGACTGCTCGATGAAATGGGCAAGGGATGTTTTGCAATGTTTGAAAGAGCACAAATTGCCGCCGGAGTATCAAGCGGAGAAGAATGACTGATTTGGTTGGAAGTTTCCAATTCAATTACAGATATAAAACAGCCGCATGGAAATCCGTGCGGCTGTTTTTTGTTGTCAGCAAAGTGCGGGCGGATTGCCATCCGCCCCTACATTGATATTCTTACAGGCCGGCTTGGGCGCGGCTGACGATCTTGACGGATTTCATCTTGATCTTGGCAAGCGGGGTGGAGCCTTGAACCGGAGTCTCGGCGATCTGATTCACGAGTTCCATGCCCTTGATGGTCTTACCGAAGACGGTATATTGATTGTCAAGATGCGGCGTGGCGACGTGGCAGATGAAGAATTGCGAACCGGCGCTGTTCGGATCAGGAGTGCGGGCCATAGAAAGCGTGCCCGGCTCATGCTTGCGATCGTTGAACTCAGCATTCACCGTCCAACCCGGACCGCCTTGGCCCGTGCCGGTGGGATCGCCGCCTTGAATCATGAAGCCCTTGATGACGCGATGGAAAATCACGCCGTCATAATAGTTGTGATCGGCCAGCCACTTGAAATTACGCACGTGGTTGGGAGCCTTATCGGGATAAAATTCAGCGACGATTGTGCCCTTGATGGGGCCGCCTTCTTGTTCAATTTCAATCACGGCAACGCTATCACCTGTGACGGGGTAATCGGCCGGCCATTTTTCGAGTTTCGGTGTATCGGACACGGGTTTCGCTTGCTCCTGAGTGTTTTTGACTTCGGTCTTTTTCGGCTCGATCTTGCTTGCGTCTTTGACGGCGGCCTTATCACCGCCGCCGCAGCCTGCGAATGCAACACCTGCGGCAATCAGTACGATCAAAAGAGATTTCATTTTGCTTTCCTTGTGGGACATATGTGAAATGTGAATGAATGTCAAACGTTTCGATTCTGTTTAGCGCAGCAGCATGGCCTTCTCGACTTGCAATTGACCTTCACTGCTCAGCTCAATCAGATAGATTCCCGATGAGCAGGAGGTGCAATCCCAGGTCACATTGTGAGTACCTGAATTCAGCAAACCGTTCACGAGCTGCGCGACTTGGCGGCCTTGAATGTCGTAGGCTGTTAGCTGAACATGCGCGGCACGCGACAGCTCAAATTGAATCGTTGTCGATGGATTAAACGGATTGGGGAAGGTCTTTACAAGTTGAAAATGACTTGGAGCGGGCGTGGTTTGGTCCTCTACGGACGACACGTTGCAGTCGATTTGTGTTCCGTCCGTTTGAGTCAGAATACCATCTTCGACATACCAGTTCTCCCACTCGCCACCAGAGCTTAACTCCCATTCCAAAAGATCAAACGAGCTGTTGCCGAAGTCAGTTCCGTAAATTTTGCACACGCGGATAGCAGCCCCTCCCAAATTCCAATTCAAAGGTTGCGCCGGAGAACAATTTTCGGGCGCAACATCTTCCAACTCGCAGTTTGTCTGCAGGAAGTAAGCGGCCTCTTGAAAATCCGGATAGTTGCCAAAAACTCTGGCTAAGCCGCTTTCATCCAAGCAAACCGCCGCATTCTCATCACAGGCGATGCCTCGTGGCGCGATGCCAAAGTCTGTCAAAACTCGGGCAAGGAAAACGACATGCCGCCCGTCTCTGTCGCGAGTGTTATAGTGCGTGTCCGTTACGACATCGTGCATGTATTCAATGTCAAGGAAATGTGTCGAATCCATTGTTACCAAAGGATTGTACGGGTTACTTAAGGCTTCCGGGGAGGTAATTGTGCCGTTTTGACTGGTAAAGTAATACTTCCCGAGTATGGCCATGCCAGCGCTTGTTCCGCCGATCACGATATTGCGGTTGGCAATTGCGTCGTTGATCAGGCTGTCAACCGGAGTATTTCGCCAATAGCTCACGTAGTCCCATTGGTCGCCGCCCGCAAACCAAATCGCCTCCGCTTGCCTGATTTTGTTGAGTACATAGGGCGCGTTCGAGGCGTTCGCATTATTGAACACAATAGTCTCGACTGAATTGACCGTTACTCCTAACTCGGAGTACATATAACTATTATACCCATCTTCCCCACTCGCTCGCAGAACCAAAACATCTCCACTGTCCGCTCGCATCAAGAACCACCGCATCGCTTCGTCATGCTCGACGCCACCACCCATCATGCAAACGCCGCCTTCAGGCGAGGTTTGCCGATTGAACATGTTTCCTGTGAAGTAAGAGGTAAAGTCTTGAGCGCAAAGGATATTCAACAGGGGACCAAAAACTACCATCACTACTATAAATACGTTCTTTAACATTTTCATCCTTGAAAGATCGAAGTGCTAAGATAAAGTCAACACCGGACCAACGGTACGTTGTGCGGTCAGGTGGACGGGAATCTCGGGATTGTCGAGAGCGGTGCGTGCACAATCGTGTGCGAGCATCGGATGATTGTTTTCCTCGGACATGTGTGCGAGCACGACATGTTTCAAGCTCTTGGAATTGCAATCGCGCAAGACGTTGGCCGTTTGACGATTGGACAAGTGGCCCGTACTGCCCGCGATACGGATCTTCAAGAGTTGGGGATATGAGCCAGTACGGAGCATTTCTTCATCGTGATTGCTCTCGATTACGGCAACGGTGGATTCCGTGAAGGCTTGATGCAAGTTCTCGGGAACTTCGCCCAAGTCTGTTGCCACGGTGACAATTTCGTGGCCGACATGAATTTGATAGGCAACGGGTTCAGCGGCATCATGGAGAATCGGAAAGGCGCGTACATTGAAAGGCCCAACATCGACCGCATGACCGTTAATCGGAAAGGCTTTTTGCATCCGCATGAAGCCGGGGGAGAGAGCTTTGAGCGTTCCGGCGGCAGCATAAACAGGGATCGGAGCCTTTTTCAATAAACTGTCAAGGCCGCGCGTGTGATCTGTGTGCTCGTGCGTAATGAAGACCGCATTGATGTTTTGCGGCTGCTCGCCAATTTGCTGCAACGCGAAAATCAATCCGCGAATGCCTAAACCCGCATCGATGAGGATGCGGGTTTCACCTTCGCGCAGAAGAAGGGCGTTGGCTTTAGAACCTGAGGCGAGTATAGAAAGTTGCACGAAAATTTTGAAGCTGAAAGAAAGGCTGTTCGGCAGCCACAGGGGCAGCCGCTACATTCGCTCTACTTCTGCAGGACCAATGTGTCGGCTAACACGTCGTGGAGGGCTTGTTTCTTTTGAGTGAAACCGGCCATCATGAAACCAATGCCAAGAATAATTGCCGACAGGAATTTGCCAAAGAAGCGGCCTGAAGCTTGACCGAAGTTGATGCGTTGATAATTTTCATCGGTGACGACTAAGCCGATGGCAATTTTGCCGAGCGTGGCTTGACGGTTTGAGCTTTCCATCAAAGCGAAATAGAGCCACTGCACAATGATGCCAAGACCATAGGTGATTTTGAAATCATCGAAGTCCACGGTCCAGGTGAAGCTACCAGTGACAATTGAAAGCAGAATACCGTCAATAAGCGATGCGAGCACGCGCCGCCAGAAGCCGGCGTATTGAACAGGTGCGACATTGAGTCCGTGCGTAGCCGGATTCGCTTGCGGAGCGATTGTCGGCAATTCACGACCGCAGTTTTGGCAATACTGCGCGTCGTCAGGATTCGGTTTGGAACAATGGGGGCAGAACATGTTCGGACTCCACTATCTTTTGTACGGATTGCCTGTATAAGCCGCGATGATGCAGAGAAGATGCAAAATTAATCCGGGGACAATTAGTAACCAATAACCGACTGCAACGGCGGCCATCCAGAGCAGGCCGCGAAAAATTTTGCCGCGATAGATTTGGCCGACAGCGGGAAAGAAGAAGCTCAAGACAGCGGCAATGCCCGGATGCCACAAGCGTTCAGGCGGTGGCTGAACGACCACGACCGGTCGGTCGCTGCCAATACTCGAGCCGCATTTTGCGCAGAAATTTGAATTCGCGGTGAGGGTGTTGCCGCAAATAGTACAGTGCATGACAGAACTAAACGGCTACTCTGCTACCGCGCTTGGCAAGCGGAACGCCTTTAGCACATTGCGGACAGGTCTCGGGAGTGAATGTATCCAGACTCAATTTGACGACCGCATACGGACTCGGTGAAAGGTGCACTTCACCGCGCTGGATCAATGTGGCGATGCCGATGATGACGCCGCCTTCGCGTTCGACGGCTTCTTTGACTTCACCAACTGAGAGACCTGTTGTGATGACATCTTCGCAGATGAGCACGCGCTGTTCAGGTTCGATGACAAATCCGCGCCGCCATTCCATGCGCCCATCAATACGTTCAGGGAAGGCGATAGGGCAGCCGAGATTCTTGCCGACTTCGTGGGCGACCAATACTCCGCCTGTCAAGGGACCTACGACGAGGTCAGGATTTGAGATGCGGAAGTGATCGGCGATGGCATGGCCAAATTGTTCCGTCAGCTCGGGGCGTTCGAGCAAACGAAACTTCTCAATGTAAACATTACTATGCCTTCCGCTCGAGAGCAGAAAGTGACCTTCGAGAAAAGCGCCGCATTCCCGAAGCATTTCGAGTGCGTGTTCTTGGTTCATAATCTTTTTAGTATTCGGAGACGGTATCAAGTTATTCATAGTCAAGCGAATCACGCTGCTTGACGACGTAGGTGTCGGCGAGAATGTCGTGCAAACCCTGTTTCTTGGCGGTGAATCCGGCCATGATGTAACCGACCATCAAAATCATCGCGGAAAGAAATTTGGCGAAGTAACGGCCCGATGCGCGGGCAAAGTTAATCGTCTCACCATCGCGGCCAATGACTTGCAGACCAAGAGCCATCTTGCCCAACGTGCCGCGCGAGGCAGAGCTTTCCATGAAGGCATAGTAAAGCCATTGTGCAACCGAGGTGACGATGATAAAAATCACCCAGCCGCCAATGAGACCGAGAATCACTGCCGGATCAAGGTTGTCTATGTCTTCCAAGTCAGATAGCGAAACCACACTGCCGGCCGTGAACACAAGTGCGATGATGAAGAACACAAATCCGACGATCGAGATTACAATCTGATCAATGAGATGCGCAAGAAAGCGAATCCAAAACCCGGCATAGCGATATTTCTTTTCGGCGGCCTGAGTCAGTGACGGTTGCGGTAGAATCTGCGATTGCGGCTGAGGGGCTTGACCTGCGGGAGTACCGCAAGCCGCGCAGAATTTTGCATCGTCCGTTAATTGTGCGCCGCATTTTGTGCAGAACATGGGAGTTTCTCCGAAAAGTTAGGCCGGGAGTCTACTTGGTTCAGGCCGTAACGAGGTGTAGATCACAAGGGCGATCAAAATCGAAGCAAGCACCGCCGATGAACCGACGGTTCCGAAATCCAATCCGCCTTTTGCAGGTGTTTTGGTTAACAGGTCGCCAAAGTCTGCACCAAAGGGTCGCGTTAATACGAACGCAATCCAGAACAAGACAACACGGTTTATCTTTGTGAAGTAGTAGGCGAGCGCGATTAACGCGATAAGACTCCCGATCAGAACGGCGCCGCCCATGAAGCCAAGCCCCGAATCATCAGCGAGAAAATCACCGACAGCCGTTCCCAGCGTATTTGAGAACAATATGGCAATCCAATAGAAGGTCTCGGGCCGCCGTGAGCTGATGTGGTCGACTTTCAGGTGGCCTTCCACGCGATACCAAACGGCCAGAATTATGATTAAACAAATAACAAGAATTGCGGAGCCGAGCATGTAACCTAAGCCGAGTGTCCTGTCCATGTAATCTGACATGGTTGTACCCGCCGTGCTCGTCGAAACTATCACAGACCAATACAAGAATGGCCGGTATCTGTCCGTTTCCAACTGAAAGAACAGAGTGACGAGAAAGAACCCAATCAGAATCAGCGAGCTATATGCATACCCGACATCCATCGTCATAGAGAGCAAGTCGCCAGCAGTTTCGCCGAGCGTCGTCGCACATATCTTCATGATCCAGAAGAGAAGTGTGACAGAAGCGACTTTGTTGAGGTGAGTTGTTGTCAAAAGTTCCTGCTGCTCTAAACCGAGTCCGTCTTGTCAAGCGCGGCCTTTAATTTCTCAACTTCCTTCACTGCCGCTTTGATGCAATCGTCGCCGCTCGAAGCGTAGAGAACACTGCGCGAGACATTTAGCAAGGCTATGCCGCCGGATACTTTAACTTTTTGCATGACGTCGGTGCTGCCGCCTTGTGCTCCGCTGCCGGGCAAGAGCAAGGGAAGCTCAGGTGCGAATCCAAGAATGTGGTCAAGAGCCTCGGGCTTAGTTGTACCGACGACCAAGCCCATGTTGCCGTTTAGATTGGCGGCTTTGACTTGGTGAGCGATCTCTTGGTAGAGCTTGCGTTCGCCGACCGGTAGCTCTTGTATGAGTGAGGCACTGGCATTGGATGTTGCACAAAGGACAAATACGCCTTTGTCGGCGTGGCGCCAAAAGGGTTCCAAGGCTGCCATTCCAAGATAAGGTTGAACAGTGACGGCGTCAGCGCCGAGGCTTTCGAAGATGGCGCGGGCGTAAGCATCATTGGTGTGCTCAATGTCCCCGCGCTTGGCATCAATCAGCCAGATTACATCGCTTGGACAGGTAATACGGAGGCGTTCGAGTGCGAGCCACCCGCCTGAGCCGTAGGCTTCAAAGAAGGCGGTGTTGGGCTTGAAGGCCGCTACCTTCGGCCACAAAGCAATGATGATCTCTTCCAGAAACTTGGTTGCGCCCTCGGCTCCGCGACCGAACTTGGCCGGGATTTTTGCCGGGTCGGGATCGAGTCCCACGCACAGCGGGGAACCGGATCGGTCAATCGAGGCTTTAAGGCGGGAGAGGAAAGCGGACACGGGCAGACTTCTGGAATTAATAGATTAACTGTGAAATATAACAAATTTCGGACTGAGGTGCAACGGGAGCTGAGCCAAACTGTTGGCAGGAGTTGTATTTACGATAACGAGAGCTTATCTTGGAAGCGAGCTTGCATTCGGGGGATTTACGAGGGAAAGGACATTTGGATTGATAGCTGACTATTTCAAAGAAACTTGGGCGCTGTACTTGGAGATGGCGCCGTATCTAATGCTTGGGTTCACTTTGGCTGGAGTGCTTCATGCCTTTGTGCCGCGCAAGGCCGTGGGCCGACATTTGGGAGGTGAGAACTTAATCTCATCGTTCAAGGCGGCGGTTTTGGGCGTGCCGATGCCGCTGTGCTCATGTGGTGTCATTCCAACGGGTGTGGGTCTGCGAAAGCGTGGGGCGTCCCGTGCGGCGACTGTGTCGTTCCTGATTTCAACTCCACAAACGGGAGTGGATTCAATATTGGTGACGTACGGGTTCTTTGGCTGGGCGATGGCGATCTTCCGGCCACTCGCAGCCTTCATCAGCGGTGTGCTGGGCGGTCTGGCCGTGATTCTTGTGAAACCGGGTGCCCGCGAAGACGAGTGGATGAAACACCATATGCACTCGGAAGACGCTCTGGCCGAAGCAGATGCGAAGAAATCTATTGGACAGAAATTCGCCGACGCCTATCACTTCGCCTTCAGAGAATTGCTTGGCGATATTGCGTTTTGGCTTGTGATCGGCATCTTGATTGCCGGAGTTATCTCAGCGGTGATTCCGGATGATTTTTTTGCAGGGAACATGGGCAACGGCATCGGGGCGATGCTGGTGATGATGGCCATCGGATTGCCCCTATATGTCTGTTCGACTGCGAGTGTACCGATCGCCGCCGTGCTGATGACCAAAGGAATTTCAGCGGGTGCGGCGTTTGTGTTTTTGATGACAGGCCCCGCAACGAATGCCGCTACGATGGTCGTGATTGCGCGGGCTTTGGGGTCGAAAGTGCTGGCAGTTTATCTTGCTTCGATAGCGGTCTTTGCGCTGGTGTTTGGTCTTGGGCTGGACTATCTGTTGGCGAACACTTCGTTAACCATCACTATGCCTGAGCACATGCACGATCATGGTGCGGCATGGTGGCACTATGCCACGATGGCTGCGCTTAGTTTCTTTTTGCTACGGCACTTTTTCTATAAACTTAAACGGCGGTATGGTGCCGCACCGAAGGCTATGAATAACGAATTGCAACTGAATATCGAAGGCCTGAATTGCTCGCATTGTGTAAAGAATGTGAAAGATTCGCTGGAAAAAGTCGCGGGTGTCACGAGCTGTGAAGTTTCTCTGGACAAGGGAACTGCCGTGGTACTGGGCGAGAATGTAGATCGGGAAGTGCTTGCTGCGGCAGTTGAGGGTGCGGGCTATAAGGTGAAAGCGTAGCCCACGAACCGCATGGCCAATCACAAAAGTAAATTTCACTCGCCGGGATTTGATCCGGGGCTGTCGCAAAAGCTCGATGGAGATTTACGTCGCGCGATTGAGCACGACGGCAGTTTCAATGTGCGGCGATTTGGCAGGCGTTATGAAGGGCTGCATGCGTATCAGTATCTGATTACCTGCTCGTGGGAACGATTCCTGACTTTGTTGGGGGGCTTCTTGCTCGGCATCAATTTATTGTTCGCAGTTGTCTATTGGGTTATCGGACGTGCGCATCTGCAAGGTTTGCCGGAGTGCGGGCGGGCCGAAGAATTCATGTACGATTTCTTTTTCAGCGTGCAGACTTTTAGCTCCGTGGGTTACGGCGCAATTGCTCCACGAGATATTGCAGGAGGAATCGTATCTTCGGTTGAGGCATTGACGGGATTGCTGGCGTTTGCGCTAGCAACCGGATTGCTTTTCTCCAGATTCTCGCGTCCCACCGCGAGAATTTTATTTTCCAAGAGCGCCATTGTCGCTCCATACCAAGACAAAACCGCGCTGATGTTCCGCATCGTGAACCAGCGTGGGAATGTGATGATTGATCTCTCGGCCAGCGCAATCTTCTCGTGGGTGGATGACGTGAATGGCCGCAAGACTCGCCGCTATGCTCCGCTCACATTAGAACGCCCGTCCATTTTCTTCTTCCCGTTGCCGTGGACGATTGTGCATCCCATAGACGACGCAAGCCCCTTGTGGGGGCTTGATCTGGATGAACTGAAACGGCGGCAGGCGGAAGTGATGATAATCGTGCGCGGGTTTGACGATACATTCTCGCAATCCGTGCACGTCCGCAATTCTTACCGGTTTGACGAAATTGAATTCGGGCGCAGGTTTGTTTCGATTTTTCATGTTGATGAAAGCGGCACGGTGATGGTTAACGTCGATCGAATTGACGATACAGAAGAGGCTGCGCTGGCGGTGGAGCTTGGAAGTGATGGGGAACTATAGCCGCTTGTTAAGCGGGTTTTGCGCTGACGCGTGCGCTTGAGAGTGCCGTGTAGTCTGGGAGTTTACCCCCTTGCCCCCTCAGAGGATTGGGTTGGAATCAGAATAAGAACGCTCGACATTATTGCTTAGCCATGTCGTTAGTTCGTAGGGGAGAGCGTCAATGAGCGGAGAGAGTTCGTACAAATAGATGCGTTCGTTCTCTTGTTGGCCCCAGAAGACGATTTCTTCTCCTGCTGCGGGTTTTTCTCCGGTGATGAAGGTGTATGATTTGTCTTCGCTCATCATTCCGACTAACGGATAGCGTTTTCCGTGATAGAGAATGCTAGCTTCGTTGACCATTGTGCGCGGGTAGCCTGTTGAGTAGCCTAAATCGATTTCAACGCCCCAGCCGTCATAGGGAGCTTTCCAAAAATGCGAGCTGGGGAAACCGTGACCGCGTTTGACCTTGCGGACGTTCAAGATATTTCCACTCAGAGTCATCACGGGTTCAAGGGGGAGCATGTCGGCCACGGTGGGTGAGGGTGGTTGACCGTACAATGCAATCCCTGTTCTGACCAGATCTCCCGGGACTTCAGGTAGGGCAAGAGCTGCGGCAGAGTTTGCCAAATGTGTAACCGTTGGTGTGATGCCAACGGTTTTTGCATGTTTAAGAATCTCGTTGAAGACTTTGATTTGCTCTAAGCCGCGCTCTCGATCTTTTGGGCCACCATAGGCAAGATGCGAGTAAATTGCATCAAGCTTCAAGTGATGCAAGCTTTTTAGCGCGCCGAGTGTCTTACGATAAAGCGAATGGTGAATCCCCACGCGGCCTAAGCCGGTGTCGAACTTTAGATGAGTTGAGATAGCTTTGCCGGTTTTCTTTGAGAGCGAATCAAGATACTCGACTTTGTACCATGAGGTTGCGGCAAAAGACAAGTCGTACTTGGTGAATTGCTTTACGGCTTTGCCGACCCAATCGGTCATCACGAGAATCGGCTTGGTGATTCCTATCTGCCGCAATTTCACGCCGTCGGCGGGAAGACTCACCCCAAATCCCCACGCGCTTGCGTCGTTCAGCACGCGGGCGCACTGCTCCAAGCCGTGACCGTAGGCATCCCACTTAACAACTGCGAGCACGCCCTTGGGAGCAACGCGTTGGGCGAGGGCTTCGAAGTTGTGCTTGAGAGCGGTGAGGTTGATTTGAGCGGAGGGCATGGGTGGTTAGAAAAAAGGCGGCCAGTGGGCCGCCTTTTAAATTCTATCTATTGCTTAGTAATTGCCCGGGAGTTTTAGGCCGTCCAGCTTGGCGAGTTCAATTTGGGCTTGGGCGGATGGGCCTGTGCCTGCATAAACAGAACTTGTGACAAAATCTTCCAATGCTTTGCGGCGCTCTTCCGGGCTCTTGTAGGTCATAATGCGCTCGAATTCGGCCCGAGCCAGCTCATCACGCGCGCGTGATCCCGCCGGAGTCTGGGGATATTCCCGAGCCGCTTCAGTGATACGTCCGGCATCGTAGAGCGCCTGTGCAGCCAGTTCACGAGCCTTGATGGCAGCCGGAGTGTCATCGTACTTCTGCATAACCTCTTCAAACTTCCCTTCAGCCAAAATCTTCTCGGCATAGCGCACGCGGGCCTCGAAGGCCATCGGCGTATCCTTGAATTCGGTCATGACACGCTCGTACGCGCCGTCCTTCAAAAGCTTGGTAGCCAGGGCTTCTTTGGCCTTTTGTGCCGCCGGTGCTTGCGGGTAGCGCGACATGACCTCTTCAAATTTCCCCTCTTTATACAGATTTTCGGCGCGCTCGGCTGGAGTCGCACAGCCCAGCAGTAAGAGCAGGGATAGAAGAGTAATGATGTGCGTAAGGCGAGGTCTCATGGGCGGAAAATAGGAAATTGGAAATAGGAAGCTATTAATTTGAGCTATTTCTTGCGGACCTCACGTAGCAGGTTCGCGGCGTCTTTGTAGGCCGCCGTCTCGGTATAGGCGCGCATTATGCTCTCGAGGGCTGCAATCTGCTTGTCACCCTTCATCTTCTTCGCGGCGTCAAACTCGGCGGTCGCGCGAGCTTCAAGGACTTCCTTGCCCTTCGGAGTTTTGGGGAATTTGGCGATCAGCTCGTCAAATGCGCCCTTGTTGTACAATTCCTCTGCCTGCATATTCTTGGCGTCGTTGGCCAATGGCGAGTTCGGGAATTGGGCAATCAGATCGTCGTACTTTTTCTCATTGAAAAGCGCTCTTGCCTTCTCATCCTTCGCCATCATCGCCGCCCGTGTGTCCGGGTACTTTTCGATGACCTCCTGATACTTGCCGGCGCCAAGCAGCTCTTCGGCAATCATCGAGCGGGCGCGGCGGGCCATCTGCGAATCCGGGAACTTGTCGATTACCTCTTGGTACTTGTGATCGGCAAAGAGTTTTTGAGCCTGTGCATCGGGGCCTTGACAGCCGACCAGCCACATGGTGGCAAATAACGACAGGATTACGGTGGAAATCAGTCTGCGGGAGAACATGGTTTTGCGTGGGTGAAATGGTGCTTTGTCTTTTGAACTTAATAAGTTAAGGATTCCGTTAGCGATTGTCAAGATGAGTTACTTGATTTCCCCAGATTAGCTATACAGAACAGGAGGTTGCGAGGAGGAAACAAATGCCCAGTTGGCAGAGGAATTTTATTGAGCTTTCGCAAATGGGTCAGAGAGTGTTGACAGTTCCTTCAAACGATGCTATATTACTTGTTATATCAAAGGTTTACCGGGTTTGTATTGACGATATAACTCGGCCAAAAGGAAGAGGGTTCCGAGGATGAGTGGGGAAACTTAGGGCTAAGAAAATATGATGAATTTGGGATGATGTATGATGAATAGACTACAAATAACCATCCTTTGGCTCGCAGCTATGACTATGAGCACGTTGGCGTTTGCGCAAAAGGATGCGAAAAATTCGGAAGCGGATTCGTTGGCGAAATTGGCTGTTCGGGGAAGAGAAAACCGAAGAGCAGGCGACCTCGCTGTTTGAACACGGCAAAGAGGATTTTGCGGCAGGTGAAGAGTTTTTGAAAGAGGCCAATGCAATGCGCGTGGCGGGGACCGACACCACGATGAAATCGCGCGGCGGGGTGTTTGGCTTGATCGGGCAGGCGATGGGTGACACGACAAAATCTTCCAAAGAGCAGGATACGCGCAAGCGCGCGATGTCGGCGTTCAAATCCGCTGCGAAGAATTTCGAGAAGGCCTATACCAAGCAACCCGAGATGAAAGAGCTGCAATTGTGGCTCGTGGCAACATATGATAGAATGGAAGAGTGGGATAAGTCACTGCCGCTCTATCGCGAGATATTAAACGAACGTCAGGGCGAAGACAATCTTTGGTTTGCTTATGGCTACGCCGCTTATTCGGCAAAACAATACGACAAGGCGGTGACGGGATTTGATCAGGCGATGCGCATTCGTGAACTTGTAACAGGTTCGACTGATTCAATTCCCAATAACTACCGCTTGTATCTCGGTGAAGCGTATTTGAAAACCTATCAGGATCAAAACGCTCTGAAGATGTTTACGCTTGCGCAATCGTATTCGACGCCCGAAGATTCCGCCGAGATTCAAAAGACGATTGATTGGATAAATTGGGACAACGGTGGCATTGCGGCGGCGGAGTATCGTGATGCGGCCTATGCTGCTGAAACCAATGAAGATTGGAATGGCGCGCGTGAGGCCTATCTTGGTGGAATTTCATCCGCACGTACGGTGAAGGCGCGTGACTTTCTAACGTGGAGATTGTCGCTGGTAACATATAACTATGCCAACAAAACTGAGGGCATTCAGCGGCTTGGCGAGGTTGTGAATCGCTTGGGCGAAGAGTGCCCCAAGGATTATAAAGAGAGCTATGGCAAGATGCTTTATGCTTACGGGCAGGAGCTTGTGGCCAACAACGACAGACGCGGCGCGCTCGAGTATTTTTTGAATAGCACAAAGGTGCAATGGGAAGGGCAGGGCGGCGGATTTGTTGCGATTGCTCAGATTGCGGCTAACGATTTAGCGCAATCGATTGAGCAAGCTGAACGTGCGCTGACGTTTCCATTAACGCCGGAGCAGCGCAAGGCAGCATACGAGATATTGGTAACCTCCTATCGCTCGAAGGGGCAGTGGGAGCAGATGAAGAAATATCAAGCCCTGTTAGGGGGACAATAAGTGAAGCACATGAGATGGCTATGGGCCGCGCTTGCGGCGATGACGATGAATGTGTTTGCAGAAGTGGACTTTAAGGTCGTGACACAACAGAATGTCACAGACGCGCGAGAAATTCAAGTCTTGCGCGATGAGTTGTTCTTGGGCAACGAGACGATTGAGCGCGTGATGATCACCGACCTGCTAAGTGACGGTTTCGATCAGAACGATGCGGTCGTGCTCTATCCGACGGGGCGTGTGCTCCGGCTTGAACCGATTAGCGAGCGGCTCGATTCGCTCTTACGTTCGTTCAGACTGCCGGCCAATGCAGAAATATATGAAAACCGTCAATACCACACGGTGTTTGATTCGGTTGCGATAAGTAGTCGCGGCGGCAAAGCATTAGGTTACGGCATACTCGCGGGATTGCAAGAGCGACTCGCGCGCGGCTACCGCGGTGCCACAATCGAAGGCTATTTCAAATTCACGAACAGCGGCGCGCAAATCAGATTATGGAATTTTGATTCGACGCGCGTGAGTTTTCCCAGACTGGAGCCGTCGCGGTTTGACACGGTAACGGTGTTCATTCATGACACGGTGTTCGTGCCGGAAATCGTCACAGTCGAAAAAGATCCGATAATCATTCGAGATACGGTGTATGTGCCCAGCGAACTGCTTGAACAGCCGCGCAATTTGTTTTACCGCGAAGCGCTGGGTATGCTGGGCGGCGGCTACTCGATGTCACAGCGTGAAGCGTCGCGCGGCCGACTTGCGTTTGCGGCGGGTAATGAGTGGGAATTTGGCGTGTGGGACAGATGGGTTGCCGGGCGGCAAGAGGTAAATTCGCGCATCGGTTTGCGTTTCACCGCCGAACTTGCGCCGTGGACAAGCGATACTTTGACGGCAAGATTTTTAGGCACGTCGGCGGAATTGATGTACATCCCCGCGTGGGATCGTTCGCTGTTTGCCTTCGTGGGCATTCGCACTCTGTTTCAGGACAATTTGTTTTGGGATCGCGTGAGGGCGGGTTGGGATGATGAGAAGATTGGGAAATACTTCAATGAGCCTGCCGCACAAGATCTCGGGCATTACGAACTTGCTACAAAATTTGGCGTCGATAAGTTAGCACCGTATGGAGCAGGAAAGAGAGTTGGTCTTTGGATGCGACTTGCGGCGATATGGCCTGGTCCAGATGACAGCCGCTATCTAATGTGGCAGGAAACTTCGCCTGAACAATTCTCAGTTGAGAACCAATTTTGGGAATGGAAACTCAAAAGCGCATTTGAAGTAAGTGGCAATCTGAACTACAAGTTTTCGGATCAAACTCAAATCACTGCCGGTGCAGGCGTGCATTCCAATTCAGGAATATCATTTGGTAGTAAAGTTGTAAGTTCCGACGAAGTCCCAGATTTGCCGGAAGTCAACTCTATTTCCGCAAGTGTCTTCTATCAGACGATTGCGTTACGCTGGACTGTCATGAGTAGCAAGAGCCAACGATTACGTCTTGAGGTAGGTGCGCAGAATAATATCCTTAACGCGACGTTTGACAACGACACTTATAAAGACAGAGTGGAGACACTTTTCTTCCCCTACATTGAGGCGCCAATGCTCGATGGTTCCCTTCAATTGGACATCGACATTTTGCAAGTCAATGCGGGCGTTAAGGCATATTTGCCGGACGGTGAAGACGTGCAGATTCGACCCTTTGCGGGAGTGTATTTCCTGTTTAAATAGGAAGTATGAAATTAGAAATAGGAAACGGGCGACCTGATGGGTCGCCCGTTTTGCATTAGTGAACTTTATATTGCGTTATTCGTTCAATTCGCTGGCGGCATCTTCGTCGATAATCCAAATTAAGCGGCCTTCGCGGGGTTCAATTCTTGTTGCAGGGTATTTGTAGTTGTTGTCGATTAAGACTTCGCGTAAGCGTGCGGCTTTCTCTTCGCCTGTGACCAAGAAGATTGCGGCGCGTGCGCTGTTGATGATGCGAAGAGTTAGAGTCAAGCGTTTGGGAATCGCGTTGCCCGGGATTTCAACCGCTTCGACTAATGCTCCCGATTCCAAAACCGGGGTGCCGGGAAACAACGATGCGGTGTGACCATCTGCTCCCATTCCAAGCAAGACTGCATCGAACGAAACTGATTCGGGAATGAAGCGGCTCTTAAGCGTGCGTGCGTATTCGTTGGCGGCTTCGTGTAAATCAGCATGTTCGCCGATCATGCGAAAGACCTCGCCTATTACCACTTTGCTTAATAAGAGATCATTGGCGAGTTTGTAATTGGAGTCTTTGTGTGTTGGAGGAACTGCGCGTTCGTCAACCCAATAAACTTCCCAATTGGCAAAGTCCATCTCATCTCTCCACTCTGCGCTTGCAAGCAGTTTGAACAGCAAAGCAGGAGTCGAACCGCCGGATAGCGCAATGCGAAACACGCCGCGCTCGGCGATTGCTTCTTCTTGAAGCTCGTGCAAGAGTGCCGCCGCCGCTTCGGCGACGTCGTCGGGGAACTCGCAATAGATGATTTCAGGGTTCATGAAAAGAGTAACTCCGGCAACCAGTCGTGAGCCATGCGCACGCTTTTATCCATGCGAGGATCGCGGCCCCATGCGTGAAGTTCGTGGGTTAAGAGCGCGAGCGTATCCGCTTGACGCAGCGGTGCGACGCGCTTAACATCTCCACACGTTAACGAGAAGTGATTGCCGGCTTGCTTCACAGAGCTGCACTCGTTATTTGAAAAGATGAACTCGATTCCCGGAGGCACTGCGCCGCCTTCGGGATAAAACACGATATTGCGTTCGCCGTCACACGCAATAACCGGATGGCTGCCGAACAGTGAGACGCTTTGGAATTTCCATTCGAGCGTCGAGGCAATCCAGGCTGCGCACAACAGCGCACCGCAGGTCATTTTGTCGCCGGAGGAGTGAATGCGCACCTCTTTGAGAGTCGCGATATTCGATCCTTGATCAAAAAGTTCAGCGACTGCGCCGCGCCAACCGGAGAGTTCTGCCCACAACAAATCGGTCACGACACACTCTTGTGGCACACTTTCGTAAAGTTCGAGCCACTGTTTCAATGTAGAGGCCGGAGCAAGATCATCCGTTGCGCAGGTGATGACGCGTTCACTGCTCCTCGCAAGACTCTTGAGCAAAGCGTGATCCAGCGGCAATGATTGATGCCACACAATCGCTGTTGCCAAACTGCCGAGCGAGAGAGAGTGAATCAACGAAGACGCGCGCAACGAAGATTCACCGTCAATTTCGACGATGATGGCCTCAGAACAGATCTGGCGATTCTCGCCTTCGAGTTTACGGCAGTGCGCGGTTACCCACGCGCGTTGGGCTGACGGTGCGGATTCATTTAGCACGACCAAAATTGTGCGCGTCGGGTGCACAAGCGCGAGTTCAGGAATCAGCTCGCGAGCGTCTTCTTCTGCTCCGTGGTCGCATACGAGCACGAGATTGAACGCGGTCGCGCGTGTGATTGGATGATCGGCAGACTCTGCTTCACGCCAAAGCGATTCAAGCTCCTGCTCGATTTTATCAATGTCCACCTCTTGCGGTGGAGCAAGCGGTGTCATCAAGTTTGGGCCGCTCACAATTTTCTCCAGCGATGGTTGTGTGCGGCGAGCAGTACATCCGCTTCCGAGGGACCCCAGCTTCCGGCAACATATTGTGGAAGCGGATCGCTTTTGTCGTTGGCCCACGCATTCAGCACAGGCTGCACAATCCGCCAACCCTCTTCAACTGAATCGCGTCGGGCAAAGAGTGTTTGATCTCCGATCATCGCATCGAGCAATAAGCGTTCATAGGCGTCGGAAAGTCTTCCGCCGAATGATGTTCCGTAACGAAAGTCCATTTCGACGGGCCGCACATGGAGCGCGTGGCCGGGCAGTTTAGCTTCAAACTTGAGGCTGATGCCTTCGTTGGGTTGAATGCGAATCGCCAACACATTTTGTTCAAGCCTGTCCACCGGAGATTGCGCAAACACCATGTGCGGAACTTTGCGAAATACAATCGCGACTTCGGTGACGCGCTTGGCCAAGCGTTTTCCCGTGCGCAAATAGAACGGCACGCCGCTCCAGCGCCAATTGTCAATGTGCAGTTTTAGCGCCGCGTATGTTTCCGTGCGCGAGTTGGGCTTAATCCCTCTTTCATCAAGGTAACCAACTACCGCCTTACCCGCAACGGCTCCAGCGGCATATTGCGCGCGCACCGCGACATTCGGAACATCCTGCTCGGTAAATGGTCTGACAGATTCCAGAACTTTGCGTTTTTCATCGCGAATGGCTTCGGCGGCAAGGCTCGCGGGCCGCTCCATGGCAACCATTGCGAGAATCTGCATCAAGTGATTCTGAATCATGTCGCGTAGCGCACCGGACTCTTCGTAGTATTGCGCGCGCTCTTCGACGCCGAGCGCTTCAGAGGCGGTGATCGCAACGTGATCGACGTAGTGATGATTCCAAATCGGTTCAAAGAGGGTGTTGGCCAAACGCAAGACCAGAATATTCTGCACGGTCTCTTTGCCGAGATAGTGATCGATACGATATATCTGATCTTCACGAAACACCGCCGCCGCCGAGCTATTCAGAGCTTCAGCGCTGTCGTAATCGCGGCCAAACGGTTTTTCGATGATGATTCTGCTCCACGCACCCGGCTCAGGTTCGGCTAAACCAACTGCTCCCAGCGCGGCAATCGTCGGAGCATAGCCAGTCGGCGGAATAGACAGATAGATCAAATGATTCTTCGGCCCGCCCGCTCCTGCCATTTCACCCAAACGCCAACGAAGTTTGTCGAACTTGCCGTTTTCAGCTGCATCCGTGACGGTAAATATTCGATTGGCGAACTTCGACGCAAACTCTTCATCGGGAATTGAACCCGGGGCAAGCGCGCGCGCATTCTTCAGAACCTCGTCGCGAAATGCATTCTGATCGAGGTCTTTGCGCGAGACGCAAAGGAATTGCGTTTGTTCCGAAAGCCTGCCTTCGCGCACGAGATGAGCCAGCGACGGAAAGAGTTTGCGCTGTGCCAAGTCACCCGTGCCGCCGAAAATAATCAGCACACAGGCATCGGCGGGATGTTCCATCAGCATCCCGCTACGGAACGGATTCTGAGTCGCGTCGGTCATTTCTCTGTTTTCATGGCATGACCGCCGAACTGATTCCGCAGTGCACTCAGAAGCCTCAAGCCAAATCCTTCTTCATCTCGCGAAGCAAATCTCGCAAACACCGCCGCCGCAATTGTCGGAGCAGGCACGGCGTAATCCACGCATTCGTGCACTGTCCAACGGCCTTCACCCGAGTCTGCCACCCACGGTTTTACTTTTTCGAGCTTTGGATCGTCTTGAAGTGCGAGTGTGGCAAGTTCAAGCAACCACGAACGCACAACGCTGCCGTTTTCCCAGAGTTTGGAGACCGCGGGCAAGTCAATCGGGAACGGTCCGCGATGCATGAGTTCAAACCCTTCGGCGTAAGATTGCATGATGGCATATTCTACCCCATTATGAACCATCTTGACAAAATGGCCTGAGCCAACCGGGCCACAGTGCATGTAGCCGTTCTCGGGAGCAAGCGTTTTTAGCGCCGGTTCGAGCAGTTTGAAGGCCTCTTCGCTACCGCCAACCATCAGGCAATAACCGACCTGCAAACCCCAGACGCCGCCGGAGGTGCCTGAGTCAACGAAATGAATTCCAAGAGCTTTTAAGTCCTCGCCACGCCGCATTGAGTCGCGAAAATTAGAGTTGCCGCCATCCACGATAACATCGCCGGCCTTGAGCATGGTTTTCAGTTTGGCGATATGCTCATCGACAGGCGCTCCGGCGGGGATCATCAGCCAGACAACTTTGGGGCCGTCAAGCTTAGAGACCACATCGGCTAAATCCTTGGCGCCAATGGCTCCTTTTGAGACTGCCGCGTCAATTGAGTCCTGCGACCGGTTCGTGACGACGCAAGTGTGGCCTCCGCGCAACAGTCGTTCGACCATATTGCCCCCCATTTTCCCCAGCCCGACAAATCCGAGTTTCATTTTAAACCTTTATCCAATATTAATTTATGAATCTTGAGAAGATCCGCTTCGCGGGTCTTGTGTCTTGGTAATAAACCAATTTTCCTTTGTCATTGCAATTTACGGGACAGTCCGCCTTGAGATTCTGCGCTGTAACCTGTATTTTGTGAAATTATATGGCAAATGCGCTCCTCATACACTCGGTTAGCCCGTGCTAAGGTCCGAAGCCGAAAACTCGCGCTGGCTGTGGCTGATCATTTTGTTAGGATTTGCCCTGCGGATGTACGGACTGGCGCAAGAGAGCCTGTGGCTGGACGAGCTTGTCACGGCCAAACGAGTCCATGACACCATTGGAGACCTCCTGTTTGGCTGGGATTCTGAGACCCAAGGCCCTGTCTATTATTTGTGGGTGAAGTTTTGGGGGCTGATTTTCGGGACGGGCGAAATCTCGTTGCGGTTCTGGTCGGCTATTTGGGGGGCGCTGACGATTCCGTTGGTGTACACACTCGGACGGCAGTTGTTCACGAACACCGGTGCGATTCTCGCGGCGTTGTATTTCGCGGTGCATCCATTTGCCATCTACTACTCTCAAGAAGCGCGGCCCTACGCGCTTTTCCTGTTCTTGTGTGTGGCTTCGTACATATTGTTGCTCTCGCTGATGCGCCAGCATCGCTGGCCGCTCGCGTGGGGTTACATTCTCGTTACGACGCTTGCCTATTACACGCACGTCTTCGCGGTCTTCCTGATCTTCAGCGAAATTCTCATCTTCTTAGCGTTCAGGCGTGAACGCGAGTTTCGCGGCGCGGGACGTTATCCGAAACCGTTCTATCTCACGCTCTTGTTCTTGTGCTTACTCTGCATCCCGGAAACCGCACAAAACGCGGCGGCGATGTTCAGCAAGATGGGCGGAGAAACGATGGCAAGCTGGATTCCGTCGCCCACTGTTAGAGATCTGTTTGAAGCGCCGGTCAAATACTTTATGAACCCGTATGTCGGCGCGGCGGCACTATTGCTGGTATCGGTGCTTGCGGCCCTCAGATTCTATAGCGAACCACGATTGCGGTTGGGCTTCATCTTTTTGTTCATATTGGGAATTTCCTTCTGGCTTCTTCCGTGGATTGTCTCATTGACCGTGACACCGGTTTTTGTTTTACGTTACACGATTCCGGGTTTGCTTATAGTTATATTTTTGATGGCAACCGCATCCGCAAGCTTGCAAGCTTTACCGAGACAACTGTTTGTTTTGGCCTTGCTGAGTTTGACGGTCTATCCGCTGTGGAACTACTACACTAAGGTGGACAAAGATCCGTGGCGGCAGGCTGGAGAGTATCTTTCTGCGCGCATCACTTCGAATGACATTATTATTCCTTATCCGCCGTTCACGAATGTTCCGATTCGTCACTACCTTTTACCGCACTTGCGGGAACAGGTAATGCGCGCAGATTCCGTGAAAGCGCTTGAACCATTACTAAACAGCGCGGAGCGGATCTGGGTCGTTGATTCTTATGACAGCAAACGAGAATCGTATAGAAACATGCTGCCGCTTCTCAATACATGGGGAAGGAAGTCCGCACAGTTGATCTCCATGCGACAGAAGACATCAATCCGACGGGGATTTGGATTTGCCCGCTTAAGATAACTTTGCGCGAGCGCAAAGCCGTACCCCTCGACTTTGGTCCGCTTTTACCGGATTCCCTGAATTTATGATTCTTTCGATAGGAATTTACACCGCGCTCGTAGTTTTGCTGTTGGCCGCGCTGATTATGCTGGGCTATAAACCGCGAACCGAGATCAACACGGTGTTTGATCAATACCGCCGTACACCCGCACTGCGCCGAACTGTGACGGCGTGGTTTTTTGTGATGGCGATTGTATTTATCTTTGTGCAGGGTTTGCGAATCCCGTTTATGAAGTACGTACTCGCGCAAATTGCCAACACCGCAAGCTTGCGCGCAACGGGTTGGGAACCCGTGCACGCGTTCGGACTATTTGTTCTGCTTGGTTGTGAACTGCTTGTGCTGTCACATTGGCTCTTGTACATCTTCTATTGCTGGCGCGCGACGCATCGCTACAAACTTCCGCCGACGTTGCCGCTGCAGGAGCCTGCTCCAGAAGTGCTGATTATGATTGCCTGCTGTGACGAGGATCCGGATATTCTCGAACGTAGCTTACGCACCGTCAAGCAGCTTGATTACCCAAATTATCGAGCCTATCTGATTGAAAACTCGCGCACACCGGAGAACAAGGCTGCCTGCACGCGAGTTGCAGAAGAGTTGGGCGTGTCGGTGCACGACATTCCAAATCGCGGACACAAGGCCGGTGCGCTAAACGATTCACTGCCGAGTTTGCGCGGGGACGCAAAGTACATCGCGATCTTTGATGTCGATCACGAGATCAAGCCTGAAGCCTTACGCGAACTCGTGCCGCTCTTGGAACAAGATGACGGTTTCGCGTTTGTGCAGACCCCTCAGCTTTATGCAAATGCCGAAGAGACGTGGACCACTCGCGCGGCGGCGATGCAGGAGATGCTACTGTACGACTCGGTGATGGAGGCCAAAGGTGCAAACGAGCAGGCCTTGTGCTGCGGGTCGAATTTTGTGATGCGAATTGACGCGCTCGACAGCGTCGGCGGATGGGACGAGCACACCGTATCGGAAGATTTGATGACGTCGTTTTGGTTGCATGCGAAAGGATGGAAGTCGCTCTATCATCGCAAGGCTTACGCAATTGGGATGGGGCCAACGACAGTGTACGGTTATTGGAAGCAACAGCGTCGCTGGGCCACGGGTAACACCTCGGTCGCCAGAATTGTATGGAAAAATCAATGGACAAAGAACCGCGTTCCGTTTAAGATTGCAATCGATTACTTGTGGTCATCGGGCTATTACTTTGTGACACTCGCGCTTGGTTATCTGGCGACGGTACCAATGCTGCTTCTGTTGTTCGTTAGGTTCGGAGTCGGCGGCGCGGATTGGTATTTACAGCCCACGATGAGGCCAATCGACTACGTCTATCTTTCAGTTTATCCCTTGTATGTCGCGGTTGCACTGTTTCCGTATGTGCACATGCGGCTACGCGGCTATTCGCTGCGAAATCTCGTGCTGCTGCAAGGGCTGCTTGCCAACACGTTGCCTGTGTATGTCACGTCCGTTTTGCGTGGCGTGTTCGGCAACGTGAGGATTTTTGTCCCCGCTCCCAAGAAAGCCATTCATGTGCATAAGCCGTTCTGGAAAACGCCGCAAAGTTATATCTTCGTTACGTTGTTAATCATCGGCGGATTGCTGTTTCACATGTCCCGCACCGAAGCTGTCGCACCCTTTGTGTACATTCTGTTGTTCTGGACTTTTGTCTATACGATTTCGTTCGCGCATTTCTTCATCTTTACTATTGAGAGTAGGCGCGTCGTGGAGCAAGAGCGACTCGATGCCTTAAGCAAAATACCACATGGCAAAGCACAAGTTGCCCAAAGCTGAGCACGTCCCAGAGATCGTTCCAATCGTCAAAGAGCCTGTTGACAATAGAGTCATTACGGCAATTTGGTGGTTCGGTGTGGCCACATTGGCGTTGTCTGTGCTTGCACTGCTTGTTCCCGAGTGGCGGATTTGGGCCGCGCATCAATTTGCGTTTATGCATCTTGCACTTGCAATCCCGCTACTACTGTTAGCGGCGCTGCTGTTGTCTCCATATGGTATTCGAATTGTCGAACACGAAGTGTTGCGCAAGATTTCAATTAAACCAAAACAGTTGGCCATTGCAGCGTTCGCTTTGTTTACACTTCTAAGCGTGCAAGGCAGTTTGCTGGGAGACGGTCAACTTTGTTTGACGCGGCTTGCGCACGTCGGTGACATGATCGAATCCAATGAGACCATTCCACCAGGAAGGTTCTTCTCGCAAAAAGAGCCAGGCACAATGCTGCTGCATGAAGGTGCGTTCCGAATCGCGATGCAGCTGGTTGGACCGGACATCAAAGTTGAGAAAGGCCGCGCCGGACAGCAAGCTCGGGTTGAGCGGCAACTCAAGTACCGCGTGCTTGCGATGTGGTGCTACAGAATATTGTCTGCTATAGCTGGAGTCTTGCTTGTTTTAATCCTCCTGCGGTTTGTCCGTTCGCGCCAAGAGTTTGAACCGAGTGTCTTCTGGCTGATGATCTTGTCGTGCGGTGGTTGGCTGGCCTATTTTGGCTATGTTGAGAACTACGCGTGGGTTACGCTGGCGATGGTTCTGTTCCTGATAGCCGGACTCAAAGCAATGGAACCCCCGCGCACCATTCCTATTATCCCGATTCTGCTATTCATGCTCGCCGTCTGCATGCACTATATGGCGATTGTGATGCTGCCCGCACTCGTGTATCTGTTATGGACGATGCACTTTGAGCAGCGTGATCAAGATCAGCAAGACACTACTGCGCAGTTCAAACGGATGAAAATTCTTGTCATTGCGTTTCTTGCGATAGGTTTGGTCAGTTATCTATATGTCAAAGGATGGAGAGGGTGGATCAGCGTAATGCCGCTTTTGCCGTTATGGGTGAAGGATGGTTACGCGCTTCTCTCGGTCAGGCATTTCATGGACCTCATCAATCTCGCATGGTGGGCCTGCGGAGCAGCGGTTTTGGCGCTTGTGTTGACGCGTAGAAGATCAGGCAGTGTTCGCGCGAACAATCAAGAGAACTTCCTGCTACTCGCCGCCGGAGCGAGCGCGTTTTTCGCCGCCGTCTTCAGTCCGAACTTAGGCATGGCTCGCGATTGGGACATCGTTACCGCCGCGCTGTGGCCGACGATGTTTTACGGAGCTTGGAGACTTTCGCAATTCGAGTTTGATGCAATTCAACTTCCTAAATTGCGCGCGAGTCTGTTGGCAATCATTCTGCTGATTCTCGTTCCGGCCGTCGTTGTGCAGACAGTGGAAAGTTCAGCCATCGCGCATTTCAGAGCGCTGCTCAACATAGACGCATCGCGCTCAGGCTACGGCTGGGAGAATCTGGCTCTCTATTATCAGAAGACAGGTGAACTTGACAAGCGCGTCGAAGCGTGGGAGAAGGCCGTTGCCTCGGACAAGAACCCGCGCTATCTGTACAATCTGGCAGAAGCCTACAAGCTGTCAGACAAAATAAACGAAGCTTCATACTATGCAATGGAAGCCGCGCGCGCCAACAAAGAGTATGCTGGTAATCTATTCTACTATGCAACTGCACAGGCGAAACGCGGAGAACTTACGCGCGCACGTGATTTAGTAGATACAGCATTACTCGTTGATTCGACCGTCGCATACGGAAACACCATGAAGAAGTGGATTTCGCGAGCATGCATGGTGGACTCCGTCGCAAAGACCGGAGACATTGCCACGGCAAGAAGTCTCTTGACGTTCTATTCACGTGAAGATCCAAACAATAGTTATTGGCCTGAGTACGCGCAAAAGCTCGGCAAGTAACCTTCAATTTTGTAAAACAAAACGCCCGTCCGAATCTCGGACGGGCGTTTTACGTCGTATTTGATTGATGATTATTTCAACAGCATCATCTTACGGACAGCGGAAAATTCTCCGGCCTTAAGCTGATAGAAGTAGATACCGTTCGACAAATTCGCGGCGTCAAAATTGACATTATGCGTGCCTGCAGCCATCGTACCCTTCACCAAAGTGCCCACATTCCTGCCCAGTGCGTCAAACACCGCCAAAGTTACGTTCGAAGCATCAGGCAGCGAGAACGAAATCTGCGTGCTTGGGTTAAACGGATTCGGATAGTTCTGCATAAGTGAAAACTCTGTCGGCAATGCGGATTCAATTCCCGCTTCCACTTGGACAACATTCGGCATCGTGCTGCGATTGCCGTTTGCGGCAAGCTCGGCCAAACGATAGCTGTAGGTCGTGCCGTTAATGATGTTCTCATCGGCAAAGCGGTAGCTATGACCGACTGGGCTGTCGCCAAGTCCGTTCACAATACCCACGACACTCCAATTGCCATTGACTGCGCGTTCAACCTCAAATCGCTGCACGTCGCTTTCCGATGCGGTGGCCCAAGCGAGTTCAATTGAACCATCGCGTGCAACTGCTGAGAACGAAATCAATTCAGCTGCAAGCTCAATATCACAGACGAGATCTCCGTTATCAGTTGTGCCGTTATCATAGTTTTCGTTGATCGCCGTGATGACGTCATTCAAATTAGAAAGCGTCGTGCCGCCGGGCAAGTTGGCAAGATTGCCGCCGAGCACTTCATTGGCAAGATCAAACAATTCATAAACAGTCATGCCGGAGAACGGACTGCCGTCGATTGCGATAGGACTGAGATAGTAGAGGCTTCCTAAATCACAGAAACCTGGAAGTCCGGCATCCGAAAATCCAAGCGACAATGCAAGAGCAGTCACTTGACCTGCGAACACTCCGGCTTCGGTGCTGGCCGGATCAGTGTGATTTTGTGTTAACGAACCACCTGTGCTTCCTGCTGGCAAAAAGATTCTAATGGCATTAGCGGACGAAAATTGAATCGTAAACGTGCCGCCGATGGTCAAGCCGCTTGGAAATGCTTCGGCGAAATGTGCGTCGCGATAGCAACCCGGATTGCCGCCGTGGCAATCGTTGCCCCAACCGCCTTGCGTCTGTGTGCGGCAGCCCGTCGCTTCACACGGCGGAATTGCATAAGCGGCAGTCGAGATCAATGCGGCAAGCAAAACAAACGCGCTAAATTTTTTCATGGGTCTCCTCAGCTCTTTCATGTATGCATTCTATAATTCGACACCCAAATATAAGTCAGCCGGGGCAGCATAGCAATCATGTTGCGGGTCGGCAACGTAAAATAGTTACAAAATGATTTCTTGACTAATGCTATAACATCTTGAATTGTATTTCTGTCAAAGTAAATTTGTAAATATTTGATTCAATTGTCTATGCAAATAATCGAAGTGAAAGATGATAAAATTTAAGTTATGCCGACGTACACAAGGTTGACTTCTTCCGGATTTGGTTTGCAAATAAAAGGAGGCTATGAACTATAGTTATGCAAAATGCGAACGGATTTCGTGAATTCCTTATCATGCAAAAAAGCCCCCGCTTTGCAGCGAGGGCTTCATTGTCTCATCCGGCTGGGAGGTAACCGGATGACAGGGAGATCGGTTTGAGGTTGCGCAAAAGCAACGTGCACAATATACGCTCGCATTTTTGCCTGTGCAAGTATTTACACGCTGATCTATACTGTGGGTTCGTATCATAACATATGTTTTCAAACAATTTGGTGATAACCAATGAGACTCTCTGGGAGGCATAACGAGGGTCATTAATCGTGAGTGATATTCTCACAAAAAGAGCGGCGGCTCTTTCGAGCCGCCGCTTTTCTATCAAGCAATATCGTTGCAGCATCCGCTGCGGATGCCCCAGTCGAGCTACTTACTTCATCAACACAAGCTTTTGCGTTGAGACAAAATTACCCGCGCGAAGCTGAGCGAAGTAGATTCCCGAGGTCAGCGACGATGCATCGAAATACACCGTGTGCAGACCGGCATTCATCGTACCGCTGGCGAGCGTTGCGACTTCCTGACCGAGCGAATTGTAAATCGTCAAGTCCGCATTCGTCGTCACCGGCACGTCAAAGTCAATGCGCGTGGTCGGGTTGAACGGATTCGGGAAGGCTTCATGCAACGCAAAGCCCGTCGGGATGCCTTCGCCGCGATCACCAACAGCTTCAGCTTCATGCGTGATGTGAATGATGAAGATTCCAATCGTGCCGACGTCTGCAGATTCGTTATCAACAGCTCGCAGTCTCCACGTACCCATCGAGGTGAAACCGTCGAAGGCTTCCAGTTCGCCAAATGGCTGGAAGCTACCGGTGAACGGCGGCGTGCCGGTCGTATAGTCAAACTCTGTTGCAGCTTCGTCATCAAAGCGGCAATTCGTCATGTTCGCGCCTGGGGGGAAAGTTGTCGGGTCTTCAGCCAATTGAACTGAATCGCCCCACGGAGCAACAAGATAAAGATCCAAATCCGAAATGTAGGTGTGTGTGATGTTCACGGTCACGTCCACGTCGTCAATCAAGAAGTCGTCATTGATGACCAAGTTCTTGGTAGCACCCGCATCGTCATCATCCGGTATGTTCACCGGCGTGGCGGCAGAGGTGTAGTTCGTCGTGACGATATTGGATACGAGCAATTCGAAGTTGGACGTCGTGGTCTGGCTTGCAACAACGACCACGCCGGTCGAGGTATCGTCTTCGTAGTTCGCTGCGCTGGCCGTCACGTTATAGGTTCCGGCAGGCACGCTCATTGTGTAAGCACCGCCCGCAACCGTCGTAGCGCTCGGGCCGCCTTCAACTTGAACGGTCGCACCGACAATCGGGGTGCCCGTACCAAATGCAGTCACCGTACCGGCAATCGTTCCTGTCGGAGGGCTTCGCCGGCTTCGAGCAGAATGTCGTCAATCTTGATCACCCACATGTCAACAGACGTGGGTGGAACGCAACGTAAAACGGCGCGCCCGCATAGGCACTCAGGTCAATCACATGCTCAGTCCAAGTAATTGGAATGCTCGTGAAGGTCTGAATGGTGTTCGTAAAATCTTCCGGATCCGTTCCCGTCGTCGAAACCTTGACCGCAAACGTCTCAAGGTACGGAGCCTGCTGTGAAGCGGCCCAGAAGGTCAGCGTGATTTCGCCCGTCAGGTTTTGCTGCGGAAGGATCAACCAATCGTTGTTCGGAACTGCGCCGTCATTGTAAACGTTCCCAGCTTGGTTCGTACCGCTGTGGGCAGGGAACGGTGCACCAAGAGTGGTCCATTCAGACTGATCGAACGGCCAGTTGGCATCGGAGCAATTTGCATTGTCCACGTCAACCATGATCCAACCCGTCGGAAGCGAGCCGGGCGTAAGCGCGTCAAAGTTTTCCGAGATGATTACTTCGTCAAGCGAATTAGGATTGCGCGTTCCGACAGCCGGAAGCTGAAAATCGGAAGCGCCTTGCGTAACGTACTGAACCGTACCGTTCTTGCCGACTAAGCTGGCATCGGGTCCCTTGACCTTGCCGGCAATCGCTGAACTAATCAGCGCCAGGCATGCCGCCAAGATTAAAAGTTTTCCAAATTTTTGCATGTGTCTCTCTCTTCTGTTTTTTTGTCCGCTCGCCCGGGGAACGAGCCGGATGATTATAAGAATGGTTCTAAATACTATTTCAACAAGACGACCTTAATCGTCTGTGACAAGTCTTGCGAATATGCGCGCACGAAATACATTCCGCTCGCGGCAGTCAGCGGTGACCAAATAAATCTATGCGAACCTGCATTCAGCTTTCCGCTATGCAGCGTTTCGACCAACCGGCCCGTAATGTCAAACACCTGAAGCTGAACATTCTGCGTCCGCGTCACATCCAAACTCAAACTGACGTTCGCATTGAACGGATTTGGATAGGCCGGATGAAGGTGAAACAGCTCTGGAACGCTGATTGGGGCATCGTCCGTAGCCGCAGGAGCCATTTGTAAATGCAAGTGAACCTGCAAGCTTAGCCGAATCGCCCTGCGCATAATCTTCACAATTTAGTGTCCATGTACCTTCCGCTGAACGATTGTCAAAATCGTGCCAAGAATCCAGCGGACGGAAGCTACCCGTAAAGGGGCTGTCCTGCTTCAAATGATTGACTGGCTTCATCATCAAATCGGCAATTGATCATATCGTCGCCGATATCAATCAACGGATTGTCGGTCTTGAACAGTGTAATCGTATCGCCGCCCGGATGCTTCAGCGTGAACACCATTTCGCCAATCCATGTACTCGCGCAGTTTATGGTTACATCCAAATCCTGTACTGTACCTTGCGAGCTGACCACGAGCGGAACTTCTATCCGACCGAAATCGGGTATTTGAATTGAGTCGCCGTGGTAAGTAAAATTGATAAACTCAGAATTAGTTGAGAGTGAAAAATCCTGAATAGTGGTTTGCCCCGTGACGATTGCAATATCCGCAAATGCGGTATCGAAATTCGCAGCAGCAGCCACGACCCGATAACTACCCTGATCGATTCGCGATATGCTATAAGTTCCGTTTGTCAAAGTCAACCCGACCGCGACAGTGTCTGCACCTGTTGAGTCCACTTGCGTGGTGTCGATGACTGTAGTATCAATGACAAAAATTGAAGCACCGACAATCGGATTACTATTCACAGTGTTCGTCACTGTTCCCGACAACGACGCAACGCCGTTTATCTCTATCCAGAAATTCTGCAGCGACCCCTCGTCAAACAAATAGCGGTCACGCACTTTCAAGCGCCAGTCCCCTTGCGCATTGTGTCCGACAAACATGCTGTCCAAACTACGCAACGGTCTGTAACCACCCGTTAGCGGCGGCAAGGCTTCATAGACTCCCCGCCCCGCATCGTCGTCAAACCAAAAATCGGTCATGTTGACAATCGAGTCACCGGGAAATAGATCCAGCAATTGAACAGAAGCAATTGAATCAATAAAAATGTCACGCCAAACGGTATCGCGGCTGAACGTTGTATCTTGTCCGATAATCGTATCGATTTCAAAAACGATGTGATCAACAACTGAATCAAGATACGACGAATCCCGCTCTAGCCAAATCGTCAGGTCTCGCACCCACGTATGCTGTATCGTCATCCCCACGTCAATATCTTCAATATTAATCGATTCGGGAATGTCAATCGTCGCGGTAGTCGTCTGCAAATCGTGAATGCCGCGCGGCAGACTATCTGTCGACGTGTATAGCACATCCAGCGAATGATGCGGCGCGCGCACGTGATTCGTATAAGGCAGCGTACGGCCCAAATGCTTCTCTGGCTCCATCTGAGTTTTTGCCCAAACAAAGCCTAAGAAAAGCAGAATAACGATCGGAACGAGGCTATTCTTTCGTGAGATCAATTGAGTAGAGGATGCGGCCGGCTTGGTCGGCCTTGTAGTAGTCAAACAGGTATTGTGCCACCATGTTCATGTTTTCCACGGGGCAATCTATGTGCGCGAATTTCTCTTTCTTGGCCCACCGGATGGCATGGTCAAAGAGCTGCCGCCCAAAGCCTTTCTCGCGCTGTGATTGACGCACGAACATGTCCAGAATTGTGGGGACACGATCTGCTTCGAGCGTCGAGGGTGTCAAATACAGCAACAGAAATCCTACGGGAAGCCCGCTCGAGGTGCGGCCAATCAGGACTTGTCCCAAGCGGTCGTTCTCTAAAATTTCTGTCAAATAGGTCCGGTTCACATCTTCCGGTTGTGCCTCGAATTCTTCGCCGTCGGCTTGGTATTCGGCAATCAGCTCGAGGAGCTGGGGGAGGTCCGCAATCGTCGCGTTGCTGACAATCATTGGGTTGGTGACGGTGCCCAGCGGCACCCAAGTTACTTTCTTAAAAGGTGGTTAAAGGTTTATGAAAATTACAAAGCGAACATTATGCCAACTTACGGCAATTTTTGCAAATTCGCCAGACCCAATTTAGTTCATATTTTCCAACAAGATAGCCTGTCCCTGCCCGACCCCCACACACAGGCTTGCTATCCCCCACTTGGTCCCTGCATCGCGCATACTGCGTGCAAGGGTGCCTAAAATGCGTGCTCCCGACATTCCCAGCGGATGCCCGATAGCAATCGCCCCGCCGCGCGAGTTCACGCGGTCAATCGGTGGATCAAGCTCGGCCATGACCGCTAATACTTGAACGGCGAAGGCTTCGTTTATCTCCCACAGCCCGATCTCAAACCGGGTCCTGCCCGTGCGTTCGAGCAGTTTCTCCACCGCGTTGACTGGCCCAATACCCATGAAGCGCGGGTCCACACCCGCCGAGGCCGAACCAACAATCCGTGCCAATGGCTTCAGATTATGCTCTTTGACAAACTTTTCCGAACAAATCAGCAGCGCCGCCGCTCCGTCATTCAGACTCGACGAATTGCCTGGTGTTACAGTCCCTCCTTTGCGGAAGGCGGGCTTCAGAGTCGCAAGTTTTTCCAGCGTGGTATCTGCACGCGGCCCCTCGTCGCGGTCGAGCTTCAGGGGATCGCCCTTCTTCTGTGGAATCTCGACGGGAATTATCTCTTCGGCAAACAGCCCGCGTTCGTGCGCCGCGACCGCTTTCTGGTGCGACTCGTAGGCAAACTGGTCCTGCAATTCGCGCGCGATATTCCATTTTTCATAGATATTCTCCGCCGTTTCCCCCATGGATTCGAGCGGGAACATCTCCTTCATGGCCGGATTCGGATAGCGCCAGCCCAAAGTTGTGTCCCAAGCCGTCAGATTGCCGAAAGGAAAAGCCGTTCTCAAGCTTGGGCACACTGAAGGGCGCGCGCGTCATAGATTCAACGCCTCCTGCAATGTAGCAATTGCCTTCACCTGATGCAATGGCCCGGAACGCGATTGCCGCCGCTTCGAGGCCTGAAGCACAGAGGCGGTTCACCGTAACGGCAGGCACCGAATGTGGAAATCCCGCCAGCAGCACGGCCATGCGCGCCACGTTGCGGTTATCTTCGCCCGCCTGATTGGCACAGCCCATATAGACCTCGTCCACGAGACCCGGATCAATCTTGTTGCGTTCCACGACTTTCTTCAGCACCAGCGCCGCCATATCATCAGGCCGCACCGATTTCAATATACCATTATGCTTGCCCACCGGCGTCCGGAGAGCGTCCACTAAGTAAACGTTTGTCATGCAGAATTTGTTGTATGTAAAAGTTAATTTCCCGTCACAACCTGAAGGCCCCACAACGCCTGGTGCATATAACATTTTCCTTTAGGTTTGCGATTCTAAGTGCAAACGCATTTGAGACTGGCACCACCAGTTTGGGCAACGTCCGGCGTCAAACCATAAGTGTTGTTTTGCCGTCTCATGCGACAAAGCTCCTTGAGGCCGGCACAACGACTGATGTACTTCGCGTATGAATCCACTCGCCGAGAGGTGCGCCCTTCCGAAATATTTCCAAAATCAAAGCCACCAAGTTCACAAACCGACTGACTTGCCTCGAAGCTTGATCCAGGAACTGCTCTTTCTTCCTGGCCACAAGTCGCGATCGCGTTCATAATAAACGTGGGTTCGCAGCTTTTCGTGCACCTTCATCTGCCTACGAATTCCCGTGTTTGGGTCTCACGCACTGTCTTGTGAATTCCAAAGATCACGGAGAGCGAGTCGAATAGAAGGATTTTCCTCGCGAAATGAAGTTCCTGTTCGCTGTCTTATCGCAAGCAAACTGTTTAATGTGTTATGCTGCAACAGCAACTCTTCATTGACAAGAACGGCGTTTGCTGGGGCGCACTGTATGACTCTAAGGCCTACGCGAAAATCTGCTCGATCAGCAATGTTTACCCACACATTGGTCATCACCAAGATTCGTTGGAAAGTCATAACCGGCGTACTTAGGCAATTCAGCAACGATACACCGAAGATTCCTCATGTAACCGTTACCAATGCCTTCACCCGCGCTCGCCAAACCGTAGCTTCATCACCCAATCGGATTTCCCGAATGTGAAGTCCCGTTTTGACGCTCCAGTAGATATAGTCGAATCTACTTAAATATTCGTCAACATTATAGTCATCTGGATTTGCTTGAAAGAACCAAGTGTTTGCCAATGTTACCTCGGCAATTCAGGCACATCATCGTTGAACAGCACGACTTCCAACAGATAGTCGTCCTTGTTCTTCAGAAAATCCGCCATGCGCTGCTGTCCAAGTCTCAAGCCTTCGCGGATGGCTTTGGGAGAAAAACTGCGGGCCGAATCGGAAAACTTGCCCATCTCACTCTTCGACGGGCCGATAACGTAGGTGTCAATCACAGCATATTTCTTGTGCCACGAAATGAATTCTTCCTTCACCTTCAGATCGGGCGAATACTGCGTGCTGTGCATTTTGCCCGCGAGTTCGTTGATGAAGGCCGCGCGTTCATAATCTTCGCGGTCAGTATTATCGACAAATATCTCCAGAGTTCGCTCAAGCACCTTCACCACGCGATCAAACGGCCCTTGCTTTGGCTTGGGAAACGATGACGCGCGATAGACATGCAGCTCTTGCGGCAGCGGCGGCTGATTGCGCGCATCCCGCTCGTCACGCACGTCGCGAAAATGCTGAAACACAGAGCGCAGCGGCGTCACATCCGTCACTCCGCCATCCACAAAACCCTCAATCGGCGGAAACACAATCGGAATTGCCGAAGAAGCCATCACCGCATCAATCCCTGTTAAACCGTGTGTCGGATTTGCCAACGGAATTTCGAAAAACCGTCCCAACTCCAAATTCACAGCCCCGACTTCAACAGCACGCGGCCACTTCTTACCTTTGAGATTTCTTTCAAGCAGTGCACGTAACGGCTTCGTGTCATAAACAGACGCTTGTTTACGCAACGTAGCAACAGCTAAATCTCCAAATATACCCTTACCCAACATGCGCCGCGCGCCTTCGGTCACAATTCCTGTGGAACGATACGGTTTGTAGATAGAATCGTCACCCATAATCTCACTGCGCCAAAGCTCTGCCAACCGTTTTGCATTGGTAGCTTGCTCCTGAATACTCGCATCATGTGTCCCGCTCGCCGTTCCAAACAACTGCGCGACGTTCAGCGCTCCCACCGATACGCCGTAACCGCCGTCATACGGCTGACCGTTTTGCGCAAAATACTCTTCAAGCATCCCCGCCTGATAAGAGCCGTACGCACCGCCACCTTGCAAAGCTATGAGCAGATGCGGCTGCAAATCAGAACCGTGCTTCCATCGCAAACGTCATCGGCATGCTTGGTTCGCCGTCGGGAAGCCTATACAAATCATCACCACATTCAATCATATTTTGAAAGGGTGCAAAACAGCAAGTCGGATACTCTTCAAACTGCGTCACGCGCAAACCCGCTTTGGTCAGCACACGAAACACATCTGCCAAACTCCACTGCCATTCGCGCGTTTCGTTTACGGGAGTGTAATTTCGATCCGCATAATCCGGCATCGGCGGTATGACAATTCCCTCTTCGCAATGAAAATAGCCAAATTTGTGTTCAATCTTGCCGTTTTTCCACTCGAACATCATCATCGTCGGATGGCATTCAACGATCACGAACTTTCCATTCGACGAAAGCATTTTGGCTACAATTTCCGCCCAACGGTGTAGATTCGAAAGCCAAGTTAATACACCATAGCTCGTGAAAACAATGTCAAATTTTTCGCTTAAAACAGAATCAAGCTTTAGCACGTCACTTTCGATAAACGAAACGCGGTCCGCCACACCTGTTTTCACCGCCAAGTCACGGGCAGTTTTGATAGCAACCGGCGAGAAATCCACGCCTACAACTTGTGCTGCACCACGCCGGGCAATATCAATCGTGGACTTGCCAAAATGACATTGCAAATGTAGCACGCGCTTACCTGCAACATCTCCCAGCCAATCCAACTCCAATCGGTCAAGTGCGGTCTTTCCTTTGAGGAAACCGTCCATATCGTAAAATTCACTCCCCGCATGCACCGGCGTGACCTCGTCCCACCAAATGCGGTTCAGTTCGTGCCCGGGATGCGCAAGCGGCCCGCCGGTATTCTCTAAGTGCATAGTATTGGGGATTTTGTTCAGGGAAAAAGCCCAGAAAGATACGGTTTTTTCCCGAAGTTCGCAAGCAAACTGACCGACTCATGCCTCCTCACCTCGCCGCTATGTAACAGGGTCGCATAGTCCACGGTTGTCAGCGGTTGAATCTCTCTGCCGAATTCGTTAACTTATTCACAAATGCTCTGGGGAAAATAGACGAAACTCTGAAAGGCTACCATGTTCGATCCTCGTCACAAGAAACTCGCGGAAGTCCTGGTCAAACACTCTACTAAGGTTAAACCCGGCGATCACGTCCTAATTGAATGCAGCGACGTCCCGGCCGAATTTATATCCATACTCGTGCAGGAAGTGTGCGATGCCGGTGGGCTGCCCGTCGTTGAGTGCAAGTTCCAATCCGTCATGCGGACGCTCATGCGCAACGGCACCGAAGAACGCATGAAATTTATCGCCGACAGCGAACTCTACCGCATGAAGCAAATGCAGTGCTACATCGCCGTGCGCGGCGTCTTCAATGCCAAAGAACTTTCCGATGTACCGGGCGACCAAATGTCATTCTATGAGAAGCATTGGCTCAAGCCCGTACACCTTAAACAGCGTGTTGAAAACACCCGCTGGGTGATTCTCAAGTACCCGTCGCCGCAAATGGCGCAGATGGCTAAGATGAGCCACGAAGCCTTTGAAGAATTCTTCTATCGTGTCTGCTGTGACGTCGATTGGAAGAAAGCCAACGAAGCGATGCTGCCCGCGAAGGCGTTCCTTGAAAAATCCGACAAGGTGCACATCAAAGGCCCAGGCACCGATCTGCAATTCTCAATTAAGAGCATTCCGTGGAAGCCCTGCGGCGGTGAGTTTAATATCCCCGATCTGGAAATCTTCTCGGCTCCCGTGCGCACGTCCGTCAACGGCAAGATCAGCTACAATTCACCGTCCACCTATCGCGGCTTCACGTTTGAAAACGTTGTGCTCGAATTCAAAGACGGCAAGATTGTCAATGCGACCGCCAACGACAACAAGCGTCTGAACGAAATCTTTGACACTGACGAAGGCGCTCGCTACGTCGGCGAGTTCGCACTCGGATTCCATCCCTACGTGTTGAATCCGATGGACGATATTCTCTTCGACGAGAAGATCGCCGGATCGTTCCACTTTACGCCCGGTCAAGCCTACGAATTTGAAGCCGACAATGGCAACCGCAGCCAGATTCACTGGGACTTGGTCTGCATCCAGCGCCCCGAATACGGCGGCGGCGAAATCTGGATCGACGGCGTCCTGATCCGCAAGGACGGTATCTTCGTTCACGAAGCCTTCCTCGCGATGAACCCCGATAAACTGACGAAGAAGTAGTTTGCCAAACAGGTGAACACTTCGTGTCATTTATATACTGTTAGGTTATTTCGGAGGATAGTATGAATTGGGTTCCACTCATTGTCGGAACAATTGGTGCGCTTGTGGCAACGTTTGTCGTCTTGAAAAGTTCAGGACGACTGGCGGCCAAATTGAGCTACGATGAACTAAAGAAAGACAGAGATTTTTCTTTATTCATGTTTGCTTTTATGGCCTTTTGGATGACAATGGTATCTTGGCGGATTGATTATAGCGGTCTCAATTTCGGGGCCGGTGTATTGATCGCAGTGTGCCTCGTAATCGTGTATCGACTGGCACGCGCGGTCCATAATGTTGCGACCCGCCCGAAGGTTTCGACCGTTCGAGTCGAAAATAAGCGATAGAAATTTGAAAACAAAAAAGCCCCGCGAATTTCTCGCGGGGCTTTTGTTATTGTTGGACCCATCTGCTTACTTTAGCATTAGCAGTTTCGTGACTGCAAGTCCGCCACTACCGTTATGCAACTGGGCAAAATAGACTCCCGTCGCAAAACTCTCAGTTGCGATCTGAAGCTCATGTGCTGTGACAATGTTTCCCTTGAACAGTCTCGCGCCTCCCGCCCCGTCACGTCGAACAATAGCACTTCGTATTCCCCGGCTTCGAAACTTGTATGCTCAATAACGTCGTCGCGTTGAATGGATTAGGGATAGGCGGACAGGGTATACTCAGGAATCAGCCCGATGTGCGCTCCCGCAACACTGTTCGTATCCACGCTATCAGGATCCTGCAATAACCACGGTTCAAAAATCACACCGTTTCCCACTTCAGTCCCAAGTCCCTCCGGATTCAAATTCGGATGATACGGCCCCGTGCTGTCACCCCACCAATTCTCGCGAGCGTCAAAAAATGCGTTCTCAGCTGCCGCGGCAATCCCCGGCTCGAGAAATTGATTGCTGCGTGCGCGGATGGTGTCTTGAGGAGTATTAAGCGCGAAAACATCAGGATTAGTTGTCGGCAGAAGGTTTTCAAAGATGTTTCCTGTCAAATCTGCTGATCCTGCTATGGCGACACCCGGGATGTTTGAAGCAATGGAATTTCCATTTTCAAAAAGATTGCCCTCAACGACGCCAAAATAGCCTGCGTTTTGCGTCTGACAGGAAAGTCCGATTGCTGTTGTGCCGCCGCTCTGTTCTCCCCAATAGTGGCGAAAAACATTGTTTGATATCACGATAGGAGTGTCTGCATCCACGGGGCAGTTTAAATATGCTTCAATCAGGTTGGGAGTTCCTGAAATATCTTCAAAGATGCAATCGGTAATTTTACAATTCCCCTGAGGAGAGACCACCAAGAGCGAGAATCCCCGACCACTTGGCCCAAATCTGCAGCCACTTACCAGTATATCTTGCCCGTATAACTGAAGTAAATGAGTTCCGCCCGTTTCACTGCGGCGAAATGTGCAGTTTTGAAAAGTTGAACCGGATGACCCGTACACCAGCCACGGGCCTGAGCCATCAAAATTACATTCTTCTGATTCAATAACTCCTGTGGATGATGCATACAGGCATTGCCACAAACAACCATTGAAATCACAATTGATCGCACTAATTTCTCGGCTTGCATCCACAGCCTTCGAAACAGAATCAAATTGGCAGTTCACAATTCTCAGAAAGTTGCCTTCATGTCGAATCCCCCCGACTCGCGTTGCCCAGACAGGTTGCCGTATTCCCGGCTGGTTGTAGAAAACAAAGTTCTTCACTACAACTGTGTCCCCAGAAAAGACTGCCGTTGACGGAGTATCCAGACTAGCCGGAATTGGGTCCAATATCGTTCTAAAGTCGACCAAGGTATCCGCCGAATGCCATCCAATCAACGTCAATGCATTCGTCTCACAAGTCAGAAACTCGTGATACACACCCGGTGCGACGCGTACCGAATCCCCCCCAATAGACGACTCAAGCGCTGATTGAATTGTTGAGTATTCTGAAGGAACTTCCCGAACAATTCCCCGCACGATCGAAGTGTGACTAATCGCAATCAGAATTGTGATTAGAATTTGAATGCGTGCGCTCACGGCATGCAACCTGTTGTCGCAATTGAAAGACACGCGTATGCTTTACAATCTTCGCCGCAGTCTTCGCAGGTCGGTCCTCCCGGACATGGCACCTTGCAAACGTACATCACGTATGTCTTCGTCGCATCCAAAAAAACGTTCGGCAATGGATTGCTGCAATTATAAAAACAATCTCCACCTGTGCATCCTGTCGTGTGGCAATTTCCGTTGGTTACATTGTATTCATTCGCGCCATCCAATTGAAATAGTTTAGCACACGATTGACAAGCGTCACAATCGCCTTCATCAGGACATGTCGTCAGAGTCGTAATTGTGTAGTTCCCCGTGCATACAGGCGAGAATACAGTTCTCGAACAATTTCCATTATGCGTGGCACCACAATCCTCGTTGGCGCACGTCTTATCCTGAAAATATATGCACTCCGTACAAGCCCCAAAAGAGTAGCTGAATCCCTGACACAAAAAAACCGCAAGCATTGCTATTGCGGTTAAAGTGGAAGGTGCTTTTATGATGGCGAACCTCCTGAAGATAGTTGTTCCGTGGCGCCGTCCTTGTTAGCGCACCGTCCAGTATCCAAGTTAGGCACTGAACCCGACATTGTCAAGGGCCATTACAGACAAAGCAAAATTCACTTCAGATGCCAAGTCAATGCAAATTAAGACTCTAATTTAGTTCAACTTACTAATTCAACTTGCATGTCTATTTGCATCTGACCCCCACGACCCGTAAATTCCAACTTTCCAAGCTGCAAATCAAGGGAGAACCGCATGGGATTCTTTATTTTCTTGGGCATCGTGGTCGTTATCGTGCTCTGGGTTATGAGCATGTACAACGGCCTCGTTACTCTTCGCAACCAAGTCAAAGGGGCTTGGTCGCAGATTGACGTTCAGTTGAAGCGCCGTCACGACCTCATCCCCAATTTGGTCGAAGTCGTTAAGGACTACATGTCCTACGAGCAGGAGACGCTCGAAAAGGTCATCAAAGCACGCAACACCGCCGTGTCCGCTCAAGGCCCAGCCGCAGTCTCCTCCGCCGAAAATCAGGTTACCGGCGCACTGCGTCAACTCTTTGCAGTGTTTGAAAACTACCCCGATCTGAAAGCCAATCAGAACGTGATGAAACTGCAAGAAGAGCTGACCTCGACTGAAAACAAGATCGCCTTTGCACGGCAATATTACAACGACACCGTGATGACCTATAACACCAAGCAGGAACTCTTTCCGGCAAATTTGTTTGCCTCAGGTCTCGGTTTCAAAAAGGAAGAGTACTACCAAGTTCCTGAAGAAGAAAAGCAGAATGTGAAGGTTGACTTGCGGTGAGTGATTACCGCCGCGATTTTGCCGCAGAGATACGCTCCAACAAGCGGAAGTCGGTGATTCTCTTCATCGGGCTTCCGCTTTTGCTTATGGCGCTCTGTTGGGTCATTGGCCGTACATACGACTATGGTGACTTCGGTTTGCCCGTCGGATTCATCGTCGCCGTTGCCGTGATGCTCATCACCTATTTCCTCGGGGATGATATCATCCTCGGATTCACAGGTGCCCGTGAAGCCACATGGGAGAGCGATCAAGTTCTGTTCAACGTCGTCGACGAAATGCGCATTGCCGCCGGACTTCCGATGCCGCGCGTGTACGTAATCGATTCGTTTGCACTCAACGCGTTTGCGACAGGCTGGAGTCCCGACAATGCAGCTGTCGCTGTGACGCGAGGTTTGATTGAAAAACTCGACCGTGACGAACTGCAAGGTGTGATCGCACACGAGATGGGCCACGTTGCAAATCTTGATATTCGTTACATGCTCTTGGTTTCCACGATGGTCGGAGCCATTGCACTAATTGCCGACGGCTACCGCAGAACACTCTGGTACGGTAGCGGCAGAACCGGCCGCGCTTCCAGCAAAGACAGTTCAAAAGGAATCATTCTTGTCATCGGAATTGTACTCTCGATTCTTGCTCCGATTGCCGCGCTCGTTATGCAGGCATCGATATCAAGAAAACGCGAGTACCTCGCCGATGCAACCTCCGCTCGCCTGACACGCAATCCCATCGGGCTTGCAAGCGCACTCGCTAAGATCGAGCAATCCATGCAAGTAAATCCTCTCCCGTGGATCAATCGTGCCACGGTCCATCTCTTCATCGTCAATCCCCTCCGCAACGACGAGATGCAAAAGAGCCTCATCTTCTCCACCCATCCCCCCACCCAGGACCGTATCACCCGCCTCCGTGCCATGGCTAGCATGCAGGGGGATATTGGGCCGGATGAGTCCACTGCGTGAGTCTTGTCACATTTCTTACGGGACTGTGGCTTATCTCTTGCATCTTCTCAAATCCAACACTAAGTTATAAGTGATAGATTGGATCTTGGTGGGCAAAACATCCACAGCTAACAGAGAGGAAATCCCAATGCGTAGAACTCTTGTTTTCTCAACGTTTGCGCTTCTCAACTTGGTCATACTTTCCGTGCCAAGCTTCGCACAGAACCCGTTTGTCGAGGTTGCCGCTCAGGTCGGCCTGACAGGACAAGGGGAGGCAGGCGTCCCCTGTTGGTTCGATTATGATGGGGATGATGATCTGGACTTGCTCCGTTCCAGCCGGTTTGGCGGTGCCGTAACCCTGTACATCAACAATGGCGGCGAGTTCCAGGCGCGCCCCAATGTTGGCCTTCCAACGACATCAGACATCCAAAATGCCCAGCCCGCCGACTTTGATCGGGATGGAGATCTTGATATCTTCATGGTAGGGTTTAGCACAGATTTGATGCTGATGGTGAACGAGAACGGCCACTTTGTTGATCGCGCCGCCGAGCTTGGGATCGAAGTGGATAATCGAACACGCGACTTCACTTGGATGGATTTCGACGCAGATGGCTATGTGGATATGCTGATTGAATTCGAGAACTATTGGAAACTCTACCGCAACGTCAACGGCGAAGCTTTTGTTGACGTGACAGCCGGGTCAACGCTTCCAAACACTCACGACAACGCCACGTTTTCCATTGCCGACTATGATCTTGACGGCGACATGGATATGTACATGACGCGCCTGCATGGCCGCGATTACATGTACCGCAACAACGGCGACGGACATTTTGAAGATGTCTCCGAAGCAACCGGCTTAATCGGCAGTGCGGCTAATTGCGGCGGCATTTTTGTCGATATGAATAATGACAAGTATCCTGACCTAGTCACAGCAGGCGAAGGTCGCCATGACGTCTGGTTAAACCAAAGCGGTGTCTTCTTTATTCAAGCCAACGTTCACGGAGCCAACGCTGATTTTGAGGATATGGGTTATCCGTACGGCGTGCGCTATGCTGCCGGTGATGTGGATATGGACGGTGATTTTGACATCATGGCCTGTTCGCCCGGCGGAACCGGTTACAATTTGGGTGAAAATCAGTTCTTGCGTTGCGACAGTGTTGTCGGACTGCAGGTGTGGTTTACTAACACGGGTCCAAGTTGGGGACTCAACTCAATGCTCGATGGATTTCCGCGTTTCTCTGATTTCGATTCAGACGGCGATCTTGATTTGATAATTCTTCAGGATAACACTCCCCCGCTGTTGTACAAAAACATGACAGATGGTCTCGGCAGACTTGAAGTGCAAGTTATTGGGACTAATGGGGAAGAAGAAGGTTGGCACCGCAGAGTCGAAGTCTATCCTCACGGACAAGAAACCGTTTTGCGTGCTGGCGTCTTGTCGCAAGCTGCTGTCGCAACGAGCGGCATGAACAACTACTTCACGTTGCCGCCTGATCAAGCTTACGACCTGTACATCTACTTTGAAAACGGGGACGTTCTGACGCCGATCAGCAATCCGGAATTGGACAATGTTGTCCCAAGCAATGTCTATCACAAGATAATTGTGGAATTGGGAACTACTGCGGCAGACCCGACTCCGCCTGCATCCGTTTCCGAATTCGCCCTTCACCCCGCCTACCCAAACCCCTTCAACCCGAGCACGAGCATTTCGTTTGATCTTGCCCAAGCAAGCAACGTGCGCTTCCGCGTGTTCAATGTTATTGGAGAAGAAGTTGCATTCATCAACCTCGGCATGATGCAAGTCGGATCGCATAAGTTCGAGTGGAATGCTTCCGCATTGGCCTCCGGGCTGTACTTTGGCAAGATTGAAGCTGGCGCATTGACCGCCACGCAAAAACTCGTGCTGATGAAATAGTCTGTAGAGTTACTATGACTCAAAGCCCCGGCGGTGTGGGCTTTCTTTATTATGACAAACAATTCGTTGCAAAAGGAAATATGACAATAAATATCAGATTGAATTTACCGCACCAGTTGCATTGACATTCAGTACAAACCCGCCTAACTTGGCTTGACAATTCAAATTAGATTCATAATTCAACGTCAGCCTCCACATGAAAAACCCACTGCTACATGTACAACGACTCCGAGATATCTTGCTTCTGCTGCCTCTGCTCTGCCTCGTACTTTTACTAACAAGGCCGTTGCTCAAGACTGGTCAACTATTGGCAACGGACTTCCGTTCTGGACTCATGCCGTCTGTGAATACAACGGCGAGATAATTGCCGGAGGAGAAGCGCCCGGCTTTCTGAAGCGTTTTGATGGCGTTAATTGGGTCGATATAGGCGGCGGTGTTGATGGTCAAGTTAACGCACTCACGGTTTACAACGGTGAACTAATCGCTGCCGGACAATTCGTCAATGCGGGTGGAATTGAAGTCATGTTCATCGCGAAGTGGGACGGCATCGAGTGGCTCGATCTCGAAGGCGGAACAAACAGCACTGTGTCGGCCCTGACGGTTTATAACGGCAATCTTATCGCAGGTGGATACTTCACCGATGCGAACGGTCCTGCAAACTACATCGCTCAGTGGGATGGCCATGCTTGGTCAGCATTGGGTGCAGGTGCCGGCGGAACGCAAGGCCAAGTCCTGGCACTTACTGTTTACCAAAACGAGTTGATTGCCGCAGGATTCTTTACATCCGCAGGAGGAAACCCAGCCAACCACATTGCCAAATGGAATGGCACTACATGGTCTACATTAGGTGGTGGAGTTGCGCAAATACTTTATGCTCTCACGCCTTATGGCTCAAATCTTGTAGCAGGTCCCGGCTTAGTGTGGAACGGTAGCACGTGGTCAACATTAGGAGTCGGACCAGGTGGCGGAACCTATGGTTACACGCTCTCGCTCTGTGCAAACGGAACGAATCTTTATGCAGGCGGTATCTTCACTTCAGCCGGAGGTAGTCCCGCAAGCAGCGTTGCAAAATGGGACGGTACTTCCTGGTCTAACATGAACGGTGGTGTGTTTCACCCGTCGCTCGCCGCAGTCTTTGTTGTTACACCGTATCAGAATGGCTGTATTGCAGGCGGCATATTTTCCTCTGCAGGCGGCACGAGCACTTCACATATTGCGCAATGGAGTGAAGCGGGAGCGCCTCCTCCTCCGGCAATTAACGACCTCACCATTCTTCCTAATGGTAACAACGTGACACTTTCATGGAGCTCGCAAGGTAGCCCGTATTTCTTGATTTATGAAGATGTATCCTCCGAGGGAACGTTCACAAATCTGGTTGCCGCGACAATGGATACCTTTGCCACCGTGCCAATCGACCCCGCGCAATCCGCTGAGCGTAGCTACATCGTAATAGCATCCGAACAAATGCCCTAACCTTATTTCACAAACGCGACACTAAAACGGCCACGACAATTGTCGTGGCCGTTTTGTTTTCTCATAATCAAATCTGAGGTCGTTACCGTTGGCTATTCGTTCCGCTGATCCGCTATTGGCATAAATCCGTTTTCATGTGTGTGGCAGGTTATGCAATTGCTGCCCGGGTTGTGTTCCGCACCCTTGCCGTTGCTACGATAGTAATCCGTCTGCGTATGGCAGATTTCGCAGATGCCGTCGTACTCCGGCGCGCCGTGCACAAAGTCTGTAGCATTATTGAAAAACATGCCGCCGCTTTCACCGACTGGGTTCTCGTTACGAATGAAATAGCGCTCAAACTGCGGTTGATGGTAATGTGGACTGTGACAAATTCCGCACCTTACAGTATCTGCGCCTAAATGCGTTTGTACAGCCTTTGCAAATCCCGTTTCAACGTGACAGCTCTTGCATAAATGATCGCCGAACCACCACTCTGGCCGTGGGCTCGGATAAACAAACGGCCTGAGATGGCAGCTATTGCAATTCACCCCGTCCGTGACATGATGCGGAGAATCATGCTCAGTATCGAGTGGATCGCGATAGTGCCCGTCTCCGAGGCGTACCTCTGCAAGACCCGGAAGATTGACATTAGTTTCCGCAATCACGCGATAGTAACAAAGTGTGTGCGGATTTGAATCAAAATTATCTGTGAATGTGGTATCCGTTACAACGCCGATCTGTTCTATCGCGGCTTCCGCAAAGTCCAAATCTGCCGAGCGCTGCACAACATAACCAATAGCTCCCGGCTGCGGCTTCCAATTCAACTGTGTTCCGGCTTCCGTCCACAGAATCGTAAGTTCGTACGGTTCATTCGTCGGTGCTGTGCCGGTCGAGATGCCATATACATAAACGCAGTTCGTTGACGGCGAGCTTACGTACAAAAGATTGCCGTCAATTGCAATATCAACTCCCCCGCGAATATCAGGCGTATTCAAACTTGCCGAGTACATAAACGCTCCCGCCGTATCAAAGACCTGCACGAGATCGTTGAGCACGTCAAGCGTCCAAACTTGACCCAACCCATCGACGTCCATTCCAAATGCACGGAAGAACGTCCCTTCCGCATAGAGTCCGTTCCCTTCTGCCCCCCAATGCTGTTGCAAATCTCCTTCGATGTCAAATGTCTGAATGCGATGGTTATTTTGGTCCGTGACGACAATCTCATCACTCACCAAATTATACTCAATCGTCACAGGCTCGTCAAACCGGCCGTTAAAGTAGCCGTAACTCCCAAAAGTGAAAAGCGGAGCACCTGCACTGTCAAATACCTTGATGATGTCATCGTCGTCGGCGACATAAACCCGGCCATCTGGCGCAGAGAGAACATCGTGCGGATCTACAAAATAATCTTCAACAAATCCGAACAACACAAGTTCTGTGCCGTCAGTCGTGATCTTTCGCACTGATCGATCAACTGAAACAAGGATGTTCCCATCATCAGTCAGGTCAATTGCGGCAGGTGGACCGTCGAGGCCAATTGTGTTGACGATTGCGCCGCTGCCATCTATAACGACAATCTCATTATCAATCGGAGAAGTCACATACAACAAGTGATTCTCCAGATCGCAAACCAATCTCGTTGCACCGTTCACTCCGCACCAAGTGTCCTGCAGAGCTAATTCGAGTGCGCAAACGTTTTGAATAATACTGGCCGAAACTACCAAGGCCAAGAGCGGGGGAAAAGCAAGGAATCGTGCTGGGCTCATATCGGATTCTCTCCATTCTGAGCTGACATTGCTGAAGTGATGTTAGTCAATTGACAAACGATATAGCAAGATAATGCAGTTTCTTACACTTTGCAAGCGCGTAACTTGTGCATACATCTCGTGAAGCCATGTGTGTCATTACTCCTAACACAATACTATTCCGCAACTAACAATTCAAATATTTCAACCGCGATGTGAAAGTCTTCACATGAAGAGGAGTGCTTAAAATCAGACGTAAAACATCAAGTTTGCATTATTTCTAAGATTTGAATATCCAATTATGCGCAACTTTTTTGACAGAAAAACGGGCAAACTCGCATTAAGTTTGCCCGCAATAATCTTCGTGCAATTCTCGACTATCCCTTCAGCAAATCGTCCAGTTTTTCGAACATCTCGGCCCATCCTTCGACATCCCCACGTGAAATATCTTGGTCGCGTTCCTCGTTGGAGCCGTATGTCAAAATCATCGTCACTTTGGTCTTGTTTTCGATTTCCTCGAAGAGCACAGTAATAGAGCTGCCGGGCGGCACACCATCAAGCCCAGAATCGTCGCTCTGATTGGCCTTGTCCGTCCAAACGAACCTCTTGAGCGGCACAATTTCAAAGAAATTGAGATGACAAGGATAGTCTTCGCCCGATCTCATCATTGTGATTTTCAAGCTGCCGCCCGCCTTCAAATCAACACTGCAATCCTTGTTAGTGAAACCATGAGGCCCCCACCAGTTGAGCAGATGCTCCTCTTTCGTCCATGCCTCCCACACCAATTCACGCGGCGCGTCAAACATGCGTGTGAACACGAGTTCCCGCTCATTTATCTGCACCTGCATCTTGTTCAATCCGCTCATATCTTCTTCCTTGGTTGATTTGTTGTGAACTATCTTTCGCTGGCTCTTAGTTCTTCAACAAATCGTCCAATCTTTCCAAACTTTCCGCCCAACCTTGCGCGGCTCCCATGGCAACGATCTTATCTCGACCTTCATTCGTTTCAAACTTCGAAGTCATAGTCATCTTAGTCTTGTTGCCGAGATCGTCAAACAGCATCGTGAGCACACTGCTCGGCGGCGGACCATCCGGCCCCCAAAAGTCACCGTCATGCACCACATCCGTCCAAACAATCTTCTCAATTGGCATGATTTCATTGTAAACGAATTCGCACGGATACTCTCCACCGTCCGGCCCCACCATCGTCACCAGCATCTTGCCGTCTTTCTTAAGGCTAATACTGCAATCTTTGTTCGTGAAATGATGAGGTCCCCACCATTTCTCAAGATGCTCTTTCTTTGTCCAAGCATCCCACACCAACTGGCGCGGTGCGTCAAACATGCGTGTGAATACTATCGTCCGGTCGAGAATCTCAACCTGCATCTTATCCAGTGCGTTCATCTTCGGTTCTCCCGAGTTCTTTGTTATTTAATTCTATCCGAAATGTTCAATCTACTTTGATTTCCACGCGTCCACACTCCATGGTCCAGCTCCCGCTGCCGAATAATACAGCCACAGGAAACAGTAAACCACAGCCGACACGCCGCCATTCTCTACCGGCCAGAATCCTTTTGGCTGATGAAACTGAAAATAGGCCACCGCCATTTCACCTGCAAGAATAAACGCTACAGGCCGTGTGAGCCACCCGATCAACAACATCAATCCGCCGAAAGCCTCAAGTACTCCGCCAATCCAAATTTGTGTTCCGAATTCCGCTGTGCTGCCATTCGGCGGCATTCCCATCGGCCATGCGAAAAGTTTCATCGTTCCCGATTGCATGAACATAAATGCTGCAACAATACGCAAGACACTCTGCAATTGCGGACCGAAATTCACCCACCTTGAAATGGAGTTGGATCTGCTCATTTTATCTTCTTCACTTTCTTCGCAGCCTTCGCTTCCGCGCGGGCTTCGTTTTCAATCATGCGTGCCTTCACAATCCGTTTGACCAAAGTTACCGGCAGCGGTTTTTCAACAGTGAACTGAATGGTTCCCTTTGAAGTCTTGTACCCTTCAAGTTCGTCCTTCAATTCTTTAGTCATAAACGCGCTTGCACCAAACAAGCTCATATGCTCTTTGAACGCCGCGTAATGAACTAAGTTTCCCTGGTAATACACTGTCGGCATGCCGTACGAGATCTTTTCTTCAGCACCCTTGGCCACAGAGAGAATCGTTTGCCGCAGCTTTTCCAACGTTTCCCGTTGGTCATCGGGGAGCGCCTTGAGGTACTTATCGACCTCGTTCATCGCAAGCTTACGGCAAGCTTGTTCAGTCTGTCGAAGCTAACCGTCATGCCGTCATCCATACCCGTCTTCAGCGCCGCTTCGCGAGCTTCTTTAGTCGGATAGATAATCGTCAGCGTCATGCGAGTCTTCCCGTTTTCTTCCGTCAGCACGAGGTGATTCACCGTTTCAGGATAAGGCCCGCCCCAATTTTCCGTTGAAACAAGCTTCGATGGCGCGATGATTTCTTTATGAACCCCATGCATCGCCATCTCCGTCGAGTTCGTTTTGCGCCACACATATTTCCAATTTCCCCCCGGACGCAGATCGTTTTCTAAAATCTCCATCGTCCAGCCTTCCGGTCCCGTCATCCAATTCTGCAAATGCTCCTTGTCCGTCCAAGCTTTCCACACCATTTCGCGCGGTGCATCAAAGAGTCTTGAGAAGCGCGCCTCCAATTCCGACGGCAATGTCAACTCAAGCTTGTGCGTATCTTTCTTCTGCTGATGCTGCACAAATTCGTTGAGCCTCGCCAGCGTCTGCTGGGCGCCTTGCACAGCGCCGTAATTCTCAATCACAAAATCGCGCTCCTGCGCAGTCGGGAAGATCGAGCGCAGCGTCACATTCGTCTTGTCACCCTGCTCTTCAAAAGAAATCATTGCTTCAAAGTACACATGCGACATGCTGTCTTCGCCCATATGCTTGTAGAAGACGAAGTTCGGTTCGTCAATGTCTTCAAACACGACCTTGTTCGGGTAATCGATTCCGTCTGGCCCGTGCATCGTAAACAGCCACATGCCGCCGACTCGAAAATCGTATTCCCTTGTTGATGACCAAAATCCGTTCGGTCCCCACCAATGCGAGAGATGATTCGGATCCGTAAAAACCTTCCAAACGAGTGCGCGTGGCGCGTTAACCAAGCGTGACGTAATGATTTCGCGTTCAGCGGTTGTTGCGTGTTGTTTGCTCATGGTGTTCATGTTATCTCCTTATCGGTTACTTGCCTTCAAATGCTCTTTGCAGCGCCGCGATATCAAGCTTCTTCATTTGCAGCATGGCTTGCAACGCTCGACCCGATTTTTCTCTGTCCGGATCTGTGAGCAAACTCCCCAGCACACTCGGAATGACCTGCCACGAGAGGCCGTACTTATCTTTCAACCATCCGCATTGCCCCTCGGATCCACCTTCACAAAGCTTTGACCAATAACGGTCAATTTCGTCCTGCGTTTCGCAGTTGACCATCAAAGATACAGCTTCAGTGAATTTGTACATCGGCCCGCCGTTCAGCGCGACATACTGATGACCGTCCAATTCAAAAATTGTCGTCATCGGATTGCTGCTGAGAACGCGCGCGTCCTTAAACAGTGACACATAAAAGTTCGCGGCCTCCTGAGCCTTGCCGTCGTACCACAGGCACGTTGAAATCTTGTTCTTCATTTCTCACCCCATTTATGAACGTCAAAGCTCTTTACTTCCATGATATAGGAGATGAGCCGCTTAATCTTGCCGCCGCGCATTTCAAACACGTCGCTAAACATCACATACAACACCCCGCCCTCTTTGCGCATGGCCTGTGCAGTCCCCTCGGCAATGACGATGTCGTTCTCTTCAGTCATCCGCGTCGTTGTCACAATCGGCTTCCCGACAAACATCTCATTGGTAATTTCTTTCGTAAAGGCCGCCTTGCCCTCCCAATGATATTGTCCGGGCATATCCCACACGACGTCATCCGTCAAACACGACAGAATCTGCTCATGGTCCCACTTGTTGAAGCCGTCCATGTAGCGCTCGACGGTTTTCTTATTCTCCGTCATGGTCACTCCCCTTTGCTTGCAAATATTTCAAGTACTCTTCAAGTCGGTCAAACCGCGCTTCCCACATCTGCCGGTACTGCTCAATCCAGTCCGAAGCCTCCTTGAGCGGAAGGGCCTCCAGCTTGGCTGGCCGCCACTGGGCATGCCGCGTCCTTGAGATTAACCCCGCCTTTTCCAACACCTTCAGGTGCTTGGTAATGGCCGGAGCCGTCATCTTAAACGGTCGCGCCAAATCATTCACCGAGGTTTCCCCGGATGAAAGTCTGGCCAATATCGCTCGCCGAGTTGGGTCGGCAAGTGCTGAAAATGTTTGAGTTAGTCTGTCTTGCATGGCTGTAATTAACAGTTTGGTTAATTAACTTGTTGGTAACATACAAAAATAAATCCCGTTTGTCAAGAAGCAAACTGAAATTTTTTAGCGTATCCTTTGGTAAAGTGGCACGTCTATCAAAGTGAACGGACATTGGAGCCAATCCCTGGATCAAGCTAAGGCCGCAGAGTACTGCCAGCTCTATTATGAGGCAGTGTATCGCTATATCGCCTATCGGATACCGTCCAAGGAAGATTCTGAGGACCTTGCGTCCGATGTATTTCTGCGCGCCCTTAAATCCAATTGCGACACGCCGGTATCAGCGTTGGGCTGGCTGTATAAAATCGCCGAAAATCTCATCATCGATTTTTACCGTAAGCGCGGAACACGACAGCGGATTATTCAAGATCGAGATGAAGATGAGTTGCCCGATGCGCCGGTAACCCATTTCGATCCCGATTTGAAAATGGATTTGACGGCCGCGCTGGGATCACTTTCTGGTGAACATTATCAAGTCGTAATTATGCGATTTATCGAAGGCTACTCGATTGAAGAAGTCGCTGCCGCGATTGGCAAGTCCGAAGGCGCTACGAAAGCCTTGCAGTTTCGAGCGTTGACCAAACTGCGCGGCATTCTTAGAGAGGAACAGCATGCAAAATCCTGAACAGCACCTCGCCGATGAACTGGAACGGCGGATAAACGGAACCCAAAACTCCGAACACGAACTCGGAGAGCTTGCCGGGATTGCACAAGGCTTAAAAAACTTACCACGTCCCGAAGCGAACGCGCATGCGAAAGAGAATTGCACAAAGCAGCTTCTGGAACATTCGCCGAATGTGGTTCGCTGGTACAAGAACAAACAAATTCTCGCTTGGGCGGCAGCGATATTTCTCATGTTCACGATTGCAGGCGGAGGAGCAGTCTCGGCGTCGCGCGATAGTATGCCGGGGGAAGTTTTGTATCCAGTTAAGCGGCTGTATGAGGATGCGCAAATGATATTGACCGTCTCGCCAAGCGGCAAAGCCGAGCGGTATCTCATTATTTCAGAGCGAAGGCTGAAAGAGTTTATGGCATCCATGAATTTAGGCGTTATACAGCCAGAGGTCCTAAGTTCGATGCTCGAAGCGAATCGTCGTGCTATATCGTTGGCTGGCGATATTCCGGATTCCAAGCGAGAGTTAATATTTGCTGAAATTTCCTCACTGTGCAGTCTGCAAGGCACGACGCTCAGTCAGTGCTGTTTAATGCCCGAAGACACGGCTTTGGTTCGCGCGGCCATCGCGGAGTGTCTATCCTGCCAGAATTGCGTGCCTGTCCATTGAATCAACCGATAGCAAACTTCGGAGAAAACATGAAAGCTATGAACCTGAAACTTCCTGTGTTACTGACGATGCTCTTGGTCAGCGCGATTGTACTTGCAGGCGATTGGAACCCGGTCGGATCTCGCGACATGTCCGTGCAAGACTGTGATCCGTTCATGTGCCCGCCGGGCTGCTGCACCAAAGAGAGTTTTGTCCCCAATGTGACCATAAGTTGGGAAAAATTGCAATGGCAAGGCGTGCGATATGATCAGAAGGGCCATCTCTTGAAGGAAATGACAGAACATCAAGCCATGAACATCGCCAAACAGTATCTTGAGAAGTACCACTATGAAGCCAGTTTGAAGTTGGCAGAAGGGGACAAAGATTCGTACAAATTCGAAGTCATCAATTCGATTTTCAAAGGCAAAATGCTCGAAATCAACCGCAAAAACGGCTGGGTGCGACAGTACGACAGTTGCTAAAATTTAGATAGTTTGTGAACGGTAAAGCCTGGCGAGTTGCTGGGCTTTCTTATTTTGTCTATAATGTAATATGGCTTACCACCCATGCCCCTTAAAAAACAAATTCTTACAAGATTTTCATGTACATAGATAAGATTGTTGACGTTCAACTTCCGAAATTCAAACGGTTGCCCAAGCACGTTGCGTTTATCCCCGACGGCAACCGCCGCTGGGCTGTTGAGCGCGGCATGAGCAAAGACGAAGGCTATGCCTACGGTCTCGGTCCCGGCTTTGAGCTGTACCACCTCGCCGTCGCTTTGGGAGTCGAAGAACTCAGTGTCTATGGTTTCACCAGTGACAACACCAAGCGTCCGCCCGAGCAAACCGCCGCCTTTCGGCAAGCCTGTGTCGAAGCCGTCGAAGGTCTTTCCAAACTCGATGCTGCTCTTTTAGTCGTCGGTAACGATGACTCTCCGTTATTCCCAACTGAGTTGAAGCAATACCGCACGCGCAAAGTTTTCGGCACCGGAGTTATCAAAATAAATTTCTTAGTCAACTACGACTGGCACTGGGATCTCAACAAAGCCGCAAACAGCAACGGCGGTGGCTCGCGCAAATCCTTCATGGAGTCCATCGGCTCAGCCGAGGTCTCAAGAATTGACTTGGTCGTAAGATGGGGTGGAAGAAGAAGACTCAGCGGCCTGCTTCCCGTGCAAGCCGTCTATGCCGACTTCTTCATCTTGGATGAACTCTGGCCCGACTTCGCCCCCGAGCACTTCTTCCAAGCCCTAAGATGGTACGAGAGCCAAGACGTAACCTTAGGCGGCTAACCGCATGTAATGCGGGTCTTGCGCTAACAAGGAGAGCGGAACGAGATAGTGTCACATAAAACAATCTTTTAGCCTGGACAGGTTGACTAATTAACGATTTGTGACGATCTTGTAATTGATAACCATAAGCATACTCTGGAGGGAGTGCCATGGTCAATTATACACATGCGATCTACCCGCTACGGAAGTGGGGAAGGATCGCGTTTTTGTTTTTGGCGCTTTGCCAAATTGCTCATGCGAGTGTTTTGGGCGAAGGCCGCTGGGAGTGGGTCTATCCCTGGCCGTCAAGCTACGCTCTCATGGATATGGAATTTATCAACGAACATGAAGGATGGATCGTCGGGCACTCGGGTACGATTCTGCATACCACGGATGGTGGAGCTACGTGGGAACGACAGTTTTCGGGGTCACTCGCGGCCTTTTACACTTTAGAGTTCATTGACAATCTCCACGGCTGGTGTGCGGGAGGGGCAGATAATATCTGGCGCACTGTCGACGGTGGTGTGAATTGGATTCCGGTCTATACCGGATATCATGTCGGGAATTATTACGACATCGAGTTTGCGAATGAGAATATCGGATGGGCGGTAGGATTCTCAATTCGGCGGACAGTGGATGGCGGAGCCACTTGGCAGGAACTACCGCAGCCCGAAGGGTTGCGAATCTATGACATAGAGATTTCGCCGAGTGGAACATTGTGGGCGGCAGCGCATGTTGATACGGTCTATGCGCCGAGGTTTATCATGTATTCGGAGGACTCGGGTGCAACTTGGGAAAGAGTCAATGTTCCGCAAGATGCCGGACCAAATGCGCTCAAAGTATTCTCAGATAGTTTGATTTGGATGGCAGGAATGCAAATGCACACGATCTACGGCATTCTCTATAAGTCAGAAAACCGAGGGATTACGTGGCAACCAACTAACTTAGATACCGTTCCAGCTCTATGGGATATGGAATTTCTAAGTGATTCTCTTGGTTGGGCGAGTGGCCCGGGTGGAAAACTGGTTAGAACCACCGACGGCGGGCAGACTTGGCGTGTCATTTCGGTAAACGATACGCAGAATGTGCTTAGCCTGTCATTTCCGACGTCACAGCTTGGTTTCACTTCATCAGCGTTTGGCTCACTGTATAAAACTACCGATGGTGGTGAAACCTGGACCCAATTACGTGAGTATATGGATGAGGGATTAGGCAATATCCAGCACGTCGGCACCGATCGAATTTGGGCGGTGGGATATCCTGCTGGAGGGTCGGGCCATTTCCTTGGCGGAATCTTCAGGTCATTTGACGGCGGATTGACTTGGAATCGCTGGCAGCATCCGGAAGTTCGTTGGCCGCGTGATCTCTCGATGGCAAACCAGAGCGTGGGATTTTTCACGGGCTATTACGAAGGACTCTGGGCAACATACGACGGCGGAGAAAACTGGAATCGCATAGCAACAGTCCCCGACTCTTTTGCCTACTCTGTCCACGCGTCGTCTGCAAACAATGTGTTTGTGCTCGGGCGAGATCGTTTGATTGTGACCTACGACGGATGCCAAACTTGGAGTGACATGGGTTTGCCAACGGATATTCCTACCCGTGAAATTACGGAGCCGTTGCCGGGAGTCATGTTGGCCTACGGTGGTGAGCATGTTAACGAGAACGAATCAAGAGGTGTCATCCTCATTCGCAATGGAGAGACCCCGTGGCAAATGCTGTGTGAAAACGACTCGCTCTATTTTGTCGATGTGCAAATGACAAGCGTGGATGACCTCTGGGCTAATGCTTACTCAATATTCTCGCTCAATCACTTACTTCATTCAACTGATCGCGGTGTAACTTGGGAAGAAATAGTGATTGACAACTGGGGAATACGCAGTTTCAAGATGCTCTCGGATGAGATCGGTATCGCCTTAGATCAACACTATCGAGTCAATGTGACCGATGACGGATGGAGAACATGGAGTATCGATTCGACTTATTTTCAATATGGAGTATCAGGCTTTACTTTGATCGGCGATCAGCTGTTCGGAGAAACAGGTGGCGCGATTGTGAAGCGGGAGGTAGCGCCTGAACTCTTCTCGCGATTGATTCCGACTCCGGACAATTTCATTCTGTCCGTTTACCCAAATCCGTTCAATGCGTCGCTGTCAATTGCTTTGGATCTGCCTTTGTATTCTTCGATTGACGTATCGCTTTTCGATATCCTCGGGCGCAGAGCGGATGCAATTTTTTCCGGTAAACTCCAATCAACCACCCTGATCTACTCCGCTCCTCCGTCAATAGCAACCGGATCCTATTTCATTAAAGCCACCACCGCAGACAACTCTGTAGTCAAAAAGGTCGTGCTTCTGAAATAGAAATACGCCAATTTTACATACACACAGCCCGACGAAATCGTCGGGCTTTTCGTTCCATTTAAACCGTAATTCAATTTGATTGTATCGGTGACAACTGCACTTAACCTCCTCGGAAATGAGTGCAATCAAAAATATGGTAAAATTTCTCTTATTCTTACGTGCTGAGAATACACGTTCTAACATTTTCGACCTAAATTTCCGTCTGTAACAAACTCACTTGACTTTCATGTGAATTATGTCACTTTATCATGAACCATTTGCATCGAAGCGTTTTCATTGCATTCGACAATGAGCCATTCGTTGCATCTCCCTGCTTGACACCTGCATCCTGCGGAATCGGCCTCTTTCAAAATAGACTCGAGCACGTTACGTCCCCAAACCGTTTGGAGATTCGATGCCCCCACAAGTCTCGCGCCTGATTCTCATCTTTGCCTTCATCGGCGTTGCCTTTGTCGCAACACGATGGTGGGCACGCCCGGATACATTCGGACAATACGGCCATTATCGTGGCATCGCGTTGTCCAATGCCATCACAAGATCCCCGCACTACATTCCGAAATCGACCTGCGCAGAGTGCCACGAAGAAGAGGCCACTCTGAATGCCGCCGGACCGCACAAAAAAGTTTCGTGTCAAATCTGCCACGGAGCCGGTGCTGTGCATGCGGAAGATCCGCAGACGTCGAATATCAAGAAGCCCGAAGTGACGGCAACGTGCAGCCGCTGTCACGAAGCGCGCGCGGCGCGTCCGGCGAAATTCCCTCAAATCAACATTGCGGAACACGCAGAAGGAGAGCCTTGCAACTCCTGTCACGTCGTGCATAATCCGTCAGAAACCAAATGAGGCGATGATGGAAAAGAAACAATGTATGTTCAGTCAGGCCAATTCGGTCATTCCCGAACTTGGAGTATCTCCCGCCGAAATCGCCAGTGGATCGCGGCGTGACTTTCTCAAAACTCTCGGCACGGCCTGTGTCGCGATTGCTCTTGCTCCGCTTTCAGAAAAACTCGCCCTCGCCGAACAGGTCACCACTCCGCAAAAAGTTGCCGCCGATTACGATTGGAGCAAACACAAATGGGGCATGGCCATTGATGTTGAAAAATGTATCGGATGCGGAAATTGCGTCGTTGCCTGCAAAGAAGAAAATGGAGTTCCTAAAGAGCCGTTCTATTTCCGCACCTGGATCGAGCGCTATCAGGAATACGGTGACGAGACCGTTGTAGATTCTCCCAACGGAGGCTATGACGGATTTCCACTCGAAGAAACCCGCGCCGAAAAACCCGATAAATCGTTCTTCGTTCCCAAACTCTGCAACGCGTGCGATCACTCACCGTGCGTGCAAGTCTGTCCGGTTGGAGCAACCTTTGAAACTCCTGATGGCGCGGTCTTGGTTGATCCCGAATATTGCATCGGCTGCCGCTATTGTATTCAGGCCTGTCCTTATGGCACACGCTTCCTGAATCCGATCACAGGCGTCGCGGATAAATGTACTTTATGCTATCACAGAATTCACAACGGACAACAGCCTGCCTGTGTCGAGAATTGCCCGACCCAAGCCAGATTGTTCGGAGACTTAAAAGATCACGACGGCCCGCTGAATCAATTCTTACGCGAACACAAAATCCAAGTTCTTAAACCCCATTTGAACACCTATCCTAAAGTCTTCTATTCCGGTATTGATAAGGAGGTGCGCTGATGCCAGATCAAAGCCATCTCTATGAAGCGCTGAAACACGTTGTCGGCTACATCTATCCCAACGACATCGAGGCGCATTGGAGCATTCTGATTGTTCTGTACCCTTATCTTACAGGATTGGTTGCGGGTGCGTTTATTTTGGCCTCGCTCGAACGCGTCTTCAATGTCCGTGAAGTCCGTCCCACCTATCGCCTTGCATTGTTGACCGCGTTGGCGTTCATGTTGATTGCGCCGTTGCCGTTGCTTTCACATTTGGCTAAGCCACTGAGATTTTGGGAGATCCTCGTCACACCGCATTTGACGTCCGCGATGGCGATGTTCGGCTTTGTTTATATGTGGTACTTGATGGTCGTGCTGCTCTTGGAAATCTGGTTTGACTATCGCCGCGATTTCGTCGTCTGGTCACGTGAATCGAAAGGGTTCAAGAAATATTTCTACAGCGTCTTGACGTTAGGAGTTACTGACATATCCGAAAAAGCTATCCGCTTCGATGAAGCCGCCGTCAAAACGATTACGATTATCGGTATTCCTTCGGCTTTCTTGCTGCACGGCTATGTCGGATTTATTTTTGGTTCCATCAAAGCCAATCCGTGGTGGTCGAGTGTGCTGATGCCTGTCATCTTTTTGTTTTCGGCAATCGTCTCGGGTATCGCGCTCGTGATGCTGATATATCTGTTGTCCAACAAGATTCGCCGCGTCAAGCAGAACATGGAGTGTCTTGATACTTTAGCGCGCTATTTGATGTATGTCTTCATTATTGACTTTGCGCTCGAAGGCTTGGACGTTATTCAAAGAACCTACACGGCTGAAGAATCTTTTGATATTATCTATGCGCTCGTGCACGGGCACTTGTTTGAAACGCACATCATCTTCCAATTGATTCTCGGAACACTCATTCCGATTGCGCTCATCGGGTGGATTCAACTGAAGCATGTTCCCGCCAATGTGCGCGTCAGCATTTACGCTGTGTGCGGTGTGCTGACCTTGATTGGAATCTTCTTCATGCGTTGGAACGTGGTGATTGGCGGCCAGCTCTTCAGTAAGAGTTTGCGCGGTTTCACAACCTATAAAGTCGGGCTTGTTGGCTGGGAGGGCGGATTGATGGCCCTCGGACAAGCCATGCTTCCTATTTTGATTCTTGCATTCTTAATCAAATTCCTGCCGCCGTGGCAGGAACACCCCACGTCCGACCGCGCTCATTGATTTTGAATCTCGCTTCGCGCGGAGTGTACGAAAACCATTTCAGGAGGTTCTTATGGAGCAGCCGGTATTTTCGTGGCGCAGTTTCGATCGCATGTCGCAGGTCTTGCAATCTGTCGGCTATGTTGTGATTGTGTTTGGAACGATTGCGGGTTTGTTGATTGCAACGATGGGAGAGTCGCTCGTTCGCTTGGCCGGAATTTTCACGGTCGCACTGAGCATTCTGCTTGGTCTATACCATGTCAGCTTCTCAATGCTGATGGCCGCGATGCATAACATGATTCGCAGGCTGGATGGAGAGAAGACTCAGGAAGAGTAAGCGGTCCGGGACAGGGAGAGAGCAAAAGCGGCTTCAACATTTTGTTGGGGTCGCTTTCTTTTTGACTGGGTCATGATTAGCAAGCAAGAGGAGTGCAATTATTTGCGACCCACTCTTGCGAGAAGACTTTGTCACACAAATGGGTCGGTAGCTTTCAGACACTTTCAGAATAGTTAAAACTACTATGGGTCTGGAGTATTTTGTCAAAGTTTGAAAATCAAGAATTTATATGACTACTGACTATACCCAATATCGTTAATCAATATGTTTTTGTCTTGCAACATGTTTCGACTTGCAAACAAAGCAATGCGAATGTATCTTGTGCAAACATGAATATGACAAAAAATATCACATTTAGTTCGCGAGGATTGATATGAGACTGAAGGCACTTCTTTTTTGCTGTTCGATTGGCCTCGGGGGCTTGTTGGCTTCTAATACGGCATGGGCCACAGAAAACCACGACGACCTCTTTTGCGGTGATGTTATCACCGGTTCTGTCACCCACGGCCAAAGCCAGGCGCGATTCTACTCCTGCACCGGCCAAACGCAATGGAATGGCCGCGCGCACATTTACCATCTGCCTCACGTCGGCGGATCATTTTCCGCAGTGCTCGAGTGGTTGGACAACCCCAACGGCTACTGTGATGATTTGAGTCTCTTCCTTGTTCAGGAGTGCGACGACGACGGTTGCGACCACGACGGTGAAGACGACGGCGATGACGATGATGACTACGGCCATGACGGCGATGGTCACCGCAACGGCAACGGTGATGACAATGACGAACGCGATTTCTGCTGCATCGCGGCGGACGCACACTTCTTAACCGGTATTGAACTTTGCGGTGACTGCGGAGAATCGTGCCATCATGATGATCATGGTGACGGCGATGAAGACGGTGACCAAGACGATCACGGTTGGCACCGCGACGGTTGGGACAACGGCTGCGGACACGGTGACAACGACCGTACTGACGGTGGCCACGATGAAGATGACAATTGCCCGGACTATTGGTTGATCGTGGATAGCCGTTGCAACACCAGCACGGCCTACACTTTGACTATTTACTGCTGTGATACGGAGCTTGGTGTCGAGCTGGCATCGTTCGGCGGATCGAGCACGTCAAATGGTGTTGCCCTCAACTGGTCAACCGCAAGCGAAACGAACAACGATCGTTTTGAGATTAGCCGTGTGATCGGCAGCAGTGAATCCGATTGGAGTCAGATTGGCGTTGTGGATGGACAAGGAACGACCGCGTCCGCGTCACACTATTCGTTTGTTGATCAGAATGTGACAGACGGTGAATACAACTATGCACTGACCAGCGTTGATATGGACGGTAACCGTCACACGCTCGGTCAAGTGGCGGTTGAATATTCACCTGCAACCGCGCCGGTAGCTTCAACGTTTGAATTGCTGGGTAACTATCCGAATCCGTTCAATCCGACGACTCAAATTCGCTTCCAGCTTGCAGAAGCCGGCCAAGTTACTTTGAGTGTCTTGGACGTGCAAGGCCGTTTGATTGCCACGCTCGTCGATGGAATGGTTGAGGCGGGTGTTCATGAACAGTCGTTTGATGCCACCGGTTTTGCTTCGGGTGTCTATTTCACCCGTCTGACCAACGGTAACAAGTCGGACGTTATGAAGAGGGTCCTAATGAAGTAGTGCTTGTGAAGCACCCCTTGCGCTCTCGCGAGCGCATTAGATTGGTGACGCGGCCTCAACAATTGTTGGGGTCGCGTTTTTTTATACTACCGTCGGCCTGTGGCCGTCAGCGGAGTCGAATTTTAGAGTCTCGTTTGCTGCCCCTGCCGGAGGCAGTGAGGTAGTGGGTTTGGTCGATTCATGGATATAATATACGACAATTTGAACGTATGGTCAAGTGTTAATTTTGTTTTATTGAACTTAGGAAACTCTTAAGATGGCTTGAGTTGGGGAAAAAATGCGGGTTTGGGGAGGTATTGTGGGGGAAATTGGAAAGGCGGAAGGCAGACCAAGGTCTGCCACTACGGATGCGGAAAAATAATACTTGCGGATTTGCGGGGGTGGGTGTAGATTGGGGGTATGAAGTGCGATTTTCTTCAAACGCGAATTCTCTCTGTATTCAATCTTTTGAAGCGGGTGGGGTTCGCGGTTTTGTTGTTGGGGATTGCTCTCCCACTCTGCGCCCAGCCCCTACGGGCCGACGTTTCTGTTGGATGTTACAGGAGAGATCAATCAACGAATAGGAGCATTTTATTTACAGTCACTAGGCGATCAAAACGGAGATGGACTAGATGATATCTTGACGACCGTCAGAAGCTCACAAAACTCGGTAGACCTTCGGCTGTACTATGGAAACAATGCAAATGAAGAGGGCTTCATTGACTTTGGTCGATTTGACACAACGAACGATCGTTACGGATGGTCAGATGCGGCCTTTGATGCCGGATTCACAGTTCCAAGTGGTGATCTCAATGGAGATGGCTTCCGAGACATATTTCTTAGTCTCTACAGACGCTCTGTCGGCAACGGATATAGTCCAGCACTATTTTTAGGCGGCCCCGGTGTGTTTGACACGCTTGCAGACTGGATAGGTGATCTGACGGACATGCTCTACATCACCAACGTTGGAGATTACAATGGAGACGGGAAGGATGATTTTACGAAGCGGACGTTGAATCCCGGACCATTCAATTTCTATTTGGGTGATTTCCCATATCAAATTCTGCTGTTTGGTCGCGCTTTTGACAATTACTCTGCTCACATGGGTTTCGGCGATGTGAATCACGACGGATATTCGGATTTTGGGCGGGTGATACTCTGGCGACGGCGGTTACGTTCGTGCTGAGCTCTCTGCCTGGGTCTCCTGCGGCAGACTCGCTTCCAGCCTTGGTACGCGTACGTCCATCAGGCGCTGGCGGCACGTTTGAGTATCGTCACCGAATTGTCGGCGATATCAACGGTGACACTTATGATGACATCATTTCCTATGCGACGTCCTTTTCCAGTGGTGCGCGAAAGTACATCTACTGGGGTGGTGAAGACATGGATTTACTCGATGACGTGGAATTGCAGTGGGCAAACGGCGCAGTGCCAAAGTACGTCACGCCACTGGGTGATATTAACGCCAGATGGCTTTGATGATGTTGCTCACTATCGGGACTATCTGGATCCCCAACCAA
>JADKHW010000024.1 GCA_016721565.1 bacterium | reverse complement strand
AAGCCTATTCCAAAACCTATCCTGATCCCATTCGCGGGAAGCGCGGTGATGCGCTGGAAATCGGCGAGCCGGATCCGGACAACCCCGACTGGATTTGGTGTGTTGGTCCAGAGCGTCGCTGGGGCTGGGTGCATCATTCGGTAATTGACCGTGCACATAGTTGCCTCATTGAAGACTATGACGCGCGCGAACTTGATGTTGACGTCGGCCTGATGGTCACCGTTGAAAAGACGCTTTCGTCGTGGGCTTGGTGCATCACGGAAGACAGCGCGGCAGGTTGGGTTCCTGATAAATGTTTGGAAATGATTTCTATATGACCGACCTCCTTACCCCTACACGCAAACAGATCGCCGATTGGGCCAGGCTCTCGCAGAAGAAATTCCGGCGCGAGTCGGGGCTGTTTTTGATTGAAGGTGAAGTCTGTGTGCGCGAAGCGCTGAAAGCAAAAGTGGTTGATTGCCTGCTGGTGCTGAGCACGGAAGCCGAGCGCTGGGAACTTTTGTCGCGCGAGCATCCGAAACTTTTGAGCTACAAACTGAATGTGGACGTGTTCAAGCGCGTCTCGCAGCTCGAAGCCACGCAAGGTATCGCCGCAATCGGAAAACAGTTCAAGCTCCCCGCGCGCAAAAGCGGAATCACGCTCTTGTGCGAACAGGTCAGCGATCCCGGCAATTGCGGCGCGCTGGTTCGCGTGGCCGATTTCTTCGGTGTGTCGGAATTGATTCTCGGCGCAGGTTCGACGGACGTGTGGAATGAAAAAGTCGTGCGCGGCTCGATGGGCTCGCTCTTCCACCAACCCGTCCGCGAGGTCGAGGAGATCCACGCGTTGATAAAAAAATGGAAGGGTGACAGCCTTGCACTCGTTGCGCACGGCGGCGAAGAGGTCTCGTCCACGCTGCAATTGAAAGCTCCCAAACTGCTGGTCCTCGGCAACGAAACCCGCGGCCTAAGCCCCGAACTCGAAGAAGCCTGCACCCGCAAACTCACGCTAACACCACAAGGCCAAGCCGAGAGTCTGAATCTCGTGACTGCTGCGGCGGTGTTTTGTTATGCGTTAAAATAAACATGAACCAAGAAACGAAATAAATGCTTTCTGTCTCCATCGGCCTGCTCTGGAACGAGCCTGACATTCGCGGCACCTTGACGGGCCGCTTTCACGCGCAATGCTTCACCGACTGCAATCGCTGGCTCGATCAGCAAACGATCAGCGGTGATTTGCTGGCGCGCGCGAACAACACCTCACAGCCGTCTCTCGAATGGGCCATTCGCTTGGGAGAATGCCTCACACAACAAAGCGCCGAGCAGCTTCTCAACAAAGTTGCCAGCGCTGATTTGCTTGCGCGCGGTGAAATTCTCGAAGCCGGAAAAAAATGGGAGACGAAGCTCGGCTTGCTCGACAACCGTGTCTGGTGGCCCGTCATCAAGCTTGAATCGCGTGACGATGCAACCCAAGTGATGAAAGCTCTGCGCGAATTTCAAGCTATTGGCCTTACCATCATCAGGTTGACCAGACCCGAGATGAAAACGCGCTTCGAGTTTTCCTTGAGCGATTTCTCAACAACTGTGGTGCGTGTGAAGCTCACTCCGGCGGATGCGGATGCAACGTTTACATTGCAGCATGTTCCGATTGGCCGCGGATTCCATTGGGAAAGACGCGAAGCGCTGACCTATCGCGGCGAACTTGAGTTGTTTGCCACACCGGATGGAGGGTTGAGCGCCGCGAATCATTTGCCGCTCGAACAATACGTCGAAACGACAGTCGGCAGCGAAATGCGCCACGATTTGCCGGCGGCATTCTCGCAAGCGCAAGCCGTCGCCGCGCGTTCGACCGTGCTGGCCACTGCTAACCGTCATCACTACAGCGACGGCTTTGATTTATGTCACGACGACCACTGTCAATGCTATCAAGGCATCGTCCGCGAAGCTGAAGCGGTAATTGAGCCGATTAGGCGACAAGCGGAAGGTGCTGCTTTACACCAACCCCCCCCCCTCACGCGTCGCCGATGCGCGCTATGCGAAGTCCTGTGGCGGTGCGAGCGATCTGTTTGTCGAAGTGTGGGGCGAAGAGGAGCCGGGGTATTTTGCAGTAAGACCGTGCGGAGATTTTGTTGTTCCGGATTTGAGCAACGAGCGCATTGCCGAAGAGTTCTTGCGCAATCCGCCGCACGCATTTTGTAATCCCGAGCATCATCCTTATCCGAGTCCGTGGGATGAAGACAAGCTTTTTCGTTGGACACGCGAGTATGACAAACAAGATCTGGGAATTTTGTTCGCGCGCAAAACTGGAACGGAACTTGGGGCAATTCAAGAACTCATTGTCATGCACCGCAGCCCCTCGGGCCGCATTACAATTCTCAATGTGCGCGGAGACAAAGGCAAAACCACCCTCTATGGTGAACTTGAGATCCGCCGCGCGCTTTCCGATTCGCATTTGCCCTCGTCATATTTTATCGTAACGCATTCGCAAAAGTCCATCGTGTTGTTTCGGCGGCGGCTGGGGGCACGGTGTCGGCCTCTGCCAGCTCGGCGCAGTCGCGATGGCCAAAGACGGTTGGAGCATGGAAAAGATTCTCGCGCATTACTATCCGAACACGACACTCGAAAGTTTGTGAAGACGTTATGATCGACACACATTGCCATTTATATTACGAACAGTTTGCCGAAGACTTGGACGAGGTGCTTGCTCGTGCGAGAGCTGGGGGGGTAGATCGTGCGATTACAATCGCCGTTGATCGCAAAACAGGCGAACAGTGCCTTGATTTGGTGAACAAATTTCCCGGACAAGTTTATTGTGCACTTGGTGTGCACCCGAGTGAAACACCGAAAGTCACCGAAGAGGAACTGGATTGGATTGAAGCCGCGGTAGGCGATCCGGCGGTTGTTGCAGTCGGTGAAATAGGATTAGATATCTATCGCGGCGAGACAAACATCAAAGAACAAGAAAAACTGTTCGAACGGCTCTTGCATCTAAGCGCGTGTCGATCTTCCTGTAGTGATTCACCATAGGGCAGCAGGCTTGCGAACGATAGAGATGATCGAATCGGTTGGCAACAGAAAAGGCGTGTTTCACTGCTTCTCAGAAGACTACGACTATGCCCGCCGTGTCCTCGATGCAGGGTTCATGATCTCCTTTACCGGGAATATCACCTACAAGAACTCGCCCTTGCCAGCCCTTGCGTCCAGAATCCCTTTAGATTGCATAATGTTAGAAACTGACGCCCCGTTCATGGCTCCGGTACCCCATCGTGGCAAGAGATGTGAGCCTTTATTCACACGAGAAATAGCAGCTAAATTATCAGAAATACACAACATAAGCCTTGACAAAGTGGACGAAATAACAACCTTGACAGCGATAAAACTCTTTTTCTCCGAGAATAAGCTCAAATTGGCGGATTGAGGAGGCGTCCTCTAAGAGACTAAACCCAAAAGACCCATCAAATACGAATAAGGAGACATTGTCACTCCGAAAGTGTGATCAATTAGTCTGTATAAAAATATGATTATATTGCACTTAAAATCAATATAGATACGATTGGTAAGCTTTAGCTAAGATGCTCAAAACTTTATATTTCTCATCAGAAACCTTGACAGGTAGCGAGTGACGAAGTATATTTACCACAGTTATGAAAAGCGAATAGCGCCGGGGGTGTAGTGTGCCCTTCTGGCGCGGGAATTTGACCATTTAGAGAGGTGTGGGATGAAGAAAATGCGACTAGTTTTGGTCCTGGCGATGGCAGCCCTACTTGTTGGGAATGCCTTTGCTTTGGATGATGCCACGCTGGCATTCGATGAACAGAATCAGAAAATGCACCTGATCGTTGGCGACGCGACCCCATTTAACGCGATTGTCTCGTTTACCCATCTTCCGGCCGCTTGCGGTATGCCGCAACGTTGGGATGAATCGGCGGGTCAGTATGTTGATGGTATCGTAGCCGAAAACGTCACTTCACATTGGTGTGAACTTGACATGCTTGTTGGCGACCTTCAGATTGGCGAGCCTGCCACTGTCGGCGCAGAAATTCAGGTTTGGAGCCTTGACTGGAGCCAGCAGCTTTACACCGTGGACATCACGGATTGGAATCAACTGACGACACCGGACGGGTCAAACCTTGAGTACATGAATGCAAATTGCACTCCGTCCTCCCGACGACGATTCCAATCAATTCGGCCTTCTGCGCAACGATTTGCCACGGCTCGTACGTGATTCCGATCGAATGCGAAGATCCGACCCACACCCCGAGCACCCTTGAAATCACGATCACCAATCGTTGCAATCCGGCCGAAGGCTCACATTGTAACAATCCGGACTGCCCGGGCATTGATTGGTCGCTTTTCAATTGGAATATCCGTGTCTTCCCGAATTGCTTACTCTTCTTGACCATGTCCTATTGCGGCGTGGATCCGGGTTGTATCTGCATCTGGCGTTCGGACTTCATCCTGCCAGTTGAGATCAATAACTTCGGCGCGGTTGCCGGCGACGGTCAAGTGACCTTGAACTGGGCTACCCAGAGCGAAACCGAACTGCGTGAGTTCCGCGTTACCCGCAGTGAAAATGGCGAGAACTTCCATGGTCTGCATGCGGTTCCGGCTACGAACAGCGCAACCGGTAATTCGTACTCATTTGTTGATGACGAAGTCACCAACGGTCAGACCTACTACTACAAGCTCCACGTTGAAGACATGAATGGCAACATCCATGTGTACAACATCAATGGTCAAGCTGTCGTTGCCGAAGCCACACCGCAAGCCGGCGCCGCTTCCTTGAACGACTACACGTTGGCTCAGAACTACCCGAACCCGTTCAACGCACAGACGAGCTTCAGCTTCACGCTCCCGATGGCCGGCCACGCCAGCCTCAAGGTGTATGACATGCTGGGTCGCGAAGTTGCAAAGGTGGTTGATGGCGCGATGGCATCCGGAACCCACACCGTGAACTGGTCGGCAGAAGGCCTTGCTACGGGTGTCTATATGTACACCTTGACTTCGGGTGACTTCACCCAGTCTAAGAAGCTGCTGTATCTTAAGTAAGAAACAGACTCCCACAGCTTCACAGCATCACCTTGTAGGAAGACCAACAAAACCACGGAGATTGACCGCATGAAGAATACATTACGAATCATGATGCTGGCTTGCACGCTGGCCTTTGCCCTGCCGATGGCAGTGCAGGCCCAGCCTTGCACCCCCAGCTATCCTGCGGAACTTCACCTCGGTGAATCCGCTTGTATCCAAGTTTGCCCGTTCAGCTTGATCAACTTTTTCTTGGTCGGCGAAGACCTTGATGGAGCAGGAGTTCCTGTCCTGACGACTCACGCTGGTTGCAATCTGTCTAACAGCAATTGCGATGTAGAATGCACACCGATCCTTCCCCCCGCGATCTTCACGTTGGGTGGTGGCCAGTTCTTCGGCCTCCCAACTGATTACGCCGGTTATAACGACTGCATGGAGATTGTCTATCGCTGGAACCATGATGGTTTCTGGGAAATTGAAATTTTCAGCTATTGTCAAGGCTGCTTCTGCTTGACGTTTGAAGATCAATTGGCCGCTGAAGTCTCTTCGTTTGACGCGGTGGCTGGCGATCGCCAAGTGACTGTCAACTTCAACACGACCAGCGAATCCGATCTTGATCATTTCAATGTCAAGCGTGACGGTCAGCTCCAGACGACCATTGATGCCACCAACGCCGCCACGGGCCACAACTACTCGTGGACCGACGCCAATGTCATCAACGGCATCAGCTACACCTACACACTTGAATCGGTTGATGTGAACAACAACGTCGAAGTCTTGGGCGCAACGAATGCAACGCCGGGCGCCAATGGCGTCGTGGCCCAGTTCGCACTCGACCAGAACTTCCCGAATCCGTTCAACCCCGAGACGAACATCAGCTTTGAATTGGCTGAAGCTTCGAACGTCAGCCTGCGCATCTTCAATCTGGTCGGCCAGGAAGTTGCCACGCTGGTCAGCGGTCCTCAGGCAGCGGGTCGTCACACTGTGAGCTTTGACGGTGCCAACTTGACGAGTGGTATGTATATCTACCGTCTCGAAGCCGGCGAGTTCAGCGCGACGCGCAAAATGATCCTGATGAAGTAAGTTTCCACCTCTCTTGGAAATAGAAAGCCCCTCTGTGCAAACAGAGGGGCTTTCATTTTATCGACCAAAAAAATTACGTTAAGAGAGATTCACGGCACAGAAAGGCAACATGCCGTATTACAGATGTTTTCCCTTGTACATGAACAAAACATGAATCGCAGTCCCAAGCAACCTCCCAATGAATGGCAACACTGCCGGAATCAAGCCCAGAAGGTTATAAGGGAAAGGAGCACCTGCCACAACAAATGCCAATAATATGTTGACCAACGCGTGTGCAGCTGCGGCTTCAATGATCTCCTTCCGTTCCTCGTCAGAGCTTGCCTCAAGCAACAAGCCCCACGCCTCCGCTAATGCCCGCCAAAGGTGAAAGAGGGGAACGCCGACCAATAGCCACCACCACTCCATGAGTGCGGTCCTATTGCTGATCCCGCTGGACTTCTACCGATTCAATTGCCATATTAAGGGGCAGGGTCATCAGAATCCGAATGATGTGCTCGTTCAGCCGCGTTCCGCTGCCAACAATTTTCACGCCCGTCCGGCTCCAGATATCCTCAGCCAGCACCATGCCCTCGATCAAGTCAGACAGGCGAACACGGCGCGTCGCCTGCCCCTTGTTGAGCGGCGATGTGGCAAGTGTGGCATAGTTCTCAACCAGCCCGACAATCATCGGATCATACAGCGAACCGCGTCCGCGTCCGAGCACATGAACCACATCCTCACGGCCCTTGGCACCTGTATCTGTAATCATCTGGAACGCACCCGCCACGCGCAGAATGCGCGAACCAAGTGGAATCTGGTGCGCCGCAAGATTGGTCGCACCTGAACCGTCGAAGTTCTCGAGATGATACTCAACAATTTTTGCAGGGGCTGCAAACACAGGGAATTGACGTAGCACTCGCGCACCAAGCATTGGATAGCGGTCGTACATGGACTGCTCATCCGGGGTACGTTGTTCGCGCGGTGTAAATAGAATCTTATCCGGCAAACCGAGCTTGCCGATCTCACGCATGCGTGCCGCGAGCTGTAGTGTATTCAGCTCTTCGCCGCCCATGCCAAGATGCGAGCCGATCCACAAGCATGCTTGCACAACTCGCTCCGCGCGATCCCGATAGTCGGGCATACGTAAAGCGAGCAGGTGCTCCATCATTTGCGCAAAGTCATCCGCCGAGTGTTTGAGCCACGTGCCCATTCCATTGGCACCCTGTCCAGGTGGAAGTGAACAGAGGTTTGCGGGACTTGCCAAGAGTGAAATCACCGAACGCAAATCGCTCATTGCGATCGTTATAGAAATGTCGCACATTAACCGTTCGCTCGGCCCTGTCCCGAATCCAAGAATGGGCAGCATCAAAGTCGAGACGCGATCGATTGCAATATGTGCTTCGTGATCAAGTGGTGCTCCTATTACGATGACTGCAGGATCGAATTGCTTGATCGACAAATCCGGTTCACACCCACGCCGAATGCAGCGCACCTCAGCCGCCTGTGTGACAGCTTCAGGAGCGTTTCGCTCTTCGGTGTTCAGCAAATATAGAGCCCGTGATCTGAAGTTCGAACCCATTACTGATCCTTCCCGCCGGTTGCCCACAGCGAAACTCGGTTCCGCTTGGGTTGCGTTTCGCCAGCCGGCGGCGGCTCTTCATTATCATCTATGCCTGCAAAGCCAATGCGTCCCAGTGCGATATCCATTCCCTGATCGGACACCAGCAGCATCGAGATGCGGCGATTGCGCGGATCGTTTGGATCATCAAAGCGCGGACGGCGATCAGCAAAACCGCGTACCATCAAGATTTGATCAGGGGATAGCCCCGCGCCTTCCATAATAGCCCGCGCCTGATTTGCACGTTGCGTAGAAAGTTCCCAATTCGTCATACCGCTGCCATCCACGAACGGCGCGGCGTCGGTGTGACCTTCAACAATAATCTTATTTGGAACCTTCTGATACTCAGCGGCAAGTGCGCGAATTGCTTCAGCGAGCTTTGGAGAAAGATCTGCACTGCCTGAAGCGAACAGCGGTTCGGATGCGCTTTCATTAATCTCTACGCGCAAACCTTCGTGCGTGACCTCAATCGTAATCTGGTCCTTCATACCGGCCAATGCTTCGCTTTGCTCGACAAACTCTTCAAGCTTTTCGGCTTCGTTCTCCAGTCCCGGATCAGGCATAGCATAGCGCTGCATAATCTGCGAAAGTTTAACGACCGACTTGCCCGGCGCGTTACTCACGGCTTCGGCAGGGCCTGCGCCGAGCAGAGCTTTACCCGTCGGATCACGAAAATATCCGCCGATACCGCGCTTGACGTCTTCCGATTGACCAAGAATCCACAGCACGATGAAGAGCGCCATCATCGCGGTTACGAAGTCAGCAAAAGCCACTTTCCACGCGCCACCATGATGGCCGCCTCCGTGCCCCTTCTTGACAATTCGTATGATCGGCGGATCGTTGTGCAGCTCTGCCATAGTTTAGCCGTGACTCTTGTTCTTAGCGTCTTTCAGCAGCTTTTCAGTCTCTTCAAAGCTCGGACGATCTGAATGAAATATTGATCGACGCGCAAACTCGACGGACACCGACGGTGCCATACCTTTTGCAAACGCGCTGATTCCTGCTTTGATAACGTGCAGTAAGCGCGCGTCATTACGATTACGCGCTTCAAGATTTGCAGCCATCGGTGAGAAGAAACCGTAGGCGAAGAGTACACCCATAAACGTGCCAACGAGCGCTGCCGCGACATGGTGACCGACTACCGCCGGATCGCCATCAATGTGGCCCATCGTGATAATAATACCCAGCACGGCCGCAACAATACCGAGACCAGGCAAAGCGTCTGCGACTTTTGAGAGCACACCGGCCGTGATACCCGATTCTTCGTGATGCGAATCAATTTCTGCATCCATTAACATTTCGATTTCGTGCGGCGGTACTGACCCGGCCAAAAAGAGCTTGATCGTGTCACATATATAGGCAAGCGCGGCGTGGTCGTGTTGAATCTTGGGATACTTCTCGAATATCTTGCTCGTGTGCGGGTCGTTAACATGTGATTCGAGCGCGATGATGCCGTCTTTGCGGGCCATTTGAAACAGCTCGTTGAGCAACAGCAGCGTCTGTATGTAGGCGTCTTTCGACGGACCGGATTTGCCGGTGAAGATTCCAATGATGTCCGTAACGAGCGTCTTCAGCGTAGAAATCGGCACAGAAACCAGCAGTCCGCCGATCGCCGCACCGAAAATCACAACGACTTCTGCGGGCTGGACAAGCACGCCCATCTCGCCGCCTGCCATCATAAATCCGCCGATAACGCCGCCAATGACGACTAAAATACCTACGATTGCCATAGCGTCTTAGTAAGTAGCTTCAGTTCTTAGTAATTTCGAGAAAATCATCCAAAGCAATCTATCGCAAGCGGTGTGCCCTGAACATTGTTGCCCCGCAAATAGTAACACCCCAGCTCATGCACGACTCAAGGATCACGCCACAAACACTGATAACGGGTCATCTCTCTTATCTTGAACAGCAGCTTCCCGCGAGTGTACTTGAGTTCAAGCAGAGTGATCCGCTTGCGGAAGTGTGGGTCATTGTTCCGAATCAACTGACCCGTTTACATCTGCGTCGCGTCTTGGCCAAAGCGCTCGGCACAGTTGCCAACGTCAGATTCATGACAGTCACAGACTTGATGCACAAGCTCGCAGAACCTGTAGTGATGCGAGAAGGTTGGCGTACGCTCGGGGAATCAGTCGTCGACCCGCTCTTCGCAGAGATTATCAATAGTGTAAAAGACAAATTGGAATATTTGGCACCTGTTGCTTCCACGCGTGGATTTCGTAGCGCCCTCATGCGCACGCGGCAGGAACTGATTCTCCATAAAGTTGATCCCAAGAGCTTAAATCAGGTTCAGCTCCGCGAGCGCGAGCGCACCGCCAAGATCCGCGATGTGATCCTCCTGCTGACGAACGCAGAAAAATTTCTTGCAGAGCACAAACTTCACGATGGCGCATCACTGCAATCCTTGGCCTTGCGTACCGTAAACGAGAACAATCAAAGCCTTCCGCCAACGTTGTATTATGGCCTCTACGATATTGCGCTGTTAACGCGCGCTGTCTTGCAAAAAGTCATGGAGGCGACTCTCTCTCGCGCCTTCCTGCCGTGGCAACCAGATCAACCTAATTACAAGTTTACGGATACGCTTTGTCGATGGTACCAAGATTCTGGATTTGTACACATTGCAGAACCGTCGCCTGAGACAAGCTACGCACAAGTTCGCTTTGTCAGTGCGCCCAAAGACAGTATCGTGGCAACGGAAATCATCCGCAACATAATCTATTCCGACGAGATTGTACGCGGCGACGCAGCAGTTATGCTACCCAACAGCGCATCGCTTTTGACATCGGTGCTTGAAAGTCGTTGCCGTACAAGCCGATTGTCGCCGTACATCTATCAAGCCAAAACGCTCGGCCAATGCGCCGCTGGCAGAGGCTTCGCTGCATTGGCGAACTTGCTTAATGGTGATTTCAAGCTCGAACAGGTCAACGCCTTCCTTCAGGCTGCACCTTTTACCCAGCCTAATGCTTCGATGACGAGCGAGTGGAGCAGACTTGCGCAAGAATCGCTTGTTCTGTCCGGCGAAAGTGAGTGGCGGCAGCGCATCACTCGCACGATCACCAAACTCGAACGACGTGCAGTCAAACTTTCGGATTCAGAAGAGGAAGAAACCAATCTCACCGCGCTGCGAAAGCGAATCGAAAGCGGTCAAGCACTGCTCGCTTTCCTTGAAACGCTCTTTAACATCGTTCGCAATCTGCACTACGAGAAGAACTGGCAGCCAGCAGTTTCAACACTCTGGGAATACTATCGCTGTCAAACAGAACTAAACGAAGAGTTCGCCGATCTTACTGTTCAACTCGAGCAAGCAAGCCTGCTGGACCAAGCACAAGTAAAGTTCACGAGGTCGGGACTTGCAGAGTTTATTCTCGCAACACTCGAAACGCCCGGGATGCGCACGGGAACATTCGGCACAAGTACACCTCTGATTGCGCCGCGCGAACAATGTCTCGGCGCATCTTTCGCCCATGTCTTTCTGCCCGGACTCAATGAGGGCACAATTCCACGAATGCAGCGGCAGGATCCGCTTTTGCTTGACAGCGACCGAAAAGACATCAACGACACGCTGAAGTGTGCGTTACCCTTGACATTTGAGAGTCAGACACGCGAACAATTTGTTTTCGAGATGCAGCTTCGCTCGGCACGCGAAGGCATTGCCATCTATGCCTCGCGTGCAGACGCCGACGGAAGGCCGCAGCTCTATTCGCCCTATGTTGTCGAGCTTATGGCCAAACAGCGCAAGGAGTCCGAATTGGCTGATGACGTTGACAACGTATTCGCAACGTCACCCAATCGAATGGTTGTCGCTCATCCGCTCGGCGGCGCAAATCCCGAGCACGCCATCAGCGAAAGCGAATACAATCGCTTGTCGCTTGGCCTTGGTGCAGCGTCGCTCACACATTTGTATCACACACAAGCGTTCCGTCACGCACTCGACGTCGAAAACGCGCGCTTCAACAGCAAGCAATTTGGCAAATATGAAGGGCGTTTGCAAGACAGCAAGATTCGCAAGGAACTCGCACATGCTTTCTCACCAGAGCAACCGCTCGCCGCAACGAGTCTCGAAGAGTATTGGAAGTGCCCATTCAGATACTTCGTGCTCAAGCAATGGGAAGCGTATGCACCCGAAGGACTCGATACACTCCAGCCGGTAACGAGCCGCGAACGCGGGCTGCTTTTTCATTCTATATTGCAGCGGTATCACGGCGACAGAATCAATCTTCCGATCACTAACGAAAACTATTCGCTCGACGATTTGCTTATAATCGCACACCGTACCGTAACAGATTACGCTCGCAGCAACCCTGTCGGGCCATACTTCAGCTTTGCAAAACTCGAGCGAGACATTATCGATACGCTCAGGACCTATCACGATGAACTTCTGTCAGTCGGCGGAACGTGGCGGACGCGGCATGTTGAAGTAAGTTTCGGCTACGGAGATAATCCGTTTCCCGATGCGACACAATTCACTGCCAAAGATTCGCGCTTCATTCGCTTCAAAGGTCGCGTCGACCGTTGGGATAGCGATGATAGTGGAACGCAAGTCGCAATTACAGATTACAAAAGTGGAAAAGGCCCGCAGAAACACTCCCGTGGAAGTGAACGACGCTTGCAGCTCGGCGTCTACCATATGTTTGCACAAAGCAACGCGCCAGATGCCGCAGTTTTGAGTTGCTATTTCTATCTTGAGCTGGATAAGAATCGCAAAGTTGCAAATGATGGTGAACACAATGAATCGTTAGAAATTGCGCTGGACTTGCGCGCCGACATGCAGGAAGGCATCTTCGTTCCCGACCCTGCTGAAGGCGATCCGTCAGTTTGCAAACACTGCACAGCAAAACTCGCCTGCGGTGCGCAGCGCCACTCGCGCAAGGAGTTGAGCATCGACACAGTTTCAGGCATGCGCACCATTCGGCAAAGCGCAGATGAAACAATGTCGTTTGAAGGAGACGACGATGAGTGATCAACGCGCTCGCGACGAAGCTGTCTCCAACTTTAGTCAAACTATCCTTGTCGAAGCTGGAGCAGGCACGGGCAAAACGACGCTGCTGGTGAACCGCATTTGTGCTCTGATCGAAACGGGTGTCGAGGCGGTGAAGATTGCTGCCGTCACATTCACTGTCAAAGCTGCCGGTGAACTCAAAGAACGTTTGCGTAAAAAGCTCAAGCAAACTGATTCACCTAACGCGAAGCGCGCCCTCCAGCAACTCGATCGCATGACCGTGAACACCATTCATGGTCTGGCCGCCGAGTTGTTGCGCACACTTCCTGTCGAAGCACATTTGCCGCCGGAGTTCATTGCTCTTGACGATCTCCAACAAACCGCAGCTGTCACCGAGTTCCGCACAAATTGGTTGTTGCGCGCACTCGACAACGACGTACCTAAATCCCTCGAGCTTGCCGATGCGCTCGGACTGGATTTGTTAGGCTCAGAAAAGAAAGGACTCGCAAAGCTCTTCGACGTCTTGAACCGCTCGATGGTAAATCTGAATGACGTAACCGCTGGCGAAGCTGCATCTGAAGATGTGGATAGATTGTTGGCAGACATTCGACAGAAAGTTACTTTGCTTGCACAGTTGGCGACAGGTTGCATCGACTTCAGTGATATTCTATATGGACTCACAAAGTCGATAATATCGTGGAACGGTTTAGAGCCGAAGAGTGTTATCACACGTGAAGGCATTGCATGGCTGCAAAGTGTAAGGATTAAAAAAGACAAAGGAAACAAGAAGAATTGGGCGTCGGCAGAAATCCTCGATCAAGTTCGAGCATTGTGCAGCGATATCGCATTTAGTGTTGATTGCCTGAAGCAGATCGTGACGAGCATTGTCTGCAATGATATCGTCAACTGGCTGTCACCTGCAGTGACAGATTTTCGCAAGCACCTGCGCGACAGCGGCACCATTGGGTTTGACGACTTGCTCATCCTTTGCCGCGATATGCTCCAGGAGTCAATGGTAGCACGCGATTACTTCAAATCGCGCTATGGCTACGTTCACATCGACGAGTTCCAAGACACAGACCCTATCCAAGTAGAAATTCTTTTTATCTCTGTGAAGCGCGCAAGGCACATGCAAGCCAATGGCATGAAGTCGAATTGGAGCCCGGCAAGTTGTTCGTGGTCGGCGATCCCAAACAGTCCATTTATCGCTTTCGCGGAGCCGATGTCCGCATCTACAAGCGCGTCGCACGCATGATCGAAGAGAAAGGCAAGAAGCTCGCCATAACCCGAAACTTCCGCAGCCGCCCGACAATTCTAAGCGAAGTCAACGCCGTCTTTGAACCAGTAATGCAAGGTGAATCAGACGACGAAGCGAACTACGTTGCACTTGAACCGGCAGATGGTGCTGCACCAGATCCAAGGGCCGTGGAGTTGTTACTGCCTCCAACCTCGTACGACTGCGCAACCCAGAACGCAGCACAGTCTGCCGCCCAAGAAGCAGCCGCCATTGCCAATCACATCGCACTCCAAAAGGAAGTTAACCCAAGTTTCAGCTATTCAGCTGTGGCAATTCTGATGCGCACCGGAACGAAGGTCGCGCAGTTGCAGGATGCACTGAGCGCGCGTGGGATACCGTTTATCAGCTTCATGAACAGCGCCTTCACCAGCCGTGTTGAAATTGAGTCGCTGGTCACGATTCTTAGTGCGATTGCTAATCCACAGCACACAGTGGCCACCATCGGTACACTGCGGTCGCCATGGTTTTCAATTTCTGATGATGACATCTTCGCACATAAGCTTGCTGGCCGGAGCTTTGTGTACACCGACGCTCACTCAGCAGAAGATTTAGTGTGTGCGGCATTGCGCGAACTTAGCAAGTGGCACGCTCTCAGCAAGCAAGCGGAGCCGTCAACTTTGATTGAAGAATTGCTTGCGGCATTTCCGATTGATATCATCTACGGACTGAAATCGGAAGGCGTTCTGCGCGTCCAAAATATTCAAACGCTGATTGAACTTGTTCGGCGCTTGGAGCAGGGCGGAGTGGTGTCCCTGAGCGCCATCGTTGACCGCATCTCCGATATGCGGCGGCTGGTACAAAGCACAGAGCTTGAAGCACGCGATGACAGCAGGGAGGCGGTGCAGCTGCTCACACTTCATAAAGCCAAAGGTCTTGAGTTTAAGTGCGTCTATCTGTACAACTACACGGAGAAGATTCGCGCTTCCGGTGAATGGCTCCTGCGTAAGAGTCTCGACAACGAGCCGCACCAACTCGGAATAAGTGGCAGTAACAACTTCCGCACGCGCAATTGGGACTCCGTTGATGCCGCCAACAAATCTGCAGAGAGTGCCGAACTTCAACGACTGCTCTATGTTGGAATGACGCGTGCGAAAGACAAACTCATTCTGCCGTTGGGTTGGTCGAGATCAGGTAAGCAGGCTTCAATTCCCATAGCGTTGAAGGCGCGTTATCGGCTCGATGAACAAGGCCGCGTGGGCGTAACGGACACTGACGCGGTTGCTACAATCTCCACAGAGCTTGCAAGAAGTGAATTCAACCCGCTTGCTTCAAGACATTTAGGCGAGGATGGAGATCCAGCAACCTATGTTGAAAAGCACAGAACATGGCATGCGAACCTTGCGGATCGGGTGAACACACTTGGCGTCGTTGTATCACAAATTGACGACGAAGAAGCAGAAGTGGATTGGAGCCGCGTGCGCGCACGCAAGATCGGTACATATGTCCATGCTGTCCTCGAGCAAAGCGCCAAAGGTATATCCATCGCCGATGCAGAAAAACTTGCTTCGCGAGGCATCAGCATGAATACCAACGAAGAACTCGAAGCAAAAACAATCATCGAACAGGTCTTGCAGTCGCCGCTGTTCACAGTAGAGTTGCCCGCCGCCCGCCGCATCATTACCGAGCTACCAATCGTTGAAGATCACGATAGCTACGTTGCGACGAAATTCGTTGACCTGGTGTTCGAGACTCAAAGCGGCGAGTGGATTCTGGTTGATTACAAAACGGATGATATCCCCGTTGATGCTGTGAGTGACCGCAAGGAGTATCACCGTAAACAGCTTGAACAGTACGGTCAAATGTTTGCGAGAATCATGGGTAAACCGCCGAAGGAGTCTCGCGTCTATTTCTTGCGGCCCAACCGCATGGTTAACCTGTAAAACAAAGAGGCCGATGCTTGCGCACCGGCCTCTAAAGTTACGGACAGAAACACTTACTTCATCAAGACCATTTTCATCACGTCGCTACCAAAGGCGCCTGACATTTGGGCGAAATATACGCCAGAAGTCAAACCCGCTGCATCAAACGCAACTTCGTGAACACCGGCCTCCATCATGCCATCAACAAGTTCGGAAACCACGCGGCCCTGAACATCGTACACGGTAAGCGTAATGCTCGATGCTTCAGCGAGCGAGAAGCGAATATTGGTCGTCGGGTTGAAGGGATTTGGGTAATTGCCCATCAATGCGTATGTGTCAACAATTTGCGCAACATCCGTAGCAGCTTCAACCAACACGGCGTTAAACACCTGCTTGTTGCCGTTCACGTCAAAGCCTGAAAGCTCATAGTAATAGCCCGCATTACCGACCGAACGATCCATTACCGAATAGTCATGCTGTGTGGAGCTGGTACCGTTGCCGGCCACAACACCTACCGTCACCCATTCGTCCGAACCAAGCTCGCGACGCGAAACTTCGAAGCGGTCGTTTTCAGTTTCCGAAGCAGTAGACCAGTCTATCTTTACGCCGCCAGCGATCCGATTAGCTGAGAATGAAAGCAACTCGACATCAAACGGGAAGTCACCGCAATAGGCGTTCAGTGTGTAAGCAATGGTCGTATCAACGCGGCTGTCAACAATTACCCAAATGCCGTTGGCATCGTTGTCATTGATGGCGTTGTTGTTCGTGCTCGAGAATTCAAGCGTATGCGGATCAGAGCCTAGGCACTTGTTAGCATCGCAATCTTCAAGAACAACCAAAATCAAATCGTCACGAGTCGTGGTCGGATTGTCATTCCAATCCAACGTGAGCGTGAACGGGTCACCAGGATTGTGAATGCGATAGACGTGAGCTTTACCACGCCAACGATCAGCTGAACCACCCGGCGTACAATATGGCGCATTCTGGTAGGTACCGACTCTGTAACGCTCGACATCGTCGTGACCGAAACGCACGGTTGAATCCTTCACGAAACCGCAATAAATTTCTCCCGGTTCGCACCAAGCTTGTGCCTTCTGGACCCCAATGCTCGTGACCATAAAGATCGCAGCGAGCAGCATCAAAAACTTCATCTTGTTCATGTTTTCTCCTTCAAAGTGAACACTGGTAATACTTTCATAACAACGCCCTTAATATACGTTGAGAAGTATCGACAGAACAAGCCCCAAAACGTTTTCAAGTTGCAACAATACAGTACATAACATACTAAGTATAGTGATAACGTGTAACCCGATTGCAAGCACGTCTTACACATTTAATGACCCGATGCATAGTTTCACCGATGCTTGCGAACTAATCTCTCGCACTCAAAAATAGTGCGAGTCAAACTCCTGTGAACTCCTCTAACAGAGACCTAACTTCGCAAAAAGCAATGCGGTCGATTCACAATGAACCGACCGCATTACAAATCAATTGACCCGGAACCAAACTCACGGGGTTAGTCGCACGAAGTCAATTTGAGAATCCCAATGAACAGTGATCTGCGTGCTGAAGTGATCATTGCAAATAACAGTCAAATCATAATCTGCCGTCAGATCTGCCGGATCCGGCGCGGCATAAGTAAAAGATCTCCAGTTGTCACCGGAAGGCGGAGTCAAGTAAGGTTGGCCGATTGGGTCGAGCAACTGTGAAATCAAACCTTGCATGTTGTTTGAATTGACGTCCGGGAAGTATCCCCATTCAGCGTCATGCATGGATATTGCCTTGCGAATAACCTGTAAATCGGAAAGCGCCGCACCCACGTATGCACGGTTATGCAGCTTAAAAAACTCCGTCATCGAAATCATCGTGAGAATTCCGATGATCACGACAACAAGCATGAGTTCAAGTGTGGTTACGCCGCGCTGATTCATGTTTGGTCTCATAGGTTTTGTGCTACTGACTCTTGAGCAAGCTCGGGGCCAAACCCCTTATATGCTCGCAATCCCTTGTATTGGCTTGAGTTCAAGCACCCGTTAGAGTTCAAGTAACACTTGACATGATGGCGAACTGCAACATCATGTGGAGTAGAAGTTGCAAGATATCATTTCGGTGCGTATCTTAGTGGGTCAAGACAGATATCTAACATTAAGTTTCTAAAACATGTCGCAACAGAAATACGATTTGGTTGTATTGGGCAGTGGCCCGGGTGGACAGCGCGCGGCGATTTCAGCGGCCAAAGTCGGGAAGAAAGTCGCCATTGTTGAGCGCATGCGCGAACTCGGCGGCGTTTGTGTTGCGACGGGGACGATTCCCTCAAAGACCATGCGTGAAGCCGCGCTGCACCTTTCTGGGATTCAGCAGCGCGCTTTCTATGGAGCGACATACCGCAACAAAGAGAACATTACGGCCGAAGACCTGCGCATGCGCACGCAGATGGTGATGTCGCGCGAGTGGGAGGTCATTCGCGCACAGTTGACCCGCAACGGAGTTGATATCTTTGTCGGCAGCGCGCGCTTTGCCGATCCGCATACGATTATCATAGACCACCACAGCGAGATCGTCGAAATTTCCGCCGACAATATAGTTATCGCAGTGGGTACGCGCCCTTTTATGCCGCCGGGTGTTGAACACGACGGAGAAACGATTCTGAACGCGGATTCAATACTGGATATCAAGAAAATTCCTCGCACCATGACCTGCATTGGCGGTGGTGTGATCGGCCTCGAGTATGCCAGCATCTTTGCAACTCTCGGCGTTCGTGTCACTGTGATCGATCTTGCAAAAGATCTCTTGAGCTTCGTCGATACCGAAATTGTCGATGCATTAATCTATCAGTTGCGTCAATTGAACGTGGTGTTCAGGCTCGGCGAAAAGGTGGTCACGGTCTCTGTTGACAATAGCGGGGATACTCCGCACGCCGTCACAAAATTGGAATCCGGCAAAATTGTTGTAACTGATGTTGCGCTCTATTCGGCAGGCCGCCAGGCCAATGCGGACACACTTGATGCAGAAAAGGCCGGACTCATTGTCGACAAGCGCGGTAAACTGACAGTCAATTCTCGCTATCGCACCGAAGTCGAACACATCTTTGCCGTCGGCGACGTCATCGGGTTTCCCGCGTTAGCAAGCACGTCGATGGAACAGGGCAGACTTGCCGCGCTTGAAGCATTCGGATTGCGTGACGACCGCGTCGTACCGGACATCTATCCCTACGGCATCTACACGATTCCCGAAATCTCAACCGTCGGTGCCACCGAAGAGTTGCTCACGCAGGAATCCATTCCCTACGAAATTGGAGTCGCTCGCTATCGTGAAATTGCGCGCGGTCAAATTCTCGGTGATGATTCCGGAATTGTCAAGTTAATCGTCGATCAACGCACGCGCCGCTTGTTAGGTGTGCATGCCATCGGCACCGGCGCGACAGAGTTGATCCACATCGGCCAAGCTGTCATCGCGCACAACGGCACGATTGACTACTTAATTCACGCGGTCTTCAACTATCCGACGCTTGCTGAATGCTACAAGACTGCCGCGCTCGATGCGCACAATCGTCTAGCGGCGTTACATTCAGTCAAGAAGAATCCACCTGTTCCGCAGACGGCGTAAGGCAAATCATTTTTGTGTGAAAAGGCGGACCAATGTCCGCCTTTTTATTTAACGAATTCGATTAATTTAAGAGTCCGCGTCAGCGCAACGTTGCCCACTTTTCAAGTGGGCGTCAGCGCTCGGTTGCCTACTTTTCAAGTAGGTCAAGTAACCATCAGCGCCCGCCGGGTTGTCCGACGGGCGCTCTTGTTCATCGTATAGCAGAGTCTCTTCGCATACAGTCTCAGTTTCGTGCGGCGCCAAGTGTACCGCGTCAAGGCATCACATCAATTCGCGCATGGAGCGTTCCACAGCAGGTTCCAGTGGTCTTCCACATCGCGTACAACTTTTCTCAGTTGTCCGGCGTCCATCGGCTTCAAAAAGTAGCCGGTAACTCCGTGTGAGATGGTGTACGCTAAGTCTGACTCTGCCAAGTTGTCCGTCAGTACAACCACCGGAATCGTCATCAGCTTGGGATCCGTGCGAATTTCATGCAGCACGTCAAACCCTTGCTGGCTTTCCATGTTTATGTCGAGCAAGATCAAACCCGGTTTCGTCATGCCATGGTCAGCATCGAGTGGCCCGAAGGACACCGTGTGTCGCAGATAGTGCAGCGCTTCAAGCTGCGACCGTGCGATCACCATGCGATTGTTGAGACGGGTCTCTTGAATCGCACCTTCAACCATTTCTATGGCATCATCCCGATCTTCGATCAGCAGTATGTCAATCGGCACCCGCTGCTCGGACACGTTCCATCCATTACTATTCATCGTATTATCACTTTCACATCGTCGCATCACGGTTTCCCTTATGGCAAAGGCCGGACCCGAACAAAAAAGAATCGCCGTTCCGGGTCAGTGGAACGGCGATCTCTTATTGCGAATTAGTGTTTAGCTTAGTGACCCGTAGCATGTACATGGATCACTTCACTTCAAGCGAACAATCAACAGTCGAACTATATCAACAACTCGCTGCGTGAACTCAACCTATAGCAGAATCATAGTGCAGATTGCAAATTACGAATAACGTGCAATGCGCAATTAAAATTCTCTATACAGGTGTCGAATGATGCTTCGGTCGCACGTCCACCAAACCGATTTGATAAATCGTCGTGCGTTCCCATGCATGCAGCTTACCGGCTTTTCTCAAGAACGATCTGAACTGTGCGGGTCGCCAATGATTACAATGACCGGGGTCTTGACCAAGTCCGAGTTTGATCGAGAACCAAGTCAATGTGCGAAACACCGGCTCATACGGCACAGAAATCAACAGCCAATGTTCAGCCACGCGGTCAAGTTCTGACAATGCTTTCTCCGGCCCCGGCAAATGTTCAAGCACCTGCGAACAAAACACCACATCAAATTGCTCATCCTTGAACGGGGCTTCGTACGCACTCCCCACATGCCAATCGGCTTCAGGTGAAGCAATCTTGGCAAACTTGATAGCTTCATCACTGAAGTCGAAGCCCGTCCACTTACCCTTGTAGCCGCGCTCTTGCATCGCTCGATAAACAATGCCTTCTCCGCAACCCGCATCCAACACGTTCTTCGCACCTGTGAACGCGAGTAGCTTGTACATGTGATCGAGATACAGCTCAAGGTGCTTCTGATACAGACTATTATTAAACTCCCACTTGCGGTGGTTGTCTGACGTGTATCCTTCTGGTCGCGCCTTACGCGCGTGTTCAATGACTGACAACTGACACTCTCCTATAGTCTTTCATAATCGTGGTGGCATCCAGAACGAATGCCCTTCCCCAAATTCTCAACCAACCCTACAACTTAAAGCACTCGCGCCAGCGCAAAACCCACTCTATAAACGGTTATGGCGATAACTATTGCGCGAACTTCCTCATCCGCTTTTGGATACGGATCCTCATCCCAAAATTCTCTGAATGCAGTTGACCAATCGCGCGTCGCAGCTCGTGCTCTCGCCGCCGCTGCCATGCGATGTCGCAGATCATCAGACTCAACCAATGAGCGCATCGCTTCGCGCCACGCATTCACGTCATATCCCGGCAGCACAAGCCCACTCTCTCCGGGCAAAATAATTTCCTTCGGTCCGCCCTCATTTGAAACCAAAGATGGTAAACCGGATGCCTGCGCCTCCAAAACAGAGTTTCCGTACGTATCCGTCGTAGACGGGAAAACAAACACATCTCCCGACGCATACGCCTTCGCAAGCTGTTTCCCTTTGACAAATCCAGGGAACACAATCATCGGCGGCAATTTGCGCGCAATCAACTCGTCGCGAAACGGCCCGTCCCCCACAATGGCCAGCGCCGCTTTCTTTTGCAGCACTTCATCCTGCAAAAACGCATCAACCACCACATCAAGATTCTTCTCGCGCGACACGCGGCCCGTGTACACAAAAATTACGCGATCAGAAATCCCATGCGGTTTGTAAAATTCTTCGTCACGATGCCGCGGATTGTAGAAATCCAAATCCGTCCCGCGTGTGTAGATAAACAACCTGCGAGGGTTGAATCCATGGTCAATTAGCTGCTTGCGGTAATGATCACTCGGCGAATAAACCGCATCCGCAAGTCCATAAAACCACCGCATGAACTTCCACGTCGTCTTTTCAAGCCCTTCGTCACCCGTAATCTGCCGCACATGTTGCGGGAAGTCACTGTGATAAATCGCGCGTACAGGAACTCCAAAGAGTTTCGCGGCGAACATTGCAAGCAACCCAACCGGCCCAGGCGTTGAGATAATATACTCATCAAAATTCTGCGATTCAAGATACTTGACAATCCGCAAAATCGGTGGCACAGAAAGCTTCTGCAATTCGTAATCAGGAATCGAAATCTCACCCACAGGGGGGAAATTCAAGAACTTACTTCCCGTCGGCGCACGCGATTCGGCAACCGAGCAAATAATCTCCAAATCTGCATCCAGCTTCTCGGCCACTTCTGACATACGGTGCAGCGTCATCGAAACACCGTTCACGTCCGTCACCGTATCCGAAAACCATGCAACCTTCTTGCGCGCGGATTTCTTCGGCAGTTCAAGCGTCCCCTCAACGCGCGCACTCAATTCCCGTATCAATTTGCGGTCGCGGTTGAGCTTGTCGAACGAATACAAATACGGCGCCATCACGCTTTGAATCGGCAGTAGCGCGGCAACCAGTGGCAACCCGCTGCCAATCTGCCCGCGCTCAAAATCCTTCATTGCGTCGTTCAACAACTGATAGCTGACCTTGCTCAGTACACGATCCGCCATATTGTAAAGCCGCGCGTCAAACGTCTGCAAATCATCGCGGTCAATTCCGCCCAGTCGCTCATCTTTCGGCAACTCACGATAAGCCCGAATCACCTCGGCGATCAGCTTGCGCTCAATCGCCGACGGTTTCTTGCGCATCTTGAACAAACCTTTGAATGCATCCCACAATGAGCTTGCCACCTGCTTTTTCGTCGGCTTCTCAGGCGACAGCAACCGCGTCACAATCAATTCAAGAATCCCCTGCACATCCCCTTCGCGCCGTAAAACCTTGCTCGCATAAAGCTGCGCACCAACACGATACATCGAGTGCGCCGACGCAATCGTTGAGCCGTGCATTCCCGCCGGAGTCCCTTTGCGCATGCGAAGCTGCTGCAAGAATTCGTTTGCGGTTGCAACGCGCGGCGCTTCCGTCCACGTCAAACCAATATACTGCCCGCAATAATCATTCGAACTACCGATCTGCCCCTTCTGCCACGGTCGCTCAGATGCCGGAGTGATCTTCCACTTGCGTTGAATCTGATCGAAATACTCCGGCGTCAGTGCATCCAGAAATGCCGCCGTGAACTCATTTGATCTCTGCTGTCGTCCGCAACTGCGGGCTTCAAAATGATCAAACAGCAACAGCAGCCGCTCAACATGATCCGGCGAAAGCTTGCCGTCATGCGGCTCAAGCGGCTGAGCGACGACGTGATACAAATTCTCCGCCAACAAGTACTCGCGCACATTATACAAATTCCCGCGCAGCGAAAGCATCTTCGCAAGTTGAGCATCATTCAACCCGTAAATCATCACCCGCACCGGACACCCGTCTTCCGGAAACTGCAACGTAGTCTCGCATGCCGGAATCACATCAGCAAAGTGAGCAAGCTGCGCATATCCATCCAGCGAATCACTGTCCGTCAGAGCAATAAAGTCCATGCCGCGCCGTTTGGCAAGCTGATAAGCCGCCAGCGGATCCGTCATGGACTCAGAGACCTTCAACTTCTTCAAGAAAAAGTTGGTAGGCCGATTCGAGAACTTGGTATGTATATGTAAGTCAGCTCGTGACATATATTCTGATTTCCCCAAAATCTGTCTGCAGATTTTGGGGGTGCGTAATCTTCATTCCCTTTCTCCGTTTACGGGGAAGGGGTTGAGGGATGGGGTCCGGGATTGCGTCGCCACATATAAAACACGGGCACACCCAACAGCACAATAATCAATCCCGGCCAAGAATATTGCGGCTTATGAATCAACAAGTTCAAACAAAACGCAGTCGCCAACCCAATGTAAAGTATCTGCAAGTACGGATAGGCTGGAGCTTTCAATATTCGCTCTTCATCCGGCTTTGATTTGCGCAATCTAAAGATGCCGATAATCGTAAAGATGTAAAACAGCATCGTGGCAAACATCACATAATCCAGCAAGTCGCCGTACTTTCCGGACAAACACAAAACTGCCGACCACACACCTTGCACAACCAGCGCAACTGCCGGAACCTGTCGGCTGTTTAGTTTACCGACCTGCTTAAAGAACAACCCGTGTTGTGCCATCGCGTAATAGACTCGCGCTCCGGTCAACACAATTCCGTTGTTACACCCGAACGTCGAAACCATCACACACGCAGCAATTAGAATCGCCGCAGCACCGCCGAACAGCGTCTCCGCTGCCGCAGTCGCAACTCGATCACTCGCGGCAAACTGCATTCCGCGTCCCAATGCATCCGCCGCATTCGGATCTCCCTGCACAGGCAGCATCGCGAGATACGAAAAATTTGTGGTCATGTAAAGCAAAACGACGATGCCCGTTCCCAGCGCGAGACTCTGCCCGATCGTCTTTCTTGGATTATGCGTCTCACCAGCCGTGAAAGTCGAACTGTTCCAAGCATCGAGAGCAAACAACGACCCCACCGATGCCAACCCAAACGCCGTCCACAAATCTCCACCACCGAGCAATTCGCGCGTAACCAGACCACTGTCAGATACGGTTGTCTTCATCGCCGTCCAAGCGTTCGCCCAATTCTGCGCAATCACATCAGGATTGGCCGCAATGCTGAATCCCAACGCCGTCACAAACAATAGCACGGCAATCTTCGCGAATGTAAACAGGTTTTGCACCTGCTTGCCTTGACGCACGCCGCGAATATTGATGTACGTCAACAGCGCGATTTGAAGTAGCGCCAACAACTGCGCCGCCGTGATCTTGAAATCACCCGCCGCAAACAACACATGTTTTTCGCTGAACCACGGAATAATCACGCCGGTGTATTTGGCAAACGCCACTGCAACCGCCGCAATCGTTCCGCACTGAATGACAAGAAAGAACGTCCAGCCGTACAAAAATCCGATTAACGGATTGTACGCTTCACGCAAATAAACATACTGCCCGCCCGCTTGCGGATACATCCCCGAAAGTTCGCCGTAGCTGACCGCCGGAATCAGCGTCATAATTCCGCTGACAACCCACACCACAATCAACCAGCCTGCCGAACCAACATTACGCGCAATATCCGCCGAGACAATAAAGATACCTGAGCCGATCATCGAACCGACGACCAGCATCGTGGCATCGATTAACTTCAGCTCCCGCTTCATGCAGCGGCTCGCCTACCGATGTAACTGTGAGCCTTGCCGTAGCCGAAGTAGATTGCAAAACCAATCAGCAGCCAGCCGCCCAGACGATACCAATTCTCAACCGGCAGCGAGAGCATCAACAGTAAACTTGTCGCAATTCCAAGAATTGGAATCAACGGGAAGAACGGCGCTCTAAACGGACGCTCTGCCTCCGGATGACGATACCGCATAATCAACACGGCAATACAGACCATCACAAACGCGAGCAGTGTCCCGATATTCACAAGCTCGGCCAGTAAGCGGAGCGGCAGCAAACCGCCCAGAGTCGCCACAACCAGCCCGTTTACAATTGTCCCGATCCACGGTGTGCGATACTTCGGATGAATCGCGCCAAATACCTTTTCCGACACCAACCCATCTCGTGCCATGGCCAACATCACACGCGGCTGTGACAACATCATCACTAACAGCACCGACGAGATACCCGTAATCGCGCCAATCGAAATCAAGAAGTGCGCCCAACCTAACCCTTGCTGATCAAATGCGCTGGCAACCGGAGCGTCGATGTTGATCTGGTCATAAGGAACCATGCCCGTGATGATTGCCGAGACCGCGATATACAGAACCGTGCACAACACCAACGACCAAATAATTCCGCGCGGAATATCCTTCTTCGGATTCTTCGCCTCTTCGGCATGCGTCGAAACCGCGTCAAACCCGATATAGGCAAAGAAAATAATCGCGGCTCCGGCAAGCATTCCAACCGGCGCTCCGCCCGGCCCGGTCTGCCCGTGAATCAAATGCCCAAAGAACGAAATTCCCGTATAGCCAAACGGCGCAAACGGCGTCCAGTTTTCCGGATTCACATAAAACGCCCCGACGACAATCACCAACGCGACAACGGCAAGCTTCACCGCCACCATCACGTTGTTCACCGTCGCGCTCTCTTTGATACCGCGAACGAGCAACACCGTCACAACCAACGCCGCCAACACCGCCGGCAAATCAATCATCGCGCCCGTTGTGACAAAATGCCCCAACGCCGGATCAAAGTCGAAGGGCGCTTTAGCCAAAATCTTTGGCCACTCCAATCCGAATATGGAGATAAACTCCTGAAAGTAGTGCGACCATCCGTGCGCCACCGTTGCCGAAGCAACCGTGTATTCCAACAGCAAGTCCCACCCGATGATCCACGCGAACAGCTCACCCATCGTTGCATAAGCATACGTGTAGGCCGAACCCGCAATCGGAACCATCGAAGCAAACTCGGCGTAACACAGCGCGGCAAAAATACACGCCAAGCCCGCCACCACAAACGAGAGAATCAGCGCCGGACCGGTTTTGTCGTGCGCCGCGATTCCCGTCAAAACAAAAATACCCGTACCGATAATTGCACCGACGCCGAGACTCGTTAGTCCCGTTGCGGTGAGCACACGCCGCAACCGATTTTCACCTGCGGCTTCTGCAAGACATGCTTCCAGAGTTTTCTTACGAAAAAGGGAATTCTGAGCCAGAGGACACCTCCATACAACAAACGATGGAAAGGGTGGGATATTCTGAGGAAAGAAATGAGGAACAGCGAACGAACCGAATTACACCGAAGCAGCGTCTGATTCAGCTCTTAATCTGAGCGCTTCCAGCGCGTCTTCAATCTTGCGCGTGAACTCTCTTAAGTCCGCGCCTTCGCCGGGATGCGCAATCGGCTGGCCATAATACAAAAAAACCCGCGCGAACGGTTTCGGAACAGTAAACCGGTCCCACGAGCGAAATACCCAAGCTCGATTGGCTGCAAAGATAACGGGCATCACATCGGCGCCGCTGGCCAGAGCAATATACGCGGCGCCGGGTTTCAATTTGTAAATCGGTCCGCGCGGGCCGTCGCCAATCATCGCGGCGCTCTGTCCTGCGCGTACTTTGTCAATCATGCCGAGTGCGGCAGTTGATCCGCCGCGCGTCGAACTGCCGCGCACAGTTTCATAGCCGATCTTCTCGACAACTTGCGAAACCAATTCGCCGTCGCGGTGCTGCGAAATCATCGCCACCACGTTACGCTTGCGGCAATGATACGTCGAACCGATCAATCGTCCGTGCCACGTCACCATCACCAGCGGTTTGCGTGCGCGCATGTACGACTCGGCTCCGTCGAAGCCCGTCACACGCATCCGCCACGTTGCGCCGAGAATCAGAACGGCCAGATGGCCGAAGCGAGTGCCGAGATAGAAGAGGAGACGGTTCGTAAGAAGGCAGTCGTCAAAGAGTAGAGAACGGTCAGCATCGAATCGGTCGCGTTGCAGGATGTGTCACCCGCCGTGCGAATCGTTGCCGCCGTAGCAGTTATGGTTTCACGCACCATTCGCGGCGCTTGGGCAAGCTCGCTGATGCCGTAGCGCACGGTAGCGATTGAGGCATTGACGCCATTGCGCAAACCGAACGTCGTGGACTTGCTCACGCGCTCAGCAGGATTACATCCCGCGCCCGCGTCAGCAGTAGGCGTGCAAAGTTGAATCACAACGCGCTTCGGCGCCATGACATTGGAGGGATCGTCCGACTGTTCAAACGCGAACAGCAGGGATGAGCACATAAACATCCCGAGAACAGTTGCAAATCCAAGTAAACGCATCTCATTTCTCCCGTTGGCAATTCAAACAAACTCCAACAAGAGCACTCCCTCGAGCCTCCCCCCGCTCAACGGGTACGTCTCAATTTTCAAAAGCTCCACCGCCATCTCCGCAACTCTTTTCCCCGCACCCGGCTCACCCAACTGCGCGCGCACTTTGGCAAGCTTCGCGCGTGCATTGCGAATCGCATCAGGCACAGTCAACAGCGGCAGTAAAGCTCCGGCGAGCTTATCCGGATTGGCATCATCCTGCACAAATTCCGGCACAACCTCTTCACGAGCCAGCAAATTCGCCATCGCGATGTGCGGGACTTTCACAATCCGCTTGCCAATCGCAAAGCTCACAGCCGAGGTCTTATAGAACACAACATACGGATTCCCGAAGTACGCCGCTTCAATCGTTGAAGAGCCCGACTTCACCAAGCTGGCATTCGCGTGCGCCAGCAGTTCATGCGACACTCCCCGCGCCCGAATGATCTCCGGTCTCCCCCCCCCCCCGGGGGGGGGGGGGCCCCCCCCCCCCCCCCTTTGCCGGGCCCCGGGGGTAGATACTCATCATAAAACCCCGCCGCCACCGTCGGCGACTCCGCCAATATACATACAAGATCCGGAATCAGCTTCTTTAGTACCCGCACCGTCTCGACCACCACGGGCAAATGCCTGCGCAATTCCTGTTTTCTGGACCCCGGAAGGAGGCCTAAAACACGCGCATCCGGCTCGATTCCCAAGCTCTTGAGGAACTCGCCTCTCGGGGGCAAATCTCCCGCTTCATCCAGCAGGGGATGACCCACAAATTTCGCATTCCCGCCAAATCCTTGAAAAAGCTGCTCTTCAAACGGAAAAATGACGGCAATCCGGTCTGCTAACTTGGCCAATTCCGGCCCGCGGGCGGCTTTCCACGCCCACACCTGAGGAGCAATATAATACAAGATTTTCGGCTTGTAAACACTTTGCCTTGAACTTAAATATCTCAGGAGGCTAAAGTGCAGCCCGGGGTAATCTATTAGAATGAGCAAGTCCGGTTTTCGTGTCAAAATTTCCCGCAAAACCGTCCGCCGCACATGCATCACATAGGGCAGGTGCCGCACCACTTCGGCAAACCCCATAAACGCCAGCTTCTTCGCATGAAACAGCAGCTCCACCCCCTGAGCCTGCATCCGATCCCCGCCCAACCCAAAGAGCGTAGCATCAGGCAACTGTTCCTTAAGACTTTGCACCACAAACGACCCATGAAAATCCCCCGAAGCTTCTCCGGCAGAAATGAACACGGTAGGTTTACCGGAAGTGCTTGATATTTGGTTCAATCCTAACAATTGGCGGAACAGGAGTTATTGATAAACAGCATGTTAATTTTCGGGGGTGCACCATTTTTCACATGGCCCAAGTCTTTGAAATTCATAGTCACATAATATACGGAATATTGAACAGATGGTCAAGAGAAAAATCTCAAATATTGGACTTAATAAACAAAGACGGGGACTGGAGTTAGGGTAAAATTTTGAAGAAAGGAGGCAAACCCCATCCGCTTCCGCCGAGCGGGGATTTAGCAAAGCGGTTCCCCGCCGGAATCAGGATTTATTCTTAAATACGTCAATCTGATCTTTCGGTTTCTCATCATGACCCGTTTCTGGTGCTTCAACCTCCGCTTCGGGTTGGTTTCGGAAGCTCAGACTCAAGAAAGACATCACCTTCAACAACCATGTTCAAAAGGCGTGAAAGCTCGGCTGCTTCTCAATCGTTGCTTCAAGCACCCACAACAATTCGGGTAGCTCTGTTGTTAACTCGTTGGTCCAATTGGTTGGTCTGATCTTGTCCAATTCTGAGGACTTCTTACCCGCTCCCTTTTTCATGCGGTAGTTTAGCCATGATTGAACTACCTTTAGCCCCGACACGCTAAACTCGAAAACCTCCTTAGAAACTGGTGCAAATCTGCCCCCGTTAATATGCAACGTCTGCCCTGCTTGATCATAATAATACTTATCAGGGTAGTCGTCTTCACCCTCAGGCACTCCCTGCAAACACTTTGCGCGACCTTTCGGAACCTTACCGCGGTTCTTGCCTTTCGGGACAAATCGCTCGGCGTAAGTGTGAAGCCAAATGAGGTTTCGACCTTGCGCGGCAACTTCCGCAAACAATTTCTTGTCTTTGGTTATCGGTATGCGAGGCCCTGGCGTACTCAATTCTTCACGAAACATGTTTGAATAGTTTGAGGCGGATAGCGGCGCATAGGTATAAGCGTACAAGTCCACTGTATCCACGCTATTACCAATTTCCCTTTGCATACGCGAGCAATCCGTGATTTACGTTAGGCTAATGCCTCCTCCATCCCGATAGAGTGGAATTATGTCTTTGCCGCCTCGATTACAGAAATGGTCAATATCAGGAACGTTGGCTGTCGCTGTTGCCGCTAGTCCATCACCAAGAACTTTTGTAAGTAAGCTTGTTATGTAAACTTGCTCCTTTCCATACACTTGGGTGAGAACTGGGCGAAGCCTATCCCCAAGTCGATTGTCAAGAATACAATACTGCCTGTCAAAGCTTCGGTATCCAAGTCTGATGATTGTCGGACAAGGTGAACTTGACTTGAGAGTTTCAATCGCTGGCAATACCCTTGGATTTCCGAATGGGTTTCGATACTCGCTTTGAATCTTCCTGTCGCCTGTCTCCATGAAGAGTGCTCGGCGCTCTTCAATGCTTGCTCGCATCAATGCCCGCCAACGTACTTCCAAGACTTCTTGACTTTCACCTATCGTCCATGTCCTATGATACTTCATACCAGAATGCTGCCAAGGGAAAATATCTGTCAATTTTGGCCAAGCCGAATAGTCACCCTTTGTTTTTGGTATGAATATCTCTTGCCAGCCTTTCGGGCACTCTTGCCACTTCAAGTTGCGCACCGACTTGACACCAGCAAGTACAGATAATTTCTCTTTTCGAGTTCCAGAAATTTTCGTGTACCAAACCTTGGCCGGAGTCTCAGGTTTGCCTTTCTTGTATCGAACAACAACGGCTATCGCAACAGGAGTTTGAATTGCAAAAACATTTTCGGACTTCCTTGCACCTAAATTATCGCCTTCAAGATCAATTATCCAAAGTTCGTCCAGAACGCGCCGCATGTGTTCACGCATTCCTACGAACCCCGGACCCTTCAGATATGAAGACGCCGTTATGAACGACACAACACCTGGCTTCTTATTCTGCTCAAAGACTTTCCACAGAGCCCAACGCCAGAAATATACGTAATCGTTATAGAGGTTGCGAAGATGTCCGCCTTTGCCGCTCTTGCTTGCAGGTTCAAGGAAATCCGATAGAATACTTGTCTGCGGAGATTGTGCGTCTCCTTCGCCGAAGCGGACCCAACCACCCTTCAGTTGGGTTGTCGTATCACCTCGCTCGCGTTCCTGCCGATCATAGGGTGGATTGCCAAGACTCCGCTTTGCGTTGCCGATTTTACTTTCTGTTCGCTTGTGTTCAATTGTAAGGCGCTTCTGAAAAAGAAAGTCCTGGCGCTCTTCCACAAGGTTTGGCGATTCAAGCGTGTCTGTCAAGTAGATTTGCGCACCCTCCGGTGGCAGCATCCCTCCCTTGTCCAAGATTGCCTGAGTCAGACGCATGTGAGCGACGGCATAAGGTCCAACGAGGACTTCAAACGCATTCATGTTCTCACCGACTCTACTCGCATGACTCCGGAGACGCTTCCCCGCCATACTTTTCCTGTACCTTATCAAGGCTGTGTTGCATTGCATAGAGCGGATATGCACCCGTTCCCGCAGCGGGGTCAAGGAAGAGCACGCCCTTGTCTGCAAAGGCGAAGCTCTTTATCAAATTTCTTTTCGAGCAGTTCAGAAATTAGATGAACTTGAGTACGAATGACTTGGTGGGGCGTATAATAAACGCCGTAATCCTTTCTTAACTTCGGATCATACTTAGAAAGAAAATCCTCGTAGAAGTACAGCCACGGTTCATCACCAAGATGTGCTAAAGCACTCAAGTCAATTGCGTTAATAGCTCGTACCAATAGATCGGCGGCAACCGAAATATCTTTCTGACTTCGTCTTGTGCCAACAGTCGCACCGCTTGTGCCAACAATCCGTGATGTGATTCAAGCCGTTTCGGAGCATTGTCTAAGTCGAGTGGCGTATCGTGTCCAAATCGCGCAAGCAAGAGTCCATATGTGAGCGTTTGCGCGTACGCATCTGCAAATCGCGCATCATCAGCGTCAGGGAATAACACGCTCCGCCATTCGCGAGCAAGCGTTGCAAGATTGGAGTTCTTGTCCTGAATTGAGTCAAGCACAAAGTCCCGCAAGATATGGCACATCGGCGCCAACAACTCTGCAAGCTGCTCCGGATTCTTTGGTGCAATTGGTGCCCAACAAAAGAAAAACTCCAACATGTGCCTTAGCTTGTTCTCGCTTTCTTTGGTAACGGCCTCTTTCCCTCGTTTAGTGACATCGTACTTAAATTGGACCAATGCGTTCTCGTCAAGCTTACCATTCTGATATAGCCGCCACTCTGTTCCGTTTGTATAAATCAGGTTTGGCAAAGTTTTCAATTTTTCCCATTGCTTCTTATCTGCGTCGGAGAAATCCTTCGGGTCTATGCTCTTGTCTGGCGCTTTTAATTCTACGTATCCACAGAGCAATCCATTAACCGTTACTCCAAGGTCCGGTCTTGCGCCAAGATTCTTAACTTGTGCTTCAGTACGCGCGATGACCTCATGTCTTGTGGTTGCTCCAATCGCAGTCAACAAGCGAATCACGGGTGCTTTAAGCTGATCTTCCGGTTGCGCGGATACACGAGCTGAAAAATTTTCTTTCAGCGTTGCCGCATATTCAAGCATGATCTCGAAAACTGTTTGCTTGGGCATTTGCTCGTTTGTTTTTCAGATTCCGGCGGGGAACCGCTACGCTAAATCCCCGCTCGGCGAACGTGGTGGCTAAGATACCATTTTACCCAAAGTTACCTCCCTTCCCCAAATTTGCAAGCACTTAGCTCAAAAGAGGCAAACTCACCCCCCAAATGCCTCCCCAAACCCCAACTTTTTCCCTAACTACAAGTTGAACAAATGTTTACTAAGTTCAATAAAATGAAATTTATGATTGACATACGGTCAAACATTATGTATATTATACACAGTTTGCGAACAATAACTTGACAGGCCAACCCTTTACTACTGAGGGAAAGTCAAGTAATCAGCGACTACCTTCGCCCCGAGAACATAAATTGAATACTCGAGGTGAAAAGATGTCAACACACCAAAAAAAACGCGGCGACTCTTTCAAGCCACCGCGTCAGCGCAAGTGGGTGCTTGACAAGCACCCCGCTTTACAAGCGGTTGCTTCTCTAACATCTCTGCACTATCTTCAAACTGGGTGCCCACGCAACACAGCAGTGAGGAGCAGACATGAGTGAACCCCTTGTCAAAGGTCTGAAAACAGGTTTTGTATTATCGCTATTCGCGGCGGGATTAGTCGGGGTTTCATACCTATTTGACCCGACAGAACAGCAGCGCGAGAATCTACAGGCGGCATTCGAAGAAGCAGAGCATCAAGCTCCGCCAAATCTCACGTTAGCAGATCAGCAACCGTTTGAACGCACGCCGTGGTCTCCGCTGGATGATGTCGGTACTAATCGTCGTTGCAATCAAGACACGACAACGCGATCTCAAAACGAATGTCCTATTGTAGCCGATCCAACTGATCCCGATAATCTGCTCGTAGGTTCCAACGACAGCGCGCCCGGCGCACAACGCGCAGGCTACTTCTGTTCGACTGATGGCGGAGTAACTTGGCGGCACGGCTTCTACGGCAACGGCCCCGCGCAAGCAGGTTGCGACTTCACCTTTGATCCCACCATTGCCATTGATGCCAACGGCATAATGTACGCAGCCTACATGGCCAGCGTCTGCTCGCATCCCAACGACGGTTTCTACCTGCACAAATCCGAAGACCACGGACAAACGTGGAGCAACCCGATAACAGTTGCCACGGTCGTGCAAATCAATAGCCAGATCGACCGTCCGCAAATGACGTGCGATCTCAGCCCCGATTCTCCCTATCAGAACAACCTCTACGCAATCTGGATTGGCTTCCATGCCTACTTCACCAGATCGATAAATGGTGGAGAATCCTTCTCGACTCCCTTCGTTGTCTCAAGTCAAGCCGATGCAATATCGTTAAGCCTCGCGACGGGGCCGTTAGGCGAAGTTTACGCCACATGGATTGACCTCTCTCTCGAGCGCATGCGCTTTCGAAAATCACTTGATGGTGGCTTGACCTTCCAACCGGAAATCACCATCACAAATTGCGATCCGACTCTCCTCTACAACGATCAAAATTGTAACAGCGGCTTCCGCATCACGAACTACCCCGTTCCCGCCGTGGACATCACACACGGCCCGCATCGCGGAACCATATATGTCGCATGGGCCAACGTCAATGCAGGCGGAGACTACAACGTCTTTCTGAGCAAGTCGGTGAATCAAGGCTCGACATGGTCAGCGCCTCTGCAACTCAATGACGACAACACCTCAAACTTCCAATGGTGGCCGTGGATTGTGGTGCATCCCGTGACTGGAGACGTTGCCGTATCATGGTGCGACCGTCGTGACGATCCGCAAAACTGCGACTACGCTTTCTACGGAACAATTTCGACCGACGGCGGCGAAACCTGGTGCCCCAATATCAGAATTACAGATGAACCATTGGAGACACAAGGCCGCAGCTTTCTGGGCGATTACACAGGCTTGACCTTCTCCAATCTTGGCTTCCACTCATCGTGGCCGGACACACGTAACGACGTTTCTGATATCTACGCTGCATGGTGGAACAACGGCGACAGTCTTGCGCTCACTGCACCGAACGGCGGTGAAGTATGGAGTTCATCGCAGCCGTGCACAACACGCTGGAGCTATCGCTATTCACCCGACACGCTTTTAGTGGAACTAAATCGCAACTATCCGGCAGGTGCGTGGGAACGCTTAGACACTGTCCGCACCTCTGAACGCGAATGGGTTTGGACGCCGACCGCGCCCGCCACAAGCAATGCCCGCTTGCGAATAATCGGCATGAACGTGCCGGAAGTGGGCGACACCAGCGACGCAAATTTTGAAATTAATGCGCTCGCTCCGCCCACTCGTTTATCTGCTTGGGCCATTGGCCCCCACATTCGTCTGCGTTGGCAATCCACAGGCGCGCCGTGGTACAATATCTACAGCGCCGTTTCTGACGAGGATTCAATCGTCACATTTGAAGGAACTACAGCGACCACAGTCTTCGTAGATTCAAATGCGGTCATCGAATCAACTTGGAAATCCTACATCGTTCGCGCATCCGCTCAAGCTGGCCCTTGACAAAAGACTCAACTTGAAAAAAGGCCCGGCATATGCCGGGCCTTGATATCAAAAAGCTTGACAGATCTATTTCAAAACCACCATCTTCCGAGTCATCGAATACTTCGCCGCTTCCAAACGATAGAAGTAAACCCCCGAAGCCAACCGCGCCGCATCAAAGTTCGTACGATGCACCCCCGCCGCCAGCGACTCATCAATTAACGTCGCAACAAGTCTCCCCGTCACGTCAAACACCTTCAACGTCGCCTTGTTTGCAGCCGGCAAAGCAAACTCAATCACCGTTTCAGGATTAAACGGATTGGGATAGTTTTGTGAAAGCGAGAACTCTGTCGGAAGTATCGGATGCTCATCAGCAGAGGCGAAATTCGGATCGAATACGCGCTGAGCATAAACACTGCCCGAAAACAAGTCGTGTGACCTATAATCAGACCACACCGCAACAATGCCTCTGTCGTCAGTCGCAACAGCTTTCGCACGTCCGTTTGCCCTCGCCGCATCGCAAAGAACTGCGCCTTGCTCCACCAACCAGAACGGATCTTCAGCCGTTTCACCTGCGGCATTCAAATGCGACATGTAAACCTGCGGCCAATAAACGTCAGTGTTTGCCGTCCACGTGAAGTAGAGATTCTCATAGTCGAACGCAACCACACTGAAAAGAGTCGTACTGTTCGTTGCGTGGTCAAGCAACTTGCCTTCGGCCTGCCACAGCAACTCACCAATCGGCGAAATCTTTGCGCCAAGATGTCTTCTTGCGATTGTTGCAACGCACGTAGCCAAGCCACGATCAAATTCCTTGATTGTCAACCGCAATCAGCGGCGAATCCTCTCTGTCCTCAGTTATCGCAATCGGAAGACCATCCGAAGCCCACGCCAATGCGCCGTCCGAGTCAATCTGCTGAACGTAAATGTCGCGTTCATCCGGCAGGCTACCATAAACCCAAACCACCGCAACACCGCCTCGCTGATCAGACGCCACTTCCATATCGCTGGCGTTTGACTCTGGGACCGTCACCACTCTTGTCCAGTCAATTGTTCCCGTGGCCGAACTCTCGAACGTGATACGAATGCGTCTGCGGAGTCACGTTTTCCCAAACTACAAGACACGATCCGTTTTCGCTTGGGACCAATCCCGTTAGCACGTCATCGTTTTGATTGTCCGGCGAAATCCGCAACGGCTCTTCCACAGCGGCTGACAATTTTCGTCAATGCGCATAACGTAAACATCGAGAATGAACACGTCGCTATAGCTCGAGTAGGCGACATAAGCGCCACAGGCATCGTCAGAAACGATTAGTGCAGGCACTTGGGACTCAACGTCGGAACTCAAATCAGATACGATCACGCCTTCTGCGGGGCCAACGTGCTCCACGCTCGCGTTCCAACGAGTTGCGCGAAGCACTCTTACGCCGTCCATATTATCCGTAAAGGCGGCGAAAAAACCTCCGCTTCCGTCTTCACACAAAATGGGATTCTCCAATTGCGGATAGCCCTGATTAGCTACTTCAACCAGTTTGATTCCGTCGCGCAGCAATTCGGTCGAACCGGTCACATCGAGAATTTGGAAATAGAGTTGCATGCCGCGTGATCGGGTGTCTTGCCATGCAACGACTGACTTGCCGTTTGGGAGTGCTAAAACATCTTGATTGTAGCATTCGCCGTCATAGAGATCGTCTAAGCCCAAAGCATCCGGGAAATTCACGGCACCAGTTGCGAGACTCTGGCTTTGAATGAACATCGCTCCACTCGGGTTGTGGACATCGCGCCAAATCGAAACAATTGTGCTATTGCCGGTCACAACAGATCTTGGCCACTGCACATCGAATCCTTCACTAAGCGTGACGGCGCAATCATCCCAAACGATCTCTGCGCTGTCGGAGTGCAACCCGCACACGCCCGTCACTCGGAATGCCGTTAGACTCCTCCATGTGCAAATTCCGTTGCCATTGTAATCGGTTGACAAAGCGATCGCGGATTGCGAAAACATCCGGCGACTCAGGCTCACATAACTGTATGGGAAACTCGCCCCAACGAATATTTCCGTTGAGATCAACTTTTGAGCGAGACCGATACTCACGCCATTGGGTTCTTCCCGCCACTTTATCAATGCGCCATCCAAGGCACCATTGTTCATGCTGGGTGAAATGTCAAGATCGAATTTGACGCTGCTTGGCGTATAGACGAAATGGCCATTCGGACTTCCAAGCGGATGACCTGTAGCATCAACACTGCGCCAAAAGAACTCTGCAATTTCAGAATTGCGTTCATCAAGCCACAAGAAGAGCGCTCCGCCTTGTTCGTCCGCTAAGAGATTTATATTCGTGACAAAAGCAGATTGCCGACATATCAACGCGGGCGAGGTCCATGCATTGTTACCCGCAGCATTAATCTTGTTGCAGAAAATATCGTACTGTGCGCCGTGTTGTTTCCATGCGTACAACAAGCCTCCGTCACTGCTTGCGTCAATGGAATATCCCCAACCATTTCCGCCGTGACTGATCTCTCGCGGAGTTGTCCATGCGACCGTGCCGTCGTTCGTAACTCTCTGCGCGTAGAAATACGTCTCGTTAATCCAACAGCAGTACGCGCCGCCGTTTGCGTCTGGTTCAATCCACAACGCGTCTTCTTGCAGGCTGTGTATTTGTTCGTCATACAACATCAAGCCCGTTTGATCGGGATCATTCCATAGCGATGCGCCGGTCGAGGAGTATTTCATGGCCTTCATGCGACCGTGAATGACAACCTCTTCACTCGTGTTATACGCATCCGCATCCTGCCACAACACAACCCAACCGTCAGAGGAATAAGTTATCACAGGCCAATAAATACCGATGCCTTCGGTATGTGCAAGCAGACGACCGTTCAAGCCCCATTGCGGCTCACCGCTTGACGAAAGCAATTGCCCAAATAAGTCCGAGTGAACCGTTGCGTGCGTCGGTCCAAACGAGTAAGACAGAACCGTCATCGGCTCGTGACGTTTGTCCGTTCCAATTTACACTGTACGCTTGCCGAACCGACTGTCCGTTCAAATCCCAAGTTCTCGGATCAGCCCAAGAGTTGTCGGAACAAAGTCCGACGAAAGCCAACACAAGTAACCACAGCATAACTCTTCTCCCGAAGTTTGCAGTTTATTGTTGATCCAAATGACGTTATTTTGAAATTCTATTTCAGCAAAACCATCTTGCGCGTCAACGACTGACTCGCCGTGCGGAGTGAACAGAAATACACTCCCGAAGCCAACCGCGAACCGTCAAACTGCGCACGATGATTTCCGGCAGTAAGTTGCTCGTCCACCAACGTTGCAACTTCGCGTCCTGTAATGTCAAACACTTTCAGTATTGCCTGTCCAGCAGTCGGTAAAGCAAACTCAATCACGGTTTCGTGCCCCAGATAGTCCATCTAACATAAAATTCGTATTTTCGTGGACGATTACATCATAAACGTCCTCTTCGTATTCCGTTTGAATGAGTGTTCTGCCGCCTTCTTGCCATTGAACAACACCGTCAGGCGAGATGCGCTGCCCGAAAATCCCCTCGTAAGAAGGCAAAGATCCGTCTTGAAACGCCACCACCAAATTACCAGCAGGGTCCGAAGCAACACGCGGATTCGTTTGAGTCCCTGCGCTTGCACTGACAAGAATCCAGTCTTGTCCCCATAACTTAGCGCCGGACTGATCAAAGCGCTGTGCAATTACATCAAATCCTGTAGAATTTTGATTGTTGACTGCCAGTACGGCATAGACACCTCCAGCTCGATCAGAGCAAATGTCTGACCAACATAGTTTCCGGCATGGGATCACGGATTGATTCATTGGTCAATTCCACATCCCACTCCAATGCGCCATTGCCCGATACCTTTGCCAGCCCGGACATCCGTTGAGTCGGCGAGAAAGTCGTCAAAAAGATATACTACAAAGCGGACTGTTCCTTCGCACCGCAGCCATTCCGAAGTTCAAGTCACTCTCCTGCCACCGGCGTGGTGCAGGGTTCGTTCCAAACCGGCTGGCAAAAGAGTGTTTACACGCATCACTTCTATTTGGTTGTGGGGGCGGATTCGAGAACATCTCCGACGATAATTGCTCCACCGCCTTCGGCCACCTCGCCATAGAGAGAAGCAAATCCGATGCTGTCTGGCACGGGAATTCCCGAAGGGTTGGATATCGCTTCGCCATTGGAGTCAAAGTGCACGACCATTGCTTCCGACGGATGTCCTTAGTCATATGATGCGGCTACCGCGTAGAATCCGCCGCACCATCAGCTACAGCATAAAGTTATCATGGTGATATATACATATCAGGCTGCGGAGTGATCGCAGCCTTCCCATTCGCGTGTCAAGAGAATTTTCTCCTGTATTGTAAATCTGGAAGTATGTGACGGTCCGACAGAAATCGCCCGTCACGCCAGAGAAATTGCAGCATTACCGCTTCCAAGTCCAAAAACTTTCGGGAGTACGGCTTCACCGTCATTTAGCCACCACAATCGGTTCCGGAAATATCGGAGTGCCAGTCGGGATTTCAAAGACCTGGCTTGCACCTGGTCAAACCCATCTTTAGATCTTGCCAAATTACATGGACATTTTCATCAACCCAAACTCGACCTGCAGGATCTTCGCCGTAAAGCAATCGACTCGTAAGATGAAGGCTACCATTTTCACCCCAAACGACAGAACCATTGTTATCAACTCGAGCAGCATAGTAATCGCGAAGTGAATAGTTCCCCATCTGCCATTGCATGGCAATGCCTCCGTGAGGTCGGACGCTAAATCAAGAACACCGAAGAATGTGGTTGCAAATTCATAAACTATTGCGCCTTCCTGCCCCAAAGTGTCTCCCAAAAAAAGCTTTCTGGGCGACGAGTCGTGATGAATTGCCGCCTTCCGACCAGCCAAACAAAACGCCGTCCTCAACTGCACCGTTATGAGGAAAGCCTCCATCTTCACTGAGCCATATTCCCGCGTGGAGTCTTGCGTTAGGGCGGGTCCATTTCACCCACTCAAACGTGCCGTCTGGGTTCAGGCGCTGTGCAAAGTCTGCGGAATAGTCATTGTCGTAGTCTCGCCATGCCAGAAAAATACTTCCGTCTGAACTTGGCATTCTGAGGGTCCTCTTATGCGAAACGCGGTTTCCGAGACAATGATGCCGCTTTGCTCCACGGCAATACACCATCGGGAGTCGGTTTGTTTACATATAGTGCCCAGGAAGAGTTGAGATAAACTTCAACCCAAACGAGAGAACAAATTATGCTGATTGTCCGTAACAAAACGAGGTGACACATAAATTTTTTGTCGAAGCGTCATTGCAATCGGCTGAGGCCAAACAGGAAAGCCATTGGCAGCCATGCGGATTATTTCATTGCTGGGATGGGTAACCACCACCTTCCATCCGGCTCAATTCGCGGTTCATGATGCCGCGCCAACTATCGTTGCCGTCAATCAGTACTCCGTCGAGTTGCGTGGACCATTGCAGCGTGCCGTTCAAATCAATTCGTTCGCGCGCAGATAACCGCGAGCATATACTGGCCCTTCACCACCGTCCGTGACCGCAACCCCCCAAAAAAAACCGTTGTCGCTTGTGCAACTGTGGCATTCGCGCAAAGTCCATCGGAATTTGTGCCAATAGAACTCCTCGGCTTCCAGTTTCTGGTTCTTCCGTTGACAACGTAGTTGACCGTAAACCCGCTGTTTGCCGTCACGGGGCATCCGTCCAAATCAAGAACGTCGTTCCGTCAGGCAATCTCGCAGATTCACTGTTCCACGGGATGAACTCTAACTGCCGCAAGCCACGCCATCCGTATCCCAAACACGTGGATCGGCGTAACTATTTCCACCAGAGTCAATGCAAGCAAAATAAGTATCCCAATCATGACTCACCTCCGTGGTGCGTGTGCAAATGAAGACAAGTAAATCAAACGCTCTCTATTTCAGCAAAACCATCTTGCGCGTCAACGACTGACTCGCCGTGCGGAGTGAATAGAAATACACTCCCGAAGCCAACCGCGAACCGTCAAACTGAACTCGATGATTTCCGGCAGTAAGTTGCTCATCCACCAGCGTTTCAACTTCGCGCCCGGTTATGTCAAACACCTTAAGTGCAGCTTTACTCGCCGTCGGTAAAGCAAACTCAATCACCGTCTCAGGATTGAACGGGTTGGGGAAGTTTTGAGAGAGTGAGAACTCGTGCACGAGTTCCGGTTTCTCGTTTGCACTCACCGGAATTGGATCAAAGAACCGTTGCGTGTAGATACTGTTATAAGAGTCATAGATGCGAGCATCTTCCCAAGCAACAACAACACCACCAACGCTGTCCGGCGCCATCACGGGGTCAGATTGAGTTGAACGCACCTCACAGATTGGCGCGCCTTCTTCTTGATGCCAGTAGGCGTCGGGAGCCAGTTCTCCTTGTGAATTGAGATGTGTGACAAATGTTGAAGAGTACCACAAATCTCCGCTTGATGGACCGACCCAAGAGACGTAGATATTCTCAGAGTTCAAGCACCAACACTTCACCCGGCGTTATGTAGCCTCCGACACGCTTTGCAGGAGTCTGCCTCCTCCCCACAGGAATTCACCAGTTGGAGAAATCTTTTGCACACGTAGATCTTCGACCGACTGTAAGCCCTGTTCAACCCAAGCGACTATCGTGTTTCCTTGGTCATCCACAGCTACGCGTGGAGATGCTTGGTAGCCATCCTCGTTCCTCACTTCCAATCCGCTGTCAGGCCAAACCAGCGCGCCGTCAGACGTAATCCTCTGCATGTAAATATCATCATCATCGTCATTCAAACTCGCTTTCCATACAAGGGTCGCGCCGTTCTGTCTATCGGCAACGATTTCCATTGACCATGATTGGAGTACTGGTGGAATAACTTCGTGCTCCCAAAGAATAGAACCATCTACAGCGACTTTTACGGCACGGATCGAATATGCTCCAAACTCACCTGTTTGCCAGATTGCTATGCATGCATTATCCGAACTTGGGACGACGCCTAAGATAAAGTTGTCCGCTTGGCCATTATTGGAGACCTGCAACGGTTCAGCCCAGACTGGTTGGCATTGGGTGTTGATGCGAACGACAAACGCAGCGAAGGCAAAGTTTTCGTCTAAGGAAGAAAAGAACAACAAAAGCGCCGCCCAGGCCATCTGGACAACAGTGTTCATAAAGCTTGATCATACGGCAATTCCGGTGCTACCGCGACACCTTGAACAGGGCCGATATGTCCCGCCGTCACTATTCAAGTGAGTCGCGCGTACTTTTAGGTATGCACCAACAATTTCATCGTACACCGCAAAGAAGCCACCGTTCAAATCTTCGCAACAGAAAGACCTTCCTGAGTGCGCGAAGTTTGATTGGCAGACTCGACAAGTCTAACGCCATTAACCGAAATCGAGGATTTGCAGCCTCATCAAGAATCTGAAACTTGTAAGCGCGATTGAGGAATTGCGTGTCTGTCCAGATTACGGCAACGCGCCCGGACGTGAGATGGATTACCGCAGGATTATTTCCATCTCCACCTATCAAGTCGCAAAGTGGTTGGGCTTCAGCTTCAATGGCGTGTCCAGTGGAGAGCTGGTGTGATTGCCAATTCAGATTAGGTTCTTGATCGCCACCAAGCTCCCAAAATGAGAGGATGTTGTCGCTATTGCCAAGAGCTAACGCCGATGCATTTATGGCGATTTGCTTCCACATTTACAGTACACGCTCCATCCCAAGCACGACCGTTCGCATTCAGACGCGTCATCCGTAAGTATGAAGGTGTTAACCTATTCCTTCTAACCACGAACAAACGATTCCACCTGAGTAATCAGTCAAAACAGAAATGTTCTGTTGAGTTTCATTCTCTTCCATGCTTTGACAAAGGAGTACTCCGTCTTGTTCCCACGCCAATTGGCCATCCAAAAGGACTTTCTGTGCGTATCCTTCGTCGTACAGGTTATTGGTCGACATCGCCCACGCCACTAAGACGCCGTCAATTACATCATTGTTTACACTTGCGGCAATTCGAGGGCCGAAGGATGAGATGTCAAGCGTTGCTTACGAATGCCGTTCTCTTGCCACATAGCTGAGCCGCCAGCGGTTAGCCGTTGCGAGTAAACTGCAATGTCCGGTGAATTCCTGCGGTCTGACCACACCGCAATTGCTCCGCCAACGCCATCGGACGCCAACCTAACGCCGGATTGTTGGCGGGGCGCATTACACCATTGCAGGTTGGGTCCAAACGTCGGCACCGTCGGCGTCAATCTTTTTGGCAATACACATCGGCAGCGGGGTTTGGCGATGTCCAACCCAAAATGACATTCCCTTGTCCATCGGGCACTATTTCTACATAGTAGCCGTAGGCACTCGGATCAAAAACCAACGGCTCATTCCAGACAACTGTCCCATCGTGATTAATCAATTGCATGGCCTCTTGTGTTGGTAGTTGCGTCTGCCAAATTACGTAGGCCCCGCCTTGTCCGTCTGGAACGGCACGCAAGGACACTTCCATGAAGCTGTAATTTCGTTGTCCACCACGACAATACCGGTTTGGTTTGGATCGGGCCAAAGAGATTCGCCAGTGTTGGAGAATTTCATCGCTTTCACCCGACCGTGCTGGGACTCTTCGCCCAAGTTACGATAATCAAAATCAAACCAGAAGAATATCCAGCCATCCGCACCAGAGTCAGTGCGAGCAAAACAAGTAACCCAATCATGACTCACCTCCGTTGGTATGATGTGCAAATGAAGACAAGTAAATCAAACGCTCTCTATTTCAGCAAAACCATCTTGCGCGTCAGCGACTGATTCGCCGTGCGGAGTGAATAGAAATACACTCCCGAAGCCAACCGCGAGCCGTCAAACAGCGCACGATGATTTCCGGCAGTAAGTTGCTCGTCCACCAAAGTTACAACTTCGCGCCCTGTAATGTCAAACACCTTCAGCTTCGTTTGTCCAGCATTCGGCAAAGCAAATTCGATCACCGTTTCAGGGTTGAACGGGTTGGGATAGTTTTGGGAAAGGGAGAACTCGGTGGGTAGTTCAGGTTTCTCTTCTGCATCGGTGAAGATCGGATCATAGAGACGCTGAGCGAAAACCGCATACTCATAGTAGAAAGCCGTACGAGTATCCAGCCACGCCACTGTCACCCCACCTGTGCCGTCTGCAACGGCGGCAAATTGATATTGCGTATAACCAAAATTACAAATTGAGCTTCCGCCTTCCTGCCAAAAGAGTCGTCGCCGATTCGACCGTGTGCATTGAGGTGTGTTCCGTAAATATCCGGTTCCCATATATCGGGGTGATATTGCGGTGTCTCCCACAGTACATACACTTCATTGTCGCTCAGGGTAATACCTGCGGATTATACTGATCATATATAGCCTCGGTGAGCGCAATGCCGTTCTCGGCCCACTGAATTCCACCGTTAGCACCGATTCGCTGAGCATAGATATCCTCTTCACCGTTAAGATACCACTCCCATGCGATCGTCACGTTACCGAGCTGATCCGCCGAACAGGAAAAGCCTTCAAGCTGCCCCGCAACATCGAGAATCAGGCGCCCCGTGTCGCCCCACAATCGCTGGCCAGCCGGATTGATTCGCTGTGTGTACCCACGAGTTGAATCACTGGAAACGGCACGATTTGTCCAGACAAAATATGCGCCGTTGAGATTGTCCGAACAAGCGCTGATGGAAGAGCTGTAGTCAAATTGCCCTGTTGATAGCGAATTATCCCACAGAGTCTCTCCGTCTGAAGAGATGCGGACGACTCTGACGGTAGAGTTGGGTAGCACAATTGAAGTATGCTACAAGGATCGAATTATTTTCACTCGGAGCAATCAGCAGGGTGTTGATATCCCTGTCAGTCTCCTCGTGAACAGACGGGCTTATCCCATACCACTTCGCAGGCCGGAGTTCACACGCGTGGTGACGTTCTTCAGATAGAAATCTGGGGTATACATACTTGCTGTAACGAAGCAACCTCCGGATCCGTCAGCGAGACAGAATATTTGATGCTGTACAACTTCAACGGCATCAGGAATCGTTACTAATTCTCCTTCCGGCGAACTGATATGATTCCCTTGTCCGTCAATATGCACCATACGAGTCAGGTAGAAACCGTTCACTAAACTGCTGAATGCCGCGAAGAACCCGCCCAGGTCCATCAGAGGCAAGTGTTGAATAAAAGCCAACCGCAGGGGCCCCAACTGAGTCAAGAGCAAGTGGCCTGCCGGGTCCTCCAAACATCGGAGTGCCGAAAGCATCGAGGATTTGAAACCACACGATGTGACGGTGGCTCCATTCAGTCTCCCAAGCCACTGCAGTTGAACCGCCGCTCAATTTAACGATGTTCACGTTGGTGGAGCTATTCTGATATCCCGTCGCGAGTTCTACAGGAGTCGCGTACTGCGGCACACCTGTATTGAGATTCAATCGTTGTGTTTGCAGTGTAGCTACGTCAAGCAAACTTGCAAGCCAGGTCACACGCACAACGTTATCAGGAAGGACCGGAGTCGAAATTACGATTGAACTGTTCTCTGGCGCGTTAACCGTTATGCCGCAATTGTCACCCCACGGACGAGATTGATCATTGGCTATGCGAACAACACGGCATTCAAACACGTATGGTCCCGAATAATCGGAAGACAAATAGCTGCACACTAATCCACCAGAGCGATCTGACACCACTCTTGCTTTTTCGGAAGCTTTCTTAGCAGTTTCTGATTCGCAAATGGTGACTCCGTTGCTGCCCCAGGCCTGAGTTCCATTGATATTGACCTTTGTGCTACAAGCGAATAGGTATCTGTTAAAATATCATCGTACAGCTATCGCGCCGTCGAGGTTACCATTTAGAAAAGATGGTGCGAAACTCTTGAGTCTGTTTCCGTTGTGTAAGGCAACAAACGCCACCCCACCTGCGGTCCACGTTGCGGCTCCCTGTGCATTCAGATGCTGCACAAGTCTCTCCTGCTGTTGGGAAGGTCTGCCCCAAGTAACGAACATGCCGCCGACACCGTCGCTGCAAACGCCAATCTCAACGAAGCGGAGGTTGTCACGTTTCAATTCCACTTCGGCTGAATCGTTCCAAGCAAAACTGCCGTTCGAGAGCAGTTTGTTAGCAAATAGTATCGTGTCGCCGCCGGTGATTTCGTACCACGCGAATAGCAAGCCGCCGGCAAGATCAGTGGCCATATCCAAACGCTCGGTATTGAGTCGTGCCTTGAGTAGAATAGAGTCCGGCCATTCAAGTTGCCCGTCGGCCCCAAGCTTGACTGCCCAATGGTCGATTATTCTCCAAGTGATGATAGCACCACCGCCACTGGCATGTAATGTGAAATTCTTCTGCATCCACGAGGTTTGCCGAGGCACAACTTCTACCCCGGCCAAGCCACCTGCCCAAAGTGCAACGCCGTTGTCGTTGAGCTTGGTTGCCCGCAAAGTACCAATTCCATATTGGCCGACTGTGGGACCATCGGTGGAAATCTGCTCTTGGTCTAACCAGGCAATGATCCAGCCTCCATCGACAGGGACGGCTTCCGGGAAAGCCGCTTTGTGGTCTCCCTGTGCGATCAATTTGCCGCCAGCATCCCACAAGGCATCGCCGTTAGGTGCCAGAAGCTGTCCCAAGACGACTTGCTCACCTCCGCGAGACTGTGCCCAGACCAAGAGAGTAGTTCCATCACTGCGCGATACTGAAGTAAAATCAACAATAGCAGAAACCGCGCGAACGGGAATCCCATCGGCATCCCATTGGCGCGGTTCGGCGAACAAATTGGCGCTTAGAAGCAGTCCAAGCAACAAAACAGTGCGTCCTAACATGACCCACCTCCGAAAATTTAGTTACCCGAGAAGCAAGACTTAGGTGATTCAAACAAATAACGACACAATTCCCGCTTTGTCAAGTGGGTTTATCACAAAACGTAAAATCCCCCCAAGACCGCATGCGATAATGGGGGGAATATAGGTGGCTTTTCAGCCTACTAAGGCCGTAGGGCCGGAATACCTCTTATTTCAGCAGCACCATCTTCCGTGTCAAAGATGATTTATTAGCTCTTAGCGCATAGAAGTACACCCCCGAAGATAGCAGTGACGCATCAAAACTCACTTGATGATGCCCTGAAGTCAGCGGCCCATTCACAAGCGTTGTAACCTCTCTTCCTGTTACGTCAAACACCTTCATCGTGGTCAAGCTCGCTGAGGTCAGTGAGAACTCAATCGTGGTCTCAGGATTAAACGGATTCGGATAATTCTGCATAAGTGAGAACTCAGTGGGCAAGACAGGCTTCTCTTCAATGTTCGTGAATAGCGGATCATACAACCGCTGTGAGAACAATGACGAACTCCAATTCCCAATCCCCGTCCGCTGATCAATCCAGCTCAGCACAACACCACCGACGCCATCAGAAATCATAATCGGTTGCCACTGATTGAAACTTGCTTCGCAAACCTGATTTCCACACTCCTGCCAATACGAATCACCGTGTATCTCGCCACGCGCGTTTAAGTGTGTTGCGTAAACATTAGGAGCGTACAAGTAACTTTGGTCCACGCGATAGTCCAGCCACGCAATGTAAATCTCATTGTCGCTAAGAACCTCGAGGATCGGGCTGGTCGAAAAATTTGCCGAATCACATAGAACCAATCCGCCCGCCTGCCACAGTTCAATTCCGTCCGGTGAAATGCGCTGCACAAGCAAGCCAGAACCGCCGTTGATCCATTCATTCCAAGCAATAATCAGATTACCCGGATTATCGCTCTTGCTTTGCACATTTGCGATTCCCATTGATGAATCGACCAGCGTAATCCCGTCATTGCCCCAAACAAACAAGCCGCTCTGCGAAACGTGTTGCGCTTTGAGTTGACTGAAAGTACCTTCACTTTCGGCCCACACAATGTATGCACCGCTTTGCGAATTTGAACTCAAAGACACCGCACTATTGGGAGTTAACTGCGCCTGCGCGATGGATATGTTGAACTCGGTTTCGCCCGTCGCTCCAATTCTCGCCAAATGCAAAGAGTATTCGGGGTAGGCAACGAGCATCGAATACAGAACCAAACATGAATTGTTCTGATCTCTGGCTATTCCAACCGTATTCACATCTTGATTCGGTTCTGAGAACATCACAACTTGAGTCCACATCGGCTCGCATTGCGCGTTCACCCGCATTGTCGCGCTTGATGTAACCCAATCGTCGTTGTAAATTGTCGCGCTCACAAAACACCCACCGCTGCCGTCCGGAGTGCAATTCAGCAAAGTGCCTTCAATTCCGGGGCGTATTCCGAACGGTTGCATACCCTGCGGATTGGCGAGATGCTCTCCATCCAAATTCAAATGAACGACGCGCAATTGCTCGACATTGTCAATGACAGCATTCACGACGGCGAAGAATCCTCCGCTACCGTCTTCACAAATTGCCACGCTTCGGCTAAAGATTGGTTCATCGTCGCCGGATGTGATTAGCGCTTGACCTTGATCGGAATATCGCGGCGTTCCAAACACATCGAGAATCTGGAACCGTGCTTCGTCTAACGATTGCCCGTCCTTGATCCACGCGATTGCCGTTGCGCCGTTGGCCAGCTTCACGCCGACTTGATCGCGCACATAGCTAATCTCAGCTTCGATTACCGTAATCGGGTCTTCATTCGGCACGCCGCCACTTGCAAGGTCCACCACATTAGATAAAAGAACAGAGCTATTTGATTGTTCAAACCACTGCGCACGGATCATGACGTCGGAGATTGCGGGCAGCAAAAGCGCGACAGAATTAAACGACGTGACCCCTGCCGTTGCGCACGGCTCCGCCCACGCCAATTCTCCATCTGCCGCAACGCGCGATACCTTTAACTCATGATGCCCGCCGTCAGGATCGCTAACCTGCATGTCACCATAGAAAACTGCGCCACCAGATTGATCTGAAATAGTTACAGAGCGAAGGATGTAACTCTCGCCATAAACGCCAGGGCAGACTTCAACTCCGCATTCGCCCCACATCGTCGCTCCGTCAGGCGAAACTTTTTGCAGGTATATGTGATCGCCAAGACCATACTGTTGTATGGTGACGATCACACCGTCAGGTGTTCCCGACAAGTAAGAGGGAGTTATTCCGTCCACGTATCTTTGCGTGCCAAGATCACAAATTTGCACGCCGTCATCGGGCCACACAAGCGCACCTGTTGAACTCAGGCGCAGTAGTGTGAAACTGTTTGAAACTGAGTTAAATCTCCAGCCGAGATACGCGCCGCCTGTACCATCGGCACACACATCTATCGCCGAGAGCGTGTCGTGTGCGTTGAATACAAGCAGACCCTCCGTACCGCCCCAAGCGAGCGTCCCGTCTGGCAGGATTCTATTTGCGTGAATCGTGGAATCGCGCTGATAGCCTTGCGTCCACGCGACAATCACACCGCCGAGATCATCAGAAAACACCGAGGTGTTCGCCATCATCAAATTAGGAGATGTTTCAACGGCTTGCGGCCACATCGCTCCGTTCGTATCAACTCCGCGTGCACGGAGGATGTGATCTTCCGCATTCTTCCAAGTAACGATTGCTCCAGCTCCGCTTGAATGCAGATTGAACGGGTGAATATCCCAAAAATCAGCCATGGGGACGACTTCAATTCCGCTCCGGCCGCTTGCCCAGAGTGGCGCACCTGTGTTATCAACCTTTATTGCACGTATTGCACTGCGAACGCACCATCCGCCATCGAGTCTGTCGCACCACATGACATACTCAGCATCGAGCCACGCGATGATCCAGCCGTCTTCAACGGCTGTAACTGTCGGATAGCCTGCGCGCAAAGGTCCTTGCGCGAGTAAACGGCCCTCGGTTTCCCACAGTCTGCCTCCACCGGGAGCGAGCAACTGACCCATAATGACCGGCTCGGCTCCTTGTGACTGGAACCAGACGTTTAGCGTAAATCCGGCATCGTTTGTGGCTGTTGCGACTTCCTCAATCGGCTTTGAGACCGCGACTGCTACGCCTTCGCTGGCCCACTGCTGCGGTTCTGCCCAAAGCTCACCAAACAGAGCCAATGTTGTCAGACAAAGTACCCAAATCATGACCCACCTCCGAAAGTTTGTTAGCCCAAGAAGAAGAACAAAGGTGATTCAAACAAATAACAACACAAAACCCGCTTTGTCAAGCGGGTTTGTCACACAAAATGTCATCGCTCTGCCGTTAAAACGGCGCACTACTTCACCCGCCGTAAACCGTGCCCCCCCCCCCCGCCCCCCCCGCTCCGCTCTCTCTCCGGAGTCGGCCCCCCGCCAGCCCGCAACCCCCTGGGGCCGATACAACCTTGCCAATTCGGTCCATTGTCCAAAATTGACAAAGGCATACTCAGGGCGTTCACCAAGGAGAATCTCGTGTGATGCATATTTTGTAATTGCATCCGGCCAAACCAATCCCGGTTCGTCTATCACGCGCATTCCTGTATAGTAGCCGAATACACCAAAGTCCATTCCGTAAGTTGTCTTACCTGAAAAATCTCTGGACTTTGCCCATCCCGCAATCTTGCTCTGGATGTTATGCGAAACATCTGATGGTCCTAATGCAACGGCAAGCGCAGTCCAACCAATCATCGTGAAACCGCATAACACAGCAGGAACGGTGAATTTCCGTATCCACGCGATACGCTCCGATTTTTCAAACACTGCACAGATAAACACTCCGGTAACGAGCGCCTTCCAAAACCACACGGGATAACAATACCACGCCCACAAATGCGCACCTGTAATCGTCCATGCAAATAAAAGAGCAATCGTCCAAAGCGAGTAGATGCGAACAAACTCAGATCGTCTCCAAGCTGTCGGCAAGCCTGCAATTGTTGTCAGGCTAAGTACGAACTGTAATGGGTCGCGAATGGGGAAGAGCGCAAGAGACAACAACCAATCATAGTTTCGTTCTAGCGCAGCCTTGCCAACCACGGATTGTGGAATCCACTGTCCGTAGTAGGCATACTGCAAAATTGCGCCAACCACAATCAATGCAATACCCGCGAGCATCGGACCAAGCTGCAATTTGCGTTTGACGTAAGTCGCATAAATTAGCAGCGAGATAGCAAACAACAATCCTTCCGGGCGCACAAACACGGTTAAGCCACTCAATACTGCGGCGGAATACAGTTTGTCGCGTTGGTAACTATCAATCGCCAACAGCATAACAAATAATAGCAACGGTGCTTCCATACCGCTGACAGAAGTCTTGGCAAGAAACAAATCCACGACAAACAAAAAGGCTACGAGCATTCCGCTGTAGCCATTTTGTTCCCAGGAAAATATTCGCCAAATCAAAACGAGAGACAACAAATCAAACAACAATCCCAACCAACGTGATGCAATCTCAAGCGGCACACCTATACTCGCTGGAATAGCAAGCACAAATCCCCAAATCGGCGTCGTAATTCCCTGAACTCTTTCGCCGATGTTATAGACTAATCCGTGCCCTGATACAAGATTCGCGGTGTACCGAAAAGTGATAAACGCGTCATCATACAGATAAAACGAATACATTGACACTACACGCGAAAACGCCAGCGCAATCGCCATCCACCAAATCCACTTCATTGTGCTCGAGGTTGGATTAGGAAGAGGCTGAGCCACGAATCACTCCCGTCCCGTCGCAGTTTCCGTTGTTCCAATCTTTTCCAAAATCCGCACGGCAACCTTTAGTGCGTTCAAGCCGTCTTCACCCGTCACGGGCGGTTCGGTTCCGTTGTGAATAGCATCATAAAACGCCTTCTGCTCCATGTCAATCGCGTTGCCTTCCGGTGCGCTCGGTGCGCCCATCATGATCTTGCGCTTGACCGCGCCTTTTTCAATTTCGCCTAACAGCATCGTGCCCGGTTGACTGGCTTCATCGGCATGAGCAAGTCTAAATTGCTGAACTTCGCCTTTAGCAAAATCAAGCGAGATGTAACTATCCTCGGAGAACATCCTGAGCTTGCGCATCGGGTTCGCGCTGATTCTCGAAGCGGTCACATTCGCCACACCACCCGACGGAAACGTCAAGCGTGCATTGGCAATATCCGCCGCTTCGCTGATAACTGCCACGCCCGATGCCTCAATGTGCGTGGGGAATTCGCCCATCAATTTTAAGATCAAATCAAGATCGTGAATCATTAAATCCAATACAACCGCAACGTCCGTTCCGCGCGGCTTGAATTGAGCAAGCCTGTGTGCTTCAATAAATTTCGGATGTGGATAGTCCGTACCGAGCGAGCGAAACGCGCGGCTGAATCGCTCGACGTGTCCGACTTGAATCACAAGCTTCTTCGATCTGGCCAACGCGACAAGCTCTTCGCCTTCAGCCACCGTTGTGGTAATCGGCTTCTCCAAAAAGACGTGCTTGCCCGCTTCTAAGGCCTGCTTTGCAACTGCATAGTGTGACGACGTTGCCGACACGACCAGCAGTGCGTCACTCTCATCAATAACTTGTTTCAAGTCGCTGGCCGAAAGTCCGCCGAATTGCTCAGCAACGGCCTGTGCCTTTTCTTTTTCAGTATCATAAACTCTGCTCCAACTCACTTCGGAGTTCTGAGCAAGTAGGCGGGAATGGATTGTGCCAAGATAGCCCGCACCGACCACACCAACGCGCAAATTAGTCACGGGAAATAAACCTCATGTGAAAGTAAATGGTAAGCCCCACGGATAAGAAACACGCGAAGCTGAATATTAATAATGGCACGGCGCTAAGCGGCTCGTGTGAGAACACAGGATCCAACACAAGCACGGAGGCCACGATGCCGGTCAAACCTGCGGAAATAGCAAAAGAGTTGCGCAATCGACGATTGCGGCGAGTGGTTTGCAGACGGTCAAAGGACGGAATCTCCACAAGACACCTCAACAGCAGGACAAAAAGGGGCGAACAACAGGGAGGACTTTAGCGGCGGAATTTCGCGCGCAGCAATGCAAGATCGTCAGAATTTACCATCGAGAGAGATAGCACAATAGCACCGTAGAGAATTATCGTCGTCAAGCTATAGCACATGAACCGCCAAAACAAACCAATCTCGGGAATTAAGCCCAATACCGGCAGCGCTAAGGCACCGCTGGCCACGGCAATCACCAATAATCTAAACAAATAACCCCACGGCAGAACTTTCGCAAAGGAAAGCCCTGTACGTTTGGAAATATTTAAGAGCACCGCGCTGTTAATGGAGTACTCGGCAATCACAACCGCAAGCGCCGGTCCCCACAGTCCAAACGTTTGCAGAAACGCCCAACTTAAACTCGCGATCATTAACAGCATCGCGATAGACGAGTACATAATCACCCGCGAACCGTTCAGAGGAGCATCACCTGATAAAGCGACGTCATGCGCAATGGAATCAAACACCCTACGATTAGCATCGGAATTGCGCCTTCAATATAATCCGCCGTATAGAGTATCGTGACAATCTCTTTATGCTGAAACAGCACCAGAGCAAAGATCGGATACATCAGCAGCGCCGCACGCTTGATCCATCGGTGCCACAATTCGCGAAACTCTTCAATCTTTCCGGCAACCGAAAGCCTGCTCAAGTCCGGTGAAATTGAATCCGTGATGGTGTACGGAATCATCGGCACCAGCGGCAGCTCGCGCGCACCCACCGAATATGAACCAAACCGCGCCGGATTATAAGCCGCCGAGATCATTAGCTTGTCCGTTTCACCTCCAACTACTCCCGCAACAGTCTGCACGGCCACGTCGGCAGAGTATTTCCATTGCGCACCGAAGTTCTGCCAAAGCGGCACCAGCGCAGGTCCGGCAACCTTCAAATAGAGTACAAGCAGGACAATACACTGCGCCAACGCAAATACGTTCATCACAATCAAAAAGGTCTTTAGCGAAGCATCGCCCCACACGAGCACCATTAATGCCGCCAATTTCAACATCGCAAGCGCCACACGTACACCTGCCGATAGCCCGCGTCGATTCGCCGCGATAAACAAGGCAATCGATGTCATAACGGGGAAAGTCAGGCCGAGGAAGGTGCTGAACAGAAATGCGTAGTCGGCGAGTCCCGGACTGTCAAATCGCTCAGCGGCAATCGACAGCCCGAAATAGAAGATGATTGTCGTGACTGCTGCGACTGCAAGCGTTAGCCACATCGAGCGGCGCGCAATGGCGCCCTGCTCTTCAGGCTTGCACGTGCTGAAGAAATATATTAAACTGCGCGGCAATCCGAACACCGCAACATTCAGCGCAATGTTAGAGAGCACCATGAACTGCCGCCAAGCGCCAAAATCCTCCTGCGATATCAGCCGCACGAGAATCATCGTAAATACCATCCCGAAAGCGCCTTCAGCAAGGCTGCCAAGCACGTAGATGGCGGTTCCTCCGCCATTTTGCGGGCGTTTAGTCACAGATTCTCACAGGGCCAAAAATATCCATCCCCAAATGTAACAAAATCATTGAGAACCCGCAAGCCGGAACGAGAACGGCCGGGCACAATGGCCCGGCCGTCTCGAAACATCCTGTACTCGATCCTTAGCTGTGCGTCTGCCTCAAACAAACCAGCACGTCAAATCTTTCGCCATCGGCCTTAAACTCGATGACGAACACCGGGATTCCGCGCGGTTGTGCAGCAGTATGCGGCCCACCGCTGAATACCTGCGGAATCGACAAACTGAAGGCGTGCTTCGTGTTCACGAGTTCGGCTTTAGCCGCACCAGCCACAACATTCATGAACTCGCCGACGCCATCGCGAATATCTTCCTCAGTAACCTCTTCCGTCGTCATCGAGAGCATCTTGCACACGATGTTGGTTGCGAGGTCTTTCGAAAATGTCACTGACACAAATCCCTCAGCCTTGCCCGATAGCCCGATGGTGCCCGAATAGAACCCGGTTGACGTTGCATCCGGCGCCAAACGCAATCCGGTGCGTTCACAGTTCATGCCCGCCATCTGCTTGAGTGTCTCCACCGTACCGGATACGAACGGGTTGATAAAGTCGGCATCTACCGCAATCGGATCCTTTGCTTTCACCGCACCGGTGTATTTTGAAAGCTTCTGCAACACGTCATGCGGCTGTAGCGGTGTCAACATAATGTCTTCAGCGCCGTCATTGCCGCCAACCGAATGCTGGGCTGTGTATTGCCCTGTGTGACTTGTTACAATCACAATTGGACAGACATGGTCGCCCAGTCCTTCCTTCATGGCTTTCAACCTCTGCATGGCAACTTCTCCGCCGTCCGGCCAGAAGAATAGTGCCAAATTAAACATCTGCAAGCGTGCCGCCGCTTCCTCGTGCCCGACGTGCTCAACATGAACATCGTGTTCGGACAATAACCGAGTTGCAATCTGCTCCTGCAAGCGTGGAAAACCGATCAATGCTACTTCTGTACTCATGAATATTTGCCCTCTATTGATATTAGTTAAGCTGGGATCATGGTCATGCTTTCCTGAATCTTCAGGGCAAGCATCTTCTGATCAAAGGGCTTTGTCAAATAATTCTGAGCGCCGGCCGCGAGGGCCTCTTTCACAAAGTTCATGTCGGCTTCAGACGTCAGCATCATCACCACGATGTGCTTGGTCTTCGGATCGCTCTTTACCTTTTTTAGGACTTCCAAACCCGTCATGCCGGGCATATTCCAGTCCAGAATAATCAGCGATACCTCGCCGCTCTTTTCTTCAAGCGTCGCAATTGCTGCGGCACCGTCGGCAGCCTCAAGGACGGAGTGGCCGAGTTCTTCGCAGCTTCTTTTGACAATACGGCGAATTGTGGTCGAATCATCCACGGACAGAATTGTCATGGCATTCCTCTAATTCTAAAATGTTGCTGTTTGCGTAAGTGTTGGAACACCACGACAGTGGCTCCAGCACGTTACCGAAGAGCAAAGCATAGACCACAAAAAAACAAAACGCCCAGTCCATTCTCTGAACCGGGCGCTGTAACTATCCTTGCTAAACTACTTCAATTTTGCGAAGCCGTTCTGCAAATCTTGTCGCAAGTCGTCCACATCTTCAAGTCCAACCGAGAGCCGAATCAGTCCATCGGTGACACCCAACTTTTCCCGTAGGTCTCTTGGAATAGTCGCGTGGGTCATGATAGCAGGATGATCACACAGCGATTCCACACCGCCGAGCGATTCTGCAAGCGCAAATAGATGCAGTCCGCTCACGAACTTGCGCGCGGCTTCCAGTCCGCCTTTGAGTTCAAAGCTGATCATTCCCGCAAATCCGCTCATCTGCTTCATCGCGAGAGCTTGTTGCGGATGCGATTTCAAACCGGGATAACGCACCCAATTCACATGCGGCCCCATCTCGATATCTTTTGCAAGAATCGCCGCATTCGCTTGGTGCCGTTCCATTCTAACAGCAAGCGTCTTGATGCCACGCAACGTAAGAAAACAATCCATCGGCCCCGGTACTGCGCCGCAGGCATTCTGAATGTATTTCAATTTCATATAAAGCTCTTCATCGCTGGTGACAATAGAACCCATCACGACGTCGCTGTGACCATTGAAATACTTTGTGACACTGTGCATGACCAAGTCCGCTCCGAGTGCGAGCGGCTGCTGAAAATACGGCGTCGCAAAGGTATTATCAACCGCAACCTTTACGCCCTTTGCATGCGCAATCTTCACAATCGCTGCAATATCAACAAGCTTTAACAGCGGATTGGTCGGCGTTTCAAGCCAGATCCATTTCGTCTTGGGCGTGATGCTCTTTTCAACCAGATCAAGATTCGTCAAGTCGATGAAATCCGAAGCAATTCCCTGCTTCTCGCGCACGTATTTGAAGATGCGAAACGTCCCGCCGTACACATCATCGCCCGAAAGCACGTGATCACCCGAAGACAGTGTCGCAATCAAGCAGTCAATCGCCCCCATGCCACTCGAAAAACACAATCCGAACTTCCCGCCTTCCAGCGTGGCAATCGATTCTTGCAATGCCGCGCGCGTCGGATTGTCGGTGCGCGAATACTCATAGCCAAGATTTTTTCCAAGCTCCGGCTGAACATAAGTTGACGTCTGAAAAATCGGCGTCATAATCGCGCCGTTAGAAGGATCGGGAGTCACTCCCGCATGCAAACATAGTGTAGAGAATTTCATCGTGTATTAGTATAATGTAGCGGCTGCCCCTGTGGCTGCCGATCTTGTCTACTAAAGAAAGTGTTACCGCAAACTTTTCGCGGCAACAGACAACGCACTCAATTTCCGCTCCGCAGTCTCCCAATCATTCACAGGCCGATCCGAAAACGTCCCGAATCCGCAATCAGGATTCAAGAAAATCGAATTGGGTGCACGCTTGGCAAGCAATGGTGCAACTTTCGTTTTTACAAATTCAGGGGTCTCAAGCTCACTCGTGCGCGGATTCATCACACCAAGGCCGATCTCCTTCTCTTCCGGCAACTTCAATAGACTTTCGACCGGCCCCGCGCGATCCGTTGCAAATTCAAGCACAAGCTGATTCACTTTCATCTTCGAAAAATACGGAATCAGCGGATCATAAGCTCCTGCTAAAAGCACACTGTCATCGCGGCTCCAATTGCCTCGGCAAACATGCAAGCCTGTCTTCACTCCGTCAACGCCCTGCACAACCTGATTGATGAGTTCAACCGCGAACTCAAGCTCCTGCTCAGGTGAGGCCTTCTCCGAGAAAGCCGCGCACATAAACGTATGAGTCGCATGTGGTCCGGCAAACGCGACCTCGGATAATACAGGTTCGTCAAATTGCACAAAGAAACAGCCCGCATCACGCAATGAAATCAATTCATCACGCAGCATCGCCACCACGTCCGCTCCCAAACTCTCTTTGGTGGGATAGGTGTCATACGACAAGCTCTTCACCCACATCGAGCGCGTTAGCAAATAAGGCCCCGGCAGCGCAACTTTGATCGGCTTATTGGTCAACCCGCGCACATAATTGAATTCATCAAGCGCGAGCGGCTTCTTGACCTTAATCTTACCTTCGACTACCGGATTATGAATCGCGAATGCGGGCACGTCAAGCGATTGCAACAATCTCTCGAACGCAGCCTTGTCTTCGACATAATCTAATAGATCCGCAAGCGAGAGTAACTTGATACCATCAACGCAATCGGCCAGAAACGAATAAAAATTCTCGCGGCGCATTTCACCGTCAGAAATCACATCAATTCCCGCACGCTCTTGCAGTTGTACCGCCGCTCGTACAGAATCATCCGCAATCTGCTGAAACACCTGCTCGGAAATCCGCGCTTTGCGTTTCAACTTGAGCGCCTCGCGCATCGCCTCCGGTCGCGGCAAACTTCCCACCACAGTTGTTGGCAAATTCGGTAATTTATAATCAGTCAAGTGAGTGTACCTGTAAATTCAATTTTGCTCCCCGAAACACAGTATTTGTCACCGGAGAGACGCGCAGCGTGTGCTCCCACAACTCTTTTATCTTGGCAAACGGCGCGTCGCTTTCCACGTACGCCGTGCCTGAAATTTCCGCTAATCCCGAGTGCCCATCTTCTTCCAATCCCAAGAACACGAGCAGATTATCAGGCTTCGCATTGAGCGCGAGTTCAATCTGATCAATCTTTACACCTTCGCGCGAAGCATGAATCTGCAATCCCATCACCAAACATCCGCCGAGTGAACCAAGCAAATACTCCAGCGCGCTCGGTGCAACATCCTGCACATCGAAACTCGCCGGTTGCCCGACTGCAAAACTATGATTGCGCGCATATACTGTTGCCGTAGTTTCGCCTTTCCAGCGAATGCGCGTCTGAAATTTGTAGTTGCGAGCCTTGGCAAGCTCTGCTTCCACATCTTCAACTTTTCCGCCGCGCTGCACAAAAAAGCTATTCGTCTCGCCGCCTTCTTTCCAACCGAGATACGGGTTCTCCGTCATGCGGCACCAGGCAGGCAAGTCATTGCAAACCGAAATCTCTGTTGAGCGAATCTCCAGCACATCTCCCGACGGCACCTGATCCATCGCCTTGCGAATCACAAGCAACAGCCCAGACCCGCAATCGAGATTTCCTCCATCGCACACATGCGGTGTAGCAATTGGCGAATCAAGTTGTGTCAGGTCTTCCGTGCTCATATCAATCAATAAAGTAGAATAATAAAATCAATCGCAAAGCAGCACGTCATCAATTCCGTTATGCTACTTTGCGTAAGCCCACCGGGTTTACGCCGGGAACCTCTCAATAACAAATACTCGTGCCGCCGGTCGTAAGGAACTCGACGACTTTCGCTCCACCAACAATCGTGGTGTTGCCGGTCAGCGTGTTTTCGTTCAATCCACGCTTCTTGAAACACGGACTGCACAACCAAATTTGTCCACCCGCCGCGATGTAATTGGTCATCAATTCCTTCAGAGGAGCAAATCCCTCTTCATGAATATCGTCCGCATAACCCGGCGTTGCCAATCTGACGCCTTCAATCGAGAGGAACACCACCGTGTCCTGTCCCGATGCCACCGATGCATTGGCAACAACGAACGCGACCGTCGCCTTGTCCGTGTTGTCCTTCGCGTGAGTACAACTCACCATGAATTTTGCCACCTAACTCTCCTTTTTTTGGATGATGTAGTGATTTCCGTCCTCGCCTGTTTGTGCTGCGAGGAGTTTATGTCCGGTCATGTTGCACCAACTGGGAATGTCTTCACGCGCCCCCGTATCTTCCGCATGAAGATCAAGAATCTCTCCGGCAGGAACAGGTTTCATGGCCTTCATCAAAGCCATAATCAAATCCCCGCACCCGAGGTCTTTCGTATCAACAAAATGTGTAGTCATATTGGAATGTAGGGACGGCAGGCGTGCCGCCCACATAAGGCAGGATCAATAATCTATTGCCGGGCAGCTGGTCCGGGCAGCCCGCGGCAACAGATTCAAGCGCATGCGCCAGCGCAATGGGTCCAGCGTCTACGCTGGTTATTTCCAGCACCTCGCGCGCAGCACCTTCAATTCCCCCGCTCGAATATTCACGGCAGGCAAATCATATCTGAGCACCGTCATCCCGCCGCCGTCTTCATACATGACTTGCAAATCATGCTCACCCGGCGGCAATTGAAAATCTGCGACAAAGATTTTATCCGGCAAAGTCTCCCACGAGCGCGTATCCGCCGCTTCAGTCGCGGCGCCCAGAAGATTTACACCCATGCCCAGAATTGTGCCGAGGGCTTTACTGTCTTCCTTGCCGGCCTGTTCGGCAGCTTTTGAGGCCGCATATTTTATGATTCCGCGCGTGATCGCCCGCACCGTAATCGCAGGCTGTCGGTCAGACAGGTCTTGCCTCAGGATACTCCCAACCGGTGCCGCAAGTTCCGCCAATTTGTCAATTCCTGTACCGCGCACTGAGACCCGCGCGACGTCCGTCCCGTAATACTCTTCCGGGTAATAGGGCAGCGCTACTCTGACAAGGTAATCGAGTTCAGCTTCGCTGTACTGATAATCATTCCCGCGCAAATAGACGTCGTTCGCATAGCGCTCGCGCTCGTCGTCACTGCTGAAATTGTGATTGTCGTACTTCATAATTGGAAACACGACGTTGTTCTCTTTGATCTGCGGCGCAATCCCCGCTTCACAAAGCACAATTACACGTCCCCAATTCGGATCAAATTCCTTATCCAAATCGGGGTTCGTTGCCAGCATCGCAGTTTCGTCTTCGTTCGATCCGACTTCCTTCAAAGCAGCATACGCCGCGCGCTCCAAATAGCCCGGCTCCTCCATGCCATAAAACGGATAGAGCTTTGCGGCATTCTTGTAAGCAATCCACGCGTCGTTATGCTGCCCGTAAGCCTCATACATCACACCCGAAAACCACTG
>JADKHW010000023.1 GCA_016721565.1 bacterium | reverse complement strand
ATGATTCACCTCCACTCGTGGTTTTCAATAGGGTACCGTCATGCAATTGCATCCATCCCAATTCGGAGTCGTGGAATTGTAATCGAGTGATCGATTGAGAGGGGAATATCTCCAGTACTTCCAACGTCAGTTACGCCGTTTTCCGGATTTCCAGGAAATAGCCGCCATCCGGAATGTTCGCTGCAATGTAGCCTCTTTCTGAAGAGGTAAATTGCATATCAGGGATCTCTGTCACGCCGAGCGAACTCAAATAAGCCCACGACTCGCCGCCATCATGCGACACCGCGACATATGAAGAGTCGCGCGTTTTAGCTACCGCCCACCCTGAATCAGAATTGACAAAAGACACATGCATGTAGTCGGCAGGCATTCCGGTTTGAATGAGTTGCCAAGACTCGCCATTGTCAGTTGAGTAAAGGACTGTGCCGTGTTGACCGACAATCCAGCCGCTTCCATTTTTCAAAGAACGTTACATCATTAAACGTGTTGCCAGTTGTTGCTGGATTTAGCCAGCGCCATTCGGCATGAACTAATCTTGCGGCGGTCAAAACAAAAAGGCCGCACAGGATCATAAAAAATCCGCGCATAAGACCTCAATTAACTTTCTTAACTAAGCAAAAACCTACAGCACCTTAGCTTCTTCGCGCAATTTCTGAATCAGAGCGGGAATGGCATCGACGCCGTGACCGAGAATTTGTCCGGGCTGACGGTCAGGCTTGGGGAGAACTTGCAATGCTTCGACTTGAATCGTGCCGAAATCGGCGGCGACTTCGTCAATCGGTTTTTTCTTCGCGGCCATGATGCCTTTCAGCGAAGCATAACGCGGCTCGTTCAAACCTTTTTGCGCGGCGACGACGCACGGCAACGGCAGTTCAACGACAACCAAACCGCCTTCCACTTCGCGCTCGGCGTAAAGCTTGCCGTCTCTTTGTTCAAGCTTGACCACGACACTCACCGACGGAAGATCGAGCAATTCTGCCACCATCATTCCCACACCGTGATTGTCATGATCGATCGCGGACTTGCCGCACAAAATCAAATCGTATGTTTGACCCTTGATAGCATTGGCCAAAGCACGCGCCGTTGCCAACGCGTCAAAACCCGCGTCGCCTTTGACATGGATGCCGCGATCGACGCCCATCGCAAGCGCGGTTCGCAGCACTTTCGGCACATCGTCGCCGCCGACGCTCACGGCCACAACTTCGCCCGATCCTGCGGCGTCGCGGAGCTTCAGAGCTTCCTCGACAGCAAATTCATCGAAGGGGTTGAGAACAAAAGTAACACCGTCAAGGTGCACGGACTTTCCGTCCATGGAGGGCTTGATACTGGCCTCGCTATCGGCGACGGCCTTCAGGAGCAGCAGAATATTCACGTTCGGTCTGTAAGTTCAGTAAAATGATTGGTTTTCAAACTCTTCGGCAATTTATCAACTTAGCCAATTTTGCTCAGAATTTCAAGTATTTTCAGCACTTCGCTCAACAAGAAGCTCGGCTCGGATGGCCGCTACGGCCAGTGTGCCGACGATGATAGTAATCAGGATGATTCCCGCAGGCATCCCGAACCCGGTCCAGATGAGGGCCAAGGCCAAGTATCCTCCCAAAACGAGCGCGTGAAACAGCAGCGCCCCGAGGATCCCGACCCGCATGAACAACCACCCGGCCATTAGAGACCAGGCCACCCAATGCGCTGCTCCCGCCGAGAGCCAATTGTGTGCATCGAACCCGACAAAGTACGCCGCAATTCCCGCCATCAAGAACATCGCCGTCAGTGTTCCTCGTACCCAGAAGATGAGCAACGGGAATAGCCATAATCTGAAAATGAGTTCTTCCCACAAAATCGATTTTGCCACCAATACCGGAGCCGCCACCATCGGCAAAGGTGAACCCATGATATCAGAGACTAACCTCAAACTCTCTCCCGAGAGTCCGCCAATCTCATCGTAATAACCGAACGCCGCTTCGATCATCAGGAACAGCGCTGCGGCCGGCAGCGCCCAACGTGCCGATTGAATCCACGCACCCGTCCAACCACGATGCGACGGCGCAATGCGCGTGAGTGTTGAGATGTTCGGCATCAAGTCGCGCGAAATCGATTCACCTGACGCGACAATCAACGTTACCAAAATTCCCGTTTGTAACGCATCAATGGCCGCCGCCAGCGCCACTCGAAGAACAAAATCTTCCGCGCCCGTTCCTCCCGGTACGAGCAGGGTCGCCTGCGAGATTGTTAGCGTGCGCGCAATCACAACCAACAGCATCGCAATAGCACCCCACCACATCCCGCGCTTCCACGAAATCGGATGACGATGATGGAGAATAATTTGAAACACACCGAAAATAATCAGCGCGAAGGCAAGCAATCTTAACCGCGCTCCCGGAGGCCGCACCATAATCGGCACGGCTTCAGGTGATGCTCGCACGGCAAAGTAGGTTAGGTTCTTTCCGGTGAGCTTGACATCAAACAATCTCGAATGCGCACCGCCGAGCGAATCGCGGAACGTGTAATAGAAATCATTCCGCTGCGGCATCGGTGCGAGTGAGTCTTTCAGCAACGTTAACCTATCCGCACCAATCCCAAGTCCCGTCGCAAGCTGTTCCATCACGGCGTAATATGCTTCCGATTTGCCCGGCTTGAAGCCGGGTTCAAGATCATCGAGGTCGTGTGTGACTTGATAGATCTTTCCCGCCGGAGAAACGTGAATCGTCCAACTGTCTTCCTGCCGTTCACGATGGAAGTAACGATTCACATATCCGACCGCAGGTGCATAGCCAAAGCCATGCTCATCGCGCGCGGCATTCCACACGCCGTCGTGCCGGTACTCTGCCGCTTGAATCAAGTTGTAGTCATCAAGCTTTACGCCTTGATTGTACAAGAACTGCTCAGAAATCGCAGCGGCCTCATCGAGCCTGAGCCACTCCCACTTCCACGGACGGCACGTCACACCCACACCCAGCAGCACGAGCACAAACAGCAGCGTGCGCATAGCCATCGAGCGCACAAGCACAGGATACCACGTGCGCGCGCGTTTCTTCAGCTCACGTCGTGTGAATTGTGTAAAATCAGGAGAAGTCAAAAGGGATTTCTAAATGGGGAAGCGAGCAGACGGCTACTCTTTTACAAGCAGTACATGAATTGCTTTTACAATCACGCGCACGTTGTCACCGGGCTTGATGTCAAGTTCATTCAGCGAGTCCGTCGTCATCACCGAACTCATCGCGGCCTTCGCGTCGATTTCGAGATTGACCTGACTCATAATGTCGCCCTTCTTCACTTCCGTGACGCGGGCATTGATTTTGTTTTTGGCGCCGTACTTCATAACAAACTCTCTATTGGTTAGGGTTTTAGTAAATCAAACTCACATCCCCTTTGCCTTCGCGAATAATCACGAACTCATCGGGGTCTGTGCAATCTACAATCGTGGATGACTCGCTGTCAAGCGGGCCGCTGTCAAGAATGACGGAGATTAGATCACCCCAATGGTGCAAGATCTCATTCGGATCAAGTAACGGATCGCCGTCGCGATCGGTTACGGAGGTTGATAAAATTGGTCTGCCGAACGCTTTCAACAAATCGCGGCACACCGGATGATCCGGCACACGAATTCCAACGGTCTTTTGTTTCGTCAGCAGAATTTTAGGGACTTCGCGCGTGGCAGGCAGAATAAATGTGTAAGGTCCCGGCACGCAGCGCTTCATCATCTTGTAAGCGCGATTCTCGACTTTCGCATAATTACTGATGTCGGAGAGATCCGCACACAAGAACGAGAGTGAGTGATACTTTGAATAACCCTTGAGCGTAAGTGCGCGCTCCATGGCAGGTTTGCTGTGAATATCACAACCCAGACCATAGATTGTGTCCGTGGCATAAGCAATCAATTCGCCGCGTTCGAGAGCTTCAATGGCCTTCTGAATCGCGCGCGGATTTGGATTATCAGGATGTGTTTCATAAATCATGGTTCACAACTCCCGATCACATAGTAGCTTCGTTGTGGATATATAGAAAACTCGTTCGGCAGCAGCCACTGATTCTCAGCGGTTACGCCAAGACGAGTAGTCACTTCAGGGTTTCCTGGAGTAACCCCATAAACGTGATAGTACAAACTTCCGTCGTCTTGCCAGCGCAATCTCAAATCACTATCAATCCGTGTCAGCGTAACGCGTTGTGGTGTGGCAATCGTCATAATGTCAAACGCAAGTAGCCTGTTGCCATTGCAATCAAACAAAGCCAGATTCTCCCACGGCGAGCCAAATGAATCCGTCGGGATCCAAGCAGGCTCCCACAGACAAACCATTGTCCCAAGATTATTTGGAATAGCTTGCAACAATATTCTGCAACAAATTCAAAAATGCAGACTGCCCTTCTTCTGATGCATAAAAGCCCAGTGCAATGGCCTTCTTGCCAACAATGTTGTTTGTATTGTCACACCAACCTTCCATATACGGATATGCGGTTTCCACAATTTGTATTTCTTTCCCGTAGCCTGAAAGATTTTCTACATTGTCAGAAAGCTCTCCGGGATCGCCGTGCCACCACGGATAGTAAGAAAGCCCGATAATATCAAAATCAACTTCGTAAATAAAAGATTTCTGAAGAACCAATGGCACTCGCACTCGTTTCCGCCTTCTTGATGATGAATTACAATTTTCGGCCAAAAGGCTTGCGGCAAGCTGTCGCGGGTTGCGGCAATTGCGGTATCAATAAGGTCGTGAACTGAACTGCTGACCTGAACCGGTTATCCGTCCGGTCTCCCACAAAATCCACCGCCAATTTCGTTCCCAATCTGTACGGCTTCAGGAATCACACCGGCATCACGGAATCTACGCATCACATTGTTCGTGTAGCGATACATCGAATCCAGCAATTGAGGATACGTCAAGCTCTGCCACGCCGCCGGTTTGGTCTGATGCTCAGGATCGGCCCAAGTGTCGCTATAATGTATATCGAGCAGAATCTTGAAACCTAAAGCATCTGCTCGTTCGGCAAATGCAAGCACCGAATCAATTCCGTGCCACGGCTCTTCCGGAGTGTGCCACAACCGCAAACGCACCGTTTCAAATCCCGCGCAGCGAAAAATCTCCAGCGCGCTATGCTCTTCACCACCCGTTCGATACACGACTCCATTGCGCTCAAGTTTGGGCACAAACGACAGATCCGCTCCCCAACGAAATTGCTGAGCGAGTGCGGTCGTCGAGAGAATAAATATGATGAAGGAAGCGCATACATAAGTCCAGCTAATGGCAACAAATAATTTAACCCTCAAATCCCGCCTTTGCAACTCTTTAGGGCAAAAAAAAGCCCGAAGCAGGGTGCTTCGGGCAGAAAAATCAAGAATTAGGGGTTAGCCGTCGACTCCCGGCTCGGTATCTTCGGGTTGGGCCTTATCGGCAAAGCCTGGGAAGCTGTCCGTTTCCTCAAAGACATAGTCCATCGGATTGACCGCTATACCGTTCACTCGGACTTCATAATGCAGATGCGGAGCGGTCGAACGACCCGTGGAACCCACCTGTCCGATGACCATACCCTTGGTAATCTTTTGACCCTTGCGGACCAAAATCTTGTGCAAGTGTCCGTAGGCGGTCTGGTATCCGCCGCCATGATCCACAACAATGAACTGGCCATAATTGTAGTAACGACCGGCATAAATCACCGTCCCCGCCGCCGTACTCATGATGGGTGTACCGCGCGGCGCGGAAATATCAAGGCCGTCGTGATGCGTCGCCTTCTTGGTAAACGGATCGGTGCGAACACCAAAGCCGGACGAGAAGTAGCCGGTATCACAGGGGCGCAATGTCGGCAGATGCTCGAGCAGCGCGGCATTTTGATCAAGCTTGGAGTGGATCTCGCGGAAGCTGGTCTTCTGCAGTTCGAGTTCGCGATCAAGCTTATTCAGAATGTCATTCAGCTCTTGAGCTTCCGGAACAAACGGCCCGGGCGGCAGCAATTCAGCCGTTCCACCGACTCCAACCTTGCGGACATCTTCGGGAAGAAGCGGCAGATCAGCCATCAAGCGGAGCATATTATCAGTCTCGGCGAGTGTTGAAAGCTTCTGCTCAACCGACTTGATCTTGGTATCGAACTTGGCCAACTGCTCACGCAGGGCCTGATTTTCAGCTTCAAGCTGGGCCTTGTCGGAATTACCGACAAACCGGCTGGCGACAAATCCGGTCACACCGTTAAACAGCAAAAAGCTCGCGACCAACCCGGCAAGTAAGGCCTTTGCCTTGGCACGGGAGAACGTGAACTCAACCTTTTTGCTGAGGTCGTGCGAGAGTAGGATTAATGAAAACTTACGATTCGCCATTCATCTTTGTTTTTAGCCACCACAACATATTGCGTCTGAGCAGGGTTGCGGGACCCCACCGAATGCGGACACAAAGAGGACGCTATAGCACATCCCGCCGCATGAGTGAAAATTAACTAACTGTTTTGAAACAGCTTACAAACTTTGTGAGGATTCTCACAAACCTTGACGAAAGTAACAAAAAATTAGCACCTTGTCAAGCATTTTCTTGCAAATAAGAGACCACTTTTGTCAACATGAATGTTGACCCGCAGCAACTTGCTTGGGTCGGACCAAATGCGTATCTTCGAAAAGTTGGAAAATCACAAAATCGAAATTCAATGGCCAAACGACTATCAGCACGGATTCGATCCAAGAATCAGATTACACTCCCACAACGACTGGTGGAGCACACCGGTCTGAAAGAGGGTGATTTTCTTGATTTTGAGATTGTAACGACGGCCAAACAGATTGTCCCGGGGATGATTGTCCTGCGGACCAAGCGGCTTGTCGAAGCGGAGATTCCCGCTGAACCGATTCCACCTCTACATGATGGACAGGAATTTCCTGGTGTGAAAACGGCGATTGCGGAATTGAAGAAGCGGCTCCAATAGCGGAGAGGCTACGAACTTTTTTTGGGGTCAACTGACCTCGTTCAGTGTGCTCAGCCAAACCCGCCGTGTCCGCATGTATGACCTGTTGCTGGTTTGACAAAGCTTGGATTAATATGCCCTTGCGGAGCGGCAGGAACCGAGAACTGCTTTGAAAGTTGCTGAACGCTGTTGCAAGCCGGGCAGTATCCCTCGGTCTGCGTGACGGTGCTGGACTGCAAGATCTCGATTACCTTGTTACAGCCCTCGCACTTGTATTCATAGAGTGGCATTTTGTATACTGTTCTTTAATGTGAGTGACAGCCGCAGGAGCCGCCGCCACAAGAGCCTTTAGGTTCGCCGCACATGCCGACACTTTCGAAGTGGTCCTTTTGCGGGATGGCTGTCAAAGAGAATAATTTCGTGAACTTACGTTCGCCATCACAGCTTGGGCAGAAGCCCTCAGCACGATTCTGGTGGCGCGATTCAAGAACTTCAACGACTTTTCCGCACGAGTCGCACTTGTATTCGTATAGCGGCATTAGGTTTTACCTATTGTTAATAAAGGAATTGTTTTGAGAATGACAAATCGAGAACTGATCGCAGCAATCTCGGCCAAGACCGCACTCACCGAGCCTGAAGCCCGCGAAGTGCTTAATACGGTCATAGAGTCGATCAAAGATGCCGTTTGGGACGGAGACAAGGTCACTTTGACTAACTTTGGGACCTTCTACTTGGCCGAGCGCAAGGCTCGAGCCTATAAGAACCCGAAACCGCACATGCCGCCAATCAAACCGGCCAGCAAATATCCCAAGTTTATCGCAGCCCCAAGTTTTGAAGAACTCGTTCGCTAAGACGCCTATCCCCGGAGGCTTGATGAAACTCAGTCTACTTATAGCAACTCTGTTCGTACTGTTCAGTTCCAGCTTAGCCGAAAATACGAATTTCTTGCTCAAGACAACAGGGGCCAAGCAACTTGTGCAGTTTGTCTCCGACGCGCCGTTGGAGAAGATCGTCGGGAGGGCGGAGGAAATCAGCGGCGGAGTCGCGCTCGATTTGTCCAATCTTACGTCCAGGGCGAACGGGTCTATCCATGTGAACTTGAAGGAATTGGATACGGGCCTGTCGGTCCGTAATCAGCACATGCGGGAAAATCATTTGCACACTGGTCAATTCCCCGAGGCCACATTCACGATAACTTCTATGGTTACCGCCGAACCCGCCAACATCTCGGGAGGCGGAACCGCCACAACTTTGCTCCGCGGCCAGCTTGATCTTCATGGAGTCACGAAAGACTACGAAATCATGGGCACGCTCGGTTTTGACCCGGCCTCGGGGACTCTGCATGCTCGCTACAAATGGAACATCCAACTCAAGGATCACGCCATTCCCAGGCCCGAGTTCTTATTTATGAAACTATCCGACACTCAGCAGATAACTGTAGATTTAGAATTCGGAAAATAGGAGGTTCGATATGGCAAAGGGTCACGGAGAGATTTTGATCCTGACCAACATTGACCACACCGACAAAGCTGTTGACTTCGCGCGCGGGTTAGTGGAAAAAAGACTCGCCGCATGTGTGACAAGATTGCCGGGAGCCAACTCAATGTACCGTTGGGAATCGACTGAAATTACGGATGAGCCGGAAGTAATACTCTTAATAAAAACGCATCGCACACGATTATCTGAAATCGAAAAGTACTTCGCAGACGCACATCCGTATTCGGTCCCGGAATTGCTCGTGTTTGACGTGGATCATATCGGCGACGCCTATCGCGGCTGGCTGATGAAAGAAATCGGACTCTGATCCCCTCCGTTCACGGGGTCTGCATGGAACACCGCCCCCGAGAAATGCGTTTAAGAAATACGCAGGAACCGTATCGAAAGCAGGTGAGGACAATGCCACAAACCACAACTCAACCGCAGGGCAAAAACCTGTGGGAAGACGTCCGCGAAACTGTGCTCGCCGGTCTGAAGGACTGGAAGGATCGCGGCGACGAATTGGCGCGGCAGGGCCGCGTTCGCATGGACGAGTTGCAGACCGAGAGGCGACTCCGTAGTGCGCATGAAGCCTTAGGTGTGAAATGTCACGAAATGCTTGCGCGCGGAGAGGCCGTCAATGCCGATCATCCGGTGGTCAGCCAATTGTGCCAGCGCGTCCGCTACTATCAGGACGAACTCGCCAGACTAAGAAGCGAGCGCGTCGCTCACGCCGAAGCTTAAGCATCTTTTCAGCACATAATTCCGCCCAAGCAGGCTAACCACCCGCACAGGCGAACTCTAATAAAAACGAGGCGATCCGCAAGGTTCGCCTCGTTTCTTGTTTTGATATTCTTCACTTCTACTCGAACAGCGGCACAACCCGATAGAACTCTTTCGACGCGCCGGGTAACGGCATCAAGACCATCATCGTATCGGTAGTGAAAAACGTGTCACCACCACTGCACAAGTCATCGCTGTAATCGACATTGCGGCAAACGTCATAACCGGATGCTGATGAAATTGGCTGCCACCGCAAAATGATTTGGCCACCGATGGATGCTTGTGCAATTGTTAAGTCAAGCCATTGCGGGACAAAACGATAGGCTCTCACAATTCTGGTCGCATTTTCGAAAGTAAGCAATTCCGGTGCGCGTTCCCGTCGTTCAATTATCTGAACGGGTTGCCCCGCACACTCTGAAGTTCTACCAACAATTTGACCTCGCGCAAGATCATAAACATCAAACTGCCAGGAACGCCAAACGAGAAACTCGTCTGCCAAAGTGCCCACGACATCCGCAGCAAACTGAGTTGCCGCATCATTTACTTGCCAAAGAATGTCGCCTGTATGTGTGTTGATACAAGCGCCTTGCAGGAAAGGGCCACTAAACATCGCAAAGGGATCGCCACTTGCATTTCTGGCAACAGTCGTCATTTCATCGAGGCAGTGACTATTCTGCATAATATCGAACATGTCCCAGCCGCTGTAAACAGTGTCTTCCAAGCAAAGTGCGTACGCAAACATCGTATCTCCGGCCACTATATCATGGAATTGCGAATGTGCCGCAAAACTCATCTCCCATGGTTGGCCTTCGGAGTAGTACACCCAGTCACGATGGCGAAGTCCGACGCAGTTAAATTCTAATCCCGTCCAATCGGGAATAACGGGATGCATACCAAGATGAATAGCTGATCCTGTGGCAAGCCCAAACAAAAAGCCGCTGCTGTAGCGTGAGTCGCCGTCGGTTCCTGTCGGATCACACCATGTCTCTGTCGTGCCTGACGCGATAATCCACTGGCTGGTTTCCGGAGGACGAGGCCAGAAGTCAAACTGATCATAAGTCGTTTGTGTTTCGCCGCCGTGGTAACAAATATCCCCTGCGAAGGTCTGCACGTCAACCGAAGTCGTTATCATCTCGCTTCGAGGCAAGCTAAACCCATAAGTCACACTATGCTCGTAATTGTAATCTCCAAACGGCGACATGCAATGAATTCGAGAGAGTAATACTACAGTTGTGCCGGGTGGTTCACCTTCGACGTTTGCGATGCGCACCTTCTCCGGTGGATGGATTGTGTAATCCTCGTACTCAACACAATCATTATATGAAATCTGTGCGACAATCATACTGTCGGGCACAACCGCCCAGTTAGGGCTTGAGTCAAAGTAAGCAGAGTACCAAATTGTGTCGCCCACCACAGCCACCCATCCAAACGTCGAATCATCCATCCAATGCTGAACATCCCACGCGGTTGCGCCTTCCGGAAGCTGGAATTCCGCTATCAATTCCAACGGGATTTCTGCCCGCGAAACGGACATAGAGATTAGGATGAGGGCAATAAGGAACCGCATAAAAGTAAGATATACCAACACTCAGCCGAAAACAAGGTGATTCAGTCACACAACACGATCACTTGACGGTTCAAGTTGTTGTTTTTCACGTCAACGCTAAAATTAGCAAAACAGAAGAGGCGGCAACAATGGAGCCGCCCCTCTCAATCAACCACCTTATTTCAGCAACAACAACTTCACAGTCGAGTTGAGATTCTTCTCCCCAACCAATCTCGCAAAGTAAATCCCACTCGCTTGCGACTCGGGGTGCCAATCGCGGATATGCACGCCTTTGTTCATTCTGCCGCTTAGAACCGTTTCAACATGCCGACCCATCAGGTCAAAGATATCTAGCGTAATCTCCTGATCTTTCAGCAACACAAATTCAATCGTCACATTACTGTTGAACGGATTGGGATAGGCATTGCCGATAAAGCTCTGCGGAACTTCAACGGGTTCGCGGGGTTCAGGAGCTGCGTTAAAGAAACTCGTGTCGATTTCCCACGGTTCGTAAAGGATTCGACTTGAAACAGTATCACCCTGGCCATCCGGATTGCGTACAGGATCGTGTGGCCCGGACTCGTGGCCCCAATAATTATGCTGTGCAAAACCTTGCTCCTGACCACTCCCTTGGTAGACAGCATAACCAAGGTTGCCCATGAACACATTGTACTCAAGCTCACCGACACCCGGCCCATTTATTCCTTGTATTTGCCCCGATGGTGGAGAAGTGATCGAGCGGTTACTGTTACCCAGAATGTAGTTGCCTGAAACGATTCTCAGGTCCTCGTTGTCACCAGCAATTGTTCCAAAGGAAGTATGTCCGCCATGAATGTCTTGCACCAAATTGTGCTGCATGCGCGTGATATGATGATCAGACACATCAAGGGCAACCAACCCGTGCATTTGCGCGCGTGCATATGGGAAGAATGATTCAAAGACATTCCCTATCGCCTGAAATTCCGTAAGCGAGTCAAAAGCACTCTGGTCATACAAATCCTGTGTTAACATGTTATCGTAGAAGTGGCACGAGTCAATGCGGAGGTAGTTAATTGGGCGTCCTCCGTCGGCAATCATGACTTCAATGTGATTGTCGAACACTTGACACCCAATAAATTCTACGGAGTCTGGCGGCTTTGATCCATAAATGAATGTGCCACCCCACTCATAGGGATAGAAACCTACGTCTCTGAAGATCGAATTACGTATCGTTAGTTTGCTTGCTTTAACCCAAAACAGTACAGGCGGTTCAAAGATATCTTCATACGAAGTGTCGCTCTGAACAATGCAGGAATCCATCATAGCTCTGGCTGCCTTCACACGAAGGATCGATGCCAGTCGCAACTGACCACAATGAGTAAACGAACAGTTACGTATTGATGACGTCGCCTGGTCAATTGCAATCGCACCGCCGTAACCGCCATAGCAAGAATCAAAACTACAGTTCTCGATGCGAGCGAATTGTTGCACAATACGAATTGCTCCACCTTCGTCATCCCGTCGGCAGCCTCCTTTCACGAAGCGAATTCCAACAATTCGCACAAATGGGTTATCGCCGGGAATTTCATCACTGGACAGACACCTAAGAGTGTCATCACCGTTATTGATTCCTTGCCAATTACAGTTCGTGATGTCACTCGTATCGCCTGTCAATAGGAATCTGCTCGATATTGTCAAATCTCGAGAAGGAACAAGAACTGATTCTTGATACCTTCCACTATCAAGCAGGACAGTATCGCGCAACTGCGCAATATCTATTGCAGCTTGTATTGTTGGAAAGTCACCTGGTACGCGAATTACACTTGCAGACACAATCGCTGCCCCTAACAATACTACGCCAAGTTTGGCGATGGTAAACGTCATCTCTTAACCACCTTGACACTGTGGTGGGCAAGTTGCTGCGGTTGTGCTTGTGTAGAAATGTACAACTGATGAACCACCACTTATGCTGAAATTGGGACACCAAGTACGATAGACGCGAAAGCGAATTGTCTGTGCGCCTGATATTGTATGGCCGATTGTTGTCGACGAACTTCCGCAACCGCAAAATGTTTGATTCACTGCCCAAATCCGCGTACCAGTCGATCCATCACCATTAACAACATAACATTCCAGTCGAACTCCGTCTGTGCTTGGTGAGTTGTAATGAAAGTACGTTCGAGTGATCTGTTGGCCTGATGGAATTGCATAGTCAGTGCTATCCCAATGACTTCCGGAATCATCCGTGTTTGTAATACTTACACACATACTCGCTTCCGTCTGCGCCCAAAGTTGCGTTGCAAAAATCCCCGTCAACAGCAAGACCCAAAGTGCTTTCTTCATTTCGCACCTCCGCAAATGGTTGGTTTCGCTTCGAGCTTTTCCCGAAGCTCAACATCAATATAATACATCCGCCCCCCTGTCAAGGTCTGTGTCACAAAATCACAAAGTTTTCTTGACCCCCTAAGTGGTGCAAAAACAGCTTTGCGTTTTCAAAGTGCGAAAAAAAATTACACCTTTGAATGCGTCTTCGAGAGGCTGTTTACAAACTAAAACAAGGCGGCCCCAAAAGGCCGCCTCAAATATTTAGTGAGTCTGCGTCAGCGCAAAACCCGCTTAACAAGCGGCTGCTTACTTCCCTGCCTTGATTCCCATCAATTCCACGTCGAAAACCAGTGTCGCATTCGGCGGAATCGCTCCCGGGCGGCCACGCTCACCATAGGCCAGATTTGCCGGGCAAATCAGTTGTAGCTTGCTGCCCTTTTTCATCAGCAACAATCCTTCTTCCCACCCGGCAATAACTCTCGGGGGTGTTGCTCCAAGCGGAAAAACCAGCGGATCCCCTTGATCATAGGTCGAGTAAAATGGCTTGCCGTCCACGAACCAGCCCGAGGTGTGCACCGTCACAGTATCACCTTTCGTCGCTGTGGCTCCCGTACCTTCCTGCATGACCAAATACTTGAGGCCAGAGGCCGTCGTCACGGTGTCGCCTTTAACCATCCACTGAGTCGGTCCGGCGGGCTTTTCTGCTGTCTTAGGTGCTTCAGTTTTCACGACTTCCGTCTTCTTGGTTTCTTTTTCGTTGGACTTAGCGGCCTCGGCAGGCTTGTTTCCACCGCCGCAACCAAGGGCAAGGATAAGGGCCAAGGGGATGCACGTTCTTAGAATCTTCATGTTGGTTCGCGATTTGTGAGATTGCGGCCAAATAAGTGGCCTTGTTTTTGAGACTGTTTTGCCGTAATATAAGAAAAGCACCCTGTGGGTGCAACTCATTGTTACTATTATTTGTGAAAGGCGCGCGGGAGATGAATTCGTGCCGTACAATTCTCGAAATTAATACACGGTTATGGCTCCGCCAATTGGGGAACGGAACCCCCATTTCTTTGGCGGACGTAGCGGCCGAGCATTTCGACCGTTGGAAGTCACGGGCGGTGGAAGCCGTGTGGCTGATGGGCGTGTGGACTCCGAGTGCCAGCTCCCGTCAGATCGCGCTCGTGCATGAAGGATTAAGGAAGGATTACTCAGAAGTCTTACCCGATTGGAACGAAGACGACGTCACCGCTTCGCCTTATGCGATTGTCGGCTATGACGTCAATCCAGAACTTGGCGGCGAAGAAGGTCTCAAAAAATTCCGCGAGATGCTGCATGCGCGCGGCATGAAGTTATTTTTGGATTTCGTTCCGAGTCACACCGCACGCGATCATCCGTGGACCGAAGCGCATCCCGAATACTATATCCAAGGTTCCGAAGCCGATCTCGAACGCGATCCCGATTCATGGTTTCACGTTGAAACCGTCAGCGGTCCCAAAGTGATTGCGCATGGCCGCGATCCTTATTTCCCCGCGTGGTCCGACACGGCTCAACCTGATATGCGCAAGCTCGATACTCAGCTTGCCGTACTCACGGAGTTGCAGAAAGTTGCCGCGCGCTGCGACGGTGTACGCTGTGATATGGCAATGCTAATTCTTTCGCACGTCTTCACGAAAACGTGGGGCGGTGATATGCGTGAGTTCTGGCCGAACGCCATCAGACTCGTGCGCGAAAAAAATCCCGGCTTCATCTTCATTGCCGAAGTCTATTGGGGACTCGATCTCGAATTGCACGAGATGGGCTTTGACTACACCTACGACAAGGATCCGCTCGATTGGGCTGTCGGCACCACCGGACTCTCGCGTGTGCAGTTTGATTACGACGAAGAGAAGCACCGCAGAAGATTGAGATTCTTGGAAAACCACGATGAGAAGCGCATCGCCTCACAACTCTCGCTTCCGATGCACCGCGCTGCCGCGACATGGGTTTTTACGTTACCGTCTGCAAATCTGTTCTTCCAAGGACAGTTCATAGGCGCGATGCACAAAGCTCCTGTTCAACTACTGCGCGTGCCGCCGGAAACACCCAATCCGGAGATTGCCGCATTCTACGATTCGCTGATGTCAATTGTCGGACACGATGCGGTAAGACTTGGCAAGTGGACCTGCATGCATCCCCGTCAAGCGTGGCAAGGTAACGAAACACATTGGCAAATTCTCGCACATGCGTGGGATCACGATGAAAAACATCTGCGCATCTTCGTCAATTGGGCAGATTACCGCACGCAGAGCTGGGTGGATTTGGCTTTCGGTAATTTGCAAGGCAAAGAAATTATCCTGCGTGACGTGCTGTCCGACAAAGTTTACATCCGCGACGGCGTGGAAGTGATGATGCGCGGCATCTATCTCGATTTGGAGCCGTGGGAAGTCCATGCCTTTGATTGTGAAGTGCGCGATGCCTCCGCAGTCACGGATAGCGAAGAATCGGCTGAAGAAATTCCCGCCATGCTGCGCGACGCAAAGGGTTGGGATCAAAAGAAAACCGAAGAAAATTAGTAGCGCATGATTTTAGTAACAGGAGCGGCGGGATTTATCGGCAGTGCGGTCGTGTGGTCATTGAACCAGCGCGGCGTCACCGATTTGATTCTGGCGGATAGCTTCGGCAAAACCGAGAAGTGGAAGAATCTGCGCGGTCTCAAATTCAAAGAGTTTGTGGATCGCGGGGATTTGTTCAACGCACTCGAAGACGCAGAGTGGGCACGCGAAATCAAAGCCGTTGTACACATGGGCGCGTGCGCGGACACGACACAGACCGATGTGGATTTCCTGATGACGTGGAACTACGAATACTCGCGGATTCTTTGCGAGTGGTCATTGGCCAACAACGCGCGTTTCATCTACGCATCATCTGCCGCGGTCTATGGTGACGGCGCACTCGGCTTTTCCGACAAAGATGAGTTGACGCCCAAGCTGCGCCCGCTGAATGCCTACGGTTTTTCAAAGTGGCTGTTTGATATGTGGGTCTTGGAGCACAAGCTGCAAGACAAAGTCGCAGGCTTGCGTTTCTTTAATGTCTTCGGCCCCAACGAATATCACAAAGCCCGCATGGCCAGCGTGATTCTGCATGCCTATCCGCAAGTGCGCGACACCAACAAAGTCCGCTTGTTCGAATCACACCGCCCCGATTTCAAACACGGTGAACAACGCCGCGATTTCATTCACATCGCCGAAGTATTGACCGGAATCAAATTCCTGCTCGACAAACCAAACGTCAACGGCATTTTCAATTTAGGCACAGGCACTCCGCACACCTATAACCAACTCGCAGAAAACGTCTTCAAAGCGCTCGGCAAACAAACGAACATCGAATATTTCCCGATGCCCGATGATTTGCAGAGCCGCTATCAATACGAAACCTGCGCCGACATGACCAAGTTCTACGCCGCAGGCCTACCCAAATTCACCGACCGCTTCGGCGAGTTCGTCCAAAGCTACGTCCGCGACTACATGGACAAAGACTCCCGCTATTTGGCGGACGTTTGAATTGTCGCCGAGCTGGGTTAAGGCCGCCGCAACCCGGCCGGAATCTGCAAAAGTGCTTTTCAAATCAGATACTAAGCCTCTCATCTTGCCACCCATGCATTCGATTCTAAAGAAAACAGCGCCTTAGTCGCTGTTTTCTTTTTCTAATCTGACCGTTTCGCCGTTGAATTCCGCAAATTCTGTGGTAAATTGAAACATGCTGTACGCCCTCCTTTTCTTATCCATACTTTTCACCTCCGCGCAAGCCACAATCCCCCTGCGGCTCGTCACGGAGATCCAGCTTCCCGCACGCACGGTGACATGGGACGTACAGCATGTTGAGGACTCTACGAGTTTTGGTTGGGCGGCATTGACAGAAGGGGAAACGGTTTGGGGAGTGGACTCAACTTATGAGGAGTACCTCATTGCAGTAGCTGTTGATACTATTTGGTATCAGACTCGCTCGAACGAAAATGTGCAGCAGTATCTTTTCTCGCGCGAGGAGTATAACGCTTGGGATCTGAATTTTAGATGGTCAGGGTTAGCGTTGCTTTCGCTCCCGGGCCACACAGGGCTTTGCGCTGTTGCTCACGCCTACACCGAATTGGATCGCAGACACGATCTTTATTACTTCGATCTGCAAGGAGACACAGTTGCCATGCGCCAAACATTGTTCTCGGAGGGTTGGGACGCAACACACTACTACTTTAATGGAATTGATGTTTGGCCTGCGCTTCCAAACACAGCAGAGTGGCTTGTTGTTGCTGGAATCCGGAGCAATCAGGAAGAGTATCATTACAACTGTCATGTAACTCGGTATCGAGCAATTGGTACCGCCTTTCCAGTTTTGGCAGAAGTAGGAACGCAATTGTGGTACTCAAGCTTCCAATTCTACCGACGATCTCCATTGCTGGCAATGGCATATATTAGTGAATATCGTGTTCGGAGCACCCCTATATGCGAGTTACCGGATGTTAATAGCTATGCAATTGGATATGGTGAACGAGACGGAAACTTCGAATCAACCAATGTGGACACTTTCGAGTTGCCTGGCCGCGTCGTTGCTCAAGAAGACTTCGACGGCACAAAACGCATCTTCTACTCCAACGGCAATTGCTACAACGCCGCAACCGGCGCAATCGAATTCACGAACCTCGCCATCGCCGACACCACACTTTCGGCCTACGTAAGAAACGCACCGGGCGAGGATTTTCTGGTTTTGCAAAACAGCCGCTTCCTTGTTTACGATGGCCGCACCGGAGTATTGGTGGACTCAACAACCGAAATTCAAGGCGTGCCGCAAAAGAAGTTTGTCTCCTCCGGTTTCGATGAACTCTTGACCTACGATGCCGCGCAAAAGCTCGTGCGCATCTATCAACCGTTTGAAACTTTGCTTTCAATTCAAGCAACAGAGAATGGCAACGTGCGCTTGAGTTGGACTACAAGCCCCGGCGCAACTTCCTATAGACTTGATCGCAGCGACGACGCAGAATTCAACAATTTCTTCCCAGACTATTTCGCGCCGACGATCACTTCAATCGAGTTTCAACCGACCACAACCATCGAGTTCTTCCGCGTGACTCCGATCTTCGAATAGCAAACTTTCATTCTCAAGAATATCAAACGGGGCGGCTCACTAAGAGCCGCCCCGTTTTCTTTTGTCAAGGCAGATGGCGTTCTACTTAATCAAGACTACCTTCTGCAAACTCGAGCGGCCCAGCGCATCGAGACGCAGGAAGTACACACCGGTCGGCAGCGCGCTCTTGGAATTTTCTGCATTCCAAACCAGCGAATGCTCACCGGCTTCATAGCGACGTTCGAGAATCGTACTCACTTGCTGACCCATCACGTTGAATGCACGCAAGGTGACATTCGCGGCTTCGGGCAGAGTGAACGTAAGATTCGTGCTCGGGTTAAACGGATTCGGATAGGCAGGCTTGAGACCGAAGTCGTTCGGCAGAATTGCCGAATTGATTTCGCTCGTCTGTCCCATACCGACCAAGTTGTTTTCATTGTCACGCAGTTCGTAGCGCACGCGCACAACCGGCGTAACATTTTCGGACAACGCAATTTCCAACGTGGCCAGCGTTCCGCTTCCGGAAACACCCGGATTCTCCGGACTCAAACGGCCAATGTTGATATCGGCAAACGCGCCGTCATGATGAGCAAGGAATATCGTCTGGGCGTTGCGGCCCAACAGATTTCCTTCCATCACGTCAGTCACGATAGCTTCAGGGTTAAGCACTTCAACCACCAGATGCGCTGACGTGAGTTGCTCGGCATTCGGCATCTCAATCGTCACACGAGTCGTTGACTCCTGCTTGAGATATGAGATACGCAACTGTCCTGTGTCGTCAAGATTACTGCCGCCGTCTTCACGCGGAGCTATTGAAGCGCCGCTCTGGCTGTTGAACCAAGTGTACATCGTCGAAAGCGAAAGCAAGTCAAACGCATCTAAACGAGCATCCGGATTTGCAATCAGATTCGGAATGGTTGAACCAAGATACGGTCCAATATCCGCAATCGGATCAAACGTGACACCGTCGCCGTTCCAACCTTGCGTAAAGATATTCACGTCAGCAAAGTTAATCTGGCCGTCAGGCTCTGGCACTATATTCGGCGCGTGACCAGGCGTACCGCTCGTCGTCGCGATATCCGCCAAACGTCCCGCACGCAATGTAACGCCCGAACGCAAACCGTTTGTGACAACAATGTTACCCACGCCGCGCAAATCGGTTGTGCTCGAAAAACTCACCGCGCCCGTTCCCGGAACCGTCATCGCAGCAAACGCTTGCACCGTAATGGTCGCCACGATGCGCGATGTGTTGAGCGAAAGGCCGTCATCATCACCGACCATCGAGGCATTGATCTCAAACGTGCCTGCCGTGTTGTCAACAGCCGTCAGGAACACGGTGTTCGTGAAACGCTCGCCACTCCACAAATTGCCTTCGCTGATGTTCAGCACTTGAATCATCGCCTGCGGGAACGTGCAAGTTGCGCGCACCGACACGAGCGAATCAGGATTGTTCATCACAAGACGCAGCGTACGAATCGCGCCCGGTTGCAGTAAGAGATAGCTGTCGTCGTCAAGACCGTCAACAATGGCAAGCTCAGGCGTAACACCCGTGCTGTCCGTGCCGTCGGTGCTGTCGCTGCCAAGCGTCGTCAGCCAATCGCGCTGAAGAATCTTCACGACTTGATCACGATCACCGTCCGCCGCCAGAATCACCAATCCGCTGTCTTCGGCCATCACGCCAAGACCCATCGGATTGACAAACTGATTGAGCGCATTTCCTGTGCTGCCGGTCTGCGCAACAAATGTCGGCGCGCCGTTGCCGCCGGAGTTCGTCGCTTCAGTATCCTTATAGATTACGAGACGGTCATTACCGTTGTCGCTTACCACAAGATAAACTTCGTTGTTGAGTGTAATCACTTCGATGTCCTGCGGAGCATTCACCAAGTCTGTTCCGCTACTCACCGCCGTCCACGACACCTTGGAACTTGTCCACGATGCCGGATTCAAACTCGAATTCGGGCTGTAAGCAAACTTCTGCAAACGATCGTTGCCCGTGTCGCAAACGTAAACGTCATAGACACCGAGATTGTCGTTATAGGCCGCCGCCACACCGCGCGGATACGAAAGTTGACCGCTCGCAGAGCCAAGCGTGCCAAATTCCGCTTCGTCCACGGACTCTTCATACATCACACGAATGAACGTGCCGTTTGTGGGAACAACACCGTGCGCACCGTCACCGAAACGAATCTCCTTCGTGTAACGATCTATTTCGCAATAGCGATCCGCCGGACCAGCAATCAAGAGATCATCCACAATCGTCCACGGCACGCTGTCAGCGCTCGCCCAAACAGTGAACGACTCTTCACCGCCAACCGTAGCGAGCTTAAACGTTTGACCCGGAGTGCCGTCCGACTGACCGGGAACATCCCAGCGCACGTCGCCAGCAAAGCAATTGTCAATATTCTCATACGCGCGAATTACTTTCACGCGATGATTATCCGTATCGGTCACAAACAGCACGTCGTTCTTTTCAGCCGGCGTGCCATTAAGGTCGTAGTAGTCGCCGACATTAAAGTTTGTTCCATCAACATTATCGGTGGATGAAATATCATCAGCCGTATTTGTGATCGTGAAGGATAAACCCGGAATACCGGAAACATCGGCCACATTGTGCGTCCACACGCGCCACGCTTGAATTTCAGCAAGCGTCGTCTGATCGGTGATCGAAATGATACCGTCAATTACCTTGAACATACCGCGCGCAGAACCACCGCCAAGCGCCGTATAAGCCTTCGAACACGCAAGCATTGGTGCAACTTGACCCGCTATTGTCGGGCAAGCTAAACGCGGTTCGAGTGCAAACACAGTTCCGGCAGAACCTTCTTCAAAGATTTCTCGACCGACATCCGTCGCCAGAGGTGACCAAGTATCTGTTTCGGTTGTGTACTTCTTGTAACGCAATCCTTCCTGATCCACCGCCGTACCATACGGATACAGCACATGAATGTCGTTGTTTTCATCAACGGCGATACTGAACGCCAGCGGCGCAACGGCATCACTCGTGGTAATCGGTGTTCCGGCGGCTAACGTGAAATTGCCGTCCAGCGCGTCGATCATGTTGTAGCGCAAGTCAGCTTGATCAGTACCATAAGTTTCCACACCTGTGCCAGCCCAGAACACCCATACTGCTCCGTCAACCAACGCGATTTGCGGAAGCGGGAATGCTTCACCGCGACCGCCGCCGTCAGCAACAAAACCGGATGCTGTAGTTACAGGATCAGGAGTCGTGGCCGTAAAACCGCCGGACTCATAGCTTCCCCACACAGCACCGTTGAACATCATGTAGCTAATAGTAGCCGGTGCCACAGCGTCGGAAACATAGGCCATATAGATGCGGCCCACGTTATCCATCACCGCATGCGGAGCCGAGAAGCTCGTGCCAGTGCCGGTCGCGACGAGCGAAGCCGCTCCCCACGATCCACTATAGACACGGTAGTAAACATCGTCGTCACCCGCCCAAATTAAATACACATTGTCGGACGGATCAACGAGCAAGTTGCAATAGCGATTTTCCGCAACAGTGGAAGGCGTCAGCGCAGTCGTGAGTTCAACATCCGCCGACCAGCTCAAACCATCAGATGAAGTCGAATGATACAAATGACGATCGCCGCCGCCATTAACCGCTTCATAGACGATGTGCAAATTGCCCGTGCTCTCGATTGCAATGCGCGGACGATCATGCGCAGCCGTCAATGTTGCATCGGAAATTGTTACTGGTGTTGACCACGTCTGACCGTAGTCATTAGAGTAGCTGTACGCCGTACCCGGACTTGCGTTATCAGACGTCGTCACCATGTGCAAGCGGCCACGAGCAACGTCCCACACCAAATCAACTTCTTGAGCATCCGGAGTGTCCATCCCGTTCATCGTCGAGCTTGTGTCAAACGCGAATGTGATGCGATAGTCGTGACCGAGATAGGTGTTCTCATTGATGATGCTCTCGTCTAATGTCGAGTTTGCCGCGCCGGACGGAGTGCCTTCGGCAACTGCACCGTCAGCATTCGTACCGCGATCAACGATTTCCACGTCGTACGGACGACCCATCAAACCCGGATACGAATCGACAAACGTGAAATCACCACCTGCGCCGATATTTGTCAAGTCATAGCTTGCCAGCGTGCCGTTGCCGCCTGTCAAAGCGTTCACCAAATAGAGATCAACCACTACGCCCGAACGCACAGATGCGTTCAGCGCAAGTGAACTCAAATCCGTCATTGCCGGGTCGGTCAATGATGTAGCCTCATTCAACTGCAACGGAATATCCGTCGGAGTCGATTGATAGAGAACATAATCCACATCACCCACACCAGGGGATCCCGGCGGAGTCGCATACGCATATTCCACGCGCACGCTATCAGTTGCAGTTAAGTCCCAACCAAGCGGCAGTGTTGCCACACCACCCGTGTTTGGTACGCCGGTGTAAGCCATCGTGTAAACCGAATCAGCAACGCCGTAACCCGTAAGTGAGTTCACGCGCTTAAAGAACTTACCGTTAACCCAAATACGCTCGCTGCTTTGAACGGTTTCACCGTAAGTGCACTTAACCGAGCGTCCGCCGTAGTTTCCTTGCACCGGAGTCGCGCTGTAAGCCAATGCTTCAACATTCCAATTCGCCGGAGTGGCAAACACCTGCACGCGGCGATGGTCATGATCAACCACAAACGCGCGCTGTGCCGACACCGAACCGAACAGCTCAACCGCTGTCGGTGACGAGAACGGCGTGGAGTAAAGCGGCAGCGGGCTATTGACTTGATAGTCAAGATAGCTGCTCGAATCCGCAGTCAAACCGTGGCGCACATGATAGTACGGCCCATTCCACTCAATAAATGAGCGGTAAGATTCCGCGCCAAAAGCCGCCGGAATACTCATCAACGTGATGAGCAATGATAGCAACAGGATGTGCCAATTTCGCATGGTCATTCTCCCAAAGTCCCGGGTTTTATTTACCGGATATGTGAAAGTATTTAAGTTCAAAGTTGTGCCTACGGTATCACCGTAATCGTTCCGGTGCGCAGCGAACACGAACGCATTTGCGCGAACATGTCCAAACCAAAAGTCGAATCCGCATCAAACGCAGCCCCCGCCGAGCCTGGTGCAAGTCCTCTAAGCTGTAAGTACGCGACAACGCCGTTTCCGTCCGCGTCCGTCCCGACGCGGTCGTTGCCGTTGTATTCAATCACCCACGTCATCGCGTTTGTCGCGCGATTGTCCCCGTTCTGAATATTGCGGAAGAAGTTAAAACCCTCGTTGTCATCGAAAAACGGCCCCGCCGTAATGCCGACGATCTCCACATTCCCTTCCGCAAACGTAATCGAGTATTGCAGCGCCGCCAAATCACTCGCGGCCTCAAGATTCACCGGTACAAGTGTCGTGTCGCCAAGCGTCAATTGCATCGACGGCATCCACAACGTCAACCGCGCCGCCGTTGCAAACACGCTATCCGGCCCAATCCCGCGCAAACCATCCGCATCGACCGCTTCAGGTCTCAGCGCGTAATTCGTCGAAGGTGTTAGATTATCCAACACAACTTCGTGATCCATCGTCGGCGTCGTCATCGCAATCGAATCGTGAACGCTTCCCACTCCATAATAGAGTATCGTCGAAGCATCCTCATCCGTCTGCCAAGTGATCTTCGCCGACGATTCAGTAATCTCTTGAATCATAAACTGCGAAATTATCGGCTCGGGCGTCGCCTTGTCTGGCGTTTGAAATTCACCTGCGCAGTCCAAGCGATTGCCTTCACCGTCAATCGCCGTCAAACGATAGATGTAGCTCGTATTAAATGTGTAACCCGTCAATCCGACGCTGTGCGTGTCCGCCATCACATTAATGTTGATGAGCTGCGTGAACACCGTTTCACCAAAGCGAAACTCTCCCGTCGTCGGACGATTCGCCAGCCACTCGACGCGCATGCGGCCGTCAACCTCCACCACGCGGCAATATTCAATTGCAAACTCCGCCGGACCAACAGGCTCGGTCGGCCCCGAAGATCCGCCGCTACCGCACGCCGCAAAGATTAGCGCAAGCGCGAGAATTGTCAATACTTTTGTTTTCATCAAGGCGTATTTTCCGTAAACATGATTTCTGCGCTATCGCGTATTCCATCTGCATATGCTATCAACCAACCCAAACCCGCAACGGTGTCAGCCGTTAATGTATCCAACGCGACGCCTGCAATCGTGTAAATCGTCCCGGCATTCAGCACGCCCATCGGATTCAACAAAATGATCCGCGTCGAGTCCGCCACCGGCTCACCGTTGACACGATACTCAACAAAGATCGTCGTGTGCGAAACTCCGTCTGCCGGAATGGCGCTCGGTCGCGCTTCAACCGTCAGCGTGTGCGTGTCTTCCGAATTAGGTACATCCGGCGTGGAATCCGTCGGCGAAGTGCACGACACAAACCATACTGCGATTGCAATAAAGAATACTACTCTCATTCGCCATCCTCACGCGGCGGAAGTGACAGCGCCACCTCTTTGCCCACATTGCGATAAGCCCGCATCGTAATCTCCCGCGCCTGCGATACACTCACCTTTTCATCTTCAATAGATGAAAGCAGCGGACTGCGCAAACCGTCGTTCATAATCGCGGTCGCCATCACGATACTTTCGGGATATGCCGTCTGTTCGTAAAGATCAATAAGCTGCACGCGCAGTTTGCACGCGGCTTCAATGTGCGGTTGCGAAATAATCAAAGGAATCGACAAACCGTTTCCGCGCGCGACCGTTTCATCTTCAACATGCGTGACCAACAGCCAGCGCGTGCTCGGATAAGCCGCGCCAATCGCGGCCATCGTATTCCAAAAACTTGTGCGGTTCATTTCATTGAACGGCAAACCGGGTCGATCCAGTGACGGCAACGGCTGCACGACGTCAAACGAAGTCTTCATCGACTCGCGCAACTGAAACCACAGCTCGTCGTTATTTGCCATCGGTGAATCAGACATCGGCGGCGCGACAAGTATCGCACCCTCACGCATCGGCGCCATCGGCGTCATGCCTTGCGGCGGAAACACCGAGCGCGGCAAACGTCGTTCAAAACTCAGCGCAATCTGTCCACCCATCAACGGATCATCTTCCAATTCCGCATAAACTCCCGGATGCAATCCGAATCCCCACGGCAATTTGATATCAAACCCGCCGCGCAAAACTTCCGTATCAGGAAGATTTCCCACGCGCGTAATCGATTGACCGTAAGCCACGTTTGCGCCGATCTTTTTTCCGAACGGCGTGAGCGTCAACTGCGTGCCCCAGCGAAACGCCTGCTCGCTGTTATCTGAAGTTCCGAAGTAACCAAAGAACGCGTTCAATTCCGCCGCACGCGACGGCGACCACACGCTTCCGAGTGAAAGCTGTCCCGCCGTTTGTTCGAGCGAATAAGCCGGCAAACTCACAACGGCATTCGCCGTCGAGTCGTAATACGATTGTTCATCGCGGAATCCCGTCGGCAGCATGAGCTGGCCGTTGAACCCAAACGAAAGTCTCTCCTTATAAGAGATCGGCCACACCGCAAGCCCCAACCGCGCATCTTCGGCTCCGTTCTGGAACGCCCCCCGCCCCGAAATATCACGGTTGCCGGAAGCCGCCGAGAGCGCCAAACCGTTGGCCAAGCCGATCTCAAAACCGACTCCCATCCGGTTATCTTCCCAGACATCATTAGAGAGCTGAGCACCAAAACCGACCAGCCGGAGGTGGCCGACAGGGACAGGTTTGCCCCCCGCGAGGGGGTCTGAAATGGCTCCGGACGGCCAGGATTGCCCCTGCGCCAGCCCAGCCAAGACAAGAATAATTAAAGTTTTAGTTCTCATATTACAAGGTATAACAGATGCCACAGCACCTTAAGCTCACACTTCAACAAAGCAACCCATGTGCCACCACAAAAAATTCCCCCTCGCTTTAGCGGGGGGGGGGGGTGAGTCCGGCAGCTCGGCATTGTAGTGGCGGGTCTTGACCCGCCTTCCGGAAACTGTAATATTGACAAAAACAGTTTTTATAACTATATTTAGTTACAAATTTGGAACCACATGAGCAAACTCGAAAAACTCTTAGCACGGCTGAAGAACAAACCAACGGATTTCAGTTGGGTAGAATTTGAAGCTCTGATGAGCATGCTCGATTACAAAAAGGTAAAATCTGGAAAGACAGGTGGATCGCGTCGGCGCTATGTTCACGCGCAGCTTCGTCCGTTTGTCATTCATGAACCGCATCCTCAAAGGGTCTTGAAGCCGTATCAGGTTGAGGATGTAATTCAACAATTAAAATTGGAGGGTATATTATGAGTGCACCACTATTTTACAAGGGATATTTTGGCACGGTGCAATACAGCGCACCTGACAGAGTCTTTCACGGCAAACTCGATGGAATTGGCGCTTTAGTAACTTACGAAGGCACCGATGTCGAGAGCCTTGAAGAAGCGTTTCGCGAGTCTGTAGAGGACTACCTTGACCTTTGCAAGCAAGAAGGGATTGAAATTGAGAAACCTTACAAAGGCGCATTCAACGTGCGCGTACCCAGCGAACTGCATCGCGATTTGGTGATGTACGCAAAACAAAAAGACATCACACTAAACGCTGCCGCCAGAGAAGCATTTGAGTTGCTCCTTCATGGTCAAAAGAAACCGCCCACACGCAAAACAAAAACACCTAACAAAACGGGCGACTCAAATGAGTCGCCCGTATTTTTATTCCCCCTCGCGCGTGCTTCACAAGCACTTAGCGGGGGGGCAAGGGGGGGTGTCTGCCGCAGCATCGTAGTGGCGGGTCTTGACCCGCCTGGTGTAGGGGCGGCAGGCGTGCCACCCGCCCCAAGCAAAATCAACAACCCAAAATCGCATCAGAAGTGTAGCGGCTGGCCCCGTGCCTGCCGACAGGACCCGAGAACATCAAGCACATCACAAAAAACGGCGTAGGGGCGGCAGGCAATCCACCCGCCCCAAGCAAAATCGAAAACGTAAAAGCACGTCGTCATTCTGCATGTCCTTGGAAGGAAAGGTTTCAGCAGAAACCTGAAGAACCCCTCCGATTCCCCCTGCTCGCGGAAGGGGAGCCTGTCCCGTAGGGATTAGGGGGTTGCCAAACAACACCAACATTCCAACGCGCATTGTCATCCTGAACAAAGCATGTCCCGTAGGGATGAAGGATCTCGTAAAGCAAACCACAAACACTAAGCACACCCAAAAAACAAAAGCGGCCCCATCCGGAGCCGCTTGAGCTAGTACTGATATTTTCATTTTAGTTGCTTGCGATTTCACGAGTCGTATCAACAAGCACCATGAGGAAAAAGGTGGCTCCAGACATTCTGGCCTATACCTCTGCATTAGGCTTCTTTAGCTCAGTTGCCGAACTAATGATCTTTGCAACATACTTCTGCCTGTTCTTCTTGTAAAGATCGAGAGGGTTGACCTTCCACTGTAGCTCACTACTTTCCGTGTCGAACTTTGTGACAGATCTAAATGCTGCAACGATTGGCATAACGAACGTTTCTGGCGGAAGCCAGTTTGGCCCAAATCTCCTCCAACAAAATCGCGGGCAATTCTTCGCTGTAAAATGTTCGTATCGTCCTGCTCTGCCTCGGCCACGACCACTTGCAACCTCAAGTTCCTCCCCCGTTTCCTTACTTCGCTTAACGCCGGTTTCGCCGCCAATCTCGCGATACACATCTTCAAAGGTACCTTTGACCTCCCAATAAAGATTCATTATGTCTTTCAAAATTGGCCGAAGGGACTTGAATCCGTTAATTTTAGTAGACTCATCGCCCTCCGCTCCCCGCCGCTGATCTTCTTCAGTAGAGAAGATTTCGAGTGCCTTTCCTGGACTGGTGTACGAGTGCATTGGTATTCGAGTCTCTGCCGTCCAATCAGGATGGAAAGCGGATGCAATGCGAATTATGTCACGGATATCAATTGGCTTCGGATCTGCTTTCGTGCCCTCGTTCTCCGTGAACGCAACTTTCTTTGCCCAGTCAGTGGTCGAGATAAGGTCCTTAACCCATTCAAACTTTCCAGCCAAATTTGCAAGGGCAAAATCCTTAACTTGAGCAGATGTGTTACGGGCACGTGCAAGTTGTAGCGCCAGGACATCTTCCACACCAACGATAACTCCAAAGAACGAAAGCCGACTCGAGATCCCTTCTACCCTCAGATTTTGCTCGTGCAACTTCCTGAAGTAACAATTGATAGGTGTGCCCTCCGTCAACAATTCCAAAATCTGATCTCCAACGTAGCTTGTAATATCGTAACTGTCATCACCGTGATCAATCTGCTCAATAGATGATGTAGAAGAGCCATTGCCAGGTGCTGGATCAAACGGCAGCACTAAAGTTTTAGACCTCGGATCAAAGGTGCGCGTCATCACACAAGATGGTGATACCCCGGTGAGCAAATGGAAGTCCTCCGGTTGAACATCAAGGGTTGGGTCAATTTCACGGACGACTTTGATTTCAGGTTCTGTTTGCGCGGTTCCACGTCCATCGGTAAATCGCTGGCAAGTCAACGGCCGTACATTAATGTGTATTGTGTAACGAGTATCCGGCTCGTTTGGATCATCAATACGTCTCATGTGAGCTTGTTCAACGGGGATCTTGTAGGTTCTCATTTTCTTCTCCATTCATGTTTTCGGGCCGAGTTGATTACGTTCAACATGCGGAAGGCCCGCCAGCCGATGTGAACATACTCAATATAGCAAGTTAAAGTCGAAAAGTCAAGGATTTTAATTTATCTTTTTCATTTTTATTTTTAATTATTTGTTTTTTATTGAATTGATTTCTTTATTGTTCATTACATTAATTAATTTGCTTATCTCTAAGTATATCTTTTTTTTCGCGGCGGCACCCCTGCTGCGGGTGCCCTGCCTCATTTCCCGCTTTTAGAGGCATCCACGCCTCCTCCCCTCCTCCTAAGTCCCAAAACCGCATTTTCCAACCCCTTGTTTTCCCGAACCCGAAATTTCCCTATCTCCAATCCCCCTCATAATTTAGCACATTTGTTCAAAAAACACTTGACAAGCGGCCTTTTCTGCATTATATTATGGTCATAACGTTCATTTGAGCTAAATCGTTGTTTTATGAATCACACGATTATAACCCAAATAAAAACAGGGCCGCCCTCGCGGACGACCCTGCTCAACCAACCTATATATAGGAGAGACTATTTCACCGCAATCTCGTGAGTGTCTTCGTCAGTGACACTGACTTGAGTGACAAGGAAGGTGAAGTTTCCACTTCCGGTGAAGGCCAGAATGCCGATTCGCAGATCAATAGATCCCGGATCCTCACCGCCGCAAGTCACATCTTCATCACCGACCGCTTCACCGAAACAATTCACATCCGTGTTGCAATCCGTCGCAAACGAGCGGAAATCGAAATCGTTGCCGGGCGCCGAAGAAAGCTGGAAGCGATAGACAGCAGGGAACGTCAAATGAAGACTCAACCATGTGACCTGCCCTTCAGCCGGAATCGCACAGCCAAACGGTGTATTGAGAGCGATCGGGTGCGGATTTGTACAGGGGACAACGCATTCGCCGCCACCACCAACGCAGCCTGCTTGCGCGCACGTTTGACCTTGATGCCATACGCCGGCTAAAGCTTGACATGCCGCTTGCGTAGCGCCTTCCGCACATTCAGTGTTATTGTTATAACAGCACGCGCCGACAGGATCTTGACCGCCACCGTTATTTCTCACGAATGTCGAAATGAACGCATGCCAATTCGTCGCACGCCATTGAAGTGACGAATAGCTCACCGAATCCGGAAGAAATTGATCCAACTGCCACGGCATGTAAACATTCAAACCGCCACGCGGAACAGGCTGATCCGGCGTTTGGAAATACGTGTCCGTAAACGGAACAGCCGCGTTCAATGCGTTTCGCACGGCCACTGCATTCTGATTAATCAAATTGCTGTTGGCCAAATTTGGCTGAGCCTGAATTTGATTCGTGAACTCGCGAATGTCAACATACTTCGGATTATCCAAATTCGTAGAATGCGTGCTGTTCCAAGCATTCAGCACTTCACCCCAATTCGCGCCGCCTTCCTGCACCAAAATATTTCCAAAGTTACCAATCGCCGCGCCGAGGTTCTGCATTTCAGACATCTTGATCATCGCGTAATGCGTGGTCTTCTGCTTGAACTGCGCGCGCGTAATCACACTTTCCACAACCTTGTGCGCATACGCGTCAGTGGCCGCGCTCTGATTATCCTTCAACCAACCCAACCACAAATCCGCCGCTAAAATATTTTCCATCGGCATCGTGAACTGACAGCTCGTCATGTAATCACACACCGTGCGCAATTCATATGCAACTTCGGCCATGCTCATCAAACAAGCATGCCAAGTCAAAACATCCACATGACCGATATCTGATGTCGCAATCGCTTCGCGCGTCTCAGGCAAAGTCAACAATCCACCCGCGCCCGAAAGCTCGTCCGAACAGCTTCCCCGGCCAGCCCGCGCCGTGATCGTCAATAATCAACTGATAATTATCAGCCGGATAGTTCGTCTTGCAGTAGTTCAAGAAATTCCTGAGCGTCTGCGGATCCGACATATCCTTCGTGCCGAGGTTTTGCAGTTCGGGTGAACTCAAAACATTCGGATTTTCGTTGGGGAATTGCTCAATATGATAATAGCGCGCATTTCCGCCGCCGCCAAACCGCGACACCATGGCAATCACGTTCATACCGGATTGACTTCCGACTTTTTCCATATCCTGCACGTCTTGCACAATGTAAGACGTGCCGTTATTGGCTTGGTCCAAATCATTGTTGCCCGCGCCGTACAGCATCACCGTCCACTTGGCCTGTCCGCCGCCGTCGTCACCGCCGCCGTCGTCACTTTTGCAGCTCACAATCAGCGCAACCGCAAAAACCAACACCATCACAGCGGTGCTCCACCAAAACGACTTTTTCAGTTTCATTGTCTTCCTGTCCTCGGAATTTTAGGTTGTCCTGCACATTATTTCAATCTAACAATTCTCTCTAACTATTTCAAGCTATTCCACCCAATCCGCTATGAAGATATTCGTCTCACCGAGTGACTTACTCTCTCCACGATTGCTGGCCCAGACAAGCTTTTTGCCGTCATACGACCACATCGGGAAACCGTCAAACGTCGGACCGTAAGTTAAGCGCTCAAGATCCGATCCATCAGGACGAATGCGGAATAAATCAAAATTCGGCATCCGCTTATCGCCCGTGCTGTCAGCCCAATTTGTGGTAAAGATTATCCACTCGCTCGACGGACTCACATAAGGACAAAAACTCGCAGAATTGAGATTCGTCACCTGACGCTGATTATTTCCGTCCGTGTCCATAATCCACAATTCAAGCCTAACGGGCGAAACCGCTTGATTCGTCCACAATGTTTTCCACTTGGAATATTCTTGTGCGGTCTTCGGATGAAACGCGCGATAAATAATATGATCACCGTCCGGCGAGAAAAACGCTCCGCCGTCATAACCCACGGTGTGCGTCAGTCGTGTGACGTTCGCACCGTCGATGTCCATTATATAAAGTTCCAAATCTCCGTCACGACCCGACGTGAAAATAATCTCTTCACCGTCCGGAGAAACGGTCGCTTCAGCGTCGTAACCGCTCGTGTTTGTCAGCTTGACAAGATTCGAACCGTCTTGCTTGCACTTAAATACGTCAAAATCAAACAACCCCCACACATACCCCAAACTGCGATCCGGTTTGTCCGGACAGCTTGCACCGTGCTCGTGAGTTGAGCTGAAAATAATTTCATCCGTTCCCGGAATGAAGAACGAACACGTCGTCGCGCCCGTCCCGGTGCTGACCAGCTTTGATTCTTTGGTTTCGAGATTGTAAGTGAAAATCTGGTCGCAATTGAAACTATCACGAGTCGATTGATAAACCAGTTTCAAAGCGACGTTGGTCACTTCGTGCTTGCCCTCGCGGATGAATTCAACATCCACGGTGTCGCCCGGCGCGTAGGTGCGCAGCGCGAAAACAAAATCGTAAATGTTGTTCAGCGTAACCTTGCCCATTCTGACAAGCAAATCTCCGCCTTTGATGCCCGCCGTTGCCGCTGGCCCGCCTTCGCGTGTGCCGCTTAACAAAACTCCCAACAATGAATCCGGCTGCGAGTAATCTGGAATTGATCCAAAGTAAACTCGGAACGACCCGCCGCCTTGATCCGGTGGTTCTGCTGTCTTCACAAAGGTCAACGGATTGTTGTAAGCGTCAATCTCGCGCAAGGTGTTAATTGCAAGCTGAGTGATCTTAGCTTCACCTTTGTAGTTAATCAGATTCGCGTCGTCAGTTGATTTGTGATAATCAGCATGCGCGCCCGTGAAGAAAAACAGCACGGGTTTGTCGGCCAAATAGAAATTCATATGATCCGAAGGACCGTAGCCGTCACCTTTGCAGGTGATTGTTAAATCCGTTCCGACTGCCGCACGATTGACGATATCCGAAAACTCAGTGGCAGACTTACAGCCGAGAACTGTGAATTCGTTCTTCTCGCTCAAACGTCCCACCATATCAAGATTTAGCATCATCCGAACTTTGCTTAGGTCAAGTGGGAAATTCTTCACCAGATGACTTGAGCCGCCCAAACCGGTTTCTTCGGCCGTAAATGCGACCGCAAGAATGGTCGAGCCAATTGGATTCTTCTTGAGATTGCGCGCCGTTTCCAGCATGCCCGCGACGCCGCTGGCGTTATCGTCCGCGCCGTTGTGAATGATGTGCGCGTTTTCGTCCAAGCTTCCGCTCTGTCCCCAACCCAAATGATCATAGTGTGCGCCGACGACGAGAATGTCATCGCCGCCGCGAATAACTCCGGCAACGTTCTTCACGTCAACAGTTTCGCGCGTCAACTCCGTTGACATCGTCACGCTGTCTTCGGTGACTTCCAGACTGCGCGGCTGTGTGTTGGAATCAATCGAGCGCTGAAGTTTTTCCAGTTCAAATTCTGGAAAGAGCTGCTTCACCGCCGCGCGGGTGATACGCAACACGGGCATTCCACAATCAATATAGGCTTCATTTGACGACGGAGCCACAAGCTCTTCGGCTTGGGTGGTATCGGCATAGAGGGGACCATCTACAAGCAACAAGGCTTTCGCGCCTTTGAGTTTCGCGTTTCCGGCTTTGGCTCTCAAAGTCGAGTGCGCGGTCACATTGATACCGTCGAATTTTGACGTTGAGTCAAATTCGCCCGGCTCCTTGCGCATGCACAAGACAATCGCGCCGTTGACATCAACATCCGCAAAATCGTCATACTCAAATTCAGGTGCGATGATGCCGTAGCCCGCAAACACGACTTTAGCCGTCACTTCTCCGGCGGCAGAAAAACCCGTCGGCATCACGCCTGACTTGGTGTCAATCGTTTGGTCTTTATAAGTGATAAAATTCTTTTCACCTAGCTTAAAGCCCCAACCCATTTCAAAGTCTTGGAAATAGGATTCGCCGAACGCCGGTTCAAGCCCCATCTCCTTCATCTGTTTGGCAATGTAATCGGCGGCGTCATTTAGCCCCTTGGTGCCGATGCCGCGCCCTTCGCGTGCGTCGTCTGCGAGATACTCGATATCTTTTCGGATACGCTTTTCATTCGGCTGCGCGAACACGGTCGCGGCCAAGATTAATAGCAAACAAAGTAAAGACAAACGTTTCATGTTTCGCTCAAGGTATAGTGGAAAATGTGTGCGGGACTTTGTATCTTGTCTCAACTGAGGAGACAAATTTATGGACAAGCGGGTCAAACAATTTCTGGAATATACGGTCGCCTATGCGCAGGGCGGCGACGTTCCGCCGCGTGACTTGATCGGCGAAGTTGCGGAAATTACCCCGCCGCTTTTGCCTAAGCCTGCCGACGCGCGCGAGTCTCTCTGGAAGATCCTCTCGTATCCCGAGCGCGGTCGTGCATTGGCCATCTTGAACGCCGTGGATCTGATCGAAGAGTTTTTGCCTTCGTGGACGGCTTACACCGATGTGCGCGATTTGCGGCTTGCGGCAGTCGAGCAAGTTCATCTCGAACGCTGGGCCGACGGCTTGGGCGAGTGGGCGTTCGGAAAGGTCTGCCGCTTTCACGATGCCGGAGTCGATGAACGTCTGAACGGTTGGGCGCTGACGGCGCTGGCAACATTGTTGGCTTACGACAATGAGCAAATCGCCGCGTATGTATCTTCGGTTAGGCTCGACCTGACACAACTTGACGCGACCGACGGTGAAATTGAGCGCGTCGTCTCTATCGTCACCGAATTTCCGCTTGTGCATAAGGCGCTGAAAGACGGCGAACACAAATCGTTCTCAGTTTTGCCGGGAACGATCATCGCGGTGCTTGCGACAATGCTTGCGGATCAGGAAAACAATAAAGAACAAATTGACGCGGCAATTAAAGCTGCGGATCGCTGGTTGTCACAAAAATGAAACTTCGCGTAGATATTTGGCTCCATCGCGCGCGCATCTATAAATCGCGCACGCAAGCCACGGAAGCCTGCAAAGAAGGCAAAATTATGATCGGCGAAAAATTCGCCGACGCTCACGACACGGTGGATGTTGATGCCGTTATCAAGATTCGCATGAAGGGACTCTATCGCACGTTCCGCATTCTCGAATCGGCGGACATCAATGTTTCAAAAGCCGACGCGCCGCGCATGTACCAAGAAATTACCGATGAAGCCACTGTCGAAAAGTTTCGGCAGATTCAAGAGTCGAGCAAACTCTGGCGCGAATCGGGCAAACGCGAACAAGGCGGCAGACCGACTAAGAAAGATCGCAGAGATATTGACAAGGCGCGCGGGCGATAACAATCGACTGTCGGTGAACGAGTTCACGGGCGGCAGCGATGCCGCCTGTTCTATTCTAAGATTAGCTTGAGCGATGCGGCAAGTATTTCACGCGGCGAAATCATCGGCAAGTGGCCGAGTTTGACGCATTCGAGTTCGACACAATTCGGACGAACTTTGCACGGCGGAAACAGCACGACATTTTTCGGATTCTCGAAATCATTCCAATTGTACGGATTGCCCGGACCGAAAATTGTAACAGTTGGAATGCCGCAGGCAACGGCGACGTGCTTGGGTCCGGAATCGGGGCCGACATAAAGCGAGCAATGCCGATAGAGTGCGGCGAAGTCGGGCACTCGGGCATCCACGAAATGCGGCACGGGGCGCGCAAGCTTCGTCAAAATTCGCTGTGCGAACTCCTGCTCGCCGGAGCCACTTGTCAAGACTACTTCGAGATGTGACGCGCGCAACAGCTCGATCACTTGCGCAGTTAAATCAGCGGGGTAACGATTCGCTGCATTTGCGCTGCCTGTTGCAACTGCGACGACGACACCTGTCAATGAATCTACAATTTTCGTAGCCTTTGCCTGCGCGGCCTCATCGTGTGCGTCGCTGTAGATTTCGAGCATGCGCGAAGTTGACGGAATGCCTAACAGCTTCAACATCTCAAGTCGCAAATCAGCGGCGTAGAGTTCGTGGTCGGGTTCTTCTTCGATGAAGTGATGCGTGTAGGCCCAACTTCTGCCGCGTCGCTTAAGACCTACGCGCGTTTTTGCGCCGGTGAAGAACACGAATTGCGCGCTGCGGGGATTGGCGAAGAAGTCTATTGCCAAATCATAACGCTCGCGCCGCAGTCCGCGAATCAACTCGATTGTGGCCGCGAGCCCCTGCATCGGCGCCACCCACAATTTTGTAATGAGCGGGTGATAGCGCAGCGTCTCTTCGGCAGGATACTCGGCTAAGAAATCAATCTGTGCATCGGGAAACTTCTCATGCAATGCGCGAATCGCAGGCGTGCACAAGATGCAATCGCCGATGCGCCGGAGCTGCACAAGCAAAATCTTCTTAGGAGCAAGCTTTGGTGCTACGCGCGAGAGTTTCATGCCCGCGCACTCAGGTTGAGATCAAGCAGTGGTTCGGTTTGATCCAGTCCGTGAGCCGTGACGTGTACGCCTTGCTCGGTTGCTTCGCACCATAGAAAGTGATGCGCGTCATGCGCGGTTTTGAGTTTTGATCCGCCGCCGCCGGAAATGATGTAGTGCACGCCATCGCGCTCGGTGTGGAGCAAGCTATGAATGTGACCGGAGAACACCGCGCTCACTTTGTGCTTGACGAACAGTGAATGCAAATGTTCGGCGTGCGGACGATGCTCCATACCGTAATAGGTGTTTTCGCGCGGGTCAAAGACGGGCTTGTGACAGAAGATGAGCGTTGATATTGCGGTTGATGTTTTTGCGAAGGTCTCGTCAATCCATTTCAGTTGCTCGTCCTCAAAACTGCCCCATGCGTTATTGATCAGAATCAAGCGCACATTTCCAATCGTAATGTCGCCGTGATCGCTGCCGAAAAGCGCGTGAAAGAATTGCGAATACACAACCGAGCGATCTACGATGTCGTGGTTGCCCGGCGTGGCAATCAATGGGAAGGTAACATACCTGAGCAGTTTGCGCAAGCGGCGATAGGCCAAATGCGTGGCGCGCAACGCGAGATCTCCGGTTGAAACGGCGAAGTCAGGTTGACGCGCGGAAATTGACTTGATGATTTGTTTGTATGCGTAGTAGCCCGATTGCTTGGATGCAAAGGGAAATTCCGAACCAGCCACATCGCCGAAGATTGCAAAGCGGACGCTATTGCTGTCGGGCGGAATAACTGCAACGGGTGCGCCTTCCCACTCTTTGCGGCGTTCGTTTGAGAAATTTCGGAACTTGACTTCATCGAAGCGATGGCGCGGGCCATCTGCGCGGAGCTTGTGCGGCATGCGGCGGCCATACATACATACGAACGGTGGCGATATAGAGAAACATTGCGGGCGTAAGCCACGGAACGATATTAAAGGCTGAAGGTTCTTGCGCGGCATAGCCGCCTTCTTGCCAATAGTACCACCACAACGCGCCGATTAGCCATCCTGCGATGACGTGCAAACCGAAAACCCAGCGACGCGCGTCTTTGATTGCTCCAGCGCATAGTAGTCCGGCGACAAGCAAGCCGATGATGGCGTGATTGCGGCCAATCACGAGCGCATCAAATCTCACGATCCGTGCAACGACAAGCGCGACAAATATAAACACGAGCGGGAGCACAAACCAACGCCAATTGCGCAATTGGCCTTCGGTTTCGGCATCAAACCACTTGAGTACAACGGCGGTGATTGCCAATGCAAGCACCGGTGCAGCCGGGCCGACGATGGCCACCCACGCGCCACCGGAATACACATGCAAAAGAGTCAACAAGGCAACCGCGATTACAATTATGCGCGGCCACGAGATTTTGGCAATCAGCGCAAGCAGTAAGAACGTGATCCACGGCGCGAGCAATGCGGTTGACTCGGCCCACGACAACTCGATGTTGGGCTGATTGCCCAAAACGTCAGGTAGTCCAAGCGGCAGGAAACTATTTGCAGCGAGTCCGCTGAGACCGATGACAGCCGTAATTAATACGGTTGACCACTTCAAACTCAATTTGTGCTGGACAACGAACAGCGACAACAGCGGCAACAATGCGGGTGGCCATAATCCAAATACTGCGAGCGGAATTGCGCTTAAGATGGCAATGAAGAACAGCGCTTCGCGCGGGTTTTCTGCTTTGCCCCGTGATGCAAACCACAGCGTCGCGGAAGTGATAAACATCAACGATGTGCTCGATAGCAACGGTGGTTCGCTGAACACGATTGCTGCGGCCGGAAGCGACGTCAATACTGCCGCAACGTAAATACCTTTGCCCGCTCCGAACAGGCGCTCGCCCGCATCGTAGGTCAAACCCGCGGCAAGAATTGCGAAGAAGCCACCGAGCAAAAACGGCGCGGCATCGTAGATGTCGGCGTGAACCGCTTCGAGATAGAACGGCGTCCATCCGAGTAGCACAAGCACGATGAACAGCGACTCGCCGATAAATTGCTCGCGACGAGTGCTCATGCGGGTTTAACTGCGGAGGTTAGGACGTCGAGATAGCGTTGCATTGAGGATTCAAAACTAAAATCATGAAGTGCGCGGTCGCGGACTTTATCGCGCCACGTTTGAAGGATTTCGCGGTGTGAAATCAGTGAAGTGAGTTTTGCTTGAAATGCGGTGTCGTTGCCCGCTTCAATCAGGAACTCGGATAGTTCGCCGTTAAGAATTGTATTCATCGAACCGACGTTGAAGCCGAGCACGGGGACTCCGGCAATCATGGCTTCAAGCACGACATTGGGTGTACCTTCTTGGTCTGACGTGAGCAGAAATAGATCTGCATCACCAATGAGGCTTGACAATTCGGGGTCGAAGCCGCAGAACGCGACATGCTGACCTAAATCAAGTTGCTTCGCTTGTTCGCGCAACGTGTTTTCATCAGGGCCGACGCCGAAGATTGCGAGCTTGAAAGAATGAGATTGCTTAAGCTGAGCGGCGCAATTAATTACTCTGTCGAATCGTTTTTGCGATTCCAAACGTCCGGCGGCAACGATTAGCAGATCACTTTCAGTTATTCCAAGCTGTCGGCGCAATTTACCGGAACGTTGCACAACGGGATCGACACCGTTTGGAATAATCGTGATATCTTTCGGCGCGCAGCCAAGCTCTTGATAGCTGTCACGAATGCTTGCGGCATTAACGATTAACTTTGTGATGACTTTTTGAGCCAGGACTTTGTGGCGCAATTTCTTTGACCACAATGTGAAACCGTGACGGGCAACGACAGGAATTTTCAGAGATCTTCCCGCGACGCCGAACTGCCAACTCTCTTTGTTGAAGTTTGTCAGCACAACATCGGCGTGACTGATGCGGATAATTTCACGGGCTCGCATCATGGCAAGCGGATCGAAATCACCGCCGAATGTACTGGTGATGATTTCGAGTTTTGCTTCTTCGGCGCGAGCTAATATTTTGGACTCAGGTCGCACGACCAGCACTGCGTCATGGCCATGTTGGTTGAACCACTGTGCCGCGTTGATAAACCACTTCTCGCCGCCGCCCCAGAGTTCAGGCGCGGCAGAATTCACGAGCAGGATGTTCACTCGGGCAGACTTTCGCGCTCGTAAAGCTGCGTTAGTGTGCGATAGAGATCGCTGTCGGCAAGCAAGGCATCGTGTTTGCCCTGTGCGGCGATTTGTCCTTCATCAAGCACAACGACGCGGTCGGCAAAGCGAATTGAACTCAAGCGGTGCGCGATAATAATGACGGTACGCTCGCGGAAGAGTTCTTCCAACGCATGCTGAATCAAGCGCTCGGATTCGTTGTCGAGCGCGGATGTGGCTTCATCGAAAATTAACAGCGGTGCATCTTTCAGCAATGCACGCGCGATGGCGATGCGCTGTTTCTGTCCGCCGGAAAGTTGGGCACCGCGCTCGCCGACAACCGTGTCGAGTCCGTGCGGAAGTTTGTTGACAAAGTCGGTGCACTGCGCGCGCTTCATGGCCGCTTGCAATTTCTCTTCAGAAACATCAGGCTTGCCGTAGGTTAAATTGTAGCGCACGCTCTCGTTGAAGAGAAATACATCCTGACTGACGAGGCTGATATGCTTGCGAAGGGCGTTGCGAGAAATCGTTTCAACATCTTCACCATCCCAGAGCACACGCCCGCGTTCGGCTGAATAGAAGCGCGGCAGCAGATTCGCCATTGTAGTTTTACCGCTACCAGAACGACCCACCAGCGCGACACGTTCACCGCGTTTTACGGTCATGCTAATATCTTTAAGAACCCACTGCTCGGAAGTGGGATAGCGGAACCACACATGCTCGAAGGTCAGGTTGTCGCGCAAGCCGCTGATCTCTTTATCAGGGGAATCCATGCTGGGAGACTCGATAGGCTCATTCAGCAATGTATCGATGCGCGCGCCTGCCGCCGCTCCGATTTGTAAATAGTTGTGGAGATTGCCGACGGCACGTGCAGGAGCCAGCATCGCGAACAGCACGACGATAAAACGAATGAAATCTTCGGCATCGAGCAGCGAACCCGTGAGAACTTGTTGGCCACCGAGCAGAAGAACCGACGCGATGATGACAACGCCGATGGTTTCAGACAAAGGCGACGCAAGCCGCTCGAGTCGTGCAAGTCTGAGTGAGTTTTTGAACAAACGATATGAACGCGATTCAAACCGCTCGGTTTCGTTTTGCTCGGTTGCAGAAGATTTTATTAACCGCGCACCGCTGATGGTCTCTTGCAGTGCTCCGGTCATTTCGGCCAAGCCTTCTTGGATGCGGCCTGATTTTCTTTTAGGCTTCCGCCGGTTTTGCGAAACAGAACACCGAAGGCCGGAACGATCACGAGTGCGGCAAGTGTCAATTGCCACGAGATGCCGAACAGAATCACGAGGAACGTGACGACTGTGATCGGGTCACGCACGGCTTGGGTGAACACGCGCTGGAATGTGACGGACAACGTGTTGACGTCGTTCATCACCGCGCTCATCAGTTCGCCTGTGGAGCTGCGGTCGAAGAATTTGTAGGGCTGGCGAATGACGTGCGCATAGACGCGGTCGCGCAAGTCTTTGATCATCCGCTGCTCGACGTACGACACGAAGTGCATTTGCAGATATGCGAAGACGTTCTTCAGGAAGAACACGACGACGAGCGCAATGCACAAGCGCGGGAGCACCGCCATCGGATCGCCGCCGCCGAGCATCTCCCATGACCACTGCTTCAGGCCGTCATAGATGCCGCGCAGGCCGCCGGTGAGGACTTCCGTTTGCGCAGGCTCGGTGGATTTACCGGGCAGGAAGATAATGTTCAGTACCGGCGCAATCAACCAGATCGACAGCGTATTGAACACCACATAGAACAACGTGGAGATCGCCGTGAAGATCAGTTGCCGCGGATAGCGCTGGAACGGGTTTATGAAACGAAGATAAGTTATCACTTATTTGTGAGTTCGCGGAAGAAGTTTTCCATTTTCTCCGCCATGGCAGTCCAGTTGTGTGTGGTGGCGATTGCTTGTTTGCCGCCTGCGATGCAAGTATCGCGCAGTTGTTTGTCTTTTACGAGTTCGAGGATTGCTTTGCTCATTGTTTGAGCATCGCCCGGAGGGACGAGCAGGCCGCGTTTTCTGTCGTGGACGATTTCGGCTGAGCCTTCGATGGATGTGGCAACGAGAGGGACTCCGGCAGACCAGCTTTCCAAAATGAAGTTTGAAATACCTTCGCGGTAAGAGGAAGAGACGGCGACATCGGCGCGGGCAAGTTCGTGACTTAGATTTTGAGTGAAGCCGCGCAGGCGGACGTGCTCGTCAAGTTCGAGTCGTTCGATTTGCGCGTTGAGTGAATCAATTTGATCTCCATTACCCCAGATTTCGCAGATCAGGCGCGGCTCTTGTTTGACGGCAAGGGCCATTGCATCTATCAGAACATCAAAGCCTTTTTCGCTCTCGACGCGTCCGGCGGCGATGACGAGGATCCCAGATTCCGGCGGGGAACCGGACTTCGTCCTTAATCCCCGCTCGGCGATTTGTATCGAATCGGAATCTACGCCGTTATAGATGACTCTGATACGTTCGCCTTTGATCCACGGATGAGCGATGAGCGATTGCTTTACGGCTTCTGCATTGACGATGATGCCGTCGGGCCAAATACTGTAGCGCAATCTTTCTTTGATGGTATTCGGAAGTGTCCGTGTGATGCCCATCCGCATGACATACTTCGCATCTGTTCCCATCGCGGCCCAACCGCCGAGCCAATAGTCGCGACTACGCGTCGGCAGAAAGATGTCGATCTTTTCTTTCTTGATGATGCCGCGCAATTTCAGAATCGTGCGCAGGTCTGCATCATTTAGAAATGGCAACTCAATCCATGTAACTAAATCACTCTTGCGCCGCTCGATCCACAGTTTTTTTTCGCGCACAGCAACTGAAACATCGTGACCCCGCGCGGCCAGCGTTTCGGCGGCATTCAGAGTCCATTTTTCGTTGCCGCCCCACATGAGCGAGGCATTGCTGAAGAGTATGCGCAAGGGTCGAGGCGTAAGGGGTCAATGGTAATCATGAAATATCGCCAAATTTGTGGGGATAAGCAAAGTAGTGTGAGCACCTTACAGAGAGAAATCTTGACTCCTTACTACAAATTGTGCATATTTGCACATGAAAAGCTTAGAACGCTCGAAGAGTTATGTATTTATGTTAGAAGGCTCTAACTTTAGTAATGAAAGATAAGTGTTTTCAGTGCCTTAGTTGTGGGTACACGGGTGATGTGGAAGCTCTCTGCCGGATGGACCTACTTCCGGTCGGCAGTCGTTGCCAATTAATCGAGATCGAAGACCCCTCCGAGAACATTCTCCGACTGATGGAGATGGGCCTGATTCCGGGTACAAATGTGGTAATCGAACGCACCGCCCCGTTAAATAGCCCCTTTAGCATCCGACTTCCGGGCTGCACCTTAGCCGTCCGCCGCGAGGACGCTCGGCACATGGTGGTTGCCCCTCTTTCTGATACTGAGTAAGTAATGTCTCTATTTGCCCGTTCAAATATCAATACGCCGACGCAAACACGTCGGCTTATTGCTATTGCGGGCAACCCCAATTCGGGCAAAACGACGCTGTTTAACCGTTTGACAGGAGCGCGGCACAAAGTCGGCAACTATCCGGGCGTAACGGTAGAACGAAAGATCGGTCAATTTACGCTTCCGTCTGGGGAATCTGTTGATCTTGTGGATTTGCCGGGAACATATAGCTTTGCGGCGCGCTCGCCTGAAGAGCAGATTTCACACGATGTCTTGATCGGAGAGAGTCAAGGGCTAAAGACACCGGACTCAGTAATTGTGGTGCTTGATGCCTCGAACGTGCGGCGGAATTTGTATTTCGCGACACAGCTTCGGGATATGGGCGTGCGGTTGATTGTCGCGCTGAACATGATGGACATCGCGCGCGAGCGCGGATTTCATATTGATGCGGACAAACTTTCGGCGGCAATCGGCTGTCCGGTGGTTCCGGTTGTGGCGCGAAATGGCGAGGGCATCGACAAACTCCTCTCGGAAATTGAAAGAGGCTCGCGCACGGATGGCCCGGTCGCGCAGGTTCCGCGCTTCATTGATGATTTGCCCGAGCCGCTTGAAGGAACGGTGCAGGAGCTTGCTGAGGGATTGGAGCAGAGCGGCCTCTCGACAAAAGAGAATTCGCGCGCCGAGGCGTTGTGGCTGTTGGTTTCGACACTTGACGGTGATGAAGCCATCAAGGTTTCGCCGACGCAAACTGCATTGGCCAAGCGTGTGTTGAATAAGCACAAGCTCACGACGCGTCAGGTGCGCGCGATTGAAACGAGTGCGCGCTATCAATATCTTCGCAATCTGATGGTGCTCTCAGCAGCGGTTGAGCAAGACTTGCCACATCGCGTGACTGAGGCGCTGGACAAGGTTTTGCTGCATCGGTTGTTTGGACCGATCATCTTCTTGTCGATCATGGCTTTTGTGTTCCAGTCTATCTTCTCGTGGGCTGAACCTGCGATGGCGGCAACTGAGGGAATAGTCGGTTGGATCTCGGGCACGGTTGGACAGATGATTCCTGAAGGTATGTTCCGCAACCTTGTGATTGACGGCGCGATTGCGGGCATGGGCAACGTGATTGTGTTCTTGCCGCAGATATTGTTGCTGTTCTTTTTTATTGGCGTATTAGAAGACACGGGATATATGGCACGCGCGGCCTTCTTGATGGATCGCGTGATGGCCAAAGTTGGTTTGGATGGCCGGGCGTTTGTGCCGCTGCTGTCGAGCTTTGCGTGCGCAATTCCGGGCATCATGGCCACACGCACGATTGCCGGAAGAAAAGATCGACTTGTTACGATTCTGGTTGCGCCGCTAATGTCATGCAGTGCGCGCTTGCCGGTCTATACATTGGTGATCGGAACGGTTTTCGCCGCAAATCAGAGCGTGCTTGGTGTGTTTACCATCGGCGGCATGGTGCTGATGGGGATGTACCTGCTCTCGGTGACTGCTGGAATCAGCGTGGCCGCACTGTTCAAGAAGACCATTTTGAAGAGTCCGCCGCCGCCGCTCTATCTTGAATTACCAACCTACAAATTACCGTCGGCGCGTTCGGTAATTATGAATCTTGTGGATCGCGCCAAGCTTTTCATCATGCGTGTCGGCACGGTGATTCTTGCGGCTACGGTGATTTTGTGGGCCATGATGAGCTTTGAATGGGTTCCGACCGATGCTACTCCGTTTGAGCAGGCGCGTCAAGCTGTGATGACCAACACCACACTTGATAACGACTCACAAACAGCGATGCTCGAACAGATCGATGGGCAGGAAGCCGCTCTCAGAACTGAGCATTCCGTTGGCGGGCAGATGGGTAAGTTTATCGAACCCGTGTTGAAACCGCTGGGCTTTGATTGGCGAATGAGCATCGGCATCATTGCAAGTTTTGCCGCGCGTGAGGTGTTTGTCAGTTCACTCGCGGTTGTGCACGGCGTCAAGAATGGCGATGAAAATTCTCCCACGCTGCGTGAAACTTTGAAAGAGGCTCGCCACGACGATGGCTCGACGATTTATACTCCGCTGGTCGGGCTTGCACTGATGGTGTTCTTCGTGTTGGCCTGTCAATGTATGTCCACGGTGGCCATCGTGAAGCGCGAAACCAATTCGTGGCGATGGCCGATCTTCATGGTGGCCTACATGACCGTGTTGGCGTGGTTAGGCGCGTTTGCAGTCTATCAAGGCGGAAAATTAATCGGCTTGAGTTAAAAACATGTCGAGCACACTCGATACAATTCTCGTCATCGTGTCAGTCGTTCTCTCCGTTACCTATCTTGTGTGGCGCAAACTTCGGCTCGCTCGCAAGGTTCCGCGTGATTGGACAAGCGGTCATATCGAAGCGTGCGACCATTGTCCGATTGTCGAAATCCGCAAAGCAAAAGAGCGGGTTCAGCTTACGAAGTAAATCAAAACGGGCGCCAATCGGCGCCCGTTTCATATTGTTACAATTGCATTCGTTTAACGATGCTGAGCAATCAGCTCTTCCAACTTGTTCACATTCGCTTGCAAATCAAACTCTCGTTTGGCAAATTCATGCGCACTCTGGCCGATTTCCCGGCGACGATTCGGATCGGCAAGCAGTGCACGGAGTTTTTGCTCCATCTCACTCATGCTCAGCGCCAACTCTCCTAAGCCTTCTCGGCTCAACAATCCATCTGGATCAATCTCGAGAGAAATGATGGGCACCGCGCGCTGCCAAGCTTGGATGAATGTGTTGGGAAATCCTTCCGATTGACTGGTCGAAGTGAAGATGTGTGCGCGCTCGTATAGCTTGCCGACGATTTCCGGTGGCACAAATCCGGCATAGCGGAAATTCTTTAGCTCGCGTTGAGCCTTTTCGAGCGGTTGTTTGCTTTGCTCATCTTGCAGTTCTCCGGCCATCACGAACTCGCAATCGAGATTGGTGCACCGCTTGGCAAGATCGAAAAAGAGTTCGGGACGTTTTCTCTGTTTGACCGAGCCAACCCACAACACGAGTGGTTTGCCTTCGTGTGTTTGAGTCTTCATATCCACGGGAAACTCAAAGCTGTTGCGCAACAGTACGGGACTAAATCCGCGCCCTCGCAAAACGGTTACTTGCTCGTTGGATTGCGCAAGTTGAATCTTTGCGCGCAAGGCGGCTTTACGCGCTTGTGAACGAATGTAGAGCGTCCGATGCACTAAAACTGAAAATTGTTTCAACGATTTCGTTTCCCAGAGTTCGGGAATCGTGGCCCATTTGCTGCCGTCGTGAATAAACGCTGAGGCCCAAATCGTCACCGCGTGTTCAGGAGCGAGGTTTATCGCGTGTGCGGTGTAGAGATTAAACACGCGATTGTACACAACATCCGGCTTCACGTCGTTCATCACCTTTGCGACACCTGCGCGATTGCCGTCGCGCCAATTGGGCAGCTCGGGTAAATAGTGCAAGCGAATGCCATCCAACTCAATCGGTGCATCAGGCCGGTTGTTTTCGCTCACATAATGAACGTCCCACCCGCGCCGCTGAAATTCGCGCGCCAGCATCCAGCACTGCAACTCGGCTCCGCCAGTGTAGCGTAAATAGTGATACTGAGTGACGAATAGAATCTTGGGCACGATAAAGAATTCTTAGCGATACTCTTTGACGTTCTGACTCAATGTCAATAATCCGCGCAGGAGCAGTGGATCGACACCATTACCAAGCGCGACAGACGCTTTTACTTGCTGGAGCTGAGTCGGGTTCATCACACTCAAAACGCTCAACCGCTCGATTGCCGCAATCACGTCGTCGCGGTGTTTTTTGCGCAAGAGTTCGCGCGGATGAGCGTAGTTCGCGCGTGGGCTGTGAAACAGATGCATGCCGAATTTGTCACCAATCTTTTCATCCAGCTTGCGCATCAACCCGCGCTGTGCGCGTGTCAACAACAGCGATGGCGAACGCTGAACATGCAGAGGAAAGCCGTGATTGCGCGTCGTCGGGAAATTGTAGAAGTCGGGGAATTTTGTTTTCAGCGCCGCGAAATAGGCCTGCTGTTTCATGCGCAGTTCAGTCGGAATCGCAAATGCCGTATCGAGTACAGGCCCGGCAATAAACGGCATTACATAAAATGCTTTTGCGCGCGCGGGTGTCACGGCGAACATGGTGCGGTTGACGCTATGTTGACCGAAATACCAATGATCAAACCGCTCCATCATGGTCTGGCCGGGAATCGCGCGGAAAATCTCTTTGACGTGCAGCGGATCGTGCTCGCGCAGTTCAAGCAAATTATCAAGGCTTGTTTCGTCAACGTACGTTCCCGATTTCCAAAATACTTTAACGAGTTCATCTTCGCGTCCGACAGCGGATTCGTGGATGCTCAGCTTGCCCTCTTTTGAACCGAACACAGGATCACCTACGAAACCGCTCAAGGCTATCGTGTTGTTTGGCAGCAAATCATTAAACGGTTTCACCGGATAATCGGGCACGGTCCAATAAAGCCCTTCGGCCACAGCGAAATTCTGGTCAATTATTTCACGAATGGGTCGCTCGTCTGGCAGAAGTAGCGTGTTTTTCACGCCGCAAAATTTTGCGAGCCGCGAGCCGATCCGCGCGTCAAGCGAATGCCCGCTTCCAAATGTGAGAGTATGAATCTGCTCGGGTGCAACGGCCTCAAGCGCGCACGCCAACAGGAACCGCGAATCTATTCCACCTGAAAGCGGCATCCAAATCGAGTCAAGTCCTTCGATTTGTCTTTTGACTTCAGCACAAATTGAATCCGCTACTCGCTCCCCAAGATTATCCGTAGGCAAAGTCGGGCGTCGATGCACGGGCAATGCCGCGCGAGTCTTAAGTGATTCTTTGCCACGCGAGATTTCAAGCTGTTGCCCCGTGGCAAGACTGAAGACATTCTTGAGCGGCGTGAACGGCTCAGGAATATAGCCCATCCGCAGCAAATATGGCATCGCGCGATCATCAAGCTGTGGCTTCGGGTCGCCGCACGATGCAGACTGCGCAAAGAGTTGGAAATTACCCACTCATTTTCATTTTGATAGTAGAACCAACGCTGCGCGTCAAAAAGATCGGATGCAATCTTCAACGTGTCGGAACTCTTCTCAAACTCAAGCGCGATAAATCCGCCGTCGGGTTCCGGTGCGTTTGCGAACGGCGGCACATTCGGCACATCAGATGAATGATGTCCTACAACTCGACCTGCAAAGAAACGAAAACGATCCGCTCCCTCCGCTTCAGAAACTTGCGGATAGAACGGACCGTTCTCTTTATCCAACTCGAGGGACAGCTCCCACTCCGCGCCGTGAATCACACGCGCACGCGAATCGGCGGCCTTACCTTTTCTAAACAGCTTAAACGTGATCCACATGGAGCAGTTTAGAGCGACTTCTCCAACGCGACCATGAAGCGAGTCATCTGCTCTTCGTCACCGAGCGTGATGCGCAAATAGCCTTCCATACCGGGCAGGTGACTCATAGAACGCACGAAGGCATTTTGCGCCACGAGCGAATCCTGCACCTTTTTGGCGTCGGGGAATTTGACCAGCACAAAGTTTGCCGGCGACGCTCTAAACGGGAAACCCAACCGCGTCAGACCTGCTTCAAGAATCTGCTCGCCCTTGCGCACCCGGGTGAGGATTTCTTTGAGGTAATCCTGATCCGCAAGCGCCGCGATTGCCGCTACCTGACCGATCATGGACACGTTCTTACCGTTGCGAATCAAATTTAGATAGTCGATATTACCGGGTGAGCCAATGATGTAACCGATGCGCAGTCCGGCCAAGCCGTAGGCCTTCGAAAACGTGCGGAACGCCACCAGATTCGGGACCTGCACGGCCAGCGGAATCACGGTCACATTGGAAAACTCGGCATAGGCCTCATCTACGATGAACATCGTCTCGGGGAAGCGGCGCACGACCTCTTCAATCTCTTTGGCGGGAACAAGCCAGCCCGTCGGGTTGTTAGGATTGGAAAGGTACACAAGTTGCGGCTTGTGCTTTTCCACAAGCGCGGAAAGCTCGGCGCCCGACAACGAATAGATATCTTTCGGACCGTCCAGAATCACGCTGCATTGCGCTTCAAGCGCGTAGATGCGGAAGTTGTCATAGGTCGGCGAGACCATCAAAACGGCACCGCCCGACTTTGTGAAGATGCGCACGGCGGCATGCAGTGCCGAATCGGAACCGCAATAGGTTTGCACGCACTCTTCAGGAACCTTCCAATGCTCAGAAAGTTTTGCGCGCAAGTCGTGCGAGTTCGCATCAGGATACCAGTTCAGCGCGTTGGGATGATCCAAGAACTTGCGCACCGCATTCATCACACTCGGCGACGGCGGCAGCGGCGATTCATTCCAATCTAATTTGAGTGGTCTCAATTCAGGCGGCAAAAACCACGCAACTTGATTGCTGGGTTTGTAAGGCTGAATCGTATCCAGCCTGCAGACGGAGAAAGCGTTCTTGTTCATCTGTATCGCACGAGAGAAGGTTGTTGGTTGCTTAACCAGTGATTGCGCAACGTGCGCGCCGGTTTCAGCAGACCTGAGTTCTTTAATAAATTTCTAACGACGGTGCGAGGACCGCGTTTCTTGTTCGGCTCGCGATGCGCAGTTTGTTCGGCTGCTACAACTTCTGCCAAGCCGAGCGCTTCGAGAGTTTGAAACTCTGTCGGACTGAGCCGCGCACCAAACACCGTACAGCCGTAGCCGATTTCATGTTTGCGGTGCGCGTCGCTGCCGCCTGCAAATCCTTTGGAGTAGTCATCTGCGAGCTTCAGCGCTAACCGATTTTCGTCCGCTGTGCATTTGCGGTTATAGACTTCGATGATATCCGAATTCTGCACGGCCCACGCGCGATCTTCAGCTGAATGCTGCGCCGCCGCGCCGAGCACACCGGAATATTCACGAAACGGATGCGGCAGATAGACGAGTCCGCCTTGCGCCTTGATTTCGGCAATCACGTCTCGCAACGTTTCCGCGCGCAACGTTTCGCGCAAGAACAATCCGATGATGTGAGACTTGTCAAACAGCGTGCGCTCGCAGCCGGAAATTAACTGCAATTCGTCCGCCGGCCAAATCTGCTTGAGTGCAAAATAGCCATCCATCGTATCGTGATCGGTCAGCGCGATGCCGGATAGTCCACGGCGGCGCGTCATTTCAATCAGATCCTGATAACGGGTCTTGCAGTCATGAGAGGCGCACGAATGCGTGTGCAAATCGTATCGAAACACAGCTTTTCAGTGATAATCAGAAATTGCGGAAACCGCAAGTAACATACCAGTTTCCGTTAACACAATCAAGTCAAACGCGGATAACATTCTAAATGACCTCACCCTCCGGTGACGCCAAGAAACCTCGTCGCCGCACACTGCGCAACACCGTCTTCTCTCTGCTGGGCAAAGCTCAGGCTGCGGTGTTTTCGTATATCGTCATCAAGCTTCTGCTCGATGTTCTAACGGTCGAAGAGTACGGCCTCTATTCGCTGCTCTTCATCGGCGTGATGGTCAATTTCTCGATGGTGTTCCAGCTCGGCTCGCCGAACTTGATCACGCGCTATATTCCTGAACTGTTTACCGCCGGAAACTGGCGCGGGATTCATGAGATTTTCAAGAAAGTGATGCGCGCGCAATTTCTTGTCGCCATCGCATCGAGTTTGCTTGTCTTTCTGCTCGCACCGCAATTAAGCAGTTGGCTGAATTTCCCCGGTGACGCAAACGTCTTGCGCGTCTTCAGTCTGGCCGCGATTCTCTATCTGCTCACCGAAGTTTATCATCTCGTCTTCAGTGGAATCTTCCGGCAGCAGACCATCTTTTGGGTCACGATTGCCTACAACACGCTGCGGCTGATTATTCTCGGAACGGTCTATCTCTACTTCCGCAACTTCATGGCCGTCGTGATTGCTGAAGGAATTGCGCTCTTCTTTTGTGTTGCGTTCTATGCAATCGCCTACAAACGCGGTGTTGACACGACCAGCGACTCTTCCGCGCTTGACTGGAAGCGCATGAAGAAATTCGCAGGCTTGAGCTATCTCAATGAAATCGGCGTCTCCGTGCTCTCCGTCGCAACCGATTTCTTTTTGGTCAGCGGTATCTTAGGCGGCGTCGCAACGGGTTTTTATGGCTTGGCCAATCGTGTCAACGACCTTGCGCAAAAAGTTCTGCCGATGAAAATGCTCGGCCCAGTTTTGCAACCGCTCTTCTTCAGCGAATACGGCGCCAACAAAGAAAAAGCTGAGTTCGGCTTCCGGATGTTGATCAAGGCCACACTCTTTCCCACTGTCGCAGTCGCAGTGTGGATGGCCGTGATGTCCAAAGAGATCATCATCTACGTCTTCGATCCGCGCTATGCCGATGCGTGGATGTTAGTTGCAGTGATGGCGCTGTTTCTGCCTGCTGTCTCATTGCGTCAACCGCTTGGATTGATGCTGCAAACTCACGAGCGCGTGGACATTCTCATTTATGCCAAAATTTCAGGTATCCTAAAGATCATCGCCGGAATTATTCTGCTGCCGAAGTACGGCTACAACGTCATGCCGTGGATTACAGGCTTCACCGTCATTGTGCAAAATAATTTCGTCTACCACTATGTCAAGAAGATCACCAACGCGCGCATGGACGTATGGGGCAATATCCGCATCTGGTTGAATGCCGCCGCCGCTGGTGTTGCAATTTTCTTCTTGAAGCCCTATCTGAACAGCTTGCTTGGCGTCATCGCCAGCGTCGCAATTTTCAGCGTGCTGTTCTTAGTTTTCTCTATGATCAACCGCGGCTTCAGCAAAGAAGAGCGCGACTTCATCAACAGCAAATTGCCAAAACCGTACTTCAAGTTTTAGCGGCGCGGCGACGCGAGTTTACGCTGGTTTGCGCGCCGTTGCCATCAACCGATGCTTCAATCCGCAAAACATCGGCGTTTCACCGAGCAGCTCCATGCACAAGAGCAAGAACAAAACCCATTTGGGTTTATACATCGACGGCACGCCCCAACGATAGATTTTGATATCCACAAAACCTGCCTCGCGCAGGTATTTTTTTAGCCGTCTGGCCGTATTGATTTTGTATGGTGCGCGAAACGTGCCTTCGCTCTGAATCTTCGCGGAGCGTTTCAACCGCTCACGCCATTTAATAGATAGAAACTTATTTGGAAACATGAACGGATTGAACACCGAGTTCGTGTTTATCAAGATCTTTCCACCGGGCTTCAACACGCGGAATGCTTCATTACAGCACTTTGAGGGATCGTCAATGTGTTCATACACCGAATCGCTGTAGTACCCCGCAAAATAGCTGTCGCAAAACGGCAGGTCTTCCAGCACGCCGAGCGTCTTGAACTTCAACCCTTCGTTCTTCAGAATATCGTCCGGCAGCGGATCGATGCCCACCAAATAGTGCATCTTCTTTTCGCGCCGCGTCAAGTCGCTGCTCTCGCCACACCCCGCCTCAAGCACCGGCTCATTCTCCAGCCCGTCCCCGAATGCCTGCATGAATTCATGGTTATAGTAACGGTTGCGCTCGGCCAATGTCTTCCAATAACCCTTAAACGGCCACGGTACGAGAGCCAACTGCTCCTCGTACTTCATGCGAAATGCGCCCTTCGGCAGCGGATTTTGTATCGTTCGGTCATGTGGATTCAAGTCTGCAACCCCCCCCCCCCCCCCCCCCCCCCCCCCCCCCCCCCCCCCCCCCCCCCCCCTCCCCCCCACCGGCCTCTGGAGTATCGGCGCACACAGTATCGCAGCCATCTTAAAAGGCAAAATAACAAATTTTTGCGGGCATTGCAAGCCTCGCCCTTGCTTAAGATGGCGAGATTCTCCTCCTTGTGCAACAAAGTGCCATTGCCTTAGGCAAAGAGGACAGCTATATTGACTTACACCCCCTTTTGAGGTATCCCATGCCAGTTCAGTTTCCCGAACCTTATCGGCACGACCACCCGCCCGTTGCCAACGTCAATGACGTTTTTGAAGAAGAACTCACACGCGGGCACCGTGCTTCCGATTTTGTCGCCCGCCTCGTTGGATCGTGGAAGTTTATCATCATCCAGTCCATTGTCTTGATTTTGTGGGCAAGCTTGAACGGCGTTGCGTGGTTCTATCATTGGGATCCCTACCCGTTCATTCTGATGAATCTGTTCTTGTCGATGCAGGCGGCCTTCACCGCGCCGATTATCATGATGAGTCAGAATCGTCAGTCGCTGAAAGACCGTTTGGATGCTCACAACGATTTCCAAGTCAACCAGAAGGCCGAAGAAGAAATCCGCGCCATCATGGATCACTTGGCGGCTCAAGACATCGCGCTAAAAGAAATTCACCTGAAGATCGTCGATTCCAATAATGGAAAAACGTCGGTATAATTTGTTTGTCCAACAACAACTTTTGTGTCACAGAACATAGCAGTCTTCTTTATAGGCCCCCGCACCATGCATTACATCATCCTTATCCTCCTCCTCGCCACTACTTCCTTCGCGAGCGTCACGCCGCTGAAAGAACACCAGAAACCGCACTCGGTTTGGAAACATAGGCCGCTTGAACATCGCGGCTTCTCGATTCCGTTTGACGAGCATGTGAATCAGCGCGTCAACACCGACGACTCCGGCCAAATTCAAAACGAAGAACAGGTCTGCATCAATCCGCTCGACCCCGACAACATGGTGGCCGTGTGGCGCGATTTCCGTGAAGGCTATCGCAGAATCGGCGTCGGCTATACCGTGGACGGCGGTGAGTCGTGGAGCGACGTGCTGTTTCCGCAAATGTACTACGAATGGCAAAGTGATCCCGTGCTGGTCGTTGACCACAACGGCGTCTTCACGGCGAACGTGATTACCTTTGAAGCAGGCGGCGAAGGCGACGTCGGCATGCTCTCGGTGTCATCTTACGACGGCGGACAAACGTGGCAGGATTCCGTCTGGGCCGTGCGCACCACCGACGAATCCGCCTTTGAAGACAAACAGATGCTCGCCATTGACAATTCACCCGACTCGCCCTATCAGGGCACGCAATACATGGCGTGGGCGCGCTTCTTCCGCGATCCCGATAACGGTCAATACGATTCCACACACATCGAGATGGTCTATAAGCGCCCCGACTCAGCCTACACCGCGCCGATTCAACTCTCCACGCGCCGCAGCGTGCAGTGGGCCAACGTCGCGACCGGACCGAACGGCGAAGTCTATGTCACATGGGCCAGCTATGCGTTGAGTTCGGCAATGTTCTCGCGTTCACTTGACGGCGGAGTGACGTGGACAGACGAGGTGGATCTCTTTGAAACGGATTTCCAAAGCGCTGAAGTGAATCCCAGCCTGCTCGTGTTTTCCTATATGGTCATGGCCGTGGACAATTCCTCCGGCCCGCATCGTGGCCGCATCTACGCGCTGTTCACGAACATCAGCAACGACAACAACGACACCGACGTTTACTACACGTTTAGCGACAACATGGGCACGAATTGGAGCGCGCCCGTCGTCATTGATGATGAAAACCGCGCCTACGACGTGGATCAATTTCATCCGTGGATAACGGTTGATGAAGAGGGCCGCGTCTGGTGCGCGTGGTACGACCGCCGCAACGATCCCAACAACATTTTGATGGACGTCTATTTCACCGTCAGCGAAAACGGCGGCGCAACATGGCGGCCCAACGAGCGCATCACCGAAGTCTCTTGCAATCCCGGCCAAGGCACGCTCGATGCAGGCTTAATCGGTGAGTACATCGGCTGGTACGCCGCGCATGACAAAGCCGTCTGCGTCTGGACCGACACCAGAATGGGCGATCAAGACATCTTCACCGCCGTAATTGATTCGCTCTTCGAACCGAATGACGCCGATCCGGTCATTCCAAATCCCACGTCCTTCACGCTCGCATCATATCCCAACCCCTTCAACGGCACAACGACGCTCTCTTATACCTTGACAACTCCAGCCGAAGTCACGCTCGAAGTCTATAACACCATCGGCCAAAGCGTCCTGCAAAAATCGTTCGGCCAAATGTCCACAGGCGAGCACACCTATGTCGCTCGACCTATCCCAACCCAGCGGCGTCTATTTCGCCAAACTCTCAGCCAGCAATCAACACGCCGCGGTGAAGTTGATGTTGATGAGGTAGCACATGAAATACTTCATTCTGGCACTGCTTGCTGTTGCATTAATATTTGTTTGCACACCGGCCAGACCCCTCTTACCATGGGCTCGCTCTTCGGCCGGGCTTGACATTGGAAAAATACTAAGAGTCCTCAGTCCTGGTTATACATATGAGCGACCGAGTTTATTCGTGAAATCTATAAACTCGTTCGGGTTAGGTTTATACAAACAAATTGCAGATTCACGTGACGGAAACGTCATCATATCACCGTTTTCCGTTTACTCAATGCTCGCAATCTTTGCTGCTGGCGCTGACGGCAACACACAAGACGAGCTCTTAACAGTTCTACAATGCAATGTTGACGCAAACGAGTTGCTGGATTCCCTGAAAAGTGTTGTTACACCTTCCGATTCTGCGAATAAAGCAAAGGGCGGATCTACGCTTGTCAATAAGAATGCAGTATGGTTCAACCCAGATATTCGCCTGAGAAAGAAGTTTACAGAATCGGCAGATCGCGTCGGAATACAATTTTCGCCCACAAACTTCAGCAATCCTATTGACGCCGAAACTGCGATTGATTCATGGATTACGGAGGTATCGCGAGGTTTAATAACGGACATCTCCAACTCTGGGGATTTTACTTTACCCACATTGCTGACCGTTACAAATGTTACATTAGCAAACGGAAGTTGGCTGAATCCATTTGGCGAGAAGGAAACAGCCCTGCGAGTATTTTATGACAGTGATACCACATCGATGCATGTGCCGACCATGTATAAGCAGGACAGTCAACATATGTATGCGATCGGTAAACTTGACTCAATAATGTTTCTCGTGATGAGCACATCAGACTACAGACTTTCGATGTCATTTTTCTTGCCGGATAGTGGAAAGTCATTAGCTTCCGCCATGACAGATTTAGGAGCCGATGCACTCGGCGCCTTGCAAGACAGTGTCATTCGCGACAGCGGAATTCAACAAATCTATCTCCCCAAGTTTAAGCTTCGAAACACTTTTGAAGTGAAACCTATTCTGCGTGAACTTGGAATTAATGAAATGTTTAAGTCAGGTGCGGACTTCTCAAATATGTTGAGTAGAAACTACTCTAATTCAAGCTTTGTATCATTGGCTCGACATGCCGCCGTTGTCTCCGTGCATGAGAGAGGTTTTGAAGCTGGCGCCGCCTCATATGCTCCTATGGTTGTTTCTGCATATCGTGGACAACCGATCATATTCAATGCAAACAGACCTTTCTTTTTTACGATTGTTGACAACTCAACCGGCCTAATCCTTTTCTGCGGGCGGATAATGCGTCCGGTTATTGAAAACGAATAATATAAGTCTTCATGCGCACTATATTAATACTCACATCCCTCCTCCTTCTCCCTCCCTGCAAATCATCAAACGATTCTGCAAAGACGGCGACAAGCTACCCTCAAGCAGGAGTTCAGATTCCGTACGCTGAAGAAGCCTACTCCTTTTGTTCGCTCCATAAACAGCTTCGGCCTCGATCTCTACAAATCATTGGCGGCATCGGACACGGGAAATTACGTTCTCTCGCCACTCTCCGCATACTCATTGCTTGCAACCTACTTGGTGCGGCGGGGCAGCTCGTGATGAACTCAGGCGTGCTATTCAATGCGAGATCAATCCTGACCTCTTGCTTGATTCTCTAAGCCGGATACTTGCGACTCACAAGAACGACTCAATTGGCAAGTACTCTTCAGATTTTGTTTCCGCAACAGCAATCTGGAAAAACAAAGGCGTATCGCTAAACAAGCAGTTTGAGAAGGCAGCCAAGCGAAACGATATTGAACTGAAGAAAATCGACTTTGAGGACGTTGAAGATGCAGAACGTGCCATAGATGATTGGGCAAGCGAGCATACGAAGGGCAAAATACGCGACGTAGTTAATCAGAATGACCTTGACGGACCACCGATCGTGCTCGCAATCACTAACGCGGTGTCAGCTGAAGCAGTGTGGGCAGTCAAGTTTGAGAAAGGAAACCCCCCGCATTTCATCCTTGCAGATGGCACAGTCACGCAAGTATTGACGATGCAAAATCAAAAGGACGATTGTCCGTATTGGTTGTATGGCGCATTCGATGACTTTTCCGCCATTGCGATGCGCTCTGCCGATACGAGACTCACTATTCACATTTTCTTGCCTGACAGCGGGTTACCAATCCAGTATTTCGAGACGCTCCTATCTTGCAACAGTTGGGAGCAATGGCAAGACAGCATACTACCGCGCAAACAAAAAGTGGAAGTTTTTCTGCCTAAGTTCTCATTCCAAGAGAATATTGACTTAATCCCAGTCGTAAAATCATTGGGCGTTATCAGGGCATTTGGCGGAGCCGACTTCTCAAATATTCTAACAAGTTTAGACTCCACGAGTGTTTGGATCAGGATCCTAAAACAAACGGCAGTGGTTAAGCTTGAGGAAGACGGCTTTGAGCTCATGCTGTCTCGTATGGCGATATGGTCAAGCTGGGCGTGAGTTCTAGGGAACCTATCATCTTCGACGCCAATCATCCTTTCTTTTTCACCATAACGCACAACGAAACCGGCCTAATCCTCTTCTGCGGTCGCGTCATGCGTCCGTTGAAAAGAGTAATATAAATCTTCATGCGCACTTTATTAATACTCACATCCCTCCTCTTCCTCTCCTGCGCGGAGCAATACCACGTGCCGCCGCCGCTCGATGCGAAGCTTGGCGCAGAGCTGAAGAGCTATCTTGATACTCACAAACAGACTCCGGCCGACTACGTCGTCAGCAAATTCGCCGATCACGACGTGGTGATTTTGGGTGAGTACCACCGTATCAAAGAAAATGTCACGCTGATTCAAGAGCTGATTCCGCCCTGTTACATCAACGGCGTGCACACGCTTGCCACAGAGTTCGCGCGCCGTGAAGATCAACATCTGATTGACAGCTTGTTAAGCGGAGCCGCTTATAACGAAGCTCTCGCCCAACAAATTACGTTCAATCAGTTCTCTTTCTGGGGTTTTCAAGAGTACGTCGATATCCTCAAAGCCGCGTGGCAATTCAATCAAACCTTGCCCGACAGCGTGCCGCATTTTCGCATTCTCGGCATGAACGATTCACCCGAGTGGTCGTACATTCAAACCGAAGCGGACCGCGACAACGCCGAAATCAAAAAGAAAGTCTGGCACGGCGGCGGCGAACATCTATGGGCCAAAGTCGTCACCGATGCCGTTGCAAGCGGCGAGCAAGTCCTCGTCTATTGCGGTATTCATCACGGCTTTTCAGGCTACGAACAACCCATTGTAAACGACGGCAAGTTCATTCGCTTTGAAACCGAGCGCATGGGCAACTTCGTCAAGAAATCGCTCGGCGACCGCGTGATGACCATCTATCTGCACGCCATCTGGCCGCCGAAAGACGGCTACGGCGGAATCTACGTCTATGCCGCCGACGGTCAAATCGACGCGCTGATGAAAGAACTCGGCCCAACCTACTATCCCGTCGGTTTCGATTTGCAAAATACGCCGTTCGGATTATTGAAAGGTGAGAATTCCGTTTACAACCAGGGTTACGAGAATTTCACCCTCTCAAAATTTGCCGACGGTTGGATCTTCCAATGCCCGATCTCGCAATACCACGGCGTCACGCCGATTGAAGGATTCATCAACGGCACAAATTACGAACGCGCCAAACAGCAATCCCCCAATCCCAGCCTGCGCAAAATGACGATGGACGAATTAAACAAAGTCATCGCCAGCGACGCCAAGCAAGCTTGGTGGCTGGGTAGATATGAGTAACACTCCTCACCTCGCGTGAACGCAGCAACAATAATGAATATAGAGAACGCGGCATGAAGCATGAAATGCGCGAATTAGCGCACAAGTTGTCGTGGATGGATCGCTATCTGACGCTTTGGATATTTCTGGCCATGGCCGTCGGCGTTGGACTTGGCTATGCTTTCCCGGGTATCGTTTCCATACTCGACAAGCTTAGTGTCGGCACAACGTCCGTTCCAATCGCAGTCGGATTGATTCTAATGATGTATCCGCCGCTTGCGAAGGTTCGCTATGAAGAGTTAGGTGAAGTCTTCCGCAACTGGAGAGTGCTCGGCTTGTCACTGGTGCAGAATTGGATCATCGGGCCGGTCCTGATGTTTGCCTTGGCGATCATATTCCTGCAGGGTTACCCGGAATACATGGTCGGCTTGATACTCATCGGACTCGCGCGCTGTATTGCCATGGTGATAGTCTGGAACGAGCTTGCCGACGGCAACACGGAATACGCAGCCGGACTTGTCGCCTTTAACTCCATCTTTCAAGTGCTCTTCTATTCAGTTTATGCGTACGTGTTTATCACGTTGCTGCCGCCGATGTTCGGCATTACCGGAACTGAAATTTATGTCACCATCGGCCAGATTGCGCAGAGCGTCTTTATCTATCTCGGCATTCCGTTCATCGCTGGATTCTTGACGCGCGCGATTTTGATTCGCGTCAAAGACAAGCAGTGGTATCACGAGAAGTTCGTTCCGCGCATCAGTCCGATTACGTTAATCGCACTGCTGTTCACGATTCTGGTGATGTTTTCGCTCAAAGGCGACCGCATTCTTGCGTTGCCGCTCGATGTACTGCGCATCGCCGTACCTTTGTTGATTTACTTTGTCTTGATGTTTTTCGTTTCGTTCTGGATGGGCAAAAAAGTCGGCGCCGACTATTCCAAGGCGGCGACCTTGTCATTCACCGCGGCTTCCAACAACTTTGAGCTTGCTATTGCCGTGGCAATTGCGGTATTCGGCGTGAATTCTGGCGCAGCCTTCGCCGCCGTTATCGGGCCTTTAGTAGAGGTGCCTGTGTTAATAGGTCTCGTCGGCGTTTCGCTATGGATTCGCCGCAAATACTTTGGCGACAGCGCGGAGTCTAAGGTGACCGTACCTGCGTGCCTTGCTGATGATTGAGCAGCCAATTTCGAGTAACATTTTCCGCGCGCGACCGTCTAACTTGTTGGTGTGGTCTCCTGAATCTTATCCGAGGTGGTCCATGAAACTCCTGACAATGTTAGGCTTGCTTGTGCTGTGGTCCGTTGCCAGCGCGCAATATTCTCCCAATCTCTACGTCGTCCCCGAGGCGGAAACCAAACTCCGAGCCGATCTCGCAAGCGCTCCCGATGATGCTAAGCGCAAAGAGATCGCCCTTCTCGCGCTTGAAAAATATCCCGACGACGTGAGCATTGGCCGCATCGCGCAGGATGCTTGATCCCTCCTCGAAGAGCCTGCCAAGTTCTTTTCCGACTACGCCGAGAGCCGCAACACCAACGCCGCGCGCTATCTCTACGCTCGCGCAGCCAACGACGGCGAAATCTCAAATCGCGTCGCCGATCAAATTCTTGCGATCGCCGCCTTTGAAGCCGGAGCGGTCTGTGATCCCAATGACAAAATCATCCGCGATTTTCGCCTGACGCACTACGCCACGCACAAGCAAGCCGAAAAATATTTCGCGCTCGTGCCGCAAGCATTGCCGAAAGCTCCGCTCGATTTAGATGTCACGCTTGCCTCGGACGGCAGCAAACTCTCCAAGGATGTTTTCAAAGGCCACTACTCGATTATCGAGTGCTGGACCTACCTTTGACAAACCTGTGTGCAGCGGTCGCTGCCGCAGATGAATCAACTGAGCATCGAAAACAATCTCCCCTTCCCGCTCTACGCCTTCCACACCGGCGGCGAAATCAAAGAAGCCCGCGCGCTGATCGACAGCACGGATATCAATGGCAAGAAGTGGTCGCTCAACTTTGTCTGGAGCACAGAACACTTCTCCGATCAATTCGGCGGCATCTCAGAACACCCGCGCTACTACTTAATCGACCCCAACGGCGAACCCTGCGCTGTCTTCAACAACCACCCCGACAACACGATAGAAACGTTGGTGTGGCTAAAAGATCAAGTTGAAGCACGCAGGAAGAATTGATTTTTTGCGCGACGTATTCGTAGTGGCGGGTCTTGACCCGCCACTTTTTTTCGTGAGGGGTCTGCAACCATTCCATCGCATCCGGGTTCTTTACTATGAAGCCACCATGGAGCCTGCATGAATCAAGTTCGTTTTGAAGAGATTTACGACCGCCACTACGACGACGTCTGGCGCTATCTTCTGCACATATCTGGAGATACGGAGACCGCGCTGGAACTCACCGCGCAGACCTTCTTCCGTGCCTGCCGGGCTTGGCCGAAGTTCAAGCACGAGGCTCCGCCCAAAGTCTGGCTGATTCGCATCGCTGTCAATGAGTGGCGGCGCGAGCTGCGCAAACGGCAGATTCAGCGCGTGCTGCCGTTCCCTAAACACTGGTGGAATGAGTTCGGCGAAATCGAATGCAACGCCGTCGAAGTTGAAGCGGTCAACATCGAAATCGAACGCAATGAATCCTACCAATCGTTGCAAGCGGCGCTGAAGAAATTGCCTGAGAAATATCGCACGCCGATTGTCTTGAAATATTTTGAATATCTTTCGTTAGATGAGATCGCCGCCATCCTCGGGCGGCCGGTCGGCACGGTGAAATCCCTGGTTCATCGTGGCATCGCCAAGCTTCGCGAAGATCAGGGCCTGCGCGAAGCCAATAGCGATTTCGTCATTGAGGCAACTCGAATCACAGTGGAGAACAGTCATGGATAATTTCGAACAAAAATTCAATCACGCGCACGCTCCCGAGTCCTCGGTGAAATCACACCGCGACGCTCTGCGCAGTAAACTCAATACACCCGCGCCGCGCTCGCGTGCTCGCAAATCGCTGTTGGCAGTCACGGCGCTGTTCATCGTGAGCATCAGCGGTTTGACGATTGCCAATCCGAATTGGGTCAGCGATGTCGTGAAAATCGTCACGCACGAATCGCACTTCACCTCCGCCGACGGCAAGCAGGAGTACTACGTCAAGACAATGGAGATTGAAGGCCCGGCGGATTCCGTCGCGCAGGCTCTTGCGCAGATGAAAGCCGATGGCCAAGTTGGTGATTGGACATTCGATCCTGCCGATCCTGCCAATGCTGAATTGCTGAAGCACGATGGCGCGAAGAAGATGGTCTTCGTCGAAGCGAATGTCGAAGATCACGGCGACGGCAGCGGCCCGATGGAAAAGCAGATGATTATCGAAAGTCGTGACGGCGGCAAGACGTTCACAATCAATGGCGAGAAGACTGTCACAGCCGAAGAGCTTGCGCAGATTCAAGCACAGCACGGCATCGTGCAGAAGATGATCAACACTGAAGGCGGCGTTGCCACAATTGAATCCGCACCCGAACTCGCGGCGACCTTCGAGCTGAAGCAAAACTATCCGAATCCCTTCAACCCGACGACACAAATTCCGTTCGAGTTGAAAGAAGCGGGCAACGTGACGATGAAGGTCTATGATCTGACAGGCCGCGAAGTCGCCACGCTTTTGAACGGCTATCAATCCGCCGGTTCGCACACCGTAGCCTTCGACGGCACAAGTTTGGCCAGCGGCACCTATCTCTACAAACTGGATGTCAACGGCAACCAATTCAGCCGCACGATGATACTCATGAAGTAGGGGCGGATGGCGATCCGCCCGCGTATAGCGCATCCACAAAAGAGGTAAGTCCTCGGCTTTTGTTTTTGCTGAGGGGGGTTGTAAGCTGTTGATTTTTGGAAAAACGCTAACAATTGGCGGAACAGGAGTAGTTTGAAAACAGGGGGTTAATTTTTGGGGTTGTGACAAAGGGTGCAAGGGATTTAGGTGGGGCAAGGCTGGGGATCGAGGGTGGTGTGGTTAGCAGGTAGTAATATACAATAATTTGAACGGATGGTCAAGAGATATTTTCATTTTATTGGACTTAGTAAGGGGTTGTGGAGGTTGGGGTTAGGGAGAAAAACGGGGGTTGGGAGGTCAGATCGCCTCTCTTTTGCCACTCACTTGCATAATTGGAAAGCGGGGTAATTTGCTGTTTATTAGGTTGTGCTTGCATTCCGATGCGGAAATTCACATTTACGCGTGAGGGGCACCCGCAGCGGGTGCCGCCGCGAGGAAACTTTCGGCTATAAATAAATCCGTCGACGATAATGAGGAAATACACAAATGCGATTCCAACGCCGCATTAAGATTGCCCCCGGCCTAAGGTTGAACCTCTCGGGATCTGGTATTGGATTTTCAGCGGGACCACGAGGAATGTCCTTCCAGCGCGGGTCCGCGCGCCCTGTTCTCACCGTTGGATTACCCGGCACGGGAATATCGCACGCGTCAAAAATCGGATCACAATCAAGATCGTCACAAAGAGCATCAAGTGAACGTGTAACAATTTCGTTCCAAGTTAGTATGCAAAAGACAGGTGAACCTCTGATACTTGACATGGGGGACAATCAAATCACTGATGACTCCCTAGTTCGCAAGATAACACGAAGCGATGAATATAAGAACGCAGTTCGAGACCTTTCAATTAGACTAAAGGAAGAAACAGACGAACAAACAAGCGAAGTTGTAAACCTATTTAGAACTGCGCCGAAAATTCAATCTGAAAGTTCTTGGGTCATTGCATTGTCTGAGCTTAAGCCAGAGGTTTATGATGCTAAGCCGTATGACGAACCGCATCCAACAGAAGATGATATAAGAACTGAGCTTTCGTTTGAAGCAGTTCAGAAGATTCGCTCATGGAAGTTCTGGCAATTGAAGCGTCTGCGCCGCGAATATGTTAACGCCAATACAAGGCGCGACACATTGAACGGGTAAGAGAGGTGGTCAAAGAAGAAGAAATGCACGACGTGACAGAGCAGTCAACAAAGAGCAAGAGAGATAGAGAATTTCGACTTGCGTATGAACATACAAAGGCCCAGATTCAAGCTGCTATCAATGGTGACCATACATACATACGAGAAGCATTGGATGATCTCTTTGAAGGAATGAATATGCCATTTGACTTTTCGATTGATTATGAAATGCGGAGTAATGAAATTTTGATTGACCTTGATCTACCTGAAATAGAAAATATGCCTCTCAAGAAAGCTTCGATACTGGCAACGGGTAAAGTCAAAGTTGTTGAGAAGCCACAGAAAGAGCTTCGCGCTGAGTATGCTCGTTGCGTAACTGGCCTTGGAGTATATGTCGCCGCTGGTGTGTTCAACATTAGCCAGGGTAGATAGAGTTTTTAATTTCTGCGTACACTCAGAGACCCAATAAAGCCACTGGAAACACAACGGACGAGTATGTCTATTCGGTCCGTTATGAGCGGGATGAGTTTGCAGACATGAACTTTCCTCAAATTGATCCCGTAGTTGCCATTACCAAATACGAGCACAGTCTCAAACTCTCAAAGTCGTTTGAACTTGGAGTGATTGTCCCGCTCACTTAATGAAGTTTGAAACACTATTGTTTCGATAGAGCTTTGAATTTAGTCGACAACGGGGTAGAGCATTGTGCTCTACCCCGTTGTTTTTTATGGTCTCTTGACTAAACTGGGCCAGTTGACAGTATTGTCAACTGGGGAATTTAGTCAATTCGTTGCGGAAAGCGGATTCCGGCGGGGAACCGCTTCGCTAAATCCCCGCTGAGATCAGAGGGGTTCTTCAGTCCGCAGACGGCCTTCAGAATGACGACACGCTAACTGTTTTCGACCTGCTTGGCGCGGGCGGATCGCCATCCGCCCCTACATTAGGCAGCGAACGTAGGCGGGTCAAGACCCGCCACTACAGTGAAGAGGGGGAGATAAAAAACGCGGCGACTCTTTCAAGCCGCCGCGTTAACGCACTGGGTCCAGCGTTTACGCTGGTTAGTTTAGATCGAACAACAAAAACTCTCCACCACCATCCCCACCTACAAATGCGAGGGCTGTCTCATCTGACACCGCCGCACCATCTCCTGCGGAAAGTTCATTTCCGTTGACCGTTAATTTTCCTTTCGTCACCTGTACCCACGCATGACGCTTCTCGGCAATCGGGAAGTCCAGCGACTTGCCGTGCTCGAGTTTGCCTAAATACAGGCTCGCGTCCTGATGCATCTGCATCGAGCCGTCGCGGCCATCACCTGATACAATTAAGTTGAGCGAGTTTACCGAGTCGCCGTTCAACGCAGGCCGCTGATCGTAGCCGGGCGTGTGACCCTTCTTATCCGGAAAAATCCAGATCTGATAGAGGTGAGTCTGCTGGTCGGAGTCGTTCTTCTCTGAGTGCAAAATCCCTGTCCCTGCGTGGATCATTTGGAACTCGCCGGCCTTAATTGCGCCGTGGTTTCCCATGCTGTCCTTGTGGGTAATTTCGCCTTCCATGACATAGGTGATAATCTCCATATTGTCATGCGGGTGCATCCCAAATCCCGTCTTTGGAGCCACCTTGTCATCATTCATGACCCGCAAATTCCGGAAATGAATGTGCTCGCGGTCCTGATAGTCCGCAAAGCTGAAGGTGAAGTAAGTATCTAACCAGCCATGATTTGCGTGGCCACGGTCGGCAGCTTTCCGAATCCGAATCATGATTTCTCCCCAAGTTCTGTGAATAGTTCAATATGGATTAGTTCCATATCAAACTAACTCGATTAAGGTGGAAAGGTTCCCAAAAGAAAAGGCGAGAAATTGTCTCGCCTGTTTCTGAATCCAAAGTTCATGGCTTACCGGTTCGCGCGCTCGCGCAAGGAAATTCCCTGAGCGGCCATCCAATTGCCGAAGACCTGATAAAACTCTTCGGTGCGTTGGGTGCTGGGTTTGTCGCGGACGGCTTCAATAGACGAGATAGCGTTGTCAGTTCGTGCAACGTTGCCTGCGGCGAAGTACTGTGAACGCTGTTTGAAATCCGAATCCGCCAGCAGAATGCCGTTAGAACCCTGAGTGAGAAAGATCTTTAGCTGGTGCACGGTTTCGGAAAACTGAACAAAGATGTTCCAGCCACCGTAGCTCGTAATTCCGCACAGATCGGTATCCTTGGTCCCAAGGTAAGCCTGCAACACGGGAGAAAACGTGACGTTTTGCCCCTTGAGCCATGCCATCAAGCCCTCAAGTTCAGCTCTGGATATCGGGGGCTGACCGTCAACAACACCGGTTGATCCGGTGCCGCCGCCGCCGACAGAAGAAGCATAATTCCCTTCTGTTCCACGGCCAATCCCCTCGGGGCCGGTGCCACGACCGATGCCATAAGGAGCAGAGCCGGAGCCTTCGCCACCACCGCCAATTCCGCTTCCGGGGGGTGGCCCGCTGCCACCTCGTCCTGAACCGAGTGTTCCCAGTTCATCGCCGTAGCGGCCTTTGATGGCATCACCCGGAGGACCGCCGGGGACACCGCGTGTGGCGATGGCTGACGGGTTGGCTACTTCGGGACCGCCATAGGTTTTTGGACCGGGCAGCGCTCCGCCGTTATAGCCGGGCTGGTTGACGTCAATGAAATTATCTGTAACGGCATCGGCAACCGGGCGATACTGCATACCGGGGAAATCGGGAGTCAGGCTCTTAGGAATAGGTTCGCGGTTGATAGCTTGGTCATCCGCGACTTGCAAGTCCATAGCCGCGACCGGCTGCATGCGCATGCTGATGGACGGTTTGGCAATTTGCCCGGGCGATCCGCCACCTTTCGAGCCGCGCAAACCCTGTGAAGAGGGCGCAGGTGCGGCAGGTTTGGGCTTTGGTGCGGGCGGAACGATCTTGGGGGAAAGGTGGAGCGCGACGATTTTCTCGTGCGTAAACTCCTCAATCGGCCGCTTAAACAGCGACGACCACGCATAATAGAGCGACGGCCCGCCGACGAGGTGGGCGAACATACTGATCGCCAGCCCAATCATAAGGTTTCGCCCCAGATAGCGTTTCAGCGCTATGGAACCTAAATGCTTTTGCTCATCCATATCAATCTTGCTCATCATATTTCACGAAGCAGTCTGCTCACTTTACTGAAGATAAGGAACATAGACCAAATTGTCGAGCGATTTTGCGAACTGGAAAATCAATATCAATTCCTATGCCCAGAGAAACGGCGGCCAGTGCCGCCGCAATCGGATGTTGGAGAAAGGAAACATGGGGGTTTACCTATCCCAAATAGCTCCTGAGCGAATTGGATCTTGACGCGTGGCGCAATCTCCTTAGAGCTTTCTCCTTGATCTGGCGGACGCGTTCGCGGGTGAGTTTGAAGAGTTCACCGATCTCTTCGAGCGTGAGCGGATGCTCGCGGTCGAGACCGAAATAGAGACGAATCACTTCGGCTTCACGGGGAGTCAAAGAGGACAGCGAACGCTCGATATCTTGACGAAGCGATTCTTTCATCAAGCTCGAATCGGGCGGCGGCTGAGTGTCGTTGTGAACGATGTCGAGCAGGCGGTTGTCTTCACCTTGAGCGAACGGCGCATCAATCGAAAGATGGCGGCCCGACATGCGTAAGGTGTCGGTCACTTCGTAGGCCGAAATGTCCAACGCCTCAGCAATCTCCATAGCAGTGGGTTCTCGTTCGAACTCTTGTTCGAGCGTCGAGAACGTCTTGCCGATCTTGTTTAAAGCTCCGACACGGTTCAGCGGCAGGCGGACGACACGGGACTGTTCGGCCAATGCTTGCAAAATACTCTGACGGATCCACCAGACGGCATACGAAATAAATTTGTAGCCTCTCGTCTCGTCAAATCGCTTGGCCGCCTTAATCAGACCTAAATTGCCTTCATTGATCAGGTCACCGAGCGAAAGCCCTTGATTTTGATACTGTTTCGCAACCGAAACCACGAAACGAAGATTGGCCTTGGTGAGCTTTTCGAGAGCAAGCTGGTCACCCTTGCGAATCCGCTTGGCGAGTTTTATCTCTTCATCGGGGGTCAAAAGAGCAACTTCACCGATTTCCTGGAGGTATCGTTCAAGGCTTTGATTGGCGCGAATATTCATGTAAGGTGTTGGGAAGGAGTGATTTAGGGGGGAATTGGGTCCCGTAAGGACGCATTAACCTATTACTCGAAGAACGCTCCCTGTCAAGCAAAGGTTCCCGGGGCAGACCGGAGTTTAGTGATTTCCTCGCAAAGGGGCAACTCTCCGAGTTAGACGCTTGACTAAGAGGTCTCGAACTTCTATATTGCGCATTGCGTCTCTTTTCACAAAGCTATACGGGAAAAACTATGTCTCTATCTTATAAACTGCGAATTAGTCTGATTGCACTTCTGCTTGCTTTGGCCACAATGTTCGCAGTGAGCTGCGATGGCGACGGTGATGACAGCAATCCCCCAACGACGGGCACGCTGCGCGGCTCGGTTATTTTCCATGGTGATTGGCCGGACTCCGGCGCGGTGCAGCTTTCTATTTTTGAAAATTGGAATATCGCTGCTGGCAATTGCTCGTGGTGTGTGAATGCGGCAGGCGGCCCGCCGGCCTATAACACGGATGCAAGCTTCTTTCAGGATCCCGATCCGACCAATGCCAGTGATGCGGATACGCTGACGTTTGAGATTACGGGTATCTCGCTCGGGACATACAATTCAATCGTTACCGGCTGGCGCGCACCGATCGTAAGCGACATCGCTTGCGACGAACCCATTGTCGGAATGTACGGCGGCAATCCAATGGCAGATGATTCACTTCCGACGGCGGTTGTGTTCAGCGAAGGCTCAGCAGTGCAGACGATTACGGTTGAAACTTACTTTGATCATTTCCTGCCTGTGCCGGGATGTAATGATCGCGGTCGTATTGAAGGCTCAGTGCGCTTGGCTGGAAATTATCCAGACGGTGGTTTGCTGGTGATGTTGACGACGTTCCCGGTCAGTGGTTGGAATCCTGTGATGGGTCAACCGACGGCTTACTACATTATGGAATCCGCGACTGACACGAATTTCCGTTTCACTCCGCCGTTTGGTAACTACTATCTGTCCGTGTTCAGCGCATCGCCGCCGCCGAATCCGACGTTCTGGTACGGCAGCTACGGCATCATCACGCAACTTGGACCGTCGCCGCTCGTGACTGATTCGCGTCCGGATATGATTGCGATCAATGAAACAACGCCGAATGTCGGTGACTTGTTGATCAAGGCTTATTCACCTGCGCCGCATTACATCAGCGGCAATGTGACATTCACCGGCACACGTCCCGAAGTCGGATTGTTGGTGATGGTCACGACCACACCGGTTTCTCCAATTGCACCGCCGCAAGGTGCGCCGTTAGGCTATTTCCTGATTACTGATCCGGCAGAGACGCAGTACGCTATCAGCGGAATGGCTGAGGGCACGTACTACATTTCGCTGTGGAACAACGTTCAAGGCCCCGGCTCGACGTGCTACGGCGCGTATGGCTACACGACCGGCAGTGACCCGGATCCGGATGCTGTTGTGGTTGACGGCACGACCAACTATGGCCGTACAGGTATCAACGTCAGCAACTAAGGTTTCGTTTTTCCGCAAGATTGATTATCTTCAGGGGCCGTCCAGTAGGACGGCCCTTGTCTTTGTCAAAATGTGAATCGAGAGTTTTTGTGTGGACACGCGAGATTGAGCATGTTTGCTAAAGCGAGGGCACGGGGCGCACTCTGGGTTCTGCTTATGCTCCTCATGCTGAGCTGTTGTGCTGTCCATGCCGAGACGGAAAGCCGCAGCACAGTCGTTCGCTCTGATTTTCATAGTGGTAAATCGGTCTGCTTGAATATCGTGACAGCGCCGTTTCACGCACGCACTCGTGATCTACTGCTTGCGGGCGGCGCAGTTTCAGCAGTTGCCATTGGCAGTATTTGGGATTCGGACATTCGGGAAAAATTTCCGGATTTTCACGGCAATACGGGCAACGAATTCGCCAACGTCGGCCATGCTTATCAGAGCACGACAGTGTTTATGGGTACGACGGTCGGCTTCTATTTGACGGGATTGCTGGCAAATCGGCCCAACTTGCGGCGGTGCGGAATAGAATTGATGGAAGCTCATTTGCTTGCCGCCGCCGGAACTCAGCTTATGAAATTTACGGTTGGCCGCGATCGTCCGTACATGGAAAATGGCCCATCGCATTTTGTCGGCCCGAATGTAGATAACGGACATCAATCCTTTTTCTCTGGTGATGTGACTGTCGCATTTGTTCAGGCTTCAGTCATCTCGGCTGAGGCAAAGTCGCTCCCGATCACGGTCGGACTTTATGGACTGGCCGCGAGCACCGCTTTTCAAAGGCTATACGAGGACAAGCATTGGTTCTCTGATACTGTTGCTGCAGCCCTATGGGGAACCGCAGTGGGATTGGGTGTTGTTCACGTCAACCACCAACTACCCACGAGCAAGATTCGTTTGAGTTTGTCACCAACATCAGTTCAATTTTCCTTTCCCCTATGAAAGGAATTTGTAGATTCTGTCAGCCTCTTTATATCAAAATTACATGCTTCGATTTTTAATTCTACTTTTGATTTCTACTTCCGTCTTTGCAACCCCAGTTTTGCGCGGGACGGTTACGGATATGGACACCGGTGAAGGGTTGCTCGGTGTGAATGTGCAGCTTGTGGGGACACTGCGCGGGACATCCACCAGCGAAGACGGCAAGTTTACTTTGCATTTGCCGAACGGCGGGGCGTGGACTTTGCGGATTACGAGCATCGGGTTTCGCATGCTCGAACATCCGTTTACTGTGGGTGAAAATGACACGCTGGATTTGAAGTTCAGGCTTGATCCCGATCTATTGCAAGCCGACGAAGTGGTGATCACTGCGCAAGCGCGCGAAACGACAGCGCGTCTCTCAACCACAAAAGTTGAGGTGGTACGCTCAACCGAAATTCAGGCGCGCGCGCCGGGTTCGCTCGACCGCGTGCTCGATGCCGTGCCGGGTGTGGATGTGCATCGCACGGGCGGTGCGGTGGTGTCGAATGTTTCGATTCGCGGTTCATCGGATAAGCTCGGCGGCGGAGTGGGCAATCGCACACTGTTGCTTGTTGACGGCAGACCTGCGGTGATTTCCGATACAGACGGCGCGAGCTGGTCACTCTATCCTGAAGACGTGATTGCGCGTGTGGAAGTGGTGAAGGGTGCGTATTCGGCGCTCTATGGATCCAACGCGATGGGCGGTGTGGTGAACGTGATTACGCATTCGCCGACGCATCGTGAATACACACGGATTCGCGCGGGTTATGGTACATACGAACGTCCTCCTGTGTGGGCTCGATACACAGAAAAGTTAACCACGCGCAGCGATCTTTCCTTCAGTCACTCGAACTCGGTTGGCCGCTTGGGATATTTTGCGAATTTCACGCGCCGCAATTCGGAAGGGTGGCGACAATCTTCGGCGTTGGAAAATTTGACTGCGTTTACGAAGCTTGTGTATGCTTACACTCCCGAACGCAATCTAACGTTCTCGAATATCTATTTGAGCGGTGAGAACGAATATCCACACGCATGGGAGAGTTCGGCGGCACCCCTGCACGTGCGGGATATTTACTCGAATGATTTGCAGCGCAAGCAGACATGGTCATCGGATTTAGTATATCGCCGTGTTGAATCGCCGCGCTCAAATTACACGTTGAGATTGTTTTACAATCGTGATTTGACACGCTCGCTGTTTAATCCGGCCAGCGATCCGCGTGAAGGCGACACGCCGCTGGATTTTCAGACGCGCTCGAAATCACAGAAGGTTGGTGTACTTGAGCAATCTACGAAGATTGCGCCGGGCGGACACACGCTCGTGTTTGGGTTTGATGGTACGTGGGATTTTGTGAACGGCGCACCGCAGTCTTATCTTTACGGCAAACAGCAGGCTGTGTCGCTGGCGGGGTTCGGTCAGGATGATTGGACTATTCATCCAAAAATTCACTTGACGGCAGGTGCGCGGCTTGACCACCGTCATTTGGTCGGCGGCAAGACCTCACGACAATTATCTCCGAAAGCCGGAATCTCTTACGAAGCCGCGAAGAATATCGTGTTGCGCGGCAGTGTCGGGCACGCCTTTCGTAATCCATCAATTGCCGAGATGTTTTTGAAACGAGTCGGCACGCAGGACTACGAGTTTGAACCAAATCCAAATCTTGATCCAGAGACTGTAGATTTCGGCGAAATCGGTTTGAACTATCGCTTGGATGACCGTGTGATTGTGGATGCGGCTGGATTTTACTACGACTACAACGATATCATTCGCTGGCAGGTATTGGCTGGCGGAAGATTCAAGACGGAGAATTTAGCAGAAGCGCAGATTCAAGGCGGCGAGGTGGGAATTCGCTCGTCGTGGCCGAAGAATCTGAGCACCGTTTTTTCGACGACGTATCTGAATACGGATATCAACGACGTCGGGCCATTGACCTATGTACCCGAGTGGAGATTTTTCTTCGGTGCGGAGTATTCGCACAAGCGCACGACCTATGGTATCGAGATGCGCCACGTGACGAAGACCGACACGGTCGTGTTCTATCAGAACGACGCGCCGGACGCGTACACGCTGATCACCGCGCGTGTGGCATTTCAATTCCGCCAGAGCACGCGCTTGAGTTTGCATCTTGAGAATCTCACCAACGAGCAATACGAGGAGAGATGGAGCGCTACCGCATGCCGCCGCGGACATACAGAGTGGAACTCTTGTACGATTTTGATATTGGGAAGCGGGATTGAGGAACAAAAAAGCGGGCAGCCAAAAGGCTGCCCGCTTTCAATTTGGGACTCACTGACTCTATTTTTTTTCTGCCTTTGCCGCTATGCGGAACAGCGTCGCCGACACAAGGAACAGCATGGCGAAAAAGGTATTTAATATGATAATACCGAAGACTCCCGGCCGCATGTCCACCGGATCCATTTGCAGCCCGCGAATAAGCAGTCCAATAAACGGTACTAAGAATTGCGCGATAGCGGTTGCATATAAGGAATACATCATGCCTCGCGGCCGAAAGAGAAAAAGCAAAGCTCCCAGAATCCCGATCAACAGAACACCGAAGTACATCATGTTGAGCGGGTTGTCTTCAGACCCGATCAATCCCAACGGCGAGGTTTATCCAGACCAGCACGAAACCTGTCACTACCGCAATTCCCACACCGAGTCGATAGGTCAGGTTGTCCCGCATTTTCGAAATCAGAACATACGTCAACCCTGCGCTGAACAGCATTGCGCCCATGACAATGAAATCACTTGGACTCCAATTCACTTCACTGGTAAACTGCATCGCGACAAGCGGAATCATCAGCAGTGCGACTGTTCCCAGAAAGATATATGCCATCTGGCGGCGAACGGTGCTGCGGATGCGCCGAATAGCTTTCATTTCCAGATGGACGGGAGCATCAATCTCTGAGGCTTCGGTTAATCCCAGCGAACCCGCGCGAATCAATCTCGTGATTTGCGGATCGTGCCTTGCATATTCGTCAATGATGGCGCGTGTTTCCTCGCTTGCTTCCCCCGCGATATACGCCGGCAACAGGTCGAGAATTACATTCCGTGGAACGGACTCCATTGAGTTCTCCGATGGTTTCAAACTTAGTTTGACTCGCGATTCGCTCTCCACTCCGCCAGCTTCAACCGCAGCCTATGCACTTTGACTTTTGCTGCCGCCACCGAAATTTTGAGCGACGCTGCAATTTCGTCGTAAGCAACTCCGTCGGCTCGCAAGAGTAGCGCCGCACGATCAACTTCAGAACATTGCTGCAAAAATGTTTGCAATGCTTCGAGTTCGGTTTTTTGACTAACAGTGTGTTCGATGGGGGGCTGCGGGTCTGGGAGTTCCGGCGACAGCTCAGCGTGTCGTTTGCGGTGTCGCAAAGATTCAATATAGAGATTGCGCGCAATCGTTAGCAGATAACCTTTAGCCGTCGCTGAAGCAATTGGTGCCTTGCCGGTAAGCGCACGCGCGAACGTCTCGGCCACGATCTCCTCGGCCTCTGCGGAGTTTCCGCACAGGAACAGGGCGAAGCGGTAAACATCACCTGCGTACCTGGTATATAGGTCGTGGGAATCGGTCATGAAGTTCTGTTTCTCTCAATATACGAACTCAGGCCGCAAAAGTTACAGACAGTCGATAGAATGCAAAAGCAGAGGCTGGAACCTCTGCTTTCTAATTTCTTGTGATGGGTCATCTATCCCCTTCACCTGGCGTCAGCCGTCATAGGCTTTCAACGTTTCGCCATTGACTCCACTTTAACCAAGTACATGTCCGTGTCGCCTTCGCCGTAGGACGTTGTGGTGCCGGACAGGATGTAGCCACCGTCGGCCTGTTGTACTTCGTAGCAGATGTCGTTGCCGGGGCCGCCGACTGCGGTGCTCCAGAGGACGCTGCCGCGACCGTCGATCTTCAACAGCAGTGCGTCGCTTTCGCCTTGGCCCCACGAGCGCGTGCTGCCCGCGATGACGAAGCCGCCATCGTCTTCAGCGAGAATCGAGTAGGCTTGATCTTCCAACACGCCGCCGAAAGATTTTGTCCAAAGCGTATCGCCGGTGCTGTCGGTGCGGACGACCCACACGTCGTAGCCGCCCGGATTTGCAGTACAGCCACCTGCGGAACCGACCATCACAAAGCCGTTATCAGACGTGCTGGCAATCGCGTTGCCGACGTCGTAGCCGCTGTTCCAATAGACGCGCTCGTTGACGACTGCGCCCTTCCAGTCCACGACTGTGAACAGGAATCCGCCTTCTTCTTTGCAGGCGCGAGTTTCCAGCTTCTTGGCTTCGACCCACGGGAATTTAGGATTTTCTTCGGGACGAATCGGCCGTGCGCTTTCGGGAATATCTTGTGTTACGCCGATTGCCGCGATGCGACCGCTCTCGATTTCGATGATAGCGTTGGCCTGCTCGCCGGGGAAGTTGCGCGTCCACACAACCGTGCCGGGCTTGTTCATTTTGACAAGATTGTATCCGCCCTTAAGATCAAGCGCGTTGCGTCCCGCGCTAACAAATCCGCCGCCGCGCGCATGCAAAATATCTTCGGAGAAATCACCGCCGCGATCTTGAGAGATGCGTGACCACTCGACGTCGCCGTCGTTATCCACTTTGACGACGTACAAGTCTGTGCCGTTGCCGCCGGGGCCGCGTGTGGAACCTGCGAGCACAAATCCACCGTCGTTGGTTGTGCGGATTGCGCGCGCGGCAGATACCCCTGCACCGGGATAGCGCGTTTGAAATATCAAATCACCGTGACGGCCCAATTTCATCAGGCACATCTGACGGTCTCCGGTTTCAGTTATGCAATCTCCGGCAATTGCGTAGCCGTCTTCGAGCGCGAGCACGGCATAGGCTCCGTCATCTTCGTCTCCGCCGAAGTGACGTGCCCACACAGGCTCCGGCGCGCGTTCGTTGCCTTGCATCGAGGTAGCGGGGACTTGCGCAAATACGCAATCCGCGCCGAACCCAAGCAAGGTGGCGAGCAGGAGAATGTAAATAAATATCTTCGTCTTCAAGAGAATCTAAGCCGCTCCAAATTCCAATCCATAATCCGGGAGCACATCACTGATGTTTAGTCGTTCCCGGCCCTGCCATCTGTTTTGTGCGAGCTGAATCAACACCTTCGCATGCGGTCTGTGCAGTGCGCTGTCCTCGGGGATGCGTGCCTCAAGCTGAACTTTAAGTTCATCTGGCAGCGTCGCGCAGCCCGGACCGCAAATCATACTGCTCTTAGGCAACCATTGCGCCAACTCTTTCGCATCGAGAATCTCACGCTCTTTGACCACGGCACCGAACGTCTGGGCGAACCAGCGTTCTTTACGAGCTTGCACAAGCACGGCCACGGTGTTGCAGCTCGGCAACAAATTGTGCGCCAAGACCTCAAAAGAGGACACAGGCCACAAGGGTATATCCAAACCGCGTGCCAAGCCGTGCGCAAACGCAAAGCCGACGCGCAATCCTGTGAACGATCCGGGGCCTTCCCCTATAGCAATTGCGGCAATGTCTGCCTGAGCAGCTCCCACACTTTCAAGCATAAAACAAAACCGGCTTAACAAGCCGTCGCGATCGGGCAACATGGTGTCGTAAACGAGACCATCATGCGAAAGCCCGAGCAGGGTTTCGCGGCCGGAAGAATCAATGCAAAAAATCATGCGTGGGGTTCAGACAGGAGGATGGCGCGTTCTGCCATGTTGGGCAGAATGTCGAGGTGAATATGGTAGCAGTTGGTCGGCAGAAGTTCGGAGATGCGTTCGGGCCACTCGATTAAAAAGATACCGTCGCGCTCGAAGTATTCTTCAAGTCCGAGCGCGATGAAGCCGTCTGCATCTTCGAGTCTGTAGAGATCCGCGTGAAACAGCGGCGTGCGGCCTTCGTATTCCAAAATATAGTTGAACGTCGGCGAGAGAATATCTTCTTTGATGCCGAGCCCGCGTCCGATGCCGCGCGCGACGACGGACTTGCCCGCGCCGAGTTCACCGCTTAGACAAACGACGTCGCCTGAACGGAGCCGTTGTGAAAACGATTCCGCCCAGGCGAGTGTCTCTTCAGCCGAACGAGTAATCAATGCTGGTAATCGTAAATCATGACCGGCGTGATGCCGTTCAAGCGCAGATAGACAGTCAGTGAACCGCGATGATGCCAATGTTCGTCATAGGCAAACGAAGGCATCTTCCAAGCTTCGAAAGTTGAACCCCAAGCTTCGAGAGGCTTGATAAGCTCTTCTTCTGTGAATGTGTCGAGTGTGGCCATCGCTTTGGAAAATTGTGAATCCACAAACTTGAGTAGCTCGGCTCTGGATGAAATAGCAGGATTCGGATCTTCCACGAACTTGCCTTGCTTGACCATCTGCATGGACGAGTCGAGGAAGCCGTACATATGCACGACGATCTCGGAGAACGAACGCACATCGGGCACAGGTCTGAAACCAAGCTTATCTTCCGGCATCTGTTCGACCATGCGGCGCGTGACGCCATGTACCATCTTAAAGTAGCCGAATTTTCCGTCCATCATTTGCTTAAACATGGGTGGGTCCTTTTTGTTGGATGTTCAATACTTGTTGCGGGTTGTGTAATTCAGTTCAATATATGAACATTTGTACAAAAAGTCAAGAGAGCGCCTTTGAATATCTTAAAGCACAAGCGAGCCGTGTTCGGCTACTTTGGCTCCGTTTCTGTTCAGAAAGTCCCGTAAATCCAACGAACTTAGCTCCGGATTCTTTAGGTCCAAGAGCACATGCGTGACACCGTAGCGCTTGAGCGCTGCTTTGCTGCTCGCCGTCAGAAAGGTCTCCCTTCAGAAAAGCCTCGGTGTCCTTTTGGCGCGTTTCGAGTTCGGTCACAAGAAGCGGATTGCCGTGCCGTTGGAACACCGTGCGCGCACCCGTCAAAGCAGGCAAGGGCCAGGCATTCATCCCCTCTGCAAGCACAATATCGGACGAATCGAGATACTGTTCCAGAAACTGGTACTCTTCGCGCATCGTCTCAGCGTGGCGGCGCTTGACAAAAGTTGAAATCAAGAGCGAACCTGTGCCACGAATATCCTGCTCACGGAACGGCAGTGCCGCGATAAACAGGATGAGAATAGCAAGCAACTGGAGCTTCAGGGTTTTACTTTTTAGCCCACCCTCGTTGACAAGATCCTTTATTCTGTCAAGAATGAACAGAGCAATCAACAGATGCAAGGCAAATGTCGAGAACAACAGAAAGCGTTCGCCGATCAGAATCCCCATTGACCACGCTGCAAAATAGGCAAGCGCAAAGAGCGAAAACAGCGTAACAGCAAACAAAGTGTCGATGTTTCAGTGCAAAGTAGATTGCAAGAATAACGCCCACCAGCGCCGGACCCAGAGCAATGAGCTGATTGCTGAACATTTCAGGGGCATACCACGCGTCTTTCGCTCCTGAAAACAGTACCTTGCCATAATCAAAATAGGGCCAGACAAGCGCACACGACAAAGCAATTAGTGGCGCCGCTTGCAAAGCAAGCGTTTGCAGCCATCTTTGCTTAAACACTGCCATCACGAACGCAGTCGCAAACACGAACAGTCCGGTGACCGGGATAGAGAAACACAAGCGTACTCAGCGCGGCGAATAAGACGACATGGGTTCGCTGCCCGTTTGTCAAATAGAGCGCAAGCTCGGCCAGCGCATGAAACCCCATACCATAGGCAAAGATCGCAACATACGGCAGGCTGAAGAAAAAGAACCAGAGGTGATAAGCATTCGCCTGACCATAACCTGTCCCCCAGATCCACAGCATCACCGGAATCAAAATCGTGGCAAGCCGTTTGTCACCAAATTGTGCAGTGATAAACCGAGTCAGCCCGGTTGCAAAGAGCAAAAAGTTCGCAAGCGCGGTGACTTTGATCATCGTGAAGACGCTCGTACCCGTCGCTTTCATCACGGCACCCCAGAAGATTACATAGGGTGTGAAGCGGGGCGACGTTTCACCCGGGAGCGCCAGCATTGGGTTACGCGGATCGAGCAGATTTTCAGAAGCCGCGCGAATCGCCGCCGCCATTTCAAAGACGTCATCTCCGCCCCACAGAAACGGCAACGTGTAAGCAATTGCCACAGGCAAGAGCGCCAGCCAAATCACCCACGGCCGCTCAAGCAGCCAAAGGAGCCTTTGTGTCCACATCGAAGGATGTGGTGAAATATGCTGTTGTGCTTTCACAGAGAGCTAAAACAACTGTATTCCGGCCAGCA